>JAIBEW010000027.1 GCA_019459085.1 Kaistella sp.
CTGGAAACTTTCACCCGAAAAAATAAAAACCTCCCTTAAATCTGGTTTCTGAGCGAAACCGAAGAATAAAAGAGGTTGGTTTTTAGGGTCATTCCCTGGAATTTATTGAAAAGGAAGGTTGTGCAACGGTTACCCTTGTTATAGGCAGTTACTATTTGCCACAGTAAGCACAAGTATTTGTCATTAATGGACCTAAACTTTTGTTTAATGACTCATTTAAACTTCTTTTTTCTTGAAAATCTTTCTTTTCATAATTTTCAATAAAATCTCGAACTTCTTTTCTCTGATTATAATCAAGTTCTGAATAGACTTTCAATAGTCTTTTTACTTTTTCATCCATGGAATAAAATTTTATGTATTAAACTTCTATCAAATTTTCCGCAAACCTCACAAGCACTAGATGAGATTGATAAAGGAACTTCATTACAACCAACACATTGTCTTTGGAATTCTCTCAATGCATAACGCATACCTTTTCGTAGTTCTCTCTCTTTAAGACTATACTTTGCATCATTATCAGTTCTTGAACTCAATTTAGTTTCTAGAATTTCAAATGCTCTTGAAAATTCTTCTAAATTATTTGGTGGGGTTTTACCTAGTTTTTTAAAACTATCTGATAGAGAATTATAGTCATTAACAGCTTCTAATGAATATGATAGATTATCATTCCAATTAATTACCAAAGCAAATGCTGAAATAATTAATTGAATAATTGATAATGGAATTGAAATAGCAATAGTATTTTTTAGTATTTCTGAATCAAAACCATATCCAGAAGCAGTTGCGCCAATTGTCAATGGAACAACAATTCCTAAAACTGCTAAAAATTTATTCCAATTACTGTAAAACTGTGCTCTTTTACTAAAGATATAACTTTTACCAAATGCTTGAATTGAATTATTCCAAGAGTCTATTCTTAATTGCTCTTCTGGAGTCATTTATTTTGTACGGTTTTCAAAAATTGCCTATAACGGTCAAGGCTATGAGCAGTTGGGGATGTTATGCCCAAACTTTTCGGTTTAGCACTGACCTTTGTTTTATGTTTATACTTTCGTTTAGCACCTTAGCCCCAATTGCTTATAGCCATTGTTGCCACCAGTTTTTTTTCTTTTTTATTTCCGTTTTTGCATTCAATAATCTGTCAATTTCGCCTTCTTCCCAAGTCCATAAATGACTGCATTTTTCGTCAGCCCAAAAACCTTCAAAATTTGTTTCAATTGATTTTTTTGAAAACACTTCTTCGTTTATCGCAATGAAATAGAAGAAATAGTCCCAACTGATTGCAAAGAGTATTGATTTGTTTTTGTCGTAGATGTAATAATCTTTAAAATCAATTTTCTCGCAGAAGTCCCTTTTGTTTGAGTTAGTCAGGTCGATAGTTTTCTTGTTCTCATAAAATTCGTCTTCTACAACAACTTCGTCAATTCCATTAAGTGTCAATAATTCAAAAATTGAAGATTTAGTGATGAAGTCAAATGTGCCTTCTGTCGGATGCCAAATGTTATTCCTATCTGAATATTGGTTTAAAATCTTCATTAGGTCTTGTCGTTCCAGTTTCTTATGGAAAGCACCAATTGAAGTCATTAAGGCTTTATTCAGTTCCTTGTAGTCATTTATTTTTGAACCTTGTATTATCTCATTCCACGGTACTTTTTTTCCGTTTTGAGATATTTCTTCATCAGTTGGATAGCACTCATTAGATGAGTAAATAGTCATATTTGAGTAATTCTCAATTTTTTCGAATATCTCATCCTTTTTTCGAGCTTCTTCGAGTGAGATTACTTTTTTTGAACTGTTTGTATCGCAATGTTCTTTGTCAAGCTTGAAAAACGGAAGAAGTCCCACGAAAACACTATCAAATTCAGAGTAATGTTTTAACACGGGTGTTTCTTCGTCTGGATAAAGGTTATTATTTTCTATATCGCTCATTTTTCAAATTGGTGGCAACTCGCTTATATGTATCATAAAATCATACAAAGCCAACATAGTGTAGGCGTATTGCTATGATCATAATGATACTTTATTGCTTCGCTAAAATAGGAAAAACCTTATATAAATAATCAAATGGACTTTTTATTTACTGCAGGTCACGCCTTACAAAATCTCTACGCTTGGCCCCGGTTGCAGCAAACTCCTAAGAAACACTGCCAATTAAGGCCGGTCACATCAGATTCCGGCTAACAGCGGCTTGGCTATGTGGCGGATTTAGCGCAAAAATTTAATTGAATTCGTGCTGTTTGAGCTTTGCACAAATGTTTTATAGAAGTACTTCAACCGCCATATTGCCAAGCTGATGTCATGTGTAGCTTTTATTTCCATTGAAATTGCTTCAAACCTGATTTGTTTAAACTATCGATTTTTATAGATTTTATTTGGATTGCTTTTAGTGGTAATTTCTCATTACCATCATTCAAATAATATAGTGGTTCATCTTCTGGAATATATATTTCTAAAGAGTCATTATGTACTTTATAAAATAAAAAAAATGAATCATAATTACCTTGTGTGAATTGATTTGAAGTATAAGTTTCAGATTTTTGTTTATTGGGAGTGAATGTTATTTTTCGTCTTACATTTTTAAACTGATAACCATCGAGATTAATAGTCAAGTTATCATTTAATTTAACCATTTCAGTAGATACTTTTAACTCGGTTTCTTCATTTAAATTTTCATTTTTAATTTGTTTTTGGATATTACTAATATGTATTAGAAATAACACTAACAAAAGTATTGTTGGAACAGTAGAAAAAAGAATTAATAAATTTTCAATTTTCTTATGCTTAAAATTAGTTAAAGAAATAATTATTAAAACAAAGGAAATTAATGTTGAAATAAATAATATGGGATAAAAAAACAGAAAATTATAAGCTAACATTGGTCCTCCGTCAGTGTCAGAAGGTGTGCTGAAATAAATATAAATTGGCAAAATAAAAACTACTATTGCGAAGATGTATTTTATGATTTTCTTATTCATCATTTTCTATGAGTGTTGTTGCGGAAAATTACACACAACTTGTTTATAGCTCTCACTCAGTCAGACCAATCCCCCGGTTTTTGTAGGAATAGTTTTTCCCACATTAATCATGGTGTTTCCCCTGCTTTAAGTTGGTTTATATACTCCTCCACAAAATCATCAAATAAGGTTATCATATCTTGTAAATATTCTTTCATTTCTTCAAAGTTGTTGAAGCCAAAATTCTCATTGTATTTATTTTTATCTAATGGGAACTCGTGAAAGACTTCTCCGTACTGCCGAAAGCCAATAGGTTCCTTTTTTTCATTATTGAAAACATCAATATAAAAAATTAAAACGGTACCACTTGTTTTATGTATTAACAATCGGAAAAGATAATCGCTATATAACTTCTCAATTGTATAATAATTGCCACCTAAATCGTTTAATTTATAAGTTGGGAAAAATGCAGATTTAAAGGTCTTATTATCACAAGTATAACCTCCAACTTCTATGAATTTTTCTCTAATGTCAAGTAATCTTTCAGGAAAGTCAATCTTCTTTAATATTTGTTTTTCAAATTTTCGTATCATAGGTTTTAATTTTTATTCAGGATGAAATAACACCTCTATGTTTTTGTCTATTTTTGAATAGTATTTTTTAGTTACCTTATCATACTCCAAAAACTCTAAAAGTTTTTTTGATTTTAGGTTTGATGAAGGTATTTCCAATTTTAAATTTCCAATTAGTTGATGTCCTCTTATGTCTGGGTCTTGGGCAACAATTTTTGCACCTACAGGATATTTCTTTTTAAGCTCACTAATATAAGAGCTGAAGGTGTCAATTTGAATATTGTCTAAATCAGTCGCTTTACGTGAAATAATATCAGGGTCATAAGAATCAAGACGAAAGCGGACAGGTTTACCCTTATTTGGTCCGCTTGTGTATTTAAGTGTAGGATGCTCAATTGTTACTTCGTGGAACTTGTATTTAGGGGGCCATAAATCTTTGAGTTTTTTGTTAAACTTGTTACCTCTAATAAAAAGTTTTCTGACCTTTTGCCAATCTATTTCTCGTTGCTGTTTTTTAGACCGTTTGGCGAAATCAATAACCTCATCTAATCTATCTTCAAAATCTGCCTCGCCAAATTCTTTGACGAGTTTGTCAATTTCTTTATCGTTATCAAGATGACGAGCCAGTTTTTTAAGTTCTTCAAGCTTGTTTAGAGTTCCTGGGTTAACGAATTTGTTACCGAGCTTTATACCATCTTCTACTGTACCTATTAAATCATCTATTTTACCAACTTTGGTAAATAGACCAACACCGAGAAAAGTAGATACAACACCTACGGTTGTTTTACTGGTAAAATGGCTAAGTTTTTCAGAATCGTCCAAAGTCTCTTCTGCTTCTTGTTTTACACCATCTACCATTTGGTTAAAACCATCCTTGGTGAAAATTTTGGAAAACGCCTCTCTCTTTTCCTTGTCGGTAACCAGTTGATAGCAGCTTTTTATTGCCATTGGAATACCAACAATCTCATCTATCACCCCGTCTGTAACTCCATTAACAGCAGGATTCATTTGGGCAAATTGAGGCCATTCGCTGTATTCAGAATTTTTAGAATACCATAAACTTTGTGGGGTTTCACCATCTTTCCAAACGTTTTCCCCAACTTTTTGGATGACTTGGACGCTTTCTACAAAAGCACCTATGGTTTCGTCAAAATATGCTTCTGTTTGCTGCCATTTAATTTCTAACCAATTGTACTGATTGATTTGGTTTTCTAATTCGGCAATTTGTTGTTTTCTAAGCTTTTCAACATCTACATTTAAACCCCGTGCATTAGCTTCTTCTTGTACTTTTTTAACTTTGTCTTTATAGAGGTTGGGGTTAATTTTTGTCTCTTGTTTTATCTTCTCATTAGGAAATTGAGACATTTTAATTTCTACCTCACAAGGGCCATTATCAGAATTTTTTGTAGAATAATTCTTTGATACGATAACTTCCCCAACTTCATTGACGAGGTTGTGAGTAATGCAAATTTTGTTTTTGTAGAATTGGTTTTTAAGCTTTTCCTCTATTATTTTAGTGGCTTCATTGAAAGTATCAATGTGTTCTTTTTTTAGAGAACCATCTGATTTTAAGCCTAATTTTTTAAATTCGTAATAAAGTTGTTCGTACTCATACTCGCTTAATTCTGACCTTTGATTGGTTAATAAAGTTCTGATTTGCTGAGTGCCAAATTGGTCTAATAACTCTACAGATTCGGATAAATATTTTAAGTCAGTATTAAATTCAATTTTTAGTATCTTGTTTAGGAATAAAAAGGTTGATTGAATATTATCTGAATTTGATAAAGAGGGTATGCCAACTATGGGTTTAAATTGGTAAAAGAAAGTTCCGTTATTTTCTGCACAAAAAATTTCTATTCCATTAAACCCTGATTCAAGAGGAACGTGATTTTGATAGTAAAATTTAGATACTTTGTTATCTGAAAGTAACTTTTCGAGTTTACCTTTCCATGAGGATGGCTTATCTCCAATAGTTCCTTCCTGAAATGGACTTTGATAACCTAATATGTCAGAAATTCTGCCCAAACTGTTCTGTTTATTTAGCTTCTAATACTTTGTTCTTTTTATTAATCCTCCAATAGGCTGTCATATCCGGACTTGTCGGTTAATTCAAAAATACTGTTTCCCATAATTATTCAGGCTTAATGCTTTCTAAAGTGATATCCTTATCATTTTTAAAAACTATATCGTCATCTTCTTGTTTATCGCAACATGGTAAACCTTTTTCGTCTTCAAAGTATGTAGACTTGGCTTGTATTATAGTAAGAGTTGATGGCACTCTTGTTTGCCATGTTCCTTCTACTTTTATTTCGTCCTGATTGCCCAATTCTGTTAATAAAGATAGATATCTGTCATCTTCGGTTTCAGGTACTAAATCGCCATCTGTGTATATTTCACCTGTTTCCATATAGTGCATTACTGCTTTTTCGTATTGAGGACGAACAGGAACTAACACTTTTGCCATGCCACTTTGTAAAAATGCTTCAAAAATTGTGTCGTCATTTTTCAACTGCATTAATTCTGACCATTCACATTTTGGATTATAGTAGTAGGGGTAAAAAATATAACTGAATATTTCCCATTGGAATGCTGTTTCAAAAAACTTGATGAAAGCTACATACTTTTCTAACTCTTCATTTTGTATTACTTGTGGAACCATTGATTCGTTTTCTCCACAGTCATTTGTACAACTATAAGTTTTACATTCATTAAAATTTTTCCCGACATCATAGCAATAGGGTTTGCTCATCATTTCAATACAAATTCGTTTCAACTCCCTTTCTTCAATTAATCTGTTAAGTGCAGGGTTGCTGTAATTTTCATTTTTAGCTTGGTCTTTTTCTCCTTCTAAAGCAGCTTGCTGTAATTTTTGTTCTTCGTTGTATTCATCTAATTTCTTTTGATATGCTGTTTGTAATGCATCAAAAGTATCGCTCTGCCATGCACTGAAAAGGGCTGGACTAGAAATGCATTTTATTCTCAATGTCCCGCTATATTTAAATATTTTTCGATAGGATATTGCGAAAGATATCAAACCTGCTAAATCAGGATTAGGGTCAATGCTGATGTTAAAATTGTCAGTTCTCGCAGTATTATCTTTATAATCCCCTCTGTACACATTATACCCCCCAATTGCCAAATTTAGATATGAAGAACCAGAGACAGCTCTGTATTCAAAGCTTCCTGTGCCTTCAATAAGGTCAGCAACAAAACCATCAGGAATTACGATATTACTCTGTGTATCTGTTTGGGTATGATCGTCATGAGAAGTATCATTCTGAAAAGAAACATCAAGGTATTGGGTTCTTTGTTCGAAAGCATCTACTATTGTACCGAAATAGTTGGCGGCATTTTGAGCGTTCTCTGCATTAACAGCAGAAGTTCCTTTTATACCAAATTCATCTAATGTTTTAGGCGGTGTTAAAGGAGTTTTAATATCATCTTGCTTTTTTGCTTTCCATTCAAGAGCTTTTTTATAAAATAATGCTGGGTGGGGCAAGTCAGCTTCAAACATTAATCGTTTGCCATAATTTACCAATTGATTGTCATAAATTTTATCAACCCATCTGTAAACTCCCGTTACATGTGTTCCGCCACTTCTGTTATCAAAACCATGCTTATTATTTTCTTCATACTCCTTTATCATTCTATAAGTTCTCTTTTCAGTGGTTTTTTGAACTACTCTTTCTAAAGCCCTTTCGGTAATTTCTTTTGAATAGTTTTTTGCTTCTGTATTAGAAAGTGAAGAAGAGTTATTGCTTGTATAACCCGAACTTACATTGGCAGCTATGTTTCCATAAACTTTTGAATCCTTGGAATATGTTACCGAACCACTAATATTAAAAGATTTATCTTTTTGTAGTTCTTTGGCTATTTCAGAACTTATTTCGTTTCGGTCAGCTGTGGTCGTGTCACTAAGATTTTCTATTTCAGTTTCGGTTGTAGACTCTGTACTGTATTCAGTTCTTAATAAGTTCCTTGTGCTTTTTTCTTTGTACTCTTTGGCCATAATATTCTCTATGTGAGAAATCTCTCCAGGAACATAACAACACAAAGTTTGTTCAACCCTTCTGTATTCCTGAATACCTAAATTGTGAACACCAAATAATTTACCACCACATTCTGAAAAATACCAAGGCTTAAAACAGTTGATCACTATTTCGGGTATTACAATGGTCAACTTCGAAATATCACTTAAATCAAGTGTCTTATTATTATGTAAATAGTGCTGTGTAATAATTAACTGAATACAAGCTTGTCTTACTGTTTTTGATTTTTGTGTTGCGATTTGAACACCTAATTCGTCCCAAATTTTAATGAGTTCTCCTTCTTTTAGTGGAGTAGGCAATTTGGCATTTAGTTGTTTTTTTGAACTATCATTTTTCTTTTGTTGCATTAATAAGCAAGAATAGTCATAAAGTGCAGGATTAATTGCTCTAATTTCTTTATAACTGTTTGCAGGTTTAAAACTCCCGATAAATTCAGTCAATGTATTTTGCTTGGGTGTGTCCTTTAGATTTGGTAATGGACATCGGTTGAATTTGCTCTTTGAAATGTCTGGGTGATGAATAAAGAATTTACTTTTTTCAGTAAATTCGATTTTGTCAGGTGAACGAAATGTTTTGAAGTTAAACAGCGTCGTGGTAATTGGTTTTGATTTTGACATTTGATTTATATTTTAAATGTGATATGAATGTCGATTTTAAAACAAATATGCAAGTATTACGGGAACGATTATACACCAAATTTCCCCTTCTTTCATAGGTTTTGGAGTTCCTTGTAAATATTCTTTAATGTGAAAAAATAAAAACATCGTTGGAATAATGAATAAAAATCGAACTATTCAGTAATGTGAAAATTTGTCCCAATTACTGATTTTAGGTTCAACAGTTTATATTGAATATTTTATTTCTTCTTCAGTCATTTTCCGTTTAGGTTTGTCGTCGTAAGCTTGCCACTAACTCCAAATATACGCATATTCTTAAGTACTCAATAAAACTCTTTTGCTTGATGGTCAAGATATTGTAAAAATTTTATACTTGTGTTTAATATATAAATTGAGTTGTGTGTGATGGAAAATACGAAAGGAAAATTCATTCCTGATCTGTGTGATATTTCATTGGGTGAGCACCACGAAAAGAAATGATCTGGCTCAGGTTTCGCTCAATCTGATTGGCATTCCACTACGACCCCCTGCAGAAACCCATCTCCGGAGATCATCAGAAGTTCCGTAAAGCCTTTTTTTGGCCGGAAGGTTTTGCTCAGAACCAAATCACCGGAAGCGTTTGGAACGGGTAATGGATGCACCTGCCGTCTGAATTTTTTGGTTTTGAAATGGATCTGTACTTCGGTGATGGCAATCTTGGAAGTTCCGGCAGCGGAGAGCTGAAGGGAAATGCCGCAGTTCTGTCGCTCTGCTCCAAAAAGTCTCGGGAAATTTTCCGGCTTTTTCTGAAAACTGAAACTGCTGAAAATTTCCCGGCCTGCCGCCGTCGCCATCCCGCCTGCCGCGGTTCGTTCTGATTTTGGGGCAGGATCTTCAGATTTCAGGGCAACCATAAGCTTTGCCACTCGGTAATAGAGTTGCCGGTCTTTGAGCCCGCTGCATTCCTCGGCAAGCGCCGTGCGCAGCGTCTTCCCATCAGTGGAAGCTTCCCCGAATTCACTGGGAAGGTGTGCTGAATTTTCCTGTGCAGCGGTTTTCGGGCCTTTTTTCTTCGCTGCCGCCTTCCGCACCACCTGCTTTCCGTTCATCTTATAAAATACGTAATCGCCCACCTTTCCGCTCAGTTTGAATATGGCTTTTACTTTTCCCATAGCCGTGATTTTAAGAACGAATAATCATTCAAATGTATAAAAAAAAGGAAAATAATTGCAGATTTCAATGTAAATTTTTATATTTACAAAGCATTTACATTCAGCAGTTTACCTGCCTTTCTTTCTTCTTCGAAATGGCATTTTTCTCCCTGTTAATTCTTTGCAATCGCCTTTTGAAAAACGGTTACTGGAGGTTGACCCATAATTGGCCCATAGTTGACCCATACATACTTCGGGTCAACTCCCAGGATACTTCTACAGTACTTTCCCGTTAGAGCAGTCTTTCTGGGGGTCACGGTAGAATAATCATTTTTTTATCAAGAATTTCACCTGCTTTTTTCCGACGCGTGGCCATTTTTCTTACCTTCGTCTTTGTGAAAAAAAACCAAAAATCCGCGGCCATAGGCTTTATCTTCATCACCTTACTCATCGATATTACCGGGTGGGGCATTGTGATTCCCGTGGTGCCCAAACTCATCCAGGAACTCATCCATAATTCCGACCTCAGTGTGGCTTCGCAGTACGGCGGGTGGCTCAGTTTTGTGTATGCCGCCATGCAGTTCGTCTTCGCCTCAGTACTGGGCGGACTCAGCGACAAGATCGGGCGCAGGCCCATTATCCTGTTCTCCCTTCTCGGGTTTTCCCTGAATTTCCTCCTCCAGGCGCTTGCGCCTACGATATTCTGGCTCTTTGTCGGACGCATCTTCTCCGGAATCACCGGGGCGAGCATTACCACGGCAAGTGCCTATATCGCCGACATTTCTACCGATGAGGACCGTGCAAAGAATTTCGGCATGATCGGTGCCGCCTTTGGTCTCGGCTTTATCATCGGTCCTGTGATCGGTGGGGTACTGGGCCAGTATGGCGCGCGCGTCCCTTTTTATGCAGCCTCTGCGCTCTGCCTTGTGAATTTCCTCTACGGCTGGTTCATCCTCCCCGAAAGCCTCGACAAAGCCCACCGCCGCCCCTTCAACTGGAAGCGCGCCAATCCCGTCGGCTCCCTGTTGCAGCTCCGAAAATACCCGCAGATCCTCGGACTCATCGCCGCACTCATCTTCGTCTACATTGCCGGCCACGCGGTACAGACGAACTGGACCTTCTTCACGATGTATAAATTCAAATGGACGGAAACGCTCGTCGGTATTTCCCTGGGCGTCTCGGGCTTTATGGCCGCGCTCGTGCAGGGCTACCTGATCCGCCTCATCCAGCCGAAGATCGGCAACGAGAAAAGCATCTTCTACGGACTCTTGCTCTACGCCCTCGGTATGGTCCTTTTTGCCTTTGCCACCGAAAGCTGGATGATGTTTGCCTTCCTGATCCCGTACGGACTGGGCGGCATCGCAGGTCCGGCGCTGCAGTCGGTGATCTCCGCCGAAGTCCCGAAGAACGAGCAGGGCGAACTCCAGGGCGCGCTCGCGAGTCTCATCAGCCTCACGGCCATCGTGGGCCCGCCGCTCATGACGAACACCTTCTACTATTTCACCCACGACGATGCGCCCTTTAAATTCCCCGGCGCCCCCTTCTTCCTGGCTTTTATCCTCATGCTCATCAGCGCGGTGATGGTGTTTTTTGTGTTCCGGAAAAGGGAAGTGAGAAGTGCGAATTACGATGGCGGCAGGCAGTAGGCTTTATGCTGTACGCTTTAAGCGATAGGCGATAATCCCGCACCGCCATTGCGAGAAGGCGGAACGCCGACGAAGCAATCCAACTCATCACCACATTACCACATCACCACATCCCTCGCACCTCGTACCCCGAATCCCGCACCCCGAATCCCGCAACTCTCCCCCAATTTCCTTATCTTTATCCTCCTTAACCACCTACGTCATGGATTACCGCATTCCCGGACATCTGCACGGCCTTACGGAGGCTGAAGTCAGCGCATCAAGAACCCAATTCGGCGAGAACAGAATGGAGCAGGAGAGCCGCCGAACCTGGATTACCCTTCTTCTCGACATCCTTAAAGAACCGATGCTCATTCTGCTCATCGTGATCACCCTGATTTACCTGGCGGTAGGCGATTACAGCGAGGCGGCCTTTATGTTCACGGCAATTGTGGCGGTCTCGGGGATTTCTTTCTATCAGGACAGCCGCAGCCGCAAAGCTTTGGAGGAACTGGAAAAACTCAATGAACCTTTAAGCCGCGTCCTGCGCGCCGGACAGGTACAGGATATTCCTACCCACGAACTCGTGGTCGGGGATCTCTGTATTACCGAAGAGGGAAAGATGATCAACGCCGATGGGATCATCCTTCACAGCAATGATTTCTCAGTTAACGAATCTTCCCTGACGGGGGAAAGCTTCTCGGTCTTCAAGGACAAAAGTTCCGACGACGCTTCTGTGTTCAGCGGCACGCTGACGGTTTCGGGTCTGGCGGTGTTTGAAGTGCAGAAAACCGGAAAGGAAACGCGGCTCGGCAAAATAGGAACCTCACTCCGGAACCTGAAGGAAGAAAAGTCACCGCTCCAGCTTCAGATTCAGCGCTTTGTGCGGAATATGGCCCTCATCGGCATCGTGGTCTTTCTGCTCGTATGCATCTTCAAATATATACAGACCAGAGACCTTATCGAAAGCCTGCTGAATGGATTAACCCTCGCCATGTCGATCCTGCCGGAAGAGATACCGGTCGCGTTTACAACGTTTATGGCCTTAGGCGCCTGGAAGCTTATGCGGGAGGGCATCATCATCAAGAAAAGCTCCGTCGTTGAAACACTTGGGAGTACAACAGTCATCTGCACCGACAAAACCGGCACGATCACCGAAAACTCCATGAAACTGAATGTGGTCTATGACTTTCAATCCGATACTGTCTTTCAGGAAAATGACTTTGCCGACCCCAGGCTTTCCGAACTCCTGACCTACGCGATGTGGGCAAGCGAACCCGTGCCTTTCGATCCGATGGAGAAAACCCTTCATGCCACTTACTCCAAGACGCAGTCAAAGGATTTGAGGAAACAGTACATGATGGTGCACGAATACCCGCTGGAAGGGAAACCGCCCATGATGACCCATCTTTTTGAAAACGAAAAGAAAGAACGCATTATTGCTGTGAAAGGCGCTCCGGAAGCCATCCTGAACGTTTCAACACTCGACGCAACTCAGAAAGAAGTCCTTAAAAAAAGGGTAACCGACTTCGGGAAGGAGGGCTACCGCGTGCTGGGTGTTGGAAAAACCACCTTTGAAGGCAACGACTTCCCGGAAAAGCAGCAGGACTTCCGCTTTGATTTTCTCGGCTTCGTCGTTTTTTATGATCCTCCCAAAGCGGGCATCGAAGAAGTGTTTAGACAGATCCGTGAAGCGGCGATTAAAGTAAAAGTCATTACGGGCGACAATGCGGAAACCACAAAAACCATTGCTGCAAAAGCGGGCATTATGAACGCTGATGAAGCCATAGGCGGAACTGAAATTGCACTCCTCAGTGAAAAGGAGCTGCAGAAAGTCTCTGTTGAAAAGACCCTGTTTACGAGAATGTTCCCGGAAGCAAAACTTGCAGTCATCAATGCCCTGAAAAAGAATGGGGAAGTGGTGGCCATGCTCGGCGATGGTGTAAACGACGGTCCTGCCCTGAAAGCCTCACACATTGGCGTCGCCATGGGAAAAAAAGGAACCGAAATGGCAAAGGCCGCTGCTGCAGTCGTCTTGACCAACGATGATCTCGGAAACCTTGTCACCGCCATTGCTTCCGGCCGCAGGATTTACACGAATATCAAAAAAGCGGTGCAGTATATTATTTCGATTCATATACCCATTATCCTCACGGTCTCGCTGCCGCTCTTTCTGGGCTGGGCATTCCCGCAGATCTTTACGCCGCTGCATGTGATCTTCCTCGAGCTCGTGATGGGCCCTACGTGTTCCATCGTCTATGAAAACGAACCTATGGAACGGAATACGATGCAGAAAAAGCCCCGCCCGATGACGGAGACTTTCCTGAATTT
Source organism: Kaistella sp. (assembly GCA_019459085.1). Lineage (GTDB taxonomy): Bacteria > Bacteroidota > Bacteroidia > Flavobacteriales > Weeksellaceae > Kaistella. Next base: position 13,279 of record JAIBEW010000027.1, read on the forward strand.
CAAAGAACTGGGCATTAGCATTGTTCAGGGGCTCATAATCACTGCAGGCGTACTTTTCGTCTATCAGCTCACCTACCGAAGCGGTGGAGACGAGGAAACGGTGCGTTCGATGGTCTTTACCACCCTGATCTTCGCCAACATCTTCCTGAGTCTGGCCAACCGCTCATTCTATTACACGACCCTTGAAACATTCCGGAATAAGAACAACTTGTTGGTATACATCACCGGCATCACGTTATTTCTGCTCATGCTGATGCTGTACTTCAGGCCTGTCGCTTCTTTTTTCATGATGAATGCCCTGAGTTTAGAGCAGATGCTGACGGCTTTATCTGCAGCAGTGCTCTCCGTATTCTGGTTTGATGGATATAAACTGGTGAGAAGAGCAGGAAGGGAGAATTGAGAAATTAGAAGTTAGAAGTGCGAAATACGAGGGATGGAAGCTGGGTAATGGAAGCGGGAAGTTGTAAGTTTTGGGGAGAGTTGGTGTTATTCATGAAGAATTAGTGACATTAGTGTTTTAGATGCTTTTTTTAAACACAAATGTCACAAAATCTGCCGCAAATGCTACAATCGCTAACAGCACATCAACTCATTATCTAATCCTCCCATTAACTCATAATTCATAACTAATAACTCATAATTCATCAACACATTATCAAATTAACCCATTCTCAAATTAAAATTCTTTTGTAATATTGCAGTATGGAATTAAGTATAGGCGAAATGCTTTTGGTTGCCGTGGCAATTGTTGTGCTCTTCGGACCCGATAAACTGCCGCAGATTGCCCGCGACATGGGGCAGGGCATCCGCAAGATGCGCGGTGCCATGGAAGATGTAAAAACCGAAATCCTGAAGGAGACCGACAACCCACTCTCTGAAATCAAGAAGGAGATCGAAAAGGTGAAACAGTCGGCGATGGATTTTCAGGCAGAGGATGCCGCCCGGAAAAATACTGCTGTGGAACCGGTAACCCCTAAGATCAACCTCGCAGAAAACGAGGAACACGAAGGACCTGTAACCCGCTGAATATAATGGAGGAAATCATTCAGGCAGACCAACAGGCATTTCTCTTTCTCAACAAACTGGGAAGTGAAGCTTTTGATCCGTTCTGGATCCTCATGTCGGGAAAGTGGTTCTGGATTCCGCTCTACGTCATATTCCTCTACCTTCTGATCAGGAAATTCAAACCAAAATCCATCATATTCATCCTTATTTTTATTGCCATTGGGATTACGGTCTCGGATCAGCTTGCCGGAGTCTTCAAGTACGGGATAGCCAGGCTCAGACCCTGCCACGATCCTGCACTGGAGCATCTGATGCGCGAGGTACACTGCGGCGGATCTTTCGGTTTTTATTCTTCGCACGCCTCGAATACCTTTTTTATTGCCAGTTTTCTCACTTTTCTCTTTAACGGAAAATACCGCTGGCTTCCGTACTTCCTATTTGTCTGGGCGGCGGTGGTAGCCTACAGCCGGATTTATCTGGGAGTGCATTTCCCGCTCGATGTTTTAATGGGAGCAGCCATGGGCTTCCTTCTGGGCGGTCTTTTCTCGAATCTTACGCTGAAAGTCATTAACAAGCAAAATAAAACGTTATGAAAAAGCAACTCTATCTTCTTTCTTTTATGTTTTTGTATGCAGCAGGAAATGCCCAGGATCAGGTGAAAACCGCAGAGGAATGTTTTAAAAAAGGGGACTTCAAATGTGCCGAGATGCAGTACAAAGCCCTCGCCGAAAAAGAACAGATCCAGAAATTCAAATCAAATTATTACAACAGCCTCGGTACAGCACAGCGACGGCTCGGGAAAACTTCTCTGGCGTTTAAATCGTATGAGCAGGCATTGATTTTCGATCCCGCATCGGTGACCTCATACCTCAACCTCGGCGCCCTGCATGCCCAGAAAGGGAGCAAGGGCAAAGCGTTGGAATATCTGAACAAAGGGCTTCAGCTGGATGCCGAAAATTCGGACCTTTATCTGACGCGCTCCAAAGTATATGAAGACCAGGGCAACAAAGATCTGGCGGAAAAAGATCTGAATACGATTCTGACGTTTGCACCGGAAAACATCTTCGCCCGAACGAATCTTGCTAATCTCAAAAAGAAAAAAGGTGACCTGGAAGGTTCTCTGAAAGATTTCAATCAGCTGATTTCTGAGAAACCCGAATCTCTGCTCTACAACAGCCGCGCTGATGTGTATTTGAAACTGAAAAAAAACAAAGAAGCACTCGCTGACGTAAACAAGGCCATCGCACTGGATGCGAAATTTTCTCATGCGTATGTCACGAAAGCCCTCATTCTGTTCGATATGGGTAAAAAGGATCATGAAGCCTGCGCAAATCTGGACAAAGCTGTAGCAGTGGGTTTTGAAAAAGGTCAGCTTACGGAACTCTACAAAAAATGTGAGCCGAAATAACTCATCAGTCGTTGTGATAGGGTTTCCCCTGTAAAATCTGGTCGGCGCGGTAAACCTGTTCTGTAAAAAAGAGTCTGATCATCTGGTGGGTAAAAGTCATTTTGGAGAGCGACATCTTTTCATTTGCCCTTTCGTAAATCTCTTCAGAAAAACCATAGGCGCCGCCGATAAAAAATGCTACTTTTTTTACGGATGAATTCATCCAGTGCTCTATTTTTCCTGCGAATTCGCGGCTGGTGTACTGTTTGCCCTTTTCGTCGAGAAGAACGATAAGATCAGAATTCTCGCAGGTCTGCAGGAGGAGTTTGCCTTCTTCTTTTTTCAGCAGTTCAGGAGAGAGGTTTTTCGCTTGCTTGACGTCAGGAATTTCAGTGATCTCGAAGTTCCAGTGTTTCGGCAGACGGCTGCGGTAATAGCTGACCCGCTGTGAGATTTCTTTATCATCCGTTTTTCCGATGCACACCAAATTGATTCTCATTTCTTATCTTTGTTCTGCAAATATAGATGAATGGCGATAAAGACCCCTCAGTTCCTCCTGAAAATTCACGCGTACCTCGATCAGATTCATATTCCCGTTCTCGGTATCTCTCTCTGGGAGATGTTCGAAATTTACGGACAGGGCGTATTCAGGATGCAGATCGGCCGAATGGCCGCAAGTATTTCATGGAGCTTTTTTCTGAGTCTGTTCCCTTTTATTCTTTTCCTGCTGTCGTTGCTGCCCTACCTGCCACATTATGACGAACTTCAGGTGTATATCTTTGATGTGCTCATGGGAAATATCTTTCCGTCACACATCCAGAAAGATGTTTCGAGCTATATCCAGACTTCCATCATTCCGAACATCAGCAATATCAGCACCCTTACGATTCTTTTCGCACTGATTGTCGCAACGGACGGAACCCATTCCCTGATCAACGGGTTTAATCTGAATACCGACTTAAAAAGAGGTACCATAAAGGAGTATTTTGTCGCTTTTCTGATCACTATTGCCTTTATAGCCTTAATTATTGGCTCTTTACTTGGGGTGTATTACAGCGAGGTGGTGCTGAAACTTTTTAAGCCGCCGGCAAATATATCTTGGTTTGTTAAAAACCTCACGAGCATCATCAGTTTTATTTCCTTTCCAATTTTCTATTTTCTCCTGCTATCATTGTTTTACTGGGTAGGATGTCTGAAAATTACGTCATGGAAACAGTCTTTTCCCGGTGCTATTCTCACTACGATACTATTTGTACTGCTGACGTACATCTTCGCGATATATGTGCGGAATTTTGCCCGCTATAACGTGCTTTACGGATCCATTGGATCCATCATGCTTTTGATGGTTTGGGTAAACATAAATATTATTCTCATCCTTTTAGGGAATGAACTGAATATAGCCATTAAAAAAGTACGCGTAGATAAGATTATCGCTGATGAAATCAGGGCAAACATCCGCAATTTTAAACCCGATTTAGTAGAGGAACCCGAAAATACCGACGATTCCCACACCATTACAGTGGAGCGCTAAATTTTATTCATCAGCCTCGAGTATAGTCTTGTCCTTAGCAGCATACCGCAGAAGGGCGTAACCTGAAAATCCTGCAATTGCGGAAGCCACCAGAATGGCAAATTTCGCCTCTACCTGAATCTCCGCATTGTCTTTGAAGGAAAGCAGTGCAATGAAAATCGACATGGTGAAACCGATTCCCGCCAGCAAACCGGCCCCCAACATTTGTGTCCAGTTACTTTTATACGGAAGACTGCTGATTTTGAGCCGGATGAAGATATAAGAAAAGAGGTTAATTCCCACAATCTTTCCGACTACCAAACCAAAGATGATTCCATATCCGAAGGTCGTAAAAAGCCCGTCCACCATCCCTGACTGAAAGGTGATATTGGTATTTGCAAGTGCAAACACAGGCATGATTAGAAAGTTCACCGGAAAATGAAGTTCTCCTTCCATCTTTTCGAGTGGGGAAATTTCGGTCGTCGATTTGTTGGTCGGCACCGTAAAAGCCAGCAGCACTCCGGCAATCGTAGCGTGTACTCCCGAATGGTGCATAAAATACCAGAGAAAAATTCCGGGAATGATATAAAAAAACTGGCGTTTCGCATTGAAATAATTCAGGGCGATCAGAACCAGTACCATTGCGCCACTTAAACCCATGTATTCCCAGTGGATCTGATCGGTATAAAAAATGCCGATCACCACAATCGCTCCCAAATCATCAACAATGGCGAGTGCTGCAAGAAAAATCTTTAACGAAAGCGGTACCATTTTTCCCAACATCGAGATGATGGCAAGTGAAAAGGCAATGTCGGTAGCCATCGGGATTGCCCAGCCATGAATATAATCGGTTCCCTGGTTGAAAAGATAAAAAATAAGCGCCGGAAACAGCATTCCGCCAACGGCAGCCACTACCGGAAGCGATGCATTCTGGAAGCTGGAAAGTTCCCCTTCCAAAATTTCCCGCTTGATTTCGAGGCCCACCAGCAGAAAAAATACGGCCATTAAGCCATCATTAATCCAGACGCTTACGGAATAGTTCAGCTGAAAAACGTCGGTTCCGATCTTTTGATCGAGAAGATTCTGAAAGCCTTCTGCCCAGGAAGAATTGGCAATCAAAAGGGAAATAAGCACACACACGATGAGTAAAATACCCGACGACTGCGAACTGTGAAAAAAGTTTCTGAAATACTGAGTGATGGTCATTTTAAAATTTTTATAAACGTTTTACTTTGGAAACTCCGTTAATGGTTGTGAGCTGTTTGAAGGTTTCTTCAAGCTGATTTTTGTTTTTTACTTCAAGATTAATGGTTCCGGTGAAGATTCCGTCATTGGATTCAATTGTCATACTCTTCATATCGATACTCATGGAGTTGCTGATGACTTGTGTGATATCATTGATCATTCCCATGCGGTCCAGACCCTCAATTTCAATTTTCACACGGTTTTTGAAGCTTTCCTCATTCACCCATTTTGCCGGCATTACCCGATAATCATACTGCGCACGGAGGTTAATGGCATTCGGACAGCTTTCGTTATGCACCTTGATGCCGTCTGAAATCGTGATAAAGCCAAAAATCTTATCTCCCGGAATCACGGTACAGCATTTTGCGTAGGAATAGTTGAGTTTTTCTTCTTCTTTCCCGAATACGATCATGTTGAGATCCGTTTCCGGCACTTCGGTGAAGACCTCATTTTTATTCGGTGATTTTCTGAAACGCTGCAGCAGGTTTCCGAAAATACCTTTGCCTTCGGTATATTTTTTTATGTCTCCAATGTCCAGATTACCGTTCTGAAAACTCAGAAAAAGTTCCTGTGAGGTTTTGAGATTGAAGAACTTCTGCATTTTATTGATTTCATCATCATTGAAGTTCAGTTTCGCGTGCCGCATTTTTCGCTGCAGGATCTCTTTCCCTTCTTCCACCAAATGGTTCTTTTCCGAATTCAGGATGGCTTTGATCTTTGATTTGGCTTTGGAAGTGATGACGAAATCGAGCCAGTCGGATTTCGGTTTCTGGTTCTGAGAAGAAAGAATATCCAGCTGGTCTCCGTTCTGCAACACATAAGAAATCGGGACGAGTTTGCCGTTCACTTTTGCTCCGAGACACTTTGTTCCAAGATCGGAATGCACGGAAAAGGCAAAATCTAATGCAGTTGAACCGATGGGCAGAATCTTAATCTCCCCTTTCGGCGTAAATACAAAAACCTCTTTTGAGTACAGATTGAGTTTGATATTATCTAAAAGTTCCGAGGTTGAAAGGGACTGCTGACTCTCAAGAACTTCACGTATTTCAGTGACCCACTGTTCAAAATTCCGCTCATCGGAGCTTTTATTAAATCCCTCTTTGTATTTGTAATGTGCGGCAACTCCTTTTTCTGCAATATCATCCATTCTTTCAGACCTGATCTGAACTTCGATCCATTTTTTGTCGGGTCCCAGAACGGTGAGATGCAGACTTTCATAACCTGTAGAACGGGGTTGCGAAATCCAGTCTCGCATCCGCGAAGGATTGCTGTGGTATAAATCGGTAACGATGGAGTAGATTTTCCAGGCGAGGAACTTTTCGTTTTTAGCATCGGATTTATAAATGATCCGGATGGCGTAATTGTCATAAACTTCCTCGAAACTAACGCCCTGTTTGAGCATTTTCCTGTAAATGGACGAAATGGCTTTCGCCCTTCCTTTGATTGTGAAATTCAAGCCTTCCTCATGCAGCTGTTCCGATACTTCTTTCTTGAACTCCTCCACATATTTCTCCCGACTTTCTTCTGCAAGTTCCAGTTTACCGACAATATCAAAATAGACTTCCGGATTGTTGTATTTCAGAGACAGATCTTCCAGTTCAGATTTAATGTTGTAGAGTCCAAGCCTGTGCGCAAGCGGAGCGTAAATGTACACGGTTTCCGAAGCGATTTTCATCTGTTTGTCGGGCGCCATACTTTCCAGCGTCCGCATATTGTGGAGCCGGTCCGCAATCTTGATGAGGATAACGCGGAAATCTTCAGAAAGGGTAAGAAGCAGTTTTCGGTAATTTTCAGACTGAATCGAGATGTTCTGGTGGTTCATCACCGAGATTTTCGTGAGTCCGTTAACAATTCCCGCGATCTTTTTTCCGAATATTTTAATCAGGTCTTCGTGAGTATATTCCGAATCTTCAATCACATCGTGAAGAAGGGCACAGGCAATGGAAGTGGCTCCCAAACCAATTTCGTTGGCCACAATTTTGGCCACTTCAATCGGATGATAAATATAGGGTTCACCGGATTTCCTGCGCTGGTCTTTGTGCGCTTCCAGCGCAATATCAAAGGCCTTCCGGATGAGTTTATTCTGTTCCTCATCGAGCGTACGGTAGGTATTGGAAATCAGATCTTTGTACCTCGCCAGTATTTCCTTATTTTCTTTTTCTATATCGTACACCATCGCCATAACGCTTTATTTCAGACGAAAATACGAAAAATACCCGAGTCCTGCAGCGCCGTAACGTTCAAAAAATAAAAATCTGTGGAATACACAGATTTATAATAAAATTAATGTTGTTTTTTAAAATGTGACTTCTGAAGTCATTCCTTCACGATGGTCGTGATGGCGGTTTGCTGCAGGTGTGAAAATCTGCTGTTTGGAATGGATGGAAATGATTTTCTTCAGATCTTCTGCATTCTCAATAATTCCGTCGAAGGAATACGTATGGTCAACCCCATGAAACCGGAAAATATTTACGGCCATTTCCAGATCGTAGGAATCTGAAAGAGTGGCACAGACCATTAAAGGGTGATTGTCCTGATCCTGAACAATAATTTCCGAAGGCTTGAAACCTGCAATCTGCAGGCTGTTGGACGCTTTCCGGAGTTTGTCCTTTCCCTGAAAAAATCCAACAAAACTGGTCGTTTTCATATCATTTTTCTTTTTATTGGTTGTAACAAAGTTTACGATAATTTTTCTGAATATGCAAACAATCTTTAAAATTTATTGATTTGATAAGCTTTGTAAATTATTGATAGAAATTCAAAGTCACTATTTATAAATCCAGTTTTAACGGCTGAATCCGGAAGTTGTTGAAGAAATTGGGAATGAAGAATTTTTTGTGATGGAATTTACTTCTCAGCCAGTTTTTTTTCAATCACGGTCAAGGCCGATTTCACGTCGCGCATTTTTTCCATGGATTCGTTGTCGATTTCAATATCAAAAACTTCCTCCACATCCAAAATCACATCAACCAGATTGGCGGAATTGATATTTAAATCATTAATGAAATCGGTGTCTTCCGTCAGATGGTCTAAAGCCGGCGCATCTTTCACGTAAGGTTTTACAATCTCTTTCAGTTTCGCGATGTTTTCTTCTCTGTTCATAAGGTTTTAATAAAAATTTATTCAGAATATTTTTTAAAGATAACGCATCCGTTCACATCGCCAAAACCAAAACTCACTTTCGCAGCAATTGTGAGGTTTTTCTCTAAAAGTTGTTGCGGAATACATTCGGGATCGATAACTGCCGTAATTTCCGGGTGCAGATCTTCACAATTGATATTGGGAGCCACAAAATGCTCAGCCAACTGCAAAATGGTGGCGACCGCTTCGATGCTTCCGGCGGCCGAGAGGCAATGTCCGGTTAAAGCTTTTAAGGAATTGATATAAGGAAAATCCTTTCCGAAGCGGTTCAAAGCTTCTGCCAAATTCAGAATTTCTGTGCTGTCTTTAGACGTTGCGGTGAGATGCCCGCTGATATAATCGATCTCTTCTGCTTTGATTCCGGCATCTGAAAGGGCATCCTGCACGCATTTCTGAACCGCTGTAGAATTCGGCGCCGTCATGCTTCCGCCGCCCCGGTGTCCGCCACTGTTCAGATTTCCGCCTAAAACTTCCGCATAGATTTTTGCATTTCGGGCCAGAGCGGATTCCAGATCTTCCAATACCAAAGCTCCGGCGCCGCTTCCCGGAACGAAGCCTGCCGCAGAAGCACTCATCGGGCGTGATGCGGCTTCAGGATTCTCATTACTTTTAAAATTGCACACTTTTATGGCGTCGAATCCCGCCCAAATATAAGGCCCTGAATCACTGGTGCTTCCCGCAAGCATGCGTTTTGCTTTTCCTGATTTAATTCTTTCGAACGCCATTAAAATACTTTCTGTTCCCGTGGTACAGGCAGACGAATTGGTGGTGACTTGGTTTCCTAAACCTAATTTGCCGCCCAGATATGCTGAAATTCCGCTGTTCATCGTCTGAGAAACGGCCGTGCTACCTAATTTGCGGGTTTGTAAAGCGTCGATCTTATAAATACTTTCCCGAAATTTTTCAATTCCGGAAGTTCCTGTTCCGAAAATTGTCCCGCTGTCCCAATCGGGATCTAGATTTTCTGATATTTCTAAACCTGCATCTTTCCACGCATCTAAACCTGCGATGACGCCATACATAATTCCTGTGGAATTGAAATTTCGCAGTTCCAGGTCGGTAAAATAATGTTTTAAGTTTTCTTTATCGATTGGCGGAGTTCCCGAAACCTGACACGAAAATTGCAGATCGGCCAGTTGCTGATCAAAACGAATCCCGGAGCGACCTTCCTTTAAAGCCGTTCGGAAATCCTTTAACCCAATTCCATTTGGAGCAACGACCCCTAAACCCGTAATCACAACCCTTCTTTCCATTTTAATTCATTTTAATGATGCCTGCAATCGTTCCTTCACAAACCGTTTCGTTCTTTTTATTCAGCATCTTCACTTTACATTTCAGCTTATTAAACCGAAAATATATTTTTTCAGAAAGCACCGTGACTTTTTCATTAGGAAAAACCGGTTTTAAAAATTCAATTTCCGTGGATGTTAATCCCATTTGAGTCTCCGAATTAATCTCATTTGCACATAAATAAATTCCCAGACAAACCAATCCGATCTGCGCCATGGTTTCTGTTAAAATTACGCCCGGAGTAATCGGGTGATGCTTAAAATGGCCTTTGTAAAAATCCAAATTTTCTTTAAAAGTAAAAGTTCCGGTTACGCCATTTTCATCTACGCTCAACAATTCATCCACAAATAAAAATGGAGTAGAATAGGGCAGTTTTTCTAAAATTTCCGCAGTGCTCATCAGCTTAAATGTTCGCCACCATCTACCGGAATTACACAGCCATTAATCCAGGAAGCTTCGTCCTGGCACAATAAACTAACCGCATTCGCCACATCTTCGGGTTGGGTTAATCTTTTAAAAGGATTGCGTTCCAGGCTTGTTTCTTTTATTTTTTCGCTGCCCGGAATCATTTGCAGAGAACGCGTGTCAGTCACACCAGCCTGAATACAGTTGGACCGTATCCCAAAAGGCGCAAATTCCAGCGCAATATTCCGCGAAATCGCCTCCAAAGCAGCTTTAGCAGCAGAAACAGCGGCGTAATGGGTCATGGGTTTTGTACTTCCTTCACTCGTAAAAGCAAGAACACGTGCATCTTCAGCAAAAAGTTTTTCATTAAAGATAAGTTTCGTCCAGTTGTATAAACTCGTAGCCATCGCCTGAAGGGTAATACTGAAATCGTCTATGGAAAGACTTTCGGTTTCAGAGCCAGTCATGGGTTTTAAATTTCCTTTGGCAATGCTGTGCAAGAGGCAGCGGATTTTCCCTTCCGATCCCAAAACTGTTTTTAACTCAGATAAAATATCGTTTTGATGCTGAAGATTTAAAACGTCCTTATTTAGACTTAAAAACTGAACCCCAAAATTTTGAATGACAGAAAATTCTTTATTGACCGATTCCATTTCTGCGCGAGAATTCCGGTGAATGATACAGATGTTCATCCCTTCGGACGCCAGTTTCTTTGCAGAAGCAAGCCCTAAACCTGAACTTCCGCCCAGAATCAGCGCCCAGTAATTTTTATTTTTAAATTTTCTTACCATTGCAGTAAAACTCTTTGTGCAGAAAATCCGGGACCGAAACTCAGCATTAAACCTTTCTCGCCCTTCTGCGGTTCTTGATTCATAATTTCTTCCAGAACATATAGTACCGTCGCGCTCGACATATTGCCGTAAAGCCGTAAAATCTCTTTCGTGGCATCTATATTTTTACCAAGTTCGGAAAATAATTCTTCGACCATCTGTACTATTTTTTTTCCGCCGGGATGAAAAATAAGGTGATCGATATCCTTTATTTCCAAATTTTGTTTGGCTAAAAACGGATGTATAATAACCGGAAAATGTTCGGCGATGGTATCCGGTACTTCGATATCCAGTATCATCTGGAGTCCGGAATTGGTGAGTTTAAAACCCATCATGTGTTCATTATCATAAAAATGATACATTTCTTCGGCGAGAATTTCCGGACCTTCTGCGTTTTCGTCGGAAGAGAGTAGGACACATGCCGCTCCATCCCCAAAAATAGCGGCACTTACTACATTCGCCATGGAAAAATCATCGAGCTGGAAAGTAGCGGTTGGACTTTCTACAGCAATAACCGCGGCCCGTTTCCCCGGATTGGCGTGAAGGAAATTCTTAGCATAGATAATTCCTGAAACTCCTGCTGCGCAGCCCATTTCGGTCACCGGTAAACGGACAATATCCTGACGCAGATTCAATTTGTTAATCAGATAGGCATCGAGCGAAGGAATCATAATGCCAGTGCAGCTTACGGTGATGATATAATCCAGAGATTGTGCATCCCAGGCGGCTTTTTCCAAAGCTTTCTGCAGAACCTGTTCGCCGAGAATCACCACTTCGCGGGCATAAATATCATTTTTATCTTCAAAGGATGTGGCGGTGAATACTTCGAGCGGATCCATGATGGAATATCTTTCGTCAACTGCGGCACCTTCAAAAATCTTTTTGACTTTGCGTATGAACCGGCTTTCCTGGCCAACTAACCATTGATCCAGAAAAGGTAAAATTTCTGATGTTTTACGCGAATATTTGGGGAGTTGTTTTGCAACCGAAACTATTTTTACACTCATATGTCTTTGCGAGGCAAGAAGCAATCTTCTCCTCAGTTTAATTTTATTTTTCAATGATCCATTGGTAGCGAAAAGCCCACTTCCATTTGATACTGTACTTTTTGAATCTTAATTTTTCTGAAAATTTTTCCAGATCTTCTCTTTTGAAACCCCGCAAAATGGAAATCAAACCATCATTGGCGGTCATTTTTTTTAATCTAAAGATGAAAATAATAGCCTGGAAAAGTCGGTAAGCCAGTTTGCTTCTCTGCAGATCGTTAACAACGATTCCTTTTCTGACCAAATCAAAAATGATCCTCAGTATTTTTACTATTTCCGCCTCTTTAAAGTGATGTAAAGTAAGCGTAATTAGGGCAATATCAATGGTGTATTTTGAAAAATCGTACAGAAAAATATCTTCGGCAAGGTAAGTGATATTGGCAAAATCTTCGGAACATTTTCGGGCGTGCCGAATCGTGGCTTCATTGGCATCAATTCCGATCAGATTAAACTGTACATTATTTTGTGTTCCAAATTTCGACAGCATTCTCAACATATCGCCGCTTCCGCAACCAAAATCCATAATGGTGACCGTTTGATCAGAAGGTAAATTTTTGATGAGTTTTTTTACGCCTTCTAAAGTGGCTTTATTTCCGCCAAGCAGTTGATTAATTTTAGCAATATCGTCCAGAGCGGTGATTAAACCTTCGTCATCCATCGAAAAATCATCCATGGATTCTTCTAAATCTGTTCTGTAAGTGGTATCTAAAGGCATTAATTTTGAATCGTATTGATTTCTTTTCCGTGTGTTTTTCTAATAATAACTGGAAGAAGGAACGGAAGATGGGTTATGAATTTAGTCAGTACTTCCGACAGTTTAGAATGTTGTAAAATACTTCCCAACAGTCTTCCATACCATAATCTTTGTTTAAAATTTCTATTCCAGTTTTCAGAATAGTTGCGTTCCATTTCGAGACGTGAAATTTTACCTTCTAAAAATCCTAGGGTCTGTTCAGACGCCAGTTTTGCGCTGTGAATCGCTATTGCCATTCCGTTTCCGCAAAGTGGATGGATTAAACCTGCCGTGTCGCCCATCATTAAAATGTGATTTTCTACGTTTTCTTTTTTTTCAAAACAAATCTGACTGATCGTGAGCGGTTTGCTAAAAACTGATTTGGAATTCTGCAAAATCTTTCTCAAATGCGGATTTTGTCCCACTACCTTTTCCTGAAACTCTTCGATGTTTTTATATTTCCTGAAAGATTTAAAATTAGTTAAATAACAGATGTTGAGCAAATTATTCTCCACTTTCGAAACACCGCAATAACCGCCTTCAAAGTTATGCAAACCAACTACATCATTTGGGAATGCTCCCTGATAATGGGATTTCACCGCCAACCAGGGTGATTTTTCGTGCAGAAAACTGCGGTTCATTTTCAAATCAAGATTTGATCTTTTTCCAAAACCTCCCAGAACAACTTTTGATGTCAGAATTTTTCCGGAGGCCAAATGAATTTCGAAGCGGTTATCTTTGAATACAATTTCATTAGCCTGATCTTCAAGGATGATGCATTTTTGCGACAACGATTTTTGATACAGCGCAAAATCCAACGTATAACGACTCACGCCAAAACCGCCTAACGGAAGTTCAGTCTTTATCATTTTACCGGATTCTGAGGAGAACTCCAGGGATTTAATTTGGGTTGGATTTAAACTTTGAATGTCGAAATTCAACCATTTGAAATAGGGTAGAACTTCATTGGAAATATATTCGCCACAGACTTTATGTTTCGGATACTGATTCTTTTCAATAACAATAACAGGAATTCCCATTTTCGAAAGGTGAATCGCGCTGGTTAAACCTGCTAATCCGCCGCCAATGATGATGACTTCGGAATCACAATTTGAATCTTTCAATTTTTATTTAAATGTAGTTAATTTTTGAGCCATGAAGCTACAAATGTTCAGTATTTTAACTGCTTTTTCTGGAATTTAAGGGTGAAAAACCTTGCGTTTCCGCAAGGTCAATCATTATCAAAGAAGTTTTGATTCCACATCAGCACATCAGCACATCATGAAATCCTCTCGTTCATAATTTCCTCCACAATCTCCGGATTCAGCAGGGTAGAAGTGTCACCAAAATTCTTCAGATCTCCTTCTGCAATTTTTCTTAAAATCCTCCTCATAATTTTTCCGGAGCGGGTTTTTGGTAGTGCTGAGACAAACTGGATTTTGTCGAGTTTGGCAATCGGCCCAATTGTATCGCTGATGACCTGATTGATTTCTTTTCTCACATTTTCCCGGTCACGGCTTTCGCCGGTGTCTTTCAGAATTACATAACCGTAAAGCGCACTTCCTTTGATATCATGCGGATAACCGACAATTGCAGATTCTGCAACAGCAGGATGTTGATTAATGCTGTCTTCAATAGGTGCGGTTCCGAGATTGTGGCCGGAAACAATAATCACATCATCAACCCGTCCCGTTATTCTGTAATAACCGACTTCATCGCGTAAAGCACCGTCGCCGGTGAAATATTTTCCCGGAAAAGCCGAAAAATACGTTTCTTTATACCGCTGATGGTCGCCCCAGATCGTTCTGGCGATTCCCGGCCACGGAAAACGGATACATAAATTGCCATCAACCTGATTTCCCGTGATTTCATTACGCTTATCGTCCATCAAAACCGGCTGAATTCCGGGAAGCGGAAGGGTAGCGTAAGTGGGTTTTGTCGGCGTTACAAAAGGGATCGGGGAAATCATGATGCCACCGGTTTCGGTTTGCCACCACGTATCCACAATCGGACATTTTTTCTTCCCAACATGGTCGTTGTACCAATGCCACGCTTCTTCATTGATCGGTTCTCCCACGGAACCAATGACTCTTAAACTCGATAAATCATGTTTTTCCACCCATTCATAGGATTCTTTTGCTAAAGAACGGATCGCGGTTGGCGCAGTATAAAACTGCGTGACTTTATGTTTTTCAATAACTTCCCAAAAACGGTCGGGCTCAGGATAAGTCGGAACGCCTTCAAAAATGACCGTTGTAGCGCCATTTGCCAACGGACCGTATAAAATATACGAATGTCCCGTAATCCAGCCGATATCTGCCGTACACCAGAAAATATCGTTTTCTTTATAATTAAAAACATTTTTGAAAGTGTAAGCAGTGTACACCATAAAACCGGCGCAGGTGTGCAGCATACCCTTCGGTTTTCCTGTAGAACCGGAGGTGTAGAGGATGAAAAGGGGATCTTCAGCATCCATAATCACTGATACAAAATCAGTTGGCGCTTTTTCGTACAGTGGTTCGAGCCATAAATCGCGGCCTTCCTTCATTTTTACTTCACCACTGGTTCTTTTTACGACCAAAACTTTTTCAACTGTCGGACAGTTTTCTACTGCTTCATCGATGATTCCTTTCAGGTCAATCGCTTTGTTGCCGCGGTAACTGCCGTCTGAACAGATGATGAGTTTTGCCTCGCAGTCGTTCACGCGTGAAGTCACTGCAGAAGCGGAAAATCCTGCAAAAATCACCGAATGTACGGCCCCTAGCCTGGCGCAGGCCAACATGGTAACCGCCAGTTCAGGAATCATGGGTAAATAAATGCAGACGCGGTCGCCTTTTACGATGCCCAGATCGCGGAGAACATTGGCCATTTTACAAACCCGGTCCCGCAGTTCAGCATAGGAGATATGCTGCGATTCCTCTTTCAGGTCGTTGGGTTCCCAAATAATGGCGGTTTTAGTGCCGCGGGTGTTCAGATGCCTGTCGATACAGTTTTTTGTAATATTGAGTTTTGCGTTCTTAAACCACTTTATTTTGGCTTCATGCATATCATATTCCACCACTTTGGTCCATCTCTGGTACCAGACAAAATTTTCGTCGGCGATTTTGTCCCAGAATTTCTTCGGGTTCTTGATGGATTTTTTATACTGTTTGAAATAATCGGGAAGGTCATCAATAAAATAGTTTTTCATGTCCGCAGTTTTACATTGTTAAATTTAATTATAAATTTTAACCTTACACCAATGACCGTAAAAAAATCAGATTATTTCATGCTCTGTTTTGAGATTAAAAATAAATTTCTATCTTTGCACCTAATGAAAAGAACATTTCCATTAGACGTGATACAGATAGGTAGAAATACCGATTTCAGCGATATTTATTTTATTTAACGAAGCCATTTTGGCTTCGTTTTTTTTTGATTTTAATTGAAAAGGCTATGCTTACAACCACAGATTTAACTGCAGAAAAAATTTACGCTTTGTTAAAGACTGCCGACGAATTTTCGCAGGGAAAAGTCCTGAAAGCTCAGGGCGATATTTATGTTTCGAATCTTTTTTTTGAAGACAGTACGCGCACCAAAACGAGTTTTGATGTTGCCGAAAGAAAATTAGGATTGCAGGTGGTGCCTTTTGATGTAACATCGAGTTCTGTAAATAAAGGCGAATCTTTGTATGATACAGTAAAAACACTGGAAAGTGTAGGAATCGATCTGGTCGTGATCCGTCATCAAAAAGATCAGTTTTACAACGATTTAAAAAACCTCAGTATTCCGGTGATTAACGGCGGCGACGGGACTGGAAATCATCCTTCACAGTGTCTTTTGGATCTCATGACCATTCATCAGGAATTCGGAAAATTCGAAGGGTTGAAAGTGGGAATCGTTGGCGATGTGAAACACAGCAGAGTAGCCAATTCCAATGCAGAAGCATTAAGGAAACTGGGAGCTAAAGTGTATTTTTCCGGACCCGAAAAATGGTTTGATGAAGGAACCATCATTAACGGAACTTACCGGTCTTTGGATAACCTGATCAAAGAAGTGGATGTGTTGATGCTGCTCAGAATCCAGCACGAACGTCACGGCGAAAAAATGAAAATCTCTTTGGAAAACTACCATAAAAAATACGGTTTGACTAAAGAACGCGAAAAAATGATGAAAGAAGAAGCAATCGTCATGCATCCGGCGCCGATTAACAGAGGAGTTGAAATTGATGATGAATTGGTGGAATGCAAACGTTCCAGAATTTTCAAACAAATGGAAAACGGTGTATTCGCGCGAATGGCCATTCTGAAAGATGCCCTGGAAGAAAAAGGGTTTGAGTTTAAATAATGGACATCAGATATCAGACAACAGATCTATTTAAATTAGAATAATAGAATTGTTTTTTAGTGTGAAATCTGATATCTCAAGTCTGAAATCTAAAAAAAAATGAAAAAGAAATTAATATTAGAATCCGGTGAAGTATTCCACGGTGAAGGTTTCGGAGCCAATCTGGAAACAGATGGCGAAGTGGTCTTCAATACAGGAATGACCGGTTATCAGGAACTTATTTCCGATCCGTCCTATTGCGGACAGATTGTGTGTATGACCTATCCATTGATTGGGAATTACGGCATCAACCGCGACGATTATGAAAGCATTGAACCAGCAATCAAGGGTTTAATTGTAAAGGAACTGTGTGATTTCCCATCGAATTTCCGGAACCAACTGACTTTGGATGAATTTTTTCAGAAAAAGAAACTTTCGGGAATCTCAGGAATCGATACAAGAAGACTCACAAGAGTCCTGCGCAGCAAAGGCGTGGTAAAAGGAAAAATAGTGGATGAGGATTTTGATGATCATTTAGTCATTGAAAGTTTAAAAAATACCGTTTTTCCAACCAATCAGGTTGAACAGGTTTCAACAAAAACAGCTTATGCAAGTCCTGGAAGGGGATTGAAAGTGGTTCTGGTCGATTTCGGCTCCAAACTGGGAATTTTGCGGGAACTTACCCAACGCGACTGCGATGTTACGGTGGTTTCACAGGATGTCACTGCAGAAGAAATTTTACTGATGGATCCGGACGGAATCATGCTTTCCAACGGTCCGGGTGATCCTGAAGATGTGAAAGGAGCGTCGGAACTCATCAATGGTCTGCTCGGGAAAGTTCCGATTTTCGGAATTTGTTTGGGACATCAGCTCATTGGTCTGGCCTGCGGCGCAAAAACCTTCAAACTGAAATTCGGTCACCGCGGCGGAAATCATCCGGTTCTGGATTTAAAGAAAAATAAAGTCGCCATCACTTCCCAAAATCACGGTTATGCTGTTGATCAGGAATCGTTAAAAAATACAGATTTAGAGGAGACTCACATCGCACTGAACGACAGAACGAACGAAGGTTTGAAGCATAAAATTCATCCGTGTTTCTCCGTTCAGTATCACCCGGAAGCAAGTCCTGGTCCAGAAGACGCGAATTATCTGTTTGATGAATTTATTGAGTTGATGGAGGACTTTAAGACATCAGATGTCAGAAATTAGACATCAGATTGCAGACACAGTAATTGTATAGAATGAAAATTAAATGCACAATTTCGAAAAATTAATTTTCTGGCAAAAATCAATAGCGCTTTCAAAAGAAGTGTATTTAGTGTGTCTTGATTTGCCTTTGGATGAGAAGTTTGGATTGATTTCACAGATAAAAAGATCAGTGATTTTCAAATATTGCGGAAGGTGCCGGAAGAAATAACGACAGAGAATTCTACCATTTTCTGGGTATTGCAAACGCATCATCATTTGAACTTCAAACCCAGCTTATTTTGGCAAAAGAATTAAATCTTGTTCAGTCAGAAAAAATTGAAAATCTGCTTTTACAGCTTAATGAAATCCAGAGAATGATTTACACGTTTAAAAGCACTTTAATTAAATAAACCGTTTCCATGTTGGACATCTGATGTCTGCCATCTGAAATCTAGTATCTATAAAAAAAATGAAAAGAAACGACATAAAAACGATCCTCGTTATCGGTTCCGGGCCCATCATTATCGGTCAGGCTGCCGAATTCGATTATGCGGGAACTCAGGCGTGTTTGGCGCTGAGAGAAGAAGGGTATAAGGTGATTTTAATCAATTCAAATCCCGCCACCATCATGACCGACGTGGAAATTGCCGATAAAGTGTATATCGAACCGATTTCCCTTCCGTTTGTAAGCCATATCATCCGAAAAGAACGGCCGGACGCGCTTTTGCCGACTCTTGGCGGACAAACCGGACTTAATATGGCTGTGGAACTGCAGAATTCTGGGATTTTGGAGGAATGCAAAGTCGAAGTTCTCGGAACCAAACTTTCTGCCATCAATCAGGCTGAAGACCGCGATTTATTCCGCGAACTGATGAGAGAACTCAATGAGCCTGTTCCGGATTCCGATATTGTGAATACCGTTCAGGGCGCTTTGGAATTTGCCCAGAACATCGGTTATCCGGTAATTGTGCGTCCTGCCTTTACGATGGGTGGAACCGGCGGCGGAATTGCCGCAAATGAAGAGGAACTGAAAGAAATTGCCAGTTTCGGTCTGAAATATTCGCCGGTAACCCAATGTCTGATTGAAAAATCCATCGCCGGTTTCAAAGAAATAGAGTACGAGGTGATGCGTGACAAAAACGACAATGCCATCGTAGTCTGCAACATGGAAAATATTGATCCAGTCGGAATTCATACCGGAGATTCCATTGTGGTGGCGCCATCGCAGACCTTATCGGACCGCGAGTATCAAATACTGAGAAATGCTTCCTTAAAAATTATCCGTGCACTCGGAATTGAGGGCGGCTGTAATGTTCAGCTGGCGTTAGATCCGAACTCTTTCGACTACTTTATCATTGAGGTAAATCCGCGGGTTTCGCGATCATCAGCTTTAGCAAGTAAAGCAACCGGTTATCCGATTGCAAAAATTGCAGCGAAAATTGCGGTTGGTTTAACGCTCGATGAGATCATGAATCCGGTTACAGGAAAGACTTACGCATGTTTTGAGCCCGCTCTAGATTATGTGGTGACGAAATTTCCAAGATTTCCTTTCGATAAATTCGAGACTGCAGACCGCCGACTTTCTACTCAAATGAAAGCAACGGGCGAAGTGATGGCCATCGGAAGAAATTTTGAGGAATCGTTGCAGAAAGCCATCCGGTCCCTGGAAACCGGCTTGAGACATATCGGTTTGAAGTCATCTCAAGCAGAAGCGTTAACCGACGAAGAAATTGAAAGAAGAATCCGTGTTTGTGACGACGAAAGATTATTCATCATTGGTGATGCGTTGCGCAGAGGTTACGACTGGGAACAAATCGTGGAATGGAGCAAAATCGATAAATTCTTTATCTGGAAAATCAAAAAACTGATCGACTTTGAAAAAGTAATTGCCGAAAATAAATTCAATACGGAAATATTGCTGAAAGCGAAAAAACTCGGTTTTTCAGATTTCAGCATTTCCCATTTATGGAATTCAAGCCAGAAAGAAATCTTTGAATTCAGAAGAACGAACGGCGTAATGCCCGTTTATAAAATGGTGGATACCTGCGCTGCTGAATTCGAGAGCGAAACGCCGTATTTCTACGGAACTTACGAAGAGGAAAACGAAAGCGTTCCTTCCGACCGCGAAAAAATCATCGTTTTGGGTTCCGGACCCATCAGAATCGGGCAGGGTGTTGAGTTTGATTACGCGACCGTTCATTCGGTTTGGGCGATCAAAGAAATGGGTTACGAAGCCATCATCATCAACAACAATCCGGAAACAGTTTCTACTGATTTCTCAATTTCAGACAAGCTTTATTTCGAGCCTTTAACCGAAGAAGATGTCATGAACATCATCGAACTCGAAAAACCGAAAGGCGTTGTAGTGCAGTTCGGCGGACAAACCGCTATTAATCTGGCCGATAAACTCGCCGCGCATGGCGTGAAGATTTTAGGAACTTCACTTGAAGATCTGGACCGTGCTGAAAACCGGAATAAATTCGAAGCCGCGCTTCAGGAACTCGGCATTCCGCAGCCTTTGGGGAAAACCTGTTTCACGAAAGAAGAAGCTTTGATCATCGCTAATGAAATCGGTTTCCCGGTTTTGGTTCGTCCGAGTTATGTTTTGGGTGGAAGAGCCATGGAAATTGTGTACGACGAGAAAGAACTCGATTATTATATGACGAATGCGGTGAAGGAAAATTCGGAACATCCGATCCTCATCGACCGTTATTTGACCGGAAAAGAAGTGGAAGTAGACGCCATTTCTGATGGTGAAACCGTTGTAATTCCGGGAATTATGGAACATATCGAAAGGGCAGGAGTGCATTCCGGCGATTCCATTGCGGTTTATCCGCCGCAAAATATCGACCAGCGACAGATCGATATGCTCGTTGATTATACCGAAAGACTGGCGAAAGGTCTGAATGTAATCGGTTTGATGAATATTCAGTACGTCCTTTATGAAGGAGAGGTGTATGTGATTGAGGTAAATCCACGATCGAGCAGAACCGTGCCTTTCCTTTCAAAAATTACGGAAATTCCGATGGCGAATCTGGCTACGAAAGTCATTCTGGGTCAGAAGCTGAAAGATTTAGGCTACAAAAACGGTCTGGCTCCGGTGAAAGAGGGAATTTTTGTAAAAGTTCCGGTATTTTCTTTCTCCAAATTAACGAAAGTGGATATTTCACTCGGTCCGGAAATGAAATCCACCGGAGAAGTAATGGGCAAAGACACGACGCTCGAAAAAGCGCTTTACAAAGGCCTCATCGGTTCAGGAAGAAAAATGCCGCTTCACGGCGCCATCCTTTTCACCGTTGCCGATAAACACAAAGAAGAAGCCTGTGAACTGGCAAGACGTTTTCAGGAAATTGGTTTTAAAATCTGGGCGACCGAAGGAACGGCTAATTATTTCCAGGAACACGGCGTGAGAACCAAAATCGGATATAAAATCGAGGAAAATCCGGAAATCAATCTGATTGATCTCATCCAGAAAGGAAAAGTACAGTACATTGTCAACACGATGACGAAAGGGAAACAGTCGGAAAGAGACGGCTTCCAGATCCGCAGAACATCTGTCGAGAACGGTGTTCCTTGTCTTACTTCAATGGATACCGTTGAAGCGATTCTGAAAGTGATTGAAAGCATGAGTTTCAAAATGGAGAAGATGTAGAATCCCTGACATGCAAATACAAAAACGCGCCGAAAAGCGCGTTTTTTTTATTCTTAAAATCTGTTTTTTTAAATTTCACCCATTACATACATTTCCTCCATGGTTGGGGTAGGATTTCCACCTTTTTTCTCCAGCGTTATGGCGAAAGCCTGCGCGTTGGCAACCGATTTCATGGCCTGAATAGTAGAATCGCTTTCTGTCTCATACATTCCCATATCTACAGGTTTACCGTTTACGATGGCCCAAAGCTGATATTGTTTTCCTTCCGGAGCTTCAGGAAGGTTCTTGATGTCCAGATAAACTTTGTTCGAGTCATCCCAATACACTTCAGCCAGAAGATCAGGATGTTTTTCAACGCCTTTCAGAGGGATTTTTCTTGAGTTTTTAAGCACTGAATTGATTTCTTCAAGAGACGAAATTTTGCCCGTTAATTCGGTATTGTTTTTGGCAAAATGTTCAATCTGCTGATTTTTTGAATTTAATTCATAACCCAGCCAACCCACAACCAGTATTGCAGCAGCCGAAGCTACCTTCATCCAGGTTGGGAAATAAGTTTTATCTGAAACCGGAGTTTGATTCTGTGAAATAGGAATTATCGGTGTTTCCGCTTTAAAGTTAGAGGTGGCATTCCCGAACTCTATTTTTTTCAGAATTTCAGCTTTCAGATGCGGCGGTGGTTCAACAGCCTGTCCCATGGCAAGATGTTCCAGGGTCTGCTGCGCATCGAAAACTGCATTTCTTACTTCAACATTATTTTTCATCACACATTCCAGGATGGAAGATTCCTCCACCGAGAGAATTCCCATGGTGTAAGCTTCGATAACGCCTGATGATATGTAGGTTTTAATATCCACCTTATTTTATGATAAAAAATAATACAATGACTTTATAATTTTCCAGAATTTTCGCGAGCTCCAACAGGGCGGCTCTGGTTCGTGTTTTCACTGTTCCTAAAGGAATCCCCAGTTCACTTGAAATTTCTTCCTGCGTGAATCCTTCAAAATATCCTTTGTTGATGACCTTTTGATAATCTTCTCTTAAAGTGTTTACTGCATTCTGCACTTCATTGAATTCATGTTTCTGTTCTGTTGAAAGTTTCACACTCTCATTTACGAAATCGGGAATGCTTTGGTTTTGCAGGTCGTTCTGGAAAGATTTTGATTTTAGCCGGTCGATGGCAGAATTCCTGGCAATATTCAGCATCCAGGTATACAGCGAAGCTTTGTCTTCATCAAAGGTGGAGATGGAATTCCAGATTTTCACAAAAGTATCCTGTAAAACTTCATTGGACTCTTCCTGATAATGCAGCACACGGAGAATAACTCCATACAGCGCACCCGAATAATTGTCGTAAAGGTAATTAAAACCGGCTTCATCCTTACTTCTCAGTAAAGATAAAAGTTGTTCCGGCGAAAGTTGACCTTTTTTCAATATCATTATTCAGTTTCAAAAATAGTTTTTTTTTCGTTACAAAAAACCAAATCATGGACTGATTCGTAAATATTTTAAAACCCGGAAGTTCTTAATCATGTTTTTCAATAAAAATCCCAACGAGGAAAATGATTATGAACGAAGGTCTGTTGAATCTAAACCCATCAAAATTTAAAAAAAATTTGAAAAAAGTAAATCTGAAAAGCCAACTGCTTCGTATATGAATGTAAGACGCAAGATTATACAATAACAGACGTTAATCAGTCAGACGGAGTGATACACGTGATTGATGCGTCTTGCTGCCCTAGTTTTCATGGTTTTTAGTTTTTAATGGGAGCCGCTTGATTTTTAATTAAGCGGCTTTTTTCTTGAAATATGAGGCGTGCTTTATAAAAAATTATGAATAAAATTCCTATATTTAAAACCGATTTCATTTACAATCTAATCTTAAAATCTAAATTAAAAATATGAAGAAATTATTATTTACCACACTTTTGGCAGTATCAGTCACCGCGTATTCCCAGTTCACGCTTCCGGCGGCCAGTCCGCGACAAAAGGTGGAACAGCAGTTTTCAATGTCTAAAATCACGGTTGATTACGGAAGACCGGGCGTGAAAGGAAGAAAAGTTTTTGGCGAACTGGTGCCTTTCGGAAAAGTCTGGAGAGTTGGAG
Source organism: Kaistella sp. (assembly GCA_019459085.1). GTDB lineage: Bacteria > Bacteroidota > Bacteroidia > Flavobacteriales > Weeksellaceae > Kaistella. The sequence continues at coordinate 37,119 of JAIBEW010000027.1, forward strand.
CCAATGCATCAACCAAAATTACCTTCGAACAATCTGTAAATTTCGGAGGAAAAACAGTTCCGACCGGAACCTACGGTTTGTTTGTGGTTCCACAGGACAAAGAATGGAAAGTAATTCTGAACAAAGATGCCCAACAATGGGGAGCGTACAGTTTTGATGAGAAGCTGAATGTTCTGGAAGTTACTGTTCCGGTGCAAAAACTCGCAGAAAAACAGGAATTTTTCGAGATTACACTGAATCCGGTGGATGACCATTCGGCAGATGTAGTGATGAAATGGGATTTCACCAAAGTAGTGATTCCTGTAAAAACCGGCAAACCCGAAACGGTTTCAAAAATTATGGAGAAACTGAAAGAAATCAAACAGATTGAAAAAGATGCAGCAAAATAAAAAAGGTGAACTTCGGTTCACTTTTTTTGTGGGTATTTTTCAGGGTTTTGCGAAACGTGGAAAATGCGGGAAATCAATATCTCATTCTCGAAAATTCTCAAAAATATAATAAATGGGAATTTTTTCAGTGGAAATTTCCGGTATTGATCATGGGAAATCTGAAAGTATGGACTCTGCGAAATGATGACAGCAGATTTTAGGATCTGTTTATAGAAATTTTGGCAATCCGCTGAGAAGCACGATCGCTGTAATACGCGATACCGTTTTGGATATCCAGATAAGCTTCTTCCGAATAAACAATTTCAAAAGCCATACTTCTGCCTGATCCTGTATTTCACCTCTTCTTCTGAAACATGTTCTGACAAAGGTCTTTCAGCAATCTCTTTCAACTGTTTCTTCATTTCATCAGTCAATTCAAAATCATTGTATTGCAGATCTTTATCTTCCAGAATACCTTCCAGATAGCCTAATACGCGGTCCAAAATTTCCTGGGGCTCATTTTTTAATTTCTCGTTAATCAAATCTAAGGTTGCAGAATTCATTTTGAATATTTTTATCAAAATTAGTAAAAATATCCAGTAAAAAATACTTGTCTGTTTTTCGGTTGCAAAGGTTTTCAAACAGAATTAATTTTGCCTTAAATTTACAACATGGAACTTTCAAATGACATTATGTATCAGGCTTCAGTCGACAAAAATTCCGATTTTGAAGGCGTTTTCTGGATGGGCGTAAAAACCACCGGCATTTTCTGCCGCCCCATTTGTCGGGCACGGAAACCAAAACCCGAAAACGTGGAATTTTTCGGAACAACAAAAGATGCCATTCTGAAAGGTTACCGTCCATGCAAAGTGTGCAGGCCACTCGAAAATCCTGATGAAACGCCGCAATATATTCAGCAGATTTTAGAAGAACTCCGCGAAGACCCTTCTCTTAAATTTAAAGATTTTGATTTGGTAAAACGCGGAATCGAACCAGCCACGATGAGAAGATGGTTTCAGAAAAACCACGGAATGACTTTCCAGAGCTTTCAGCGGATGTTCAGGCTGAATACGGCTTTCAAAAAACTGCAGCAGGGCGAAAATGTGATCGAAACGGCTTACGATTCCGGTTTTGAAAGTTTAAGCGGCTTTTCCGAAAGTTTTAAAAACATTTTCGGTGTTTCTCCGAAAAACTCCGGAACGCAGCGCATCATCGATTTAAAAAGAATTGAAACTCCTCTCGGAACCATGTATGCAGCCGCAGCGGAGGAAGGAATCTGCATGCTCGAATTTACAGACCGCAAAATGCTGGAAACGGAGTTTAAAGATCTGGCAAAATCGCTGAATGCCACGATTGTTCAGGGTGAAAATCCACATTTCAAAACCCTGGAAAATGAACTTAAGCTGTATTTTGACGGAAAACTGACGGAATTTACGGTTCCTTTATCTCCGGTCGGAACTGAATTTCAGAAAAGTGTCTGGAAAATCCTGCAGCAAATCCCTTTCGGCGAAACCTGGAATTACCGTAAACAGTCGGAACTTCTGGGCGATGCAAAAAAAGTGCGCGCGGTGGCCAACGCAAACGGAATGAACAAAATATCGATACTGATTCCGTGTCACCGCGTCATCGGCAGCAACGGAACTTTAACCGGATACGGCGGCGGGATCTGGCGGAAACAGAAACTGCTGGAACTTGAAAAAGCCATTTTATTTTAATACTTTTCCGACAACAAACCAGAAAACTTTATCAGAAAGTAAATTTGTTTTCAATCAAAGATAAAATTCAGCATGAAAAAATTCAAAATTCAGAAATCGCCTTTCGTTGTTCCCACGACCGACGGGAAGTTGATCGAAGAAATCTGGGGGAATTCCACCGGAAATACCAATATTTCTGTCGCGCATATGATCGCGCCGCCGGATTGGAGCGAACCGCATCAGACTCCAGAATTCGATGAAATTACCTACATCATCAAAGGGAAAAAACAGTTTGAAATTGACGGTGAAACCGTTGTTCTCGAAGCCGGACAAAGCATTTTAATTGAAAAAGGCGCCAGAATCCGCTACAGCAATCCGTTTGAAGAATCCTGCGAATATCTGGCAATCTGTCTGCCGGCATTTTCGATGGATCTGGTGAACCGGGAAGAGGAATAAACAGTTTTTTTTGTCCTTTAAAAATTCAGGCCCAACCCGCGCAGCTCTTTTTCCAGATCGGTGTCTTCCGTAGTGTGAACCGTCACAAATCCAAGCTGTTCAGCAACTTCTATGTTTTTAGGATTGTCATCGATAAAGAGCGATTCATGAGGAATCAGTCCATATCTTTCAAGCAGCACTTCCCAGATTTTAGGATCGGGTTTGATGAGTTTTTCGGTTCCTGACACTACGATTCTGCCTTTGAAGGCATTGAAAAAATCATAATTCTCCAGAGCGTACGGGAAAGTCTCAGCCGACCAGTTTGTGAGGCCGAAAAGTTCATATTCCGACTGTTCGAGTTTTCTTAAAACTTCTACATTTTCGGGAATATCCGATTTCAGCATCGTGGTCCAGTTGTCGTAGTAAGCGCGGAGTTCCTTTTCCCATTCCGGAAATTTGGCGATCTGAAGATCTGTACCTTCAGCCAAACTGCGGCCGCGGTCCTGTTCCGCATTCCATTCATCTTCAGCGATGTGTTTCAGGAAGTATTCCATTCTTTCATCATCATTGAAGTAATCTTTGAAGAAATACCGTGGATTCCAGTCCATGACCACGCCGCCGAAGTCGAAGATAATATTTTTAATCATTGATAAGCGTAATGTTGATATTCTGACTGTTTCCTTTGATGGATTTTAATTTACCGGCTTTATAAGGGTAAAAATCATTAAAGTATGTAAAAGTCACCTTCCCAATGGATTCAATTTTTCCGGTCTGATAATCGTGGAAATCGTTGTAGTAAGTGAATTTCAGATCACCGATGTGCTGTATTTTACCCTTCTGATAGCTGTAAAAATCATTGTAATACTCAAATTTTATTCCGTTGAGCGACTTGAGTTTTCCGCTGCTGTAATCATGAAAATCATCATAATACTCAATATTGGTGTTGAAATCAGTTCGCAACTCAGGATCGGCATAATCAATCTCAGCATCCTTCTGATACGTCACGGAACCGATGTTCGTCAAAACTTCTTTTGCGCTTCCATTGCTGTTCAGGTGAAGAATATTTCCGTCGGTATCAATTGAAAGGCGCGTATTTCCGACCATCAGATTCAGGATCGCTTTTTTGCCGTGATCCAAAATGTAGATTTCTTTTATTTCCTGAGCCTGGAAAATGGTCAGACATAAAAACAGTGCCAAAAAACAGATTTTTTTCATCGTAAAATTTTAAAGTTCGAACTTACAAAAGTCGTACCTGTTATGGGTAAATTTCGCAAAAATATGCTGCAGACCATTGCTTAAAATAATTTCTTCGGCACCTATGATGGAATTATACCTCGCCATCTGTTCAAAAGTTTTTTCAGTTAACTTAATCTTGGGAGCTTTGCATTCAACAAGAATCTTAGGGATGGTTTTCTCCGTCACCAACAGGTCAATTCTTTTTGTGGTTCCGTTCAGTTCCAACTTTTTTTCCAGGATTAAAGAAGACAAATTACGGCCTTTTTTAAAGTGAAAATAATGCACCCAATGCTGCCGTACCCATTCTTCGGGCGTAAGCAGAAGCCAGGTTTTCCGGACCAGATCATAAATAAAAAACTTATCTTTGTCACTCCTGATTTGGAAATCAAAAGTATGCTCAAAATTCAGTTCCGGAAGTTGCATTTATGAAAGAATTAGATTTAATCCTCAAAAATATTAAAAATAAAGAGTTTCTGCCCATTTATTTTTTCCACGGCGAAGAACCGTATTTTATGGATGCAGCCGTTAAATCTTTTGAAAACGATGTTCTGGAAGAGGATGAAAAGGCTTTTAACCAGACGGTGGTTTACGGAAAAGACACCACGTTTAGTGAAGTGCTTTCTCTCGCAAGACAGTTTCCGATGATGGGCGACAAGCAGGTGATTATCCTGAAAGAAGCACAGGAAATCCGCATGACCGAAAAAGAAGCGGAAGCGCTTAAAATTTATGCTGAAAACCCTGTAGATTCCACCCTTTTGGTCATTGCCCACAAATACAAAAAAGCCGATTCCCGGAAAAGCTTTGCGAAGATCCTTTCGAAAAATAAAATGCTTTTTGTAAGCGATAAACTGAAGGATTATGAAGTCCCGAAATGGATCGACCAGGAACTCAGAAATACAGGCTTAAAGGCAAAACCCAATATTCCGGCTTTGCTTTCCGAATATCTCGGAACCGATCTGTCCCGCATTTCGAATGAGCTGAACAAGCTCAAAATGATCCTGAAAGACGGTGAAATTCTGGACGAAAAAATCATTGAAACCCACATCGGAATCAGCAAAGATTTCAACGTTTTTGAACTCATCAAGGCATTGGGCAAAAAAGATGAAGCCAACGCGTTTAAAATTGCGCATTTCATCGCCAAATCACCTAAAAACAACCCGTTCATCATGCTGATCGGGAATCTGTATAACTTTTTTTCAAATCTCATCATTTACCATACTTCTGTAGGGCAGTCGCCACAAACAATGGCTTCTGCAATGGGCATCAATCCTTATTTTATAAAAGATTTTGCTGAGGCGGCGCGGTTTTATAATCTCAAACACTGCACGAGGATTATATCGATTCTGCGCGAAATTGACCTCAAGAATAAAGGACTAGGCGCTGCGAATACCGACGAGAGTGAACTGCTCACCGAAATGGTGTTCAAAATCCTGAATGTGGATCAGTACAAAGTGAAAACCTAAGGCTGCCATCGAAAAAATTCATCATAAAATTATTCTGCAACCAAAATAATTAACGATTTTTGAAAACTCAAAATCTCAACTTTAAACCTAACACCAACCTTAATCTCACTTAATGGAAGAAAATATTTTAGACTGCGTCATCGTAGGTTCCGGGCCTTCCGGATTTACAGCAGCCATTTATGCTGCGAGAGCAGATTTGAAACCTGAATTATACACCGGCTTAGAACCGGGTGGACAGCTTACGACCACAACGGAAGTCGATAATTTTCCGGGTTATCCTGATGGTGTTACAGGTCCGCAAATGATGATGGATCTTCAGAAACAGGCCGAAAGATTCGATACCAAAGTGTATTATGAACTGATCACAAAAGCCGAATTTTCTAAAGAAGTCGGCGGTGTGCATAAACTGTGGGCCGGAAACAAAGAAATTCTGGCCAAATCGGTGATTATTTCCACGGGAGCTACGGCAAAATATCTGGGTCTTGATGATGAAAAGAAATATTCCGGCGGCGGCGTTTCGGCATGTGCAACCTGCGACGGATTTTTCTACAAAGGAAAAGATGTAGTGGTGGTAGGAGCAGGAGATACGGCAGCTGAAGAAGCGACATATCTTGCAAAACTCACGAACAAAGTAACGATGCTCGTGAGGAAAGATGCTTTCCGGGCATCAAAGGCGATGATTCACCGGGTGGAAAGCACTCCGAATATCGAAGTCAAATTCAACCACGAACTCATCGGAATTGAAGGTGAAAACGCTTTGGTCGAAAGAGCAGTGGTCATCAACAACCTGACTCAGGAAACTTCTAAAATCGACGTTCACGGGATTTTTATCGCCATCGGTCACAAACCGAACACCGATGTTTTTAAAGGTCAGATTGATCTGGATGAAAACGGCTATATCAAAACCATTCCGGGTTCTACCAAAACAAATTTGCCGGGAGTTTTCGCGGCAGGTGATGTTCAGGACCATATTTACCGGCAGGCGATTACGGCAGCGGGAAGCGGCTGTATGGCAGCGATGGATGCTGAAAAATATCTGGCGGAACTGGAGTAAACTCAAGAAAAAGAAACAAGGAAAAAGAAACAGGTAAAAAGAGGCGGCTAAAAGAAATGAGGTACAAATGAATCGAACTTGATTCTTTTTACTTTTTCCTTGGCTCTTAACATCATGAAAACCCTTTTTTACATATTCATCGGTGGCGGTTTCGGAAGCGTTCTGCGTTTCCTGATTTCGAACCACACCCAAAAGCTCTGGAATATCAATACATTCCCAATGGGAACTTTTGTGGTAAATATGATCGGCTGCTTTTTAATCGGAGTGTTCACCTCTTATTTTATTAAAATCGATAACCATATGAAGTTTCTTCTGATCACAGGTTTTTGCGGCGGATTCACCACTTTTTCAGCTTTTTCTGCAGAAAATATGTCACTTTGGGAAAACGGAAATTATTTTATTTTGTCGCTTTATATTTTGCTGAGCGTAATTGTGGGTTTGGCAGCCGTTTATTTCGGATTGAATATGACGAAAAATTAATTTTCTCCTTTGAATATTAGGTTTTTAAGACATTTACTCAAAAATAATTTGGTCAATTTATAAAAGCGCTTTATATTTGCACCACTGAAAAACAGAAATGTTTTTTTGGAGAGCTGGCAGAGTGGTCGATTGCGGCAGTCTTGAAAACTGTTGACTGTAACAGGTCCTGGGGTTCGAATCCCTAGCTCTCCGCATAATAAAAAAAAACCTACTGATTACAGTAGGTTTTTTTTGTCCTTTCACGTGATATTTCCTTCTCATTTCATTTAAGAATTTTTCATTTTAAGCTCATTGATTTCTTTCTTTAAGTTCATAAACATGTCTCTTATAGAATTCATATCCAAGGGGCTGCCGCCAAGCTCTTCGGTATTAATGCTGCACGCATATTCCCAGATCTCCAGAAGCTGCGATTTTTTAATTTTATAAGGCTCGTAGAAATCATTGTCGGGGGTTACGGTCATAGTAGTAGCTGACATTTCCTGAAATCTTTTATAGGTAATCCCTTCGTTTCTGGTAATAAAGATGTAGGTCTTGCCTTTTTTGAGATCGTCTATATTTTCTACATATTTGCCCACGACATAAGTGCCATCGTTGTATGGGGGCATCGAATCGCCTTCAGTAGGAAACGCCCTGTATTTTCCGTTTCGCAAAAATGGTAAGGAGATCGACTGGAGACTTTCGATGTAACCAGGATCGGAATAACCACTAAGATACCCCATAGAAGCCTTTTGAGGAATGATTTCAATCTTGTTTTCACCTCTTGAGTCTACAGTAATAGGCAGTACAATTCGGTTATCTGCCAGTTTCACAATCTTGTCTATCGGGTATTTTCTTAAGTCCACTGTAAGAAGAAAATCGATACTGATTTTGTAAAATTTCGAGATCATGATCAAGATGTCAATCGGAGGTTCATTCGACCCGTCTTCATATTTTACATATCTGCCTCGAGTAATTTTCAAATTATCGGCTACATTTTGTTGTGAAGTCTGTAATTGACCTCTCAGATACCGCATGTTTTCAGAGAATATTGACATTGTTCTAATTTATAACAACAAATATACAATTATTTGTTACAAAACATTATAATTTTGTCCGCATGGAAAGAGCAATTGTGCATATGGATTTGGATACTTTTTTTGTCTCCTGCGAAAGGCTTCACAACTCGAAACTGAATGGTTTGCCTGTAATTATTGGTGGCGGAGACCGTGGTGTTGTAGCCTCCTGCAGTTATGAAGCCCGGTATTTCGGAGTCAGGTCGGCGATGCCCATTAAGATGGCTTTAAGGCTTTGTCCTGATGCAAAAGTGGTAAAAGGAGATATGGAATATTACTCGAAAATGTCTCATGAAGTTACTGAGGTCATTCAGGAAAAGGTTCCGCTGATGGAAAAAGCCAGCATTGATGAATTTTATCTCGACTTATCGGGAATGGATAAATTTTTCGGCTGTTATAAATGGACCGGCGAAATTGCCGATTCCGTCCTGAAAAATACGGGTCTTCCCATCAGTTTTGCGCTCTCCACGAACAAAACGGTTTCAAAAATCGGCACCGGAGAAGCAAAACCGGTTGGAAGACTGGAAATTAAGGAAGATGATGTACGACCTTTCCTCAATCCTTTATCCATAAAGAAAATCCCGATGGTAGGAGATGTGACTTTCCAGTTGCTTTCCCGGATTGGAATCCGGACCATTCAGACGCTTTCCGAGATGCCCGTATTGATTCTCCAGCAAATGATCGGGAAGAACGGAACCGAACTCTGGAAAAAAGCAAACGGTATCGATCATAATCCTGTAGTGCCCTTTTCTGAAAGAAAATCCATTTCTACAGAACATACTTTCGCCAATGATACGATGGATATCCTTGAGCTTAAAAGACTGATTTCGGGAATGGCTGAATCGCTGGCTTACCAGCTTAGAAAAGAAAAATGGCTGACTTCCACGGTGGTGCTGAAAATCAGATATGCGAATTTCGATACAGAAACCAAACAGGTAAAAGTGGCCTATACTTCCATTGACCATACGCTTTCCAGAATTGCTGTTGATCTTTTTGAAAGACTCTATACCCGACGGATGCGGCTTCGGTTGGTGGGATTAAGGTATACAGGTTTGGTTCACGGAACGTATCAGATGAATTTATTCGAAGATTCCGAAGAACTCATCAGTCTGTATCAGTCGATGGATAAAATTAAAAACAGATTCGGTAAAGATTCGGTGGGCAGAGCTTCGGGCTTTCATTTGAACAGTGAAAATACGGTTAACTGATGTTTCTGAACTGTCATACCTATCACAGCTTGCGGTACGGAACCCTTTCCATCCGCGGTTTGGTTCAGCAGGCCGTTGATTTAGGCGTTAAGGCACTGGTTTTAACGGATATCAATACGGTTACCGGAATTTATGATTTTCTGAAAGAATGTAAAGACGCAGGAATAAAACCTGTTGCCGGGGTAGAAATCAGGAAAGAAAATCAGCTGTTGTACATTACGATTGCGAAGAAATTTGAAGGAATTGGAGCAATCAACAGGCTTCTCACCAACCATAACTGTTACGCTGATGAACTTCCGTTACACTCACCCCATTTGAAAGAAGTAATCGTGGTGTATCCGATGTCAAATGTCCCCGAAAAACTGGGTATTGATGAATATATTGGCGTAAGACCCGAAGAACTCAATTATTTGATGCGTCCGGAATGGAAAAAATATTTAAACAGAATGGTGATTCTTCAACCTGTCACCGTCAGAACCAAAAAAGATTATAATCTTCACAGGATATTAAGGGCTATTGATCACAACACTTTACTTTCAAAACTCACTGAAACCGATGTCTGTAAATCCTCCGAAAAATTAATTTCTCCTCATGAACTTCTGGAAATATATCAACATCATCCCAAAATCATTGAGAATACGCAGAAAATAATGGACAGTTGTGAATTCCACTATGATTTCGAGACTCCAAAAAACAAAAAATTCTACACGGGAGATAGGGAAGAAGATATTAAACTGTTGACCAGCCTCGCCTACAAAGGTTTAAAGAAAAGATATGGAGAGAATAATGAAGAAGCCGGAAAAAGAGTGATCCGGGAACTGAAGGTGATTGATGAAATGAATTTCAGCGGATATTTCCTCATTACGTGGGATCTCGTAAAATACAGCAACAGCATGGGTTTCATGCACGTCGGGCGTGGTTCAGGAGCTAATTCCATAGTCGCATACTGTTTGGGCATTACCAACATCTGCCCTCTCGAACTCAACCTGTATTTTGAGCGGTTCCTGAATTCCACCCGGAAAAGTCCGCCCGATTTTGATATCGACTGGTCCTGGAGAGACCGCGACACGATTCTGAAGTATGTTTTTGACCGGTACGGAAAAGACCATGTCGCCTTTTGCGGCACCAATGTAGAATTCAAGTACAGGTCAATTTTTAGGGAAGTAGGGAAGGCTTTCGGTTTGCCAAAAGAAGAACTGGATGCGCTGGCAAAAAACCCAATGACTACCCATGATGATAATTCTGTCGTAAAACTGGTTCAGAAATACGGGATGCTGCTCGAAAAATTCCCGAATCAGCGGAGCATGCATTCCTGTGGAATTTTGATTTCTGAGGAACCGATCACGAACTTCACCGCACTCGAAATGCCGCCGAAAGGTTTCCCCATCGTACTGTTTGATATGCATGTGGCGGAAGACATCGGTTTTGAAAAATTCGATATCCTCTCCCAAAGAGGTCTCGGAACCATTCGCGATACGGTGGAACTCATCAAAAAAAACCGCGGGATCTCCATCAACATCAACGATCTGAGCATTTCTAAGGATGAAGCAAGCGCGAATGAATATCTAAGCAGAGGAAAAACCATCGGCTGTTTTTATATCGAAAGTCCTGCCATGCGTGGACTTTTGCGGAGACTGAAATGCGACAATTACCAAACGCTGGTGGCCGCTTCCTCCATCATCCGACCCGGCGTGGCGCAAAGCGGAATGATGAAGGAGTATATTTTCAGGCATAATCATCCGGATCAGTTCGAATATTTTCATCAAATTTTTGAGGAACACCTGGGCGACACCTACGGAATTATGGTCTATCAGGAAGATGTAATTAAAATTGCGCTTCATTTTGGAGGATTAACTGCCGATGACGGAGATGTTCTGAGAAGAGCCATGTCCGGAAAAGGAAGGTCCCTTGAAGCGCTCCAGAAAGTGAAGAATCATTTTTTTGAATCCTGTGCCCGTTTGGGGCATTCCGAAGCGCTTTCCAAAGAGGTGTACCGGCAGATTGAATCTTTCGCAGGTTATTCGTTTTGCAAAGCCCATTCAGCCTCTTACGCGGTTGAAAGTTATCAGAGTTTATACCTTAAAGTGTATTATCCGGTTGAATTTATGGTTTCCGCGATCAACAATATGGGTGGTTTTTACCGGACTGAAGTCTATGTTCACGAGTGCAGAATGGCGGGCGGAAAAATTCATAATCCGTGTGTGAACAAAAGCTTTTTTGAAACCACGGTGTATGGAGATGATGTTTTTCTGGGATTTATGCATCTGCAGAAACTCGAAATAAAAGTAGCACACTTCATTACTGAAGAAAGGGAAAGGAACGGGCAATACCGCTCTCTGGAGAATTTCATCCGGAGAATTCCCATCGGAATTGAAACCCTGCAGATCCTGATCTTTATCGGAGCTTTCCGGTTTACGGGAAAACCCAAAAATGAGTTGTTGGTAGAAGCCAGGTTACTGCTCATTAATTTCAAACCGGAATACCGCGGGTTAAGTCTGCTGGAAGAACCGGTGCAGGAATACCGTTTGCCCGAACTGAAAAGAAGTGCGTTTGAAGACGCTTTTGATGAAATCGAACTGCTCAGTTTTCCCGTTTCCTGCAGTCCGTTTGATTTGCTTCAGACCAAATACCGGGGAAGCGTGATGGCAAAAGATCTTGTAAAACATCATAAAAAAGAAGTGAAAATGCTGGCTTATCTGATTTCCCGAAAACACGTTCCCACAAAAAAAGGCACGATGTTCTTTGGAACCTGGATTGATGCGGAAGGCGAATATTTTGATACGGCCCATTTCCCTGATAATGTACAGAAGTTTCCGTTTCAGGGCGGCGGAGTGTACCTTTTGCTGGGTTTTGTGGAAGTGGATTTTCATTTTCCGACCGTCACCATTACAAAAATGGCGAAAATGCCCTTCATTCCCGATCCGCGATATGCTTACGACAAAGAGAAAGCCTACGAAGTGCATAAAAACATCAGGGAAGATGTAAGCATGACATGGAGACAACCATATCCGCAGGAGCACGAAATTGGTTTGCCCAGAAATAAACTACAGTCAGCAGAGAAACCGTAATTTCTTAGTATTGAAAGAAACCTTTCAATTAAATGCACTTCCGTTTTTTTATGGTTCATTTTTTTATTTCTGAATTATTTCCCTATTTTTGACCAATGGAAAATTTCATCGTATCCGCACGCAAATACCGCCCACAAGAGTTCGACACTGTGGTGGGGCAGTCGCACATTACCGATACTTTGGAACATGCCATTGAAAACAATCAGCTGGCTCAGGCTTTGCTCTTCTGCGGCCCGCGAGGAGTGGGAAAAACCACCTGCGCAAGGATTCTGGCCCGTAAAATCAACGAAAAAGACGGTTCCACGAGCGAAGACGGTTTTGCCTACAATATTTTTGAACTCGATGCCGCTTCCAACAACTCGGTCGACGATATCCGTGATTTGACCGATCAGGTGCGTTTTGCCCCGCAGATCGGAAAGTACAAGATTTATATCATTGATGAGGTGCACATGCTGTCCTCTTCAGCATTCAACGCATTTCTGAAAACCCTCGAAGAACCGCCTGCACACGCCATTTTTATTCTGGCAACTACCGAAAAGCACAAGATTATTCCAACGATTTTATCGAGATGTCAGATCTATGATTTCAAAAGGATTACGATTGAGGATATTCAGGAGCATTTAAGACAGATTGCGCATAAAGAAGGCATCAAATATGAAGACGATGCGCTTTTTCTGATCGCTCAGAAAGCCGACGGAGCGCTTCGCGACGCGCTTTCCATTTTCGACAGGATCACCACCTTTTCCCAGAAGAACATCACGCTTTCGCAGACGGCGGAAGTGCTGAATATTCTGGATTATGACCAGTACCTGAATATGGCTGACCTTTTCAAAGAAAATAAAATCCCAGAAGTTTTATCGGCTTTCAACGAAATTGTAAAAAAAGGCTTCGATTCCCATGTCTTTATTGCCGGTCTGGGCAATCATTTCCGCGATCTGATGATGGCCCGTAATGCGCTGACCCTGAATTTAATTGAAGTAGGAGAGCAGACGAAAGTAAAATTTGCGGAGCAGAGCAAAAACTGGAGCGCACAGCAGCTCATAGATGCGATTGAAATCTGCAACCATGCCGACATCAATTACAAAAATTCAAAAAATCCGCGCCTGACTGTGGAAATAGCTTTAATGCAGCTTTCTTCTCTGACCGGAACCGATTCTAAAAAAAAAAGTTCCGAATCCTAGCGCCATTCCTGCATGAAATTCTGCTGAAGCCTCTTCCGGATAAAGTCCCATCTGAAGCTTTACCTGTTCCCGAACAACCCATGATTCAGGATAAACCTGCTGAAAGCAATCTCCAGAAAGCTTCGCAGCCGCTTTCGCGTGCTAAAATCCCTGCAAAATTCAGCATCAATGCCGTTCTGAACAAAAAAGAAGAAGCGGTTGCAGAGGAGAAAGTAGACCGTTCCGATGAACATTTGCCGAAAAATCACTTTACCGAGACCGATCTGCAGACTGAATGGCAGAAATTTCTGGACAAAATAAAGGAGAATGACATTGTGATATTCAGTGCAATCAATGGATTCCGGCTTTCAAAAAAAGATGAAGACACGATCCTGATCGCCTATCCCTCAGAATCGGCGAAAAGCGAATTCACGAAAATACAGTCCGAATTTTTCAATCATTTCAAACATAAAGTCAATCATTTCCAGATCAAAACCGATTTTGTGATGGATGTGGCACTCAAAAAAGAAATACTCACCAAACGTAAAATTTTCGATAAATTTGCTGAGATAAATCCGGTGCTGAAAGACCTGGACGACTTACTGAAGTTTGATTTTTCATAATACTGAAAGCGGAAAAACGAAGATGGAATTAAAAGATTTAAAAAGTACGTGGATTGATGATTTTCCACAACCCCTGATCATCGCCGGGCCGTGCAGCGCAGAAAGCGAAGTGCAGATGCTGGAAACCGCCAGACAAATGAAGGAATCGGGAGCAAATATTCCTGTTTTCCGGGCAGGAATCTGGAAACCACGGACAAAACCGAATGGTTTCGAAGGAGTAGGGACCATCGGTTTGGGCTGGCTGAAAAAAGTAAAAGAAGAATACGGTTTCAAGACCGCTACCGAAGTCGCCAATCTGCATCATGTGACTGAAGCTTTGGAAGCCGATGTAGATATTTTATGGATCGGTGCGCGTTCCACTGTGAATCCTTTCACGGTTCAGGAAATTGCAGCAGCCTTAAAAAACACCGATAAAATTGTGCTGGTTAAAAATCCCGTGAACCCCGATCTGGCATTGTGGGTCGGAGCTTTGGAAAGGCTTTTGGCACAGAACATCACCAATCTCGGCGTCATTCACCGCGGATTTTCAACGTATCAGAAAACGAAATACCGCAATATTCCGAATTGGCAGATTGCGCTGGATTTTAAGAATCAGTTTCCCGATATTCCGATGATCATTGATCCGTCGCATATTTGTGGAAACCGCACCGGTTTGGCCGCAATCGCGCAGGAAGCCCTGAACATGGGCTACGAAGGAATTATGATTGAAACCCATCACGATCCCGATCAGGCGTGGAGCGATGCATCTCAGCAGATTACTCCGGAAGTTTTAGCCGATCTGATCAGAAATCTTCAGATCCGGAATGCCGATATTTCTGAATTTGACGGGGAAATGGGCCGCCACCGGACGTTGATTTCCGATCTTGATTTTCAGCTGATTGAACTGCTGTCTCAAAGAATGAAGATTTCCGAAAAAATCGGCGCTCTGAAAAAGAACAACAACCTCGCGATTTTTCAGCCTGAAAGATGGAAAGTCATTACTGAATATGCCGCCCAGAAAGCGACTGAAACCAATATGTCGCCGGAGTTTATCGAAAAGGTTTTTAAAGCCATTCACGAAGAATCCATCGAAGTTCAGAATAACGTCATGATAAAAAAAGATTAATTTTGAAAGGACGCATCACCAAATCTACGGGAAGCTGGTATCAGGTTCTGGATTCAGACAACGGTAAGTTTTATGAAGCCCGGATCCGCGGAAAATTTAAACTGATTAAAACAAGGTTGACCAATCCGCTTGCAGTAGGCGATTTGGTGGAATTTTCCCTCGAACAGGATGATGTCGCGTGGATTACGAAGATTGAACCGCGGAAAAATTATCTGATCCGGAAATCGGTAAACCTGTCCAAAGAAGCCCATATCATTGCGTCGAACATTGATTTGGCTTGCTTTATTTATACGTTGAAACATCCCGAAACGTCACTTGGTTTTCTGGACCGGTTTCTGGCATGCTGCGAAGCGTACAATATCAAACCGCTGATTCTTTTCAATAAAATGGATGTCTTAAGCGAAGATGAAAAGGAAATTGTGGAGAATATTGAGGATCTCTATCACCATATCGGTTATGAAACACTGGAAATTTCTTCCTATTCCAAAATGAATCTCGATACGCTTCAGGAAATGGTGAAAGATAAGATTTCGGTCTTTTTCGGACATTCAGGTAGTGGAAAATCCACTTTAGTCAATGCCTTTCAGCCCGATCTGAATATTAAAACCGCAGAAATTTCCGGTACGCATCTTAAAGGAAAACACACAACCACTTTTGCGCAGATGCATTTCTGGCATTTCGGCGGCAGTGTAATTGATACGCCGGGTGTGCGCGAATTTGCGATGATTGATGTAACGAAGGAAGAAATTCAGCATTACTTCCCGGAAATTTTCCGGAAAAGAAAAGAATGCAAATTTCATAACTGCCTGCACCTGAACGAACCGAAATGTGCGGTATTAGCAGCTATTGAAACGGGAGAGATCGAGGAAACACGGTATTCCACTTATCTTAAACTCATGGAGGAAGCAGACGAGAATGCTGAAAATTAAAAAACCCAGCCGAAGCTGGGTAAAAACTAATAACCATGAAAACTCAAATTAAACATGAGAATCATAATCTTATTTGCAACTACTGTGCCAAAAACAAATTAAGGGCACTTTATTTTTTATGAAAGGTCGAAAACATTTTGTACTTTTGCGCCATCAAAAAAGATTAATATATGTCAGGTAAAATTACATTCACCATGATCAAGCCGGATGCTGTTGCAGACGGTCACATTGGTGCTATTTTAGGAAAAATCGCAGAAGCAGGTTTTAAAATCAAAGCCATGAAGCTGACTCAGCTAACCGTTGCCGATGCTCAGAAATTTTATGAAGTTCACGCCGAAAGACCTTTTTACGGGGAATTGGTTGATTTCATGAGTTCAGGACCTATCGTTGCAGCTGTTCTGGAAAAAGACAATGCTATTGAAGAATTCAGAACGCTGATCGGGGCTACAAATCCTGCCGATGCTGCTGAAGGAACCATCAGAAAAATGTTTGCAAGAAGCATTGGTGAAAACGCTGTTCACGGATCTGATTCCGATGAAAACGCTTTAATTGAAGCCAATTTTCATTTTGCAGGAAGAGAAATTTTCTAGTCAACTGAAATTACAGATAACAAAAAGTCCCGGAGTTTCCGGGACTTTTTTGCTTAAATGGCTTCAAAGATTTCTACATCTATATTTTCAGCAGCTCAATGGTCCGCTCCGGATTTTCAGAGGAAAAAACAGCGTTCCCCGCAACCAGAACATCTGCACCGGCTTCGAAAAGTTTCGCGGCGTTTTCCATATTTACACCGCCGTCAATCTGGATCAATGCGGTGGAATTGTTGGAAAGAATGAGATCCTTGGTTTCTGCTATTTTCTTATAGGTATTTTCAATAAATTTCTGTCCGCCAAATCCGGGATTCACGCTCATCAGCAACACAAGATCCACATCGGCAATAATATCTTCAAGCATCAGAACGGGCGTGGCAGGATTCAGCACAACTCCGGCTTTCGCTCCTTTGTCCTGAATTAAATTGATGACACGGTGCAGGTGTGTACAGGCTTCATAATGAACTGAAACCAGATCTGCGCCCATACTGATGAATTCTTCCACATATTTTTCCGGCTCCACGATCATCAGGTGAACATCCACGAACTTTTTAGCGTGTTGCTGAACGGTCTTCATCACCGGAAATCCGAAGGAAATATTCGGCACAAAGCGGCCGTCCATCACATCAATATGAAGCCAGTCGGCCTGTGAACGGTTAAGCATTTCGATATCTCTTTCCAGATTTCCGAAATCTGCGGACAGCAGGGAAGGAGCGATAAGTTTTGTTTTCATTTTTATTCTTTACTCTTTATTCTTTTTTGAAGGCTCTTAATGGTATTTCAGATTCATATCCGGTTTAATTTTCAGCAGCGTTTCATAAATCAATTGTATCACGTTGGAAACATCTTCCTTCGAAACCATTTCTACGGTCGTATGCATATATCTTAATGGAAGTGAAATCAATGCTGAAGGCACTCCGCCGTTGGAATGCGCAAAAACATCCGTGTCGGTTCCCGTTGCCCGGCTCGCCGCCGCTCTCTGGAAAGGGATTTTTTTGATTTTTGCCGTCTCCACGATGAGTTCGCGGATGATGTGATGCACACTTGGTGCAAAGAAAATGACAGGACCGTCGCCACATTTCTGGTCGCCTTCTTTTTTCTTTTCGATCATCGGTGTAGTGGTATCATGGGTCACATCGGTAATGATGGCAATATTGGGCTTGATGGTATCGGCAATCATATCAGCACCGTAAAGTCCGACTTCTTCCTGAACCGAATTGGTAATGTACAGACCAAATGGAAGTTTCTTTTTATTCTCTTTTAAAAGTCTTGCAACTTCAGCAATCATAAATCCGCCGATGCGGTTGTCGAGTGCTCTGCAGACAAAATAACGGTCATTGAGTTCAAAAAACTCGTCGGGATAGGTGATCATACAACCCACAAAAATCCCCATTTCTTCAACCTCTACTTTCTTAGTCGCACCGCAATCGATAAAAATATTTTCGAGTTTAGGAACCGGCTCATCAGAATTCACGCCTCTTGTATGGATTGCAGGCCAGCCGAAAACGCCTTTTACAACGCCTTTCTCACCGTGAATATGCACGACTTTCGAAGGAGCAATCATTTGGTCGGATCCGCCGTTTCTGATCACATAAATTAAACCCTCATCGGTGATATAGTTCACGTACCAGGAGATTTCATCAGCGTGCGCTTCAATGACCACTTTAAACTCTGCGTCCGGATTGATGACGCCGTAACAGGTTCCGTAATGATCAAATTCTACCTGATCTACGTAGTTTTTAACATAATCCATCCAGATTTTCTGACCTGCATGTTCGTAACCTGTTGGCGAGGCGGTATTTAAGTATTCTTCTAAAAACTTTATGGATTTTTTTTCTAGTTTCATAAAAAAGGAATGATTTTTGACGTTTTTATTGGATTTTAATGAAGGTAAAAGTAATGAAATTTAACAAAGTATTCTTAATATTCTTTCTGTTTTTAGGCTTCCTTTTCTACGCTCAGGATACGATTTCAGTAAAATCCCTGAGTCAGTATCCACCTGAACTTCTTAGAACTGACGAATACGGAAACAAGTATTATTACGACGAAGCACAGAGAGCAAAAATTTACGAGATAGACGGCGAAACCATAGTAATAATGGACCAGCTGGTACTCCTCAATAAACCCCGTTTCAACAACCAACTCGACAGAAACTACTATTACTTCCTCAACAAAAAACTTTCCCGCGTTTACCCTCTTTTTTTAAAGGCATTGGAACAGTACACCGCAATGCAGGCCCAATTGGCTAAACTGGATCGGGCCTCACAGAAAAATTACGCAAGAGAGCAGCAGAAAATGCTGGCCGATCAATACGAAGCCCAGCTTCGTGATTTAACCACTACTGAAGGGCAGATTTTTGCAAAACTCATGGACCGGGCGACCGGAAAAACGGTTTTTGTCATCATCAAAGAACTGCGCGGCGGCTGGAGCGCTTTCTGGTGGAATGTTAAAGGAAACATCGCCAATGTGGACATTAAAATCCCATATAATCCTCATGTTAACCGTACCGATGAATATCTAGAATCTTTGCTGCAAAGCAACTGGAATGCAGGTTATCTGCAACCGTATCCTGGCTATATGACTTTTAAAATTAAAAAATAAATGAACAGAATTTTTTCAAACACTCTCATTCTCCTTTTCTTACTGAGTTTCAATTTCGCATATTCATGGGGAACCACAGGTCACCGCGTTGTTGCAGAAATTGCACAAAACCATCTTACGGCAAAAGCAAAAAGAAATCTGAAAAAACTGATCGGAGATCAGAAACTTGCTTATTGGGCAAACTGGCCCGATCATATTAAGTCTGATACAACAGGAGTGTGGAAGGTCACCGACAAATGGCATTATGTGAACATCAATCCGCAGCCGAATTTCAAAATGTTCTCAGACAGTCTGCAGGCGCAGAAATCCCCTAATCTTTATACCCAGATTAAGGCACTTGGTGAACAGATTAAAAATAAAAACGCAACCAAACAGGATCGGGAAGTGGCGCTGCGCTTTCTCATTCATCTGATGGGCGATGCTGCACAGCCGATGCATGTCGGGAAGGCAAACGATTTGGGCGGAAACAGAATTAAACTCAAGTTTTTTGGGGATAACACCAATCTTCATTCCCTTTGGGATTCCAAACTGGTAGATTTTCAGAACTACAGTTTTACCGAATATTCCGGAGTACTGGATGTAAAATCTAAAGACGAAGTAAAAAATATTCAGGCCGGAACGCTGGAGGAATGGCTTTACGACAGCCAGAAAATGGCCAATAGAATTTATTCGAATTCGAAGAGTGAAGCCTCTTATTCCTACGATTACAATTATAAATTCCAGCCTTTGCTCGAACGGCAGCTGTTGTACGGCGGTCTAAGACTTGCCAAAATGCTGAATGAAATTTTACAGTAACCGCTCTTTCAGTTTTTCAAAAGCGATCTGATCGATTGGCAGCGGAAACGGATTTTCGTTCGAGTCGATGGAAATCCATTCCGTTCTTTCGATGCAGGGATCAAGAATCATAAATTCATTCTCATCAATAATTTCGGCGGTAAAATAAACGGTTAGAAGCTGTTCGTTCTCCCTGAATCTGGAAACCTGAAAATTTTCCTGGGTATATAAATGATCCAGGATTTTTATTTTTACGTTCAGTTCTTCTTCAAATTCCCGGTGAAGACAGTCGTGTATTCCTTCTCCGAATTCAAGGCCGCCACCCGGAAATTTCATCAGCGGTTCTCCGGCATATTCTTCAAAAAGGGTGAGGACTTTCCGGTCTTTTAAAACACAGGCATAAATCCGGACATTCAGTTTATCAATCATTATTATATGTTAATCATCGCTAAAGATAAAAAATCCGGATCACTTTTTTACCGCGTTAATCATTTCTCTTTTTCCGGGAGGACCGGGCTTTTTCTCAACCTCAAAATCGAGCGCCTGTAAAATCCTCCGGACGCTTCCTTTCGAGGAGTAGGTCGTGAGTAATGCATCTTTCTTCATTTTTTCCGCTACCATTTCAAAAAGTGGTTTTTCCCATAAATCGGGCTGAACCCTCGCTCCGAAACAGTCGAAATACACCAGATCAATTGGCGGGAGCTGAATGTTCTTCAGTTCAAAAAAATCACTTTTGATTTTGGTCAGGTTAAAACCGGGTAATATTTCTACCGGAACCTCCCATTCCGCAGCATGAATCTGACGGTAAATATCGGCGGTCAATTCACTTTCAAAAAGGCTGCCGTAGCCCAATTCTGAAATTTCATAATCATTTATGGGATATTTCTCCAATGAAAAATAATTAATTTTATGATATTTATCAGTTTTTAAAAACTCATTAATTGTGACCAAAACATTCAGACCTGTTCCAAAACCGAGTTCTAAAATATTAATTTCATAATTTTTCATTAATATCAGTCCATTATCGATAAAGACATGTATCGCTTCCTGAAGGGCACCGTGATGGGAATGATAGCTCTCATTTAAATCATTGATAAACAATGTTTTACTGCCATCGTTTGTTATTTTAATCTCTCTTTTCACGCTATTTTTGTTCAAATTTAATCTAAAATTTTTATATTAAAAAAATTATATTAAATTTGTAGAACATCATAAAAATTTTTAAAAATGATAATTCAAAAATCAGAAAACCCAAGAATTTCCAGTTTCGATCCAAACAACTTTTCATTTGGAAATACATTCATAGATCACATGGTGATCTGCGAATTTGAAGACGGGAAATGGGGTGAGGTTAAGTTGGTGCCGTACGGTCCGCTGCCTTTTTCGCCTGCAATGATGGGCGTAAATTACGGTCAGGCATGTTTTGAGGGAATGAAGGCTTATAAAGATAAAGACGGTGAAGTTTTTTTATTCAGGCCCGAAAAGAATTTTGAGCGAATCAACAAATCGGCAGCACGTCTTGCCATACCGGAAGTAACAAAAGAAATGTTTATCGACGGTTTGAATGCACTGGTAAACCTTGACCGTGCATGGATTCCGCAGGGTGAAGGCATGTCATTATATATCCGTCCGCTTATTTTTGCTACGGAAGAAGCGCTAAAAGCGAAGATATCCAGCAAATATATGTTTGCCATCGTAGCTACACCGGCGAAAAGCTATTACACAGAGCCGGTTTCTGTTAAAATCTCTGATTTTTATTCAAGAGCGGCGAGTGGCGGAGTTGGATCTGCCAAAGCAGCCGGAAACTATGCGGCTTCTTTCTACCCGACGCAACTTGCGAACGAAGAAGGCTACGAACAGATCATCTGGACCGATGATGCAACTCACGAATATTTCGAGGAAAGCGGAACGATGAATGTTTTTGTAAGAATCAACGACACGATTTATACGCCACCGACTTCAGAAAAAATCCTCGATGGTATTACGCGGGACAGTTTTATTCAGCTGGCCAAAAAACGAGGAATTGAATTAAAAGTAGAGCCTGTTTCAGTAAAACAAGTTGTGGAAGCCCATAAAGACGGAAGTCTGAAAGAAGTTTGGGGAGTAGGAACAGCCGTTGTAACGAGTGTTTTTAAAGCACTGGGTTACAAAGGAGAGAAGCTGCAGCTTCCGCTTTTATCACTTGAAGAAAGTTTTGCACTTTCACTTCAGAAAGATCTGGTTGATATCCAGACCAACAATGCAGAAGACCCTTTCGGCTGGAGAGTTTTGGTTAAAAATGAAATTCTGGAAACAGTTTAAAACCGCTTAAAATAAAAAAAGCCGGATTGTTTTCCGGCTTTTTTTGCTTTTATATGTTAGGTTAAATCCGTATTTTCGCCACAGTTTTAAAGAAAATTTTAACCTATGAATTTTAAAAAGAATATAATTTTAGCTCTGGCGAGTGTTTCACTGCTGAGCTGTACCCCAATTTATAAAAAAATGAATGTAGACAAAGAAACTTATGAAGGTCTGAACGACGGCCTTTATGCAAATCTTCAGACTTCAAAAGGAAATCTGATTGTTAAATTTGAAGATAAGAAATCACCGGTAACCGTTGCCAATTTCATTGGTCTTGCTGAAGGTAAGATTGAGAACAAAGCGAAAGCAAAAGGAGTTCCTTTTTATGACGGCACCATCTTCCACAGAGTCATTAAGGATTTTATGATTCAGGGAGGCGATCCTAAAGGAACAGGAATGGGTGATCCGGGTTATAAATTCGATGACGAAAAGAATGACCTGCAGCACACCGGCAAAGGAATTCTGTCGATGGCCAACTCAGGACCGAATTCAAACGGTTCCCAGTTTTTCATTACTGAAATTGCCACTCCTTGGTTAGACGGTAAGCACACCATTTTCGGCAAGGTTGTGAAAGGTGATGATGTAATTGATGCCATTGCCAACGTTGAAAAAGGCGCTCAGGACAAACCGAAAACCGATATCGTTCTGGAGAAAGTTTTGATCTTCAGCAAAGGCGACGCATACAAAGGTTACGACGCTGCAAAACTCTTCAACGAAGGGAAAGATAAAATTGCTGCCAATAACAAAGCGCAGGCTCAAAAAGCAGAAGCCGAAGCAGCGAAAAAACTAGAAGACCTGAAAGCAGAAATGCAGACAACCGCTTCAGGACTGATGTATAAAATCACCAAAAAAGGTTCAGGAAAAAAAGCGGAGAAAGGCAATACTGTTGCAGTTCATTACGCCGGAAAACTGACCAATGGAACTGAGTTCGACAATTCCTTCAAAAGAGGAGAGCCGCTTGAATTTCCTGTAGGAACAGGTCAGGTGATCAAAGGATGGGACGAAGGAATTATTCTTCTGAACGAAGGCGACCAGGCAACATTCCTGATTCCGTCTGATTTGGGTTACGGAGCAAGAGGAGCAGGTGGAGTAATCCCGCCAAAAGCATGGCTTATCTTCGAAGTGGAGCTTGTGAAAGTGAAATAGTTGAAAAGGAATATAGAACAAACGCATCTTTTAGAAGGTGCGTTTTTTTTGTAGAAGAGCCAAGACACAAGATATCAGAGGTTAAGGCAAAGCAAGAGCCAGGGCAAAAGTATAAAGTAAAAATCATCATGTAAGATGCAGGGTAAATCCAGGGCGTAAAGCTTATGGCTTATAGCCTACAGCCAGAACAAAGAGCCAAGGCAAAAGTAAAAAGAATCAGGTAAAAAGAGCGTAAAGCTTACGGCTTATAGCATACAGCCAAAGCCATCTACCAGTTTTTATCAATCATATAAACGATCTGCGCCATCGTAACAGCACCGAGCATCAGTTCACGGCGGTTCACTTTTTCAAACGTATCCTCGCTGGTATGGTGAATGTCGAAATACCGCTGCATGTCGGGAACGAGTTCGGCCAAAGGAACGCCCAGTTTCTTCAAAGGCACAATGTCCTGGCCCGCATATGTCTGGTCAAAATCATAAACGCCGTACGGCAGAAAATAGTTTTTCCACGCGAAAACCAGTCTTCTTCGCTGCGGAATCATATCAAGAGAAATTCCGCGCGGAGAAAATCCTCCCGCGTCACTTTCGATCGCAAAAATATGTTTCTCTTCTTTCTTTTTTACCTGAGCTGCGTACGTTTCGCCGCCGTGCACTCCGTTTTCTTCGTTAGCAAAGAGCACCACGCGGATCGTATGATTGTTTTCAATATTGAGTTTTCTGAAAGTTCTTAACACTTCCAGGCACTGTACCACGCCGGCTCCGTTGTCGTGCGCCCCTTCGCTGATGTCCCACGAATCGAGGTGGGCGCCTACTACAATCACGCTTTTATCTCTGTTGCCCGGAATCTCGCCGATGACATTATGATTGATCATTTCGCCTTTGATGCCGGAAGTCGTGTTTAGTTTGGCGAAAACCTTCTGTTTGGTTAGACTTTTTTCAAGTTCATCTGCCGCTTTCGCGCTGATGGAAATGGCAGGAACTTTACTCTTATCATCCTGATCGTAATACATGCTTCCGGTATGTGGAACATCATCAAAAGCGGATGTAAGGGATCTTGTAATCACGGCTTTCGCGCCTCTTTTTCCAACCAGCGATGGGGTGGACCATCGGTATTTTCCGGCCAGCATATACGCATCTGCCGTATTTACAATGCTTTGGTCGAACGGATAATTGAAGAAGACAATCTTTCCTTTTATATCTTTCGACATTAAATTATTGAATTCCTGAATGCTTTTTACGAGCAGAATTTCCCCTTCCAGGTCTTTGCCACCGGTGCCTTCAGAATTTCCCAAGGAAAGCATTCGGAGACTCTGCCATTTTCCCGAGGAAGTTTTAATCTGTAACGATTCTCTTCCGCGTTCCCAAATTGGAACCACCACTTCCTGTTTCCAGATGTTTTCCGCACCGGCTTCCTTCAGTTTTTGTTCCGCCCAGGTCACGGCTTGTTCATAACCTTTAGTACCGCTGAAACGTGGACCTACCTGTTTTGTAAGTTCTCTGAGGTTTTCGTAGGAGTTGCTGTTGAGCAGAATTTCATCAGAAATCCTCTTAAATTCTACAGGGTAAGAGATCTTCTGAACCGGCTTTTTCTGTGAAAAGAAAAATCCACCCAAAAAGAGTGGAAGGAGGGTGAGCAGTTTCTTCATTAAACTTTAGTTTGGTAAGGCTAAATGTATAAAAAAATTTATAAAACGCTATTTCATGTCGTACATCACGAGTGCGGTAATGAGTTTGGGTTCGATATAGGTGCATTTCGGAGGCATGATGAGCTTTAAATCTGAAATCTTGATCATATCATTAAAGCTGACCGGATAAATGCCGAAACCGACTTTAAAATCTCCTGTATCAACAATATCTTTCATTTTGACAATACCGTCCAGATTCGAGCTTCCCTTTACATAACTGATCTTGTCGGAACTGTCGGTGTTTTCGATTTCGAGGATATCCTGAAGAATGTATTTTTCGAGCAGATGATGATCCAGATTGTCCAAAGACATTTCCGGAGACCGGAGTTGGTGTTTCACATGCAGGGAATAGAATTTCCCGTCAAGATACATGGAAATGTGAAATTTTTGAGACGAATAATACATAGAGTCTCCCTTTTCGTGAATGTTGAATGATTTTTCGAGTTTTTTAAGAAACTCTTTCGCGGTTAAACCGTTCAGATCTTTCACGACCCTGTTGTAATCATGTATTTTGATAGACTGATTCGAAACAATGAAACTGAAAACGAAATTATACGGTTCTGTTCCCGTATGTTTCTTGTTTCTTTCCTTATGCATTTTGGAATTAAGCGCTGTGGAGCCGATCCGGTGATGACCGTCGGCAATATAAAATGAATCCACCTGGTCCAGCACTTCTTTGAACTGCTGCATCTTCAGACGGTTATCGATCTTCCAGATTTTGTGCTTGATGCCTTTGCTGTCGTGATAATTGAGCAGCGGAACGTTTTTTTCTTCATGGTTCATGAGCAGTTCCACCTTTGAATTGGCCGGATAGGTAAGCAAAACAGGTTCTGCCTGAAGGTTTACTTTGTCCAGATAATGGGCCAGTTTCTGTTTTTTCTGAGGAATCGTACTTTCATGCCTTTTAATTTTTCCGCTCCAGAAATCCTCTACCGAAACCAGTCCCAAAAGTCCGCGAAACACGGTTTTGTCGGGTTTTATCTGTTCGTAAAGATAGTAGGAAGAAGAATCCTGAACGAGTTTTTTATCTTCCAGAAGTTCTTCGAAATTGGCGCGTACTTTTCTCAGATTCCGGTCGATATCCTTTGATTTGCTCACGACGTAGGGCTTGATCATCTGCACGTAAGAGGAATCTTCCTGTGCTTTTTTGGTGATTTCTTCCTGCGTGAAATTGTCTAAAGGATGGGTAGGGAAGACTTCAACGAAATCCTCGTTGGGTCTGATCCCGCGAAAAGGTTTAAAAATAGGCATGTTATATCTTTAATTTCTTTTTAATATCAATAATCTGAACCGCCAGTTCGGCAGCGATTTTTTCCTGTGCATCTACCGTATTCCCGCCGACATGAGGCGAAAGAGAAAGATTCGGATTCATCAGAAGCGGAAGTTCCGGGCTCGGTTCGTTCTCGAAAACGTCCAAAGCGGCGCCGGAAACTTTTCCAGACTCAATGAAATCGAGTAGGGCCACTTCATTCAGCACACCACCTCGTGCGGTGTTGACGATAAAGACCCCATCTTTCATTTTTTCAAACTGCGGGGTATCTAAAATGTAATCGGAAGTTTTTGGAGTATTGATGCTGATAAAATCGGCTTCCTTCAGAAACTCATCCAGATTATCAGTAGATCTGATTTCAAAATCTACCTTCTGACCGTCGAAAAATTCAAGTGAAATCTTTTTTGTGCGGGGTTTTCTGGTGAGGACTTTCACCTTCATTCCCAGTGAAATGCCCATTTTTACAACTTCCATCCCAATTCCGCCAAAGCCGATCACTCCTAAAGTTTTTCCTTCAAGTTCAACCGCTTTCGAGAATGATTTTTTAAGGGCATTGAAATGGGTGTCGCCTTCGAGAGGCATCAGTCGGTTTGATTCATGAAGAAATCTGGCGAGGGAGAAGAAATGCGCAAAAACCATTTCGGCTACCGATCTTGAAGATGCATTGGGAGTGTTGATGACATAAATGCCTTTCTCAATCGCATATTCCACGTCAATATTGTCCATTCCAACACCGCCTCTTCCCACAATTTTAAGGGTCGGACAGGCATCAAGAAGCTCTTTTCTCACTTTGGTGGCGCTTCTGACGAGCAGCACATCCACCTGATTTTCGTTGATGAAGCTGATCAGGTGTTCCTGGGAAACTTTCGCTTCCAGCAGTTCAATTCCCGCTTCAATTAAAATATTTTTCCCGGAATCAGCAATCCCGTCGTTGGCTAAAACTTTCATAAATCAATGTCCCAATTTACAAATAAGAATTTAAAAAATATTGACTGTTATAGAATTTATTTCAGGTTTTTCATAACATCCACCAGAACCTGAACACTTTCGATCGGCAGGGCGTTATAGAGACTGGCTCTGTAACCGCCAAGGCTTCGGTGTCCGTTCAGTCCGCTGATTCCAGCAGCTTTCCAGGCCGCGTCGAAGGCGTCTTTTTTGGTGTCATCGAGTAACCGGAACGAAACATTCATCAGCGAGCGGTCTTCTTTCACGCAGAAGCTTTCAAACAGAGGATTGCTGTCGATTTCATCATACAGCAGCTTAGCTTTCGCCTCGTTTCTGGCTTCTGCAGCGGCAATTCCGCCGTTTTTCTCCAGATACTGAAGGGTTAAAAGCGATGCGTAAATCGGAAAAACCGGCGGCGTATTGTACATCGATTCCTTGTCGATATGAATCGCGTAATCGAGTATGGAAGGAATGTCGCGTCCTGTTTTACCCAGGATGCTTTTCTTCACCACAACAAGCGTAACTCCGGCCGGACCCATGTTTTTCTGGGCTCCCGCGTAAATCAGGTCGAATTTTGAAAAGTCAATGACTCTTGAAAAGATATCGGAACTCATGTCGCACACCATCAGCGTATCCACTTCAGGAAAAGATTTCATCTGCGTACCGAAAATGGTATTGTTGGAAGTACAGTGAAAATAATCATATTCGCTGCCTATTTTAAAATCTTTTGGAATAAAGGAATAATTTTCAGCTTTGGAAGAACCTACCACGTCAACAGTTCCCAGTTTTTTCGCCTCTTTTATGGCCGCAGCCGCCCAGGCTCCGGTATCTACGTACGCCGCTTTTCCGTTTTCCGACTTCATGAGGTTGAATGGGACCATTAAAAACTGCAGACTTGCGCCACCTCCCAGATACAGCACTTCGTAATCATCGCCCAGTTTCATCAGGCGTTTTACAATGGCTCTGGCTTCATCCATAACGGCAACAAATTCTTTGCTGCGGTGGGAAATTTCGAGGAGTGAAAGACCCATTCCGTTGAAATCCAGAATGGCTTCTGCAGATTTCTGAAAAACTTCCTGAGGAAGTATGCATGGACCCGCACTGAAATTGTGTTTTTTGCTCATATTTTAAATTTTTGCAGAAATCCGCGGCTGCGGCATATTATTTAATCAGGGTAAAAATACTAAAAAAAATGCTCACCATGAAAGATGAGCAGCACTGTTTATTCTCCGTGTAAAAATTCCTTTTTGGCGAGCAGACTCTCTTCGGATTCCACATGATCCTCATCCGGAATACAGCAGTCAACCGGGCAAACGGCGGCACACTGCGGCTCTTCGTGAAAGCCAATACATTCGGTACACTTATCGGCGACAATAAAATAAACATCATCGCTTACCGGTTCCTGGGGAGCATCTGCATCTACTGTTAAACCCGATTTCATCACGACTCTGCCTTTCAGGGCAGTACCGTCGGATGCTTTCCAGTCTACAGCGCCTTCATAAATTGCATTATTCGGACATTCCGGTTCACACGCGCCACAATTTATACACTCATCTGTTATTCTGATAGCCATTGCTAAATTTTATTTAAATTTTGCTGCAAAGATAATAAAATTCTGTGCACGGGCCTGCTTTTACGCAGCACGAAATTGGGAATTTTGGATTATAGATTTTGAATGATGGGTCTACGCGAGAGGTGTCCGTAAAGAGGAGAGGATTTCCGAAATACGCTATAATGCATTTATGCCTTTAAGTGGCACTAGACTGGGAGTAGATAGGCACCAGATAGGGAGGAGGTATGGCTTAACCTGCGGTATTCATGTTGTTCAGTGGACTTGAAGGGTTTAAATACCTGAAAAATTCATGAAGCAAGACGGTGCGCTCAAAAAAGCCACAAAGAATGACCTTAAGAAGAAACAGCGGAGTATACAACCAATTGAGAAACGTTCTTTAGCCACGTATTTTCTCCGAAGAGAATAAAAAACCGCGTCTAAGCGTAAATGTTTCGGATGTACATTTGGCAGGTCCCGCAAATTGATTTAACAACGTTCACCTACAACACAGGTACTTCCTTCGGAAGCTGTTCGGGTCTCCTTCGGAAGCGCGTAGGGAAAAACCCCCATTTTTCCCAACGCGATTCCTAAGAAGATTCGAAGGAGAGTGGGAGCAGATAGGTGATAAAGTGTTTATTTGGTTAACCGGTGAATTGGGTTAGTTGTTGAGTCGTTGGGATGCAAGGGTTTTTTAACCTGATCCCTCTTTTATAAAATGGAAAGGGCTTCAACTTTGTCAAAGTTTTTCAGAAAGGGTCTTTTGTACAGGAGTTGTGCTTTTGGTGGGACTTTATTACCTTGGAGTAACTGCGGATATAGATCCGCAATATCAGGCTGGGTCACCTGACAGTCTACAATATATACTTTATACCTTTTGCTGTATAGTGGGGAATATGTATATTTGAAATCTAACCACAAAATATACTGGAGCACCTCAAATATATGTCCCATGAATAACATTACTTTGATTAGTACAAGACATGAAAAGTTAGGAAGGTGCAACTCCGACGAATTGTACAAAATCATTGAAAGCTTAAATCCAGATGTAATATTTGAAGAAATTCCCCCACGCTTTTTTCATGAATTCTATGTTTATAAAAGTCGAAGGAATTTAGAAACAGACGCAATTGACGCATACATTACCAATCACAAAATTGATCAGGTGCCTGTGGATTCCGACAACATAGATCCAGAGGAGTTTATTAAAAAT
This sequence comes from Kaistella sp., assembly GCA_019459085.1. GTDB lineage: Bacteria > Bacteroidota > Bacteroidia > Flavobacteriales > Weeksellaceae > Kaistella. The sequence goes on from JAIBEW010000027.1 coordinate 67,103, forward strand.
TATTCAATTGTAAATAAAAGAATTGAAGGTCTTGCAGACAAGATTGGTTTTGATTACCGTAGTTTAATTGACCTAAACAACCGACTAATCGCAACGCAAGGGTTTGCATATTTAAATAGCGAAAAATGCATTAAAATACACAGGGAGCTCAATGAGACAATCAAAACTGGGTTACGGAAAATTAATAATGAAAGACTTCTTCAAACTAATGAGGTACTGAAAAACACTCATGAACAGAGAGAAAATAAAATGCTTGAAAACATCTACACTTATGGTGAAACACATCAGTATAAGAATGCTATATTTACCATTGGAGCTGGTCACAGAACATCAATTATTCAAAAAATTCCCGCATTTCAAAAAGCCACTCAAGTCAAATTAAAATGGTCTTTTTACACTCACTAATCATAATGATTCGCCAACCGCTCCTGCGTACCATGTATAATATAAAAAATGAATAACGAGAGAATGATCCCAGAAAATATTACAAGAGAAGATCTTTTAAAAGCAATCTCAAAGATCGACAAGGAGGGAATACCAAAAGATGGGGACTCGAAATACTACGATGTAGTGTATAATGGTCAAAAATACCCTCCTAAACTAATTGTTTCATACGCTAATATTTTTGCAAACGGAAAAGAACTGGACAGAAATTCTTTTCGAGGTGGGAAAAACACTCCCTGTTTTAACCTACTTGAAGAGAATAATTTTACAATAAATGAAAAGACAACTGATCTAGCGACCACATATTATCCTGAATTAATTGAATTTTTATCACAAGCAAAAAGTGATAATCTAAAAACGAAGCAATATAAACCAGAGTTTCTGGGAACAAAAGTGAAAGTAAGCTTTGGCCAGGGCAACACCGCAAAAATTCCGTGGATATCATTTTTAATAGGTACTAATACGCCAATGAAGGGTATTTATCCAGTGTATTTGTACTACAAGGATTATGATCTGCTGATTTTAGCATATGGAGTAAGCGAAACAAATAAGCCAAATATTGAGTGGACCGTTCCAAACCCACAGACTATTAACCATTATTTTAAAAACAACTATAACCAAAAGGCTTCTAGATATGGTGCATCGTATGTTTATAAAGCTTACCAAGCGAATAATTTACCACCAGAAGAAATTATAAATACTGATCTAATATCCATAATTAACGATTATAAACAAATGGTACAGAAGAAAGTTGGTGAAGGTGCTGTGAACGAAGGTTTTGCTCTTGAAAACTTCAAAGAAGATTTAGCAATTTCCGGCTTGAGTTATTCAGATAAGCTTAGTAATCGCTTCGCCGCGTCCCTGCTTACAAAACCTTTTGTTATACTGACCGGTCTTTCCGGTTCGGGGAAAACCAAATTAGCGCAGGCTTTTGTCCAGTGGATTTGTCAGGATGAAAATCAGTACCGAATTATACCTGTAGGTGCAGACTGGACTAACCGCGAACCTCTGCTGGGGTACCCGAATGCACTGAAACCGGAAGAATATGTAAAACCAGACAGCGGTGTCCTGGATCTTATTATACAGGCTAACGCACAGGAGGACCTGCCTCACTTTTTGATTCTGGATGAAATGAACCTTAGCCACGTTGAGCGTTATTTTGCCGATTTTCTGAGTGTGATGGAGTCGAAGGAAGACATTCCGCTCTATGCTGAAAGCACTGTGGAAAATGGTGTTCCGGCCAAACTAAAAGTTCCTTCAAATCTATTCATCATTGGCACCGTAAACATCGACGAAACCACCAATATGTTCAGTCCAAAAGTTCTGGATAGAGCTAATACCATTGAGTTCAGGGTTACTTTGGATGAGATGAAAAACTTCCTGGGGAATATCAAAGACATTAACATGGATGCCTTAACCGGCAAAGGATCAGGCATGGCCAGTAACTTTCTGGAAATGGCTTCAAATAAATCATTTGCCACCACGGATATCGCAGACATAAACGATACACTACTCAAATTCTTTGGTGAACTGAAAAAATCCGGGGCTGAGTTTGGTTACCGAAGTGCAAGTGAAATATTGAGATTAATACATCAGTTAGGTACATTGGATGCCACAATGGAAACCAATCAAAAAATTGACATCGCGATCATGCAAAAGCTTTTACCTAAGCTTCACGGTTCCCGTCGAAAGTTGTGTCCGGTGCTGGAAACTCTTGGTGCGTTTTGTATTTCCGCAGACGTAAAAATTATTAAAACTGTTTTTGAGAACATCGATTTTGATTTCAACGAACCAACAGTGATTTATCCGCTTTCCCTTGAAAAAATAACACGGATGTACCGCGGCGCTATTGACAACGGATTTGCCAGTTTTGCCGAAGCATAAAAATGACTTCGCTCCTTAACATAGAAATTGTCCTTGATACGATACAGGATGGTCTGCGCCTCTGGATTGATGCGCGCAATCCCGACTCTTTATTTGATGGCGGGGAAAGTGCTGTGGAAAACAATGAGGCAAGGTTTCAGCTCGTTGAAGGATGTTACTACGATTATCAAATCAGCGACGCCGACTATGTACTGGGCGATGTTGGCGAAAATATCATTCAACGACATAAACGAATTTCCAATGCAGGCACTATTGCTTCTAATATTTTCGTGGGTACCCTTTCCGTTCCCCTGCTGAAAAAATCAACATCCGAAGAATGCTGTAAAATAGACCTGGAAGTTCAATCTGTAAAATCGGGATATCGCGATGATTACCGCGACATGCTTGAATTTATTACTGAAAAATGCACTGACCTGCTCATGCAGGCCAATTCTCCGGTTGCTCAAAATTTTGAAGCCAATTATAATGAAACACATGAAACACTATACCAAAGATTTGCGTTCATAAAATCCGTAATTGGAACTGATGAATTTGCAGAAGCGGTTCACCGTATTGTAACTGCACCGGTAACGAAATGGACGGAAAGCACAGTGGAGAAGGACGTTCGGAATGCCAAAAGATTTACAAATAGTAACATTAAAGAGTTCCTGAAAGGAGGCCGCAGAACTCATCTCCCCGAAACTCATTATTTAAGAGCTTATGGGCTGGAAACGCTGCCGGAAAGAATTACTTCAATAAGAAAAACAGACTCCGTGGATACGTCGGAGAGTCGTTTTATCAAACATGCACTGGAAGGCTTTCTGAAATTTTGTACCGACATCAATAGCCGGGCAAAGGAGTTCAGGCATAAGAAATTGGAAAAGGAATCTGACGCACTTATCCGGGAACTGGAAGGACAGCTTCACCACAGTGTTTTTAAGGATATTTCAAGACCCACCACATTAAAACTCAACAGTCCTGTACTTCAGCGCAAGGAGGGTTACCGGGAAGTACTACGGGTCTGGCTTATGTTTGATCTTGCAGCCAAACTGATCTGGGCCGGCGGGGATGACATTTACAGTGGAGGAAAAAAGGATATTGCGACACTTTACGAATATTGGCTCTTTTTCAAACTTCTGGACTTATTTGAATCCATCTTTGAAATTGAACCGAAAGATATTTCTGAGCTTATAAAAGAAACATCCGATGGTTTAAATATTCAAATAAGGCAAGGCAGATTCACTGCACTGCATGGAGTCTTTGACTCCAGAACCCGAAAGTTAAATATCCGTTTCAACTACAACCGTTCTTTCAGCGGAAAGAAAAATTATCCAGATTCCGGAAGCTGGACCACAACCCTTCGACCGGATTATACCCTTTCCTTCTGGCCGTTTGGTGTTTCTGAAACCGAAGCTGAAATACAGGAACTTATCGTCCATGTGCATTTTGACGCCAAGTACAAGATAGCAAATTTTAATGATTTTCTGCAGCAAAACACCGTAACTGATCTTGACGGGGAAAAAACCGAAAATCGAAAAGGTATTTATAAAAATGCAGATCTTCTGAAAATGCACGCTTACAAAGATGCAATCAGGAGAACAGGTGGTGCTTATGTTTTATATCCCGGGGATACATCAATCAACCAAAAAGGATTTCATGAAATTATACCTGCACTGGGAGCTTTTCCGGTAAAACCAAGTAAAACCGACAGTGGAATAGGCGAGTTAAAAGCTTTTGTCCTCGAAATCATCGAACACTTTATTAATCGCGCCTCACAAAGAGAGAAAATTGCTTACAGAGCTTTTGATATTTACAAAGATCCTCCCGAAGCAGAAAATACTATTAATGAGGCACTACCTGAACCCTATAACTCAAACAGGTCGCTAATTCCTGACGATACTTTTGTGCTTGTGGGCTATTACCGTTCAGAAGAACACTATGAATGGATAAGGAAAAACAGATTGTATAATTTCAGGACAGGCTCAGGGGCGGGATCTCTTATTTTAGACAACGAAACTGTGGGTTCAAAATACCTGTTGCTACATACCGACGGTGACAGGGAATCTGGTGAATTGTGGAAAGTGGTAAGCAAAGGCCCAAAGGTATTTTCAAAGGAGGACATGATAAAGAAAGGTTATCCCTCACCGTCACAAGACAATTATTTAGTTATTGCGCTGGCACCTGTTTCAGATCCGGAATTTGAAAATGTGAAGTGGGATTTCCGAAAGCTTCATAACTTCGAAACCGGCAGAGTATCTGCTTTTCCATTTACAGCAAGCCTTGCAGAATTGATTAAAAATAAGAGCCGATAAAACAGCGAACTGTCTGTGAAGCTTTTCGTTTAAATCCCATTACATTCCTGCTTTCGGCCCTAGCATTGGCTTATCAATATCCTATGTCCGTTTGCCCAACGAAATTCAATTCCGTAATTTTGCCGGGCAAGGCGGCGCAGATGCTGCCGATCAAATTTTTAGACCTTTCCTCATGAATACCGAAAAGCAGATTTCAGGACTTTGTCAGCTCAGTGATTATCTTCAGCACTATCTGGATACGGATCCCGAACATTTTAATGAACAGGATGAAGAATTTTCTGCATTGCTGAGAAAATGTGAAACGGAGAACCCGTGGTTCACTCCAGAAAATCAAAGGTTTGCGCTTCAGCAGTGGGCGGGTTTACTGAACGAAGAGAATATTAAAAACTGGTTGTCCGCTTACCAAATGTCTAAAACCTCTAAAAAAGTCGGACTGATCCTTGCGGGAAACATTCCGATGGTGGGGTTTCACGATGTGATCTGCGTTGTATTAAGCAACCATATTCCGGTGATTAAACTTTCGTCGAAGGACCGGCTGATGCTGCCTTTTTTACTGAAGAAATGGAATGAATTTTCAGAAGGAAACGTTCAGTTCGAATTGGTGGACCGGCTGGAGGATTTTGATGCCGTCATTGCCACCGGAAGCAACAATACCGCCAGATATCTCGAATACTATTTCAAAAACCATCTGAGCATCATCCGCAAAAACAGGACTTCGATAGCGGTTTTAAAAGGCGATGAAAGTGATGCCGAACTGCAGCTGCTGGCTGAGGATATTTTCAGGTATTTCGGGCTGGGGTGCAGGAACGTTACGAGAATACTGATTCCGGAGGATTTTAAGATCGACCGGCTTTTTGAGAATTTCCTGAATTTTAAAGAGATCGTCAACCACCACAAATACGCCAACAACTACGATTATAACCGCGCGATCAATCTGCTGAACCGCGACCTGTTCTGGGACAATAATTTCGTGATGCTGAAAGAAGATGAAAGTCTTTTTTCTCCGCTTTCAGTCATTAATTTTACACGGTACAAAACTTTGGAGGAAGTAAAATCCTTTATCGCAGAAAATAAAGAAAACATCCAGGCGGTTGTCGCAAAAACCGAGCTGGGTCTTGAATCTATTCCAATGGGAGAAGCGCAGAATCCGGGTCTGGACACTTATGCCGACAATGTGGATACGATGAGGTTTCTGGAATTGGTGTAGGCAGACAGAAACGGATTAAAAATAAAAAGGACTTCATTGCTGAAGTCCTTTGTTAATTTACATTTGCGGTTTAGCGGTCAATTGATCCTAAGACCTTCTGTGCAAAACCGTTCAGGGCATCGCGTTCGCTCATTCCGTCTTTTACTTTGCTGTGGACTTCCAGGGCGCCGCAGATTCCGGTGATGAGTTCTCCAACTACATTAAGATCCTCTTCGGTGGTTCCTCTGAATTCTGAAAAAGATTCGAGGACTTCGAGGGTTTTTTCGAGATTTTCAGGCGTCTGGGTCTGATAAAACTGTCTGATGATCGGTAACTTCATGACTGAAACTTGTTAAAAAGTTCGTTAAGGCTTTCTGCCTGATTAGTCTGAACTTGATCCACTAATTCTCCGTTTCTGAATACGGCAAAAGTCGGTAAATTATCCACTTTCGCCAGTTTTCTGCTCTCCGGAAGTTTCTCTGCATCCACATAATAAAAAGGGATGGAATCGTTTTCCGCAGCCAGTTTCTTGAACTTCGGTTTCATGATCCTGCAGTTTCCGCACCAGGTGGCGCCGTACTGAACAACCACTTTCTCGTTATCTGCTACAATTTCCTGTAACTGATCTTCTGTTAATTCTGTGTACATTTCCTTTAATTTAGAATATCAATGCTCCTCAATTAGTTCTTGTGATTGGCCAGATAATCGGCGGTAGATTTGCGGTCAGCATTCATAGCTGCTTTCCCTTCTTCCCAGTTTGCCGGGCAAACTTCACCGTGTTTCTGAACGTGGGTGTATGCATCAATCAGTCTTAAAAACTCCTTCACATTTCTTCCCAACGGCATGTCGTTTACCGCTTCGTGAAAGATCTTTCCGGTTTCATCGATCAGATACGTGGCTCTGTAGGTCACATTCGAACCGCTGAAACTCTCGTTTCCTTCGGCATCATAATCAAAATCCTGATCTACAATTCCTAAAAGGTTCGCGAGCTGACGGTGGGTATCTGCAAGGATCGGATACGTCACCCCTTCGATTCCGCCATTGTCTTTCGGCGTGTTCAGCCATGCAAAATGCACTTCGTTCGTGTCGCATGATGCACCGATGATTACAGTATTTCTTTTTTTGAATTCTTCCTGAGCCTCCTGGAAAGCATGAAGTTCCGTCGGACAAACGAAAGTAAAATCTTTCGGATACCAGAACAACAGAACTTTCTGATGGTTTTTTGTTGCTTCTTCCAAGATGTTGATTCTTAAATCATCTCCCATTTCGCTCATTGCATCTACTGTAACATTGGGAAATTTTCTACCTACTAATGACATAATTTTTTATTGTTTAAGTTGTTTGATTTTTGATGGTGCAAAAGTAGTGTGATTTGTCTATCGAAACAACATAATTCAATTAATAAAATCTATAACAAGGATTCATCCTGTTTTATGTTTTCTATTAAAAAATCCAGCTCTGAGAACTGGATTTCGTGGCTGAAAGTATTAATTAATATTTTTCGAGACATTCTCTGATCCGCCTCATGGCTTCTTTTAGGTCTTTTTCAGAAGCAGCATAAGAAAAACGGATGCAGTTCGGATTTCCGAAGGAAACGCCACCCACGGCGCCAACATGTGCATGGTCGAGCAGGAACATCGCAAAATCATCAGCATCATTAATGATCGTTCCGTTTAAAGTTTTGCCGATATAAAAGGAAATGTCCGGAAAAAAGTAAAATGCCGCTTCGGGATAATTCACCCTGAAACCCGGGATTTCTTTCATGAGTCCGTACACAAGATCGCGTCTTTTTCTGAATTCATCGATCATATACCGGTATTCCGCCGGATCAGTCTTTAAAGCGGTTACGGAAGCTTTCTGAGCCATGGTATTCGCGCCGCTCGTCATCTGTCCCTGGATCTTTTCGCAGCCTTTCGCCAGCCATTCCGGACAGGCAGAATACCCGATCCGCCAGCCGGTCATCGCAAAAGCTTTGGACATGCCGTTGATAACAGCCGTCTGTTCATAGACCTGAGGAAACTCAGCGATGGAAGTGTGCTTCCCGTCGTAATTGATGTATTCGTAGATTTCATCGGAAATAATTGTGATCTGGGGATATTTCGCCACCACATTAGCAATCTGTTCCAGCTCTTCGTGGGTGTAGAAACTTCCGGACGGATTGCAGGGCGAACTGTACAGCAGAACCTTGGTTTTTGGAGTGATGGCATTTTCAAACTGCTCAGCGGTCATTTTAAAGTCGGTTTCAATGGAAGTTTCGATAAAAACCGACGTTCCGCCCATCATTTTTACCATTTCATCATAGCTCACCCAGAACGGAGCAGGCAGAATTACTTCATCTCCATCATTGATGACGGCGGCCAGAACATTCAGGATGGCCTGTTTTGCACCGTTTGATACACAGATTTGTGAAGGAAGATATTCCAGACTGTTGTCGCGCTTCAGTTTTCCGCAAATGGCTTCCCGTAAATCCAGAAATCCCGGAACAGGCGAGTAGTGGCTGAAATTATTGTTGATCGCTTCGAAAGCGGCTTCTTTAATATTGTGGGGAACATCAAAATCGGGTTCGCCGAGGGTAAGACTGATGACATCAATTCCGCGGGCCTTCATTTCCCTTACTTTATTGCTCATCACGAAGGTCTGCGAAAAGCTTAACCGGTTGACCCGGTCTGAATATTTCTGCATGTGGATTTTCATTTTTTCAAAGATAATTTTTTCTTCAAAATTGTGAACTTGTTTTTTTAAATTTGTGAAAATTAAAAAACCAATGGCAGTCGAACTCCTCGAAAAATATTTCCCCAACCTTACCGATGATCAGAAAATGCAGTTTGTGGCGCTTGAAGGCCTTTACGGCGAATGGAACGAAAAAATAAACGTCATTTCCCGGAAAGATATGGATTCCCTGTACGAAAAACACATCCTCCATTCTCTGGGGATTGCTAAAATAATGGAGTTTGCGCCAGGAACCAAAGTCCTCGACATCGGAACAGGCGGCGGATTCCCGGGAATTCCGCTGGCCATTTTATTTCCTGAGGCAAAATTTACCCTTATCGACTCCATCGGCAAAAAAATCACGGTGGTGAAGGAAGTTGCGGAAGCGATCGGCCTTAAAAATGTAAAAGCCGTTCACGGCAGAGCCGAAGATCTGAAAGAAAAATTTCATTTTGTAGTCAGCCGTGCCGTCACACAGATGCCCGTTTTTCTGCGCTGGCTGCGAGGAAAATTTGAAAAAGAGCAGTTGAATACGAAACACAACGGCATTTTATACCTGAAAGGCGGTGACCTGGGTGAAGAACTCGCTGGTTTGAGAGCTGAAATCCACAATCTGAAGGATCATTTCGGGGAAGAGTTTTTTGAAACAAAGAAAGTGGTTTATCTTTCCAAAGGAAATTTCAGTTCCTGATTTAACAAAGAGGCCTTAAAAGCTTCTAATTGGGTACTCTAAATAAAAGCACACTCAAATATGAGAATAAAATTTTTAATCACAACGGCCTTACTGCTTACCAATTTTCTCTTCGCCCAGAAAATATTCTGGAAAGAAGGGGAGCAACTGATCTGGGAGGATTTTCAGGGCAGTAAAAACGAAACTAAAGCCGACAATGTGGTGGCTTACACCTACTGCGGCTGGATGTATAGCGGAATGAAATCTACCAATCCGAATGCCAAAATCGAGATTAAACTGCAGACTGTTTTCAGCCCCGAGAAATCATGGAAAGATCCGCTGAAGATCAATGATGAAGTCCTGAACCATGAACAGAAACATTTTGATATCGCCGAACTGTTCGCCAGAAAACTCCGCAAAGAAATTGGAGAAAAAATCAAGACTTCGCGGGATTTCGACCGGTATTTCAAATCTCTTTACAACAGGCATTTTGCCGATTATCAGAAATTCCAGGACCGCTACGACGGTGAAACCAAACACGGAACGAATAAGGAAAAACAGCTGGAATTCAATACCTACATCACAACAGAACTCGATAAATACAACCAATACCAGGAATCTTGAAATTTTTAAATAAAATTATCACCGAACTGCTGTCCCAGAACGGAGATCTGTCTGATTTCAGCATCGTTTTACCGGGAAAAAGACCCATTGTTTTCATCAAGAAAATACTCAGAGAAAAACAGTATTCAGGTTTTCTGCCTGAATTTTTCACGATCGAAGACCTGATTCAGGAAATTGCCGGTAAGCAGAGTTTTCAGGGCATTCCTCTTTGGTTATATGCGTACGAAATATACCGGACTCAGCATCCTGCAGAAGATTTTGCCGTTTTTCTGAAATGGTTTCCGACCCTACTTAAAGACTGGGACGATATCCTGAAGTTTGCAGACGATGACCAGGCAGTCCTCGAATATCTTTTTGATGAGGAGCGTATTAAAAACTGGTCCGAAAATCTGGGGGAGTCCGATGAAAAACCAAGGAAAAAATTCCTGAATTTCTGGCGGAAGATGAGCGCCTTCCTGCCTTTGCTCAAAGAAAAACTTCAGGAACAAAACCGGGCGACTGCCGGAATGATCCACAAAGCCGCGAAGGATAAAATCGGTAATTTTGCCCAGCAAACAGAGCGGAAATTTGTGTTCTGCGGGTTCAATGCCTTTACTCCGGCCGAGGAACAGCTCGTAAAAAATTTGCTGCAGTGGGACAAAGCGCAGGTCTTTTTTCAAGCCGATGAATATTACGTAAAAGACGAAAAACAGGAAGCCGGAATATTTCTCAGAAACCATCTGAAATGGAAGGAGTTCAATAACAGCCGCAGCTTCCACTGGATTGAGAATGATTTTGTTCAGCCCAAAAAAATCAGCGTTTATGAGGTTTCGGGAAATATTTCACAGACCAAGGTTCTTCCTGAAATCTTTAAGGACATTCACGATGAACACCTGACGAACACTGCGGTCATTCTTCTTGATGAAAATCTGCTTCCTGCCAGTCTCGACGCGCTCAGTTCTGTGGAATTTCTGAACATCACAATGGGGTTTCCGCTGAAAAATTTAGGATTCAGTCAGGCTGTTAAGCAACTTTTCTACCTGCAGAAACAACTGGAAAAGAAGACATCATCTTACTATTACAATGATGTCCTGACGGTTCTGGAAGAACTGCCGAACAGCGACGATGAAAAAATGATCATTGCCGAATTTAAATCGTTCATCGAGGAGCGCAATATCGTTTATATCTCCGCGAAACAGCTGAAAGAATCGTTGCGAAGCCTTTCTTATTACAGGCTTTTTCAAAAACCTGAGTCAGTAAATGCATTTCTTGATCTTCTGATCAATTTCTGTTTCGAACTGAAATTCAGGGAACTCGATGATATTCAGTATGAAAATGTTTCGCATTTCGAGAAGATTTTTAAAATCATTAAAAACCAGATCGAGCCGTATTCTTTTGAGGTGAAGATGGAAACTTTAGAAGTGCTCATTAATCAGCTTTTGAGTTCAGAATCGATTGATTTTCAGGGTGAACCACTTCAGGGATTACAGGTGATGGGACTTCTGGAAACGCGTCTGCTAAATTTTGAAAACATTATTCTTCTTTCAGTGAACGAAGGAAAACTGCCTTTGGGAAACTCGCAGAATACGTATCTTCCATTTGAAGTCAGAAATCACTTCCAACTTCACACTTTTCTCGAAAACGACAGTATTTATGCCTATCATTTTTACCGGCTGATTCAGGATTCTAAAAATGTTCATCTGCTCTACAATGCCTTAAGTTCTGGTGTGAATACAGGAGAAAAAAGCCGGTTCATCACACAGATGGAATTTGAAAGTCCGCACGAAATCCGGCATCTCATCATTGAGAACACGACCGAACCGATTCAGAAAGATCCTATCAGAATCAAAAAAACCGGGAAAGTTCTGGAAAAACTGGAAATCTGGAAGAACCGGGTTTCGGCTTCTCACCTCACTTCCTACATTTACAATCCGGTCGATTTTTATCTGACAAAAATCCTGAACACGAAAGAATCGGAGGAAATTGAAGAAGAACTTTCGCAGCGCAGTTATGGAAATCTGGTTCATTATGCACTTCAATCGATTTACGAAAAGCTGGAAGGGAAAAAACTGTCGGTTAAGGATTTGGAACTTTCACCGGAATCACTGCTTAAAGTCATCGACGAAGCCATTGAAAAGCTCAAACACCAGACCGAATTCTATGAAAAAGGAATCAACTACATCCACAAATCCATTGCGCAGAGAATCGTAAAAAGCGTGCTCGACTACGATAAAAATCTTCTGGAAAACGGAAACACCATCGAAATCATCGCCGTTGAAAAGAAGTTTGAAAATATTGATTTTTTTCTGGATGAAGAAAAAACCGATAAAGTGGCTTTCTATGGTTTCATCGACCGCATCGACAGGCTGAACGGCCATCTGCGCATCATTGACTATAAAACCGCGAAAACAAAAAATCTGGCCATCAACATCCCGAAAAAGGAAGAAGATTTCGAAAAAACCGAGCGGCTGTTTTCCAAAGACGATTACAAACAGGCGATGCAGCTGAGTCTCTATGCCTATTCGATTCTGGAATCCGATGATTTTCCTGATAACAGCTTAGCGTGTGGCATCTGGAGTTTTGCGGAAGTTCAGAAAGGCGTTCAGAACCTTCAGATTTTTAAAGAAAGTGATATTACCAGAAATCTTCTCGAAACCCCTATGAAATCCGTCAGAAATGTGATCCTCGATATCCTGGATCCCGAAATTGATTTTGTTGAGGAAGTAAAAGTGAGCTACGGAGAATAAACTTAAAAAGCCTTTCAAAATGCATTGAAAGGCTTTTTTATTATAGTGATATAGGTTTCTAGCCGAAAGCATTGATGCCCGTTACATCCATTCCGGTGATCAAAAGGTGGATATCATGGGTGCCTTCGTAAGTAATTACAGATTCTAAATTTGCGGCGTGGCGCATCATCGGGAATTCGCCCATAATTCCCATTCCACCCAGGATTTGTCGGGATTCTCTTGCAATATCAATCGCTATTTTTACATTGTTTCGCTTCGCCATCGAAATCTGAGCCGGAGTTGCCTTATGGTCATTTTTCAGTTTTCCCAACTGCAGACAAAGCAACTGTGCCTTGGTAATTTCAGTTAGAAATTCGGCTAATTTCTTCTGCTGAAGCTGAAAAGAAGCAATCGGCTTTCCGAACTGTTTTCTTTCCTTTGAATATTGAAGCGCAGTGCAGTAACAGTCGACCGCAGCACCGATTACGCCCCAGGAAATCCCGTAACGCGCAGAATTCAGACATGATAATGGTCCTTTCAGTCCTGTAACTTTCGGTAACAGATTTTCTTTTGGAACTTTCACGTCATTGAAAACCAATTCGCCCGTCTTTGAAGCACGCAGACTCCATTTGTTATGGGTTTCAGGCGTTGTAAATCCTTCAAAACCACGTTCTACGATCAGACCCTGAACTTTTCCTTCTTCATTTTTCGCCCAAACCACTGCGATGTCGCAAAGTGGAGCATTCGTGATCCACATTTTGGCACCGTTCAGCAGATAATGGTCGCCGTTATCTTTAAAATACGTTTCCATGGAACCCGGATCGGAACCGTGATTCGGTTCTGTAAGTCCGAATGCGCCAATCATATCACCTGAAGCCAGTTTCGGAAGGAATTTCATTTTCTGTTCTTCGGAACCGAATTCGTTGATCGGAAACATGACCAAAGAACTCTGCACTGAAGCAGCAGAACGGATGGCAGAATCGCCTCTTTCGAGTTCCTGCATAATGAGTCCGTAAGAAATCTGGTCGAGTCCTGAACCGCCGTATTCTACGGGAATGTATGGTCCAAGTGCGCCAATTTTCCCCAATTCTTTCATCAGCCCCGGAATATCGGTATGATTCTGCGCTGCTTCATCAATTTTCGGCATCACAAAACTTTCGACCCAGTCTCTGACAGACTGGCGGATCAACTTGTGTTCATCCGTTAAAAGTTCATCCATTAACAAGTAATCCGGTATGGTCGTAAGAGGGTAGTATGACATATTTTTTCGTTTGGCTAAAATTAAGTTTTTTCAGAATGATGGCGAAATTTTGCAGTACTAAAAAAGCAAAAAATTTTATTTCCGGTCTGCGAATTTATAGAGATAGGGCGCTTTGTTGGCTGAATTGATGCGGGACTCTTTTCTGAATGAGATGGCACGCTGTTTATTTTAACGGCTCCGCTTTGTTTTTAGAGAATTTTCTGCTTTAAGTTTTTATTTTTTATATTTTTATTGAATGAAATTTTCTTTCAAAAACGATTATTCCGAAGGCTGCCATCCCAGAATTCTCGAAGCACTGGTTCAAACCAATTTAATTCCGCAAAACGGTTATGGGGACGATGAATTCTGCCACAGTGCCGAAAGACTGATTCAGGAAAAAATTAAAAGTCCGCAGTCTAAAGTCTTTTTTGTTTCCGGCGGAACTCAGGCCAATCTTATTGTGATTTCTGCTTTTTTAAGGCCTCATGAAAGCGTTGTTGCTGCAGAAACCGGCCATATTTTCACCAATGAAAGCGGAGCCATTGAATCCACCGGTCATAAAGTTCACGGAATTATAACGGCAGACGGAAAAATAACGCCCGATCAGATCGGGCATGTACTGGACGTTCACCAGAACAAGCCCCATCAGGTGAAACAGAAACTCGTTTACATCTCCAACGCCACAGAAATCGGCACGGTTTATACAAAAGAAGAACTTCGGAATTTATCTGATTTTTGTAAAGAGAACAAACTATATTTATATATGGACGGTGCGCGTCTTGGTAACGCTTTAATGTCCGAAAACAATGATTTAACGCTCGAAGACATTGCAAAATACACCGATGCATTTTATCTGGGCGGAACCAAAAACGGAGCTCTGCTCGGCGAAGCCATCATCATCAATAATGAAAAACTGCAGGAAGAATTCGGTTTTCATATCAAACAGAAGGGTGCGATGCTCGCAAAAGGACGGCTTTTAGGCATCCAGTTCCAGGAATTATTGAAGGATGATCTCTATTTTGATCTGGGAAGGCATGCAAACCTCCAGGCGATGAAGATTAAGAGCGCTTTTCAGGAAATCGGGTGCGGTTTTCTGTCGGAAACCTTTACGAACCAGATTTTTCCTGTTTTAACCCAAAGTCAGATTGCACAGCTTTCCGAACATTTTGACTTTTACGTCTGGAAAAAAATAGATGAAGAAAAATCGGCAATCCGACTGATTACTTCCTGGGCGACAACTGAGGAAATGACGGAAACTTTTATTAACAGTATAAAAAAATTAAAATGATCAGGAGTGTTTTGTTTTTAAGCTTATTCGCGTCGGTGGCAGTGAGTGCACAGATTCAGAAAAAAGATGCTGAAATCGAAAGATATGTTCAACTTGTAAATAAGGATTCCCTTCAACATCATACTGAAAAACTGGTGAGTTTCGGAACCCGCCATACGATGAGTTCGACCACCGATAAAAACCGCGGAATTGGAGCTGCACGAACCTGGGTTCTTTCGAAATTCAGAAGTTATGCTGAAAAATCAAGAGGCCGAATGGAGGTGTATCTTCAGAATCAGGATTTGCAGCCCGACGGAAAACGCATCAGCAAAGTCACCAGTCTCGGCAATGCTGTTGCTTTTTTAAAGGGAAGTGATCCCAATGACAAAAGGGTTCTCATTATTTCAGGACATCTGGATTCCAGAGTTTCAGATGTTATGAATGCTGAAGCTTACGCACCGGGCGCGAATGATGACGGCAGCGGAGTGGCAGCAGTCATTGAAAGTGCCAGAATTTTAAGTGAATCGAAGTTTCCGGCTTCTGTCCTTTTTGTCGCGGTAAGTGGCGAAGAACAGGGACTCCTGGGGTCTAAAATGCTTGCGGATAAAGCAAAGGCTGAAAACTGGGAGATTGTTGCGGTCTTAAATAATGATATGATCGGCAATAACCGTTTTGATGCGCCTCAAAATTCCGGAACGCCGAAACTGCGCGTTTTCAGCGAAGGTTTACCGGCTTACGAAACCGAAAAATCTGCTTCTTACATCAGAAATTTCGGTCTGGAAAATGATGGTGCAGCGCGCCAACTCGCGAGATACGTGAAAGAAACCGGCGAAAAATACGTTAAAAACATCGATATCAAACTCATTTACCGGAACGACCGTTTTTTACGCGGCGGAGATCACACCCCATTTGTCAATCAGGGTTTTACCGCAGTACGGTTAACCGATTATTATGAGAATTTCGATCACCAGCATCAGGATGTGAGGACCGCAAACGGTAAAAAATACGGGGATTTACTGGAGTTTATGGACTTTGAATATCTGAAAAACAATACCGCTGTAAATGTGGCGGTCCTCGCCAACCTTTCAAAATCTCCTGCTAAGCCCGAAAATGTTTTAATGGATGTGAAAGAGCTTTCAAATACTACAAAACTGAGTTGGGAAAAACCCAAAACGGGCAAAGTTAAAGAATACATGATTTTGGTACGCGAAACCGACAGTTCTACCTGGACAGAACGGATTTTCACCAAAGAAACCAGCATCACCATTCCGTATTCAAAAGATAATTTTCTTTTTGCTGTACAGTCGGTTTCGGAATCGGGAAATGAAAGTTTAGCCGTAGTTCCAAAGATTTCGAGATAAAAAAAATCCGCTCAAAGTTTTGGGCGGATTTTAAATATAGAAACTGATTTCTAAAGGTCTTCAAATTTATCAACAATTTTCTGAGAAACTCCGGTTTTGCTGAAACCCCCGTCGTGGAACAGATTCTGCATCGTTACTTTTCGGGTAAGATCCGAGAACAGGCTTACACAGTAGTTTGCACAGTCTAACGCATCGGCATTACCAAGCGGCGACATGCTGTCGGCAAAATTGAAAAACCCGCTGATTCCTTTTACTCCGGCTCCCGCTTTGGTCATTACCGGTGACTGAGAAATGGTGTTTACACGTACTTTTCGGTCGCCCCAGTAATATCCGAAACTTCTTGCAATACTTTCAAGATAGGATTTATTGTCGGCCATATCGCCGTAATTCGGGAAGGTTCTCTGCGCAGCAATATAAGTTAAAGCCAAAATACTTCCCCATTCGTTCATGATATCTTTGTCCCAGGCAGCTTTCATCACTTTATGAAATGAAACGGAGGAAACGTCCCAACCTTTTTCCAGAAAATCGTAATTAAGATCGGTGTAGGCTTTTCCTTTTCTGATATTAACGGACATTCCGATAGAGTGGAGGATAAAATCGATTTTACCGTATTTTTCTTCGGCGTGGGCAAAAAGTTTTTCGAGATCTTCTACCGAAGTGGCATCTGCGGGAATCACATCAGAACCGGTTTTTTTCGCCAGTTCGTCAATTTCGCCCATTCGCATTGCAATTGGCGCGTTCGATAAAATAAATTCTGCACCTTCTTCATGGCATCTTTCTGCAACTTTCCATGCGATTGACTGATCATTGAGTGCTCCGAAGATGATTCCTTTCTTGCCTTTTAGTATTCCGTATGACATAATAGTTTTTCTTTTGATTTCACAAATTTAAATATTTTATTGTTTAAAGCATAAAAAAAGAGAACCGATTTGCGTCGGTTCTCTTCCACTATATAGAATTGTGATTAATTGGTCTTTTTGTTCCATTCAGCTTTCACATCCTCGCCAGCATCTTTCGTGCTGTCCCAGGCATCATCTGACCAGTCTTTTGTTTTTTCCCAAGCATGCGATACTGCATCTTTGGTATCTTCCCAAGCATCAGCTACATTTTCCTTTGCTCTTTCCATCCAACCTTCAGCAGTAGCTTCAGAATCATTGGCTTTCTGTTCGCGGATGTAGTCTTTAGCTCTGTCTGCATAATTATCTACTGTCCATTTTGTTTTGTCGACTGCTCTTTCGGCGTCGTTGTAATTTTTTGAATCCATAATAAATATTTTAGTTAATAAATTGGTGAAGAAAATTAATTTGATTTTTTAAGAGCAACAATAATTATTCCTAAAACTTTTAATATTATGTTAAAAATTTCATAAATTATTATTCATATTTATTTTATGTCCCTAATAAATGTCTAATCATCGACTTTAAAAAATATTTTATCTTAGAGAAAAATTTCTGAATGGACAAGATACGCTGTTCCTGGTGCGAAAAAGATGACCTGTACCGAAAATATCACGATGAAGAATGGGGAAAACCTGTTTATGACGACGCAACGATATTTGAATTCCTTGTTCTGGAAAGTTTCCAGGCCGGGCTTTCCTGGTATACGATTCTTAAAAAAAGAGAACATTTCAGGCTCGCATTTGATGATTTCAAGTACAGAATCATCGCTAAATACCCCGAAGAAAAAGTGGAAGAATTGATGCAGGATGCCGGAATCATCAGAAACAGGCTTAAAATTCTCGCTACAATTAACAATGCAAAGAAATTTATGGAAGTTCAGAAGGAATTCGGAAGTTTCTCCAAATACATCTGGAGTTTTGTCCACGGGAAACCGCTCATGAACCAGAGAGAAAGTCTGAAAGACATTCCGGCAACTACTGAAATTTCTGATGTTTTGGCAAAAGATCTGAAAAAGCGCGGATTTAAATTCTTAGGTTCCACAGTAGTTTACGCGCATATGCAGGCAACCGGAATGGTGAATGATCATGTGATGGACTGCTGGGTAAGAAGATAAAATTTAGTTTAGCAGTTTTATCTTTTTAAAACTCTGTTGGCGTAATCTTTCCCAATTATTTCTTGTTCTTTCAATTTAATGACGTACATCAGGAAAGAGGAAGTTTGTTTTACATTTAATGGTACTTTATGTAAGGAATGACTGTATAAGTGGATTTTTTCATTTAAAAGTAAACTGGCATATTTTTCATTGATGCGCTTTAGATCACATTCAGATTCTATTTGAAATTCGCCCTCTAATAACTTTTGATCATTCAATTGAATTTTGAAGAAATTATTCTTTCCGACATAATTAAATGCTTGGAATAAATATGACGAACCAAAAAACCGCAATTGTCCCTTATAGAAGTTTGTTTCAATTTCAAAATTCTTGATTTCGTTATACAGAATCTGATCCGTATTAATCTGGAGGTACTCCTCTTCTAATATAAATTCTCCAACAATATCAGCGTTCAGTTTTTCGTAATCTAAAAAAGAATAGATAATTGCAGCAAACATAATTAAGATGGAGATGTATAATAGTAATTCACTGAAATACTTTGAGATTTGCCCTGACAAAAGAGTAAGGAGAAAAATTGTGAAGACGATCCATTGTGAATTCGAAATCAACCCCAATGGATTTTTTCTCTTCTTAATGATTTTAAATTTCATTGAACTGCAGCGAAAAAATATTCTAAATCACATTTATTTAACAATCCGTTCCAACACCCACTCAATCATATTTTTTTCGGAAGTCTGATGGTCTGCAGAAAATTCACCGCGGCGGCGGTTGGCGATTACGCAGTTTACCGTTATGGCTTTATGTCCTAAAAGCTTGGAAAGCCCGTAAATCGCAGAGGTTTCCATCTCAAAATTCGAGATGCCCAGATCATTTAAGGTTTCCAGAAATTTGTCATCGAGCGCTTTCAGTCGGAGCTGTCTTCCCTGCGGCGCATAAAAACCGGGAAAAGTTGCGGTATTTCCGTGGTATTTTGCATCTTTATAATAGTGGGAAAGATCTTCAGCCCAATCTGAGAAATACAGCATCGGTTTGATCTTATCGTACGGAAATTTCGCGAGAAAGTTTTTTGAAAATTCATTTTCGAACTCATAATCTGAGTAAAAATGCAGCAGCCCGTCGAGCCCCACCACATTTTGCGTAACCAGCATATTATCTACTTCCACATCAGGATTCACGCTTCCGCAGGTTCCCATTCTGAAAAGTTCAAGCGATTTATGTTGGGTTTTAAATTCTTTGTTTTTCAGGTCAATGTTCACGAGCGCATCAAGCTCGTTCATGACGATATCAATGTTTTCGGTACCGATTCCTGTAGACATCACCGTTATTCTTTCGCCACGCAACGTCCCAGTATGCGTATAAAATTCGCGTTTGTTTTTTTTGACCTCAATCGTGTCAAAGTATTTTGAAACTTTCGGAACGCGGTCGGGATCGCCCACCAGCATGATCTTGTCTCCAATATCTTCGGGCAGAAGATTAAGGTGGTAAACACTTCCGTCCCCGTTCAGGACCAGTTCTGATGCAGCTAATTTATTGAGCATTGACATAATTTTAGATTTTTGATGAATGAAGATTGTAGAAAATCGCTTTACGAAAACAATATGGCTAAGTTAGCCACCGACTCTTTTGGTTTTATAGCCCATTTCGTGGAGCATTTTCATGATTTTATCGCGGTTGTCGCCCTGTATAACAATAATTCCGTCTTTCTCTGAACCTCCGATCCCTAAAGTTGTTTTGATTTTTTTTGAAATATTTTTGAGACCTTCGTCGTCGCCCTCAAAACCTTCAATCAGCGTAACCGGTTTTCCGTTTCGGCCTTTTTTTTCGAATTTGCATACCAACGGTTCCTTCTGAACGAATTTTTCCTGTGGAAATTCAAAATCCTGCTCGTCATGTTCCGGAAAAAGGTTCTTCAATTGATCCCGTAAATCCATTTTATCATTTTAAAGAAGGTAAAATTACAAATAAATTCAGATAAAAAGAGAAATCACAATTTCAAAATTCGTAATTTTGTTCAACAAACAGACTTACAAAAAATGTCAAAAAAAGTAATACTGGCGATACTTGATGGATGGGGTCTCGGTACCGATCCCAATGTTTCGGCCATCGCTCAGGCAAATACGCCTTTCATTGATTCCTGTATACAGAAATTCCCCAATACAACGCTTGAAGCTAGCGGAATTGCCGTGGGTTTGCCTTTCGGACAGATGGGGAACTCTGAAGTGGGACATATGAATTTAGGCGCGGGAAGAGTGGTGTACCAGAATCTGGTAAAACTCAATATGGCGGTGGAAAATGCCACCCTTGGAAAAGAAAACATCATCACCCAGGCTTTCGAATACGCCAAAATCAACAGAAAAAAAGTGCATTTCATCGGTTTGGTTTCAGACGGCGGGGTACATTCTCACATCAATCATTTAAAAGGGTTACTGACTGCCGCTCACGAATATGGTCTGAACGACAATGTCTATGTTCATGCCTTTACTGACGGCCGCGACTGCGACCCGCATTCGGGAAAGGGTTTTATTGAAGA
Source organism: Kaistella sp. (assembly GCA_019459085.1). Taxonomy (GTDB): domain Bacteria; phylum Bacteroidota; class Bacteroidia; order Flavobacteriales; family Weeksellaceae; genus Kaistella. The sequence continues at coordinate 88,027 of JAIBEW010000027.1, forward strand.
ACTCTTGAACCACATGAAAATCACCACCGGAAAACTTGCAACAGTGATCGGAAGGTATTACGCAATGGACCGTGACCGGCGCTGGGAACGGGTGAAACTCGCATATGATGTGATGGTGAGAGGAGTAGGCGACAGAACTCACGATATTTTGAGCACCATTGACAATTCTTATAAAAAAGGTATTTCTGATGAATTTTTAAATCCAATTGTCTGCCTGAAAGACAACAATTTACCGATGGCAACGATCGATAATGAAGATGTGGTTTTCTGCTTTAATTTCAGGACAGACCGGGGAAGAGAAATTACAGAAGCCCTCACGCAGCAGGACTTTCCGGAATACGGAATGCACTGTCTGAAACTTTTCTATGTCACGATGACGAACTACGACAAGGATTTTAAAGATATTAAAGTCGTTTTCGATGAAAAAGTTCTCGAAGAAACTTTAGGGGAAGTCCTTGAACGAAACGGAAAAACGCAGATCCGCGTTGCAGAGACCGAAAAATATCCACATGTGACCTTTTTCTTTTCCGGGGGTCGCGAAGAGGAGTTTTCCGGCGAAAGAAGACTCCTTTGTCCGAGTCCAAAGGAAGTCCCTACTTATGATTTCAAACCGGAAATGTCGGCGTACGATATTACTGAAAAAATACTGCCCGAAATCATCAATGAAACTGCAGATTTTATCTGTCTCAATTTTGCGAATGCCGACATGGTAGGACACACCGGCGTTTTTGAAGCTGCGGTTCGTGCAGCCGAAACAGTTGATAAATGCATTGAAAGAGTCGCTACTGCAGGTTATGAACATGATTACGCCGTTTTTATTCTTGCTGATCACGGAAATTCAGATGTGATGAAAAATCCCGATGGCAGCCCAAATACACAGCATTCAACTAATCTGGTTCCTCTTATTGTCATGGATAAAGACCGCAACTGGACTCTGAAACCTGGAAAACTGGGCGATATCGCTCCGTCAATTCTTACCGTAATGGGAATTCCTGTCCCGGAAATCATGACAGGGGAGATATTGGTACAGTAAATGTAATAATAAAAAATCCTGTTAAATATTTCACAAATGGCTTTATCCTATGCTGTAAATAATTAATAATTTGTTAATTTTGTAACTTATAAAGAGAAAGGAATGTATGAAAAAATAGTAAGACTCGAAGTAATGAAGACGCTGGAAAAAAATATGAAAGGCTTCATTGATGATTATCTTACCCCCGTTGAGAAAATCTGGCAACCCGCCGATTTTTTACCCGATACCTCAAAAGACAGTTTTAAAGACGAACTCGATGAACTACAGACGTTGGCTCATGAAATGCCTTACGACCTGTTTGTTACTTTGATCGGGGATTGCATTACCGAAGAAGCTTTACCAAGTTATGAATCGTGGATTATGGGAATCGATGGTGTGGATCAGGAAGACAGAGACGGTTTAGGCTGGGCAAACTGGGTACGGAACTGGACTGCAGAAGAAAACCGTCACGGTGCTTTGCTCAACACCTATCTCTATTTATGTGGAAGAGTGAATATGCGGGAAATGGAAATTACCACCCAATACTTAATTCAGGATGGTTTTGACATCGGAACCAGCATGGATCCTTACCGAAATTTCGTCTATACAAGTTTCCAGGAAACAGCGACAAATATTTCTCACCGTAGAGTAGGGACTTTAGCCAAACAGAGCGGCAACAGAAAACTGGCCCAAATGTGTGGGGTAATTGCTGCTGATGAAGCCAGACATGCAAAAGCATATAAACATTTTGTTACGAAAATTTTCGAGCTTGATCCGTCAGAAATGATGTTGGCGTTTGAAGACATGATGCGGAAGAAAATTGTAATGCCTGCGCATCTGATGCGTGAATCCGGTCAGAAAGCCGGCGAATTATGGGATCATTTCTCCAATGCAGCGCAGCGCTGTATGGTGTATACCGGTCAGGATTACATCGATATTCTGAAAGATCTGATAATTGAATGGAAAATTGAACACATCGTTGGTCTCAACGAAAAAGCTGAAAAAGCAAGGGAATACCTTGTAAAATTACCAAGAAGACTTCAGAATATTTCAGACCGAATGAGCACCCCCGATCTTGATCATGAGTTCAGATGGGTGAAAAATTAGAAAACTACAGTCCAATTAATTAAATAGTTCGTAAAAGTGATTGATTTTTTTTCAGTCACTTTTTTTATATTTTCTATCTTTGCAAATCGATTTTTTTAAGATTTTGAGATAGATTTTAAAGCAAATAAGGAATTACACAGTATGATAAGCAATAAAAAACTTGCGATAGATTTTGACGGTACCATCGTAGATGATGCGTATCCCGGAATTGGCAAAACAAAAACTTTCGCCTTCGAAACCCTTAGAAAATTACAGTCGGAAGGCTACCGTCTCATTTTGTGGACTTACCGTCACGGTAAAACGCTTGATGAAGCCGTTGAATTCTGCAGAAATAACGGTGTTGAATTTTACGCCGTAAATTCCAGTTTCGAAGGAGAGGTGTATGATCCAAAAGACGCTTCCCGAAAGATTGATGCCGATCTCTTCATCGATGATCGTAATTTAGGCGGATTTCCGGGTTGGGGAGAAATCTACAACATCATCAACCAGAGAATTGAATTCCGCGTTGACGGGGGAACCGTTTTAGCCTATTCAAAAATGATAAAAGATAAAAAGAAAGGCCTTTTCTGGTAATTTTCTGATTCAGAGCACTTAAAATGATACATTTAAAATCACTTGACGAACTGAGGCTTATGCGTGAAAGCGCGCAGTTAGTTTCCAGAACCCTGGGAATGCTGGCTTCTGAGATAAAACCCGGCGCAACAACAAACCATATGGATCAGTTGGCCGGGGAATTCATCCGTGATCATGGCGGAGAACCCGCTTTTTTAGGAATGTACGGATTTCCGAAAAACATCTGTATTTCCCCAAATTCTGAAGTCGTTCACGGTATACCCAATGATAAACCGCTTGAAGAAGGCGATATCCTCTCGGTAGATTGCGGCGTTTATATGAACGGTTTCTATGGCGACCACGCTTATTCTTTTGAAGTGGGTGAAGTGGCACCGGAAACCAAAAAATTACTGAAAATAACCAAGGAATCTTTATACAAAGGCATTGAGCAGTGCGTTCGCGGCAAAAGAGTAGGAGATATTTCCAATGCGATTCAGGAACATTGCGAAAAGAACGGTTACGGGGTCGTACGCGAGTTGGTAGGCCATGGGTTAGGAAGAAAAATGCATGAAGATCCGCAGGTTCCGAATTACGGTAGAAAAGGCAGCGGAAAAGTCCTGAAAGACGGTATTGTTCTCGCTATTGAACCAATGATCAACCTTGGAACAGAAAAAGTGAAATTCCACAGCGACGGCTGGACGGTCACCACTCTGGATATGAAACCTTCGGCCCATTTCGAACACGATGTCACCATTATCCAGGGAAAACCGGTCTTGCTTTCTACCTATAAATTTATTTACGAAGCGCTGGGAATTACAAGTAACGAAGAAGCTCCGTTTACGATGGATTTTTAATGAAAAAATTATTTAAATTTCTACTGAATAGGGTACCGAGACCGATGCTGATTAACATGAGCATTTTCCTGCGTCCGCTGATTTACCAGTTTTTTAAAGGTCAAAATTTCACAGATCCGATCGACGGGAAATCTTACCGGAAATTTCTTCCGTACGGTTACGGAAAACAGCGTGAAAATGCACTTTCACCTGGAACGCTGAGTCTGGAACGTCACCGCCAAATGTGGCTCTATCTTCAGATGGAAACCGATTTTTTTACCGGAAATTACAAAGTTCTTCATATCGCTCCGGAGCAGGAATTTCTGCGGCGCTTCAAAAAAATGAAAAATCTGGATTATACTTCGGCGGATTTATATTCGCCGATTGTAGATGTAAAAGCCGATATTCTTGCTTTGCCCTTTGAAAATGGCAGTTTCGACATTGTTTTCTGCAATCATGTCCTCGAACACATTGTGGATGATCAAAAAGCGATGAGCGAACTCTACCGCGTGATGAAAAAAGGCGGTTGGGGAATTTTTCAGGTGCCGATGAAGAATTCACTGGAAAAAACCTATGAAGATTTCACCGTTACAAATCCTAAGGAAAGACAAAAACATTTCGGGCAGTACGACCACGTCCGTTGGTATGGAATGGACTATTTCGACAGACTGAAATCCGTTGGTTTCCAAACCGATATCAATTTCTATTCAAGGAAATTCTCGCCTGAAGAGAGAAAAAAATTCGGTCTGATGGAAAATGAAATTCTGCCGGTAGTCGTTAAACCTTAGCCACACTTAATTCACTATCTTTGCAGAGATTTCAGGAATTGTTTTAAACCACTCTGAAATTTCTTTAAACTTATTACTACAAAAATGCACAAATCAGGATTCGTAAATATTGTCGGAAAACCAAACGCCGGAAAATCAACCCTTCTCAATGCGCTTATGGGCGAGAAACTGGCCATTGTAACACAAAAGGCACAAACGACGCGTCACCGGATTTTCGGCATCTATAATGAAGAGGATCTGCAGATCGTTTTTTCAGATACGCCCGGAGTTTTAGATCCCAAATACGGCTTGCAGGAGAAAATGATGGACTATGTAAAAGATTCTTTGCAAGATGCAGATGTGTTTCTTTTTATTGTTGACATCCTCGATAAAACCGAGCCTTTCGAGTATTTGGTTGATAAACTGAATAAAATTCCGGTGCCTGTACTCATTCTTGTCAATAAAATTGATGAATCGAATCAGGAGGATTTGGAGAAAGTGATGGAATTGTGGCACGAAAGGATTCCCAAAGCAGAAATTCTGCCGATTTCAGCATTGAAGGGCTTTAACACCGAAATTATTCTTCCTAAACTGAAGTCTTTGCTTCCCGAAAATCCGCCGTATTACGACAAAGACCAATACACAGACAAACCGGAACGTTTCTTCGTAAACGAAGCCATCCGCGAGAAAATTCTTTTAAATTATGAAAAGGAAATCCCGTATGCGGTGGAAGTGGTGACCGAAATTTTCAAGGAACAGGAAGGGATTATCTTCATCGACTCCATTATTTATGTTGAAAGAGATACGCAGAAGGGAATTATCATCGGACATAAAGGTGATGCCATCAAAAAAGTCGGAACCGAAGCCCGGATTGATCTCGAAAAATTCTTCGGAAAAAAAATCCACCTGAACCTTTTTGTAAAAGTGAAAAAAGACTGGCGGAAAAACGACAGAGATCTTAAAAATTTCGGTTACCGGTAGACCTTTTGTAAAAAAATCCGCATTTAAAGGTTTTTTTACTACATTTGGCTGAAAATAACCTGTATGAATTACTTTACTTCAGCCAAACCAAACGCTTCGATTGTTGATATTGTACTTCTGGCCATCCGGATTTTTGCAGGATTTGCAATGCTTTCTCATGGTTTTCCGAAATTGCAGCAGCTCTATTCCGGAGAAGAGATACAGTTTTTTAATTTTCTGGGGCTTGGTGAACAGTTCTCCTTAATTTTAGCGGTTTTTGCGGAATTTGTCTGCTCTATATTCCTCATTTTAGGACTTTTCACCAGACCGGCTTTGGTATTCCTCATTATCGCGATGACGGTGGCCGGACTGGTTGTACATGCGGCAGATCCTTTTGAGAAAAGAGAAATGAGTTTACTGTATCTCTCCATTTATCTCTTACTGTTTGCATTTGGACCGGGTAAATATTCCATCGACTATATGATCAGTAAAAGAAGGGAATCTGAGTGGTAAAATAACATTACTTTGTTTTTTTAAACGCTTAAACAGCCTGTAAAACCTGCTGTTTTTTCTTTTTTTCCGCGAGCGATAAAAAACGGTACACCAGCAGAACTGCAGAAATCGTAAGTCCGAGTCCGAGCGCAATCCACATGCCGAATGCCCCCATTTCCAGTGTTACACATAAATAATATCCCAAAGGAATCGTCAGGATCCAATAGGCGATAAAAGTAATGAAAGAAGGAATTTTCACATCCTGAATTCCGCGAAGGCAACCCAATGCCACCACCTGAACACCGTCTGAAAGCTGAAAGAGCGCCGCAATGATCATCAGTTTTGAGGCCAGCAAAATAACTTCGGTGTCTTCTTTTTGCGTAAAGAATGTGGGCAGGATATTTCTTCCTACTACGAAGATCAATCCGCAAAACAGCATAAATAAAAATACAATTTTAAGGTTGTTGATGCCTACTTCCTTGAGTTCGGTGTAGTTCTGTTCCCCAGTTTTTCTGCCGATCATCACGGTGGAAGCCACACTGAAACCAATGCAGAGATTAAAGGTAAATGATGCCATGGAAAGGGCAATCTGATGCGAAGCGATATCTTTGGTTGAAATCAGTCCGCAAATAAAGGCGGCACCGGCAAAAGCGGTGACCTCAAAAAACATCTGCAAAGCGGTCGGGAAACCGATTTTCAGCATTCTGTCGAACATTTCGCGGGAAAATTCTGCGACTTTCAGCGAAAATTCTTTGATGTAACGGTGGGTTTCCTCTTTTTTCAAGAGAACATAGTAAAGAAAGACCATCATAAAGATTCTGGCGATTAAACTGGCCAAAGCCGATCCCTGAACGCCCATTTGCGGAAAACCGAAAAGCCCTTTGATGAAGACATAATTCAAAACGATATTGATGACGTTGGCGAAAATTGTAGCCTTTGTTACACCGATTGTATAAGAAAGTCCCTCGGAAACTTCGCGCAGCGTCTGAAAGGCCATAAACGGCAGAATACTCACCGCCATGATGGTGAGAAAACCGATCGTATCAGGAATAATTTCCTTCGGCTGATCCATATGATACAACAATGGCAAAGCAATAAAAAGCAAGAGCATCAGAATAAGGCCAATTCCCATATTGATCACAAAACCGTGGCGGAAAACAGAATTGATTTTTTGATGGTCATTTCGCGAATGCGCTTCGGAAACCAAAGGCGGAATGGCAAAAGAAAATCCCAGTGCAAAAACAAAAATTGAAAAAAAGACCGCATTTCCCAGCGATACAGCAGCAAGAGCCTTCGCTCCCAAAAGTTTTCCGACAATAATATTGTCAAAAAGATTTACTGATACCTGTCCCACCTGCGTCAGCATTACAGGTACGGCAAGTTTGAGGCAGTCGCGGGTGTATTTTGCGTTGAGAAATAACATGAAAAAAGTTTGCAGCAAAAATACTGCAAACTTTTCCGTTTTTAAGGTTGAGGCGAAATTATTTTCTCACGAAACTGGCTACATCTTCAGCCGAAATAGGATTGGATCCGAGGATCAAGAGTCTTTCAACAACATTCCTGAGTTCCCGGATATTTCCGGTCCATTTAAAATTTTCCAGGGCTTTAATCGCTTTGTCGTCGAACTGTTTTTGAGCAGTTCCGTGTTCATCAGAAATTAATTTTGAAAAATGTTCCACCAAAAGTTTGATGTCTTCTTTTCTTTCATCCAATGGCGGCACATAAATTTCAATGACCGATAGACGGTGATAAAGATCTTCCCGAAACTTTCCGGATTCAATTTCTTTCTGCATGTCTTTATTAGTGGCGGCAAGAACACGCACATCCACTTTAATTTCTTTGTCGCTTCCAACCGGTGAAACTTTGCTCTCCTGCAGCGCACGAAGCACTTTAGCTTGTGCAATGAGACTCATATCTCCAATTTCATCCAGGAAAATCGTTCCGTTGTTTGCAAGTTCAAATTTTCCCTGTTTGTCTTTAATGGCGCCGGTGAAACTTCCTTTTACGTGTCCGAAAAGTTCAGATTCAATAAGCTCTGACGGAATCGCGGCACAGTTTACTTCAATCATTGGACCTTTGCTGCGTTCACTCTGAGAATGAATCGCGTGCGCTACGAGTTCCTTTCCTGCTCCGTTCGGCCCTGTGATTAAAACCCTTGCATCAGATGCGGCAACTTTTTCGATCATGTCCTGAATTTTCTTCAGGGCAGCCGATGCGCCGATCATTTGATATTTCTTGTTGACTTTCTTTTTTAAAGTCGTGTTTTCAATTTTTAAATGCTGATTGGTTTTCTGCAAATTTCCTTTGTCCAAAGCATTTTTAACGCTCGTAATGAGTCGGTTGATATCAATAGGTTTTGAAATAAAGTCATAGGCACCGTCTTTCAGACAGGCCACTGCGGTGTCAATATCGGCATGGCCGGAAATCATCACAAATGTGGTGTCGGGTTTTATCTGTAATGCTTCCTTTAAAAGTTCTGTCCCCGATAGTTTCGGCATTTTAATATCCGAAACCACCAAAGCAAAATCTTCTTTTTCAATTTGTTTAAGCCCCTCCAAACCATCGTCTGCAATTACAAATTCATAATCGGTTAATTCTTCGGATAAAATACTCTGTAGCACTCCTGAAATGGCCTTTTCATCTTCTACTATTAAGATTTTCTGCATTCGTTACAATTTATGGATTTAATAAAAAATTAGTTTAAATTTTGCAGATAATGTAGCAACTATCATACCCAAAAAATCAGTTTCTGGCTCCGAAGATGGCAGACCCAATTCTCACAGACGTGGAACCACATTCAATCGCAGTCTGATAATCATCAGACATTCCCATGGATAGGGTAGTGAGGGGTTGTAATTTTGAAAGTTGGTCGAATAACTGTTTCAGAAACGAAAATTCCTGACGGATCTGGTTTTCATCATCGGTAAATGTTGCCATTCCCATTAATCCTGAAATTTCTACATTTGGAAATTTACCACTCAGGTACTCTTGAAAAAGTTCTTTTACCTCAGAAATTTCAAGTCCGAATTTGGTCTCTTCCGCAGCGATTCTTACCTGAAGAAGCACCTTGATCTTTCGGCTAAATTTTTCCGCCTGCCTGTCGATTTCAATCAATAATTTTTCGGAATCTACGCTCTGAATGGTATCGATAAATTCAGCGATGTACTTTACCTTGTTGGTCTGCAGATGCCCGATTAAATGCCACTGAATATCATCCGGAAGCAGTGGTAATTTTTCAGCAAGCTCCTGAACTTTGTTCTCACCGAATATTCTCTGCCCCTGATTATAAATTTCTTTAATTTTTTCAGCGGACTGGGTTTTCGAAACTACTGTGAGCTGAACAGTTGGAGGTAAATTCTGTACAATTGATTTATATTCCTCAGCAATATTGAAATTTTCGGACATTTTTCTTATTTGAAATAAAATTAATGCACGAATTTAACGAAATTCAGGAGGATGACCAAAAGAGTTCCTGTTTTCAGGATTCAGAGCGCAATATTTCCTTGAGTTTTTTCATTCCTTCGGTGGCTGAAGTTCTAAAGAAATTGGCCTTTTTTGAAAAACTGTTTTCAAGATGAGGATCAATGACGAAAATTTCGCAGCTTTCCGGAATGTGATGAATAAGCCCCGCCGCCGGATACACCTGCATGGAAGTGCCTATAATGAGAAAAACATCCGCCTGCTCCGCGATTTCCATTGCTTTTTCCATTTCCGGAACCGCTTCTCCAAACCAAACGATATGCGGGCGCAACTGTGTTCCGTTTTCATCAAGATCTCCTAAATTCAGATCGTTTTCCCAATCGATAATGGGCGTTTCAGAATTGATTGGTTTTGCTTTTTTAAGTTCGCCATGAAGATGGGTTACTTTTGTTGAACCCGCTCTTTCGTGCAGATCATCTACATTTTGTGTAATGATTTCCACATCAAAATCAAGTTCCAGCTCAGCCAGAATACGGTGTGCGTCATTTGGTTCCACCTCTTTTAACTGGCGTCTTCTGGCATTGTAAAAATCAAGCACCAGTTTAGGATTTCGTGCGAAACCTTCAGGTGAAGCCACATCTTCAATCCGGTGGTCTTCCCAAAGACCATTGGAATCTCTGAAAGTTTTCACGCCGCTTTCCGCAGAAATTCCGGTGCCGGAAAGCACGACCAGTTTCTTTTTCAACTTAAAATTTTCTTTAAATATAAGGCGTTTTTCAGCGCAGCGGTTCCCCACGTGTTGTTGAAAAAAATATAGACGTTTCGACCGGCTTTTTTGATATTCTCAGCGAGTTTTTCCATTTCAGAGTCTGAATACTCAGATTTAAAAAGCACCGGAACGCCATGCAGACGGTAGTACGCCGAATCATTGCTGTTTATGATGAAATCGTCCGGCAGATCTTTCGGGAAACTTACACCGGAAAAAACGATGTTTTTCTTCTTCAAAATTTGCATGACTTCCTCATTCCACCAGGATTTATGGCGAAACTCCACAACATTGAGAAAATCCGGATCTGCATTTGCGATTACTTTCTCAAGATTTTCATCACTGAAATGAAAAGAAGGCGGCAGCTGGAACAGAAATCCTGCCAGTTTTTCTCTCAAACCTGTTTGAACGTATCTGCAGAAATCCTGACTATCATCCCGAGTTTCCGAAAGCCTTCTGAAATGCGTGACCGACTGCGGGATTTTAATGAAAAACCTGAATTCTTCAGAGGTGAGATTAAACCAGTTCTCGAGCGTCTGCTGTCGCGGTCTCCGGTAAAACGTCGAATTGATTTCCACCGAATTGAATTTTTCAGAATAAAAAGTAAGCTGTTCCTTTGCCGGAAGTGTTTCGGGGTAAAAGAAGCCTTTCCAGTCGCGGTTTGCAAAGCCGGAGCAGCCGATGAACACTTTATTTTTCATACTTAATTAAACCTTCTGTCAGTGATTTCCACTGAAATTTACTTCCCGCAATCATTCCGCCAACAGCCACCAGACTGTTTCGGATTTTTTCAAGAAGATGCAGATCCTCGGTGTTCGGAACTTCGTTTCTGCCGTGAACTTCTGCCGAAATTTTAACCCCTTCGCGTGTGATAAGAAAATTCGACGTAGCCTTCTCATCAAAGAAATGAGCGGTTTTTTCATCCGGTTTTGTGGGATTTGCGGTAGGACGCACCCGAATATAAACGGATTCTGAATGATCTTGTTTTTCCTCTTCAATATGCTCCACCTGCACCCAGTCGAAGCCATCACCGGTTGTGTTATGAAGTCCGGGAACTTTGATGCTGAAATAATCTCCGATTTTTGGTCTCCCTAAAAGAATATTTCCATTTGCATCCCGAAGCGAAAATTCTGCTTTCTCTTCTCCAGCAAACAGTTCCCACGAATTTACATCGAGGAAACGTTTTTTAACGGTTTCAAAATGTTCTGCTGCCAGCATTTCGTTATCCAGTTCCAGATCGGAAACGGTATCGCTTTTGGCGCCGGTTTTTTGTTGTGGTATTTTCTCTTCCATGATAAAACCCGCAAACCGGGTCTGTATTTAATTATTTGCTGAATTCTTCAATCATTCTTTTGTTGAAAGCAGGCAAATCTTCTGGCTTGCGGCTTGTCGTAAGGTTTCCGTCTGTCACAACCTCTTCATCCACCCAATTGGCGCCGGCATTTTTTAAATCCTTGGAAATCGCTTTAAACGAGGTCATTTTACGTCCATCAACAACTTCTGCATCAATAAGCGTTTGCGGGCCGTGGCAAATTGCAGCAACCGGCTTGTTGGCACTGAAAAAGTCCTTAACAAAACTCACCGCCTTCTCATTAGCACGAACTGCATCGGGATTCAGCACACCGCCCGGCAAAAGAAGCGCGTCATAGTCATCAACTTTTGCATCGGAAACCGTTTTGTCAACCGCCACAGAATTGCTCCATTCATGATCCTTCATGGCTTTAATCTCTCCGGATTTCAGAGAAACAATTTCCACGGTTGCTCCTGCATTTTTCAAGGCTTCTACCGGACTTTCCAGTTCCGACTGTTCGTATCCGTCAGCTGCCAGAACTGCAATTTTTCTGTTATTTAAATTAATCATAATCGTATTATTTATTTGAAAAAAGGGCAACAAATTTGCCGCCCTTTGGTAATATTCTAAAGTAGCAGCTTGAACTGCTTTATTTATTTCGCTTTTAAATTGATTTCGGTCTTCGCAAGCTTGGTGAGATCCTTATCACATGATTTTTCCTCACTCAAAGTTGCCAGCAAAAGCTGAAGAACTTCTTTTTCTCCCAAGAGTTTGGCATATGTTGCCAAAGTACCGTAGGAAGCGATTTCGTAATGTTCAACTTTTTGAGCTGCAGCAATGATGGCAGCATCGCGAACTGCGCCCGGTTCTGTTTCTTCCATAATTCCTTCCGCTTCTTTAAGCAGGCCGTCCATGGCATCACATTTAACCGCTTCAGGCTTCAATTTAAGGGCTTTGAATCCATCCTCTAATCTTTTCACCTGATCTTTGGTTTCATCCAAATGAAGATTTACAGCATCTTTCAGTTTTTTTGACGTGGCGTTTTTGGCCATTTTAGGAAGATTTTTAAGAAGCGCTTTTTCCGCCCAGTACAAATCTTTCATCCCGTCTACCATAAAGTCTTTCAGTTTGTCAGCTGCATCCGCTTTAGGAGCAATTTTTCCGTTTGCTGTGGTCTTTTTTGCCATAATATAAATTTTAATGTTTTTTAATGATGTGATAAATATAATCAATTAATCTGGATATTCAGCAATCATAATCACTTTTATTTACCATTTTAGACATAGTAAATAAAAAAAGCTATAATTAATTGTTTATTTTATTTAAGTCCACTTTATTCAGTCTCAAAGAATTCAGGATTACAGAAACAGAGCTTAAACTCATTGCTGCTGCTGCGATCATAGGACTTAACAGTATTCCGAAGAACGGGTACAGCAACCCTGATGCAAGCGGAATGCCAAAAACATTATACACGAAGGCAAAAAATAAATTTTGTTTGATATTTCCCAAAAGTTTTTCGCTTAAAATCCTGGCTTTTACAACTCCCAGAATGTCGCCTTTCAGCAAAGTAATTTCTGAACTTTCGATCGCGACATCGGTTCCGGTTCCCATCGAAATTCCGACATCCGACTGTGCCAGAGCAGGCGCATCATTGATTCCGTCGCCGGCCATGGCCACGGTTTTTCCCGATTGCTGAAGTTTTTTAATTTCCTCGAGTTTATCCTGCGGAAGCTGACCCGCAAAATATTTTTGAATACCCAATTCAGCAGCAACGGCATTTGCAGTATGCTCGTTGTCCCCGGTCATCATGATGATTTCCACCTTATTTTTCTGGAGATATTCAACAGCCAGTCTGGAAGTTTTTTTTATTTTATCTGAAAAACTTAAAAATCCGAGTACTTTTTTTCCATAAGAAAGATAGGAGACCGTTCTGGCTTCGTCTTGCTTGCCAATAACAATATTTTTCAGATTTTCGGGCACTGTAATACTGAACTGATTTAAAAGCGCTTCAGTTCCCAACAATGCTGTTTCTCCGTTAATGGTTGCTTTTATGCCTTTTCCTGAAATGTTTTCGAAATTTTCTGTATTCTCGAAAACCGTGTGTTCTTTTTTAAATTCCTTCAGAACCGCCTCTGAAAGAGGGTGTTCTGAATTCTGATTCAGCGCGGCAGCGAGTTTTAAGATCAGTGTTCGGTCTGAATTTTCTGATGTATAAATTTCGTCCAGACTGGGTTTTCCTTCAGTCAGGGTTCCTGTTTTATCGGTAATCAGAACGTTCACCTTTGCCATCTGTTCCAAAGACTCGGCATTCCGTATGAGAATTCCGTTTTTCGCCCCTTTTCCGATTCCGACGGTCAAACTCATCGGCGTTGCCAAACCTAAAGCACACGGACAGGCGATAATCAGGACTGCAACCGCATTCACAAATCCAAGAATTAACCGGTTTTCTCCGCCAAAAATAAACCAGGCAAAAAAGGTGAGTACCGAAACAGCAATAACTGCAGGAACAAAAACCTTCGAAACCTTATCTGCAAGTTTCTGAATCGGTGCCTTGCTGCGGCTGGCCTCGTTCACCATTTTAATGATCTGCGCAAGCAGTGTCTCGTTGCCCACTTTTTGGGCTTCCATCAGAAAAACGCCGTTTCCGTTAATGGTTCCCGAAGTCACCTGATCTGCTGTTTTTTTCTCGGTCGGAATCGGTTCTCCGGTAATCATGCTTTCATCAACCGTAGATTCCCCTTCGATTATTTTACCGTCGACTGGAATTTTATCGCCGGGTTTAACGCGAAGGACATCACCGGATTTAATTTCAGAAAGCGGAACTTTTTGCTCGTGTCCGTCCACAATTAAGTTGGCTTCACTTGGTGAAAGGTTCATGAGTTCCTTGATGGCATTTCCGGTTTTTTTATGAGCGGCAGCTTCCATCAGCTGTCCTAAAATAACGAGGGTCAGAATAACACAAACCGCTTCAAAATAAAGCGGAATCCTGCCATCATGTGAAATTTCATGGGGAAATAACTGCGGAAATACCATTGCTGCGATGCTGAATACAAATGCAGCAGCGATTCCCAGTGCAATAAGACTGAACATATTCAGATTCCATGTTTTAAAGGAATTCCAGCCGCGTTTCATTAAAAACCAGCCCGCATAAAACAGAACCGGAATCGTTAAAATAAGTTCTAAGATTCCCTGGGTTCTTCCGGAAATACCAACATCGAAAAACATTCCGCCCATGGAAAGAATGAAAACCGGAACTGTAAAAATTAAAGCGGTTATGAATTTTTTCTTTAAGTTTTCCAAGGTTTTATCCTCCGAAATCTCGCCGGGTTTGCCGGGAATCTGAACGAGATCCATTCCGCAGACCGGACAGCCAACATTGGAATCATAGACTTTATCGCCTTCGCAGAACATCGGACAATAATATTTCCCGGCATTATGTTGCTGTTCTAAGACCAATTGCTTTAATCCATCCGATTTTAGCTGTTCATGAGTCCCAGAATTGGAATTTTCTACAGAACTTTCTGAAAGAAGTTCAGGCGTAATTTGCTCCAAATGCATATGACAGACGGGGCAGCCGGAATCGGAACCATAGGTTTTATCGCTTTCGCAGAACATCGGACAAAAATACTCACCGATTTTTTCAGAAAAATTATCCGGAAGATGAGTTTTGGAGAAAGCATTTTTTTTGTTTTGATAGTCGGCTCTTTCCTCAATAGGGACAAGAAACATATTGCAGACCGGACAGCGTTTTCCGGGCGCGAAATACACTTTTTCGCCTTCACATTCCATGGGGCAGTAGTACACGGAACTGGGCGAAATCTTGGCCGATGGGTGATTATGATTTTCCATCCCGTAACCGCTGTTCAATAAATTCAATCTGGGTTTTCCCGTGTTTCGTGGGTTTTCCATCATCGTCAACGCCCACAAATACAATCCTGTCGATCGTAATAATGGTTTGGCGCGTCATCATATTTCTTACATCGCACCGCAAGGTGATCGACGTATTTCCGAACTCAATGGCTTCGATTCCTATTTCGATAATGTCGCCCTGTTTTGCAGAACTGATGAAGTTTATTTCAGAAATATATTTGGTCACGCAGCGCGGCGTTTCAAGCTGAACAATGGCGTAAAGTGCCGCCTCTTCGTCGATCCACTGCAAAAGCCTGCCACCGAAAAGGGTGTGATTTGGATTCAGATCTTCCGGTTTGATCCATTTTCTTGTATGATAATTCATGTTTTTTCTTTCAATTGAATGTAAATTTACTTGAAAAAAACAGAAATAAGACAAATTTCAGTCATTCAGTATCATAGAAAAAACAAATAGATCAGCCTTTTTTAGTCCGCATTGCCTTTACTTTTTTAACCTCAGGATCTTCAGCAAATTTTTGGTACTCCTCGCTTTCTACCGGAAAAAGCGCAACTTTTCCGTCGGAATTGCTGTGAACGCCGAAACCGTAGCGTTTTCCAAGAGCCGAGGAACGGAAACAGGCCTGACCTTTTGAAAAGAACTGTTTCCTGGCTTCAGTTTTTTCAGTTTCAGTGATGTCGTTTTTCTGGACATAGCATTCAAACATCACATCATCAGAAGAAAACCGGTAAGGATTTTTGGAAATCATGTCGTACTGAATTTCGGCCAAAGTCCGGTTGCGTTTCACCGGCGGAATTTCGCTTTCTGAAACCGGACAGTCTTCTGCAATCTCGATAAAGGTGTCTTTATAATTGGTGGTATGGGTTTTCATTTTTAGGTTTTAATGGTTATGAGGGTGTGAATTTATGGGATTTTTTAAATAAAAAAAATGCCCAAGACAATTATGTTGTCGAGAAATGCCTTTAAATTCTACAAAAATGGCTCACGCCAATTTCCTCAGCATCTAATTATTTTAATAAATTTGGGTCAGACATAGGCATACAGTCCCTGAAAATAGGATAAAAGTACTGTAGTTTAAATTTCATTTTTTCTTTTTCATCATGATACTGTTCAACATTTCCTTCTTTTATTATCCACCATTTTGAACGCCAGTCGAAATAAACGGTGTCATTAAGATTAATGGTTTTATATTTTACGAATGCATATTGAACATAGTCGTCAAACTGTGGCTTTTTGTCATTTACATATTTTAAAATTCTGACTGAATCTTCGATCCTATCAAAGCTGGGAGAAATAAAGTCTTGCGTAATAAAAGTTTTATCTTCAAAATTCATTTGCCAAAATCGAGCTATCCTAAAATCCATTTCATCAGTAGATTCATCAACTTGCTTAAAAATAATTACCTTCTCAATGAGATGATCTTTATTAGTTACGCAACTGAAAAATATTAGAAGAGAAAATATTAAGTATATATTTTTTTAATTTCATTGCTTTTACGTTTTAACAGGAACATAGATTGAGAAATATTTTTAAGTGGAGTTGGGAGCACTGTTTATGAGTGCATTTAAATTCATCAGATCTGATGGAGCAGGAAATGTACATGGGCTGAGCATATTGAGTTAAAATTGGGTCGTCACATCTTTTTTCTATATTGTTATTCTGATACTGATTTTTTTGCTAGGTGGCTTCACCGCAGTGTTTTTATTTTTTATTAGGAATCAGCAGATCTTCATTTCGAAATCCTAAAATCCTCTTGAACACTATATTCTTCCTTGATTCTGTAACATTTTCAAAATCCAACAAATATTAACAAATATGAAAGGAAAAACCGAAAATGTAATCATTAGCATGTTACTTTTACTTTTTAAATCTTTTCTGTTAATAATACTATTATACTTTGCTTTGTATAGAAACGTGAGGTAAAAAATAAAAAAATTACTCCAATTAAAAGTACACCCAGCAAAGGTTCAATATTAATATTTGAACTTGGGAAAATAAAAAATAAGAATATCATAAAGAGAGCGATTATACAAAGAAACGTTACAAAAGTAATAGATAAAACAGACATAAAAGCTGCTATGTGAGCATTCCCAACTCTCACTTGAAACCAATAATATTTGTGAAATAAATATTCAAAAAAATTCTTCATACTCTTAAAATTAATTTTACGGAATTTAATCCGCCCACGCGAGAAAAGCCTATTTACCATCGCCTACCAATAGGGAAAAGGTGAAAAAACCTTACCATTTCTAATAAATTGAGTTTCGGGACATAATTCCTTAAGCTTTTCATCTATTTTAGGATCAAGTAAACATGTTAAAATTAATTGTTTATTATCCTTAAAGTGCAATTTCAAATAGTAATAGTCTTCAAAGGGTAGATATTTAAAACGAAGATTTCCATCGTAGCTGTCAACATTAACAGACTTATTTACAGTAACTGTTACTAAATCTTGGAGATAAAAGGTTTTAGAATTGTGTAAAATATGATTGCTTTCAACTATAGTATTTTTGTTGATATAATAATAGCTGATATGGATGTATAATATCAATGACAAATCAATAATTAAAATTATACTCAAAGCCACTAAAAATACTTGTAAACTAAAATAACCGATAACATGTAGTATTACTACAGGTATAAAAGCAGGAAGGTTTGCTAAAAGTCCATATTTCAGAAAGAAAAAAATATGTTTATTGATATTCATGTTTATTTATCCACTATGAGAAGATGTATTAGCGCTTGTTAAGATAGGATTAATTTAATTCTTAAAAATATTATACCAAATATCCTCTGCTTATAGACCGACAGATTTATAACCATAAATTACTGTTGTCTAGTTATTCTGTAGGTGTAAGGTTTCATTATAAACACTTATATTTTTCAGAACCTTCTAAATAAAGGCTCTCATGTTTTCAACGTTTTAACATGAACTCTGTTCGCGGGAATAAAACCCTTATTGTTTTTTATAAAATGAATGTAATGTCTTAAATTCACTACTCCCTAAGGGATACATGTTAACTACATATAACCTATCCTTATAAACAATAAAGCTTAGCGATGTTTTGCCAACTCCCGCTGCATTGAAAGCAAAATTTATATTTTTTTTGTCAATTGAGATATTTGCTCCTCCGGTGCTAAAAATCAACTCTTGAAACTTATCTCCTAATACAATTTCATTTCTTATATTTTTTTTTCCAGTTTTTCCATCATACAGATAGTATTGTATTTCTTTATCTATTTTAAAAGGATAATTCCTGGAATTCATTCCCTTGCCAACCTGATCAACTTCGTCAAGTGAAGAATATAACCAAAACCCATCATTCTTAAAATCCTTATTGCTTTTTTTAAGGGTTATTTTTTCATATTCCGATTCGCCAAGGTAAGTTACATTCATAAAAATATCGTTATTTACGATCGCGTTGAAACCAAGAAATTTTCCGTCATACATAAAACTTTTAATATATTTTACCTTAATCTCTTTATTGTTTAAAATATCCTGTAATTGTATTTCGGGCTTTTCGTAGTTAAAAGTAATCTTATCGTATTTGTAATATCGAATTACACTGTATAAAAAAACGCTAAAAAGATAGCTGCAAGTACTCCTATGGGAAATAGTATTTTTTTGAATTTCATCTTTAATTTCTCAATTTAGTGATCAAGGCTAATAAAACATGGGGGGGAGGAACAACTCCAGCTGGTTGCGTAAGTTGTTGAATAAATGGAAGCGATGGCATTGGAATTCTGGACATTCAGAATGCTCTATAGTAACACCTTCTAAAAAAATTGAAGACTTTGGTTACCTGTTCCAAAGATAATTCTGTTAGTTTTAATGTAATTCTGTCATTTCTGCTCATAAAAGATTTTCAGTGGCACTAAGGTAAAAATATTTGGTGGGATTCTGTGAAATTTCGGCGATTGACGAAAATGGAAACTTTTCGATACTCTTTAGACAAAGGCAACACAGGAATAAAATAGTAAAACAACTGATGTAATTCTATACTCACAAAATCATTCTAAAAATAATTCTTATGAACCGTAAAAAGTCAAACAAATCAATCCAGCAGGGCGTTTCCGAGAAGGATTGAGCATATAATTGAGCAGTGGGGGTAAAGACATTAAAAAAGCCCCTA
Source organism: Kaistella sp. (assembly GCA_019459085.1). Classification (GTDB taxonomy): domain Bacteria; phylum Bacteroidota; class Bacteroidia; order Flavobacteriales; family Weeksellaceae; genus Kaistella. The sequence goes on from JAIBEW010000027.1 coordinate 107,228, forward strand.
ATAAAGGGGCTTTACAACTGTTAGTTGTGGTTTCTCCAGGAATCGAACCAGGGACACATGGATTTTCAATCCATTGCTCTACCAACTGAGCTAAGAAACCATTTCGTTTTCTTGTGGGGCAAAAGTATAAACTTTAGGGTTATGACACAAATTTTCAGGCAACTATTTTATGATTTTTGTAAAAACTATTGATTCTCAGACGGATTATTTTCCTGCTCACGACAGATGTGCTCGCTCATCTCTTCCAAAACAGGCTTAATGGTGCTTTCCGGCAGTTCGCTGATGCGGATATACATGAGCCCGTCGATCGCATCATTGAAATTTGGATCCACATTAAATGAAATGACCTTCGCGTTTTGCTTGATATATTTCTTGATCAGCACAGGAAGTCTCATTTCAGGTTCCAGATCATCGATGATTTTATCGAGTTTATTGAGATCCGATTCCACTTCATCAAAAAACAGATTTTTATCTCGGTCTTTCAGTTTTACTTTAAACTCTTTTTTAGGATGAATGTACTGCGCTACCGCCGAGTCGTAATAATGGGAACGCATAAACTCGATCATCAAAGATTTGGAAAACGATGAAAATTTATCAGAAATACTCACGCCGCCCATCAGGAATTTGTGCTCCGGATTCCGGAGACACACATGCACAATGCCACGCCACAGCAGGAAAAGCGGCAAAGGTTTCTGCTGATACTCCTGAGAAATATAGGCTCGCCCCATTTCAATCACTTTTCTGAAAAAGGGCTGAAGTTCAGGGTCGAATTCAAACAGAGAACTGATGTAGAAGCCTTCGATTCCGTATTTTTTCATGACTTCGCTTCCGAGCGCCATTCTGTAGGCTCCTACGAGCCGTTTTGCGGCACTGTCCCACAGAAAAAGATGGTGGTAATGTTTGTCGTATTCATCAAGATCAAACGGCAGGTTGCTTCCTTCACCAATAGCGCGGAAAGTCAGTTCGCGCTGTCTCCCGATCTCGCGCATGATAGACGGAATTTCATCATACGCCACGAAAAAAACTTCGTAACATCCGTTCTGGAAGAGCATTTTTTCACTTTTATGAAGCTTTTCAATCTCCAGGACCAGATCTTCCTGCGGCGTTTCATCAATAATATTCTGCACCACATTTTCTTCCTTCATCAGTGGAAAATTCAGTTTAAGATTGGGCAGTTTGAGCTGTTCGGCAATTGATTTTCTTTTCTCGTAATAGGATTTAAGCATGTAAATCTTATTCTGCAGAAATTCGCCGAGTTCTTCAACAGACTCATGATCGTCCATTGTTTTTACAGGTACAGGTTTACCGATCCTTATCCTGATTGGTTTTTCGCGTTTGTGCATCATTTCAGCCGGAAGCATCATGGTTTGAAGATCTGCGTGAAGTTTGGAAATCCGGTAAAAAATATTGCTGTTCTTGGCGTGAAAATACATCGGAACAACCGGAACTTTCGCCATTTTAATAAGCTTAAGCGCCGGCTTTTCCCAGGTCTTATCTAAAATCTCACTGAATTCATTATTCTTATTGGAAACTTCACCGGCCGGAAAAATTCCTACGCAACCTCCTTCCTGTAAATGCTGGAGCGTCGCACGCATTCCGGTGGCGCTGTTGCGGACTTCTTTTCTGTTTTCAAAAGGATTTACAGGAATCACAAATGGTTCCATCGGTTTAATTTTCTCGAGAAGAAAATTTCCCATTATTTTAAAATCGGGACGGATTTCAGTTAGAATTTTACACATCAAAATGCCGTCAATGGCTCCCAAAGGGTGATTCGAAACGAGAATGAACGGACCTTTTTTCGGAATCTTTGCGAGATCTTCCTTGAAAACAATATATTTTAAATCTCTTTCGCGAACAAAAGAATCAAAAAAGTCTTTACCCGATTTTTCTTTGAGTTTATCATACAATTTATTCACTTCATCTATCTTCGTCAATCGCATGGCAGCTGCCACAAGAGGATTTTTCAAAAATCCCAGTTTGCTTAAACCGGATGCTTTAATCAAATCGTTTTTGGTAATAAGGCTCATGTTTTCAGTTTGGTTATCAGTGGGTGACCATTTGTATGGTCTGTTTCGAAATCTGTTCGAGCAGTATTTTTTTGTCCTGGTAAAATTTATTTAAATCGCTAAGGTCTGCATTTCTCACCGTAAAAAGGGAAACTCCTTTAACAATTTCGATATTGAACTGTTTGGTAAGTTCGGCATGAAGCAAATCTATATTATTAAACTTGTCTTCAACGCACAGCGCGAGAGAAATGGCAGAATTCTGCATGAGCGAAATCTTGATTTTAAACCTGGACAAAAGCAAAAAGATATGACTCAAATGGTCTTCTGCAATAAATGAAAAATCGCGGGTCGCAATGCTGATCAGCACCTGGTTTTCCTTTAAAATATAAGATTCTGTATATTCATTCTTATCGGTGATTCCCACTTTTGTCCCACTTTTTTCGGGTTCCAGAAATGATTTTACAAAAAACGGAATGTTTTTCTGTTGTAAAGGCTGAAGCGTTTTCGGGTGAATCACCGAAGCTCCGTAATAGGCCATTTCAATGGCTTCCTCATAAGAAATGTGCGATAAAAGAGAAACGTCTTTAAATTTTCGCGGGTCTGCGGTCATCACACCGGGAACGTCTTTCCAGATCGTCATGGCTTCAGCATTCAGACAGTACGCGAAAACCGCTGCGGAATAATCAGAACCTTCTCTACCTAAAGTCACCGTGAAATTATTTTCGTCGGAACCGATGAATCCCTGAGTCACGTAACAGATATTTCGCTGCATATTCGAAATGTATTTTTGGGTTTTTTCCCAGTTCACATTTCCGTCCCTGTAAGAAGAATCCGTCTTCAGAAAATCCCGTGCATCCAGCCACTGGTTGGGGAAGTTGATTTCATTGAGGTAGGCGCTGAGCATTTTTGAAGAGATGATTTCACCGCAGCTTACTACCTGATCGTAGACAAAATCATAGTTCGGAGATTTGTTTCTGTTCAGAAAAGTGGAAATATCATCAAAAAGCATTGTAATTTCTTCAAAAACAGGATGTTCTTGAGAAAAAAGTCCGGCCGCAATATCCAAATGATCCTGTTTGACTTTATCAATTTCGCTCTGGTAATTTTCTTTGCTGAAATAAAGTTCCACTGCTTTCTCCAGGGCATTTGTGGTTTTTCCCATAGCCGAAACCACCAACACACAGTTTTCAAAACCCTGTGATTCCAAAACCCGACCCACATTTTTTACACTTTCCGCGTCTTTTACCGATGCACCTCCAAACTTAAAAACCTTCATCTAAATATTTAAAAATCAATAGTATAAATTATAATTCTCCACGGTTTCACTTTTCAACCAATCTTCAAAATTATTAATTTAGTTCGAGAAAAAAAAGGAATGATTTTTTGAGGGGAAATTTTTGGCCGGTTTTGATTAAAAATTTGAACAAAACCGGTATAATTGAAAGAATTTTTACGAAATTTGGGAAAACATAAAAATAAACAGATGGCAGAACAATCTTTTCAGACCCTTGGTGAATTTATTATTGATAAGCAGGATGATTTCCAGTACTCTACAGGAGAATTTTCGAGGCTTTTAAGTGCCATTCGTCTGGCTTCGAAGGTTGTAAACCGCGAAGTGAACAAAGCCGGAATTGCCAACATCATCGGAAAGGTAGGCGGCGATAACATTCAGGGAGAAGAGCAGCAGAAACTAGACGTTCTGGCCAATGAGATTTTTATTGAAGCCCTTTCTCAGAGAGAAGTGGTGTGCGGAATTGCCTCAGAAGAAACCGACGATTTTATTGAAATAAAGGCCGGTTCAAACGCCCATTTAAGCAAATATGTGGTATTGATCGATCCTCTTGATGGTTCTTCAAATATCGATGTGAATGTTTCCGTCGGAACTATTTTCTCCATCTACCGCCGCGTAACCGAGCCGGGAACGCCCGTTACTCTGGAAGATTTTTTGCAGAAAGGTGTTAATCAGGCAGCTGCCGGTTATGTAGTGTACGGTTCATCGACCATGATTGTTTATACCACTGGAAACGGAGTGAACGGTTTTACGCTGGATCCGAGTCTCGGAACCTATTATCTTTCACATCCGCGGATGCAGTTTTCAGAAACAGGCAAAATCTACTCCATCAATGAAGGTAACTACATTAAATTTCCTCAGGGAGTAAAAGATTATATCAAATACTGTCAGCAGGAAGAAGATGACCGACCCTACACGTCTCGTTATATCGGAAGTTTGGTGTCCGATTTTCACAGAAATATGATCAAAGGCGGCATTTACATCTATCCATCCACTTCGCAGTCGCCCAACGGAAAGCTGCGTTTACTGTATGAATGCAATCCAATGGCATTTTTAGCAGAACAGGCGGGCGGAAAATGCAGCGACGGTTTCAACCGAATTCTCGAAATTCAGCCAACTGAACTGCACCAGAGAGTGCCTTTCTTCTGTGGAAGTTCGAAAATGGTGGAAAAAGCCGAGGAGTTTATGCGAAATGCAAAAGATGCCTAAATGACGGCGAAGTTTTCTTCCTATATCCTCAATTTTAAACAGCCGGGCGGCACTTCGCGTGGAATTCTGCATACGAAGGAAACTTTTATTCTGGAGATTTCTGAAAACGGAAATAGAGGCGTGGGCGAATGCGCTCTATTCCGCGGTTTGAGTTGTGATGATTTTCCTGGATATGAGTCTAAACTGACGTGGCTTTGTGAAAACATCAATGAAGATCCTGCATTTTTGGGTTCTGAATTAAGAGCTTTTCCTTCGATTTGGTTCGGCTACGAACAGGCAGTTTTGAATCTTAGAAACGGAAGAAATCTTTACTTTCCAAGTGCATTTACCGAAGGAAAATCGACGCTCAAAATCAACGGACTGATCTGGATGGGCGATGCTACATTCATGCAGAAACAGATTGAAGAAAAGCTGAAAGACGGTTTCGACTGCATTAAACTAAAGATCGGCACCGACTGGAAATCTGAAAAAGAAATATTGACAAATCTCCGTGAAAAATTCCCGGAAGAACAACTCGAACTTCGGGTGGATGCGAACGGCGGGTTTGAATTTACTGAAGCGAAAAAAGTATTGAAAGAACTTTCCGAACTGAAGATTCATTCCATTGAACAGCCTGTTAAAGCAGGTAATTGGGATCAGATGACTGAACTGTGCGCAGAAACACCAATTCCCATCGCACTCGACGAAGAACTCATAGGCATTCGGGAACCTGAAGAAAAACAGAAACTTTTAGCCCAAATAAAACCACAGTACATCATCCTGAAGCCTTCTTTAATTGGCGGATTTTCTGGGACTGATGAATGGATTTCGTACGCTGAGCATTCTGGAATCGGGTGGTGGATCACTTCCGCTCTTGAAAGTAATATCGGCCTGAATGCCATTGCGCAGTATGCTTTTACAAAAAGCCCCACGATTCCGCAGGGTCTGGGAACCGGGGGGCTTTTCACCAATAATTTTGAAAGTGCACTCGAACTTCGCGGGGATCAACTCGGATTTAAAGTTTAAAACCGGTAACCGATTGAAATTCCGCTTCTGATTCCTGCCCAGGGACCATCCAGAACTGCATCGGCGCCGTGAGCATTAACTGTAGTTGTATATTTTACGAGCGGAATATCAAGATCATCCAGGTTTTTTTTCAGTTCAGCCTGCATTTCCGGAGTCAGGGTTTCATTAGTTTTGCCGGAAACCGTTCCGCTTCCTTTGCCATAATGTGCACCGACAAACCATGCGTCCAGAACCCATTTTTTAGAACTGCCCAGAAACCACTGAGCGCCCAGCATTAAACCGCCGCTCGCTCCCGACACTTTTCCGGAAAAAGTAAGCGGAACATCGTAAGCAAATCCGCTGAAGGTCCCTCTGAAATTATACACAATATTATTGACCTCAAAGGAAGAATACCGGAAATATGGCGCCAGATAAAATCCTTCTCCAAAACCTTTTCCAAGATAAATCCGTGGTTCAACAGTGAAATTACTGCCTTTAATTTCAGCATCAGCCGTAACGAGGGCTTCATCGTTATTAAAAGAAGATTCAAACGGTATTTTTCCGTTTCCGATAATTCCGAAACCGCCTGAAAGTGAAATTCTTTTGCTGATGATCCTTTCGTAAGTCAGATTATAATTTCTCATAAAGTAACCGGCAACATTGGTTTTGATGATGTTGGAGCCCTGTTTTACTTCTACAACTGCTGAATCCTGAGCAAAACCGTGCTGAGAAAGCAGCAAAACGGCGAATACAATTAATTTTTTCATGGTATGTGTTTTTTGTTAAGATAAAAATAAACAAAAAACTGTTATGCATCATATTATATTTAAATATCTGGCCAATCTCATGAAAATAATTAATCCAGAACAGTTTTCGAATTTTTCTTTTCCCTGAGAATCCGTAAATTTGCGCAACAATGTACAATTCCATGGAAGAAGAAGAAAAAAAATCCCTCAATTTTATTGAGCAAATTATAGAAGACGATTTAGCGAACGGTTTGGATCCATCCAAACTGCGTTTTCGTTTTCCGCCTGAACCGAACGGTTATCTGCACGTGGGTCATACGAAAGCCATCTGCATCAATTTCGGTTTGGGAGAAAAATACGGTGCTCCCGTGAATCTGCGGTTTGATGATACCAATCCGGAAAAAGAAGAGCAGGAATTTGTAGATTCCATTAAAGCAGATATCGACTGGCTCGGATTTAAATACGATCAGGAACTCTACGCTTCGGATTATTTCGACCGCCTTTACGAATGGGCTGTTCAGATGATTAAAGAAGGAAAAGCCTACGTAGATGAGCAACCTTCAGAGGAAATTACCGCTCAAAGAAAAAATCCTTTTGAAGACGGAATCGATTCGCCTTTTAGGAACCGTCCCGTTGCCGAGAGTCTGGAACTTTTTGAAAAAATGAAAAACGGGGAGTTCGAAGAAGGCGCCATGTCGCTCCGCGCGAAAATCGATATGACTTCGCCGAATATGAATATGCGCGATCCCGTGATGTACAGAATTCTGAAAAGACCACATCACCGCACCGGCGAAAAATGGAAAATTTACCCAATGTATGACTGGGCGCACGGCGAGTCGGATTATATTGAACAGATTTCCCATTCATTATGTTCCCTGGAGTTCGAAAACCACCGTCCACTGTACGACTGGTACTTGGATCAGGTGTATGAAGAAAACACGCTGAGAAACAAGCAGAGAGAGTTTGCAAGGATGAATGTGTCTTATATGATTACTTCCAAGCGAAAACTCCAGCGCCTTGTTGCCGAAAACGCCGTTTCCGGCTGGGACGACCCAAGAATGCCTACGATTTCCGGAATGCGCAGATTGGGTTTTACGCCAACAGCCATCAAAAAATTCATCGAAAGAGTAGGAGTTGCTAAAAGAGAAAATCTGATCGACATTCAGCTGCTTGAATTTTTTGTGAGAGAAGATCTGAATAAAATCTCAACCCGTGTCATGGCGGTTGTGGATCCGGTGAAACTCATCATTGAAAATTATCCGGCTGATGCTGAAGAATGGCTGGAAACCGAGAATAATCCGGAAGATGAAAATGCGGGTACAAGAGAAGTTCCGTTTTCCCGGGAACTTTATATTGAAAGGGAAGACTTTAAGGAAGAAGCCAACAATAAGTTTTTCCGTTTAAAACTGGGTGGGGAAGTGCGTTTGAAATCCGCATACATAATTAAAGCAGAACGTGTGGAAAAAGATGAAAACGGCGAAATTACCACCATTTACGCTTCTTATGACGCAAAAAGCAAGTCCGGAAGCGGAACCGACGAAAGTTTAAGAAAGGTAAAAGGAACTTTACACTGGGTGTCGGCCAAACATGCTTTACCAATTGAAATCAGAATCTACGACAGGCTCTTCACCACTCCGCAGCCCGATGCAGAAAAAGAAACCGATTTTATGGAATTCATTAATCCCGAATCTTTAAAAACAGTTCAGGGATTTGCCGAACCAAGTCTGAAAAATGCAGAAATCGGGACACCTTATCAGTTTCAGCGCATCGGGTATTTCACGAAAGACAGGGATTCATCTGGCGAGAAATCTGTATTTAACAGAACCGTTACTTTGAAAGACGGTTACAAACCCGAATAAATAAATTTTGCAGAATAAAGAAGCCTTTCAGTTTGTACTGGAAGGCTTTTTAAGTATTTACACATTACCGTTAACGAAAATCTTTTCCTTAAGTTTCAAGACCCACTTTCTATAGCGGATTTTGTAATTCTGTAGTAATTTTTTCATAATTGTAATTATTGAGGATCCAAATATACAATGATAATTTGATATTAATATTACCCAAGCCTTAAATATTTTTAAATGATGTTTTAAGTTGAACTACCAAATTTCAGTAAATCACTACAAAAAGCGCAACAACGAAGTCTTACATAATTTATTTGAAAAGTTTTAAGCTACAGTGGTGCCCTTTTTAGAAAGATGTTAGAACCCTGATATTTAAAGGCTTTTAAAGAATCTGAGAAAGTTGCTGCGCTAAATTTTTTCTGGAAAATCTGTCGATGTCACGCAATTTAATGGCGGATTTTCCGGATTTCCAGTCATTATATTTTTCGAGGATAAAAGTCTTTAACGTTGAGGAATCTTCATATGAAAAATGTTTTCCTGCGTTCGTTTCTGTAAGAATTTTTTTAACATCGCTGTCCGCCGGACCGAAAGAAATGATCTCTTTTCCGGAGGCAAGGTATTCGAAAATTTTGCCCGGAATAATGCCCTTTGAACTTTCATTCGGAAAATTGGTCATCATCAGTACATCTGAAGCCTGCATTTGTAAATTGGCTGCTGAATGGGAAAGATATCCTAGGTTTTTCACGGAATTTTTAAGCTCTGACCGGTTAATTTTCTCTAAAATTTTACCGTCGATTCTCCCGGCAAACCGCAGTTCAAAATCATTTTTGAAATCTTTGTTTTCCCGCACCAGTTCCTCCAGAACTTTCCATAGAATTTCAGGGTTTCTGAGCTGTTCCAACACACCGATATAACTCAGTACAAATTTTCCGCCTGAATCCCCGGCTTGAAGAGTCTGTTGAGGCAAAACATCATCATAACCATTGGTAATACACACGGCGTTCGCTCCTTTTTTCCGGAAATTTTCAGCATCCGTATAACTGGTTGCCAACGTGATATCCGCTTTCTCAAAGACTTCCTGCTCCAGACTGCGGTGTTTTCGGTCTGCAGATTTGGTGAGTTTAAGATGTTGGTAATAGGAAATTTCAGTCCAGGGATCGCGAAAATCTGCAATCCATTTCAAATCCGGGAATTCCTTTTTCAGTTGCAGACCGATCAGGTGCATGGAATGCGGCGGACCCGTGGTGACAAACGCATCAAAATGGTTTTCCTTCAGATATTTTTTCAAAAATGCAACGGATGGTTTCACCCAAAAAACACGGGCGTCGGGAATAAAAAAATTACCGCGGATCCAGACTGAAAGTTTTGATTTCCAGGACTGGTTTTCGCCGACATCAAACTGTCCGGCTTTGAATTTTTTATTGTCTTTTCCGAACCATTCTGCAAGCTGATACGGTTCCCAAATCTTCGTTTTTATTATTTCCAGATCATTCGAGACTTCTTTCTCCAAAGTTTCATCAACAATCGGGTAGCTCGGGTTTTCCGGAATGAAAACGGTGGGTTTCCAGCCGAATTCAGGCAGATATTTTACAAATTTTAACCACCGCTGAACGCCGGGTCCGCCCGCAGGAGGCCAGTAATAAGTGATGATTAAGATTTTTTTGTTTTCCATTTCTTAAACGCTGACGAAAAGAAGATTTTTCAGTCTTTTGAAATTGAAAGATTTTCGGAACTTTTTTTCTCCTTTCTGCGGTAAAGCATATATATCCCAAACGCGGAAAGCAGTACAAACAGCCCAAAGCAGATCATCGAAATTATTTTTCCGGTTTGGATCACCGAAGGTTCAAAAACCATTCTCACGTGATGTGTTCCGGCGGGAACATGTATGGCTCTCAAAAGATAATTGGCTTTGATGTAGGGCACTTCCTTTTCATCAACAAACATTTTCCAGCCTTTCGGATAGTAAATTTCTGAGAAGACGGCGAGTTGTGGCGTTTTCGACTGGGTTCTGAATTCCAGTTCATTTGCCTGATATTTTGTCAGTTTCAAAAATGCAGCAGAATCGGATGCTAAATTTTTCCCTTCGAAATATTTTCTGTCGTCTTCAGAAACAACCGCTGTTTTTTTCGTGTTCAGTTCACCAATCAGCTGTATTTCTTCGTTAGGAGATTTTACAAATTTCACGTCAGACACAAACCATGCATTTCCATTCGTTTTAGGGTTAATGACAACCTGCGGCTCTTGCGCTTCCCCAAAAATCATGTATTTGGCATTCAGCATATTCAGGATCCGCGGAATTTTTACGGTATCCATCTTGTTGAAATAATGATTGATAAGATCATCGTAACGGCGGAGTTTTACCGCATGATAACCACCTATGGAAGACTTGAAATAGGAAGTATTGGTCTCGCTGAAAGTTCCGAGGGTCTGGTTGTAAATCCGGTAATGATTTTTATCTTTTTCGGCAATGGTTTCAAGCGTTTTGTTCACATTTGCATTGGCCAAAAGTGACTGCAGATTTGAATTATCGCCCACTTTCTGCATCAGCAGATCTGAATTTTCAGTTTGAAAAGGATTTTCGGTAAATGTTTTGTCGATGAAATTATCGTTGTTCAGGTATCTTTTGTTCACGCTCCATAAATCCAGCAGACTTACGAGACTGATGATGACTAAAGCTATATTCTGGTTGAGTTTTTTCTTTAAAGTCAAATATAAAACTCCTGCAGTAATGGCCACGTAAAGAATAGCTTTGAGCGCATCTGCACGGAACATCGCGAATCTTTCATCCACCAGAAAATCCCGAAGATAGGGTGGAAGGTATGTTTTTTCGTTGGCGGTGTGAAAACCCAACAGTGATTTCCCGAAAAGCAAAAGTAAAACAGTGATTCCGAGAACTGCAGCGCTCACATAAATGAGGATTTTCTTTTTGTATTCTTCGGTTAAGATGTTTTCCGCAGAAGTCTCCGTTTTTTCGCCGGAATTAAAAAACCGGTAAAGTCCAATGATTGCGATGAGCGGGAACAGCAATTCTACCACTACCAGGATCGAACTTGGCGCCCGGAATTTATTATAAAAAGGTACGAAATCGATGAAAAGATCAGATACAAACATCAGGTTGCTTCCCCATGCCAAAAAAACGGTGAGAATAGAAGCTCCCAGAATCCAGTATCTGTATTTTTTCCAGGCAAAGAAAAATCCTAAAACCGCCAGAAAACACACCACCGCTCCCTGATAAGCAGGGCCCGAAGTTCCGGGCTGTTCGCCCCAATACGTCAGTGATCCGAATCCCTGAGAAATTCTGTTCATTTCTTCCTGCGAAGAAACATTGTTCTGTACCATTTCCTGAACGCGGCCCATCATATCTTCGGAACCTTCCTCATTGCTGGAACCACCCATCAACCTTGGAATAAACAAATTCAGTGTTTCGAGCTTGCCGTAACTCCACATCAGCATGCTTTCTTTGTTCATTCCGTTTGCTCCCGATGAATTCACTTCATTATCGAGAATCTGTTTACCACGTACGGTTTCCGTAACATATTCAGAATTTGCCAAAATCCGCTGTGAGTTCATTCCAACTCCTAGAACAAAGGCGAGAGCAAGCACTCCGGTTGAAATTCCAAAATGCTTCCAATCGGTTTTTCCCTGAAAAGCACGGATGAGTTCCGACAGAAATAAAAACCCCAGTGCAATAAAGAGGTAATACGTCATCTGCGGATGATTCGCAGCGATCTGAAGGCCCATGAACAATGCAGTTACGATAAATCCGATGATGTATTTTTTACGGATGTACACGAGCAGGATTCCGGCCAAAAGCGGGGCAAAATACGCCACTGTATGGATTTTTCCGTTATGTCCGGCTGCGAGTGCGATATAAAAATAGGTGGAAAGTCCGAAAAACGTAGCCCCTAAAAGCGCATATTTCCAGTTTCTCACGACAACCATTCCGAGCAGGAAAAATCCGGAGAAAAGCAGGAAAATATAATTCGCAGGTTTGGGTAAAAAATTCAGGAGATCATCAATTTTTTTAACAAAATCGCCGCGAAACTGCGCACCCATTTGGTATGTAGGCATTCCGCCAAACATGGAATCGCTCCAGTAGGTTTCTTCGCCGTTTTGGGCCCGGTAATCCAACAGTTCTTTAGCGCCGCCTTTATACTGCACAATGTCGTGCTGAAAAAGCTGCTTTCCCGATAAAACAGGGTTTGCATATACCAAAGCGAGCACCATGAAAGCGATAAGACTCCCGATGATGAAAATTAATTTTTTATTGTTTGCCATATTTTAATGCATTGCTGAATCCCTAAAGTGCTTCAGGAAGTGATTTGCTACTTTTTGTAATCGTTATTTTCTTTAATTTCTTCGTACTCTACCGTTTCGGCATCCCAATTGACCTTCTGACTGACTTTTTTGTCAGCTACAGTTGAATGCTCATTTTCTTTTTTCTGATTGAAAGAAGAAGGGAAGTTTCTGTAAAATTTATTCAGAAAAATTCTTTTCAGGATGTTCCAGACAAAAAATAAGATAACAGTTGCGAGAATTAACTCCAATAGATATTTCATAATTTCAGAAATATTTAAAATGATTTAAAATTTATTTTGCAGCCGGATTCACCATTACCGTTGAATTGGAAACCGATTTCATGGTTTGGGTCTGTTTGCCGTCTGAAAGTGTTTCCGTCTGCGAAGTTTTTACATTGATGTTCTGGTTGGTGATCCATCCTGACTGCTGATCCAGGGTCACTGTTCCGCTTTGTGAAAGCTCTGAACTCATGCTCCTCGTGATGCCTTCCTGAGTCCTTTTCTCGGATTTGTAAGGAATTCCGCCGTTTACGGTGATGATTGCTTTACTGTCTCCAACGCTTTTTAAAGCATATGTCGTACTCAGTTTTACTTTTCCGTCCGGTGTTGCATTCTCTGTATCTGTCCATTTCTCTCCAAGTTTCACTCCTTTTGAAGGTATGAGCATGAAATTTTTCGTAAACTGTTCACTCATCGATTTTTCACCAAAACTGGCTTTAAAACTTTTCAGAAAATCTGCTTTTGCGGCAGCATCTTTTATAAATGTTCCTGCCGAAGTGGCGACTTTCGTATAAATCGGTTCAAAGCCTGTAATCGAAAGGATTTTTCCGTTTTCCTGCATCTTCATCTTCAGTTTGTTGCCTACCAAAGCTTTGTTGATGCTCCACATCATTTTCATGTTGTCATCTTTCGGCGCAGCCTGTTTGGTATCAACCACAATAGTTTGTCCGCCTCCGGTCTGTGAACTTCTTTTGCCAATCAGATTGATGGTAATATCGTAAACTCCTTTGTCGAAACCATTGACGAGAAAAGACATTTCATCAGTTGATTCGCTGGTTCCGCTTTGTGATTCACCGGTTGGGGAAGTTACGGTCTGAACATCGCGCTGATAAGTGGTTAAAGGGTAGGTTTTACCAATTTCAAGATTGAAAGACTGCGTATAAACTCCTGCGGAATCTTTGATGGCCATTTGATTTGCTGCGTCATCAGATTTTTCTACCGGAACCTCGACCGTAATGGTCTTTCCTGTTGCAGGATCCACCTTAGTGATGGTTTTTGTCTCTTTGTTGCACGAGATTAAAGCTATGGAAAGTATGGCGAATGCTATAATTTTTTTCATAATTGTTAAATGCTTGTAAGCTATATAGAACTTGGTTTTCAGTTTTTTATTTTAAATTTCGTGACTCATTTTCTGTCGAACGGCTTCATACAGAATGGCGCCACAGGCCACAGAAACGTTCAGCGACTGCGTTTTTCCTTCAATCGGAAGTTTGATTTTTTCATCTGCATGATGCATCACTTCTTTGGAAATTCCAGTTTCTTCATTCCCCATCACCAAAGCGCAGGGCTGTGTGAAATCTACGTCATAAGCCAACTTCTGTGCTTTTTCAGTAGCGGCAAAAACCTGTACACCGGACTGCTGAAGAAAATCCACAGCGTGGGCAAGATTTTTTTCCTTGCAGATTTTAAGATTGTAAATGGCTCCCGCAGAAGTTTTAATCGCATCCGAATTAATAGGAGCTGATCCTTTTTCCGGAAGAATTACCGCGTGAATCCCTACACATTCTGCGGTTCTGCAGATGGCTCCGAAATTCCGCACATCGGTCAGACGGTCCAGAATTAAAAGAAATGGTGTTTTGCCGTCTTCAAAAAGTTGTGGCAGAATATCTTCGATTTTTTCAAAAGGAACATCAGAAATAAATGCGACCACGCCCTGATGATTTTTGCGGGTAAACCGGTTCAGTTTTTCCACGGGAACGTAATTCGGTCGTATTTTGTGTTTGCCTAAAAGCTGTTTCAGTTCGTAATACAGATCTCCCTGCAGCGCATTCTGCATAAAGATTTTATCGATGGATTTTCCTGCTTCCAGCGCTTCAATTACCGGTCGGAGGCCAAATATAAAGTCGTCTTTTTTGTCCGTCATTTTTCTTTTAATATAATTTGTTCTGACTTGCTGTCATTTTTTAGAAAGTTTCCCCTAAAATTGCTCTTTTCTGAGCCATCGCGTAGCCGTAATGCAGGGTTTCGTGCATATTGTTGAAGATAATCGCATCCTGAATACCCTTCAGATCCAGACCAAAACTTGTGGTGTATGGTGTATAATCTGAAAAGAAATCGGCGTCATAATCCTTCATGAGAATCTTCGACGTTTCCGTGAGCAGAAAAGCGAGGTCATCAACTTCAGACTGCTGCACATTCAGATTCGGCATCGTTCCTTTTTTATACGTTTCAATCCAGTATTTGTCGATTCTGAACGGATTTCCGCTTAAATAATAACACAACAACTGCTGAGTAGCCACGGTGTGGGCAATATTCCAGTAAATATTATTGTTGAAACCATCCGGAATGCTGACCAAATCTTTATGGGAAGTATTTTGAAGAATCTCCAGAAGATTTTTTCGGATCTGCCTGTGCGCCTGAAAATGATAATTCATTTGAGCTAAATTTTAATCGACAAAAATAAGTTAATTAACTGAACATCACAATTTGTTGCTGCAGGATCTGAAGTATTTCCACAGATTTTAAGAAAACTTTTAGTTTTCAGGCAGGCATTAGGCAAAAATTGTCATAAACCTCATGAACAGGAGGAATTATTTAACAAATTTTAACTCAAAATTGGCATCGATTTAGTAGATTGTTGCAAGTATTTATCAGAAATTTACATTTTAATTCTAAAAACATATGTCAGAACTACATCAAGCCGAAGATATCAGACAGCTAACCGAAAAAGTAAGAGAACAGAATTACTTTTTTTCACTTTTAAAACAGGAAATTAACAAAGCAATTATCGGACAGGAATATATGATAGACCGTTTACTGATCGGTCTTCTCGGCAATGGCCATGTTCTTTTGGAAGGCGTTCCGGGTCTGGCAAAAACCCTCGCGATCAAAACCTTGGCCGAAGCTGTTCACGGCGAATTTTCGCGGATTCAGTTTACACCCGATTTACTTCCGGCCGATGTGGTGGGCACGCAGATTTACAATATCAGGGAAAATGATTTTTCCATTAAAAGAGGTCCTATTTTCGCAAATTTTGTTCTGGCAGATGAGATCAACCGTGCGCCATCAAAGGTTCAGTCGGCTTTGCTCGAAGCCATGCAGGAAAAACAGGTAACGATCGGTGATGAAACCATGGCGCTTCCCAAACCTTTTCTGGTTCTTGCAACGCAGAATCCTATCGATCAGGAAGGGACTTATATTCTGCCTGAAGCCCAAAGCGACCGTTTTATGCTGAAATGCAAAATCGATTATCCTGAATTTGAAGATGAAAGAAAAGTAATGAGAATGGTGGCCACGGCTCACCAACCACAGATCAGACCAGTCATTTCTCTTGAAAATGTGGTAGAGGCAAAAAATCTCATCAACCAGATTTATCTTGACGAAAAAATCGAAAAATATATACTCGATATGGTTTTTGCAACGCGTTTCCCGGAACGTTACGGACTTGCTGAACTTAAAAATTACATCAGTTTTGGAGCCTCTCCGAGAGCTTCCATCAATCTTGCGATTGCGTCGCGGGCGATGGCTTTTTTGAAAAACCGGGCCTTTGTGATTCCGGAGGATGTGAAAGAAATTGCAAAAGATGTCCTCAGACACCGTATCGGATTGAGTTTCGAAGCCGAAGCCGAGGAAATTACATCCGAAGAAATCGTAGACCGTATTTTGGGTAAAGTTCAGGCACCATAAATTAAAATTCATTCAATTTATTAACACACATTTCCTCATATTTAAGATTTTAAATGCAGATCAAAGTCATCATTAAAAAAGTAAAGCAGATCGAAATCCGCACCCGAAAAAAATCGGAGGCTGCTTTGATGGGTCAGTATCACAGCGCATTCAAAGGACAGGGAATGACGTTCTCGGAAGTCCGGCCGTATCAGTCCGGAGATGAAATCCGCAGGATCGACTGGAACAAAACTGCCCGTTTTCGTGAGCCTTATGTAAAGGTGATGGAAGAGGAAAGGGAACTCACAATGATGTTGGTCGTGGACATTTCCGCTTCAATGGATTACGGAACCAAAACACAGCTGAAACGGGAGTTTGTGGCTGAAATTTGCGCGAGTTTAGGATTTTCGGCGGTTGGTAACAATGATAAAGTTGGGTTGATTCTCTTCGCAGACAAAGTCTACAAAGTAATTCCACCCAGAAAAGGACGGAAACATATTTTGGCCATCATCAGCAACATTCTAACGGTTGATTATATTCCGGCACCATCTAAAATCGATATGGCTATGGAATATATGATGGGTGTTTTCAAAAAGAAATCGCTCGTTTTCCTTTTTTCGGATTTTGAAGATGAATATGATTCGAAAATGCTGCGCGTGGCTTCAAAAAAACATCAGGTTTTAGGAATGCGGATTTATGACGAAAAGGACAATGAAATCCCTAATGTCGGTTATACCTTATTCAGCGATGCTGAAACCGGCAAGCAGATCTGGGCAAATACTTCCAGCGCACGATGGCGGTACGATTTTGCAGAAGCACAGAAACAGAAAGTGAAAAAAGTGGAGGAGGATTTCGAAAATTCTTCGGCCGGCTTTATGAATATGAATACCGGCGAAGACTATTCAAAATTCCTTTACCAGTATTTCAGAAAAAAATGACAGCATGCATGATGATAAAAAATAACAGCAGAATTTTAAAAAATATTTTCCTTTTTACATTCATTTTCTTCAGTGTTTTTTCCAATGCGCAGACACTGGGTTCCCGACTGGAAAAAAAGACGCTGGCTTTGGGAGAAGCAGTTTTATTTCGCGTCTATATTTCAGATCTTCAAGGCGAAGAGGTTGTCTCCGCGCCGAAAAATGAGCTTTTGCCTTTTCATTTCGAGGAAGTAAAAGACAGCATCATTGTAAAACCTGAGTTTTACGAAAGAACGATTGAATTTGCGGTTTTCGAAGAGGGTATATTCACCCTTCCGGCTCTGGATTTTAAAATTGGCGGGGAACTTTACCAAACCATTCCATACGAAGTGGAAGTGATCAATACCGCGCAGAAAGGCGACGTGATCAACGATATTATGAAAAACAAGGAGGTAAAACTCCAGGTTAAGGATTATTGGGAGCTTTACAAATGGTATATTCTCGGCGTTCTTATTCTTTTAGCTTTAATATTTGTTATTTATCAGATCATCATATACGCGAAACGTAGGAAAGATTCTCCGGTTGTCATGACCAATCAGACCCTGAAGGATCTGGACCAGCTGCAAAAGAAAAAATACATCGAAAATGGCGATTACCGTTCATTTTATGTAGAACTCATCGATATTTCCAGGAATTTTATCACGAAACAATATCGAATTCCTGCCGATGTTCTGCTCACCGACGACCTGATTGATGTGATGAAAACCAACAATACCATTTCTCAGGAAAATGAAAAAGTGGTGGAAGAGATTTTTCTCCGCGGCGACCTTGTTAAATTCGCCAAGACATTTCCGGATCAGGCTCTTATGGAAAATGATTTCGAGAATATAAGAAACTTTGTAAAAAGATCATCGAAGGATCTGGAATTTGAAAAACTGAGAAAAGATGTTTAGTGCTTTCAACGACTTCGAATTTTACAGTCCGTGGTTTTTACTGCTGTTCCTGCTGTTTATCCCTTTACTGATAAGAGATATCAGCACCAAAAAAAGACCAGGAATCAAAGTTCCGAGCACTGGCAAAATGAAGGAAAGTCAGGGAATTGTTTTTGTACTTTTTCTGCTGAAAATCTCAAAATATCTTATTCTTACCTGTCTTATCATTGCGATGGCAAGACCGCGGACTTTTTCTATTTCTGAGGATTATAATGCCAATAAAGGGATAGACATTATGCTCTCGGTAGATGTTTCCTTAAGCATGCTTGCCAAAGATCTGGAGCCGGACCGACTGACGGCACTGAAAAAAATTGCACAAAAATTTGTGGAAAAAAGACCGGCAGACCGGATAGGACTGGTTACGTATTCAGGCGAAGCGTTTACAAAAGTTCCCGTCACTTCAGATCATTCAGTTTTGATAGAGGAACTTGAAAATCTCAACCCTTTGGAACTTCAACCAGGAACCGCGATCGGTGAAGGTCTTGCGGTTGCCGTAAGCCATTTAAAAAACAGCAAGGCAAAATCCAAAATCATTATTTTGATGACGGACGGTGTGAATACAATCGAAAATGCAATGCCGCCACAGGTCGGTGCTGAACTGGCCCGAAGCAACAGTATTAAGGTGTATTCGATTGGAATTGGAACAAATGGCTATGCGTTAATGCCCACCGCTACGGATATTTTTGGTGATCTGGTCTTTACTGAAGCAGAAGTGAAGATCGACGAGCCCGTTTTGAGGGAAATTGCCGAGACCACGGGTGGAAAATATTTCCGGGCAACTTCCAACCAAAGTCTGGAAGAAGTGTACGAAGAAATTAACCAGCTGGAAAAGACGGATGTAAAATCAGCTAAAATCTACCATTATCAGGAATATTTCCACATCCTGCTCTATATTGCACTGGCTCTGTTGATGATTGATGCCCTTTTGCGGTGGTCACTTTATAAATTTTTGAATTAATGGATTGGTATATAGAAAATTACTGGCTCTTTTTGCTCCTGTTGCTTATTGCGGTGCTTATTTTCATTCTCAGTCGTTATAGAAAATGGAAGAACAAAACCCGTTTGCATTTTGCTGAGGAGATATTTCATGAGGGTCTTTATGAAAACAAGTCCAAATTTTCGGCAGTTCTACCTGTCCTGTATCTGACGGCCGTTTTATTTCTAATTTTTTCGATCATTGATCTTTTAAAGGGTTCCGAGGAAGTGAAAACCATGCAGAAAATGAACAATGTTATTTTTGTTATGGATGTTTCCAATTCTATGAACGCCGAAGATATTCAACCCAACCGCTTAACAGAAGCTAAAAACATCATCATCGGAACGATGGATAAAATGACGAATGATAAAGTCGGGATTGTAGTTTTCGCCGGCGATGCAACTTCTGTAATGCCTTTAACCACTGATTATTCAACCGCCGAAACTTATATCGGAGGACTCGAAACCAATGTGATGAAAGTTCAGGGCACCGATTTCCTGAAAGGAATGAAAGCAGCTTCGGAGAAATTTAAAAATGTGGCAAAAGGATCACGCAAGATTGTTCTGGTGAGCGATGGTGAAGATAATGAGGGAAATGAAGATGAAGCCATAAAAGAAGCAAAAAGAGAAGGAATGATGGTCGTGACCGTAGGAATCGGCACCGATGAAGGAGCCCCCGTTCCGGAATATGCTTTCGGTCAGTTAATGGGTTATAAAACGGATCTGAACACGGGCGAAACCGTAATTTCTAAAAGACAGACTGAAGCGCTGAAAAAAATCGCTTCTTCTACTGACGGAACTTATATTGATGGTAATAATCTGGATCAGGCCTCCCAGGAAATCGTGGATGCACTTAACAGAAAAAATGCCTCTTCAGAAACACTCATAAAAACCCAAAATGCCATCCATTATTACCAGTATTTTCTGGCCGTTTCTCTTTTCCTTTTCTTTCTCATTTATTTGATCAATCCGAAAAGAGATCTCAATCTTTGACGGTTCGGTGATTATAAGCCTTTAAATCCCTTTATTTAACCCAACTTTAACATTTAAACGCCTGTTTCTTAACATATAAACAAATAATTTTGCAACATGCATAATAAAAATTCTTATCTAACGTTATTATTGATTTTTTTTGCCGGTATTTTATCGGCACAGGAAAATTATAATACCCTCATATTTGAAGGCAATAACGATTTCGATAAAAAAAATTACGATGCAGCCGCTTCCAAATATCTGAAAGCCATCGGCGAGAATGACAAAGACTTTACTGCCCATTACAATTTGGGAAATGCATTGTATAAAAGTAAAAAGTTTGAAGAGGCGAAAGCAGAATTCGAAAAAGCACAGGAACTTTCTAAAAATCTTGCCGATAAAGCAGCCGCACTGCACAATCTTGGAAATGCGCATATGCAAACAAGTAATCCCGAAAAAGCCGCAGAATTTTATAAAAAATCCCTGAAACAGGATCCTTACAACGAATCAACACGTAAGAATTACGAAATCGCAAAACTGAAGGAAAAGGAAAACCAACAGGATAAAAACAAAAATAAATCCGGGGGTGGCGGCGGTAAAGGAAATAAAAAAGACCAAGAGGGCGGAGACGGTGATAAGAAAAAGCAAAGCGGCGGAAGCGGTGATGCTCAGAAAGGAACCGGCGACGGAGAAGATCAGGACAAAAATCAGAATCCGAGCAACGGCATGCCGAAAGAACTTCAGGATGCTTTACTGAACAGAGTTGCCAATAAAGAAAGGGAAACGGCAAAAAGAATTTTAAACAAAGGCTCCTATTCGGTGCCTGAAAGCAATGCGAAAGACTGGTAATGAAACATAAAATCTTCTTTTTGTGTCTGAATTTTCTGGCTATAGTTTCTTACGGTCAGGTAACTTTAGTGCCTGTTCTAGAAGGAGAAGATTTCAAAGTCAACCAGCGTTTCAACCTGACGTATGTCCTGGAAATTAAAGGCAAAAACTACATTCAGGACACGCCACTGCAGCTTCCGGATTTTTCCAAATTTAATATGATCGGCACCGCATCTGATCAGATTACTTATGGTGATCCAAAAAAGAACTTCATCATCAACCAGATCATTTATCAGGTGGTTTTGGAGCCAAAGCAGTCCGGAACCCTGAAAATAGGTTCTGCGAGGGTGATTGTAAACGGTGAGATTTACCGAACTGAACCTTTTGATATCTATATTTCGCCGGTCGAAAAAACAGCAGTGGCTGCAACTAAACCCATGGATGATATCTATCTGAATCTGGAAATTGAAGATCGGTCAGTTTATAAAAACCAGCCTACCATTGCAGTTTTAAAGGCTTATTCCAAAAATCTCAACAATTTCCGGAAGGTAAAGAACATTCAGCTGCCGAAACAGAATAACCTGAATTTCAAAACGGTAAGCAACCGTAAATCAGAAATTGAAACGGAAGGAAATCTCTCCTCACAAGTGATTGCGGTATATATGATTTTTCCGAAAGAAAGCGGCACGGTTGCCGTTAAATCTGTTTCTGCGATGGTGAATCATCTCTCTTCAGAAAACAGGATCAAGTCTAACAGGGTAAATCTGAGTGTTAAAAATCTGCCGAAAGACGCGCCGGAAAGTTTTGAGAATGCCGTAGGAAATTTTGAAGTTCAGCTCATTAATCGGTCCGAAGGAAAGGCAGAAATGGATAAACCCATTAACGTGACCGTGAAACTTTCCGGAGAAGGAAATCTGGGAAATATTACCCTTCCTGCCATCAACAAATCCGACGATTATGTCATATACCCTTCCAAAATCGTCAATAATGTGAAGACCGGGAAAACAGCAATGAAAGGTGAAGTGCTTGCGAATTACATCATTGTTCCAAAAAAACAGGGACCCATCATCATCAGCACCGAAGATTTCAGCTTTTTTGATCCGTCAGAAAAAAAATACGTTTCCATACCGCCGCAAACCATTGAAATCAGTGCTTTTACCCACGAACAGATTCTGGATGACCAAACAACGATCGAAAAGGTAAATAATTACACCAACACCGTTCTGGAGACGGTGAACAGTCCGGTTATTCATACTTCTAATCTGAAAGTACAAGAAAAAGCAGGCATCAACTGGAATGCTGTTCTTTTGAATATCGCAGTCTTTTTCGGTGTTGTACTTCTGGGTTTTCTTTTCCGGAGACATCAGCGGAAACAGAAAGCGCTGCTTTTGCAAAAAGCTTCAATGAAAGCTAAATCTACAGGAAGTGTTGCAGACAGGGAAAAAGAAATTCGTAACCAGCAGAAAGTGGAGTTGGTCGATTATTATATTTATCTGAAAAAACAGCTCGAAAACCGAGACTGGGAAGGTTTCTTTAGAACTTTTGAAGAAATGAATCTGGAAGTCACAAAAAGTTTTTCGGCGGAAAATGAGTCGGAGTTCAGGAACATTCTGGAAAAGGAGAGGGGACCAAAAATCACAGAGGATTACCGGAATCTTATTCAGAGAATTCAAATTGAAAGATTTGCGCCGATTCATCTTGAAGAAAATATCATTGAAATCTACGGTCAGATCGTTGAATTATACCCGCATATTAGCAAATAATCATTTTTTATTTATAATTTTGCGGAATTAATAATCCCCAATGTTTGAATTTTTCAGTTTAAAGGAAACGCTTACCACTACAATGGTGCTTTTTGCGGTGATTGACATCGTGGGATCGATCCCGATCATTGTAAGTCTGAAGCAGAAATTCGGAAAAATTGAAGCGGAACGCGCCACAATTGTTGCCTGCGTTTTGATGATTTCCTTCCTTTTTATCGGTAACAAAATTCTGAAATTTATTGGAGTAGATGTGAATTCCTTTGCGATTGCAGGTGCTTTTGTCATTTTTATTATTGCGGTTGAAATGATTTTGGGCATCGAAATTCAGAAAAACACCGAATCCAAGTCAGCATCGATCGTTCCCATTGCTTTTCCGCTGATCGCCGGAGCCGGAACCTTAACCACAACACTTTCCTTGCGGGCAGAATATCATGACATCAATATCATTGCAGGCATTATTCTGAACACAATTTTTGTATATTTGGTGCTGAAATCGGCCAACTGGCTTGAGCAGAAAATGGGCGACGGAACGCTGCAGGTTTTGCAGAAAGTTTTCGGAATTATCCTTCTCGCAATTTCAATTAAATTGTTCACCGCCAATTTTGCACAGTTGTTTTCGACCTATGTTAACTTTTAAAAATCTTAGTAATGCAGACCTTTTATAAAATATTTTTAGTGCTTTTCCTTATATTCATCGGTTTCAACCTTTATGTGATCGAGTGGGATCTTGGGATTATGCATGAAGAAAATTCTAAATTCATCTTATCGATATCCGCTGCGGTAATCGGTATTATTTTGCTTTTTGCGATGAATACCTGGAGCAAGCTGACCTTAAAAAAATAAATTTCAGCGGTAAAAAGCTAAATTTTTAAGGATTGCCTCTGATTTCAGTTCAGTTTCCTGCCACTCTTTTTCAGTGGAACTTAGGGCAGTAATGCCGCCTCCAACGTGAATCAGCACCTCACTTTTTCTGATTTCGGCGCATCTTAAATTCACGAAATACTGAATGTAGTCATCAGTTTCCACTTGAATGTAGCCCGCATACAGTCCGCGTGGATATTTTTCGAAATTTTCGATGGCATTTTTGCAGAATTCTTTTGGGATTCCACACACCGCTGGAGTGGGATGCAGTTCTGAAATAAGTTTTTCTAAATTTTCCTGATCAATCTTCGCCTTGAAATCTGTTCGCAGATGTTTGATGTTTCCGGAAATGTGATCGTATGTTTCTGAAATTTCAGTGTGAGCGCTGTAATTTTCGAGCACCATTTTAATGTAAGCAGAAACAGGTTTCTGCTCTTCTCTTTCTTTTTCGCTCCAGAATTCATTTACAGGAAGTGTTCCGGCCAGGCTCATCGTTTCGAATCGAGAAGTTTTTTTACTGAATTTTCCCAAAACTTCAGAAAACGCGCCGATCCAGCATTTTCCTTCTTTCACAAAAACGTAAGCAAAAGCATTTGGATAAGATTCGGTAAGATTCTGAAAGGTTGTAGCTAAATCAGGAGTTTGTGAATCTGATTTCAGAATCTTGATTCTCGAGATGACCAGTTTCGAAAGACTGTTCTCTTTTATAAAATCAATAACTTTCCTCAGTTTTGCTTCGTATTCAGTTTGACTTTCTTCTGCAAAATATTTAGCTTCATTTAACTGGAGATCAGCAGAACTCATCATTCTACTGAATTCCATAAAGTCTGCTTCTTTTATTTTTCCTTTAAAGTCAAGCTGTTCCAAGTTGTCAAATGAAAAAAAACTGACGAAATTTCCGGGAGAATTTTCATCAGTTGTGTAAACATTTTCGCTAAAGGGAAATTTAAAGAAAAGCATCGTTTTTTTTTTATTCCTGAAAGATTATTTAGGCCGTGGAATAATATTATTCGTCATCGTCGTATGGTTAATCAGACCACCTTTTTCGTCTCGGATTTCTATTTCGGAAACGTGCATCGTATTTCCTCTTCTGATGAATCTTGCTGTTCCGGTCACCATCCCTTCGCGTTTGCTTTTCAGGTGGTTCGAGTTGATGTTTGTTCCTACAGGAACCACTTTTTCAGAATCCACGCTGATATAGGAAAGGCATGAACCCAAAGTTTCGGCCAAAACACAGCTGGCTCCGCCGTGCAGAATTCCGTAAGGCTGATGAACTTTCGGCGTTACAGGCATGGTTGCCGTCAGCGTTTCCTCCGTAACATCAGTAAAAATGATTTCGAGCGTTTTTCCGAGGGTTTCTTCGCCCCAGTTATTCAGCATGTCAAGAATTTCTCTTTTTTTTGAATTATCCATTATAGTCCGACTGTATATTTAATAAATTTTAGGATTCCAGTTTTCAGGATTTTTTGGGGTAATTTTTTTGTAATATTCCTGCATTTCCTCCATAATACTTTCAAAACTGCGGGTTTCCAGATCGTGAACGGTGATGATTTTGCCCAAATAAATGATTTTGTGTTTAAAGTCCCCGGCAGCGACCACAATCGGGACTTTTGCTGCCAAAGCCATATGATAGAAACCTTTCCGCCATTTCGGAACCCAGCTTCTTGTACCTTCAGGAGTAATTACCAGACTGAAACTGTCTTTTTTGAATTCATCTGCAACAAATTTAACAAGGTCATTTTTCTGACTTCTGTCGATGCCGATGCCGCCTAAAGCTTTGACGACCGGACCATACCACGCTTTGGTGTGTTCATCTTTTATAATGATCTTCAACGGTTTATCCAGTGCCCAGTACGCCAGATTTCCCAGGAGATATTCCTGATTAGAGGTGTGCGGTGCCACGACCAGAATACAGCGGTCCAGATTATTCACATCGCCCTCCAGTACAATCTTCCAGCCGACAATCCACATCATCAATTTCCCGATCAGTTTCTTCATTTTTTTTAATTTTTAAACAAAAAAGTATAACCAAAGTTTGGTTATACTTACAAATATATCGAATTAATAATTGTTCTTAAAATAAACTGCTTACGAAATCAATGACTTTTATTGCGATTTCAAATACAAACTGTACCATGATTTTTTTGTTTTAAGGGTTAATTTATTAAATTTTCAAATTAACAGTACGAAATTAACAATAATTTTCAATATAACCGCGAAGCTTATGTTAATTTTTATGTAAAGTTTAGTTTTCAATGAGGAACAAGCGAAAAGCGAAATTTTTTATTTGATCAAAAGCATTCGCTTTTACACTTATCCACTCTCATTATTTGGTTTTAATGGAAATTTCTTTTTTACCGTTTTTAATGGAGATGTCTACATCCTGAAGTTTGTCGAAATCTAGATCCATTGAATCAATCACTTTGTCGGCGGCCGCTTTCGGCATTTTCTTACCGTTGATGATCACACTGTCTTTGTCATTGGAGTTGTACTGAATAGTGGAACCGTTGATCTTGATCTTATCATTTTCGATTACTACATCGTTGCTGGCATCCTCGTCGTCTGTTCCGTCTCCGTTTAAATCTCCTTCAAGCTGAAGTCCATGTTCTTTGACTTTAAAAACTTTTGTGTCCTGAGGAACTACGAGTTCGTAAGTCACATTGTAATCACGGAAACGCTGCTGATAAGGATATTTCACGAAATTTGGAAGCAGGATTTTATTATCCTGAATTTCTACCGGAACGGTGAGCTGAACAGGAACATTATATCCTTTTCCTTCTTTTTTAACAATAAGGTAAGGAGCAGTGATATCCGCTTTTCTCGTTACTTCCACGTAAGGATAGTCTTCCTCGTACACCATTTTTTTGTCGGAGAAAATATCATCGTCATAAGCCGTAAAGTTCTGCGGAATGTTAATCTGTTTCACATCAACATACAAACTATCTGACGTCGTATTGATAGCAATATTTTCTGTTTCTTCTTTGTCACCTTTGTAAATCATGTCTTTTTTAGCCATGTTGATTCCGAAATAAGTAGCAAAAGCCAACAGAATAAGAAAAAGAGCTCCTACAACATATCCAACATTTCTCAGCTGTGTTTTCGGCGAAATTAGTTTTATGGCCAGCAGACTGAAAAGCAGGGCAGGTATTAAAGTGCCGATCAACATCATGGCGTAGAGAACGTTATTCATTCCGTCATCTTCAAAAAGGAAATTGAATTCATTCATTCCCGGGAAATCAGGATTTCCGAAAAGTCCGAAGATAAAGAATGCTCCAATAATGCTTCCCAAAGCCATTAAGGCAAAAATACTTCCTAAGACATAACGAATTACATTCCAGATTCCGCTTCCTGCATTGTTGATATAGGGTTTGTTTTCTGTATAAATTTCTCCGACTCTTTGCGTGGATTCATTCGCAAACTGAACCAGTTTGTTGGATTCACTTTTTAAATTGTCGAAATTCATGGGCTTTCCCTTCATTTTCAGAAAATCTGTGGCCGTTTCTGCCTTAGGCAGAACGATCCACAGAATAATATAAATGAGAACGATCAGCGAAGTGGAGATGGCGGCGGTAAAAATGCCCAAAACTGCTATTCCAAGCCAAATGGCACGCATTGCGGTAATGTCCATTCCAGTATAATGCGCTAAACCAGCACAAACTCCGGCGATTTTCTGTCTTTCCGGATCGCGGAAGAGCTGTTTGGCGCCGCTGTAGTTTGCGGAAGTACGTCCGTTTTTTGTATTTTTTTCGGAAAAATAAGCTTCTTCCTGTTCTTCAATCACTTCGGGTTTCCCGATCTGGGCAATAACTCTTTCCACATCGATATCGTTGATGACTTCACGTTTTCCTAAAGTATCCTTGAAGATTTCAACCATTCTGATCTCGATATCGTGCATCACTTCATCCGCTTCTGAAGCATCCAGAGAGCTTCTGAGTGCAGCAAGATAATCGCTTAACTTGATATATGCATGTTCCTCAATCGTGAAGGAGAAACCGGCAAGTCCTATTGAGAGTGTTTTGTTCATTGTATTTAGTTTATAGTTTTTAGAGTAATTTGATTCACGGAATCGGTAAGATCGTTCCAGGTGTTCAGAAGTTCGGTGAGAAACAGTTTACCTTTTTCGGTGATCTGGTAATATTTTCTCGGTGGGCCTCCTGTGGATTCTTCCCATCGGTAGGAAAGAAATTCGCCGTTTTTCAATCTGGTGAGGAGCGGGTAGAGCGTTCCTTCCACCACATCCAGTTTTCCTTTTTTCAGTTCGTCGATCAAATCAGAAACATACATTTCTCTTTTGTCAATCAGACTCAAAATACAGAATTCCAGAATTCCTTTTCGCATTTGCGCTTTGGTGTTTTCTGTGTTCATTTTGTGAGGTTATTATTTGGTTTTAAAATTGGTGTTTATTACGTTAAAAGTTATACCCTTAACTTTACATGGCAAAGATATGTAAATAAATTAGTATTATGCAATACAAAGTAGTGAAATAATTGCAATAAAAGATTTAAATTACTGATTTTCAATAGTATTAATTTATCATGTCATTTCTATAACTGACTTATTCTTCAATTTTTTTCAAAATTATAAAACAATTTAGATTTCGTGTCTTAAGTATAATTTCTTATATTAGAGATAAACGCACATAATATGGAAAAATATTTTGATGGGATATTAAGCTTACAGCATTCATTTCAAATATGTAAACCTCACACTGAAGAAGACCAATTGTATAACAATGCCGTAGAATACCTATATAGTGAAGGTCTTATAGAAAGATTTGCCGATACGAAAAATAAAACTAAATATAGAGTAGGTGCAGCAGGGATTAAAGCCCGAATAATCGGTTTTAAAAAATGGCAAAGCGCTGAATCTCGAAATGCTTCGAACCACACTATTATTACCAATAATGTATTCATCGGTAATAAAAACAATCAGTATTGTCAAGCACATGGAAAGACTGAGAAAATAGGAATCTTTGCCAACATTCTTTCAATTATTTCAAGCATCGCTGGAACGATAGGACTAAAATTTTAAATCCGCTCCAGTTCCTCCGCCGAAATCTGTGTTTTAAACATGCCGTAATTCACGGTGACCTTCTGGTTTTTGTCGATTTTTTCAATCGTTCCGACTGAAGTGGAGCCTGAAATCCTAACCCTCTGTCCGATTTTCATCCAAACCGCTCGCTCTTTTACCCTTTTGTCTTCGAGTTTTTCGTTGGTTTCGGCTATTTTTTCAATGACATCGGTTTTTTTCAGCTGCTGCGTGATTTTCCGTTTTACGATCTGCAGTTTTTTGGTTTCATCTTTATCGGAGCCGAGTTTCCTGAATTTTTCCTGTTCCAGGATTTTTACAAAATCTTTTACAACGTCTTTCCGCGATTTTCCTTTCACATAAGAATCAATAAACCCTTCAATCTTGTTCCCGAACTGCAGTTTGCGGTGTTCTTCCTCATACAGTTTCTGGAAATTAAAGAGTTTCTGCTGCAGCTGCTCGTTCAGTTTTTCGAGATTTTCCTTTTTATTCTGGGTAGAATCACGTTTTTCTGTAAGATCGGTCTTCAGTTTTTCGACCTCAAATTTTTCCTGCTGAAGCTTTACAATGGTTTTGTCGAGGTTAATGATATCATGTTCCACCTTTTTCTTGGCAGCATCGATTATGTATCGCGGAATTTTGTTTTTTTCGGCCACTTCAAAAGTAAACGAGCTTCCGGCCTGTCCGACTTCCAGTTTGTAAAGCGGCTCCAGTGAATGTTCATCAAAAAGCATAGCTGCATTCTGCGCGTTCGGGAGCTGTTCTACCACCAGTTTAATGTTCGTGTAATGTGTCGTGATAATTGCAAAACTTTTATTATCGTAAAAAAATTCCAGAAAAGCTTCAGCCAGAGCACCGCCGAGTTCCGGATCGGACCCGGTCCCGAATTCATCAATGAGCAAAAGGGTCTCCGCATCTGATTCGCGGATGATTTCCGCCATTTTTTTCAGACGCGAAGAGTAAGTGGAAAGATGGTTTTCAATGGACTGGTTATCACCAATGTCCGTCATGATTTTATCAAAGAAAAACATTTCGGATTTCGGATGTACTGGCACCAGAATTCCGCTCTGGATCATGAGTTGCAGCAACCCGACGGTTTTCAGCGTGATAGATTTTCCGCCAGCATTCGGTCCCGAAATACACAGAATCCTGTTATGCTCCGTCAACGTAAGCGACTGAGGGAAAATTTCCTTTTTTTCGACCTGATTTCTGAGATAAAGCAGCGGATGAAAGGCATTGACGAGGCGCAACGTTTTATGACGGTTAATTTTCGGCAGAATTCCTTTTATTTTTTCTGAAAATTTGGCTTTTGCCCTCGTCAGATCCAGATCAAAAATATAGGCCTGGTATTCGGAAAGCTGAGGCTGAAATTCTGAAATTTCAGCGGTGAGCTTTCTTAAAATTTTGTCCACTTCTTTTTTCTCTTCCTCAATATCTTCCCGAAGTTTGAAATGGTGTTTCACCACTGTATCTGGCTGCATAAAAGTGATGGAACCCGTTTTGGAAACACCCAGAACCCTTCCGTTCACGCGTTTTTTATAACCCGATTTCACCGCCAAAACCCTTTGGTCATCAATAATGCTTTCACGGATATCGTCCAGGTAATCGGTGGAAGAAAGTGCGGTAAGCGTTTTATTGAAATTCTCCTGAATGGTTTTTCTGGCGTGGGAAATTTCGGCTCTTAAGACTTTCAGAATCGGGGAGGCTTCACTTTTTACTTCACCGAAACGGTTGAATACCTTGTCGATTTTCTCAATAATTTCTTTGCGGAATTCCAGAATTCTTACATCGTTGTTCAGATGTTCAAAAACACCTTCGAAAGCAGGATAAAATTTCTGAAGTTTCCCGATTTGCTCCGTAAGGCTTTTAATTTTGATGAAAGCAGGATTGTCGAGCCTGAAATTTTCAATAAGCATGAGCTTGAGTTCCTCTTCAATATCATCATATTCATTGAAAGGGATGGCATTGTCGCTTTCAAAACTCGTAAGAAATTCTGAGGTTTTTTTTAATGAAATGATGGCTTCATCCAATGGAAGAGGCTTCAGATTCTGAATTTTTTCTGCGGTTTTATGGGAATAGGCGAACGGTGAAATTTCCGAAAGCAGTTCAGGAAATTCAAGTTCTTCTAATTGGTCTTTTGTAATATGCACGAAGCAAATTTAATGATTATTTGAGAATGAGCACACACGTAATTTTTGTAAATTTGGTGGCCATTAAATACAACATTCAGGCTTGAAAATATGGATTGGAAAACTGTTTTAGAACCCATCAAAAGTTCAGATTATTTCGAAACGCTGTGGAAAAAAGTGAAGGAAGAATATGCTACAGCAAAATGTTTTCCTCCAAAAAACCAGATTTTCAGGGCGCTAGAACTCACACCGTTTGACGAGGTTAAAGTCGTGATCATCGGTCAGGATCCTTATCATAATGATTTTCAGGCGAACGGACTTTGCTTTTCGGTCTCCGAAAATGTCGCTACACCGCCTTCACTTAAAAACATTTTTACAGAACTTCAGGATGATCTGGGAATTATACGAACAAAAAAAGAGTTGGACGATTGGGCTGAACAGGGCGTTTTGTTATTGAATGCAACACTTTCTGTGAAAGCACATTCGCCCAATTCGCACAAAGATCTGGGCTGGGAAAAGTTTACAGATTTTATTATCAAGGAAATTTCAGATAAAAAAGAAAATGTGGTATTCGTTTTATGGGGCGCTTTTGCACAAAAAAAGGAGGAACTTATAGAGTCCTCCAGACATTTTATCATTAAATCACCGCACCCATCTCCGTTTTCGGTGTACCGTGGGTTTTACGGAAGCAAGCCCTTTTCAAAAATCAACGATTTTTTAAAATCAAGGAAGTTGGAAGCTATTTCCTGGTAGGGATTGCTGTTTTCAGTACTCTTTCACAATGGTGATCCCAATTTTGTAATTTCCGGAAAGGCTTTTAAATCCTTTTGATTGGGTCGGATATGGTTCTACGCTTACTAAAGTGATTCTGTACCCATTAAAAACCGTTGATTTCGAATAACCTTTTGCTGGCATATCAAGCGTCGATAATTTTACAGTTTGTGGTCTTGTATAAGTTCCCATTAATAGAATGTCAGCAGTCGCAACACCCTGCCAAATGCAGTTTACTCTTGTCGGACAACGGCTGTCTTCCGCCATTTTTTTGAAAGTCACATTCATTTCATACTCACTCAGAAAACGGTTTTCTCCTTCCTTAAAGAAAATGGCTGCTCTTTTTCCGGTTTGTACAGAGTTGGTAGAGGATTTTGCGGATGCATTTTGATTTGAAACGGACGAAGAGTTTCCGGTAGGCTGAACAGGAGCAGTCTGACTGTTCTCTTTTGTAGTTTTCACTTTCGGTACTGCATCAGTTTCTGTAACTGCGTTCTTTTCATTGGAGTCAGCGGAAATGACGGCATCTGCTCTCGAATCCTCGGTTTTGTTGACAACCTCCGATTGTTTTTCCATATTTTTTGTGCTGCACATTGCTAAAGTAAGCAGAGAAACGCCTGTTAATAAGAGTTTGTGTACCATTGTTTTAATTCTTAATTATATCAAACACAACAACCAAAAACATTGCCAAACCAACAATGAAGTTAAAGGCGGTTCCGTAGAGAAAACCGATAAAAGCACCTTTTGTAGAGTTCCAGGCCTTCTTTTTATCGCTGACGTCATGAAGAAGTTCCCCGATAAAAACGCCGGCAAACATTCCGATTAAAAATCCGAACGGAAGCGGTATAAAAAACATTCCCACCAAAGTTCCGATCACAGAACCAATGCTTCCCCAACGCGTGCCGCCGTATTTTCGGTTTGTTTTTGCAGGAATTACATAATTCAGCACGACCGAAACTGCCGTCAGAAACGCAAAAATCCAGATATAAACCATTGAAAGTGGAGTATCGGTCCCGAATTTGTAAATCAGTAAACCGCATAAACTCAAGAGTAAACCGGGAAGTACGGGAAGAAAAGTTCCAAGAATCCCAAGAATAAGCAGAATAATACTCGCTGTTTGAATAAGGCCGCTGTCCATATGTTTTTATTTTGTTAAAAATACTTATTAATAAATGAATCACAAACAGTTTTCTTATTTTTGCATTGATGAAAGACGAATTACAACAGACCAAAGATTTAATCACGGAAATCAGCGATGCTGTTCATTATTTTGTGGTGGATAATATCTCCGATGAGTGGATGGTTTTAGTCAGTGTAAAAGTATTGCTGCTTACCGCTTTTATTTTTTTTATCGATTTTTTTCTGAAATTTCTGGTTCGCATATTTCTCGCTACGTTTAAAGACGAGGAGAAACATCCTGTTTTTAAAGCTTTGTACACTTCGAAGGTCATCAATTCGATGGCACATCTCGTGGCAATGATGATCGGCCGGTTTGCGCTGTATTCTGTTTTTTCAAGACGCCATCCTGAAAGTTTTGCCGTTCTGGACAGGCTTATGGAAGTTGCCGTGGTTTTAATTGTCGGTGGAATGGCCCTTCGTGCAATCAAAGCGGTCGAAAATTATTATTTCTACAAAAAAGATTATTACAGGATTGTGGCGTTGCGTGCGATTTCGCAGACCTTGCGGATTTTTGGAACCTTCATCCTTTCAGTCATCATCATCAGTATGGTATTCGGAATCAGTGGGGCGACCATTTTAGGAAGTCTCGGAGCGATTACTGCGGTTTTGGTTTTGGTTTTTCGGGACACGATTCTGGGTTTCGTAACCGGAATTCATGTTGCAACATCACAAAATATGAAAGTGGGTGACTGGATTGGCATTCCGAAATACAACCTGGAAGGAAATATTCTCGACATTAACCTGCTTACGACAAAAATCCAGAATTTCGACAAAACCATTTCCACGATTCCAACCTACGATTTACTCGCGACGGAGATTAAAAATCTTCAGGTGATGGCTGAAAGCAATACCCGGAGAATCAAGCGATCTATTATTTTCAATATCAATTCCTTTACATTTCTGAACCGCGAAACGATTGAGAAACTTGAGAAAATTAATCTCATTACCGATTATCTGGAACAGAAAAAAACCGAAATGATCGCAGAAAGGGAATCCATCGCCAATCCCGAACTGCTCATCAACGGAAGGCAGCTCACCAACATCGGCGTCTTCAGGGAATATGTGTTCAACTACCTAAAGAGAAGCCAACATATCGATCAGGAAGGAACAGTTCTGGTCAGACAGCTCGAAAATACACCTGAGGGAATGCCTCTGGAAATTTACTGTTTCACCAATAATTCCGAGTGGTCTGAATACGAACAAATTATGGCAGATATTTTCGATCATTTACTCGTGGCTTCCAAGGAATTTAATCTTGAAGTGGTTCAGTTCTCAAAAATTGCAGATTAAAATGACAAAACTCAGTGTAAATATTAATAAAATCGCCACCCTTAGAAATGCAAGAGGCGGCGAATTCCCGAGTGTAACGGAAGCTGCGGTAAAACTGCAGGAATTCGGCGCACACGGAATTACCATTCATCCGCGTCCGGACGAGAGGCACATCACGAGAAAAGATGTGTGCGATCTGAAACCGCTGGTTCATACCGAGTTTAATATTGAAGGAAATCCGCACCGGTCTTTTATTGATATGGTACTTGAAGTTAAACCCGAACAGGTCACTTTGGTTCCTGACGCTGACGACGCCATTACTTCGAACGCCGGTTGGGACTGTGAAAAACATGCAGGTTTTTTAAAAAATGTTATCGCTGAATTTAAAAATGCCGGGATCAGAACTTCAATTTTCCTAGATCCAAATCCGGAAATGGTGAAATTTGCCGCAGAAACCGGTGCTGACCGGATTGAACTCTACACCGAGGCTTACGCTAAAAATTATTCGGAAAATAAAGAAGAGGCGATTAAACTTTATATTGAAACGGCGGAAGAAGCTCAGAAATATGGGCTCGGAGTAAATGCAGGGCACGATTTAAGCCTCGAAAATCTGAAATATTTTGCAGACAATATCCCGAATCTGCTTGAAGTTTCCATCGGTCACGCGCTGATCTCGGAATCTTTGTACATGGGAATGGAAAATACCGTTCAGGCTTATCTTAAAAGGCTGGCAAAATGGTAAACCTCAATTTTTTGTTGACCTTAAAAACTGATTAAATGGAAATTCTGCATTCAAAAATTTACGGAGAGGAGAAATCCGGAACACCGCTGCTTGTTTTTCACGGACTTTTCGGAATGCTCGATAACTGGGGCAGTTTCGGGAAAGAAATGGGGGAATTTTTTCCGGTCCATTTAATTGATCTAAGGAATCACGGCAAAAGTTTTCATTCCGAAGAAATGTCGCACGACGATCTGGCGCACGATATTTCACATTATATGGAAGCCCACAACTTACAGAAAGTCAATTTGTTGGGTCACTCATTGGGCGGGAAAGCCGTGATGCAGTTTGCCATCAAATATCCGATTAAGGTCGGAAAACTTATTGTGGTAGATATTGCTCCGAAAGCATATCCGCCGCATCATCAAGGAATTATTAAAGCGCTTGAAAGCGTTGATTTTCAAAAACTCACGACCCGTCAACAAGTGGAGGAGTCTTTAAAACAATACATTCCGGAAAAATCCGTCATCCAGTTTTTAGCGAAAAACCTTTACTGGACCGATGATAAAAAACTGGCGTGGCGTTTCAACCTCACCACACTTTCTGAAAAATATGATCAGTTTGTTTCCAACACCATAAAATTCGGCGTTTTTACCGGCGAAACACTGTTTATCGGCGGAGAAAAATCCAATTATATTCTGCCTCAGGACGAATTTCAGATCAAGCAGCAGTTTCCACATTCGTCGGTGGTCACGATTAAAAATGCCGGACATTGGGTGCAGGCAGAAAATCCCACCGATTTCAATGAAGTGGTAAAAGATTTTCTTTCAGAAAACAGAATCGATTAATTTATTTACCGCTCATGATTTTAGTTACCGGTGCAACAGGAATTCTCGGAAGAGTGATCGTTTTGGAATTGCTGAAGCGCGGGAAAGCCGTTCGCGCCACGAAACGGAAATCAAGCGATCTTGAAGAAGTCAGAAACTCCTTTAAATTCTATACCGATAATCCGGACGAATTTTTCAGTAAAATTGAATGGACTGAGGTGAATTTCGACGACCTTGAGTCTCTCCAAAACGCCTTAAAAGGCGTTGAGGAAGTCTATCACTGTGCGGCAAAAGTCAGTTTTCATCCCGGTTCACGGAAAGAAATGTACGAAACCAATATTGTGGGAACCAAAAACCTGCTTTATGCATGCGAAAATTCTTCCGTCAAAAAATTCTGTTTTGTGAGTTCTGTTGCTGTTCTAGATGGTGTTAATGAAGCCGGAAAACTGGATGAAAGCTCTGATTTCAATTCTAAACTGGATCACTCGGCTTATGCCAAATCAAAGCATTTTGCCGAGATGGAGGTTTGGCGGGCTTCTGCAGAAGGCCTCAACACGGTTATTGTGAATCCGGGAGTCATTCTTGGAAGCGGAAATTGGAACTCAAGCAGTGGCGAAATTTTCGGAACTTTCGAAAAATATCCGTACACGATGAGCGGAACCACGTCTTATGTTGATGTGCGCGATGTGGCCAAAATCTGTGTTGATTTAATGGAGAAAAATATTTTCGGGGAAAGATTTATTCTGATTTCAGAAAACCGAAAATATGCGGATATTGCGAATGCAGTCCGGGGAAAATTGGGAAAATCAAAAGCAAAAATACTTTCCGAATCTGTATTGAATTTCGGATATGTTCTAAACATTCTTTTCGGTTGGCTTTTTCCAAAACTCCGGATGATGAACAAACAGAATCTGGAAACCGTCACTTCAGAAACGGTGGTTTCCAATGAAAAAATAATTAAAAAATTGAATTTTCAGTTCATTCCGGTTTCGGAAAGTATTGATTTTCATGTCCATAACTATATTTCCGATAAAAAATTATAAAAGAACTGATGAATATTGCTGAATTCCTGAATGTTAATGCCGAAAAACATGCCCTTAAACCCGCCATTGGATTTAAATCAAAGGAAAAATGGAAGGAACTGAGCTGGAAGAAGTTCAGAAATATGGTTTTCAAAACGGCAAATGCGCTGAAAGAAGCCGGAATTCAGGAAGGTGACCGTGTTGCCATTTATTCTGACAATTCTGCGGAATGGATTACGTTTGACCTTGCGGTGCTTTCTATCGGAGCTATCACGGTTCCCGTTTATTCCACCAACAATCAAGAGCAGGCTGCCTATATTTTGGAAGATTCCGAATCTAAAATAGTATTGGCCGGAAATCAGGAACAGTACAATTCCTGCTACGAAATATCACAGAAAAGTGATTTCCTAAAAAAGATCATCGTGGCAAAAAAAACGGTCTGGAGTATCAATGAAGGCAGTTCTTATTTCGAAGATTTCATCAGCAAAAGTTCAGATGTGTTTGAAATCTGTCCAAAAAACGACGACGATCTTGCGACGCTCATTTACACTTCCGGAACAACGGGCATTCCCAAGGGTGTGATGCTTACGCACGGCAATTTTAAAAACTCTTTTAATGCTCATTTCGATTTTTTCAATTTTAAAAACTTCGAAAATGAACATTCGCTTGCTTTTCTGCCATTAAGCCACGTTTTCGAACGCAGCTGGACGTTGCTCTCTCTGTACGGCGGCGCAAAAGTTTCTTTTTTGGAAAACACTAAGCTCATTGCGAGTACTTTAACGGAAATTAAACCGACGATGATGTGCGCTGTGCCCAGATTTTACCAGAAAATTTATTCCGGAGTGAATGAAATGGTAAAAGAAGGATCCGGAACCAAAAAGAAAATTTTCAGCTGGGCCATGAATGTAGGAAGTGAAGTTGCAGAACTGAAAAGAACCGGTGAAAAAATTCCGTTTGGTCTGAATCTTAAAAATTCTGTTGCAAATACGCTGGTTTTTCAGAAAATTAAAAATAAAATGGGCGGAAACCTTTGGTTTATGCCTTGCGGAGGCGCTTCAATTTCACCGGAAGTGACGCGTTTTTTTGATGCGATGGGTATTCACCTGACCGTTGGATACGGCTTAACGGAAACGACTGCAACTTTAACCGCATTTCCTTTTACAAAATATAAACACGGCAGCGCCGGAATCGCTTTGGGTGATACTCAGATGAAAATCGGGGAAAACAGCGAAATCCTGGCCAAAGGCAGCGGCATTATGAAAGGCTATTATAAAAAACCGCAGGAAACCACTGAAGTTTTTACGGAAGACGGCTGGTTTAAAACGGGAGATGCCGGAGAATTTGACGAAAACGGAAATCTTACGATTACCGACAGGATCAAGGATCTGATGAAA
The DNA here is from genome assembly GCA_019459085.1 of Kaistella sp. Taxonomy (GTDB): domain Bacteria; phylum Bacteroidota; class Bacteroidia; order Flavobacteriales; family Weeksellaceae; genus Kaistella. The sequence goes on from JAIBEW010000027.1 coordinate 145,136, forward strand.
ACATCAAACGGAAAATATATCGCGCCACAGCCTATAGAAAATATGCTTTCCAACAACAGCCTGATCGAGCAGGTGATGGTCGTTGCGGAAGGAAAACCATTTGTTACGGCTTTGATTGTACCCAATTTTGAGTTTTTAAAACTTCAGCTGGAGAAACTCAATATTCCTTTTACTTCATGGAAGGAAATCGTAAATCTGCAACAGATTAAAGAGCTTTATCATCAGCAGATTGAACAGATCCAGAGCCATTTATCCGGTTTTGAAAAAGTGAAAAAGTTTGCGCTGATGTCATCAGAATTTGAAATCAGCAGCGGCGAAATCACCCCGACTTTAAAGATCAAAAGAAATATAGTGCTCAAGAAATATGGCGAAATAATTGATAAAATGTACGCGAAATAATTTTTAGTTAATTTGAACTTTTCTGCACTTAAATAATAATATGGAAAACGAATTTTTAGGAAATAATATATTTGAGGTCTCCAGCCAAACCGTTTCAACAAGCTGTCCTTCCAACATTGCTTTAATCAAATATTGGGGGAAATATGCCGATCAGATTCCGGCGAATCCCAGCATCAGTTATACGCTGAACAATTGTAAAACCAACACTTCAATTGAATTTCTCGCAGGAAAAAAATTTTCGGTACAGACTTTTTTAGCCGGAAATGAAGAGCTGAAATTTGCTGAAAAAATAGAGAAATATTTCAAAAATATTGAAATATATCTTCCCTGGATTCTGAAAGGAAAGTACATCATCAACACCGAAAATACTTTTCCTCACAGTTCAGGGATTGCCAGTTCGGCTTCCGGTTTTGGAGCGATTGCAAAATGTTTAATGGAACTTGATGCCTATTTTTCCGGAAAACAGGCAGAGGATTTCATCCTTAAAAAAGCTAGTTTTCTCGCACGATTGGGCAGCGGAAGCGCCTGCAGAAGTCTTTACAACGGTTTAGTGGTTTGGGGAAAAACCGAAGAGGTCGAACAGAGTTCAGATCTTTTTGCAGTTCCGTATCCGGAGAAAGAAATTCATTCTCTTTTTAAAAATTTCAACGACTGGGTGCTGCTTATTCACGAAGGGGAAAAATCGGTGAGTTCTACAGTGGGTCACGGTCTGATGAATACGAATCCATACGCCGAAAGGAGGTTTCAGGAAGCGCATGAAAACTTTACGGTTTTAAAGGAAATCCTGAGAACAGGCGATCTGATAAACTTTATCAAACTCGTAGAGCACGAAGCATTAACGCTCCACGCGATGATGATGATGAGCGATCCGGCCTTTATTCTGATGAAATCAGGCACGCTTGAAGTCATCAATAAGATTTGGGAATTCAGAAAGAACACCGATTTACCTTTATTTTTCACTTTAGATGCCGGAGCAAATGTTCATTTGTTGTTTCCGGGAGATAAAAATGAGGACAACATCAAGGAATTCATTGTGGAAGAGCTGCTACAACATACGCAGAACAATGGGGTAGTAAAGGATGTGATGAGATTCTAGTAATTTCTTTGCTAAAAAGCGGAAAAATCAGAAAAAATTCTTCTCAAAAATGAAAATCCACCACATTGCCATTATCTGTTCTGATTATGAAGTTTCTAAGAAATTTTACACTGAAATTTTGGGACTTAAAATTCTGCGCGAGGTGTACCGTGCGGGACGGCAGTCTTACAAACTCGATTTAGGCATTGGAAACGATTATGTCATCGAACTTTTTTCATTTCCAAACCCGCCGGAAAGGCCTTCTAAGCCTGAAAGTTGTGGACTAAGACATCTTGCTTTTTCCGTAGAAAATGTTGAACAGAAAAGGAAAGAACTGTTGAATAAAGGTGTAATTTGTGAAGAAATCCGCGTAGATGAATTTACGGGCAAAAAGTTCTTTTTTACTCAGGATCCCGATCGTCTGCCACTGGAATTTTACGAATCGTAAAGAAAATTCTTTATTTTAATGGGCAAATCCCATCATGAAACTGAAGACCATAATTCCCAAAACGATCAGCGAAACCACGACGTACGTGTAATCTTTCTCCTTAAGATATCCAATTAAGGCAAAAATAATCCTCATGAGCGGGGTGAAAATAAGGATGAGAATACCGAGCTGAATAATCGCCATTCCCTCGAATTTTCCCAAAGAAATCCAGAAATCATGCAGAACGTTACCACCACTGTTTGCAAGAGTTTCATAATTTTCCGGCATCTTGAATCCTTCCAGAAAAAGTTTGATAAAACCAAACAGGGAGACCGTTACCGATATCAAAACTCCCAACCGGAGTAAATTTCCGATTGATCTGTTCAAATCAAAATCTGTAAAATGCCGTTTCATTTATTTAAAATTATGGCTGATCCCGTTATACATCATATAAATGGAAAGGATGGTCACGACAATCGCAAAAACCACCTTCAGTTTTTTGGTTTTGGAAACCATCAGTGTTTTGGAGCCAATATAACTTCCCACAACCACACCGATCAGCACTGGTGCTACAATTACAGGAATAATTTCGCCGCGCTGAAAATAAATCAGTGAGCTGGCCACCGCAGTAACTCCAATCATAAAATTGCTTGTTGTTGTGGAAACTTTAAACGGAAGTTTCATGATATTGTCCATTCCCAACACTTTTAAAGCACCAGAACCGATGCCCAGAAGTCCTGACATCACTCCGGCGAAAGCCATCATGAGAAATCCTGAAACGGTATTGCGTGCAGAATAACTTTTCATCACCCCTTTGTCAGGAAAACTGCCGTAAAGTTTTAGTCTTTCCTCTAAACTTCCTCTGATCAAAGGCTCTTGATGATCGGGTTTTTTCTTTAAACTTAAAATTACCGTAACAATCAGAATGCTCGCAAAAATAATTCCAATCGTATTGGGATTGAGGTATCCGGAAATCAAAGCACCGACAATCGCTCCAGAAGTTGTAGCGATTTCCAGAAACATTCCGATTCTCATATTCGTAAATCCTTCTTTAACGAAAGCTACAGCAGAACCGGAAGAAGTTCCGATAACCGAAATCAGCGACGCACCAATTGCATAATGCATCGGAACCCCGAAACCAAGTGTTAATAAAGGAATAATGATGACGCCACCGCCCAGTCCCGTCAGGGAGCCGAGCAAACCGGCTGAGACCGCTCCGAAAAAAAGAATTAAAATTTCCGACATTTTACAAAGCTATGAATTATTAAAGTTTAAGGGGATTTATGGTATTAAAAAAAGTGGTGACAGGCTCATTCCTGAGAAAACTTTCTAGCGGTTATCCGATTCTTCTTTTTTTCCTTCTTCAATCAGTTCCTGTACTTCTGCAGCCTCTTCCGCCTCCAGTGTTTTAACGTCTTTTTCCTGCTCTTTGTTCCTGTGATTGACCTGGAATTCACAAAGGATCGGAAAATGATCTGAACCGATGTATCCGAGTCTATCAAGTTTTACGACGAAAATTTCCGGGCTGTGGAAAAGGAGATCCAGCGGAACGCGGAAAAACCAGTATTTCGCATGAAAAGTTGCCAAAATTCCCCGTCCTACACGCGCATCAATTAATTTGCTCGTTTTACGGAAGAGAATAGAAGTATTTGACCATGCAACAGTATTGAAATCGCCGATCACCATGGAAGGAAGGTTGTTTTTCTGGATCTTTTTAGCCACGCATAGCAAATCCCCGTCTCGTTCCTTCGATGTTTTTTCTTCGGTAGGACTTGGCGGCGGCGGATGCACCGCAAACAGAACAAATTCGAATCCGTCGGATGTTTGAAGATGCACTTCGATACTCGGTAAATCATCTGCAACAAAAAAATGAATTTCTGCTTTCAAAAACGGAATCTTTGAGTATAAATGCATGCCGTACGTATTGTCAAGCGTCATTTTCTGGGTATGCGGATACTCTTTTTCCAGGATCCGGTTCGCCTTTTCCCAGGCAGAATTGCTTTCCATGGTGATGAAAACATCCGGCCTCTGCTCCAAAATAAGATTCTGGAACTTTTCAAAATCTTTATTGAACTGATAGACATTCGCTGAAATTACTTTTACAGTAACAGAAGATGAAGATTTTTCAACAACGCGTTTCCGCCGGTAAAATTTCGTGTACCTGATCAGAATATAGAGATGGTAAACAATGAGTGCTGACTGTATGGTGTTGATAATCCAAAACCAGAGTGTTTTTTCAATAAAAAAAATACTAAGACCTAAAGCCGCTACCTGAAGCACGAGCAGCTGGATTTTCATAAATTCCGGCACCCGAAAGATCCAGTGCTGGTTTTTGGAAAAGGGAAGGATACTCAGAATGATGAGTACTCCCGACAAAATGATTAAGAAAAGTTCCATAGTTATAATGCAAAGTAAAAATAAAAAAACTTTACTTGTACACAATTGCTAAAAATCTTAAAAAAAACAAGGCATTTTTGTGCCTTAAAGTTTGCTTTTGTAGTTTTGCGCAGGCAGAAAATTCGGTTGTTCTGAAAATACTGATATTAAAAAACTTCTGCAATTAAAATCAAAGATTATGAAAATCGGAATTCTCGGAGGCGGACAGTTGGGTAGAATGCTTATACAGGATGCATTGAAATATGATGACGAATGGTTTACTCTGGATCCTGCAAAAGATGCGCCCTGTAGCGGAATCTCCAATTTTACCGAAGGTAATTTCAATGATTACGACACCGTTTTTAATTTCGGTAAAGGAAAAGACGTTGTTACTATCGAAATCGAGCATGTGAATGTAGATGCCCTCATGGAACTGGAGGAATGCGGAATTAAAGTAATTCCAAGTCCGCAAATCATCCAAACCATTCAGCAGAAAATTTTACAGAAAAAGTTTTACCTCGCCAATAATATTCCCAGTCCGGCATTTCAGGCAATTCAGCATAAATCAGAAGCGAATTTTCCTTTGCCTTTTGTTCAGAAAATGAACACCGGCGGCTACGACGGAAAAGGAGTTCAGGTCATCCAGACTGAAGCGGATCTGCAGAAATTGTGGGATGTACCTTCTGTTTTGGAAAGTTTGGTGGATATTGAAAAAGAACTCTCGATCATTATCGCCATCACTGAAAATGGGGAAACCCGGACTTTTCCGGTTACGGAAATGGTTGCAGATCCGAAGCTTAATCTCCTCGATTTCAATATTTGTCCGGCCCAAATTAGTGAAGATACCGAAAATCAAATTCTGCAAATTGCAGAAAAATTTGTTGAAGCCGCTCAATCGCCTGGACTTTTCGCCATTGAACTTTTTCTTGACAAAAAAGGCAAGGTTTGGGTGAATGAAACCGCTCCAAGACTTCACAACTCAGGCCATCAAACGCAGGAAGGAAACTCCAATTCTCAGTTTGAACAGCTGTACCGGGTTCTTAAAAATCTTCCGCTAGCAGATACCGCCAGTGTAGGTTTTTCAGGAATGCTCAATTTGGTGGGCGAAGAAAAATTTTCAGGTAAAGTACAATATGAAGGATTGAATGAAGTGCTGAAATTACCAAAAACCTATGTTCATCTTTACGGAAAAACCGAGACAAAACCCGGCCGGAAGATGGGTCACATAAATGTTCTGGCCGATTCGCGGCACGAACTGATGGAAAAATTGGGACAGATAAAATCGATGGTGAAAGTTATTTCTTCTTAAACATCGTTTTTCTGTAGTTCATGATGAAAACCCCGCTGATGATCAGCAGTGCAGCCAGGATGAATTTTACAGTGATTTCTTCATTCAATACCAGCCAGCCCAGAAATATTGCAATGACGGTATTCACGTAAGAAAGCATAGAAACCTGTGTCGGCAACAGTTTTTTCAGTGCATAATTGAAGGCGAAATATGCGGCTACCGAACCAAAAAGTGCAAGATACAGCGTCGCCAGAATACTTCGCGTCGACCATTTTTCAAAACTGTAATTGTCAGAAAATACGAAAGCAAAAATAAGCTGTACAATTCCCGCAAAAGCAAACTGATAAAACAGGTTCAGAAAAAGATTTTCATTGCGATACTGTATTTTTTTTGTGTAAATCATTCCGCCTGCCCAGCCGCAGATTGCCAAGAAAAGCAGGAATATTCCGGACAGATAATCCGGGTTCGCGAGATCTGAAATTCCGTTCCAGAAAATAAACACCACTCCTGTAAAACCAAATAAAATTCCGATCACAGAACGGTAAGAAAATTTCTCGAGACCGAAAACCACACTTCCAATCAACACCATTATCGGTGACATGGAACTCACTAGCGACGCCAGACTGCTGGAAATATGTGCTTCCGCAACAGTGGTGAGACCATTTGCGATAATCAGCATCAGAGAGGAGAGGGTGATCTGTACCAGAAAATTCTTCTTTCCGATCCATTTCAGATCTTTGCGGGAAATCAGGAAAACCATGAGCAAAAGAGCCGCCAAAAACTGCCGGATTCCGGCTACAAACCAGGGCGGAATGGTTTCCACCCCAATTTTGATGCCGAGAAATGTAGTTCCCCAAACAAGCGCCACCGTTAAAACCGCTAAAACCAGCTTTAGATCTTTCGAAAAATTCACGCTGCAAAATTAGCTTTTTCATGCGTGAAGCAGGCCGATTTTATTAAATTTTCATAACTTTAAAAATTCAATTTAAACTTCAGTTAAAAATGGTCGGAATAATTATGGGCAGCCAGAGCGATCTGGCGGTAATGCAACAGGCAGCGGATTTCCTGAAATCTTTGGAAATTCCTTATGAATTAACCGTTATTTCGGCGCACCGCACTCCGGAAAGAATGTTCGATTATGCAAAAACAGCCAAAAATCGCGGACTGAAAGTAATTGTTGCGGGAGCTGGCGGCGCGGCGCATCTTCCGGGAATGGTGGCAAGCTGTACAACGCTTCCCGTAATCGGGGTTCCAATTTTATCTTCAAATTCAATTGACGGTTGGGATTCCATCCTGTCGATTCTGCAGATGCCGTCCGGAATTCCTGTGGCAACAGTTGCGTTAAACGGCGCCATGAATGCGGGAATTTTAGCTGCGAAAATCATCGGAAGTTCAGATACTGAAGTTTCAGAAAAACTCGAATTCTACCAGAATTCACTTAAAGAAAAAGTGTTGGGAACGGTAGAAGAAATCAGGAAAACCCATCCGAATCAGTACGATTAGGACCAAAACTTAAAAAATTCTCGCTTTCAAAGATTATTTTAAAAGGAATTCCATGAGATCCATATAATTTTTCTGGTTCACGCTGTGCCCGCTCATGTATTCCCGAAAACTGAAATAGCAGCTTAAATCGTAAAGCATTTCCGCAGCTTTTCTTCCTTCCTCCAATGGAATAACAACATCATCGGTGCCGTGAGATACAAAGAAACGGAGTTTTTCGAGCTTTTTCTTATCCTTTACAATATTTTCCAGCAGTCTTTCTTCCGCATAGCAGCTCATGCAGGCGACTTTTGAAAAGAGGTCAGGATTTTCAAGCGCCAAAGCATAACTTAGAATACCGCCCTGGGAAAAACCACACAAATGGGTTTCGTTATCCGACAGTCCGTATTGGTTGGTGATTCTTAAAATCGTTTCCAGAATTCCTTTCATCGATTCTTTCGCCTGCGGAACATCTACGCGGTTTTCCAGATCATTGAAATCAATGTCGTACCAGGAAAAACCTTCAAAATCCGTAGAAAGCGGCGCGCGGAAACTCACGACGAGCCAGTCTGCAGGCAGGGTAGGAACGAATGAGAATAAGTCTTCTTCATTACTGCCGTAGCCGTGAAGCAGAATTAAAAGTGGTGTGGAAGAGGTGATGGTTTCAGGTTCGCGAATGAGGTATTTTAAGTCCATGCCGCAAAGATAAACTTTCCGTGATTGCCGAAAAAGGATGAATGTGCAGTTTTTTCAAAAAAACTCACTTCATTTTGAAGAAAAAAACTATATTTGAAAGATTAAAATCAATTTTAAAGATGAAAAATATTTACAGATCAAAGAGTTTACTGAAATTCGGCTTTTCAATGATTTTACTGTCTTCTGTATTAGGCGTGGTTTCTTCATGCAAAAAGGATGATGAAGATGAATTCACATCGCACAATGTACAGTTTAGGGTAGAATCTACAACCGGTGTAATGATTAAAGCAATCGTAACGCAGGTTGGAACAGTTCAGACGTCAAATTACGTGGTGACATCAAATAACTGGACGAGTGACAACATCAGTGTAAATTCAAGTCAGCGTTCTGTAAATATCGCTTCAACTGCAGACGGACTTAATGCCGACTCAGAACTTATTGTTAAAATTTTGGTAGACGGAGAATTAAAAAAGACAGATACTGCTAAAGGTCTTGATCTGAAAGCAATGACCACCTACAGTTTCTACAAACAGTTTTAAATTCAATTCGGGATCGTCCGAAAGCAACATAAAAAAATGCTAAAATCAGAAATCTGGTTTTAGCATTTTTGTTTTTTGATGTGTTATCGGATTTAGATTTCTCTTTTTACGGGTGCAACAGGATTCAGTCGGATGAGCTTCATTTTATCGAGCAGAACCATAATGCAGTAGGTGATATCGATTTCATGCCATCTTACCCCGCCGAAATTGGCTCTTCCACCAAATTTATGATGATTATTATGATAACCTTCTCCCATCATCAGCCAGTCGAAACGGAAAAGGTTTTTAGAAGTATCGGAAACCTTAAAATTTACATAACCGTAAATATGGGCAAACCAGTTGATGATGACTCCGTGAATTGGCGCCATAAAATAAGCCACAGGCAGAAAAAGCCACTGCCACCAAGCGGTTGCGAAAAAATAGAAGAAAGCAGTGTAAGCAACTGCCCAACCGATTCTGGAACCCCATGAGCTCGCAAACCGGTCGAAACTTTCCCACTGAGGAACATTTTTAGTGAATTTCTCCTCTATTTTCAGTTTTTGCTGATTGATCTCGGTGTATATTTTCTTTGTACGCCACATCATTGTAAAAAGATTGTGGTCATATTTCGGGGAATGCGGGTCTTTTTCGGTATCGGCATAAGCATGATGCATTCTGTGCATCACTCCGTATCCGTATGCGGAAAGATAGTTGGATCCCTGTGTAAACCAAGTTAAAACAAAGCAGAGTTTTTCGCCGAACTTCGACATTTTAAAAGTCTGATGCGCCGCGTAGCGGTGAAGAAAAAAGGTCTGAAAAAAAAGTCCTGAATACCACAGAACTGCAATAAATAGTAGAATTCCCATTAAAATTAAATTATGCTGCAAAATTACACGGATTTCAGCAATTTTCAGCAACATTGCTGGTTTACGTTATGCACAAAATAGAAGACCGGAAAATTCCGGTCTTACTTTATAATTTCGATCAAAAATAAATGTTACACTGCTTTCACAATGAAATAATTCTTTTTTCCTTTCTGCAAAAGCAGGAAATTACCGTCGATAAGATCTTTTTCAGTCACTTCAAAAGTATCGCTTACTTTTTCTTTATTAATGGAAATCGCATTGCCCTGCAGTTCTCTTTTCGCTTCACCTTTAGATTTCAGGAAACCTGATTTTTCGGAAATCAAATCAATGATGTTTTGGCCCACAACTTCGCTTTTTGAAATTTCTTTCTGCGGAACCCCATCAAAAACTTCCAGGAATGTGGCTTCATCCAGATTTACCAGATCTTCTGCAGTGGAGCGCCCGAAAAGAATTTCAGAAGCTTTCTGGGCTTTTTCGAATTCCTCGCTGCTGTGCACCCAAACCGTCACTTCTTCAGCCAGTTTTTTCTGCAGTTTTCTTTCGTGCGGTGCGGTTTTATGATCTTCGATAAGATTTTCAATCTCCGTTTTGCTCAGAAAAGTATAGAATTTTATAAATCTTTCAGCGTCTTCATCGGTGGCATTCACCCAAAACTGGTAGAATTTATATGGTGAGGTTCTTTTGGGGTCGAGCCAGAAATTTTCGCCGCTTTCTGATTTTCCGAATTTGGATCCGTCTGATTTCGTGATCAGCGAAACCGTTAAAGCAAAGGCATCGCCCTGCACTTTTTTGCGGATGAGTTCGGTTCCTGTGGTAATATTTCCCCACTGATCCGAGCCGCCCATCTGCATTTTTACGTTTTTATTTTTATAAAGGTGCAGGAAATCATAGCCTTGTAAAAGCTGATAGGTAAATTCCGTAAAGCTCATTCCCTCGGCGCCGTTTTCACCTGTAATTCTTTTTTTAACAGACTCTTTCGCCATCATGTAATTCACGGTGATGTTTTTACCTACATCGCGCACAAATTCGAGGAAAGAAAACTCCTTCATCCAGTCATAATTGTTCACCAGTTCCGCTTTGTTATCTTCAGTTCCATCGAATTTCAGGAATTTGGAAAGCTGGTTTTTAATACAGTCTACATAATGATTCAGGGTGGCTTCATCCAAAAGATTCCGCTCGCTTGATTTACCGGAAGGATCACCGATCATTCCCGTTGCACCGCCGACCAAAGCGATCGGTTTATGGCCGTGCTCCTGAAAATGAGCCAGTATTTTGATCTGAATTAAACTTCCGATGTGGAGAGAATCCGCGGTAGGATCAAAGCCGATGTAGGCGGTTGTTATTTCTTTGTTGAGCTGTTCCTCGGTTCCGGGCGTCATGTCAGCAAATAGTCCGCGCCACTTCAGTTCTTCAATAAAAGGATTCATTTTCTTAAAAATTTTCAGTCGCAAATATAGGGATTTAAGCAGGAAGTTTTTGTTAAGAAAATGCACGGTTTTATTGTACAATAAAAAAACCGCCTGAATTCTCCAGACGGTTGATATAAAATGTAAAAATCATTAACTGGATTTAAAGGACAAACCTTTTTCCTCTAATAATTTCTGTTCCTGTTCTTTATAGACTCCTGAAATCAGTTTTTCGTGAATCGCATCAAATGCGTCCAAGGTAGCATTGATTTCAGAATCGGTATGCGAAGCGGTAGGAATCAGTCTCAGCAAAATCATTCCTTTTGGAATTACCGGATAAATGACCACTGAAGTAAAGATGCCGAAATTTTCGCGCAGATCTTTTACCAAAAGGGTAGCTTCTACTGTTGAACCCTGCATCATGACAGGAGTTACGCAGGTATTTGTATTCCCGATGTTGAAGCCACGTTCTGTTAAACCATTCTGCAGTTTCATCACATTTTCCCATAGTCTTTCTTTGATTTCCGGCTGTGAACGCAGCAAATCAAGTCTTTTTAAACCACCAATTACCATCGGCATTGTTAAAGATTTTGCAAAAACCTGAGAGCGGAGGTTGTATTTCAGAATTCTGATGATTTCCTGATCTCCTGCTATGAAAGCGCCGAAACCCGCCATTGATTTGGCAAAAGTCGAAAAATAAATATCAATCTGATCCTGACAGCCCTGTTCTTCACCGGCGCCGGCTCCTGTTTTTCCTAAAGTTCCGAAACCGTGAGCATCATCCACCAAAAGTCTGAAGTTGAATTTGGATTTCAATTCGCAAATTTCTTTGATTTTCCCCTGCATTCCGCGCATTCCGAAAACACCTTCAGTAATCACTAAAATACCGCCGCCGTTTTCTTCAGCTACTTTGGTTGCACGCGCAAGATTTTTTTCGAGACTCGCCATATCATTATGTTTAAAAGTAAAACTTTTACCCATATGAAGGCGTACTCCGTCAACGATGCATGCATGTGAATCGGCATCATAGACAATAACATCGTGTCTTGAAACCAGCGCATCGATTGTAGAAACCATTCCCTGATAACCAAAATTCAAAAGATAAGCAGCTTCTTTTTCAACAAATGCAGCCAGTTCTCTTTCGAGCTGCTGATGCTGGTCAGTTTCTCCCGACATTGCTCTGGCGCCCATTGGATAGAACATTCCGTATTCTGCGGCAGCTTTTGCATCGGCTTCCAAAACTTCCGGATGGTTGCAAAGTCCAAGATAATCGTTCGCGCTCCAGAAAATCACTTCTCTTCCCTGAAATATCATTCGGGGACCAATAGGTCCTTCAAGTTTCGGAAAAACAAAATATCCCTCTGCATAATCTGCGAACTGCCCAAGAGGTCCCGGATTCTGCTTGATTCTATCGAAAATATCTACCATTATTGCTGTATTAATTTTTAAAAATGTAAGTGCGCAAAGTTAATTAAATTTAACTGAAAAAAAAGCCTTTCATCATTTACGAAAAGGCTTTTGGCTTTAGTTTTACTGAATATTTATTTGATGTATTCGGTTTTAAAAACTTCGTCATAATTATGAACGCAGTTGTTGATGAAACCCTGCTCTTCCATCCATTCGTCGCTGTACACTTTGGTAATATACCGTGAACCGTGGTCTGGGAAAATGGCAACAACCAAATCATCCTTAGAAAATGTATTGCTGTTTGCATACTGCAGAAGTCCCTGAACAACGGCGCCTGTTGTATAGCCGCCCATAATAGCTTCCTTCAGGGCAATTTCACGGGTTCTGTACGCCGACATTTCGTCGTTAACTCTTACAAATTCATCAATTTTATCAAATAGCAGGGCAGAAGGAATTAAATTCTTTCCCATTCCTTCGATTTGGTAAGGATGAATATCATCACTGTTAATTTTTCCGGTTTCATGAAAACCTTTCAGTATTGAGCCTGAAGCATCAACACCAATTACCTTGATGTCCGGATTTTTTTCCTTTAAAAATTTTGCAGATCCTGAAAGCGTTCCGCCAGTGCCTGTACAGGCAAAAAGATGGGTAATTTTACCGTCGGTCTGCTCCCAGATTTCAGGTCCGGTTGTCCGGAAATGAGCATCAATATTAAGTTGGTTGAAGTACTGATTGATGTAGATCGCATCCGGAGTTTCAGCGGCAATCTTTTTTGCGACTTCGTAATACGAACGCGGATCGTCGGCCGGAACATTTGCCGGACACACATAAACCGTAGCTCCTAAAGCTTTTAAATAAGCAATTTTTTCCTTTTTGGTTTTATTGCTGACCGCAAGAATGCACTTGTAACCTTTGATAATGGAAACCATGGCAATAGAAAAACCTGTATTGCCGGAAGTGGTTTCCACAATCGTAGAACCGGGTTTTAAAAGCCCGTTTTTTTCTGCAGCTTCAATAATATGGAATGCAATTCTATCTTTTGTAGAATGCCCCGGATTATGGGATTCTAACTTGGCGTATACGGTTGCTGGGATCTCCTTTGTAACGTTATTAAGTTTTACAAGTGGAGTATTCCCTATTAAACCAAGTATGTTGTCGTAAACATTAGTCATTGTTCATCAATTTCTCTAAAAAACTATCTGCGAAATTACTAAAAAAATAATTATTAACAATATTTAACTTTTTTAATCTATATAAGATCGAAAAAAATAAATATTCCGAAATTCTAATTTCTGTGATTTTCAATTACTGAGCCAAATTCTGTAATTTTTAGAAAAAATCAAAATAATTATGAATGAAAAACCTTAATTTCGCAACAATTCACAATTTTATGAAAAAATGGTCTTTTAAACTGTGGAATACCGTTCTGGGATGGGTGGTTTTCATCATTGCTTTTTTAACGTATTTATCAACGATCGAGCCGAATTTCAGTTTCTGGGACTGTGCCGAATACATTTCCTCGGCGGTAAAACTTGAGGTGACCCACGCGCCGGGAGCTGCACTTTTTCAGCTTGTTGGTGCGGTAGCTGCAATGTTGGCGTTCGGAAACGGTGATGATTATTCGGTGGTAATCAATGGCATGTCGGCACTTTTCAGTGCTTTAACAATTCTATTCCTGTTCTGGACCATTACTCATTTGGTGAGAAGACTTCTGGATAAAGATTTTGAGGATATCACTGTCCATCAGGAAATTTCTATTCTGTTTGCAGGTTTGGTAGGAGCTTTGGCATTTACCTTTTCAGATACATTTTGGTTTTCGGCAGTAGAAGGAGAAGTATACTCGATGGCCACCATGTTTATTGCGCTTTTGGTGTGGCTCGTAACCAAATGGGAAAATGAATACCACGATGCCGACAATGAAAGATGGATTATTTTAATCTTCTTCATAATCGGCCTTTCTGTTGGGGTCCATATGATGTGTATGCTGGCTCTGCCTGCAGTTTGCTTCATTTATTACGCAAGAAATTACGAGTTTACATGGAAGAGTTTTATCTGGGCAAATCTTATCACTTTAGTAATACTGGCGATTGTTTTTAAAGGAATTTTTCCTTTGATCATGACCCTTTTCGGAAAAATGGAAATTTTTGCAGTCAATGGAATCGGTCTCCCTTTTCATTCCGGAACTGTGATTTCCTTTATTATTTTGGTGGCTTTATGTTATTTCGGCATCCGTTACGCAAAAAAAGCCAGGAAAAATATTTATCAAACCATTGCCCTGTCGGTCGTGTACATGATCATCGGTTTTTCATGCTGGATGGTGATTCCGATCCGTGCCAATGCAAATCCTCCGATGAACCTTAACAATCCGGACAATGCAATTGGAATGCTGGATTATTACAACCGGGAACAGTACGGCGACTGGCCAACCTCTTACGGACAGAATTATACGGCCTATCTGGACTGGGACGGAATTCAGAAAAATGAAGACGGAAGTTTCAAGACCGATAAAACCGGTGATGTTTACGAAAAAGATGAAAAAACAGGAACTTACCTAAAAGTGGGTGAGCGTTTTAATTACGTTTTCAGCCTGAACCACGTGAGTCTGATGCCACGAATGTTCAACGAAGATAAAGAGGTGATGGCCAATTACATGTCGATGTATGGAGCCCCGGATTTCTCCTATAATTATGATAACGAAGAAATTGCCGACAACCCGAAAGCCAAAGAGATTTTTGAGGATCTTCGAAGAAAATATGAAGACGGAAGCATTAAAGTGCAGGATTATCTTGAATTTAAACCCTACCGTCTCATCAATATCCAAAGGCCATCTCTTGGTCAGAATTTAAATTACTTTTTCGAGTTCCAGAACGGCTATTATTTTGCCCGTTACCTGATGTGGAACTTTGTCGGGAAACAGAACGACCTGGAAGGCAGCTGGGAAAATACAAAAGGCAACTGGATTTCCGGAATTTCGTTTATTGATAACGCGAGATTGGGAGATCAGAGTAAAATGCCGGAAAAATTCAGAAATGAAAGTACCGTCGCGTTCTTTTTCCTGCCTTTTCTTTTAGGACTCATCGGGTTTTTCTTCCAGCTGAATAAAGATTTCGGACGTTTCTATGCCATTCTTTCTCTGTTTGTGATCACCAGTGTGGGTATTATATTTTACACCGGAGTCAAACCTTTTGAACCCCGGGAGAGAGATTATGCGATGGTGGGCTCTTTTTATGCCTTTTCCATTTGGATTGGTCTCGGCGCTGCAGCTATTTTGTGGTATCTGCAGACGAAAATAAAATCCAATGCCGTAAATATCGGTGCCGGTTTAATTTTGCTCGGTATTCCACTGATGATGGGCTTTAAAAATTACAATGTTCATGACAGAAGCGAAAGATATACGGCGTATGATTATGCCCATTCGGTGCTGAAATCGCTTCCAACAGATGGTATTCTGTTTGTTTATGGCGACAATGATACGTATCCGGTTTGGGGCATGCAGGAAACTTCAGGTCTTCGCGATGATGTGAAAGTGGTGAATTTCACGCTTCTTTCAACACCGTGGAATATTGACCAGGTGAAAAGAAGAACCTACAACTCGAGACCGGTTCCCAGTTCCTTGACGCACGACGAATACCGCGACGGAACCAATGATCAGGTGTATCTGATGAGCAAAGAAGACTGGGAAAATGTTTTTTCCAATTTAAAAGAACAGGGCGCTCCCGATGATGCGATGGCCGAATTCCAGAAATACCTTACAAAAGATTCCATGACCATGAAGGAAGCGGTGAATTTTTTAAGATATAAATCGGAATCGAAAGATGAGATCCTTAAAATGCTTTTCGGTGAAGAGCGTTACGCGAAAAACAATATTCTACCGGTAAGCAAATTCGTATTGCCCGTGAATAAAGCAAATGCAGTAAAATCCGGAATTATCAAAGCCTCAGATCTGGGAAGTACCGTGGATCATATTGTGATTGATTATAAAGGAAATACCATGTTCAAGAACAATCTCATGATGCTGGATATTTTAGCCCATTTCGACTGGAAAAGGCCTATTAATTTCTCTACCGGAGGAATTTACGACAGCGAAAATATTTTTTATCTGGATGATTACCTTCAGTACGACGGATTCAGTTACCGACTAGTGCCTATTAAAACCGAACCGACGGAAGACGGAGAAATGGGTCGCGTAGATGGAAATTCTCTTTACAATATTGTAAAAAATTATAAATGGGGCAATTTCAAGGATCTGGATGTTCATTTTGATGAAACGGCAACCTCGAATATTGTGAGTTACCGCAGTTCGGCGAGCAGAGCGGCAGAAGCGCTGGCTTTATCCGGTCAGAAACAGAAAGCCATTGAAATCCTGGATCTTGCCAACCGCGAAATTCCGATTTCAAAATTCAACGATGCCCGTTCTTTAAGTTCGATTGTTTACGGTTACATTGTTGCCGGTCAGGAACAGAAAGGACTTCAGCTTGCTGAAAAACTTAAAAAAGACATTTTCGAAGAGTACGATTACTACAGCAGTCTGCCGCCTGAAGATCAGTCAAATGTTTCCAGAGTCATGCGAACCAAGCCCTTTGAATATTCATTGATTGTCGGCGCGGTTTCAAATGCGTACAAGAAAATCGGACAGAATGATAAAGGATACACCTACCTGGTAAAATCCATTGAGCCTGTGGACAAAAGATTCAATAACTTTATCAAAGACCTCGAAATCATGGGCAGCGAAAAAGCTTACAAAGAATCGGAAAATGTGCAGAAAATCACTCCGTTCTATCAGTATCTTTTTGAAGTGATGAAGCCTTACGACACCACCTATGCAAAAGAAAAGGAGCATCAGATTACCACTTCAATTATGAAGGCTACGCAATAGCATTCAAACCTTAAAAATCATATAAAAACGGGCAGATTGTCCGTTTTTTTGTCATATTTTTGGGAGAGAAAATGAAAAGTAAAGCCTTCTTAAGAAATAATTAAACTGAAATGATGAAATATTGTGCATTTCTGCGTGGAGTGAATGTCAACGGAACTTCCATGAAAATGGCAGAAGTTTGCAAAGTATTTACGGATGCAGGTTTGAGTAATGTTTCCTCAGTTCTCGCGACCGGCAATATCCTTTTTTCCTCTTCCGAAAAAGTTCAGGAACTGAAGAAAACTCTGGAAAAAGCGATGTCGGAGTATTTTAACTACGACGCATTTCTTTTCATCAAATCCGAAAATGAAGTAGCGCAAATGACGGAAGGCAATCCTTTTGAAAAATCCGAAAATCACCACATTTATATTTTTACAGGAACAGAAGGCATTGAAAAAATCCTGCTGGATGAATTTCTGATTGCTGCAAAAACGGAATCGGAAAAAGGGGAAGTGGTTGGAGAAACTTTTTACTGGCAGGTCCCGAAAGGCGACACGCTGGGTTCTTCTTTCGGAAAAATCTTGGGAAAAAAATCCCTGAAAGATAAAATGACCAGCCGCAACCTCAATACGATTGAAAAAATACTCAAAAAATTTCAGTAAATTCATCTCTTCAAAAAGACAATCTGTACTCAAAATAATAGCCAAAAAATCAAATGATTCAGTATTTAGACAACATCCACCACAAGAATTCCAGAAACTTTTTCCTCATTGCCGGTCCCTGCATTATTGAAGGGGAGGACATGGCTTTGAAAATTGCCGAAAAAATTATTGAAATCACCAATAAATATGAAATTCCGTACATTTTTAAAGGGAGTTTCAAGAAAGCAAACCGCAGCCGAGTGGACAGTTTCACAACGATTGGCGAAGAAAAATCGCTTGAAATTCTGAAAAAAGTTGGGGAAACATTCAATATTCCTACGACAACCGATATTCATGAAAATGATCACGCTGCCTTGGCTGCAAATTATGTTGATGTGCTTCAGATTCCGGCTTTTTTGGTTCGTCAGACCGATCTTTTGGTCGCAGCTGCCAAAACAGGAAAATGTGTGACCCTGAAAAAGGGCCAGTTTCTTTCTCCCGAATCGATGAAGTTTGCTGTTGAAAAAGTCCATGATTCCGGAAATATAAAAACTGCGATTATTGAACGCGGAAATTCCTTCGGTTATACCGATTTGGTTGTGGATTTCAGAGGAATCCCAACGATGCGGAATTACGCTCCGGTTATTTTGGATGTTACGCATTCGCTGCAGCAGCCCAACCAAAATTCCGGCGTGACAGGCGGGCGACCGGAACTCATTGAAACCATTGCCAAAGCCGGAATTGCGGTAGGAGCAGACGGACTTTTCATTGAAACCCATCCGGATCCAAGCTGCGCGCTTTCAGACGGGGCAAACATGCTGCAGCTGGATAAACTCGAAGATCTGCTCCAGAAACTGACCAGAATCCGCGAAGCGATTTTATAATCCAAAATTTTCTTACATTTAGCTCTAAAATTTTCAGGTTGAAAAAATTTATATATTTTCCGGCTTTATTACTTCCGGCCATGCTATTCTCCCAAAATGATTCGGTGAGAACTTCAGACATCCAGGAAGTGGTGTTTCAGAAAAAAGGCAGCCCACGCAGCAACGATCTTACTGCGGTAAGCATTTCGGCAAAAGACGCCAAAAATGTTGCATCGCTTTCGGGGGGAATTGAAGGGCTTATTAAAACTTTGCCTTCGGTGAATTCCAATACCGAACTTTCTTCCCAATATATGGTTCGCGGCGGAAATTATGATGAAAACCTGATTTACATCAACGATATTGAGATTTACCGGCCATTTCTGATCAGAAATTCCATGCAGGAAGGGATGAGCATCATCAATCCCGATATGGTTTCTACGGTGAATTTTTCAGCCGGTGGTTTCGAAGCCAAATACGGAGACAAAATGTCTTCAGCACTGAATATTTATTACCGTCAACCAGAAAAATTTGAACTTTCAGGCGAAGCCAGTTTAATAGGAGGGAGGCTGACAGCGGGTTTTGGCACCGACAATAAGAAAGTAAATGCGCTTTTTTCGGCACGCTACCGGAATACTAATCTCGTTTTAAACACGCTGAAAGAGGATACTGACTTTAATCCAAAGTATATGGATTTTCAGTCCTATATCAATTATCACATTACACCGAAATTCTCTCTGTCATTCATTGGCTATTACTCGGACAACGCGTATGATATGATTCCGAAACAGAAGGAAGTTGATTTCGGTTCACTGCTTACGCCGCTTACACTGACTGTTTATTACGACGGAAAGGAGGAAGACAAGTACAAAAACATGATGGGAACCTTCTCCATGAACTATAAACCGAGTGATAAATGGAGGTTTACGCTGGACAGTTTCGCGTATCAGAACCGTGAACGAGAATATTATTCCATTGCTTCCGCATATCTTCTGCAGACTTTTGATCCGATCACCGGTGATCCGATTACGTCTTATGATGTTGGCGGACAGATTGAACACGCCAGAAACGATTTACAGGTAAAAACCTATGGCGCACAGTTTAAAACCCGATTTTCGCCGAATATTAATACCGATATTGAGGTTGGCTTCAAATATGAAAAAGAAAATCTACAGGATTTCACCAACGAATGGAAGCTCGTAGATTCCATCGGTTACAGTACACCGAGAGATTTTGTGAATCCGGGAACGCTTGATCCTTCGGCGCTGGATCTTTATTATTCCATTTCCGGGAAAAATCATATTGAACCCACCAGAATTTCTGCATACGCACAATATTCAACAAAATTTTTCCTCGGAACTACCAAAGCTTTTGTAAATGCAGGAGCACGGGTTTCGCACTGGGATTTTAATGATGAAACCATTTTTTCTCCGCGTGCGCAGTTCGCACTGAAACCTGACTGGAAGGCAGACATGCTGTTCCGTTTGTCCGGCGGAGTTTATTATCAGGCACCTTTCTACAAGGAAATTAAAGATCTCGACGGGAATTTTAACCCAAATATTATTTCTCAGCGTTCAATTCAGATGATTCTGGCCAATGATTATGAATTTTTCATGTATGACAGGCCGTTTAAACTGACTACCGAAGCGTATTATAAAAAGATGGATCATCTGATTCCTTATTATATGGATAATGTAAGAGTCCGTTATACAGGAAAAAACAATTCAGAAGGTTATGCATACGGTATTGACACCAGACTTTTCGGAGAATTTGTTCCGGGAATTGATTCATGGCTTTCAGCGAGTTATGCTCGAGTTTTTGAAAACATTGACGGCCGAGGAGAACTTCCTCGTCCGACTGACCAACGCTTCAGGTTTGCCCTTTTTTACCAGGATTATATGCCAAGATTCCCGAAAATGCGGGTAAATCTTACAGGAACTTACGGAATGGGATTACCGAACGGAGCACCAATTTTCAGTGATCCATATGAATTCCGCAGAAATCTGCCTTCTTATAAAAGAGTTGATCTCGGACTCTCTTATGTATTCATCGATCCGAAAGAAAAAAATCAGGCCTGGGGTTTCTGGGAAAGTTTTGAGGAACTTACTTTAGGCGTTCAGGTTTTCAATGCGTTCAACATCAACAATACGGTCGCTAACCAATGGATCACCGATGTGAACACGAATTACATTTATCCGGTTCCGGTGCGTTTAACAGGCAGATTCTTCAATGTGAAACTGGAATTTAAGATAAAATAGATTCCGGTTTCGGCAATGAAAATGTATTAGAATAATCTCAAATATCCAGTTTGATTGCTTTTATCGACATTGGAGGTTTAATTCAATTAAAGAAAGCTGAAATATTTTCAATTTAACATAATATAAATTATAGGACATTTTAAAGTATTGGTATTAGCGTTAATTGTATATTCTTCACGCCCGAAATATCGTAATCAATGCTCCTTAAACGGTTGTTAATTCTATACCTTTTCTTCAAAGAAAATCCTGGGGCCGATTCTCAGCGATTAGAAATTCAGAAAAGCGTTTACCTTCGTTAAAAACTTCTTGAAGTTTACTATAATTAAAAATTTTGATTTATTATTAAGTTTCTGTTGAAGCTCAGCAAAAATTTCTGCTCAAAATATCTACACAGTTTAATTAAAGTCAGTTGAACTCAACGCAAAATATTTAAGTAATCGTCAGGAAAACTTTGCCTTGCAACCCTCAGAAAAATCAACTGTAAAAACAATTATTGAAAATTGAAATGTTGGCAGATCTCAATGCAAAAGTTCTCAGCAATAAAATCCATGGCAATATTTAAACTTAACATAATAACCGCCTTTCAATGGTTCGATAATTTTTTAATATCTTTAAATACTAAATTTTTACCTATGAAGAATTATATTGTTGCAGCCGCGCTTTTAATGGCAACCCTTGCGTGTGAAAAAAAATCTACGGAAAAGATCAATACAGCTACCACTCCACCCGACTCTGTTGTGGTGCCGGAAACCAATGAACCGATGGAGTCTTCAACCCGTCAATCCTGTTATGTGAGTGCCGTTGGTAAGGATTCTGTATTTCTGTCGATCGATGATAATCTGGGAACAATCACCGGTAAATTGAGGTATAAAAACTTTGAAAAAGACAGTTCATTTGGCGATGTTGCCGGAAGTCAGAACGGTGATACCCTTAAGTTATTTTACACCTTTCAATCTGAAGGAATGACTTCCAACCGGGAGATTTATTTCCTGCGAAAAGATGGTAATCTGCTGGAAGGAATCGGTGATCAGAAAACGGAAGGCAACGATGCGGTTTACAGTAATCCTTCGACAATAAAATATGAAAACGGTCATACGCTGAAAGCTACAGACTGTGCAGATTTCGAGAAAAAGTTTGTCAATAGATAACTTCGGTTAACCATAAAAAAAAGAGCATCCCAAAAGGATGCTCTTTCTGTATTAAAATCAGAATTTATCAGTCGAATTTCGCGGTATAAGTCATCAAATCACGATAAAGCGGATCGGATGAAGTATAAAAAAGCCGGATTAAATTCCGTAAATCATCTGAATTGCTGTAATTGGTGGGAAATACTTTGGCATAATCCACGTCGCTTTTTGCCATTTCTGTATGGTCGGCTTGGTAGCCTCTTACAAAACTTTCATTGCTCACATCATAATAAAGGATAAAATTATCCGGTGTATAGCCGCCGGTTCCCTTTAGAATTTTGGCAGTTGCTGCGGCATCGAAATAAGCAATCATAATATCTTCATCGGTTTTGTCACGTTCCCACCTCAGAGTAGCATCAAAACTAACAATCTTGTAGGAAACCCCACCGTCGGTAGAATACCGAACCCTAATCACTGCAGGATTTTTTGTCGCTGCACTTTGTTCCGCAGCCACCATAAATTCATAATAAATGCCGTCATTGGCAGTCCAGTGATAAAAATCTACAATTTCTATATTTTTTAACTGCGCCTGAAACGGTGTTAAAAAGAGAAACAAAACAAGACTTAGAAGTGTTTTCATGGATTTGTTTTTTTATTTAACCAAATTTAACATTTTATTTACTATAAAATGAGCCGAACATTAAAAATTTACTTTTTTTTAAAGACAGAAAATTTGTTAGATTTGCAGTAAATACAATCTAACTCATGATTTCTCTCACTGAAGAAAACTATCTGAAGGCCATTTTTCATCTAACTGATGAAGAAAATCTAGTGACCATCAATGATCTGAGCAAGTTTTTAAATGTTAAAATGCCCAGTGTAAACAGCATGATGAAGAAATTTGCAGAAAAAAAATGGATCGTCTATGAGAGTTACAAACCTCTTAAAATTACCGATACAGGAATGAAAGAAGCAGCATTGGTGGTTAGAAAACACCGCCTTACGGAAATGTTTCTGGTGGAAAAGATGAATTTCGGTTGGGAAAACGTTCACGAAATCGCGGAACAGCTCGAACATTTACAGTCTGAAATATTTTTTGATAAAATGGATGAGATCCTGAATTATCCAAAGCTCGATCCGCATGGGGAGCCTATTCCCGACAAAGACGGCTGCATAATTGCACAGGATCTGCAGAAACTCAGCGCCTGCAAAACCGGTGAAAGGGTTACATTTGCATCGGTCACCATTTCAAGTCACGATTTCCTGAACTATCTGAATGATAAAAATCTGGTCTTGGGAACGGCTATCGAAGTTTTGAATATTGAAAAATTTGATCAGTCGATGAGTGTAAGAATCAACAAGAAAAAGGAAATTTTGAGTAAGATGGTGTGCGAAAAACTACTGGTGAATAAATAAAAAAGCAGGACTAACGCCCTGCTTTGATAATGACAGTCAATGAGTTTATTTTCCTGAAGCTTTCATAGCGTCTTCTTTTGCTTTAAACTCCTGGAATTTAGCATCATTTTTAGTTGACAGGTAAAGGCCCTTCAGTAATGTTACCGCATCAATATTAGGATCATATTGATACCATTTTTCTGCATATGGCAAACTTTCGGCAAATCTTTTTCTCCTCGCATCCAAGATCTTGTTGGCAAGGTCTATTTTACCGCTTTTCTTTGCAGCATTATATTCCTCAATTGCTTTTGTATCATCCCCTAGTACCAAATAAGTAAGATTCTGGTAGGCCTGTGCAAAATCCGGCTTGAGTTCTATGGCTTTTTTATAAGAATTTACAGCATCTGAAACAGATGAAGGATCCTTACTCTGTAGAACCCCCAGATTATACCAATTTGTAGCATCATTGGGTTTTTTTGCCAGTTGTCCCTTTAAATTGTTTACAAATTCATTGGTTTTCCCGGATTTAAAATAGGCATTCCCCTGAAGTTCCGCAAGTTTTGAATTTGAAGGGAATTTTTGCAATCCTTTGTCAAGCAAAGTCAAAGCTTCCTCCACTCTGCCTGCTTCAATTAGAAGTGCAGCATTGGTTTCATAAAGTTCCGCTTCTATGCTTGGGGTAGTTTCTGTTTTGAAATCGGAGTAATCAGCACTTTTCTTGAGTAATTCCCAACTGGATTTATCTAAAGTTTCTGACTCACCGGTTTTTTTGTTCTTTGCAATATAAGAAGTCATGACTCCATTATATCCGGAGCCGATGAGCTGATTATAAATCTCGATCGCTTCTGGTTTTTGCTCCGCCAATGCATAATTTAACCCGGCGTAATAAAGATATTGGTCATTATTCTGTCCGCTGGCTTTAAGCAGATTATACACTTCCAAAAATTTCGGTGCGGCCGCAGAATAGTTTTTAGCGGTGTAAAAATCCATGGCACTTTTGTTGCCCGATTGAAGCAAGGGATTAATGACAGCGCCAATTTTTCCCAAAAGTGTTGGAACATAGACTTCTTCTTTAAGTCCTTGAATTCCAGATTGATCCGCAGCTGCTTTTCCTACGAAATACACTTTGCTTTTATCACTGTCTTTACCAGTATAAATTTTGGATTTTCCCAAATCAGTCATTTTGGCCAAATATGCTGCGCCTTCTGTATTTTTTCCGGATTTTATCAATGATAATCCTTTAGCATAATAATACTGTTCCAGAACCGCTGGCTCCAAAAGCTGGGTTTTACCTCCCAATGCAGACTCCGCTGCCGAAATCTGCGAAGTTGCAGTGCTCATGTCACCGGTTTCGATGGCTTTGACAGCTGCTGCGATTTCTTTTTTCTGTGCAAATGCAAAGGTTACTGAAACCATTGCCATGCTTAAAAATATTTTTTTCATAATATTTAAACTTTAATTTGATTAAAATTATTCTTCAGAGTCTTCTTCTTCCTCTGATTTTTTATTTTCTTTGGCTTCTTCGTCCTCAATTTTTTTCAAAACTTCAGAATCGCCCATATTGCTTATTGCATTATCACCGGTTTGCGGTGTGCTTTCGAATTCTGGAACTGCTAAATCTACGGCGCCGGGAAGTTCTGCAGATTCATCATCAAACTCTTCTTCAACAACATCTTTATCCATTTCCACTTTGGCAATGGCTGCAATGGAATCATTGTTTTTAAGGTTGATGACCTTTACGCCCTGAGTATTTCTGCCCATCACTCGCATTTCATTCATTCCCATTCTGATGGCCACTCCCGATTTGTTAATGATCATAAGACCGTCTTCATCGGTTACATTCTGAATGGCAATAAGATTTCCGGTTTTTTCGGTAATATTTAATGTAATTACCCCTTTTCCACCACGATTGGTAACGCGGTAATCCTCTACAGCGGTACGTTTTCCATAACCTCTTTCAGAAACCACCAAAACGGTTTCATTCTCCACATCGTTCACAACAATCATTCCAATTACTTCATCGCTGTCTTCCAGAGAAATTCCGCGAACTCCAATAGAGCCTCTTCCGACCGCTCTTGCTTTTTCTTCCGGGAAACGGATACATTTTCCGTTTTTGGTAGCGATCATGATCTCGGAATCTCCGCTGGTTAATCTGGCGCCTAAAAGCTGGTCATTATCTCTGATTTCGATGGCATTCACCCCGTTTGTTCTCGGTCTTGAATATGCCTCAAGTGAAGTTTTCTTGATGGTCCCGTTCTTGGTGATCATCACCACGTTCATCTTATTAATATATTCAGTATCCTTTAAATCATTGGTTCTGATATACGCCTTGATTTTATCATCCGGCTCAATATTGATCAGGTTCTGAACCGCTCTTCCTTTTGAAGTTTTGGAACCTTCAGGAATTTCAAATACCCTCAGCCAGAAACATTTCCCTTTTTCTGTAAAAAAGAGCATGTACTGGTGGTTGGTTGCAGCAACGATATATTCGAGGAAATCTTCGTCCCTCGTAGTTGCGGCGCGGTTTCCTACTCCACCTCTGCTCTGAACTTTGTATTCTGAAAGCGATGTTCTTTTGATATAACCGGCGTGGGAAATTGTAAGCACCACTTTTTCATCCGGAATTAAGTCTTCGATAGACATTTCTCCTCCTGAATAGTCAATTTCAGAACGTCTTTCGTCACCGTATCTTTCCTTTACTTCAAGAAGTTCGGTTTTAATGATCTCATATCTTCTTCCTTCATTGGAAAGGATGTCTTCCATGTCTTTAATGAAATTCATGATTTCCTCGTACTCAGCACGGATCTTATCCAACTCCATTCCGGTCAGTCGGGCAAGTCTCAGATCCAAAATCGCCTGCGCCTGAATGTCGGAAAGTTCGAATTCCTTCATCAAACCTTCTTTAGCTTCTGCAGGATTGGCGCTGTGACGGATGATGTAAATGGCTTTATCAAGATCATCCTGCGTGCCGATCACTTTCATGAAACCTTCCAGAATATGGGCTCTTTCCTTGGCTTTTTTAAGCTCGTATTCGGTTCTTCTGATGATCACTTCATGACGGTGATCTACAAAATGATGGATTAGATCCTTCAGATTCAGCTGTTGCGGCCTTCCTTTTACCAGTGCAATGTTGTTAACGCTGAAAGAAGTCTGAAGCGAAGTATATTTGTACAGCATGTTCAGGACAACATTCGGGATCGCGTCGTTTTTGAGTTCATAAACGATTCTCAGACCCTGACGGTCAGATTCATCACGGATTTCATAGATGCCCGGGATTTTTTCGTCTTTTACGAGTTCTGCAGTACGGGCGATCATTTCCGCCTTGTTTACCTGATACGGAATTTCCGTAATAATGATGGCATTTCTGTTGCCGATTTCCTCGAAGTTTACTTTTGCACGAAGTACGATTCTTCCTCTTCCTGTGTGGAAGGCGTCGCGAACTCCGTCGTAACCATAAATAATTCCTCCTGTCGGGAAATCTGGCGCAATGATGTACTTCATCAGCTCATCAATCGTGATTTCCTTATTTTCTACATATGCCACAATGGCATCAATGCTCTCAGAAAGATTGTGAGGAGCCATATTCGTCGCCATACCAACTGCGATTCCGGATGTTCCGTTCACAAGGAGATTCGGGATTTTTGTAGGCATTACGGATGGCTCCGTCATGGAATCATCAAAGTTATTCTGAAAATCTACGGTGTCTTTATCAAGGTCAGAAAGAATTTCATCAGAAATCTTTTTAAGTCTTGCTTCGGTGTAACGCATTGCTGCAGGCGGATCGCCATCCATGGAACCGAAGTTACCCTGCCCGTCAACCAAAGGATAACGCAAACTCCACGGCTGTGCCATACGCACCATTGCATCGTAAACGGATGAATCGCCGTGTGGGTGATATTTACCGAGAACGTCACCGACAATTCTCGCGGATTTTAAATGTTTTCTGTTTGAAAATACGTTCAGGTTGTACATTCCGTAAAGAACTCTTCTGTGAACGGGTTTCAAACCATCTCTTACATCAGGCAATGCTCTGGAAACAATAACCGACATCGAATAATCGATATAAGAGCTTTTCATTTCATCAACAATGTTGATAGGGATTAACCTTTCTCCTTCTTTTTGCATAAATATTTTTTAATAAAATGAAAATCAGACAGTTAATTTACGGCCTGTATTATCTTTAATTTCCAATCTTAATAACGGGCTAATTTACAAAAAAAATACCGATTTTTGCCCCTCCATTTATCCACAATAATCATAAAAAACAGTACAGAAAATGAAAGTTTTAAGCCTCACATTTCACTCTACATCAAACATAGGGACGGAATGGGAAAATTTTGTGCAAAATGACATGGTACGGATGGCAGAAAGCCTTCCCGATGTAAAAAAATATCTGCTTTCGGAAGTGGAAACCGATATGATTTCGGAAGGCAGGAACACCAATCTTCTTCTTGTCTTTGGTGAAGATGAAAATCGTAGAAATTTCCTTGAAAATGACCTTAAAAATATTGCTGAAGAATTGGACGCGAAATTCGGCGGCGATGTACTCATTTTTGATACCCTGCTGAATCCCATTAACTCCAATTTTTAAAATAAAAAAGGCGGAAAAATTTTCCGCCCTTCAATTATTTTTTGTGTTTTTTTGATTTGTGTTTTTTATCGTGTTCGTGTCTGTCATCATCATCGTGATCACGATGCTTTTTCATCTGTCCGGGCGCATAATCTTTCGCTCTTCCGCCGTATACTTTTTTAGCCTGTCCCGGAGGAAGTCTTCTGGCATTATCGTTTCTTCCATAGACGCCTGAAGTCTGAGTTCTGATCATCCGGCCATTCTGGTAAACATTTCCGTTACGGTCTGTATAAACGTCGCCCTGCCTGTAAACCGTTCCATCCGGAGATCTGTAAACTGTTCCGTTATTGGTCGGATACTGATTGGAATTATTGTTTCCGTAAGCATCATTCACCGCGCCACATGATATCATTGTAACGGCCAAACCCGCTCCCAAGAATATTTTTTTTAAGTTTTTCATTTTTTCAAATTTAAAGATTGACTTCAGTCATCTCAATCTTGATGCCAAACCTGAAAAAAGAAATTCACCAACTTAAATTCCAACCACTGTGCTCCGTCTTTCCAGCAATACCACATCGCGCCAGATTCCTTTCATCTGTGCGAATTTTTCACGGTTCCCGACCACACGGAAACCAAGTTTTTTATGTACCGCAATACTCGGCTGATTTTCCGGAAAAATTCCTGCTTGCAGGGTCCAGAATCCATGTTCTTCGCTGGCCAAGATCAATTTCTGAAGCAGCATTGAACCCAGGCCTTTTCCCTGCGCCGAATCGGCCAAATAAATGCTTACTTCTGCAACGCCTTTGAAGCACTCCCGTTTACTGACGGGCTGCAGAGCGGCCCAACCTACAATTTCCTCATCTTCAGTCTCAAGTACAAAGCGGCAGATATTGAAAAATTTCTGATCCCAGGATTCCCAACTCGGTGCATCTTTATCGAAGGTGGCATTCCCACCGGCAATTCCCTGTTCAAAGATTTCAATGACTTTTTCGCCGTCGGCCGGAAGCATTTCACGGATTTCGTAATTCATTTTTGGTGATATTTATATGACATGTTCCTGAAAACTATACTTCCAGTTCTCTTTTCAGATATTTTGCAGTCAGCGATTTTTTTGATCTCGCAACTTCTTCCGGAGTTCCTTTTGCGATGATTTCCCCACCCTTGTTCCCGCCTTCCATACCGACATCAATAATATGATCTGCCAGTTTGATGACGTCGAGATTATGTTCAATAATAATGAAAGAATTTCCCAAATCAACGAGTTTGTTGATGGCATCCATTAAAATCTTGACATCCTCAAAGTGCAATCCCGTCGTGGGCTCATCCAGAATATACAAAGTATTTCCGGTTTGTCTTTTTGCCAATTCCGAAGCCAGTTTTATGCGCTGCGCCTCGCCGCCCGAAAGCGTTGTAGACTGCTGCCCCATTGTTATGTAACCTAAACCGACATCCTGAAGGGTTTTTACTTTCGCAAAAATCTTCGGAATCGGCTGGAAAAATTCCGTAGCTTCATCAATCGTCATTTCCAGAACATCAGAAATTGATTTTCCTTTATAACGCACTTCCAGGGTTTCGCGGTTGAAACGTTTCCCGTTGCAGGTTTCGCAGTGTACATAAACATCAGGAAGGAAATTCATTTCAATCACTTTCAAACCACCTCCCTGACAGGTTTCGCATCTGCCGCCTTTAACATTGAAAGAAAATCTTCCGGCTTTGTAACCACGGATTTTTGATTCAGGAAGTTCGGCGAATAGATTCCGGATGTCAGTAAACATTCCCGTGTAAGTCGCAGGATTGGAACGTGGAGTTCTGCCGATTGGAGTCTGATCTACATCCACAATTTTGTCGATATTATCGATTCCCTCAATTTTTTTATACGGTAATGGATCCTGAACGCTTCGGTAAAAATGACGGTTCAGAATCGGGTATAACGTACCGTTGATGAGCGAAGATTTTCCGCTTCCCGAAATTCCGGTTACGACCACAAGTTTCCCAAGCGGGATTTCAACATTTACATTTTTGAGGTTATTACCGGTAGCGCCTTTCAGTAAAATAGATTTTCCGTTGCCTTCGCGTCTTTTTTCCGGGATTTCGATTCTTCTTTTGCCCGTCATATAATCTGCGGTTACCGTATCCGCTTTCAAAAGGTCTTCCGGTTTACCCTGCCAAAGGATTTCGCCACCGAATTTTCCGGCCCGCGGCCCGATATCGATCACTTCATCGGCTTCCAGAATCATGTCTTTATCGTGTTCAACCACAATAACAGAATTCCCGATGTCGCGCAAATTTTTCAACGATTTTATAAGTCTTTCGTTGTCTCTTTGATGCAGCCCGATGGATGGCTCATCTAAAATATACAGCACATTCACGAGTTGCGATCCGATCTGAGTCGCCAGACGGATCCGCTGAGATTCACCCCCTGAAAGGGTGCGCGAACTTCTGCTTAAACTCAGGTAATCGAGGCCGACATCAAGCAGGAACTGAAGTCGTGTCTTGATTTCCTTCAGGATTTCGTGAGCGATAATTTTGTTTTTTTCGCTGAATGTATCTTCCACATCATTCAGCCAGTCCATTAGATCCAGCAACGGCAATGCATTGATTTCCGCAATATTTTTACCGTCGATTTTGAAACTTAAACTTGAGGACTGCAGCCGCGTTCCTTTACATTCGGGGCAGGTTTCTTCGGTCGTAAAATGTCTTTCGAGCAGAATAGCGTCGTAACTCTCTTTATCGTCGATCATTTCATTGATAATCGGCACCAATCCATCGAAGTTGACTTTGATTTTCTTCGTAATACCGGCGTACTTTAAATCTTTATTGAATTCTTTATGACAGCCGTTGTAAATATAATCGAGTGCTTCAGCGGGGATTTCCTTAAAAGCAGTGGTCAGTCCGAGGCCAAAAATCTCCAGAATATTCTTGATCTGGCCCAAAATCCATTTGTTGGATTTAATGTCTTCCAAAGGCAGTAAACCGCCCTGGTTAATGGAAAGTTTAGGATTCTCGACAAAGTAATCGGTATTCACTTTTTTGATGGTTCCGAGACCTTTACAGTGCGGGCAGCTTCCTTTCGGTGAATTGAAGGAAAAAGTGTTCGGTTCAGGCAAAGCGAGGGAATGACCGCTTTCGGCATCCATGAGATTTTTAGAAAAATATTCAATACTGTCGCTTCCCAGTTTCTGGATTCCAACCGTTCCCTCGCCCATCTGCATGGCGGTGTGGAGCGATTTTTCCATCCGGGTTTCCGAGGCGTTTTCACCAATAATCCAGCGGTCGATTACGATATCGATATCATGGGTTTTGTAGCGGTCGAGTTTCAGGTCGTATTCAATATCCTGCAGTTCACCGTCGATTCTCGCCTGACCGTAGCCTTTTTTGGCCATCTGAATAAAAAGTTCGTGGTAATGGCCTTTCCGTGAACGGATAACAGGAGCCATCAGCATGACTTTTTCGCCTCTGTAATTTTCTTTGATCACGTTGATGATCTGATCTTCAGTATAACTGACGAGTTTTTTTCCGGAACTGAATGAATATGCATCAGAAACCCGCGCAAATAGCAAACGAAGGTAATCATACAGCTCAGTCACCGTACCTACCGTGGAACGCGGATTTTTGTTGGTGGTTTTCTGTTCGATGGCGATAACGGGAGAAAGTCCGTCGATTTTATCGACATCCGGCCTTTCGAGTCCGCCTAAAAACTGTCTTGCATAAGCCGAAAAAGTTTCAATGTACCTTCTTTGCCCTTCCGCAAAAATGGTATCGAAAGCGAGGGAAGATTTTCCGCTGCCCGACAGTCCGGTGATGACCACCAGCTCATTTCGGGGGATTTTTACGTTAATATTCTTAAGGTTATGCTCTCGCGCGCCGTAAATTTCTATATATTCTTTGTCGTTGTTCATTTTAATTTTCCTGAAATCAGTTTTCAGAATTTTGCAAAATTACGCAAATTTTTTACTCAAACGTGAAGCGTATCAGGATTAACTTCAGTGAAGTTTGACAACTGATGTGCGTATTATTCAAACAAAAAAAAGCCTCAATCTGAGGCCTTTTTCTATTTTAAATATTTGGTGATGGATTCGCTCGTAGGTTTCGTTGTGCTGACAAATGAATCGATGAGGCGGCCGTTTTCATCAAGAAGGAATTTGGTGAAATTCCACATGATCGAAGTGTTTTTAACGCCGTTCTGTTCTTTTTCTGTCAGAAATTTAAAAATCGGCGCGGTATCATCTCCTTTAACAGAGACTTTCGCTGCCATCGGAAAAGTAACGCCGAAGTTTTTCTGGCAGAAAGCTCCGATTTCCTCGTTTGTTCCGGGTTCCTGACCGCCAAAATTATTGGCAGGAAAACCAACGACTACCAATTTATCTTTATATTCTTTTGAAAGCTGCTCCAGATCGGCATACTGCGGCGTGAAGCCACACTCGGAAGCGGTGTTTACAATGAGAATTTTTTTGCCTTTGAAATCGGCGAAATTGATCTCTTTGCCATCCAGACCTTCAAATTTGAAACTGTAAATGTTTCTTTCCATAGGATTTTGGGTTTTTGACTGTGGAACTTCACTTTTTTGATTCGTGCAGCTCTGAAATAAAATTCCGGCTGAAACGAGGAGTATGAATAATTTTTGCATTTTAATGTTTTTAAAATAATTGAAAAATGGTGTTTCAGAAGCGCATTTTTTTAATGAATATGTTTCTCTGCGTGATAAGAACTTCTGACAAGCGGTGAACTTTCTACATGTCTGAAGCCCAAACTTCTGGCAAAATCTCCAAATTCATCAAATTCTTCCGGCGTAATGAATTTCTTTACCGGCAAATGCTTTTTGGTGGGCTGAAGGTACTGCCCGATCGTGATCACATCTACATTCGCATTTCTGATATCTTCGATGGTCTGGAAAACTTCATCTCTTTCTTCTCCCAATCCGAGCATCAGTCCTGTTTTTGTACGGTTTTGCCCAGCTTCTTTCATGTATCTTAATACTTCCAGGCTTCTTTCGTATTTCGCCTGAATTCTCACTTCCCGCGTCAATCGTTTCACTGTTTCCATATTGTGGGAAATCACTTCCGGCGAAACCTGAATAAGCCGGTCGATGTGTTTCGTTATTCCCTGAAAATCCGGAATCAGCGTTTCCATGGTTGTTCCCGGAGAAATTCTACGAACGGCATTCACGGTTTCAGCCCAAAGAATCGAGCCCATATCTTTCAGGTCATCCCGGTCAACAGAAGTCAGAACCGCGTGTTTAATTTTCATTAATTTTATGGAACGGGCCACTTTTTCGGGTTCATCCCAGTTAACATCGAGCGGTTTTCCGGTTTTTACGCCACAAAAACCACAGCTCCGGGTACAGATGTTCCCCAAAATCATGAACGTTGCCGTTCCTTCACCCCAACATTCGCCCATATTCGGGCAGCTGCCGCTTTGGCAGATCGTGTTGAGTTTATATTTATCCACCAAAGTGCGGAGTTCGCGGTAATTTTTCCCAGTAGGAAGTTTCACGCGGATCCATTTCGGTTTTTGGATGGTGGTGTTGGTTAAATTTTCCATTTTATTAAAAAGCAAGGTCTGAGTTAAAATTTCTTCAAAAATTCAAGAAATTCAACCTCAAAAATACGAATAAGATTGTTAGTGACCATAACGGTTATTTAGTTTTTAAAAAACCTGAAGATCGATAAAATGAATTGAGCGTTTACTCATCAAAATCATTGTGCTTAAGCAGCTCTGCAAGTACTTTTTTGGCGCGCATGATCCTCACTTTCGTGTTGGCAACGGAAATATGCAGTTCTTCGGCAATTTCTTTGATGCTTTTTTCCTCGAAAAAGCGCAGACGCAGGATATCCTGATAATTGGTGTCGAGACTTTCGATAACGGTGATGATCTGCTTCTGGTCTTCTTCTGAAATCAAAAGTTCTTCAGGAGAGCGGGCAAACTGATTTTTAAAATTGTCAAAGTTATCGGTTGAATCTTCATTCTGCCGGGATTTTTTCCGCCAGTAATCGATGACGGAATTCTGTGCAATCGTCAAAATCCAGGTTTTAAACTGAAAATTAGGATCGAAAAGGTCAAGTTTTGCAAGGACTTTCGAAAACACCGAAACGGTAATTTCATCGGCTGCATTTTCATCCTGAACTTTTTTCAGCACAAAGCTGAACACCTCTACCCAAAAGGAATTGATGAGCTTGGTCTGGGCTTTCTGGTCCTTGTTTTTAGCCAGATCAATGAGCAGTAAAATGTCCTCTTTATTCATTCAGAAAGCAAAGGTAAGTTTTTTGAAAGAGATTAAAA
This sequence comes from Kaistella sp., assembly GCA_019459085.1. GTDB lineage: Bacteria > Bacteroidota > Bacteroidia > Flavobacteriales > Weeksellaceae > Kaistella. The sequence continues at coordinate 179,058 of JAIBEW010000027.1, forward strand.
TTGCGGGCGAATTTGTAATGAAAAATCCTGCCTTTTATGCAAAGACAGGATTTTTATGATGTTAAAAGTCTTTATTCTGCGAGAATAATTCCTTTATTGTTATTGAATTCAATCACTCCGCTTTTCACGGCGAAAGAAAATACGCTTTCTTTTTCGTTTTCTTTCGTGAAATGTTTTGCATAGTTCTCTCCAATCTCATTTGTAAAAACTCTTACGTTTCCACCAATCAGCGAAGCCACTATTGCGGCGTGGTCTTTCATGATATGGAAATCACCGTTTTTTCCGGGAAGCAGTACTGATTTTACTTCACCTTCAAAAACCACAAATTCCGGAGTTAAAATTTTTATATTCATTTTTTTAGATTTAAAGATGTCCGATTTCAAATTTCAGACATTCAAGTCCTGTCTGAACTCTTCTACCTTGTGTCTAATTAAGCGTTTTCTGCCAATAATTTTTCTCCTGCCTCAATTGCCTCTTCAATGGTTCCTTTTAGGTTGAAAGCAGATTCAGGAATATGGTCAAGTTCTCCGTCGATGATCATGTTGAAACCTTTGATGGTATCTTTAATATCAACCAAAGCTCCTTTAAGACCTGTAAACTGTTCTGCAACGTGGAAAGGCTGAGAAAGGAATCTCTGTACTTTTCTCGCACGGTACACGACCAATTTGTCTTCTTCGGAAAGTTCTTCCATACCAAGGATGGCGATAATATCCTGAAGCGCTTTGTAACGCTGAAGAATTTCTTTTACTCTCTGCGCACAGTCGTAATGTTCATCTCCTAAAATTTCCGGAGTCAGGATTCTGGAAGTGGATCCCAGTGGATCTACTGCCGGATAAATACCTAATGAAGCAATTTTTCTGTCCAATACTGTAGTCGCATCAAGGTGGGCAAATGTAGTTGCCGGAGCCGGATCCGTTAAATCATCTGCAGGAACGTAAACTGCCTGAACAGAAGTAATGGAACCGTTTTTGGTGGAAGTAATCCTTTCCTGCATCGCACCCATTTCTGAGGCCAAAGTCGGTTGGTAACCTACTGCAGAAGGCATCCTTCCCAAAAGTGCAGATACTTCAGAACCCGCCTGTGTGAAACGGAAAATGTTATCAACGAAGAACAATACATCTCTACCCTGTCCCTGTCCGTCACCGTCACGGAAATATTCCGCAATCGTAAGACCTGAAAGCGCTACTCTTGCTCTTGCTCCCGGTGGTTCGTTCATTTGTCCGAAAACGAAAGTTGCTTTTGACTCTTTCATTTCCTCAAGATCTATTTTTGATAAATCCCATCCTCCACTTTCCATGGAATGCATGAACTCATCACCATATTTAATAATTCCTGATTCCAACATCTCTCTCAAAAGGTCATTCCCTTCTCTCGTTCTTTCACCTACACCGGCAAAAACCGAAAGACCACCGTGTCCTTTTGCGATATTGTTGATCAGTTCTTGAATCAATACTGTTTTACCAACCCCTGCTCCACCGAACAAACCGATTTTTCCTCCTTTTGCATAAGGCTCAATAAGGTCGATTACTTTAATTCCTGTAAAAAGAACTTCGGCTGAAGTGGACAACTGATCAAATTTAGGTGCTTCTCTGTGGATCGGCAAACCTCCTTCTTTGGAAACCTGCTGAATACCGTCGATGGCATCTCCTACTACATTAAATAATCTTCCTTTTACGGCTTCACCAATCGGCATGGTAATTTGCTGACCCTGTGCGATCACTTCCTGACCTCTCTGAAGTCCGTCTGTTGCGTCCATTGCGATACATCTTACTGAATCTTCACCGATGTGCTGTTCTACTTCCAGAACAACTTTTTCGCCATTATGTTTAGTAATTTCCAGTGCGTCGTAGATTCTCGGAAGTTCTTCTACATCTGTAAAAAGTACGTCGATTACCGGACCAATAATTTGAGAAATTTTTCCTTTAATTTGGTTTGCCATTGCTAAATTTTTTCTTGAGTGCAAATATAGGCAAACTTGTTAAATCTGCAATTGCTTAAAAAGAAGATTTTTATCATATTTGCACCACAAAATTTCTTCTCTTGAAAATCATCCAGAATTTCACCGATTACCACGAAAAAACACCTTTGGCATTATCCATCGGAATGTTCGACGGCGTTCATCTTGGGCATCAGAGTATCATCCGGAAGCTGAATGCCATTTCGGAAAAGAAAAATCTGGAATCCGCGGTACTCACCTTCTGGCCGCACCCGAGAACGATTTTCAATCCGAATGATGATCTGAAATTGCTCAACACGCTGGACGAAAAAACCTATCTGCTCCAAAAAAACGGCATCCGTCACTTATTCTTAAAGGAATTTGATGAAGCTTTCAGAAACCTGAACGGTGAAGAATTTGTACGACAGATTCTGGTAAAAAAACTGAATGTGAAACATCTTATTGTTGGTTACGACCACACTTTCGGGAAAAACAAGAGCGGTGATTTCAGTTTATTACAAAAAATGTCGTCAGAATATGGTTTTGACGTGGAACAGGTTGAAGCAGTGGATTTTCAGGATAAACACATCAGTTCCACCCAAATCAGGAATGCTTTGGCAGTTGGAATTGTTAAAGAAGCCAACGAAATGCTGGGCTATATTTATTCGGTGTCCGGAAGGGTGATTGACGGAAAAAAAATCGGCAGAACCATTGGCTATCCAACCGCCAATATTACCCCGGATCCGCTGAAGCTTTTGCCGAAAAAAGGCGCTTATATTGTAGAGGTTTTTGTAAAAAACCGGAAATACAAAGGCATGCTGAGCATCGGGACAAATCCCACTGTAGACGGAGATTCACTTTCTACAGAAGTTTATATTCTGGATTTTAATGATGACATTTACGGAGAGGAAATATCTGTGAACTTCAGGGATTTCCTTCACGACGAAATCAAATTCGAAAGTCTTGAAAAGCTCATTGAAAGACTGAACGAGGATAAAAGTCTTACAGAAAATTATTCTTTCTGATTCAACGCTGCGAACAGAAGGTTTTCCAGGAAATTAAGAACATATTTTTGATCTTCTTTTTTAGTACTGTCTGTTAAATTTGGCAGATGAATTTTAAAAAACTGCTGATCGTGAGCCGTTTCAATTACTGTACTTGCCAGTGATTTGGGAAATTTATAATGAGGGGCGTATTCCAAAATAATTTTGGCCACGTAACCACACAGATCTTTATATGGCTTAAAAACCTTTTCTCTGTTAATTTGGTCTACATCCTTTACCAAATACACTTTGCTGCTTTCACTCACAACAATGGCATACAATTTATTAAGGTCATAAACATTTGGGGCAGTCTCTTCGCGATAGTTATCGGTGATTAATTTCAATATCATTTTAATTTTTTCCTCCGGTTCGGCAATACCGGTCAGATAAATCTGTGACAGATAGTATACATAATTCCAATACCAATTCAGGATATACAGAAGCATTTTGTGCTTGTTTGAAAAATATCTGTAAACGGTAGCTTCTGTAGAATTAATGCGCTCTGAAAGTTTTTTGAATGTAAAATTTTCATAGCCTATTTCGTACAGGAGTTCAATAGAATTCGTAATGATAGATTTCCCTATTTCAGAGGTTTCCGGATCTTTTAAAAAAAGGGATTCATTCACCTTAAAACTTATCTGCACTTCCATAAAATTAAATTAATAGCGCATAAATATAGTAAATCTATTTAAATATTGGATTCAGAATTAATTTTTATAGGTTAATACATATAAATAATAGTATTACTATTGTTTGGCGTAGTATTTGATTCAGTGTAAACATTAATTCAAAATAACGACAATGATCCTTTTCCCATTTAGCGAATATTGGTGGTTTTATGTAGGATTTACCGCATTCATACTCTTGGTTCTTGCTTTAGATTTAGGAGTATTTCACAAAAAATCGCACGAAGTCAGTTTTAAAGAGGCATCTGTCTGGACAAGCGTTTGGATAAGTTTGGCGCTGATCTTCAACTTTCTGTTTTATTTGTATGCACGCTACCGGTTTTCAACCGACGAACAGTATCTATCAATTCCGGGTTTCGATCCCGATGCGCAGGCAAAAACTTCTGCATTTGAATTCTTAACCGGTTTCGTAGTAGAAAAGTCGCTTGCTATAGATAATATATTTGTGTTTGCAGTGGTTTTTGCTTATTTCGGAATTCCCAAAATTTATCAGCATCGGGTGCTTTTTTGGGGAATTCTGGGTGCTTTGGTGTTTCGGATGATTTTTATTGCATTGGGCTCTGTTTTATTGCAGTATGAATGGATTGTAATCTTCTTTGGTGTATTACTTCTATTTACCGGAATCAAAATGTTTTTTGCCGGAACAGGGAGTCAAAATCTCGAAAATAACTTCGTTATAAAATTACTGAAAAAAGTGTTCAGGGTTCATCCTACGATCGAAGGCGATAAATTCTTCATAAAAAAAGAGGGTCTTACGTATGTAACGCCTTTATTTTTAGCACTCATTTTTCTTGAATTAAGCGATATTATTTTTGCGGTAGATTCGGTACCAGCAATTTTTGCATTAACTAAGGAGCCACTGATCGTTTTCACGTCAAATGTTTTTGCAATTTTAGGCCTGCGGTCAATGTACTTTATGCTGTCGGGAGTAATGGACAAATTCAGATTTATCAAATACGGACTTGCTTCGGTATTAATATTCGTCGGCCTCAAAATGGTATGGCTCAATGAGGCGTTTGGCGGAAAATTCCCTATTCTCTGGTCACTCGGAATTATAATTGGAATAATCAGTCTATCAGTTATTGCTTCCATTCTGTTTAAGAAGAAAGATGATATTTCCTGAAGTGTATTTGAATAACAGCCGACGCATCGAATACGAGCGAAGTATTCTCTATTGAAGGCCGACGAAATGAATATTTAGGGTGAAGGGATTTTGGTGAACTTCCGGGATTTTCTTCCGGGAGAAATTAATTTGAAACTCTTGAAAAACTGGATGAGGATAAAAGACTCACAGAAAATTTCATTTTTTAAGAATTCACGAGCTCTTCCCTTTTTTTCTTCGTGAGAGAATTGAAGATCGATTCGTAAGACTGGTCGATCAACTTAAAAATCAATTCACGTTTCAACCCTTCACACACCACCGAATTCCAGTGCGTTTTGTTCATGTGATAAGCTCCCGTGATTTGAGGATGCTTTGCGCGCAGTTCTTCACTCCATTCCGGATCGGTTTTCACGGCAATCGTTAATGGATGATTTTCAAGCGGAATCAGCAAAAACATTTTTCCGCCGACTTTCAGAACAAGCGTTTCCTTATCGAAGGGAAAAGTCTCTTCAACTGCTTTTTTTGTATGGCAATATTCTAAAATTTCGTTCGCATCCATAATGTACAGGCAATTTTTTCAACTCTCAGACAAATGTAGTAATTTTATAAAAAAATGAATGGCTTATTTCATTTCTAAAACTCTCAATTATGAAAGCTCTCGTCATCGGCGCAACCGGCGCCACCGGAAAAGATTTGGTTGCACAGCTTCTGAAAGACCCTGATTTTGAGGAAGTGGATGTTTTCGTCCGCAAGCCTTTGAATATCACCAATCCAAAACTGAAAACTCATATTGTAAATTTTGAAAAACCGGATGAGTGGAAAAATCTGATAAAAGGGGATGTTGCCTTTTCGTGTCTCGGAACAACATTAAAAGACGCCGGAAGCAAGGAAGCCCAGCGAAAAGTGGATTTTGAATATCAGCTGAATTTTGCAAAAGCAGCGAAGGAAAATGACGTGGAAGATTATGTGCTTGTTTCGGCATATGGTGCAAGTCCCGATTCCAAAATTTTCTATTCGAGGATGAAAGGCGAACTCGAACAGGCTGTAAAAGAGCTCCGTTTTAAAAAAATTACGATTTTCAGTCCCGGAATGCTGGAAAGAAACGACTCCGAAAGAACCGGCGAGGTTTTGGGCGGAAAAATTATCAAATTTGCGAACAGATTGGGTCTGCTCGAGCATCAGAAGCCTTTACCTACATACGTTCTGGCAAAAGCCATGGTGAATTCCTCAAAAATAAAATCCTACGGCTATTCCAAAATAAAACTCGGCAATATTTTCAGTTTTGCAGAAAAAGGTGAGAATTAATCTTTTAAAAAGAAAACTTTGTAACCTTTTACCGTTTACTGTCGTATAATATAATGCAGTCCTTTAAAGCGGGCTAATTTCTTACATGAGACAGTTAAAAATTACCAAGCAGGTTACCAACAGGGAAACCGCATCATTAGACAAATATTTGCAGGAAATCGGGAAAGTGGATTTGATTACCGCTGACGAAGAAGTAGATTTGGCGCAAAAAATCCGTGCCGGCGACCGTGTCGCGCTGGAAAAACTGATTAAAGCCAACCTCCGTTTCGTGGTTTCTGTTTCCAAACAGTACCAGAATCAGGGACTTTCATTGCCCGATCTCATCAACGAAGGAAATCTTGGGCTGATGAAAGCCGCGAAAAGATACGATGAAACCAGAGGTTTTAAGTTTATTTCTTATGCTGTTTGGTGGATCCGTCAGTCGATTTTACAGGCTTTGGCAGAACAGTCCAGAATTGTTAGACTTCCGCTGAATAAAATCGGTTCCATTAATAAAATCAACAAAGCTTACGCTCACCTCGAGCAGGAAAACGAAAGACCGCCTTCTCCGGAAGAGCTGGCCGAAGTTCTGGACATGAGCGAAGAAGATATTAAAGAATCAATGAAAAATTCCGGGCGACATTTATCGATGGATGCGCCGCTTGTGGAAGGTGAAGATTCTAATTTATACGACGTTCTGCGTTCCGGAGAATCACCGAGTCCAGATAAAGATCTGATGCTGGAATCCCTACAGATCGAAATTGAAAGAGCTTTACAGACGCTGACGCCAAGAGAAGCTGATTTGGTTCGCCTTTATTTCGGACTGAACGGAAAACATCCGATGACGCTGGAAGAAATCGGTGAAACTTTTGACCTGACCAGAGAAAGGGTTCGCCAGATCAAGGAAAAAGCGATTAAAAGATTGAAACACAATACCCGAAGCAAGATTCTGAAATCTTATTTAGGCAAGTAATTTAGGTTAAACAGAAAGGAACTCAATTGAGTTCCTTTTTTTATGAAGTCTGGAAATTCTTTCGCGCCAGTTCTTTTCGCACACGGCTTAAACTTTCCGGCGTAATTCCGAGATACGACGCTACCATCCATTGCGGGACGCGCTGCATAATTTCAGGATACATTTTTATAAAATTCATATACCTTTCCTCAGCCGTTTCGGCCAGAAGGGAATTGAGGCGGTTCTGCAGATTTCTGATGTGCTTCTGCAAAAGCAGATCGTTGTTTCCGGCAGTTTGAGGAAATTCCACCGCCAAATTCTTGAAAAAATCATTTTTCAGTAAAAGAATCTCCGAATCTTCTACTGCTTCAATATAATATTTTGAGTTTTCGTTAAAATAAAGGGAGCTGCGGTCAGAAATCAGCCATTTTTCGGGCGCAAACTGAATGATGTGTTCTTTCCCGTTTTTATCGATGGAATACATTCTCAGCAAGCCTTTTTCCACAAAATAGGTTTCTTTGCAAACCTCGCCTTCACGCAAGAGAAATTCATTCTTTGAAACTTTTTTCGGGACATAAAAATTACCGCACGCAGCTACCGCTGCTTTTGGGATCTCGAGAATTTCAGATAAATAAGTTTCAATATTTTCCATCAAATCCTACATTAAACCGAGAGAAATACTTTGATGCGAAGCGTTATTTATGGCTTTCCCGTTTTCAAGAACGATAAGCTGCGGACTTTGATGCACAACATCGAGTTCATCTGCAATTCTGTCCGACAAATCGCGGTTCGCAATTAAATCCAGAAAATAATAAGAATAGGGCTGATGCGAGTTTTCCATTTCTTTTTCAAAATTTTTCAGAACCGTTTTACTGATGAAGCATCTCGTGGAATGCTTGAAAATAGCGACTTTTCTTTCAAAAGACTCTTTAACTGCGGTGTTCAAATCTTCCTCAGAATGCAGTTTTTTCCAAAAGGTTACTGAGGGTTCTTTAACCTCTGAACTGCCGAATATTTTATCTAAAAAGCTCATACTCCAAATTGTTTTAAATGATGGTTAAGGTGTTTGTACTGCAGGAAGCCCCATTCTTCAACGGTCATTTTACCGAAAAGCGCGTGCTCGTAAAGCAGACCGTTTTTTTCAGAATTTTCAATAAATTCATCGATCGTGAAAAGCAGTTCCTGTTTTGATTTTTCAAAATTACACTTTTCTGTAACGGTAACCTCCGTGAAAGTCGGCATATTTGGCGGAATGTCGTTGTTAAATACATGCATTTCCTTTTTTGTTGCGACACCAATCCATTTTACCAAAGGATTTATTTTCGGTAATATTATTTTGCCGAGTGCGATCTGTAGAATTTTATCGCAGTGTCTGAACATTTGGGCAGGCTCCATCTTTCCCCATTTCGGCACTGAATTTTCTGCAATTTTATTAATTCTTTCTTTTATTTCTTCCAGATCCTCCGGATGAAAAAGCGATTTTCTCATTTCCAGCCTTTCTCTTTTTTTAGATTTTCAATATGCGCAAATGATGGTCACAATGCCAGGCAAAGAAGGTGAGATATTCTTTCAAAATGACAGTTTTATCCTGCTCGGGATGAAAGAAGGTCCTATCAAACTCTTTATTAGTCAAAGTTTTCAAAAGATGGAACCAGCGGTAGTGCAATCCGGTCAGGAGATAAAGTGCGGGTTTCACCGGAATATTGATGCTGTCCTGAAGTTCAGCCCATTTCGCTTCATCATACGTTTTTATGGTAGGATTATCTTCAGTTAAAGCCAGTTTAAAACGGGAAAAACTCTGCATATGGCTGTCGGAAAGGTGATTGATGAGCTGCCGCACGGTCCAACCTTTTTCGCGGTATTGGGTATCCAGCATTTCATCCGTCCAGTTTTCTATAAGATTTTTCAGCTTTGACGGAAAATTTTTAATAACGCTGATGCATCTGTCGATTTCCACATCAGAGACATGATCTGAATAGTGGAACTTTCCAATTGGATATTTTTTGTGTTCGATGTTTTTCATTTCTTTAGACGATTTGGCAGAACTTAGATTTATGGCTGAAAATTTGAGCCCAGTTCTGTAAATTTACAATATAAAACTTCAACTTCGGATGTGGAATTTGCTAAAGTTGTTACAAAATTAATATTTAAAAAATGAAAAAAGCCCTTATTATTGTTGATGTTCAGAATGATTTCTGCGAAGGCGGTGCACTGGCCGTGCCCGGTTCAAACGGTATAATTCCGTATATAAATCTTTTAATGGAAAAAAATGAGTACGACCAGATTGTCCTTACTCAGGATTGGCATCCGGCTGATCATAAGAGTTTTGCCTCCTCCAACGGCAAAAAAGTGGGCGAAACCATTTCTCTGAACAATGTTCCGCAGTTTATGTGGCCTGATCACTGTGTTGAAGGAACTTTCGGCGCAGAATTTCATCAGGATTTAAACCGGGACAAAGTAACCCACATTATTCAGAAAGGAAAAAATGCCGAATTTGACAGTTACAGCGCGTTTCAGGACAACAATCATTTCGTGAAAACCGGTTTGGACGATTTCCTGAAATATCACGAAATTCAGCTGCTGGAAATTGTTGGGCTGCCACTGGATTATGGTGTTAAATTTACCTGTCTTGATGCGGTACAGAACGGATATATCACCTGTCTGCATTTTAACGGAACAAAAGCGGTGAACGTGAAACCAGATAACGGGCGTGATGCCATTTATGAAATGCTCGAAAATTCAGTTACCGTTTTGGGCTAAATTTCTTCAAAATTAATGTCAGAATACAAAAAAAGCAACCGATCCGGTTGCTTTTTTATTTTTATAAAAGGAGAAATTATAACATTTTTAGGGTATTCACCTCAAGATCTGTAAGAATTCTCCAGTGTCCGCGTTTGATATTTTTCTTTGTTAATCCTGCAAACATCACACGGTCCAGTCCTTCCACTTCATAGCCCAATCTCTGGAAAATACGGCGCACTACCCTATTCCAACCGATGTGAAGTTCAATGCCCACTTCATTTTTAGGTTTCCCTTCGATGTAGGAAATGCTGTCAACTTCTGCGATTCCTTCTTCAAGACGTACTCCTTCTACAATCGCATTCAGATCTGCGCGGTCGAGTTTTCTGTCTAAAGTAACATGATATATTTTTTTCATGTTGAAGGAAGGATGCGTAAGTTTTTTGGTCATGTGTCCGTCATTGGTCAGCAAAATCACTCCTGTTGTGGAACGGTCAAGTCTTCCTACCGGAAAAACGCGGTAAGGAGATGCATTTGCCACCAAATCCATCACCGTTTTACGGGCTTTTTCATCTCTGGTTGTCGAAATATAGCCTTTCGGTTTGTTGAGCAATACATACACAGGTTTTTCCGGTGTAATGCCCTGTCCGTCGAAAATAACTTTATCGGTTTTCTGAACCTGATAACCCATTTCATTCACCACTTTTCCGTTTACTTCCACCAAACCCTGAGTAATCAGTTCGTCGGCTTCTCTTCTGGAACAGATTCCTGAATTGGCAATATATTTATTCAGACGGATGGTTTCTTTCGGAACTTCCTTTGAAATTTTCTCGAGTCTTCTTTGCTGAACGAAAGATTTTGTTCTTTCACCTTCATCATTTCTGCCGAAAGTTCTGGTATAGGTTTTTTTAGGAGCCTTTTTGTCTCCTTTTATAAAGGGTTTGTCTCTGTTGAAAGACTTGCCTATTCTTTTTCCTGCAGGTTTTTTAAAGGTTTTTTCGAAAGATTTTGCTTCTGATTCTGAAAGAAGTCTTGGTTCTCTTGGTGGTTTCGACGGTTTTTTCTCGTCGGTATTTTCAGTCTTTGGAGCACGCGAAGGGGAAGGTCTTGAACTTCCGGTTTTGGAAGTTCTTGGTTTATAAGGTTTATCGGAACTGTTTCTGTCTCTGCTCATTGTCTAAAAAATTTTGTGCAAAGATAGCTTTTTTTGTCGGGAGATGGAAGCAGCGGAGACTCCATCTTTACTATTATTCCATTATTTAAATTAATTTTGCAAAAAAAAATCATGATTTCAATCCTGGATGAAAATTTTTCGGCACTTAACCTTTATCTGGCTGAAGCGCTTCCTTCAAAGCTTTTTATTCTTGTTGATGAAAATACGCATCACTTCTGCCTTCCAACTTTACTTGCCAATCTGGAAACCGATATCCCTTTTGAAATTATAGAAATCGCAGCTGGTGAGGAAATGAAAACCCTGGAAACCGCCACTCAGCTCTGGGAGATTCTTTCAGAATTTGAGACAGACCGCAAATCACTGCTGCTGAATCTTGGCGGCGGCGTTGTAACAGATTTGGGAGGTTTTGTGGCTTCAACTTATAAAAGAGGAATCAAATTCATCAATATTCCCACCACTCTTCTGGGAATGTGCGATGCATCAATCGGTGGAAAAACCGGCATCGATCATCTTTTCCTTAAAAATATCATCGGAACTTTTGCTGATGCAGAACATATTTATGTTGTTCCGGAATTTTTAAAGACCCTTCCATTCGAGGAATTAAGAAGCGGTTTCGCCGAAATGCTGAAGCACGGACTGATTGCAGACGCAGCGCACTGGAACGACCTGATCGGTATTGATGAATTGAAGGCGGAAAACATTTATCCTTTTATTGAAAGATCGATGGAGATTAAAAAGCAGATTGTGGAAAAGGATTTCCGGGAACAGCATATCAGAAAAACGCTGAATTTCGGCCATACGATTGGTCACGCAGTAGAAAGTGTGTGTCTGAAGAAAGGGAAACCCATTCTTCATGGCGAAGCGGTTGCGCTTGGCATGATCTGCGAAACGCATCTTTCACAACTTGAAAACCTGATTTCAGAGGAAACTTCAAATGGCATTATTCACCATATCAGAAGATTTTTTCCTCTTATAGATATGAGTTCCTTTGAATCAGAAGAACTTCTCTCCTTGATGAACCAGGACAAGAAGAATTCTCATCAACAAATTAATTTTTCGCTGTTATCCGGAATAGGAAATTCAAAATTCGATTGCCATGTTACAGCGGAACAAATTAATTATGCATTGCATTTTTATCAAAAAATGGCTTGATTTTCTTTTCTTGTCACATTTCAGGACAAACGATAGGCTTTCGACTTTTCATAAGCAATTTTAATGTAAAATATTGACAATCAAATATTTATATATTGAATTTATTAAACTATTGTTTAGTTTTTTTTTATTTTCCCCATTTTTGGCACAGCGTTTGCGGAGTACACTTCGTAAAACAAAAATTTAAATCTTATTGGTCATGCAGGCTCAGTGAAATTGTTGAAGTTTTTAACCTTATTTCAACATAAAATTTCAGATAAAGCCAGAGCGTTAGCAAATAGATAAAAATTTAAGAAAAATTAAGAAAAGTAAAATTTAAAATTCAAAATTATGAAAAAGTTATTTTTAGGTGCAGCAATCGCAATGAGTTCATTGACATTCGCACAGACTTACGGAGTTAAAGCAGGAATGAACGTAGCTTCAATTTCAGAAGGCGACGGTTTAGAGCAAAGTTCTAAAATTGGTTTGAATGCAGGTGTATTTGCTAATTTCCCTATTGCAGCAAGTTTTAGCATTCAACCTGAGTTGATGTATAATCAATTAGGAGCGAAAACAGATTATTCTAATACTACTTTGGGAGTAACCAATACTTACACCAGTACTCAAAGTTTGGATTATATCACTTTACCGGTAATGTTTCAATACAATCTAACTCCAGCGTTTTATATGGAAGCAGGTCCGGAATTCGGATTACTGATGGCAGCAAAAGAAAAAGGCGATGCAACTGCAACTAGTGGAACAACTGTAGTTTCTACAACCTTTGATCGTGACAACAAGGATACATTCAACAGCTTTAACGCTGGAATCGGAATTGGTGCTGGTTATTACTTTACCCCTAACATCGGCTTAACTGCAAGATATACTGCAGGTTTAACTAAATTAGGAAAAGATGAGGCAAACAGCGGTAACATTTACGATGAGTCGAAAAACAACGTATTCCAAGTTGGTTTAGCTTATAAATTCTAATCATTTTTAGACTTAGATAATAAGAAAAGAGTCAGATTAATTTCTGACTCTTTTTTTTGTTTTAAATTGAAACTTTTTTATTTGAAGAGTTCCACTTCTTCGCCTTTCGCAACCGGATACTGTTCTGTAAAACATCCGAAACAGTGATTGGAACTTCCCAGGATCACTTTAAGATTATCAACGGTTAAAAATTCCAGAGAATCTACTCCCAGATACTGTCTGAGTTCGTCAACATTCATATTGGCTGAAATCAAGTCATCTTTTGAAGGAGTATCAATTCCCAGAAAACACGGCGCGATAATCGGCGGCGATACGCTTCGGAAATGAATCTCCTTCACTCCTGCATCTTTCAGGATTTTCACGAGACGTTTTGAAGTCGTTCCACGAACGATAGAATCGTCGATGATCACTACCCTTTTTCCTTTGATTTCAGAAATAATCGGATTGAGTTTGAGGTTCACAATTCTTTCCCGCATTTCCTGAGTTGGAACAATGAAACTTCGTCCGATATATCTGTTTTTAATCAAAACAGGCCGGAAAGGAATCCCCGAAGCTTTTGAAAATCCGATGGCAGCAGGTACCCCAGAATCAGGAACTCCAATAACAATATCGGCTTCCACAGGAGCCTGTTCCCAGATTTTTTCTCCGGATTTTTCACGAATTTCGTGAACATTGATATTTTCGAGCACGGAATCGGGTCTTGCGAAATAAATATATTCGAATGAACAGATTCTTTTTTCGCAGTTTTCCCTTACCAGAAATGATTTCAAGCCGGTTTCATTCTCGCTCGTATACACAATTTCTCCGGGCAAAATGTCGCGGACATACTGTGCACCCACAGCATCCAAAGCTACAGATTCGGAAGCGGCAACAAAGGTTTTTTCGTCGATTGCCCCCAAAACCAAAGGCCGAATCCCATTAAAATCGCGGAAAGCGAAAAATTTATTTCTCGTCATTCCCACCACTGAATAAGCACCTTCAATCTTTTCCATCGTTGCTTTGATGGAGCCGCGAAGGCCAAGATCCAGATTCTTCTGAATTAAACGGAGAATCACTTCAGAATCTGAAGTTGCCCGAAAAACAACGCCTTCTGCTTCCAGTTCTCTTTTGAGTTGATTGGCATTCGTAAGATTTCCGTTATGCGCAATAGAAAGTACGATCTGGTCGTACTCATTCTTGGCAAAAAACGGCTGGAAGTTGTATTTCTTTTTGTCTCCGGCTGTGGTATAACGCGTGTGTCCGATCGCGGAATTGCCCATGAACGTCTCAGGATCACGAATTTCTTTATACACATCCAGAACAAGGCCTTCGTCTTTGATATTGACGATTTTCCCTTTTTTCATGACTGAAATTCCGCAGGCTTCCTGACCGCGGTGTTGCAGTGCAAAAAGGCCAAACTGGGAAAGCGAAAATGTATCGAGATCGGTATCCGAATAAATTCCGAAAATTCCGCATTCTTCTGAAGGAGCATCAAACGGATCGTCGGTTTTCAGGAGGTTCCGTCCGTAAACCCGGTCTTTGAACTGGCTTAAATAATCTTCTCTGTATTGCTGTAAGTCTGTCATTTTACTTTTTTGCGAAAATTATTTGTTTAAAACTTTTTTAAGGCGTTCATAGATTTCGACATATGCTTCCGTTACGCCTCCTAAATCGCGTCTGAAACGGTCTTTGTCGAGTTTCATCATCGTGTCTTTATCCCAAAGTCGGCAGGTATCGGGTGAGATTTCGTCTGCTAAAATAATTTTTCCGTCAGCAGTTTTCCCGAGTTCGATCTTGAAATCCACTAAAATGATATTCATTCTGTCGAAAAGCTCAATCAGAATATCGTTGATGTCTGAAGTAAGTTCATACATTTCATCCAGATCTTCGTAGGTGGCTGCACCGAGGAAAACAGCGTGATGATCATTGATCAGCGGATCGCCGAGTTCATCTTTTTTGTAACAGAGATCGAAAATAGTCACGGGTGATTTAATGCCTTCTTCCACACCCAGTCTTTGGGCCATGCTTCCGGCAGAATAATTCCGGACCACCATTTCCAGAGGAATGATATTCACTTTTTTTACCAGCTGCTCTCTTTCATCGAGTTTTTTAATAAAATGGGTCGGAATTCCTTTTTGATTCAGATATTCAAAAATTAGTGTGGTGATGGCGTTGTTCATTTCGCCTTTCAGGTCTACACTTCCTTTTTTCTGTGCATTGAAAGCAGTGGCATCGTCTTTAAACCGCACAATCACTTCATTTGGATTGGATGTTTCAAAGACCTGTTTTGCTTTTCCTTCATAAAGCATTGCTCCTTTTGTCATTTCTTTTTACTTTTTTATTTCTTTTACTTTCTATTTTACATTTTAACTAAGATCCCCGTCAGAACGGCGATTCCGAAACTTAATAAAGTTCCTATCAGTACATATTCTGTTAGTTTTCTCTGTTTTGCTTCCGCCAAATCACTGAATCTGAACACCGATTTTGCAGCGATCATAAAACCCACTCCTTCCCAATGATTGACGATAATAAATACAAAAACCAGCAGTCTTTCAAGAATTCCGATGTATTTTCCAGCATTCACCAACGATTCGGTCTGCAGTTTACTGTGCTCCACAGTAACCGGTGTCCAGATGGAGATTAGGGTTTTGATAAGAACTGAGCTCGGAATCGTGAGGAAAATAAGTGCGGTTAATAATTTTAAGGTGTGATCATTAAAGAAGTCTTCCCATTTTAAAAAAGGAAAATACCACACTGAAATCGCCGCGATTACTGCAATATGCATGAACTGATCGAGAAAAAACCAAGTTCGTTTTGTTTTTTGGGTCTGAAAATGAAGTTTTGTCCAGTCGATGATGAAATGGGTGACCCCAACGAAAAGTGCGATCCACCAAAGATTGATATCCCATAAAAAAAGAAATACCAGAAGCGTATGAATCAGAATATGGAGATACAAATAGGGGCTCGCTGCTTTCTTTTTCTCTTTGTCGGCTACCCAAGAATTGGGCTGGAAAATAAAATCTCCTAATAAATGAGCCAATATGAGCGGGATAAAAATCATTTATAGTTCTGCCATTTTTTTTCTGAAAAACCGGTCTGTTTCCAGAATGAGATCAAAATCAGCCCTTTTAAGTCGTTGGCTTACGGAGGACTGTGAGATGTTGAGTTGTTTCGCCACCAGTTCCTGATTCATATTGGGATCTTTCAGGAAAATATCTACAATTTCCGCCGAAACTGCAGACCAGTTGTCGATGCAATTGCTTAACCATTTGAATATCAGATTCATAACTTCGTCGGTTTCGTAGTTTCCTGAACTGATGCTGAGGTTAATTTTTTGGGCTTTAATTTTTTCGAAATTTCTTCCGGAATGTACAAATGCTGTTCCGGTGGACTGTAATACTTTTTCGCCAATGAAGTCCTGAGAGCCTGTTCCAATCGAAATTCGCACATCAAGTCCCGGAATTTTTCTGATTTTTGATTTAATTTCGATGGCTTTCTTAAAGGCATCTTCGGCATTTTCCAGAAGGCACTGAAACTCGTCGCCGCGGTAGATTTCCCAGTTTTTTGCGTCCTCGCTGCTGAAAACTTCCTTTAAGGCCTGATGCCAAATTTCGGTCTCAACACTCTGCGAATTGATGATGTCTCCTGTAAGTACAGATTTCATAGTACAAATATAATATTTTCTATTAACAAAGTAATATTTATTTATCTACTTATAAATGTTAATATAATTTATATTGCTTATATGTAAGTTTATCAGCTAATCTGCTTATAAAAATTTACTTTTTAATAAACTTATATGAATTTCCATTCATCCTTAAAAGATAGACTCCCGCGTTCAATCCATGAACATCAATGGATCTTTTATTTTTGAAAGACAGCGTTTCGCTTTTGATTAATTTTCCATTGAAATCATAAATCCGAATATTTTTAACATCTTTTAAATGAGTGGTATTAACAAAAAGCTGATCTTCAACAGGATTTGGATAAATAAGGACTGCTTCATCTTTTACGTTGTTTTCAGAAACCGCTAAAACCCCAAGATTCTGACAGTAATCGGAAGGATTGCTCTGCCACTCTGCAAAACTGAATGTTGCAGTTGGCTGTGTTACCGACGCCAATCGGTAAAGCGAAACATCGACCGTAGTATTGGCGGTGTTTTTCACCCCAATCGCATCCACTGTTATATTATCATTGTATGCGAGTTCAATATATTGGGTTCCATCATACGTCATTGGAGCCGATGCAGTAACAAACTTTGCCTGAGCATTGGTATAACAGGTGAAATTGGATTTGGGATTTAAGATGACAAAATTATCGCCATTTGCCACTGTTCCTTCCAGTTCGTAAGTGTCGGAATAATAATAATTGCCGTTAGTGGTGTTATAAAACTGAATATTGATGCGGTAATTGTTGAGATTCACGGGATGTCCCGTTCTGTTGATGATTTCAAGCGCTCTGTTATTGGAAGACCCTTCCAGATACTTTATAATCATAAGATCGTTGGCAAAAGAATCAGATGCTGCAGTGGTGGCGGTTGCTATATTACTGCTTGCAGATTCCAGATAACCTTTATCGAAAGCTTTAACGCTAAAGGTATATGTGGTGGAAGGCAGAAGATGATCAATGGAAATGGAGGTATCCTTGGTGGTGGCAACAGGATCTGCTGAACCATTTACATAAATTCTGTATCCCAAAACATCAGGATCAGCACTGGGAGCCCAGTTTAAATTGATGAAATGGGCATACTGCTGAGTTGAGGTGAGGGAACCCGGCGCACCCGGCGCAACCGCATCCGGAGTTTCAGACCAAATCAGGTTCACCCATTCCGGATGATCGATAAAAGGATTTCTGTTTTTCTGTATTCCATAAACAATATTATTCCTGTCGATTTCTTTCTGCGATACCGGATCCATGGTATTCCACTGTTTCAGCATGTTAATATACGAGGGCTCCAAAGCGCGTTCTTCAGTACCGTCAAAAAGCGATTCATCATTGGCGGGAGTTGTACCCATATTGTGGTTAAACGAACCCAGTTTTCCTTCATATCTTACTGCAAAATACAGCACTGATCTCGCAATATCACCTTTAAACTCATTTATGGGCTCATAAACCCGCCCAGTATAGGGAGAACCGGGAATGGCCGAGTTTCCGATTCTGGAACCATTGGAGAACGTATAATGAATAGTGGAATTCACCATTCCATACGGATAGTTGCTTCTCAGCTGATTGATGCGTGCATCGGCAGGAACCACATGAAAAAGGTCCGAATACATGGGATAACCGCTGATACTGCCCGTACTGAAAGTACTTTGCGGAACCATATGTTCCCTGTTATAGCCGGCTCCTTCGGCACTGCTGTTTCCGATTAACTGTGCACTGGTATATTCATACGCATCCGGACCTGCAGGATTTTCAGAATACATATCGAGTAAAAAAGTTGTATTCGTTGCTGTATGGTCATAATATTTATCAAGATCAGTCTGTGCATAATAATTGGGGAGGTCGCCATAATGCCAGTTCCAGTTTTTAGCCGCAATAATATCGTGTACCTTAGACTTTAAGGCATAACCGGTGAGTCCAGTGGTACCGTCGTAATAGCCTGTAGGAATTTGTGAAAACGCAAAAAAAGGGATTAAAAATCCAAGAAACAGAATTTTTTTCATTGTATAAAATAGGTATCCAAAATTACTCATTTAAATGCAACATAAAACGAAACTTTATGTTAATAATACAATAATTATAAGGTCTAAGTAAATGATTATCAAAACAGAAGGCAAACGCGCATTATGAGTGAAAAATTTTTTCAGATTTTCTACATTTTAAGTATATTTGAACCAAATAAATGAAATGAATACCGATACTCTACAAAACATTAAAATGGTGGCAGAAACTGCCAGAGATTTTGCTGAAAAAAATATCAGACCCAACATTATGGACTGGGACGAGAGCCAGACTTTTCCGGTAGAGCTTTTTCACCAACTGGGTGAAATGGGTTTCATGGGAATCGTTATTCCGGAAGAATATGGTGGTTCAGGACTCGGTTACCACGAGTATGTTACCATTTTGGATGAAATTTCTCAGGTTGACCCATCCATCGGTCTTTCTCTTGCGGCACATAATTCACTTTGCACCAATCATATTTATGAGTTCGGGAATGAAGAACAGCGTCATAAATGGCTTCCAAAACTGGCTTCAGGACAGGTAATTGGCGCTTGGGGACTTACAGAACACAATACAGGGTCGGATTCAGGAGGAATGACCACCACCGCTGTAAAAGACGGCGACGAGTGGATCATCAGCGGAGCAAAAAACTTCATCACCCACGCTATTTCAGGCGATATTGCCGTAGTAATGACGAGAACAGGCGAAAAAGGAGCGAAAAACAACTCTACCGCATTCGTCCTTGAAAAAGGAATGACCGGATTTTCTTCAGGTAAAAAGGAAAACAAACTCGGAATGAGAGCTTCGGAAACAGCAGAACTGATTTTCGACAGCGTAAGAGTTCCGGATTCACACCGTTTAGGCGAAGTTGGAGACGGTTTTAAACAGGCCATGAAAATCCTCGACGGCGGAAGAATATCTATCGCAGCATTAAGTTTAGGAATTGCGAGAGGCGCTTATAAAGCTGCTTTGAAATACGCGAAGGAAAGACACCAGTTCGGTAAAGCGATTTCAGAATTCCAGGCGATCAACTTCATGCTTGCAGATATGGCTACCGAAATTGATGCGGCAGAACTGCTTATTCAGCGTGCTTCCACTTTAAAAAACGGCAAACAGAAAATGACCAGAGAAGGAGCCATGGCAAAGTTGTATGCTTCTGAGGCATGTGTAAGAATTGCCAACAATGCGCTTCAGATTTTCGGTGGATACGGTTATACGAAAGATTTTCCTGCCGAAAAATATTACAGAGACTCCAAATTGTGTACGATTGGCGAAGGAACTTCAGAAATCCAGCGTTTGGTGATCGGCAGAGATATTACCAAATAAATCTGTTAATCACTGATTAGCTTTAAAATAAAATCCGGTATCTGAAATTCAGATACCGGATTTTTTTAACTTTTATATTCGGATTATCAGCGTTCGAACTTAAAAAATTCTGTAAGCGGATGTTCTTCATTCTTCATGAAATTGGAAGCCATTTCCATTCCGGTGACCGAAAATGTGATGCCGTTTCCGCCAAAACCGAGGACAAAATAAGAATTTTTAAATTTTTTATGCGTTCCGATGTATGGGAGCCCGTCTTTGGTCTCCCCAAACGTTCCTGCCCACGTAAAATCGGTATAAAATTCATATTCCGGAAGCAGTTTGCAGAGTGTTTTAATGGTTTCCTTTTCTTTCTTAGCAATCATTTTATCCCGTTTTTCAGGATTCCGGAAATCCTCGTCACCGCCTCCTATCAAAAGTCTTCCGTCATCTGTTGTCCTCATGTACAGATATGGTTCGTCGGTGTTCCAGAAAAGAGTTTTATTTAATTTCGAAATATTGGCTTCGTCCACTTCAGAGACTATCGCAAATGTGCTTTTCAGGTTTACAAAATCTTCGTCAATGAGCTCGTTGCTTTCATAACCAATACAGTAGATTATTTTTTTTGTTTTGATTTTACTGCCGTTAATGGTGGTAACTTCGCTAAAATCGTCACGGTGTTTCACTGACTCCAGTTCGGTTTTATCAAAAATCTGCAGCCCTTTTTCAAAATTAAAGGCCAACAGCTCATGAGCAAATTTAAAAGCATCGATACTCGCACCCTGATCCGACAGAATTCCACCTAGTGTCTGTTCTAAACCGTATTTATCCTGAATATGTTCTTGATCAAGCCATTCTACCTGAAAACCTGCGGCTTTTCTGGATTCAAATTCTTTGTATAGATAAGTGATGTCTTTTTTCTCGTTCGTAAAATACAACGATGATTTTCTGGTAAAACCGGCTTCGGAGCCAATTTCGAGCGCAATTTTTTCAAGATCATCAATGGATTTTGAGCAGGCTTTATAACTTTTTACCGCTCCAACAGTCCCAATTTTTTCCTTCAATTGATGTAAAGCAACGTCGATTTCATACTGAAGCATTGATGTAGTTGCCGATGTGCTTCCGTTGCAGATCTCGCGCTTGTCGATAATGATGGTTTTGTAACCGTCTTTGATCATTTGGTGCGCAATTAAACTGCCCGTAATTCCCGCTCCAACAATCAGTACGTCACATTCTTCATCCGATTTCAGAGACGGATATGAAGCAAGAAGACCGTTCTTTACAAGCCAAAATGGTTCATTGGATTTTAGATCCATAATTATAAATTAAAGTTTAACGTAAAGTATAATCAGAATTAAGTACCTCCGAAGTCTAGAATTTAAAAGTATTTGCCGGAAAAACTTTATTGACTTCAATTTTATTGATCAGCATCAGGTAGTCGCTGTCTTTTTTTGGAGAAGAAGATTCGATTCGGAATGGCATCATCAAAGCGCCCACTTTTCTGTAATCGCTGTAATTGAGGACTTCATCTTTTTTATATTCCTTTACAAGCATGTAGTTTTTCGAATCAAAATAATAAACGGTTTTATTTACATTTTTGGTAAGTTCCACTTTATGGCAATAAACATCGTTCACCTTTTCTTTGCCTAAATATTTTGCCTCGAATCCTTTGTTTTCCCAGTCGATGAAATCGTTGTCAAAACTTTCCGCCACATAATTGGGATATTCTTGAATTTTATTGGTGGCATAATTCATGGCATAGCCTTTTTTACCGTCGTACCCTTCAATGGCGGTTTCTTTTTTGTTGATGGAAATAACGGTTTTGGTGAGATTGGGTCTTTGCTGATAAATTTTGATAGGATAATCATCGTTGACACCCAAAGTGACATTTCCCTGTAAAACAACGGAGTTCAGAAGCTTCCAATTGGTCAGTCCGCCGGACAATTCAATGTTTTTATCGATGATGTCTTTTGCAGTTTGTGCAGATACAAAACCGCTCATGATGATGATGAATGTTAAAAATATCTTTTTCATTAATGCTCGCTGTTTATTTTTTCAAATATAAACTTTATTTTTTCACAGAGGCTCATTCCGGCTTACAAAATACACGGAAAAAAACCCCTGAAACTGATTTTTTATCAGGATTTCCCGCTCAGGATTTTTCTGGCTTTTTCCAGATCCTGTGGAACATCAATTCCCACTCCAACAAAGTCGGTTTCAATCATCATGATTTTCATGCCGTACTCCAGATAGCGGATGCATTCAATTTTTTCGGCAATTTCCAAAGGTTTCATCGGAAGTTTCGCAAAGTCGAGCAATGCTTTTTTCCGGAATGCATACACACCAACATGCTTGAAATAATCGGTTTTTTCGGAAGTTTCCCTTGCATACGGAATAACCGAGCGGCTGAAATAAAGTGCAAAACCTTCATGATCGGTAATCACTTTTACATTATTGGGGTTTTCAATTTCTTCTTTTTCGGTAAGTTTTATTTTAAGCGAAGCGAGGGAAATTTTTTCCTCAGAATCATTCTTAAAAACTGAAATAAGCTGAGCTAACGGTTCGGTTTTCAGGAAAGGTTCATCGCCCTGAACATTTACCACGATATCACATTCAATATTCTGGACGGCTTCGGCGATGCGGTCGCTTCCAGTTTCGTGAAGACCGGTCATTACGGCATTTCCACCTATTCCGGTGATTTCTTCAAAAATAATTTCAGAATCTGTCGCTACAAAAACATCATCAAAAAGTCCGGTTCCCACTACATTTTTATAGGTAGTAGCGATGACTGTTTTATCACCCAGGATCTGCATAAGTTTTCCGGGGAAACGGCTGGCTTCGTAACGGGCGGGAATAACAGCGATAATCTTCATGGTGTGATGAGTTATGAGTTATAAGTTATGAGTTTTTTGATTTGGCCGTTATAATGATGCTTCTCAGTATTTTTAAAATTTCTAAAGCACTGTTTTTTAATTCTTCAAATTCTTCCACAGAAATATACTGAGTTTCGTACAGAAGTTCAAGCAGTAGATCGTTTCATCGCATTCCTTTTGAGATATGGACAATTTATGAATGAAATCCATTTTACTTTGGGCATTCAAAGCTTCACGGATATTTGCACCAACTGATGTCCCGGAACGGAGAATCTGTTTGGATAAAACATATTCTTTGTTCTCCGAACTGAATTTTTTGTAAAAATTAACGATTTTAATGGCAAAGTCAAAACTCTTTTTTCCTACGATGCTTTCACTCATAAATTATCACTTATAACTCATAACAGTTTCTTCAAAGCATTTTCCAACCGTGGCAGCATTTTTTTAATTTCTTCTGCAGATAAACCTCCCGCAGATGCTCGGAACCACGGCATATTCCGGGAATTTCCGAAAGCGGAAAAAGGAACAAGCGCAACGCCGGCCTCATTGATTAAGTAAAAAACAAGATCCGAAGAATCCACAATCGGGCTGCCATCGGGTTTTGTTTTTCCAAGATAATCCAGTTCAATAGTCAGATACAAAGCACCCATCGGCTTAATGCTGTCGACCAGAAAACCTCTCGATTTCATGTCCTGAATTCCGTTGTGAAGCGATTGTAGACTTTCAGCAATTTTTCCTTTAAAATCATCAACAAATTCATCTGTTTTTGTTGAATTACTCAAAAATACACCAACAGCTTCCTGCTCCGGTTTGGGCGCCCACGCGCCGATGTGGCCGAGTAACGCCTTCATTTTATCGATAATTTCAGCCGGACCGAAACTCCAGCCTACTCTGATTCCCGTAGCCGCAAAACATTTGGATGCCCCGTCGATATAAATGGTATAGTCCTTCATTTCCGGAAATAGGGAAACGGGCGTAAAATGCTCTTCGCCAAATGTCAGCATGGCGTAAATCTGGTCATACAGCAGATAAAGCGGCTTTTCGTTTCCCCCACGTTTTTTATTTTCTTCTATAACGAGTTCACAGATTTCAGTCAGCTGGTCTTTGGTAAACATTGTTCCCGTGGGATTTAACGGAGAACAGAGGGCAAGAAGCGCTGCACCTTCTAAATGGGGTTTTAAATCTTCGGCATTAGGTAAAAAATTGTTCGACTGTGAGGTTTCAACTTCAATTTTATCGGCGTGAGTCAGATAAGAATAATGGTTGTTGTTCCACGACGGAATCGGATAAACCACTTTATCGCCTTCATCTACAATTGTTTTGAAAGCAGCGTAAATTAACGGTCTTGAACCGCCTGCCACTAAAATTTCATCGGTTGAATAATCAAGATTCCAGCGGTTTTTTAAGTCTTTGGAAACCGCTTTTCTTAATGATAACAGTCCGTTTGCAGGCGGATAATTTGTGAGGTTATTTTGATAGGCTTTCTTAATCTCGTCTTTCAGAAGCGCCGGAATCGGATAAATGTCGGAATCGAGATCGCCAATCGTAAGATTAGCAATTTCGGCACCCTGCATTTTCATTTCATTGACCTGATTTCCTATTTTAATGATTTCTGAACCGATGAGGTTGTGGGCAAGCTTTGATGTTTTCATTTGATCAGTCGTTAAGCCTTCAGGATTTTAAAAAACCTCGAAGATCTGGTTAATTAAAGTTTTAAATCAGCTTTTACCTGTTGGATTTTCTGATCCAGAATCAAAAGTTTTTCCTTGAATTCCTCTTCAGAAGAGACGGAATCTTTTACAGAAACATAAAATTTAATTTTCGGTTCCGTACCGGAAGGCCTTACACAAACCTTCGTGCCGTCTTCGGTATAATAAATCAGAACATTGGATTTAGGAATATCATCCATCACCGATTTTTTGTTTTCTTTGAGATACAGGCAAGTCTGTTCCTGAAAATCTTTCACTTCGGCAACCGGCGATCCTGCAATTTCTTTGGGTGGATTTTCGCGGAAATCTTTCATCATCTGTTGAATCTGACCAGCGCCTTCTCTCCCTTTTTTTGTAACATTGATGAGTCCTTCATAGTACATTCCGACCTCTTTGTAAATATCGATCAGATACTGATACAAGGTTCTGTTGTTGGCTTTACACCACGCGGCAATTTCGCAGGCCAGCAAAATGGAGCCACACGAATCTTTATCGCGCACAAAATCTCCGGTCATAAACCCAAAACTCTCTTCACCACCGCAGATGAATTTATCCTCTCCTTCAAAATCCCGGATCATTTTACCGATCCATTTAAATCCGGTGAGTCCCACTTTGCAGTCGACCCCGAATTTTTCAGCAATATCAAAGAAAACGTCAGAAGTGACAATCGTTGAGCCAATAAATTCTTTTCCGGTGATTCTTCCGGCTTTTTTCCACTGGTCGAGAATGTAATAAGTCAGAATGGTGTTGCACTGGTTGCCGTTCAGGAGCTGCATTTCGCCTTCCAGATTACGCACCGCAATTCCGAGTCGGTCGCCATCGGGATCGGTTCCGATAACAATGTCGCCATTCGTGATCCTAGCTAAATCAATAGCCATTTCCAAGGCTGCAGGTTCTTCCGGATTTGGAGAAGCTACCGTCGGGAAATTTCCGCTCGGAATCATCTGTTCACGAACGAGATCAATTTTTGTGAATCCTGCTTTTTTTAAAGCCTGCGGAACTGTTGTATAAGTGGTTCCGTGAATGGAGGTGAAAACGATATTCAGGTTATCGTACCCTGTTTTATCTTTCTGATAAAGGGAATTTTCGATACAGGCATCAATATACACTTCATCCTGCTCCTCCCCAATCCATTCGATCAGATCATCGTTTCCGCTGAATTTTATTTCGTCGAATTTCACGGAATATACTTCCTTAATAATCAAATCATCGTGAGGCGGAACAATCTGCGCTCCGTCATTCCAATACACTTTGTAACCATTGTATTCAGGCGGATTGTGGGAAGCGGTTAAAACGATTCCGGCGTTACATTTTTTATCGCGCACGGTAAACGAAAGTTCCGGCGTCGGACGGTGTTCTTTGAAAAGCAGCACGTGAATTCCGTTGGCGGTGAGTACATCTGCACACATTTTCCCAAATTCTCTGGAATTGTTCCGCACATCATAAGCTATCGCGACTTTGATTTTTTCTCCGGGAAACTGGGAATGAAGATAATTCGCCAAACCCTGCGTCGCCTGTCCGAGCGTGTATTTGTTGAGACGGTTGGTTCCCACGCCCATAATTCCGCGCATTCCGCCGGTACCGAATTCGAGTTCCCGGTAAAAAGAGTCCTCAAGTTCATCGGAATTGGTGTCGATCCATTGCTGAACCGTATTTTTTGTTTCTGTATCGAAAGTATCGGTAAGCCAGAGTTTTGCTTTTTCTAAGGTAGTCATGGTTGGTTATTTATGGTCGTTTGACTTGATGAATTTGATTGGAATTGAGTTACTCCAGTTTTTTATTCTGAACATTCGCATCTTTTCCGATTTTGAAAGCCCGGATTGGGTCGTTATAATACACCAGTTTTGAGGTATTGTTTACGCTGCCTTTTAAAGAATCCTTCACATTTACTTCCGCATAATTTTCGTTTTTGGAGTCGATAGTTAAGTTTTCCATGATAAAATAGGGCGCGATAAGACTTGCGGTGTCTGAGATTTTCAGAAATGCGTTTTTTGTTTTCCCCGAAAAATTCGCGCGGCTTTTCTCCGTCATTTCCACTTCTGCCAGTCTGGAATTTACTGAACCAATAAATTTAGCATTATTTTTTAAATTCAGTCTGAAATGATCCGTTTTTATTTCGCTCGAAATGTTCATTTCAACAGCATCTGAAAGATTCACTTTTTCTAAACTGTATTTCGAATAAATCGTGATGTTGTAGAAATCCACCCCATTTGTAGGCCGTCTTTCTTCGATTGTGAGGGTTTTATCCTTCACTTTGATTTTCAGGTTATCTAAAATATTCGGATAGGTTTCAACATTTACAAAACTTTTTGGAGAATGAATATAAAACACCCGGAATTTCCCGTCGAGGTTGAGGTTAACAAATTCTTCCACTTCAATATCCCTGCTCTGAATATCACCTTTAGGAGAGATTTTTCCGCAGGAAAAAAAGGTTAACAATAAGAAAACATACAAAAAATTCTTCATCAATTTTAATTTTATGAAACTGCAGCTGAGAATGGAGTTGAAAACAGTTCGGAAATATCCTGAAATTTCTGAATAATCTACGGGATTATTTTATGTTAAATTATTTCATCAATATTGTAATTTTTGTGTTCACGGGTGGTGCGGATCATCATTTCGCCCAGGAAACCGGCTATAAAAAGAAGTGTTCCAAGCACCATCATGATTAAAGCGATAAAGAACCAGGCATTATCCGTTAGCAGATGTCCGTAAATTCCTCGCGAAACATCGATTAATTTTGAAATTCCGAGCCAGAGCGCCGAAAGAAATCCGATGATGAACATGACGGTTCCTGCCGCGCCGAAAAAATGCATCGGTCGTCCACCAAAACGGCTCACAAACCAAAGCGTTACGAGATCGAGGAATCCACGCACAAATCTTTCGGTTCCGAATTTTGAGGTTCCGTAAGGTCTTGCCTGATGCTGAACCTCTTTTTCCGTGATTTTTCTGAAACCCGCATTCGCCGCCAATACCGGAATATAACGGTGCATATCTCCGTACACGTCGATGGATTTTACGACCTGTTTTTTATACGCTTTCAGGCCGCAGTTGAAATCGTGAAGTTCTACTCCTGAAACTTTTCTTGCCGCAGAATTGAAGAGTTTTGAAGGCAGGTTTTTGGTCATTATATTGTCGTACCGTTTCTTTTTCCAGCCCGAAACAATATCGTAGTTTTCTTCCTTTATCATTTGATAGAGTTCCGGAATTTCCTCCGGAAAGTCCTGTAAATCGGCATCCATTGTAATCACCACTTCTCCATTGGCTTTTTCAAAAGCAGCGTGAAGCGCCTGAGATTTCCCGTAATTTCGGGAAAATTTAATGCCGTGAATCTGCTGATGCTGCACTTTCAGATTCTCGATGATGCTCCAGGACAGGTCGGTACTTCCGTCATCAACAAACCAGATTTCATAAGTAAGTTTTGCAGTGTTGCAAACGCTGTCGATTCTTGAAAAAAGTTCTTCCAGAGATTCTTCTTCGTTGAGTAAAGGGATGATTATGGATAAATTCATTTATTTAAAAAAAGTAATTATTTTGCACTTCTGCTTCGGAAAAATGCCCCGAAAAACAGCGATAAAATTAGGTAAAAAATCAGGATTGCAGCAAAATATGCCGAAAAATGACTGGCCGTGAGCATGTCTTTGTTTTTAATGCGTTCCGGAGTAAAACTCTGAAGCCTTTCCTGATATTTCTGTTCCAGTTCCTGAATGTCCTGATCTTTAGCAAGAATTTTTTTAGCCTTCACGTATTCATTGGTGAGTTCAGATTTCTGACGTTCAACATACTGATAGTTCAGTAGATCCTTCGCGCCTTTATCAATAAAATTCAGAAAAACAAAGATGGTTACAATAGAAAGAAAACCACCGATAAACATTGGCATAAAGGCTCTGGAAAAGGCTTCTTTAAAATTAATCACTCCTTTTTCTTTCCAGAAAGTTCTGACGGAAATAAAAGCGAAAATGCAGTATAATACCGGCAGCAGAAATGCATTCATCATAAGGGAAGTATTGAAATAACTCACTCCGCTGATAAAATACACCGTAAAAAAAATTAACATCGTGATTATGAAGAGTATAATACCCAATGTTACAGGATTTTTTGACATAAATTAAATTTTATTTTCAGATTTTACTAATTTTTGTATATTTGCACCGGCAAGTCCTACACAACCAGCTCCTGTGACCCCTCCAGGGTGGGAACGCAGCAAAGGTAAACGGTTGTAGCGGTGTGATGTAGATCGCTTGCCATTTTTTTATGCCTAAATTTCAAAGGTTTCTCCCAGGTTAGGCAACACCAACTCCACTCCTTTTTCCTCAAAACGTTTTTTGGCTTCTGCATGATCGATTTTGATCGGAGAGAAAGTATCAAAATGACATCCTATTACTTTTTTTGTTTTTAAAAGTTCGGAAGCTGCAAAACTGGCCTTTCTTGCGCACATGGTGTAGTGTGCACCGATCGGAAGAATAGCGAGATCGATATTTCCGAAAAGCCGTGGAAACATTTCCATATCTGCTATCACACCGGTATCGCCGGCTAAATAGACGTTTTTTCCGGGAAATCTGAAAATGTAACCACAAGGTTCACCGCCATAAGTTCCGTCGGGAAACGAGCTTGTATGACTGGCTGGAACCATCGATATTTTCAGATCATCAAATTTTGCAGAACCGCCGAAATTGATGTCGATGGAATTCGGATGCCCGAAATAGCCGCAGATCTCCGGCTGTGCGATCATTTGCGCGTCGGGATGATTTTGCAGGACTTCTTTCACATCAGCAGTATGATCGCCGTGGGCATGCGTAATCAGGACATAATCAATTTTCTGAGCAGCAATGTCGAAACCGGAATGTGCTTTTCCAAAATTATAAAAAGGGTCGCTTAAGATATTTTTTTCTTTGTACGTGAACAAAAAACAGTTTTGTCCGAGGTATTGTATTTTCATTTTTTCAAAATTTTAATTAAAAATAATTGAGACCGATAGCTACCATAATACTCATAATCAGTGTTATAATGCCGACCTGTTTTAAAAACGGATCCAGTTCCTGTGGGTTTTGTACCTGCATAATTTTTCTTCTCAGTCCCGTCATCGGAAACATCAGAATGAAAAAGATAAAAGCGTAATACTTACCCTGGGTGTGAAGTCCGTTCATCATCATAAAAACCAGCATCAGAATTAAAGGCAGCTGGAGCAGTATCACTTCATACACCATTGCTTTTTTGAAACCCAACCGCAAAGCCAGCGTTTTTTTGCCGCTTAATGCATCACTTTCAATATCACGCATATTATTCAGGTTGAGAACGGCTGCACTCAGCATTCCAATTGCGGTGGCGGGTAAAAGCATGTCCCAGTCGAAAGTTTTTGTAAAAAGAAAATAACTTCCACAAACCGATACCAGTCCAAAAAAAACAAACACGAAAACATCGCCTAAACCGAGGTAACCGTAAGGTTTTCTCCCAACCGTATAGCCAATTGCCGCCAAAATGCATACAATTCCCAGTCCTACAAAAGTGTAAAATTCCTGCATTAAATTTTCTCTGAAAAAAGCCAGATAAAGCAGCGCTAAAGTCGCTACAAATGACAATACAGCGAACAGAATTACCGCGCTCTTCATTTGTCCCGCAGTTATTCTTCCGGAAGCAACCGCCCTGGATTCAGCATTGCCTGTCCGGAATTCGTCGGTTCCCTTGATGCCGTCGCCGTAATCGTTTGCAAAATTCGACAGAATCTGATACAGCAAAGTGACCAGAAGAGCCAGCGCAAAAATCATCCAGTCCCAGGTTCCGCCATTCTCGATAATCCGCCATCTTGCGATGAAAGAACCCATAATAATTCCGCTCATTGATAGCGGCAAAGTGCGCAATCTTGCGGCTTTTATCCAGTCTGTCATATATTTAGATTTCAGATGTGAGATTTCAGATCTCAGACAACAGATTGTCTGAGATCTGAAATCTATAATCTATTTTAAGATATCCACTTATTCTCCCCGAAATTGGGTTTTCTTTTTTCCAGAAATGCATTTCTGCCTTCTTTCGCTTCTTCAGTCATGTAGGCAAGACGGGTAGCTTCTCCGGCAAAAACCTGCTGCCCCACCATTCCGTCGTCGGTTAAGTTCATTGCAAATTTCAGCATGCGGATGGACATTGGCGATTTACCGAGAATTTCCTGAGCCCACTGATATGCAGTTTCCTCCAGCTCAGCGTGCGGAATTACGGCATTCACCATTCCCATTGCTTCAGCCTCTTTCGCGGAATAGTTCCTTCCAAGAAAGAAAATTTCCCGCGCTTTTTTCTGACCCACCATTTTCGCGAGGTAGGCAGAACCGTAACCGCCGTCGAAACTCGTTACGTCGGCATCAGTCTGTTTGAAGATTGCATGTTCTTCGCTGGCCAAAGTCAAATCACAAACCACGTGCAGCGAATGTCCGCCACCGACAGCCCAACCGTTTACCACAGCAATCACCACTTTTGGCATAAAACGGATCAGCCTCTGAACTTCCAGAATATTTAGCCGGTGACGACCATCGTCGCCCACATAACCCTGTTCGCCGCGTGCTTTTTGATCGCCGCCGCTGCAGAATGCATGTCCGCCGTCTTTCGGGCTCGGTCCTTCTCCGGTAAGCAATACCACCCCCACAGAAGCATCTTCCGAAACATGGTAAAAAGCATCATAAAGTTCGGAAGTGGTTTTCGGGCGGAATGCGTTGCGGACTTCAGGTCTGTTGAAGGCGACTCTGGCTACTGCGCCAGATTTCTGATAGGTGATATCTTCGTATTCCTTTACGGTTTTCCAGTCGGTCATTTTGTTAAAATTTTGGGGTAAAGATAAGGATTTTTGGAGCCTTTACAAAAGGAAACACGCCTGCTTATTGCAAACTTAGCGTCTTTTTAAGGAGCAAGATGTTCGTGTTGTTTTAGAACTAACGGTCCCGCTTTCCGCTGCAATCTTTTTTTTGGGGGGGGGGGGGGGGTGGGGGGGGGGGGGGGGGGGGGTGGGGTGCG
>JAIBEW010000013.1 GCA_019459085.1 Kaistella sp.
GCCGGATCTATTGTTGAACCATCCGTACCCCACATTCGTCCAATTTCCGCCCACCTCATACATTTTATCTATAGCTCCACTTGAACTCCTCCCGTCCGGATCAATGAAATTCACTGGATTGTTCACCGCATAATGGTAGGGTGAATGTGCTCTGTAAATTTCCGCAAGAGGATCCACTACTCACCACTATCCAATATCCTGCATGTACATTCTTGCTCCATAGTCATACATCCCCGTTTCCTGCAACTCCTTACCGTTATACTTGTAGTTGAAGAAAGTTCCTGCCCCGAACTGGGCATTTTCCTCTTCGTTTCTTACGAAACTCATTCCAAACGGATAATAGTCATTCGCATCAACAATCTCCGGAAAACGGCCGCTAAAAAAAGGCAGATCTCCTTGATTCTACCTTTGGTATTTGCGTGAACTGAATAAGTAAATATTCTTAAAAAACTTAGATTTTAGTTATTTCAAGGAAACGGAGGACTTTCTTCTAAAGAAAAATAAAGTCTCATTTAGCTTACAATGAATTAGATAAGGAATATAAAATCTAACCCGAAAACTGCCACTAGCTCATTTACACACATAGTAAGAGAATTCCTGCAGCGTAATTATTTACTATTTCATATCTAAACTGGCAGTAGTATTACAGTCATTATGGGTTGTTTTGTAAACTATCCCTTGATCATCAGTCCATACTCTAATACTAAAAATACTCTTACCGGAGACTCCTTGAGAAATGGTATAACTTGTATTATTCATTAATCTAAAATTATCAATTACCTTTTTATCTCGATAAATTATATATGATGTAGGAATATTATTTATGGGAATTGAAAAAGGTGCTTCTGTAGCGTTATCCCATTTCAGGTTAATCTGTGGTTCTATAAAAAACCCTTTTTTATCAATAGAATCATTAATAATATAGATATCATTCAACTTAAAATTACTACATTCAATTAATTCTTGTCTTGATATATCAAAATGAAGCTCAGGCTTACTACATGATAAAATAAAAAATGCAATAATGAGAAGTGATAATACTTTACTGTCTATAATCATTTTTTTGGTATACTTCATTTATGTATGCTTTAAACCATTGGTTAATTCTTTGTATTCTATCTTTTTCGGTATTACTATTATTTTCAAAGAGAGCTTTCAACTTGTTTGCACCATAGTTTCTATTTACAAAATTATTGAAATCCCTAAAATTAAGTGTTCCCCTTTCAGCTGCTATTTCTAACGGAGCTTTATCATGATAATCTTCATATTTTGTACTTCCATTTGAAATAGCCGCTTTTACATATCCCCATCCGCTTCTTACTAAATGTGTTGTATTATCTCCCACTTCATCCAATTGAGTCAAATGTCCTACCTCATGAGACATTAGATCTAAAAAATTCATAATTTTATCAGGATCTACATTAAAATTTGTAATTGTGCCATCAGAGCCACTATTTCCTGTTGTTATTGCTCCATTTCCAAAATCTTTAAACAATAATCTGGTACCATAAATATAATCATATTCTACACCAGAGATTAAACTTAGTAAATATGCCGCAGAAGGAGTAAAACCATATTCTATTGGTATAAGCTTCCCATTTTCCAATTTAGTCCGAGTAACATTTAGAATAGGATTACTACCTGCACCTGCACCACCACCTCCTGTTAAGAAACTTCTCGCATCAAGAACTCCTGATGGCTCCAGTATATTGCCTTCGGAATCCATATACTGGCCGGATCTATTGTTGAACCATCCGT
The DNA here is from genome assembly GCA_019459085.1 of Kaistella sp. Taxonomy (GTDB): domain Bacteria; phylum Bacteroidota; class Bacteroidia; order Flavobacteriales; family Weeksellaceae; genus Kaistella. The sequence goes on from JAIBEW010000013.1 coordinate 1,759, forward strand.
ACCCCACATTCGTCCAATTTCCGCCCACCTCATACATTTTATCTATAGCTCCACTTGAACTCCTCCCGTCCGGATCAATGAAATTCACTGGATTGTTCACCG
>JAIBEW010000025.1 GCA_019459085.1 Kaistella sp.
AGAGGATCCTGACAATGGTGGCTTCGAGGCCTTCGAGACCTTCGAGACCTTCGAGAGCCTCAGGTCCCTCAGGCCGCCTGGAAATAATGACGGGACCCCTACCGATGCCTGAGGCACTCGAAGGCAGAGGATCCTGTCCACTCAACGACTTGACGACTTAACGACTTACCATGTTCAGAACTTTACCATGTTCAGAACTTTACAAAGTTCTATTCCCCATCCCCCAACAGCTTCCGCTCCGCGATAATGTATTTTTTACCGGGCTTCAAAATATGCACTTTAATCCCTTCCCCGGGGATAGGCAGATCATCTGTTTCGATATCGTCCGTACAGAGAATACCGCTGCCGTCTACAACCGTTGCCTCTCCGGAACCGCAAACTTCCATAAGACCCTGGCTGATGACAACACCCGTGTCTTCTCCCAATCCCAGGCCCAGAACGCCGGGATTGCAGGTGACCAGTTCGATAAGCCGTCCGATTCTGCCCCGTTGGGTAAAGTGGGTGTCGATGGAAACATTATGGATCAGGTTGAGACCGTCGGTGAATTTCAGGGAACCCTTGATAAGCGCCTCGATGCTGCTTCCCGCGATGATCATCGTATTCGACATTGCCGCGGCACCCGCACTGGTTCCTGCGATTACGAATTGCGCTTCGTCGTAATAGCGGCGTCTTAGTACTTCTAAAAGTGTGGTACCTGCCAGTAAAGTACTTAACTGAAGCTGCTTGCCGCCGCCAAACAGCACAAGGTCGCAGTCTTCTGCCTTTTTTAAATTCTCCGCGCTGTCGGCATCGCAGCGGTTCCCATAATGAATAACAGAAACACGGGTGATGTTTAAATCTCTGAATGCCTGATGGTACACTTCCGCCATCCTTTCAGGCACGCTGGTCGCCAGGGTGATTAAACAGATGGTGGGATTCGTTTTGCCTGTTTCGGCGATCATGCGGCAGAGTACATCTTTAGATTCCAGCCGGTCTTCACCGCCACCTATCGGCAGGAGGGTTCCTTTTGGAATGGTATTTTTAATCTGCATGGATGATCTGTTTTTTCCGAAATTATTTAAGACGGGGTCTGAAACTGTTCTGCCACGATTTTGGTTAAACCCAAAGTGTAGGTGGCATTGTCGGCACACACCACTACATAACTGCCTTTCGGTGCATGACCAACCGCGTGATGAATCGCAGTCTGCGTATCGGATATAATGGTGTATTCCTGCTGCGGATTGATTTCATGAATGCCCTGCGCCAGCAATTCCACAATGGATTCTTTGGTTCTTCCGCGCAGATCACGGTCGAACCGGATGATGATTTCGTCGTACATAGACGCGGCAATTCTTCCGAATTCAATGATATCTTCGGGTCGCCGGTCGCCGGTTCCGGTGATAATTCCGAGCTTATGTCCGTCGATATTTTTGAGATAACCTGCCAAAGCTTTTAATCCGTGTGGATTATGGGCGTAATCAACAATCACATTCACGCCGTTGATTTCAAATTCATTGATCCTTCCCGGAGTCGTGTCGCCGGACGGAATAAAATTCTTCAGTGCCGCCACAGTGGTTTCCAGCGGAAAATCCGAGAGATAGGAAGCCAGAAGGACCGGAAGAAGGTTATCAACCATAAACCCCGCTTTTCCCTTCCGCGTGATCGGGATATCGGCGGCATTGCAGACTTCAATCTTTTCGTTCCGGTGGCTGATGAAAATGTTTTGCTCTGAATCCGTGTAAATGACTGTTCCTCCGTTTTCAACATGCTGCAGAAAATTTTCGTGACGGTCATCCGATGAAAATACCGCCACTTTACACTGCACCTGATCCTTCATGGCATAGGCCAGTTCGTCACCGGCATTTAAAATGGCCCATCCGTTTTTGTGTACCGCGCCGGGTACCACCGATTTTACAAAAGCCAGGTCTTCAACGGTGTGAATATCCTTCATTCCCAAATGATCTGCCGCTACATTCGTAACAATTGCGATATCACACTGATCAAAGCCGAGCCCTGATCTGATGATTCCGCCCCGTGCAGATTCCAGAACTGCAAAATCTACGGTGGGGTTTTGTAGAATCGTGCGCGCACTTTGGGGTCCAGAACAGTCGCCGCCATAAATTTTATCACCCCCGATATAAATGCCGTCGGTAGAGCTGAATCCTACGGAATATCCTGCGGCATCTGCCGCATGAGCCATTAGGCGCGTAGTGGTGGTTTTGCCGTTGGTTCCGGTAATCGCAACAATAGGGATGCGCCCGTTCTCATTATTAAACATCAGATCCACAATGGGTTCTCCGACTTCTCTTGATTTCCCGCTGGACGGATATTGGTGCATCCTTAATCCTGGAGCGGCATTTACTTCGATTACTGCACCTCCGTTTTTTGACAGGGGCACGGAAATATCAGGAGAAATCACATCGATCCCGCAAATATCCAGACCAATGATCTGAGCGGCTTTTTCTGCAAGCCTTTTATTGTAAGGATGGACGAGATCCGTGACATCTTCAGCAGTTCCGCCCGTACTTAAATTGGCCGTCTGTTTCAGAATTACCCGTTGTCCGAGTGTCGGTACAGCTGTTCTGGATAAACCCTGTTTTTCAAGAACAGCATCAGTGGACGCGTCCAGATGAATTCTGGTCAGCTTATTTTCATGACTTTCTCCTCTATACTCATTTTCATTTTCCCTGTTCACGAGCGCAACTACCGAAGAAGAACCGTCGCCGATAACAGAGGCGGGCGAACGTCTGGAGGCTGCGACCATTTTGTGGCCTACAACGAGCAAACGGTAATCGTTTCCGGGAATTTCCTTTTCGATGATCACTTCTTCTGAAATTTCCTGCGCGTGCAGAAAACCCTGCATTAACGCTTCCAAATTAGAGATGTTGCAGGTGATATTCCGGCCATGATTGCCTTTCAAAGGTTTGGTGACCAGAGGAAAACCCAGTGTTTCAGCAATGGAACTCAGTTCTGTGGAATTATTGGTGTGTGTTCCGCCGGGTACGGGAATGTAGTTGCTTTCCAGAAATTCTTTTGTATCAGATTTATTGCAGGCGATATTCACGCCGATACAAGAAGTTTCAGGCGACATGGCGGCGCTGATGCGTTGCTGATTCTTCCCCTGACCTAAAATCAGATAACCCGCCGGGCCTTTGGATACCGGAATATTGCGCTTTCTTGCGGCCTGGGTAATAATGGCAGTACTGGGACCTTCGCCAAATTTACGGTTGAGGCTTGCGATATATTCGCTTGCATTTAAAAAAGATACAGGCTCAACTCCCGTAACCAGCGCAGTGATGATTTGCCCTGCAGTTTGCAGTGCTGCAAGTCCGCCTTCTTCTGTCTGATATTCTACAATGCCGTAAGAACTCTCTGCAGACCGGTCAATGATCTCATGATGAAAATTTCTGTCCTGCAACAGGGCCGCCAAACGGATGGTATACCGGAAGAGCGATTTGCGCACGTCCGTATCCGGATGCTCTGCTTCTTCGTGAATACGGAAATATTCCACTACGGCATAGTAAAGTGCATTGTCAATTTCAGGATAAAGGGAGGGCTCGTATTTAACTGCCAGAATATGGTGATGTTTGCGGGACCACATATTGGGACCCCGCATAATTCTGATATCATCGAAATTCATATCAATTGAGGGTATTAGTTTTTAAAGAATGGTTCTGAAAGTCGGCCTGGATTTCAAAAATGGTGATCTAAGATACGAAAATAATTAGTTGGCGCTTTTATCTTCCGGGGTAATGGAATACTGGATCGGTTTAAAAGTGCCGCCATTGCTGTCTTCAGCCGAACAGGCCGTGAGACAGACCAGCAAATCCATTTCTGCCCTGAAGCGAACAAAGTCGCCGGCTACCGAAGTAGGAGGCAGTACAGAGATTTTGCCCTGCTCATCGAACTGCACATTCATGAAAATATTAAAAGCGGTAGGGATATCGTCCTGCCTGATGCCCATTGGCGCTAAGTTTTTAGACAGATTATCGAGACAGCTTGGGTGATAACCGCTGTAACTGTACATGATTTCAAACGTTTCTTTACTGCACGGTGCGAGTAAGAAATCGTTTCTTCCGTTAGTGTCTTCCACAATCTCCATCATTTTGCGTGAGCGGTTGCTCCATAAAAAGTTCCCTGCGGTCAGGAGAATGGATTCCTCAAAGTCGAGTGATTTGCCGGATGATATTTTTTCGCCAAAGTCGGCAGCGTTAAACAGGACCATATCGCTCACCTGCATGCCCTGCGGATCGGTTACGGTTAATACATCGCCCTGTTTCAGATAAAAGGCTTTGCCGGTTTGTTTTTCAATAGTAATGGTTTCGGTCATATAATGGTTTCGTTAGTTTTATTTGTGGAACGGACATTTCCAGTTTTCTTCAACCTGCCGTCCGCTGTACTGTTTGGTTTCGGTATCGGTCCCGTGATCCCTGAGAACCGGATTGATATTCCCCTGCAACTTCTTGTCATTTTTTCGGATCGTATCTCTAACGGCATGATAAGTACCTGTATCCCGCAGTTTTTCGAACTGACGGTGCAGATTGAAAACAATGGTCGTAAACGGTGCCTGACGCGCCATTCTGGAACTTGCAGGATGTAAACCTACGATATAAAATGCTTTACCGCCTATACTGAAGCTGAATTGCGGATTCTCAGGATCATCACTTACTGTTGGATCCCACGGAGAACCATCCAGATCATGGATCGTCTGCAGAGCTTTCCAGAGTGCAGTTTCAAAGCCAAGCTCGTCACTGTAATGATTATTCGGAAATACGGCCAGGAACGATTCAAAGACATTGCCTTCAAAATCATATTGTCTGATATAATTTTTAACGTCAGCAACCAGCTGAACTAAACTGTCATCCTCTTCGATGTCGCGATAAACGTTAAGATGGTATTTTTCCATCTTGAAAAGGGTTTTCGCCATAATACACGGATGATTCTCTTTAAGGATAAAATCCTCATAGCTTTTCTTTACCTCTGCTAAGGTGATGTCCGCTTCAATAACTGCGCTCATAATAATTGTTTAAAAGGTAATTTTTTACCGGTCCCGGAATATAATGGTTGAGGATTTTCAATAATCATTGTAAGATATAATGTCTTGATTTACAACCGAAAGACTTAATCCTCTGAGGATCTACTCGTCAAAAACTTACAATATCTTTTAAACAGAAATTATGCCATATTAAAAATAAATTGACTATTTTTTAACAAAAAGGATTTATATCATGTAAATTGAATAGTTTATTGCTATTGTATTAATTTTTCATTAACGGCTTATGAACGCCTAAAAACAGAAAATTAAAGATCAGATGAAGCGAGGGAGGGGTATGACGCTTGCTTTTTATTCAGCGTTTGAGGATAAAGCCGGAAAGAATTCACGAAGAACACTCCTCTGCAATGCATGCTGAAATTCCAATAACCTTGTCAGGGTTTAGAACCTGACAATGTTCATCTGGCTACTCCTGTAAATCCGTTAACTTTTTAATGGAAAGTCTTAACTAATTCACCTCTTTGCTGAGTGTAACGCCTTTGCGTTCTTAAAATAGTAAGCTGGTGCAAAACTTTGCGTCTTTGCGTTAACATGAAGACAGTTCATGGCCAACGTTCGTTGTAAACTTTTAAAATGGATGGCGCAATCAGGCACGTGGAGGAGCAACTTTAATTCCGGAAGTTAACCTGCGATGGTTCCTTAAAAGGTGAAAAATACTCCAAAAGGGGTATTTTACTTTTTATTATGGCGGTTTATATTTGCATATGGAGCATACTACCTTCGTGTGAATAATATTTTTGTAAAAATAGGTTTTCATTAAAAATTCATCGTTTGTTTTGATTTTTTATTAACTTTATCACAACTAAAACCATGAAAGCATTATTTAAGGGCTTTCTTTTCTCTTCATTGACCTCAATCTTAAAGATAAATATCATATAGCCTCTATATTGTAATAACCTTTAAAATTCAAAACAATGAGAACATTACTTCTTTACGCGATGATCATCTGGTCATCAGCATTATCTGCGCAAACTGTTCCGGACTTTAACACTAAGATAATGAGGGAACCTGCAGCAGATATTAAGCAGACTAAAAATGCTGCAACTTACGACCAAAGACAGTTCATGGTACCTGTCCCTTCCCGGCTCAAAAATGATATGGAACTCTTGATGGGGATTACCGGGAATCATTTAGATGCAAGAGGGGCATTTCAATATAATGAAAAATCAAAAAGGAGAATTGATTCTTTAACGATGTCGAGAGATTGTACACGCATTTTTGGCGATCCAGATAAACCCGAAAAGTGTGATCGCATTAGTTTTGTATCATCAGCATCATTTAATGATAAAATGATGGCGTACAATGACTCCATTAAGAGATATCAGATGCTGAGGGAATTTTTTAAAACGGCTAATGTTCTGGGAGGGGCACCAACTTTTTGGAGAGGATTTCATCCCATTAGAAGTACTACACAGGCCAAGTATTTTTTTCTTGATAATACAGATGAAGAAAATATAATGTTCATCAATAAGGTTGGACTTCAAAGTAATTTCAGCAGTATATACAATGCAAACGCAACATTGCTTACAGGGGTTATTCCAACGTGGAAAATTCCACTTAAGTTTAGTATGGCAACCAACATTACACAACAGACCTCCGAGCGGGATTCAATAGCCGCAACCAAACTTCCCAATGGCGGGTTATTGAATGTGGGCGTTTTGTGGCCGGCGTTCTTTAAGCAGTGGTATGTGGATAACGGTAAAAAAGTGGCATTTTATTTACCCATTGAGTACCGGTACAATATAGATGATGTAAAGGATAATGTGGCGTTTAATGATACCTACTACTATCACGAATTGTCTGCATATCTGATGGGTACCGTTGACCTTCTGCAAAAAGATGACGTTGTAGATGTCGCTGCGTTATTTGGTGCATTTAAGATGTCTTATTATAATGGCGGCAACCAATTCAGTTCCAGACTTTCAGCGAATAAATTCTGGACAGCATACGCTACTCTTGGGGTCCAGATTAAAAATAAATATACGGTGTCCGCAAATATTCCATTATGGTCGGATAATGACCTTATAAAACAGCAGCAGGTTGCCACATTAGGACTTACTTTTCAGCCATCTAAAAAGGAATGATTTCCTTTCATAAAGGATAACCAAAAAGCCTCAATTTCACTATTATAAAAGCCCCATCGTCCGTAATATAGCGGTCCAGGGAAGGTAAATAATCTGTTTTATTTTAAAAATTTAATGATGACAAAGTTTAAAATATTCTTAGGGATGGTGATGCTTTTTGGGCTGATCAACTGCAGGATGCAGAGACAGGTGTGGTTTTCCGGTATTCAAAGGGTGAACGGGTGCAATGCAGACAGAATCACCAGAATTTATATGGATAAGTATGGATATTTATACCCACCAGACGAATTTGTGCCACGGGATGCATTTTTCGACCCCCAGGTTATGGGAAATGAATTGAAGGAAATTCCCGGAAACGGTAATTTACTGGACTATTACAGAACACATCCTCTGGCGTACAGTAAACTCGCTTTAAAATACGGAGTCCACAATCCTCCTGCCGACAGTGTTGGGTTTAATGTGATCCAAAAGGGAATTGTAAAAGCATATTCAAACGAAATTAATCTGAAACTGGCTGCGTCAAAAAGCAATACTCTTGTCATACTGGTACATGGATTCAATGAGCCCGACGCGACTGCGGATTATACCCTCTTAAGAGAAAAAATCGGAGAAGTAAATAACGGTGATTTTGTGTACCTGGATGTGTATTGGGATGGACTTACTGCGAACGGAAAGCCGCCTTTTTTAGTGGGAATCTGGGGAAGGGCACAGTTGAATTCCGGCTATGCTGCAGTCGCCTTGAGGCAGGTGCTCTCTAGCATCAGTCCCGATGCTAAAATCCGCCTCATTGCGCACAGTTTAGGGAGCAGTGTAGGCACAGGGGTCCTGTTTAATACCTATGAAAAATTCAAGAACCCTCCGCAGGATCTGATCAAAAAGACGCTCGGCGGTCCGGTCAGCCCCTCTCGCGATATACGGCTCGGAATGATTGCGCCCGCAATACCCGGCACAAATACTTTCCGGCAATTCTTTAAGAGGGGCAGGAACACCGTAACAAAGGAACGGAACAATATCCAAAGGGTTGTATTAGGGATCAATACAAGGGATTTCGCAGTCAGCAAAGTAGTGGGGCTGTCTGAAAAAGGAGGCTCAACAAGTCTTGGAGGTTCTTATAAAGAATTTTATAAAACGAAAGAAATGTTGACCGATTCACTTGGATATACCCAGGAAGAAGCCACTCTGCTGTTTCAAAAAGTTGACTTTTATAATGATACCGAATACAGATCGGAACACGGTTTACGGTTTTACCTGATGCAGGAACAGGCTAAGAATGAATTTTTACAGAAGATGCTGGAATAATACGAACAGAAATGTCCCCACTGCAGAATTTTAATGGGTGGCCTGGAACAGTCAGCCCTAAAAATACTCCTTTTGGTGTATTGCCCGCGCATTTGGTTATGCAGAAATTTGTCGATCATCATCAATTTCATAACTAAAACTTAAAACATGAAAAAACTATTCACCTTCTTCTTAATCTCTGCCGCCCTGTTCACTGTAAGCGCACAGACGCTCTCCAAGAAAGAAGCTTCCAACACCATTATTAAAACCCTGATAGGAGAGAAATATGAATATCCGGTGGTTGGGGAAATGGGACTGGAAAAAATCAGTTCCGGAGCAATAAACGACAAAGGGATTTACATCTTTAAAAATAAAGGAGGGAAAGAACTGTTCTGGTTCAACATTGAAAATACAACGATGGACTATTATCAGGGAACCTTATTTATCTGGTACGGTTTCACGAAGATTCCGGTGGACCTAAAAGAAGCAAAGGCCAATAAAATAATGGCTGCATTCAGTACCCTCAAGGAAATGGAGGAATCAGGAGACGAGTAGCTTGAGGATCAGCAACCGAAGATGCAGATATTTCGAAAAGATATCTTCAGAACATATCAACCAATAACAGGAACTATGATGAAAACTTCATTCAAATCACTTTGCACAGCCCTCCTCCTGATGGTGGCAACCGGTTTTTTGTCCGCCCAGAAAGCAGAACAGTTTACAGTAGCAGGCAGCCAGTATTACGGGACCAAAGCCATCCCCGAAGAGATTACCGGCAAATACTGGTACGAGAAAGACAAGGAACCGATCGTGGAAATCGGGAAAGACGGCACCGGCTATTTTCAGCTCCACGACGTGAAAGCCTATCCCGTGGAATACTGGATTGAAACCGATGCAGACGGAAAAATTCAGATGCGGAAAAGTGAGACCAACAGCAACTACCAGGTTGTACTCATCCTGAAATACGGCAGCAACGGCGAAAGCGGATGGCGCGGAAACAAGACCGGAACCTATGACCGGATTGATGTAACGATGGCTTTTGATCAGGGCTACGCCATTGTGATGGGCGAACGCTTCAGGAAGCTTTAGGATTGTAGTAGAATACACAACCAGGAAGACTTTTTATTCATGTGATGTGCCGTATCGGGGGAAATCCCGGTGCGGCTTTTTGTCTGCGCTTAGGCTGTACATACTATTGGTCTTTTTATTGCTGCTCCTTACAATTGATTAAACTGAAGAGATGAAAATTGCAACCTATAATGTAAACGGTGTGAACGGCCGCCTTCCCGTACTGCTGAAATGGCTGAAAGAAATGCAGCCCGATATTGTCTGCCTGCAGGAACTGAAAGCACCTCAGGATAAATTCCCGGAGGCGGAAATCCTCGAAGCGGGGTATCATGCCGTGTGGCTCGGACAGAAAAGCTGGAATGGTGTCGCGGTACTGGCGAAAGAGGAGAAACCGGTCATTTCGCGAACTTCTCTTCCCGGAGAGGAGGAGGATGAAGCCAGCCGTTACCTTGAAGTAAAAATAAAAGGACTCGTGATTGCCTGCCTTTATCTTCCGAACGGAAACCCGGTTCCGGGACCGAAATTCGATTACAAAATGCGCTGGTTCGAGCGGCTCGATGCCCATGCCGAAATGCTCATCACTTCCGAAAAACCGGTCATTCTCGTCGGTGATTTTAATGTGATGCCTACCGAAAAGGACGTCTATAAACCGGAAAAGTACAAGGAGGATGCGCTCTTTCTTCCCGAAGTGCGCAAAGCCTTTAAAAACCTGGTGGGGCAGGGCTGGACGGATGCGATCCACCATCTCTATCCCGATGAGGTCATTTACACCTTCTGGGATTATTTCCGCAACGCGTACGGACGCAACGCAGGAATGCGCATCGACCATTTTCTTCTGTCTTCCGAAGTTCTTCCGCGGCTTACAGACGCGGGAGTGGACAAAGAAGTTCGCGGCTGGGAGAAATCCAGCGACCATGCGCCGGTCTGGATCACGCTGAAGGATTCCAAAAAATAAAAATTCTTTTTTAAACATTCTGCAGCCGCACCTTGTTGCTGCGTTTTGCCCGCCCGTGCATTTTTCCTAAATTTACCTTATTAAATATTGATATGATGACCACTTCAGAAAAAATAGCCGCGCTCCGCCTCAGCATGCAGGAGCATCAGATCGACGCCTTTATCGTGTATTCCGCAGATCCGCACATGAGCGAATACCTGCCCGAAGAATGGCAGGAAAGAAGCTGGCTTTCCGGATTTACGGGATCGGCCGGTTTTGTGGTCGTGACCAAAGATAAAGCAGGTCTCTGGACCGACGGACGTTACTTTGTGCAGGCGCCGGCTGAACTCGAAGGCTCCGGAATTGATCTCATGAAAGATGGCGTGGAAGGCACTCCGCATTATATCGACTGGCTCCTGTCCGAAATTCCCGAAGGCGGAAAAGTGGCCGTGAATGCACTGGCAACTTCCAATACGAACTGGGAAGCGCTCGAACAGCAACTGGCTGCAAAAAATATTCAGGTCGTGGATCTTCCTTTACTGAAGGAAATCTGGCAAAACCGTACTTTGGAAGGATCCAAAAACCCTGTTTTTGTACACCCCGTTGAAAGAGCCGGAAAATCGGTCGCTCAAAAGCTCATGGACATCCGCCAGAGAATGGAGGAGCTGCAGGCTTCCGTACACATCATTTCGAGTCTGGATGATGTCGCATGGACGCTGAACCTGAGAGGCAGCGATGTGGAGGCGAATCCGGTTTTTCTCGGCTATGTGGTGCTCACCAAAAATGAAGCGGTGCTTTTCGTTGACCTTGAAAAACTCGAAGTGGAAGCCCGCAGACAGATGGATGAAGCGCTCGTGAAAATGATGCCGTACGAAGAATTCTTCCCTTACCTTCAGCATATCAAGAACGAAAAAATACTCATTTCCCCAAACACCAACCAGTCGGTGTTTGATGCTCTGAAAACCGATAATACCTTCATTAAGGGTCCGGTTCCCGGCAACCTCATGAAGGCGATAAAAAATGAGACAGAACTGGCAGGCTTCCGCACGGTGATGCAGCGCGACGGTGTATCGATGGTGAAATTCCTCTACTGGCTGACACAAAATGCCGGTAAAGAGGCCATGACCGAATATTCGATCGGGCAGAAACTGCTGGAGTTCCGGAAAGCCGGTAAAAACTTCGTGGGCGAAAGCTTTGGAAGCATCATAGGCTACGGCGGAAACGGCGCCATCGTGCATTATTCTGCCAAAAGTGAAGGCAGCAAAGCCGTGACGAATGAGGGCAGTATTCTGGTGGATTCGGGCGGACAATACCTCGAAGGAACCACCGACATCACGCGGACGCTCGCTTTGGGAGCTGTTTCCGATGAATTCAGAAAAAACTGTACCCTTGTGTTGAAAGGCATGATCCAGCTTTCGATGGTAAAATTCCCGCGCGGTACAAGAGGCGTACAACTCGACGCCATCGCCAGAATGGCGCTATGGAAAGAGGGCAAAGATTATGCGCACGGAACCGGACACGGCGTCGGGAGTTTTATGAATGTGCACGAAGGTCCGCAGAACATCCGCAAAGACATGAATTTCCAGGAACTGCTGCCGGGAATGGTGGTCTCCAACGAACCGGGATTTTATGCGGAAAACCAGTACGGCATCCGTCACGAGAATCTGGTAGCGGTTAAAGAATCCGAAACTACAGGGTCCGGAACGTTCTATGAGTTCGAAACCCTGACGGTTTGTCCGTTCGACCGCAATGCACTCGATCTTTCTCTATTGTCGCCCGAAGAAAAAAACTGGCTGAATACTTATCACCAATGGTGCCGCGAAAAGCTTGAAAACGACCTGGAAGGGGAGGTGAAGGCGTGGTTTTTGGAGCAGGTGAAACCGGTTTAAGTACGAAATACGAATGTAGAAATACGAATGTAGAAGTACGAATTTAAAAGGCAGAATGACGAACTGCGAATGACGAAAGAATAATGGAAATAGGAAGTACGAAGTTCGAAGTTCGAAGGACGAATGTAATACGCGTAATAAAATTCACTTGTGCTTTCCACATCGTACTTCGAACTTCGTAATTCATATTTCACAGTTCCCACTTCGTACTTCGTACTTTGTATCATTTATCATCATTACAGTCATGGAAAAGCTATTTGATTTGAAGTTGAGGACCAAGCTGTTTAGTTTGGCGGTTCTGAATATGATCGAATGGCTTCCTCATTCCAGAACGCTGAACATTATTCATAATCAGCTTGGGAGGGCGGCACTTTCTGTGGGAGCGAACTATAGAGTGGTTTCACGCGCAAAGTCCAATAATGATTTCATCAATAAACTCAAGATCGTGGAGGAAGAACTCGACGAATGCCTCTTCTTTCTGGAACTTCTGAAGGAGAAATCGGATCTGGAGAAAGATCAAATTCAGACGGTTTGGGACGAAGGCAATGAACTGCTCTCGATTGTGGTGGCAAGCATTGTAAAAGCCAGAAAAAGGTAGAAGGACGAAGTTAGAAGTACGAAAGATGAAAAGAATCAAATTCACCCGTGCGTTTTAAATCGCAATTCGCACTTCGTCATTTTTCGTATTTTTGCATCATGAAGCAAGACACAATTTGTGCTTTAGCCACCGCGAACGGCATCGGAGCCCTCGGAATCATCCGGCTTTCGGGTGAAGACGCGGTGACCATTGCCCAAAAAGCATTTAAAGGAAAAAACCTCGGAAAACAGAAGTCCCATACGGTACACTATGGCTATATCGTGGATGGTGACGAAGTTATTGATGAGGTCATGGTGTCGGTGTTCCTTGCTCCCAAAACCTTTACGACCGAAAATGTCGTGGAAATTTCCTTTCACGGCTCCCCGCATATCGGCAAAAAAATCCTGGAAGTGCTCATGAAAAATGGCGCCAGGATGGCCAAAGCCGGAGAATTCACGATGCGTGCGTTTATGAACGGACGTATTGACCTGAGTCAGGCTGAAGCCATTGCCGACATGATCGCCAGTGAGAATGAAGCGTCGCGCAAAGTAGCCATGAACCAGCTGAAAGGCGGTATCACGAACGAAATCTCCATCCTCAGAACCGACCTCCTGAATTTTGTCTCCCTCATTGAACTTGAACTCGATTTTGCGGAAGAAGATGTGGAATTTGCCGACAGAACGGCGCTTACATCTTTGCTCCGGAAGATAGAAGTCAAGCTCAAATCCCTTATTGAAAGTTTCCGTTACGGGAATGCCGTGAAAAACGGGGTAGAAGTGGCCATTATCGGGAAACCGAATGCCGGAAAATCCACGCTGCTGAATGCGCTTTTGAAAGAAGAAAGGGCAATTGTGAGCGATATTGCCGGAACCACGCGCGATACGATCGAGGAAGTGCTGCACATCAAAGGAAATGCCTTCCGCTTTATCGATACAGCCGGTTTGCGCGAAACCGAAGATGCGGTGGAAAAGATCGGGGTGGAAAAAGCCATGGAAAAGATCTCATCCGCGAAAATCATGCTTTATCTGTATGATGAGGCCGGTTCCACACCCGACGAAGTCATCAGTTTTGTAAAAGAATTTCAGCGTTCTGACCTGAAGATCATCCTCCTCCACAACAAGATCGACCTTTCCGCAGAGGTGCCGGAAAATCATTTTGACAGGGAAGTTACCGAATCCCTGGCCGCGGCCGGACTGAATCCTGTGATGATGGGCATTTCCGCAAGGGAAAAAACGGGCATCGATGCGCTGAAAGAAGAACTTTCGGCCTATATCGAAAGCCTGAAAGATGAAGAAGGCAATGTGGTCATCACGAACCAGCGCCATTTTGAAGCGCTTCAGAAATCGCTGGATGCGGTGTACCGCGTAGAAGAAGCGGTAACCACAAAAATCTCTACAGAACTCCTGGCGTATGAGTTGCGCAACGCTTTGGAATACCTCGGGGAAATCTCCGGAGAGTTCACAAATGATGAGGTACTAGGGAACATTTTTTCTAAGTTTTGTATCGGGAAATAGTAAATATTCTAATTTGCTTTAATGCGTCGATTCTTGAGTATCGCTTTCATAATGTATCATTTAATCCTGCTATAGCCGACTAGTATCACTATATTATTTTGTTCTGATACTTAGGTTCTTTCACTATAAATTTTTTATTTCGCAGACTTCATAACTGGCGAATCTCACCCGGATAATTGAAATACACTTATTCAGCAGTAATCTTATTTTACAGAAAAATATATTATTAATTTCTACAAACCAGTGAATAAAGTTAACTTCAGATTCTATATAACTTTAATTCAGTAATGTGAATTTTTATTAATATTAGGTTAAAACAGGCTATTTATTACAAATTTCTTAAAAAAACTTTGATATTTCTTAAAAAATGTTAATTTAGCGGAAAATTAACCTCCATGAAAAAGCTCTCCATGAGCGCACTGTTATTCGGTGCGGCCCTTGCTCTGCATTCGCAGAAAGTCGAGTGGCAAAAGGATCTCAAGTCCAATACTCAGAATTTCCTGAGTCCGATATGCATCACCCTCGACGGGCAGTACCTCATTTCAGGCAGTAGCATGCAAAAAGCCCAACCCTCTTCCGTAAGTTCTGACGGTGCCGCCAGGCAGAATAATGGTTACGACTACCATTTGGTAAAGCTGAACCAGCAGGGAGAACAGGTCTGGTAAAAATACTTCGCCGGAAACAACCATGATTTTTTATCCGCCACTGTGGCCACACAGGAAGGCGGATTTTTAGTTGCAGGCACTTCCAATTCTTCCAAATCATTTGATAAAAAAGATGCAGGCAAGGGAGGTTCTGATATCTGGCTTTTAAAACTTGCCGAGAACGGGACAGAAGAATGGCAGCAGACTTTGGGAACCGCTCAGAATGATGAGGCGAGAGCGGTGATCCAGACCACTGACCTTGGTTATTTTGTCGCGGGAACCAGTACCAACCTGAAAAAAGGTTTTGGGTCGAAGGATGTATGGATCATCAGGTTGGACAAAACCGGAAAGAAGACTTTTGAAAGCGTTTTGGGCGGCAAAGGAATGGATGTCGTGGAGAAAATGATTCCTACAATCGACGGTGGAGCTGTACTGGGAATCTCTTCCAGAAGTGGAGCTGTAACAGGTAACAAGACCGAAACCAATACAGACGACAAAAAGAATCCCATACCGGTACACTATACCGCTAAACTTGGAGACAACAATGGAGAAGGCGATTACTGGATCGTGAAGTTGAGTAAAGACGGAAAGGTGGAATGGCAGAAGAACTTTGGAGGCAAAGGCGATGACCATCTGAGAACCCTGAACATGACCGGCAGCGGATTCATCATCGGCGGCGAGAGTCGCTCAGAGCGTTCAGGCAACAAATCAGTTGGCGCAGAAGAAGGCACCGATGTTTGGCTGGTAGCCCTGAATGGAAAAGGAGAAGAACAGTGGCAGAAATCCTACACCTTTGGGAACAGGGATGTGATGATGAGCCTGAATGTGATCAACAACGCTAAGGACAACGGAACGAAAGGTTTTTTGCTCGGTGGATATACCCATGCTGAAGGGAGGATGGAGAAAGACGATGAAACCTTCTGGATGCTGTACCTGAACGGAGAAGGCAATGAAGTCTGGAGAAAACACGTAAGGGGAGAATCCCGCAAAAAAGAGGAACGGCTCATCGACCTGAAGATGAACAAGGACGGCTCCATAATCCTCGCCGGCACAAGTGCAGAAGAACTCGGAAAGGAAAACTGGAAGATCGTAAAGTTGGGAGACAAACTGATCGATGACGTGATCGAAAAACAGGACATCAGGATCTATCCGAACCCTGTGGAAGACTACTGTTATGTCGAAATAGGATTTGAATTTAAAGAGGCCACTATAGAACTGTATGACATGGGAGGAAGGCTTGTGAATACGATACAAACCAAAAACAAAGTAACGAAGATCAATACCCAGGGCTTGCCTCAGGGCGCTTATCTGGTGGTAGCGAAGACTGAAAATAAAACGGCTAATGCCAAAATTATTAAGAAATAAACCGATGAAAAGATATACTTTACTGCTGCATTTTGTACTGTTTTTTTTAGCCAATGTAGTATTTGCACAGACCTCTTCACTTGGTGGCACAGCTTATTCGAGCCCTGCAGCGGCTGCAATTCCGGCGGCCATTAAGAGTCCTGTGTCCATAGCAAGCGGGATACCTGATCTTAATTTTTCTCTTTTTTCTCTGCCCACCCACAGCAAAGATATTTCAGTGGATACGGGTATTAACTATCATCCCAACAACACTTTTCAATACAGCGCAGCTACTGATGTGGGGTTAGGCTGGAATTTGACTGGAGTACATGGCGCTGTTTACTTTGAAATGGGTACAGGTAATTATTATTTTACATTCCTGGGAAGAAATGGAAGGTTTAAAGTGGAAAAAGACGCCAATAACAATTGGATTATAAATAAAATTTCACTTAATAAACTTCAAATTAGCCTGTTTACCAATTCTGCAAATGAAGTGGTAAAATATCTAATCGTAGATGAATTGGGTTATAAATATATTTTTGACCAACTGGATTTGATAAGAATGCCCGGTGGTCCTCGTACCGGGGGATATTATCTTTCCAGCGTTACTGATGCAAAAGACATGGAACTCTTAAGATACGAATATATCGTGGACGAATATGATACAGCGCCACCGGGAAGCCCTTTGCCTGCTATGGAAAAAAAGCTGAAACTAAGCACGATCATCTCTCCAGATTTCGGATCAATCAGTTTAAATTATCATTTAAATACAGCGCTGCGGAAGAGTTATAACGACCCATTTAATCTCGTAAGTATCATTCTGAAAAATAATGCAGGGAATGAGATCCAGAAATTCGGCTTTGAGTACATGTATCTAGGTTATGATTATCCGATGCAGTATTTTGAAGGAATACCTTATACATGTCAAACTGTCGGCATCAGCAAAAGAAGATTAATTAAACTTTTGAAGTACAGTAGATCAGGAACATTTGAGACCACAGAATTCGGTTATGGAAACTATTTTTTGGATAATGCCTGGACAGAAAGTATTCCCCAACTGGGCTGTTTTACAAATGAGGATCAGAATCCCAAACACTATGCGTCGGGAATCCTTGTTTCCGCAAAACTCCCTACAGGTTCAGAACTTAAATATGATTATGAGCCCAACCAGTATTACGTCAATAAAAACACTCAAGATTATTTGACCAATGGTGCGCCGCCAAATGATCTCAATGACCGTGATGCCCAATATTATGAAGTTCTGCTCACAATGCCGTTTGATACCAATAGTCTAAATGCATTTCACTTAAATGCAAATCCGGACACGCCAGATGGCAGCAGTTATCTTGCTTATTTTTACAATGTAACCGAGTATTATAACAGCAATGGAACTGGTGGAGGCCCGCCCTTTACTATTCTTGATCCTACAGATACTTCCAACAACACCAACAAATTTGTAAAATTGAAAATTAACGGACTGCAAACGTATTCCGATAATCGTGTAAAATGCAGTCCGGGGATGAAACACATTGAAATAACCGGTACTGGAGGCAAAGGAACCCTGACCATTGTTCGGATCAGATACAAAACTATTCCTTTGCGCAATTTCTCCACTGGCAAGGGAGTACGTATAAAAACGATCGATTATTTTGATGCCGGTTCTTTGGTGCCTGCACTGTCCCGAAAATACTTTTATCAGCAGTTTGAAGACAGCACCAAAACCAGTGGCTTATTAAATGATTTTGACGATCTCAATTCTGTGGTGTATGATAATGTGAAAGAAGTGATAGGTTCAGGTGCTGGTTTTACCCAGTATTATTTCAAAACATTATACGATTTCAGCGAAAATCTTAGAAGTGATGGATACCTAACAGGAGGAGGCATGAAGCATTCTAATATTCTGTCTACAGGACTGTTGTATAAAAAAGAGATTTTTGATAACAGTAATGCAAAGGTGGCTTCGGAAGAAAATGTGTACGAATTTCATGAATTGCCAAGTTTTTTAGATAATAAACCATCCATCATTAAAAAACATATCATCACCTCAAAACAGTTTCATGATACAGGCACTCTAACTCAAATTGAAGAATCTCAACGAAGTACTTTGGATTATAATGTTGTTTATAAAAAATCGACGGGATCTGACGGAAATGTGACCGAAGAGTTTACAACATACCCGTTGTTAGTTACTCAAAACCCAAGGTTAGCGAATGCAGGAATTAGGGATATTCCTCTGGCAGCAGAGATCAAGAAAAATGGCAGTACTGTACACAAAGCAGAAACCAAGTATGAGGACAGTTCTCATCTCTATCCTACCGCACAGGTGAGTTTCCTGCCGGATAACCCTCTGCAGTCTATTACGAATGTTTCGTACGATATTTATGACGACAAAGGGAATCTGGTACAGTACACTGGTTTTCCCGAAACGGGAACCGGTAAACCCACCACGGTTATTTGGGGTTACAACAAGACCATGCCGATAGCGAAAGTAGAAGGAGCCAAACTTTCCGACATTCCTTCACAACTCATAGGTGCTATTGTTGCTGCTTCCAACAGCGATGCTGATGCTACTATAGCACAGCAGGCATCCACAGAAGCCGCACTGGTAAACGCACTCAATACCTTCCGTACTGATGCGTCACTGAAAGATTTTATGATATCCTGCTATACTTACGACCCGCTTATAGGAGCTACCAAAATGATCCCGCTCACCGGAATGATGGAGCTGTACGAATATGATTCATATAACCGCCTGCAGAAAATAAAGGATGTTAACGGAGTAACCCTGAAAGAATACCAATACAACTACAAACACTAAAAAGCCATGAAAAAATTTATTTATGTCCTACTGCTGTTTGTAGCATACAACGTGCATTCGCAGAACTTCACCACCTCCGAAAATTATATTTACACAAAAGTTAACCTTACGGAAGATGGCAGTAAAAAATCGGAAACGATCCAGTACTTCGACGGATTGGGGCGGCCTGTTCAGACTATAGCTATAAAAGCAACTCCGACGGGAAAAGATCTTGTTATCCCAAGTGTATATGATGCATTAGGCAGACAAAGCAAAGCATATCTTCCTGTGCCTGTACCCACATCGAATGCTGGAATCCAGTCCGTAACGGAAGGAACGGTAAATGCCTATTATAACGGTTTGTTTCCTGGAAATTCCAATGCATATTCCCAGAAGAAAACTGCAGCTTCCCCGCTTGCAACCCTGGAAGAAGTAGCACATCCTGGCAGCGCATGGGCAATGGGCAGCGGTCATACCCAACGCCTTGGTTATGCTGCGAATACAACTGCTGATCAGGTAAAAAGATTTACGGTCACTACAACATGGACCAGCCAGACCACTGTAACAGACATTCCGGTGGTATCTTTTTACAACTATAATCAACTGATGAAAACCACCGCCACAGATGAGGACGGAAAAACGACTGAGGAGTTTAAAAACAGCGACGGGCAAACCGTGCTCATTCGCAAGCACGGCGACAATGGACTCATGGATACGTATTATATCTATAACCAGTACGGGCATCTGGTGTATGTAATTTCGCCGGAAGCAAGCCAGAGGATCACAGATTCATCAAACACGGTTACCCAAGGAATCCTTGATGATCTCTGCTACCAGTATCTTTATGACAATAAAAACCGACAGGTAGAGAAAAAACTTCCGGGGAAGGACAGGGAGTTCTTTGTGTATGACTTGCAGAACCGTTTGGTTGCCACACAGGACGGCAATATGCGAAATAATGGCAAGTGGCTGTTTACACGGTACGACAGGTTCGGTAGGACAGTGTATACCGGTGAATTTTCAGGCGGAACTGACCGTTTACAGCAGCAGCAGAATGCCAACAGCAAAGCTCTGAACAACGAAAGCAGAAGCACAACACCATTTACAAACGATATTGTTGTTTTTTATACGAATACTGCATATCCAGCGGCTGCCATTACAGTACTTGGCATTAATTATTATGATACTTATCCCGGAACGAACAGCAGCAATACCTTGGTGCAGCCCAATAATATTCTGGGACAGCAGACTTTAGATGAAAGCCAGTCATTTTCCGTAAACGGGGTTAACAGTATAAGAAGTACTAAAAGTCTTCCTACTGCCTCTTTGGTCAGGAACCTTGAAGATGTAGGCTGGACCAAGTCTCATATCTGGTATGATACCAAAGCACGTCCTGTAGGATCTTATTCGCAAAACCATCTTGGTGGGAATACCGTGACAGAGAAGCAGTTGCACTTTTCAGGAGCAGTACTGGCATCTAATACCTACCACCAAAGGCTGGAGAGCAGTTCCCAGGTTGTGGTGGCGGAACGTTTCGAATATGACAATCAGTTCCGTCTTTTAAGAAATTATCATCAGGTGGATTCTGAGGCGGAAGTACTACTGGCAGAATATGCCTATAATGAACTGGGACAGCTTATTACCAAGAAAGTAGGCGACCATCTCCAACAAATCGATTATTCCTATAATATACGAGGGTGGCAAACCGGTGTAAACAAAGACCAGATCAATGGGCTAACTTCCAGACTTTTTGCATACGAAATACGGTACGATGATCCGGATTTGAATATAACTCAGGAAAACTTTAACGGTAATATTTCAGAGGTAAGTTGGATGAATTACAGTAGTGGCATTAAAAGGAGATACAATTACCTGTATGATTCCACAAACCGCCTGACGGAAGCAATTTTCTCTCAACCGAATTCTACCTTACCGCATAACAGTGCATATGATGAGAGCGTATTATATGACCTTAATGGAAACATTAAGCATCTAAGCCGCAATGCCCCAACCTTAGACGGTAATTATGTAGATCAGATTGACAATCTGTACTACGAATATGATGGCAATAAGCTCAAGGTGATCAACGACGATGCTACGAACCCTACAGGATATGAAGGAGGCGGAAATACCATTGATTATGACGCTAACGGGAATATGATAAACATGGCTGATAAACATATCGATCAGATTGCTTACAACCATCTTAACCTGCCGAACACCATCAATATCGAAGGCAACAGTAAAACAGTGTTTTATTTATACAGTGCCGACGGACAAAAATTACGGAAGAATTTCAATTATAGGGGAGAGAATGATAAAGTGTTTTCCTCAACAACCGATTATCTGGACGGATTCCACTACTACAGTTCGGTGGGCGATATTGACTGGGCTATGTACGAAGAGGCGGGGTTTGCGTACGAACAGGAGGCTTTCAATGCTTTGATCCTCGACATGAATCCGGAAGCTGAACTGAAGTTTTTCCCCACCGCAGAAGGATTTTACGATTATGAAAATATGACGTATATTTATCAGTACAAAGACCATCTGGGAAATGTACGGGTAAGTTATAAAGATGCTGGCGGATATCCTGCGATTGTGGATGGGAATGATTATTATCCGTTTGGGATGAGTTTTGTGAGAAACGAAGAGGAAAATGCAGCGTACGGTGCGGGAACTTTCTTCAACTACAAGTACAACGGTAAGGAGTTGCAGGAAACGGGGATGTATGACTACGGAGCTAGAATGTATATGGCAGATATAGGAAGATGGGGGGTTGTGGATCCAATGGCGGAAATATACAGAGCACATTCTCCCTACCATTATGCGGTGAACAATCCAGTGAATTTCATTGATCCGGACGGGAGGAGTTCAAGTGGAGCTATAGATAAAATGTATGAGGTGGGCGGAAATTGGACGAATGTGGGGTACGGATGGTTCAACAATAGATCCGGC
>JAIBEW010000021.1 GCA_019459085.1 Kaistella sp.
AGTGCTTTTCACCTTTCCTTCACAGTACTTGTTCACTATCGGTCTTTCAGGAGTATTTAGCCTTGGAGGATGGTCCCCCCATATTCAGACAGGATTTCACGTGTCCCGCCCTACTCATTTATCATCTATGTATGCCTTTCAATTACGGGGCTATCACCCTCTATGGCTGTTCTTTCCAGAACATTCTTCTAAACATATAAAGACTTTTGGGCTAATCCGCTTTCGCTCGCCACTACTTACGGAATCTCTTCGATTTCTTTTCCTCCGGGTACTTAGATGTTTCAGTTCTCCGGGTTTGCTTCTTAATGTAAACATCAAGATGACTGGTCTTCAACCAGCCGGGTTGCCCCATTCGGACATCTGCGGATCAATTCGTGTGTGCCGATCCCCGCAGCTTTTCGCAGCTTACCACGTCCTTCTTCGCCTCTGAAAGCCTAGGCATCCGCCATACGCCCTTAACGATTTCTTTCCTAATATTATATTAGTTCAGTATTTTTTGCCTTGTCACAAGTGACAAGGCGGTATTTTTGTAAACTTTGCACCCGAAAGTGCTCGGTTTTCTCTTTGTGATGTTCTTATCGTTAATGTCAATGATCTTATGTCTTATTGCGCCCCTGATGAACAGATATTGTTTTTGGCTCTATCCGTAACTTTTAAATCAGCAGTCCAATACTGTGGAAAATAAGGGAGTTGAACCCCTGACTTTCCCGTTTTACCGGGTAAATCCAGCCCCTGTTGGCTATCATCCTAATGTATGTCTTAATTATCGTCTGTTCTTGTTGTATTCCTACAACTTTGTGGAGAATATCGGAGTCGAACCGATGACCTCCTGCGTGCAAGGCAGGCGCTCTAGCCAGCTGAGCTAATTCCCCTCTAGTGAGACTTTCAGAGGTCAGATTTCAGATACCAGATGTTTAAAGTCTGATGTCTTGTGTCTGATGTCTTCCCGTCTTGTTAATTAGTAGTCTCGGGCAGGCTCGAACTGCCGACCTCTACATTATCAGTGTAGCGCTCTAACCAGCTGAGCTACGAGACTGTCTTTTTAGACTATTAGATTCAAGATGCTAGATACAAGACTTATTCTTGTCTTGATTCTTGCCTCCTGGCTCTTGTATCTCTTCCCTGTACTAATTTCTAGTGGGTTTATTTTTAAATACCAACCAAAGTAAAAAAACTAAAGCGAACTTTAAGTAAGTGCTTGATACCGAAGTATCGTTTTGTTTGTTTATTCTCGTCCGAAAACGAGACTCTAAAATGAGATGTTCCAGCCGCACCTTCCGGTACGGCTACCTTGTTACGACTTAGCCCTAGTTACCTGTTTTACCCTAGGCAGCTCCTTTTACGGTCACCGACTTCAGGTACCCCAGACTTCCATGGCTTGACGGGCGGTGTGTACAAGGCCCGGGAACGTATTCACCGCGCCATGGCTGATGCGCGATTACTAGCGATTCCAGCTTCATAGAGTCGAGTTGCAGACTCCAATCCGAACTGAGACCGGCTTTCGAGAT
>JAIBEW010000007.1 GCA_019459085.1 Kaistella sp.
CCCCCCCCCCCCCCCCCCCCCCCCCCCCCCCAAAAAAAAAACTCCCCAGAAAAAAGGATGTCGCTTCAATCGCTCACGCACAGACGGGAATGTTTAACAATAAATTACGGCAATTAAAGTTTTCCTTTTTTTACGAAATGCTTACTTTTGGGAATGACCAAAGAAGAATCCATCAAAAACCTTATGCAGATTCCAGGAGTCGGAAAATCCATTGCCAACGATTTATTCCAGATTGGAATTTTAAAGACCGATGATCTGAAAGGCAGAGATCCCGAAGAACTTTTTGCTGCTTCCAATGCTAAAGTAGGAGCCGTGCAGGACCGGTGTCTGCTATATGTATTTCGCGGTGCGGTTTATTTTGCAGAAACTCCTAAAGAAAAACACATTGAAGAGAAACTGAAATGGTGGAACTGGTCCGACAAAAACCTTAAAAAATGAAAATTAACATCGATAAAAATATCAAAATCCAACAACCGGGCGCGCGCGGTTTTCTTGCCGATGCTTTTTATCCGGAAAATTCGGGCAAACTGCCGCTCATTGTTTTTGCCCATGGATACAAAGGGTACAAGGACTGGGGCGCCTGGAATTTAATGGCGGAAAAATTTGCGGAAGCCGGTTTTTTCTTTGTGAAATTCAATTTTTCTCACAACGGAACGACTTTCGAAAATCCTTCTGATTTTGATGACCTTGAAGCTTTCGGAAACAATAATTACACAAAAGAAATGTCGGATTATGATGCAGTTCTGAATCATTTTTATGAAGATCAAAGAATTGATCAGGAGAAAATTGCGATTATCGGTCACAGCCGCGGCGGCGGAATTTCGATCATCAAAGCCTGTGAAGATGACCGCGTAAAACTTCTCGTGACTTTGGCCGGCGTGAGCAACTTCAAAAACAGGTTTCCACGGGATGAAAGACTGGAAAAATGGAAAAATTCGGGTGTCATGTTTTCAGAAAACGGCAGAACCAAACAGCAGATGCCGCACTTCTATCAGTTTTATGAGGATTATAAAAAAAACGAAGACCGTTTTAATATTCAGTACTGTGCACAGCATCTGGATAAGCCTGTGCTGATTATTCAGGGAACCGCTGACGAGGCTATAAAAGAAAAAGAAGCCTTGCTGATTCACGAATGGTGTAAAAAATCAGAACTCTTCATAATGGACCATGCCAATCATACCTTTAGTGCCAAGGAACCGTGGTCTGAAGAAAATCTTCCGCCGGATTTGCAGATTGCCGTTGAAAAGATTATTTATTTTATGCATAAAAACTTGTAAATAATTCATTTCATTGGTTACTTTTGCACCAAACATAAAAATACCATGGATTTATTTTCAGTACTGGAATGGCCGAATTTTGCGGATTATCAGATTTGGGTGAGTCTTCTGACTCTTACCTTCCTCGAAATCGTTCTGGGGGTTGACAATATCATCTTCATCTCCATTATTTCTAACAAACTGCCAGAAAAACAACAGAAATTTGCCCGCAATTTAGGGTTGGTTTTAGCCATGTTATTCCGGGTGATGCTTTTGCTTATGATCAACTGGATCATCAGTTTAAAGGAACCGGTCTTGACTCTAGGGTTTATCACCGAACCGGGCTCCGAAATTCCGCTGGCGCTGAGTTGGAAAGACATCATTCTTCTGGCGGGAGGTATCTTCCTGATTCTGAAAAGTACTTTTGAAATTCATTCTAAAATGCAGATCGATGAAGAAATACACACGCCTAAAAAAGTTACATCGGGTTTGATTACTACAGTAATCATCCAGATTATTTTGGTAGACATGGTGTTCTCACTCGATTCCATTTTAACCGCGGTTGGTTTGGTTGATAATGTAGTACTCATGATTATTGCGGTGGTCATCTCCATCGGAATGATGCTGGCTTTTGCCGGACCGATTTCCAGAATCATCAACAAGCACCCAAGTCTGCAGATGCTGGCTTTATCGTTCCTGGTGGTAATTGGAGTAATGCTTGTAGCCGAAGGAATCCATCAGCATATCAGTAAAAATATTATTTACTCGTGTCTGGCGTTCAGTTTAGCGGTGGAGATGCTCAATATCGGTTTGCGGAATAAAGAGAAAAAAGCGTTTAAAATCAGTCCTGATTTAAAAGACAATCTGGATATTGACGAGACAAAATAAAAAAAAGGAGTGAAAATTTTCACTCCTTTTTTTATTCTTTTATGAGGCTAATATTTTCCAGGCCTCTTCAATCTTATTTTGCAGAAGTAATTTCTGCGCTTCGGAATGAATTTTTTCATCACCGGAATAAATTCCCACCGGTAATTCTTCGGTATTGGCGAGCATTCCCAAATCGTTGCCCGTAAAAACTTTGCTGTATTTGATTTCATCCGGCAATCTGTCGAAACCGATGCCTTTCGTTACCAAAGGTTTCGGTACTTCGAAAAGATTGTCTTCATTATTCCGGGAGTACCAGTTTCCGCCGAGTCGTGCGACCAGATCCAGTTTTTTCTGATCCAGATTTCCTTCTGCGTTCAGGTATTCTTCTCTGACGTGGATTTTAACGATCTCGCAAATGACCAGATTTCCGGCGCCGCCTTCCGTTCCCAGATGTTTGACTTCCAAGACCCTGCATTCCAAATTTACCGGGCATTCTTCGATGAGTTTTGGGTGTACAAGATCCGCATCTTTCATCGTTAATCCGGATTTCACAAATTCATTCACACCTTTTTCATATTCGGTAGATGCGAGCGAAATCTGCTGAACGATTTTGTAATTCACGATACCGATCACGACTTCCGGAACTTCCAGAACATTTTGGAGCGTATGTTTCGTTGTATTGTCGCGAACCCTTCTCGCAGGCGAAAAAATCACGACGGGAGGGTTGGAGCTGAAGAGATTGAAAAAACTGAAAGGGCTTAAATTTACCTTTCCGTCTTTATCAACCGTTGAAGCCAAAGCAATCGGGCGCGGAGCGATAGCGGTCTGCAGAATCGTCTGCAACTGCAGATTATTTAAATCTTTTGGAGAGATTGTTTTCATTATTTTTTGTTTTTGACCACGGCGACAAAACTCTTTGTGACTTTGTGGTTCAAATTAATTAGCCGGTAAAATTTTACCTGAAACTTCTCCAAACCCAACTCTGATTCCGTCTTTTTCCGCAAAACCACGCATGATGACGGTATCGTTGTCATCAATAAATTTCCTTTCTTGGCCGTTGCTCAGTTTTAGTGGATTCTGTCCGCGCCACGTCAGTTCCAGCATGGAACCGTAAGAGTGTGAGTTTTCGCCGGAAATGGTTCCCGATGCATAAAGGTCGCCAACTTCCACATTACAGCCGTTTACGGTGTGGTGCGCAAGCTGCTGGGTCATATTCCAGTACATGAATTTATAATTGCTTTCAGAAATGAGCGTTTCAGCACCGTTTTCCGGCTGAAGATACACTTCAAGCTGAATATCATAGTTTTTTTCGCCGGTAAATTTCAGATAATCCAAAACTTCAGGTTCCTGTTTTGGGGATAGAGTGCGAAATGGTTCCAATGCTTCGAGTGTAACGACCCATGGTGAAACTGAACTTCCGAAATTTTTAGCTAAAAACGGTCCTAGCGGCACATATTCCCAGCTCTGGATATCTCTCGCCGACCAGTCGTTGAAGATCACCATTCCGAATATGGCATCTTCTGCTTCCGCAGTGGAAATGCTGTCGCCCATTTCGGTGTTTTTATTCACGATGAACGCCATTTCGAGTTCGAAATCAAGCTGTTTCGACGGTCCGAAAATCGGCGAGTCTGCATCTGCGGGTTTTGTCTGACCTTTCGGACGGATAATATCAGTTCCCGAAACAACGATGGAGGAAGCACGTCCGTGATAGCCTACCGGAAGATGTTTCCAGTTCGGCAAAAGAGCGTTTGCAGGATCGCGGAACATTTTTCCCACATTGGTAGCATGTTCGATGCTGCTGTAAAAATCAGTGTAATTGGGGATGTGAACCGGCATCATCATTTTTACCAGATCCAGATCGAAAAAACACTCATTAATGGTCTTTTCGTCATTTGCAAGTTTGGAATCTTCACGTAAAAGTTCCTGAATTTTCAGGCGGACTGCATTCGTAACCGGTTTTCCGAGTTCAATGAACTCATTCAAAGTATACGCTTCAAAAACATTTTCGTTAAGCCCTTCAATTTCATCAAAAAATCCGTAATCGTACAAAGTTGCAAGATCCAGGACAAGATCACCGATCCTTGTACAGCAGGCAATGTATTCCTGGTTGAAAACAGCTACACCAAACGGTATGTTATGAATAGAAAAATCTGAATTTTCAGGATAGTTTACAAATGATTTCATAGAATTTTTATTTTAAAGTGAAGGTCCAGAGCCTAAAGTTTTTTGTCTTTAATCCCTGAACCTCTTTATGTTGTACTTTTTATTTTTTATTGACTGCGGATTCTTCGATCCACCTTTCTCTTGTGTTGATATCTACCAGATAGAGAATTTTCTTCTGTTTGGTCATCAGCAGGTTTTTGGTCAACGGCAGTGGAATTTTTTTACCTTCGAGTTTATCGGCTCTCAGAGAAATGATGTTGTGCTGCGGTCTTAGAATGTCTCCCGTGAAAATATTGGAAGAGCTTTTTCCGGTCGCTTTATCATCGAACATTTCCACATACGTCGCCTGGTTTCCTTTAATGATGATGAAACTTCTCTCGGTATGATCCTCAAAATCTTTGATCATGACGAATTTGGTGTCATCAATATTGACATCTTTCAGATTCTGATTCACACCACGTCGCTCTTCCAAACGGTCGAGAATGGCATTCATGGTTCCGTACTGTGCTTGAAGACCTACTGCAGCTCCCAACAGTAATGCGGTCAGAAATATTTTTTTCATCGCTTTTTTAATATTTTTTAACCGCCGATTAGGCATTAAAGGTTTCCTCTTCTTTCCTGTTCTTTTTCCAGCGCTTCAAAAAGAGCTTTGAAATTTCCAGCACCGAAACTTTGCGCGCCGTGTCTTTCAATGATTTCAAAGAAAAGAGTAGGGCGGTCTTCTACCGGTTTGGTGAAAATCTGCAAAAGATATCCTTCTTCATCACAGTCGATCAAAATTCCAAGATCTGAGAGTTTTTTGATGTCTTCATCAATTGTTCCCACACGTTCAGGAACCATATCGTAATAGGCATCTGGCGGTGCCGGTAAAAATTCGATACCTCTGGCTTTCAGTTCCGTAACAGTTTTTATGATGTCTTTGGTCGCAACAGCGATGTGCTGAACGCCTTCGCCTTCATAAAAATCAAGGTATTCTTCCACCTGCGATTTTCTCTTTCCTTCTGCCGGTTCGTTGATTGGGAATTTGGCAAAACCGTTGCCGTTGCTCATCACTTTCGACATCAGTGCAGAATACTCGGTGTTGATCTGTTTGTCATCGAAACTCAGGATATTCACAAATCCCATTACTTTTTCGTACCACTCAACGGTCGGAATCATACGGTTCCAGCCTACATTCCCAACACAGTGATCCACGTACAATAGGCCCACATCTGATGGATTATAGTCGCTTTCCCATTTCTGGAAACCGGGCATGAACTCGCCGGAATAATTTTTCCTTTCCACGAACATGTGAACCGTTTCACCGTAAGTATAAACTCCCGACATCCGGACTTCTCCGTGCTGATCGGTCATCGTTTGTGGCTCCAGATAAGGTTTCGCGCCGCGTTTTGTGGTTTCTTCGTATGCAGAATAGGCATCATCTACCCAAAGAGCCAGAACTTTTACGCCGTCTCCGTGTTTTTTCTGATGTTCACAGATCGGAGAGTCGGAATTTAAACCGGAAGTTAAAACGATCCGGATTTTTCCCTGCTGAACGACATAGGAAGCCCTGTCGCGAAGTCCCGTTTCAGGTCCTGCATAAGCTAAAGACTGAAAACCGAAAGCAGTTTTATAAAAATGAGCAGCCTGTTTGGCGTTTCCAACGTAAAATTCAATATAATCTGTTCCGTTAATCGGTAAGAAGTTCTCGGCCTGTGCTATTTTTTCAGCGAATGTGAGTGTAGACATCTGTTTGTTTTTATTAGAATTGATGCGCTAATTTACAAAATTTCTGAGACTTTTCTAATGATTCCTGAAAACAGAAAGTGCAGATCCCATGGTGAAATTATAAAAGAAATCCCGGAACACATCCGGGATTTTAATTTTCGTTAAAGACATTTAAATCTTTCGAACGTTGCTTTTTCGAGCATTTCACGATCGTCGGGATGAGAAATATCGATGAGCGCTTTCGCCCGCTGTTTTAAACTTTTTCCGTAAAGATAGGCTGTCCCGAACTCGGTCACTACATAATGAATATGGCCTCTGGTCGTTACCACTCCGGCTCCCTGTTTCAGAAAAGGAACGATTCTCGGCACTCCTTTTTTTGTGCGCGAAGAAATGGCGATAATCGGTTTTCCGCCTTCCGAAAGTGCTGCACCACGCATGAAATCCATCTGTCCGCCAATTCCGCTGAACTGAAAAGTTCCGATGGAATCTGCGCAAACCTGTCCTGTAAGATCAATTTCGATGGCAGAATTGATGGCGACCATTTTTTTATTTTTCATGATATTGATGGGATAATTCACATGCTCCACATCCATGAACGAAAAGGCCGGATTGTCATCAATATAATCATATAATTTGCGGGTTCCGAAGGCAAAACTGGTGATCGTTCTGTTCGAATGGGTTCCTTTGAATTTATTGTTGATGACATCACTCGCGACCAAATCTACGATTCCGTCGCTGATCATTTCGGTATGAACGCCCAAATCCTTATGGTTGTGCAGACATTTCAAAACCGCATCGGGAATGGTTCCAATGCCCATCTGCAATGTAGATCTGTCATCGATGAGTTCAGCCACATTTTTTCCGATCAGAAGTTCATCGTCGCCCACTTTTGCACCGTAATCTACGGTTAAAAGTTCTTCATCATGCCACACCATTTTGTCGATTCTTGAAAAATGAATCATCCCATCACCGTGGGTTCGCGGCATTCTCGGGTTCACCTGCGCAATGATGATTTTTGCATGGTCTACAGCACTTCGGGCGACATCCACTGAAGTTCCCAATGTGCAGTATCCGTGAATATCGGGCGGAGACACCGTTATCATCGCGACATCGAGCGGTAAAATCCCGTTTTTGAAAAGGAGCGGGATTTCACTTAAAAAAACCGGCACAAAATCGCCGCGTTCAGAATTCACCGCGTCACGCACCGGAGTGGAAACAAATAATGAATTGATAAAAAAACTGTCTTTGTATTGCGGTTTTGCGACTTCAACATTTCCCTGCTGCGTGATGGAAACGAATTCAACGCCGGTCAGTCGGTCAGACTGTCTTGCGAGTTCATCGATGAGCAGATTGGGTGTACAGGCACTTCCGTGTGAAAAAATACGGTCGCCGCTTTTAACGAGCGCTACCGCTTCTTCAGGACTTACATTTAGACTCATATTAGATTTTTAGTTTACTTATGGTTAGAATCGAACTCAAATTTACTTCATTTTAACCGGAACGATAATGAGCAAAATCAGTTTCCTGTAATTATCTTTTAAATTCTATAAAATAATAGAACCGGACAAATTTTTTATGAAAAAAGCCAACTTTAAAGTTAGCTTTTCTTTATAAATTACTCCTGAGAACGGTCTTCCAGATGATTTTCATCGGTTTCGAGCCAGGAAGTTTTGTAAGTAGGATCTTCCACTTTCATGGCTTCTTCGGTTAATTTCAAAGGTCTGAATGGATCGACCATCACCGCATATTCTTCCGTGAATTTTTTGCCGATGCTTCTTTCCATGGCTCCGGGATGAGGTCCGTGAACCACACCGCCCGGATGAAGCGTGAAATCCATCAGATCGATATGATTTCTGCTCATGAAATCGCCTTCCGTGTAAAATAAAACCTCGTCGGAATCGATATTTGAATGGTTATAAGGCGCCGGAATTGCGAGCGGATGATAATCGTACATTCTCGCCACAAAAGAACAGATGACAAAATTGTGCGCCTCAAACGTCTGATGAATGGGCGGCGGAAGATGAACGCGGCCTGTAATCGGTTCAAAATTCTTGATATTGAACTTAAACGGATAGAAAAATCCGTCCCAACCCACGACATCAAAAGGATGGGTGGCATATACGAAATCCCAGATCTGGTCTTCTTTTTTTACTTTAATGAGAAATTCTCCTTTTTCATCTTTTGGTTCCACGAAAACAGGCATTACAATGTCCCTTTCGCAGAACGGCGAATGTTCAAGCAGCTGTCCGAATTCGTTTCGATAGCGTTTCGGCGTGTAAATCGGGGAGTGGCTTTCAACAACCAGAAAAACATTGTTCTCCGTATGGAATTCCATCTGATAAATCGTTCCCCGCGGAATGATGAGGTAATCGCCGCCCGAAAATTCAAGATTTCCGACAAAAGTTTTTAGAATTCCGGTGCCTTCATGAACGAAAAGCATTTCGTCGCATTCGGCATTTTTATAGAAATATTCGGTGGATTTTCGCGGTTTCGCGAGTCCCATTTTAAGGTCATTATTCAGCAGGAGGATTTTCCGGCTGTCTAAAAAATCGTCTTCAGCAGTAACATTCATTCCTTTGAACATTCTGGGCGTTACATTTTTGCCCACCGCGATTTTCGGTGTTACATCTTTGGGTTCGCTGATGGATTTAATCTGAGTCGGCCGGTGAATATGATATAACAGTGAGGAAATTCCGTGGAAGCCTTCGGTCCCGAAAAGCTGTTCGTAGTAGAATTTATCGTCTTCGGATTTGAAAATGGTGTGCCTTTTCTGCGGAATCTTTCCGGATTGGTGGTATCTCATTTTTTACTTTTTGTTGTACGTAAATTTAAT
The DNA here is from genome assembly GCA_019459085.1 of Kaistella sp. GTDB lineage: Bacteria > Bacteroidota > Bacteroidia > Flavobacteriales > Weeksellaceae > Kaistella. The sequence goes on from JAIBEW010000007.1 coordinate 8,827, forward strand.
GAAATTTTCAGACTTGGGAAAAGGCTGAGAAATGGTTTCGAAAAGTTTATTTGAATCTACACAAAATTCATCACCGGTTCATAAAATTCTTCCTCCATCACTCCGAACTGCTGACAGAGAAGTTTGATGCCGTTGATGTTCTCAATTAAATTTTCGTTGGCTGAAAGGAGTGGAAGATCTCCCAACTCTGTATTCAGAACAAAAGTCTGGCTGTTTTTTTGAAATCCGGCTCTGGAAAAGGGAAGTTTTCGGAAGAAATTTTCTGAATTTTCAATCTGAGTTTCAAAAATTTCAGGATAAATCAGGACGCCGCCTGCAATAATGTTTTTTAAAAGCGGGGAGAAATCCTGATCAGCGAAATCTTCCGTCATTAAAACAATATTGGGCCGGAATTCCGCTGCTTTTTGAACTTCGGAAGTCTCAAGAAGTACAAAATCGTTTCCCAAGGTTTCGTTTTGTCCATTCTGAAGAAAAAAATCCGTGTTTTTTCCATGAAAATCCAGCACCTGAAGCACGAGTTGGGCTATTGCAGGATTGGAAGCGTAGATCAGGACGCGGGTTTTGTTTTGGGAATAGTCAGAAATTTCCGAAATCGAATTCATGTTTAATATTTATTTTTCGGATTAATTATTTATCCTGGTGTCTATAAGAGGGCTAACCACGGCCGTGATATTTTCCCACTTTTTCCGGTCTTTTTCAAGGATAAAAGAGGCGTCGGTTTTAATTCCCGAATTTTCGCCATTCTTTACATTGATGGTCGTGGAAATATAATCGTATACTTTTTTGTAATCTTCTTCGATTTTCCTGAAACTGTTTGCTGAAAGCACGTCCCTGATTTCCTTCAGTTCCTCAGCCGACATTTTAAAATCTTTTTTGATTTTTTTGTTCTGGCCTTCAAAGGAATAATGGGCGCTGTTGCCTTTGATCAGAAGATTTTCATAAATAGGAGCAAAACCGCCGCTTCGGGAATAACTGATGTCGAAATCGGTGTATTTTTTCTGGGAACTGCAACTTGTTAAGATGATGGCTGCAATAACAAAAAACAAATTCTTCACTTTTTATCTTTTTTAAATTTTCACTTCGTTTTTCTGGGCTTTTCTTTCCTCATCGTACTCATGTAGAACGTTAAAATCCTCAGTTTGTTCTATGGCGACCATGATTTTTGTTAAAATAGTCTGCGAATCGTCGTGATCGTAATCAATATCAAGCGGTTCTTTGAATTCCATGGTTGGTTTTACGCCTGTTACTTTTACTCTCAATCCTTTTTTGTCGAAAGCCCTTCGGAAACCGTTAATCTTAATAGGAATTACGATGGGTCTCTGGTTTTTGATGAGTTTCGCGGTTCCTTTTCTGCCCTGCGCAAAAGCTGAGGTGGTGCCCTGCGGAAAAGTAATGACCCAGCCGTTGTCGAGTGCTTTCATAATGTTTTCCACTTCCGTAAGATCCACCATTCTGTTCACATTTGCACCTTCTGTACGCCAGGTTCTTTTTACCGTAACTGCTCCTGCAAGCTTAAAGATCTTGGTCATAAAACCTTTATTCATGGTTTCTTCCGCCGCAACATAATAAAAATCAACTTTAGGATTCAACAAATACACCGGATTTTTGATGGAATTCAGGTAGCCGTTGTTCACCGCACAAAATGCGTGATACATTGCCGCAACATCCGCAAAATAGGTTTGGTGGTTGGACACAAACAGAACGTTGGAATCGGGCAGGTCAACAAGATTTTCCGTTCCCGAAATTTTCAGTTTGTTGAAACCGTTGAATCTGCGGTACGAGATCATTCCAAGAATAAAAATAATCAGCCTTTTCAGGAAATAAAGATTGCCGAATGCGTCGGTAAAAATGTTTTTCTTCGCCATTTTTCAATTAAACATAATCTGCAAATTTACAAATTTTTAAGCAACTGGCTGAACTCGCTTAAAATCATCGAAGTGGCGCCCCAGATCAGGTATCCGTTGAAGTTGATGACCGGAACTTCCACACCGCGGGAACTCGGCAAAACCATCATTTCCGGCTGTTCCGTGAGTTTCAGCATTGAGGAAACGGGAAATTCAATAAGTTCTACGGCTTCGGTTTCCTGAAGGAAGAAATCTGGATTTTTTTTGGTGTAAGAGATGAAAGGCCTCACATAAAAATTGCTCGGTGGTATATAAATCGGCGACATTTCGCGGATCATTCTGATATAAGGTTCCTCGATTCCCATTTCCTCAGAAGTTTCGCGTTTTGCGGTATCTTCGAAAGTTCTGTCGGATTCTTCTTTTTTTCCGCCGGGAAGCGAAATCTGTCCGCTGTGGCGGTCGCGTTCGTTCGTGCTTCTCACAATAAGCGGAAAATACCATTCGCTGTCCTTTAGATACAACACAATATTTACGGCAGCAAATTTTGGATCTCTTGTTAAAATCTCTTCGTAGGAATAAAGCGGACGGTAAGGTGGAGAAAAAATGCAGTGCGCATCTTCGCCCTGAAGTTCGGCTTCCTGTATTTTTTTAAGTAAATCTTTTCCGAAAATTCCCATAGCACAAAATTAGGAAAATGATCGTGGAAAGTGTTTTAAAAGAAAGTTAAAATTTGGATAGATGTGCAGCCGGGAAGACTACATTGACTTTCCGGAACTAAAAAAAACTCCCAAATATTAGAGAGTTAGATTTTATGGTCTCATCTTCAAAATTAAAAAATTATCTAATCTTCTTAATGGTTTTGAAAACCGACTGTTCTGCGCATTTTTCGAAATTGACTTCCCATTTCGGCTGATCTTTCGGATAGTGCAAAATATAGTCGGGACAGGGTTTATTTTGTGCATGGCTCTTTTCAAAATTAATTTTGCCGTGAGTCATAATGCTGTCTTTTAAAAACTTTTCATTAATCCTGTAAGTCGACATATCCTTCTGAAAACTTTCAGAATACTGAAAATCTTGCGACAAAGTCTCCGCAATAACCCTCGAATTCGGCAAATATCCGCTGCAACTGGCGCCTTTTTTATTAAGAATGAAAAAAACAAGCAGCAAACCGGGAACAAGCCCGATGAGAAAAAACTTTAACTTTCTCATTTAAAATATTAAAAGGTTGATGTCGTGATAAGTAAGGTTGAAGCGGTCACAGATAAGTTTTTTGGTGTGGCGGCCTTTGTACATGTACAGCGTCTGTTTCATTTCGTTTTTGCGGACAAGCATATTGTCGAAACCGCCCTCTTCATCATAATTTAGAAGGTAACTTAGGAAGAAATTGGAAATCGCTTTGGTAGTCGTGCGCGGCATTTTTGAGGTTAAATTCGGCAGACCACAATGAATAACACCGTGTTTAATCACATAAGGATTTTCCATATCGGTGAGTTCGGAAGTCTCGATAACTTTTCCGTTATCGATAGTCACGTCAATAATTACGCTGCCTTTTTTCATTTTCGAAACCATTTCTTCCGTAACAATAGGAGTCAGGCTTATTTTTGAAAGCGCACCAATCACGACATCGGCTCTTTTTAGACTTTTTGAAAGTTCTTTCGGATCAATAATAGAGGTGGGTACTCTGCCGTCCACCATCATATGCAGCCTGCGCAATTTAGATAGCGAGTTGTCGAAAACTTTTACGCTCGCACCTAAACCCAATGCTGCTTTTGTGGCAAATTCACCCACAATTCCGGCTCCGAGAACTACTACTTCCGTAGGTCTTACACCGGTAATTCCACCTAACATCAGTCCGTTCGATAGGGCCAGAAGTTCTGCCGCATAAAGGATGGAAATATTTCCCGCAATTTCGCCGATAAGTCTAACGAGGGAAAGCTGTTTGTACTCATCAACAATAAATTCAAAGGCAATAGCATTGATCTTTTTTTCGGAAAGTTTTTTGAAATATTCCTGATCGCGTAAATTGATCTGTAAGGCTGAAATCAGATACGTGCAGGGTTTAAGAAAATCTATTTCGTCGGTCGTTGGCGGATTTACTTTTAAGACCAAATCCTGCTGAAATGCTTCTTTCGGGTCCTCGGTAATCTTCGCTCCCGATTCCGAATACTGCAAATCAGTAAAAAATGAACCTTCTCCGGCGCCGGATTCCACAATAATCTGATGTCCGTTGGCGACCAAAACCTGTACCGCGTCGGGCGTAAGGCAGGTTCTTCTTTCGTTCAGGCAGGTTTCCTTTGGAACACCAATGCTGAACTGTTTTCCTTTTCTGATCACTTCCAGTTTTTCTTCCTGCGGCATTAATTCCTGTTCCGAAAACGGTGTAAAAATATTTGTACTACTCATTATTCATAATGGATATCCCGATATTTACCGGTGGATAATTGTAAATTGATTTAAGGCAACAAAGATACAATCATTAAATTTAAAAATTAAAAATTTACCTGAAATTAACCAGTCTCGTCTCGCCGTCGTTTTCGATGCTGATTTCGTGATGCGCCACCTCTTCCAGCTCGTCTTCATAAATTTCCGGCCATTCGATGATGCAGAGAAAAGCATTGTCGAGGTATTCGTCCATTCCGATGTCATACACTTCAGCAACGTTCTTCATCCGGTAAAGATCAAAGTGAAAAATATTTCCTTTCGGCGTGTGGTATTCGTTGACAATGGCATAAGTAGGCGACGAAACTTCATCTGTACTTCCTAAAGTTTTAAGAAAAAACTGTGTAAAAGTGGTTTTTCCGGCTCCCAGGTTGCCTTTCAGCAGAAGAATCGGGTGCTCAAGTTTTGGCAGGATTTCATCAACTACTTTCTGCCAGTCTTCGATTTTATTGAGGGTAAATTGCATCGTGTTCAATTATCCGCCAAAAATAAAGAAATTTTTTGGGTGGCGCGAGCGAAGCGAGCGTCGAAAAGTAATTTTGGAAATCTGAATTTTAAAAAAAACTTATTCTTATTTTTACGCCATGATTTCTAAAGCCTCCATCGATAAAATATTTTCCACCATCCGTGTTGAGGAAATCATCGGTGAATATGTGCAGCTGAAAAGAGCAGGTTCCAATTTTAAAGGTTTGAGTCCTTTCCACGAAGAAAAAACGCCAAGTTTCGTGGTTTCGCCGAGTAAACAGATCTGGAAGGATTTTTCTTCCGGAAAGGGTGGTACCGCCATTTCTTTCCTCATGGAAATCGAGAATTTTACGTATCCAGAAGCGCTTCGACATGCAGCAAAAAAGTACGGAATAGAGATCGAAGAAGACAAGCGTGACTTGAATGAGGAAGAAAAACAGGCCCAGACTGACCGCGAAATTCTCTTCAAAATCCATGAAATTGCCAACGATTTTTTCCAGCAACAGCTTTTTGAAACTGAGGAAGGACAGGTCATCGGCTATTCTTATTTTAAGGAAAGGGAACTTCGCGACGATATCATCAAAAAATTCCAGCTTGGTTATTCTCCCGAGCATCGGAATGCCTTTACCGAATTTGCTTTGGAAAAAGGCTATTCAAAAGAAATTCTTGAAAAATCCGGACTCTCCATCTTTCCGGAAAATGCCCCAAATGGAATCGACCGTTTCCGCGAAAGGGTAGTTTTTCCCATTCACAGTTTTTCGGGACGCGTTTTGGGCTTTGGTGCCAGAATCCTCAATAACAACATCAAAACCGCGAAATATCTCAACTCCCCGGAAACCGAGATCTATCACAAATCCAATGTTCTTTACGGATTAAACCAAAGCAAACAGGCGATTTCGAGAAATAATCTCTGCCTTTTGGTGGAAGGGTATATGGATGTGATCGCGCTTCACCAGAACGGTATTGAAAATGTGGTTTCAAGTTCAGGAACGGCTTTAACGGTGGAGCAGATCAAGCTCATCAAAAGGCTGACGGAAAATGTGACGATCCTTTTTGACGGTGATGCTGCAGGAATCAAAGCGAGTTTCAGAAGTATCGATATGCTGCTTTCGGATGCGATGAATATTCGCGTTCTCCTTTTCCCTGATGGTGAGGATCCAGACTCATTCTCGAGAAAGCATCCGCAGGAATATGTGGAGAATTTCATCAAGAACGAGGCGAAGGATTTTATCGATTTCAAGTCTGAAATTTTACTGAAGGAAGCTGGAACCGATCCGATCAAAAAGGCTGAAGCCATCCGCGATATTGTGAAATCGGTGGCTTTTGTGCAGAACGCACTGAAGCAGGAAGTGTATCTGAAGGAAGTTTCCAACAAATTCGGGCTTTCGGAGCAATCGCTTTTTAATGAACTGAATGTTCAGAAACAAATAGATGATTTCAAATATTCTCCAAAAAATAAAGAAAAAATTTATTCACAACCCGAACTAAAGATTGATAAAGTCATCTCAATTAGTCGGGTTGATTCGGATTTACTTCTTCATGAAGAAAATTTGTTCAGTCTAATGTTAAGGTATGGAAGCTTTATTCTAAAGGAGAAAGATGAAAATAACGAAGAAACAGAAATTTCAATTACAGAAAAAATAATCTTCGAAATAAACAATGACAACTGTAAAATTTTGTCTCTCATAAACGAAAAACTTTATATTGATATTATTGGAGGAATTGATGATGGGATATTAAAAGATAGTAATCATTTTTTTGGTATGCAGGACAGCGAAATTGATTCAAAAATTGCTACTGCAAACTTAGAAAGATACACTACGAGCAATTGGTCGAAACATAATATTTATTTTGGAAGTGAAATGGATTTCATTGATAGAATAGTCAACGAAAATATTATGAAATATAAAGTTGCATATATTGGGAAAATCATCGAAGATTTAAAATTAGAATATGCCGGAATTGAAGATAAATATGAAATGTATTCTAAAGTTAAAGATTTAGTTATTTTCAAAAATTTTTTAAATCAAAAGCTAAATAGGATTTTGTGACAATTTGTCTAAATTTGAATTGGGAATGAATTTTGACTTTCCCTGAACATAAAAATAAAAATACCACATAATGGATATTAAAAAAGATTTCAGAGATTTCTCTGTAAAACACTTAGGAAACAGCGGATTGGCAACAGATCAGTACATGGGAATGTACGGTCCAACCAATTTAACTCCTTATATCATGGAAGAACGCCGCTTAAATGTGGCTCAAATGGACGTTTTTTCGCGTCTGATGATGGACCGGATCATCTTCCTCGGAACAGGAATCGACGATCAGGTGGCGAATATTGTAACGGCACAGTTGCTGTTCCTCGAAAGCTCAGATGCATCCAAAGACATTCAGATCTATATCAATTCTCCGGGCGGAAGCGTTTACGCAGGTTTGGGAATTTATGATACGATGCAGATCATCAAACCCGATGTAGCAACGATTTGTACAGGAATGGCGGCTTCAATGGGAGCAGTGCTTCTCGTAGCCGGTGAAAAAGGAAAACGTTCCGCACTTAAACATTCAAGAGTGATGATTCATCAGCCTTCTGGCGGAGCACAGGGTGTAGCTTCCGATATGGAAATCAACCTGAGAGAAATGCTGAAGCTGAAAAAAGAACTTTACGATATTATTGCAAACCACTCCGGCCAGACTTATGAATGGGTGGAAAAAGCATCAGACCGCGATTACTGGATGACTTCAACTGAAGCAAAAGAATTCGGGATGGTAGATGAGGTTTTGGAGAGAAAAACCGATAAATAATTTTTTGGGTTAAAGGAAGAACGCGCCAATTTTGGCGCGTTCTTTTTTTATAAACATACTGAATTTAATTCTGATCAAAACCTTCAATAATTTTTGCAAAATCCTCGATTTTCAAGGCAGCACCGCCAATCAACCCGCCGTCGATATCAGGTTGTGAAAAAATTTCTTTTGCGTTGTCGGGTTTTACAGAACCGCCGTATAAAATTGAAATTTCGTCGGCCACTTCTTTTCCGTATTTATCGGCAATTAAACTTCTGATGTGTGCGTGAATTTCCTGAGCCTGTTCCGGAGAGGCCGTTTCACCGGTTCCAATCGCCCAAACGGGTTCGTAAGCGATCACCACTTTTTTAATTTCCTCTGCTGAAAGCGTGAAAAGTGCCACTTCAGTCTGATTTTTCACCACTTCCAGATGCTGTCCGGATTTTCTCTGTTCCAGCGTCTCGCCGTTGCAATAGATTGGAATTAAACCTTTGTCCAAAGCCAGTTTTACTTTTATATTACAGTGAGAATCAGTTTCGCCATGATACTGTCTTCGTTCAGAATGTCCGATAATCGCGCCGGTTGCGTCAATGGATTCGAGCATGTCTGCAGAAATTTCGCCCGTGTAAGCACCGCTTTCATATTCGCTCATGTCCTGCGCAAAAACACCGATTTCATCGTGTTCATATAAATCTTTAGCCATCATCAGATAAAGTGAAGGCGGCGCGATCCATACTTCGCAGTTTGAAGTGTGACTTTTTTTATATTCAAGTAACTGAAACATCAGCTGCTGCGCTTCAATCACATTTTTGTTCATTTTCCAGTTTCCGGCGACAATATTTTTTCTCATGTTTACTAAATTAATTCAGATTAAAGATTGCTTTGATTCACAGCTTGATCGTGGTTCCAAAGGTTTTTCAAAAGTTCATAAAAATGATGTTCTCTGTCGGATACTTCATTGTCCGCTTTAATCAATGATTTTGCAAACTGGATGAAATCGGTTCTTTCCTGCTCTACTGAATCATCAAAGAAACATCTTGCATGAAACTCAAAATGGTCTTTCCACTGTTCCGGCTGTAAGGTCGCAATCACGTCGAGCTCATTGTCCAGGTTGATTTTAAAAGGAAACTCTTCCGCCAGATATTCCTGAACTTTCAACCCTTCTGCAGGAGAAAATTCGCCGTCAACAGACGATAGAATCATTAAAAGATGATACCCTGCGATTGATTTATTTGATTTTTGCATATGTATTTTTTGTAAATGTTTTATTGTTTTAGATAATCTTCAGCTGACATTTTATCGGTAATTTTCCCGTTTTCCAGCATCAGTACAAATGGGTTGCTTCGGGCGATGGTTTTAATTGCAGTGCCATCCATCGTTGCATTTCTGATGGTTTTGAATGTTTCCGGATTGGTGGAAATCCCCAAAACAAGTGCATCTTCCTGTGTTTTCAGTTTGACTTCTGTTCGGGTAATCAGCTCTTTATCAGTGTTCGCCGGATCATAACTAAAAATTAATGCTGCTTTTGGTGCTTTCAGGATTTCTTCCGTCAGATCTATGCCTTCCGCGCTCTCCGGTCTGAATTTGACTATTTCTGATGCATAGCCCTGCTTAACGATTTTCGATTCATTTTTATCGCTCTCAATCTTCCACGGCGAACCTTCTTCCCAGTATTTTTTTTCGTTGACGTAATCGTCCTGATTTACCACCAGAATTTCACCGGTTTTTTCATTTTTTAAAGAATAATAAGTCTTGTATTCGGAAGGATTTTGATCGATTTTAACTTTTTCTGCATTCAGATCGGTGCCGATTTTGTAATCCCGGAAATCAATTAAAGGTTCATGAAGAATTCCGTGCAGAATTACCAGTCCCATTATCACAACAAAAACCGTAAGCCCAATATACTTTGACTGTTTTTTTTGCTGCAGCAACTGGAACTTATTGCGGTACAGAAACCACAGAACCAACAATCCGACAAGAAGAATCATATCTTTAATAAAACTTTGCCATGGCGTGAATTTTAGGGCATCACCAAAGCAGCCACAGTCGGTAACCACATTAAAGTAAGCCGAGTAAAAGGTGAGAAAACCGAAGAAAACGCATAAAGCGATGAGTGCTGAAAGTGCAAATTTTAAACGGATTTTGAGCAAAAGCATAAAACCCAGGAGCAGTTCCAGCGAAACCACGAAAATGGCAACAGGAAGTGCTGTTTTTTCCAGAAACGGCATATTGAAAACCGCGGGAGAAAAATATTCTTCGAGTTTAAATGAAAATCCGACTGCATCTACCGCTTTCACAAAACCTGAAGCGATAAAAATAAACGCGATGATGATCCGTAAGATAGATTTTAGCATAATTTTAAATAAATTGAGGTTTAAAATCGGTATTTTCCGAAAATTTGATGAGACAGAATACCGCATAATTCAGCATATCGAAATAATTGGCATCAATGCCTTCCGAAACCAAAGTTTCTCCGGAATTGTCTTCAATCTGTTTTGTTCGCAGCACTTTCTGATAAATCATATCGGTGATGGAAGAAATTCTCATCTCGCGCCATGCTTCACCGTAATCATGGTTTTTCCGTTCCATCAGCTCCTTAGCCTCAGCTACAAACCGGTCGTAAAGCGAAAGGATATCATCATTGTCCTGTTTAAAATCATCTGCAAAACCCTTCTCCAACTGAATCAGTCCGATAATGGAGTAGTTCACGATGGCCATGAAGTTTTCCTCTTCCGATTCTCCGACTTTTGAAATTCCGGTCGTCTGAAAATTCCTGAGGCTTTTCACTTTAATAAAGATCTGATCGGTTAAAGAAGGCGTTCTCAGCACGCGGAATGAAGCTCCGTAATCACTCAGTTTTTTACTGAACAAATCCCGGCATTTCCGGATAATTTCGTCGAACTGGTCTTCTGTTTTCTGCATAAATTTTTAAACTTTTCAAAGATACAAAATTAGGTTCTAGGTTGCAGAACTTGGGATTTAGTTTTTTAATTTTGCATCATGAGTTATTTCACCTTGCAATCTCAACCAACCATAAACTGTCGCGGAAAACTGGTCGATTTATCGGGTCCCAAAATCATGGCAATCCTGAATCTGACGCCGGATTCATTTTCGGACGGTGGAAAATTCAATGATGAAAAAAAAGCGCTTCTTCACGCAGAAAAAATGCTGAAAGACGGCGCAGAAATTATTGACATTGGCGCCCAGTCAACGCGTCCGGGTGCGGAACTGCTGTCAGCAAAAGGAGAAATGGAAAGGATAGGCAGTGTGATTTCCTCTATCAAAAGAGAGTTCCCCGAAAGTCTGGTTTCCCTGGATACTTTTTATGCGGAGACGGTAAGATTCGGATTTAATGAAGGGATTGACATTGTGAATGACATTTCGGGCGGAATGTTTGATGCAACAATGTTTGAAACCGTTGGCGAAACCGGACTTCCGTATATTCTGATGCAAGTAAATCCGACTTATGATTCCATGCACGAAAAACAGATTCAGGAGGATATTATTTTAAATATCAACCGGTATTTTTCAGAAAAAGTGCAGCAATTGAGGAGTTTCGGCGTTAAAGATATTATTCTGGATCCGGGTTTTGGTTTCGGGAAAACAGTGGAGCAGCAGCACCGGATGATTGAAGAGTTTGAATTCATTGGATTAGGAAGATTTCCGGTTTTGGCCGGCATTTCACGGAAATCATTTATCTACAAACCGCTCGGAAAATCGCCTTTCGACATCAGTGAAGAAACGCAGAAACTTCACCGCAAACTTTTGCAAAAAGGCGCAAAAATCCTCCGGGTTCATGATGTTTTGGAAACACAGAAATTAATGGACGGTCTTTAAATGAAAGCGAGGTAAAGGATGTCTAACTAATTTGCTCCCGCCAGTTTCTCCGCATATTCTTTGGAGAATTTTTCCTGGTCTTCCTTCAGTTTTTCGAGATTTTTCGGCAGGATGTAATTGAAAAGGACTTTATCCTCATCATTCAGGAAAATAATTTCCTTCTCTTCGCCGTCAATCATTTGGGCGAATATTTCCCACATTGGCGTGTCTTTCAGTTTCAGCAGTTCGAAAAATTGGGAGGCATTGATCTGTATCGTTTTCATCTAAAATCCTAAAGCTTTTAATTTTAACTGAATGGCAAAATTCTGTTTGAATTGCGGAGTCGAATAATGTCCAACTCTGTAAAAGAGTCCCAAATTGAACTGCGAGCTCAGGAAATTGTTCCATTCCAGACCTACTTCCTGATACAGGTGATCGAGTTTCTCGAATTCCAATTTATGGGCTGCCATATTCTTCATGTCACCTGTAATTCCACGATAAATCAGATCAAAACTGGAGGTATTTTTACCAAAACTTTTAAAATACCAGGGGATCCGGTGCGTGAAATAATATCCGAAAAATTTGTCGTTGTAATATTTTCCGCCTTCCATTGTTGCAAATCCGATGTAAGAAGCAAGATTGAAGTTCAGTCCGTCTTTACCGGAACCCAAACCGTTCATCGAGAATTTATGCCAGATCGGCGCATCACCAACTGAAATTCCACCGTACAATCGAACGCCTGTAACACCGAGTTTTGTGCGGAAATTATGCAGAAATAATGCATCGATTCTCGAAAAACTGAAATCTCCGCCCAAAGCTTTTACGCTTTGCTCATAATTCAGGTACACTTCAGGATAGTTCTGATCGTACGTGTATTTTCCGGAAGGCGTCATGATGTTTTTGGAATTCGGGGAATATTTAAACGTGAGCAACGCGCTGGAATTCTTGAAATCATTGCCCAGATTCATATAATTGTAATCGAAAACGGAACTTTCTTTCTGATGTTTTGCCGAAATATTCATCGTGAGCGCATTGGTAAGGTCATTTTCGTACGAGAATTTAAACCCTTCGAAACTGTAGAACCGGTCGTTCTGCAGATCAATTCCGGAGTTCATGATTTTCATTCGGAAATTCCACAGATTTTCGCTGAATCTTCCGGCTGCTTTTACATCATGGAAAAACTCGGCACGGAAAAATGAAGTTTTCTCGAGCGTTGTTTTGATATCCAGACCTGCGCCATATTTCCAGTCACCATCTTTGAAGCCGTAAGCAACGTAAGCATCCGGAGAAATATATCTGTTGAATTTTTCGTTCAGTTTTGCGGCTACACCGAGTCTGATACCTTCATACTGATTGTAACCAAGGATTCTTGAAGCATCGAAATCCACCATTCCATAGCGTATTTTTCCTTTGATGAGATTGGTGAAGACTCCGACGCGCTGATCGATGTTGTATTTTTTTCCTAAACTGTCGATCTGGGTATAGGTGTTTTTTTCCCTTACACTTAAAGTATCGGTTCTGTATTGGTCCAGTAAAGTTCCGTCGGAGTTCTGAACACTCATGGTGTATCCCGTAAAATCTTTTGCTTTGACTTCAATAGGGGTTTTAAAATCGAAATAATCTGTACTCATGTACACATAGTTTCCGAATTTCTGTTTTTTGGATTTTTCCTTTTTTTCATCGGTCTTCTTTGCGTCAAAAACCGTACTTCCCATTCTGAGTTTCAAATCTTCGCGCAGAAGGAACCATTTGTTGTCGATAGGTTTCCAGATACTGGTAATGGTGCCTTCGCTTTTTATTTTGCTGTTGCTTTCGAGTTTTTTCAAAGCAAAAGTTTCGGCATCAATATAAAGGTAACCGTTGAATCTTCGGCGCTGAACAGGCTGCTTATAATCTACCTGACGGAACCGGATCACGAAGTTCTGTCGGCCTTCAATTTCAATCGTATCGGTCAGGAAAAACCGGTAAAGATCACGGTTTTCTACCTGAATTTCGCGCGGCATCTTGGTACGGTTCGATCTTACCGTCATTAATTCGTAGATCGGTTCCTGAAGTCCCGAAACACGGTTGTCCAGAACATTGATCTTTTCACCGAATTTTTGCGAATACATGTACTCCTGTGCACGTTCCCAAAGAAAAAGTTTGCTCTGTTTCATGAGTTTGAGCATATTCACTTCTTCAAGTGAGTCCTTTTTTTCTTCTTTTTTCATCGCCTGTTCCGGCAGTCCTTTTAAAGAATCGATGCGGTTGTTGATGTAACGGTTGTAGGATTTTATGCTGTCTTCGTCAAAATCATAGGAGAATTTTTCATAAGATTTAAAGGCGTAGGAGTCGAGACTTTTCGGCGAATTGTCTTTATAATTGTCGTTTACCTTCTGAAGGATGGCCAACGCGCGCGGATCACTTTTGTCCTGCAGTACCACCGCATCGATGGATTTTACATCAGGATCGATTTTGGAGAGGTTGATTTCCATGACCTTGTCTACAAGCGCTTCATCTTCAAGATAACCGGGCGCTTTCACTTCCACTTTATTGCAGTTGGAGCGGAAAACGAGTACACCGGCCGCATTCGTACGGCCCAGAATTTTTTTATTGCAGGAAACCACTGCATTTGCGAGAGGCACATTGTCGCCACTGCTTTTCACCGTGATTTTTGACTGCGCAAAGAACAGGGAAGCAGAGCAGATCAGTATAAAAGTGTAGAAATTTTTCATTCCTGCAAATTTAGTAGTTTTTTTGTTCAACTCTGCAAGAAAAATTGAGGTAACTGCTTTATATTAAGAAAGAAAAGACTTTATGAAAGTTCAAATTATAACTTTTCTCTAAAACAGAAAGTTCCGTTTAGCGATGTTTAGTCTCTATAAACTAAAAATCCCGGAAGAGCCCGGGATTTATATGGATAAAGGATAAATATTTTTGAAAATTACAGCGCCAATGCTTTTTGGTACGCGTTATCCAATCCTTCGGGGTTTTTTCCGCCTGCGGTGGCAAAGCCGGGATTTCCGCCACCGCCGCCCTGGATTTCTTTGGCCAAATCTTTTACAATGTTTCCGGCGTGATAGGTTCCTTCCAGATTTTGGGAAACGCCTACTGTAATCATCGGTTTGCCGTCGGCATCCGAAAGAATGATGATGAGGGCATTTTCAATCTCTTTTTTAAGCTGAAAAACGATGTCTTTCACACTGCCGGCATCCATAGAAACTTTTTTTACGAGGAGTTTTTTGTCGCCACTGTTGGTGAAATCATTGATCCAGTTTGCTGTTTCTCCTTTGGATTTCTCTTTTTTAAAGGCTTCTATTTCGGATTTCAAGGAGGTGTTTTCTTCAAGCAATTTCTCTACAGATTTTGCCACATCTTTTGATTTCAGCAAAGCAGAAATTTCTTTGATCTGGCTCTCAAGATTGCGGAAATATTCAGCGGATTTATCCCCAGAAATCGCTTCGATTCTTCGGATTCCTGCGGCCGTTGAGCTTTCACTCTGAATTTTAAAATGGCCGATTTCGCCCGTACTTTTAACGTGGGTTCCGCCACAAAGCTCTCTGGACGTGCCGAACTGGATCATCCGCACTTTATCGCCGTATTTTTCGCCAAAAAGCGCCATTGCACCTTTCTCCATTGCTTCTGCAATCGGGATTTCACGGAATTCCTGAAGCGCGATATTTTCTTTTATTTTCGAGTTTACCTTTTCTTCCACCAGTTTCAGTTCCTCTTCGCTCATTTTTGAAAAATGCGAAAAGTCAAAACGTAGATATTCCGGTCCTACAAACGATCCTTTCTGCTCAACATGGGTTCCGAGAACTTCCCGAAGTGCTTCGTGCAAAAGATGCGTCACGGAGTGGTTGGCCTGAGTGTTTTTTCTTTCCGAAGTATTCACTTTCGCATAGAAGACCGCGCCTGCGTCTTTCGGTAATTCTTTAATTAAGGAAACAATCAGATTGTTTTCTTTTCTAGTTTCAAGGACTTCAATTAGGTCGCTGCAGTTTTTTACTTCAGAAAGGCTCGGGTTCGAAATGTCGAAACCTTCGGTATAACTTGGAATCAGGATTCCTTTGTCTCCGATCTGTCCGCCGCCTTCAGGATAAAAAGGAGATTTCGACAGAACGATTTGGTAAAACTCGCCGTCTTTGTTTTCGATTTTCCGGTAACGTGTGATATAGGTTTCGGTTTCGGTCTGGTCATACCCGACAAACATTTCCTGTTTTTCTTCAAGGATCACCCAGTCGTGAACTTTTTGTGCCGATGATTTTTTAGAACGCTGTTTCTGCTTTTCCATTTCTTCATCAAAACCTTTTTCATCTACCGTCAGCTGTTTTTCTTCAGCAATAATTCTGGATAAATCTGCCGGAAAACCATAAGTGTCATACAGTTCAAAAACTTCAGCGCCCGGGAGCGTTCTTTCATTTTTGGCAATGGTTTCATTGATGATTAAGTCAATTCTTTTCAAGCCGTGTTCGATGGTTTTCAGGAAAGAGTTTTCTTCTTCTCTGATGACTTCGGTCACGAGTTTCTGCTGCTTTGTAAGTTCAGGGAAAAATTCACCCATTTCGTTTTTCAGTACGGCTACGAGTTCAAAAAGGAAAGGTTCCTTCATGCCTAAGAAACGGTAAGAATAGGAAATCGCTCTTCTCAAAATTCTTCGGATTACGTAACCTGCGCCACCGTTGGAAGGGAGTTGTCCGTCGGCAATCGCAAATGCTACTGCACGGATGTGATCCACAACCACGCGGATCGCGATGTCTTTTTCGTCCTCTAAGATTCCTGTATATTTTTTACGGGAAATTTCTTCCACTTTAGCGATTAGCGGCGTGAAAACATCGGTGTCGTAATTTGATTTTTTGCCCTGCAAAGCCATACAAAGGCGTTCGAAACCCATTCCGGTGTCAACGTGCTGTGCTGGTAATTTCTCCAAAGATCCGTCCGCTTTTCTGTTGAACTCCATGAACACGTTGTTCCAGATTTCAACTACCTGCGGATGGTCATTATTCACCAGATCCAAACCTGAAACTGCTGCTTTTTCCTCATCAGTTCGCAGATCGACATGAATTTCGGAGCAGGGTCCGCAAGGTCCGCTTTCACCCATTTCCCAGAAATTGTCTTTTTTGTTTCCGTTGATGATTCTGCTTTCGTCGATATGGGTTTTCCAAAAATCATAGGCATCCTGGTCGCGCTCCAGATTTTCGGAAGCATCGCCTTCGAATATTGTTACGTAAAGATTTTCTTTCGGGATTTTATATACTTCGGTCAAAAGTTCCCACGCAAAACCAATGGCTTCTTTTTTAAAATAATCACCGAAAGACCAGTTTCCCAACATTTCAAACATCGTGTGATGGTAAGTATCGCGGCCAACATCATCCAGATCGTTGTGCTTTCCCGAAACCCTTAAACATTTCTGTGTATCAGCAATTCTCGGTGCTTTGGGTTCCTTGTAACCGAGGAAATAATCCTTGAACTGAGTCATTCCAGAGTTTGAAAACATCAAAGTCGGATCATCTTTCAGGACAATAGGTGCAGACGGAACGATTAAATGTCCTTTTTCTTTAAAATAATCTAAAAACTGCTGGCGTATCTGTTGTGAAGTCATGTTTTTTTTGGCTTTATGCGGAAAGCAAGGGCTCTGCGCATTTTGTGAGACCGCAAATTTAAGGAAATTTAATCATTTTTGGGAATGGTTTTTTCATTTAAGGAACCATAAATTCCGGCCTTTAAATGAATAAGATGATGTGTTTTCTCGTTTAGTGATGTCGCTTGCACAATTTTTGGTGGCGATAGAACGGAAGATAATTCCTATATTTAAATTTCAACAATATACCAACGCAATGAAACTCGCCGAACTCGCCAAAACGCTCAACATATCCACCGAAAGTTTTATCAGATTTATTCAGGATTTTGATCTTGAACTTTCAGAATGTATTTCCACCAACTTCGAGGTGAAGCCTGACTTCGAAAAATTTGCCAAAGAAAATGTGGGTTTTCTGAAACGCTATCAGGAAGATCTCGAACATAAAAAATCGGCGAAAGATATTGCGGAAACCATTAACCAGCCTCAGGAAAAGGTGGAGGAAATCATAAAGAAAGAAAAACCGAGGGTTTTTGATAACGGATTTTTCAAATCCTCCGTTTCCAGTTTCGGAATTGATCATCAGCTCGGTGGAAACTATGAGTTCGTATATAATTATTTCGGAAAGAGAACCGGACTGAAAGAAGGGGATTTTATAGGCTACCGTGATCTGTTTTTCTATATTTCTGTGACTTTGGAACCATTTCTGGACATGGATCAGACGAAAAACTGGGGCATTCGCAAACCGGCGGGAATCATTCTTTACGGACCACCCGGAAGCGGGAAGATTTTCTGGGCTAATAAAATTGCCGAAATCATTGGCTATCACTTTAAAGAAGTGAAAAAGCATTATTTAGGAACTTCATTTGTTGATGGACAGAAAACGGATTTCAATGATTTTCTCGTGAAGATGATGAAAGAGGATTCAGTGCTGCTTTTTATGGAGGATTTTGATAAGATCATGAGCCACCGCAGCGAAGAAAAATCGGTGGATTCATGCGACGAAGAAACAAAGGAGATCATCCTTCATTATGTAAGCCGTTTCGAAAAAGAGGACCTTTTAATGGTGGGTTCAGCAAATTCTCTGGTGGATATTGATGAAGATCTTCTGGCGCCGGGAAGGTTTGATGTAATGATTCCTGTTTTTCCGCCCAATTCCAGGGAACGTTCGGAATTGATAGTGTTTCATATGACGGATGACCTGTCGGAGGATGCACTCCTGATGAAAATTTTGGTTGAGAATGATGCTGATCACCAACCTTTTTGGCAGGAAATTTCGGCACGGATGAAAGCTTTCTCGAACACCATGATGATTGATTTTACCCAGAGCCTGAAAAAACGGATCCGCAATAGCTATCTGAAAGACAATAACGAAAATATCAAAATCGATAAAAAACTTCTGGATGCAGCCTTCAGAGATGCTTCTGTAAAACTGACCGAGGAGTACCTCACTCAGGTTGCGCAGTTTATCCGGGAGGTTATCCAAAACAATCACGATGATTTTATCCAAAGAACCAAGGAACTGCAGCAGGAATTAAACAGCTACAAAGTCGTTGAAAAACCCACAAAAAGCATCGGTTTTAAAAACAATGAGCAGAAAAAAGATAAAAAATAGAAAATTTGCTTATTACTTCAGCTTTTAAAGTCCATTAAAACTCTTTACAAATTTTTACAGTGTAAATTTCAAATTCTTATTTTTGCGGAATGATTAACAGCGACCAAATAAAAGACCTTCAGCAAAGGATTGAGGATCTCTATAAATACCTTCAGATCGAAAAAAAGAAAATTGAAATCACCAACGACGAAGAAAAAACCGTTTCCCCGGAGTTTTGGGACAGTCCGAAGGAAGCTGAAATTTTCATGAAGCAGCTGCGTTCCCGAAAAAAATGGGTGAACGATTACGAAGAAATTTTCTCGAGGTTTGAAGATCTGCAGGTCCTTCTGGATTTTGCAAAGGAAGATCCTGATTCCGAAAAGGAACTCGATGCATCTTATCCTGTACTTTTGGAGAAAATTGAAGATCTGGAATTCAAAAATATGCTGTCGAATGAAGGCGATGAACTTTCAGCGGTGCTTCAGATTACCGCAGGAGCCGGCGGCACCGAAAGTTGCGACTGGGCTGCGATGCTGATGAGAATGTACACGATGTGGGCAGAAAAACAGGGGTATAAACTCCGTGAACTGAATTATCAGGAAGGTGATGTGGCCGGAATAAAAACCGTGACTCTGGAAATCGACGGCGAATTTGCGTTTGGATATTTACGTGGCGAAAACGGAGTTCACCGACTCGTGAGAATTTCTCCGTTCGATTCGAATGCGAAACGCCACACGAGTTTTGTGTCGGTTTATGTGTATCCTTTGGTGGACGATACGATTGAAATCAACATTAATCCCGCAGATATTTCTTTTGAAACCATGCGTTCCAGTGGTGCAGGTGGACAAAATGTAAATAAGGTGGAAACGGCGGTCCGTCTGCGTCACGCTCCTTCAGGGATCATCATCGAGAATTCCGAAAGCCGTTCTCAGCTGCAGAATAAAGAAAAAGCAATGCAGTTGCTGCGCTCCCGACTTTATGAAATGGAACTTGAGGAAAGAATGAAAGCCAGAACGGAAATTGAAGCCGGAAAAATGAAAATAGAGTGGGGCAGCCAGATCCGTAATTATGTGATGCACCCGTATAAATTGGTGAAAGATGTGCGGTCGGGTCATGAAACCTCGGATGTGGACGGTGTGATGAACGGCAACATTACCCCTTTTCTGAAAGCATTCCTGATGGCCGACGGAACCGCGGCTACTGCAGATGACTTCGACCTGTAAAAATTAAAGAAAATTAACAGATTTGGAAATGCACCGTTAGGTTGCTTTTCATATCTTTGTGAATATGGAAAATTTCGAAAGCTGGAAGGATTTGCTTAATCCTGAATTTTATATAAAAATGGGCGGTTTCTGGCTCATTCTGTTTATTATTTTTGCAGAAACCGGTCTGTTTATCGGTTTTTTTCTACCCGGTGACAGTTTGCTCTTTGTGTCCGGAATTTACGCGGTTGATATCATACGTGAAACATTCGGATCAACAGGAAGTGAATTTCTGGATACCACTATTTTGGCTACTGCGATTGCATTCGCGGCCATTATCGGAAATGAAGTCGGGTATTGGTTCGGTTATAAAGCCGGTCCTGCACTGTATAACAGAAAAGATTCTTTCCTTTTCAAAAAGAAATATCTGCAGCAGGCTCATGATTTTTTTGAAGATCATGGTGCACTTGCCGTGATCATGGCGCGTTTTTTACCGATTGTAAGAACGTTTACCCCTATTGTTGCGGGAATTGTGCGCATGGATAAAAGAAAATTCCTTTTTGACAATATTATAGGAGCTTTTTTGTGGTCTTATCTGCTGATATTTGCCGGTCACTATCTGGATAAATTATTCGTTGACCAGTTCGGAATTGATCTGAAAACGCATCTTGAGATCATTATTCTTGTTATTGTGCTCATTACCACTCTTCCATTAATCCTGAAAATTGTTTTCGGAAAAAAGAAAGAAGAAATATCTGAATAATCGGATAGTTACTCTCTGATAAAATCCAGAATTGCGGGATAAATAATGCTGTCTCTTTTCGTGTGGTTGAAAAATCTTGGCGCGTGCCCGGTTTTTTTCATGTAGATGAACCGGTGCGGAATCTTTTCGGCACTCAATACTGAATCCAAAGCCATTCCCTGTCTTTTATTGACGAGGAAATCCCGGTCGCCCTGGAAATGAAGGGTCGGAACATTCGATACGTTTGCAACCGGACTTGCAGCCTTAAACGCTGCGGAAATGTTTTCTCTGTTGAATTTTTCTCCTACCATTTTCTGTACCGTAGAAACGGAATATATCGAGTAAAAGGAATCAGCATAATTTTTTGAAAAGAAATCGGTGGGTCCGCTCAGAGAAATTATTTTTCGGATCTGTCCGGGATTTCTGTATCCGTAAAGCAGCGCGATGTGCCCGCCGGAACTTTCGCCCAGTAAAATGTAGTGATCAGGCTTTAATTTTGCTTTTTTTGACAGACTGTTGAATTTATCGATCGCCATTTTGATATCCTCTAGCTGCTCATGATAGGTGACATTTCTGTTGACGAGGCGGTAATTGATATTTACAGTGGGAATTCGGTTCTGAAACAGCAGTTTCTGTATTTTTATCATTTTTTCTTTCCTGCCGTACACCCACGCTCCTCCATGAATAATCATCACCACCGGTTTTTGTTCATCATATTCCTCCGGAAGAAAAATGTCCATCACCTGTCTTTTATCTTTGCCATAGCTGAGGTTGAAAATCTTCTGTTCGCCTTTTTCGCCCATCCAGATGCGGTGTTTTGTGTTGCACGAATTCAGGAGGAAACCCAATAATACAAACGCCCAGAAATGATATTTTAAAACCGGTTTTTTCATATTTCAAAGCTGTGGAAAGTAATATCAAATATACTGAAACCGAGAAATCTGCCAAGAAAAAAGGAGATTTAAAAAATCTCCTTATATTTTTTCAGTTGAATAAGTCTCTTACTTTATCAAAAAAAGTTTTTTCGTTTCCGGAAGGTTCTGCTACCATTTCGCCGTTGTTCAGCTGTTTTTCGAAGAATTCTCTCTGGTCTTTCGAAAGTTTTTGTGGAGTCCATACATTAATGTGGACAAACATATCACCTTTTCCGTAACTGTCGATGCTCGGCAAACCTTTACCTGAAAGTCTCAGGATTTTACCGGACTGCGTTCCGGCATCCACTTTAATTTTTACTTTTCCGCCAACAGTTGGAATTTCTTTTTGCGCTCCCAAAGCCGCTTCAGCAAAAGAAACGTAGAGTTCCTGATGAAGATTGTCGCCTTCACGTTTAATAGCTGCATCAATTTCCTCTTCAACAACCACCAGTAAATCTCCGGCATTTCCGCCGAAAGGGGCATCGTTTCCTTTTCCGCGCACGTTCAATTGAATTCCTTCTCGTGCTCCTGCAGGAATATTGATCGTAACTTCTTCATCTTCTTTGATTAAACCCTGTGCATTGGCGCCGGCCGGAATTTTGTCTCCGACTTTTCCGATTCCCTGACAGTTCGAGCAATGGGTCTGGCTCTGCATTTGTCCGAACATGGTATTCATCACTTTTACCTGAACGCCGCTTCCGTTACACGCAGGACATGTTTTAGAAGTGGTTCCAGCCGCCAGTTTCATTTTCTTGACTTTGATGGTTTTTTGAGTTCCATTCACCATTTCTTCAAGATTCAGTTTAATTCTGACACGGAGATTGGTGCCGCGAAACTGCTGTCTCTGCGCTCCGCCGCCACCGCCGCCGAAATGTCCGCCAAAAATATCACCAAACTGGCTGAAGATATCCTCCATATTCATTCCGCCACCGAAACCGCCGCCGCCAAAGCCGCCCGCTCCACCCATTCCGGCGTGGCCGTACTGGTCGTAACGTGCTTTTTTATTGTCGTCGCTCAACACTTCGTAGGCCTCTGCAGCTTCCTTGAAATTCTCTTCAGCAACTTTATCGCCCGGATTTTTATCCGGATGATATTTGATCGCCATTTTTCGGTACGCTTTTTTTATTTCTTCTGCCGTGGCATTTTTTGAAATACCCAGAATCTCGTAATAATCTCGTTTTGACATCTTTTTTTAGTATAGATAGTGAGTAATAAGCATGGTCAGCGTAAAATCTGAACTCGTTATTACCGGCTTCCCGTATTTTTAGTTTCCTGTAACCACTTTGGTAAAACGGATTACTTTATCGTTTAACTGATAACCTGTCTCCACAACATCCACAATTTTACCTTTTAAATCTTCAGATGGTGCTGGAATCTGCGTGATGGCTTCATGCAAATCCACACTGAACGCATCACCGACCTTAACTTCTATCGGTTTCAGGCCTTTCTCTGTGAGTCTGTTTTTCAGTTTATGATAAATCAGTTCAACCCCTTCGAAATCAGCTTCATTGCCGCTTTTGGCAATTTCTTTCATAGCACGTTCAAAATCATCCAGAATTCCAAGCATAGCGATCATCATATCCTGATTGGCATACTGAAAGAAATCCATTTTTTCTTTAGCAGTTCTTTTTTTATAGTTTTCGAATTCTGCAAAAAGACGGATGTAACGGTCTTTTTCTTCTGCCAAAAGTTCTTCGGGCGATTTTTCCGGTGTCATATTTTCCGGATTTGGATTCTCTGTGTTGGCGTTTGCCTCCTCGGGAGTTTGGAGGTTATCTCTTTCTGTATCTTGATTTTCTGACATAATATTAGATTTTACCAGTCACTGTTCACAAAGATTTTGCCAAACCGTGTTTTAGGACATTTAGGCATATCAGCTGAAGTAACGATTCTCTAATAAATTTGTTAGATTAGTCTAACAATTGTATATTCGCAAAGAAATTTAACGGCTGATGAAATATATTCACTTTTTAACGGGACTTTTATTCTTTCTTGCAGGAACAGAATTAATTCATGCGCAGAATTTGTCTGACAGTGCTTTTATAGACAAGCTTCCGCTGACCGGTACTTTAGGACTGAAGACAGATTCAACAACGCTTTCGGGAATTGATGAAGTGGTCATTTCCGGAACGATGAAGGCGGTAAGCCGGCTCGACAGCCCCGTTCCTGTTGAAGTTTATTCGCCGTTATATTTCAGAAAAAATCCAACACCCAATATTTTTGAAGCCCTGCAGAACATTAACGGTGTCCGTCCGCAACTCAATTGTAACATCTGTAATACAGGAGATATTCATATCAACGGTCTGGAAGGACCTTATACGATGGTTTTGATAGACGGAATGCCCATTGTAAGCTCTTTGGGAACGGTTTATGGTCTTTCGGGAATTCCTAATTCTCTGGTGGAGAGAATTGAGATTGTGAAAGGCCCTGCCTCATCACTTTACGGAAGTGAGGCTGTTGGCGGACTCATTAATATTATTACAAAAAAGCCCATTAATGCACCTCTGTTCAGTGCAGATATTTTTTCCACAACCTGGGGAGAGCACAACTTGGATTTTGCATTTAAAGTTAATGCTAGCAAAAAAGCAACAGTTTTAACCGGGATCAATTATTTTAATTTTCAAAACAGAGTGGACAATAATGCTGATCATTTCACAGATGTTACTTTACAGAACAGAATATCGGTTTTTCAGAAGTGGAATTTTAACCGGCATAACAACAGGATCTTCAGTATGGCAGCCCGATACATGTATGAAGACCGTTGGGGCGGCGATATTGACTGGAATAAATCTTACCGTGGCGGCAACACCGTTTATGGAGAAAGTATTTACACGAACAGGGCAGAACTTTTTGGCACTTATCAGCTGCCGACAAAAGAAAAATTATTCCTGGGATTTTCCTTCGTTAATCATGATCAGGACAGCCGTTATGGTACAACATCTTATATTGCCAACCAAAAAATTGCTTTCGGACAGCTGACGTGGGATAAAACGCTTAACCGACATGATCTGTTGGCAGGATTGGCAGTGAGATATACGTATTATGATGACAACACCGTCACCACCGCAGCACCGGAGGGCGGTAATGCGCCCGATAAATCGTGGCTTCCGGGTGTTTTTATTCAGGACGAAATCAAACTTTCAGAAAAGCATAAACTTCTATTAGGGGTAAGATATGACCACAATACTGTTCACGGGGGAATTTTCACACCGAGATTTGCATATAAATGGAATCTGAGTGAAAACAGTATTCTGAGGTTAAACGCCGGAACCGGATTTCGAGTGGTGAACCTCTTTACTGAAGATCATGCAGCATTAACCGGCGCGCGCGAGATTGTGATCCTGAATGATCTGAAGCCGGAAAAATCCTATAACGTAAATCTGAACTTTCTGAAAAAGGTCTATTTCAGTTCCGGCGGTTTTGTAGGTTTTGATGCGACTGCATTTTTCACGTATTTCACGAACCGCATCGTACCAGACTATGAAGCGGACCCCAACGAAATCGTTTATGATAATTTATCCGGGTATGCGGTGAGCAAGGGAATCAGTTTTAATGTAGATTTTACTTTTATCAATAGTTTAAAATTAATTGTAGGAGGCACACTGATGGAAAATTCCATTTCGGAGAACGGAATTAAAACTCAGCAGATGCTCACCGAAAAATTTTCGGGAACCTGGGCCATTTCCTATAAAATTAAACCTTTGGATATTGCGGTAGATTACACCGGAAATGTTTACAGTCCAATGCGTTTGCCGTTACTCGGACATTTAGATCCCCGAAGATCCGAATCGCCTTGGTGGAGCATTCAGAATATTCAGTTTACGTACAGCGGTTTCAAAAACATTGAAATATATGGAGGGGTAAAAAACCTTCTGAACTGGACTCCCAACAGAGGAAATCCTTTTCTCATCGCGAGAGCACATGATCCTTTCGACAAGAATGTAATTTTCGACGCACAGGGTGGGGTAGTTCAGACTCAGGAAAATCCTTACGCGCTAACTTTCGATCCTACTTACATTTACGGGCCCAATCAGGGGATCCGCGGATTTTTTGGCATCAGATTTACATTGAATTAATATAAAACGTATGCAACTTCATCTTCGCAAAACTGTTATCACGCTGAGTATTTTATTTTTCAGCTTCTTCAGTTCACAACTGCGGACTTTAAAGTTTGAAGATCTGAGGAATGCTCAGATTCAAAGCAATAAAAATGTAGTGGTTTTGTTGTATACTGACTGGTGCATTTACTGCAAAGCAATGAAAAACACGACTTTTAAAAAGGAAAAAGTGGTGAGTTTACTCAACAGCAATTTCTACTTTATCGAAATGAATGCCGAAGAAAAAAATGATGTTATTTTTGCTGACCGCGTTTTTAAATATAAACCAACAGGCGTCAATACAGGAATCCACCAACTTGCAGAAATACTCGGCTCGATTGACGGGAAAATTTCTTACCCCGCTGTGGTCTTTTTAAATCCAGAAAATGAAATTATCTTTCAGTACAGCGGATACATCAGTGCCGCAGATCTTCAGATGCTGCTGAACCGACTTCCTAAGCCATGAAAAAAGTCTGATATAACAGATAGGCATTTAAGATGATAATAATGGCCGAGATGATCCAGACGGTAATCTTTAGCCACGGTCTGTTTACAAATTCGCCCATTTTCAGTTTGGAACCGGTAAACATCACAAGAGGTACCACCGCAAAACTCAGCTGCATTGAAAGGATGACCTGGCTTAATACCAGCAGATCTGTTGTTCCCTGTTCGCCGTAAATAATGGTGACAATCAGGGCGGGAATTACGGCGATCAGCCGAGTAATCAGTCTTCGCAGCCACGGCTTTAAGCGGATATTCAGAAATCCTTCCATCACAATCTGTCCGGCGAGTGTTCCTGTTAAAGTAGAATTCTGGCCGGATGCAAGAAGGGCTACCGCAAAGAAAATACTGGCAAAAGTGGTTCCCAGAAGCGGAGTAAGCATTTCGTGGGCATCGTGTATGTCAGCAACGTCTGTATTTCCCGACGTGTGGAAAGTTGCGGCGGCAACAATCAAGATTGCTGCGTTGATGAAGAATGCTAGTAATAGAGCGACCGTACTGTCGATCGTAGCGAATTTGATGGCTTCTTTTTTACCTTCGCGGTTGCGTTCATAATTCCTGGTCTGTACAATGCTGCTGTGAAGATAGAGGTTGTGCGGCATCACCGTAGCCCCCAATATCCCAATTGCGATGTAAAGCATGGATGGATTCGTAATCACTTCTTTCTGCGGAACCAGTCCGCTTAATATCGGGAAAATATCGGGTCTGCTCAGAATGATTTCATAAGCAAAACATCCTAAAATAATAAAGATCAGGCCTGCAACAATGCTTTCAATTATCCTGAATCCTTTTGCCTGAAGGAATAAAATAAGAAAAACATCAACAACGGTAATTACCACGCCCCAGGTAAGCGGAATTCCGAACAGTAAATTAAGGGCAATCGCCGAACCGAGAACTTCGGCCAGGTCACAGGCTGCAATCGCAATTTCACAAAAAACCCATAAAATAAAGTTGGTAGTAGGGTTAAAATGATCGCGGCATGCCTGCGCCAGATCTCTTTCTGCCACAATGCCCAGTTTGAGCGATAAATGCTGCAGAATCATGGCAAAAAGATTGGAGATTAAAATCACCGATAGCAGCGTATAACCAAACTGCGCACCTCCAGCAATGTCCGTTGCCCAGTTTCCCGGATCCATGTAGCCAACGGCAATCATAAGACCCGGACCTGCAAAAGCCATTAATTTTTTCCAGAAACCGGCATCTTTCGGAATGTTTATACTTGAAAAAACTTCGGGTAACGATTTTGAAGTCCGTTCTTTTTTCCAGGCTTGTGAAGGTAATTTTTCTGCCAAAATTTAGATTGTTAGATTAATCTAACAAATGTAGATAAATATCTCTAATGCGCAAATAATAAACAAAAAAAAATCCCGGAATTCCGGGATTTAGATTATTTAAAAGGAGGATTATTTTGCAAATCTCACTGCCATTTTTCTGTCGGCAGCTCTCTCAGCATCAGAAGCATCGGCTGCAACGGTTGCGAATTCGCTTCCGTAACCTTCAGCGCCCATAATCTGAGCCCCTACTCCTAATTCAGAAAGTTTAGCTTTGAGGAAATTAGCTCTTTCCTGAGACAGTTTTTTGTTCGCAGCTGCATCGCCTGTTTTATCAGTATAGCCACCGATCTTAATTTTTGTGTCCGGATAAGCCTTTAAAATCGCCGCCAGATTTTGAAGCTGACCTTCAGAACCCGCTTCCAATTCAGATGCAGAATTCATTTTGAAGTTTACATTGTCGAAACTGTACCAATTCTCCTTAAGGGCAGCATCATCGTCAGCATTTTTGTATCCGTCATTTTTGAGGAAAGCAATCATGCCGGCTTCCATACCGTTAGCATAACCTCTAACAGCAGTGCCGTTTAGATCAATATCCGTCATTTCTCTCTCAGTGATATTGGCTGAATCACCCATCACTGTGGATGAATCTGATACTACTGCAGTTGAATCGGTGATTGAAGTGGTTGTTTGTGTGTTTTTTTTATCACACTGTTTCCATAAAAACCATGCAGCCAATATCAGCAAAAGTACAGGAAGAAGCCATTTCCAGATCGACCCGCTGTTTTCTTCTGGTTTGTCAACGTTTACGTGTGTATTTCCGCCTCTGCTTACTTCAACTTTAGGTTCATCATAAGAAGTTACGGTCACTTTTTCTTTTTCGAAAGGTTGATCAGCATCCGTCATGCTTCCTAATCCAAGAGAAGTTAAAGAAAGACCTGCCGGTAAAAGCGCAGATACAACGCCTTTCTGTTCTTCCAGTAAATTTGAAAGAGATGATCTGTCTAAATTATTATCAGCAGCATATTTTCCCAATGATCCTAGAGCAGCGCCTGTAACCATGTTCAACAATGAACCTGCGGTTGAATTGCTTACTCCGGCAAAACCGGAAACTTCGTTGACGAGTCCGTTTGTTTTATCTCCGAAAATTGCGGAAACAACAGACGAAATCAGAGAATCTCCTGATGAATTGCCGAGTAAATTTCCCAACATTCCGCTGGACTTTGCACTCATCACAGAGTCAACAACTACGGGGTTGTTGGAATTATTTGCCATTCCGCCTACAACAGCAGGAAGCAAAGCGCTGATCGCTTTTGATATTCCGGATTCACTTTCTCCATATTGCGCTGCAGCCTGTGATACTAAAGCCGGACCCAATTGTCCCTTAATAAGATCGATAACATTTAATGACATAATAGTTTAGTTTTAGAATTAATGTAGTTTCGGATATACAAAATTTAATCCAAAACCATAATTTAATGCTAATATTATTGAAAATTAACTTAAATTAAGAATATGTTATATTATTAATAAGCTTTTGCGAAGATTACACGCTGTTTTGAAATTTTACCTGAAATTAAAGACACCCCTTCTTCCATTTCATTATCGAGCGGAATGCAACGGATTGTTGCTTTTGTTTCGTTTTTAATCTGCTCCTCTTCTTCCGCAGTTCCGTCCCAATGGGCAGAAATAAACCCGCCTTTCTCTTCAAGAATTTTTTTGAACTCCTCATAAGAATCCACTTTGGTAATATGGGATTCCCTAAAATCCAGAGCTTTTTGATAAATATCTTTCTGAATCGTTTTCAGCAATTCCTCAATATGATTTTCAATATTTTCAAGTGAATGGGTTTCTTTTGTCAGATTATCTCTTCGGGCAATTTCCACGGTTTTGTTTTCAAGATCTCTTGCACCCATCGCGATTCGGATCGGCACCCCTTTCAGTTCATATTCTGCAAATTTCCAACCAGGTTTGTATTCCGAACGGTTATCATATTTCACCGATATGCCTTTTTCCTTCAGTTTTTTCTGTATTTCCAAGGCCACTTCATCAATCTGCTGCAACTGTTCTTCGCCTTTAAAAATCGGAACGATCACGACCTGAATTGGAGCCAGTGTTGGTGGCAGAACCAGCCCGAAATCATCAGAATGCGTCATAATCAATGCGCCCATCAATCGGGTAGATGTTCCCCACGAGGTTCCCCATGCATGTTCAATTTTACCTTCGCGATTCGTGAATTTCACATCGAATGCTTTTCCGAAATTCTGTCCTAAAAAGTGTGAAGTTCCGGCCTGAAGTGCTTTTCCGTCCTGCATAAGTGCTTCAATACAATATGTTTCATCAGCACCGGCAAATCTTTCAGATTCTGTTTTGATCCCGCGGATGACCGGCATCGCCATGAAATTTTCTGCAAAGTCCGCATACACGTCAAGCATTTTTTCGGTTTCTTCCACCGCTTCCACTTTGGTTGCATGTGCGGTATGTCCTTCCTGCCACAAAAATTCCGCAGTTCGTAAAAACAGACGCGTTCTCATTTCCCAACGGACAACGTTGGCCCACTGATTGATAAGAATTGGCAAATCGCGATAAGACTGAATCCAGTTTTTATAGGTATTCCAAATGATGGCTTCTGAAGTTGGGCGGACAATAAGTTCTTCTTCGAGTTTCGCTTCAGGGTCAACAATCAGTTTTTTAGGATTATCGGGGTCAGTTTTTAAACGGTAATGCGTTACAACAGCACATTCTTTAGCAAAACCTTCGGCATTTTTTTCTTCTGCTTCAAATAAACTTTTTGGAATAAAGATGGGAAAATAGGCGTTTTCATGACCTGTTTCCTTGAATTTTTTATCCATTTCATCACGCATCTTTTCCCAGATTGCATAACCGTAAGGTTTGATCACCATGCAACCGCGAACGCCGGAATTTTCCGCCAGATCAGCTTTAGTCACCAGTTCATTGTACCATTTACTGTAGTCTTCGGCTCTTGAAGTAAGTTTTGCCATTTATTTTTATCTTTGATTTAACTTTTTATTGATACTTTTATCTAATGTAAAAGTGTATTTTTACCCAAATCATTACCTTGTAAAATGGTATAATTTTGGTACGGAGTGCAAATATAAATCAAATTAAACTTTTCACCTTATCATGAAAAAATTTACATATAAAAATTTAGTTGATATCCTTAAAACCAAGAGTGTTTTAATGGTCGCAGGTTCTTTACTGTTAGTGTCCTGCGGAACGCAGATGGGCGGTTATACAGAAACCGATGGTGTCTATTATGATCCCAATAAAGATACAATTCCTGAAGGCGTCATTACAAATGAAATGAACCGGGTGGGAAATGACTATGTTTATGAAGACTATCAAACACAAAATGATTATAATGATGTTGTAAATTCAGATTGGGGCTTATATTCCGGTACTGATTATAATTATTATAACGACAGCTGGAACTATCCTTTTGGATTTGGTTATTCACCATGGGGCTGGAATGCAGGTTTCGGAATGGGATTTGGATGGGGTTCGCCGTGGGGCGGATTCGGATACAACCCTTACTGGGATTTTGGATTCAATCCTTATTATGGGTTCGGATATGGTTCTTATTGGGGATATTACGGATATAACCCATATTTTGGGTACAACCCGTACTACGGATACGGTTACACTTCCCCTTTCAGATATAAAAGAAGCGGTGCAGACGGCAGAATCGGTAACAGTTTCGGACCTAGCGGCTTGAACAGACAGGGTTCTAATTCAGGATTCAGAAGTCAGGGAACTTTGAGAAATTCTAACAGCGTAACGCCAGGGTTCAGAAGTCCGCAAACTTCAGGATTCAGAAATCAACAGAACTCTACTTCATCGCCACGTTTTAACAACCCAAGACCAGTTAACCCAAATACTGTTCCGAGACAAAGTACACCAAGATACAGAGCGCCACAAAGAACGCCAAGTTATGATACCACACCGAGATCAAACGACAGTGGTGGTTTCAGATCGGGCGGTGACCGTTCTGGTAGTTTTAACAATTCATCTTCAGGCGGAAGATCAAGTTCTTCCGGCACACGATCAGGCGGATTCAGATAACTAATTACCCATATATCATATGTTAAAAAAATCATTTACCGTAATGAGCGTTGCTGCTGTTTTTTTTGCCAGCGCTCAAAATGTGTCAACAGTTAAAAATTCAGTTGATATTTATTCGAACGCAGCATTTTTCGGTTCTGCAAAATATAATGCAATGGCAGGTTCAACAGGAGCTTTGGGCGGGGATGGAAACTCTCTTCTTAATAATCCGGCCGGTTTGGGTGTTGCCATTTCTAGCGATATTTCCGGAACTC
Organism: Kaistella sp.; assembly: GCA_019459085.1. Classification (GTDB taxonomy): domain Bacteria; phylum Bacteroidota; class Bacteroidia; order Flavobacteriales; family Weeksellaceae; genus Kaistella. Next base: position 40,390 of record JAIBEW010000007.1, read on the forward strand.
TTTCGGTTCAGAATAATAAAAATGTGAGTTCCCTTAATGGATCATCAATAGATTACACCATCAACACAGCCGATATCGGTAATGTAAACGGCGTTGCTGCGTTTCAGTTGATGACGGAAAGTCCATGGAAATTTGTGAATATCGGAATGAGTTATTCCAATCAGACCATTGAAGATTATGTGGAAACTCCCGGAAACTCAAATATCATCATTCAAAAAGCGCTTGTAGATGCAGGTGGGAATGATGTTACCGGAAACCTTTCCTATTTGGGACACGCCTACAACCGTTTCGGAAATCAATCTAAAATGAGCGTTGGAGTAGGTGCGAATTATGCCAATTTCCTTTACTTAGGAGCCGGTCTTAATTTTCATTATGCGCAGATCGAACAGTATGATACGGCAAGATTCGGACTTGATCTGGACAACACCGTAAGTACCTACGACAAACAATACACTCCGTTTACGGAAGAATCAGGTGGTTTTTCAGCAACATTTGGGGTCATCGGAAAAGTCAACAACCAGTTCCGACTGGGTGCGGCTTTGGAAACACCAACCTGGTGGAGTATTCAAAGGTTTTATAATGAGAATTATGTTGATAATTCTGGATTCATTTCTTATGAAACTTTAGAAGAATCCAGAAATTTCAGTTCACCTTTAAAGGCCAACCTTAGTGCTTCTTTCGTACCGAACAAGAATTTTTCACTGAATGTGGATTACAGTCTGGGTTTAACAAAACCACGATACCGAGTGGAAGGTGCTGCTGAAAGCGAACTGAACGATTTTTTCGACGACAATTATAAAAATTTATCAGAAGTTAAGTTCGGAGCAGAGTACCGGGTGAAAGCCCTTAGATTCAGAGGCGGATATTCATTCGCGACCAATCCGTTTGATGCCGTTTCAATAAGTTCTTATTCGAACACCGGTGTTGAAGGAAACACTTCTTACGACCAGCTTTTCACAGGAAAAAGAAATACTCTTGGACTGGGAATCGGATATGCATTTACCTCTCTGTTTATTGATGCAGCTTTCCAGAATACCGTTTCGGAATACAGCAATCCTTTTTTAAGAGGGTCAGAAGAGTTCGGGACAGGATATTATTCGGCGGATTTTGATGTGAATTCAAATTCATCGGTTGTCTCTCAGGTAAAGAATACAAGAAACAATTTCTTTCTTACTGTAGGCTGGAAATTTTAAGTTTTTAGATCACTACAAATCAAAGACTCCGGAGAAATCCGGAGTCTTTTTATTTTAATGTTGATGGAAAACATGACCCAGCATAGCCAGCAAAACACCTGCTACAACCAGCGCAATTTTTTTCCAGTCGATGTTGTGGTTTTTGTTGCTTTCGAAAATAATGACGGAGGAAATATGCAGAAAAATTCCGCCCACGATGGCGAGGAAATAAATCTTCAGATCAGGATTGAAATACCTGCCCAAAAGCAAACCAAGTGGCGAAGCCAGCGCGAAAATCGATATAATCAGCCACGAAGACGCTGAAAATTTTGAATCTTTAATCAAAAAAGCACCCAGAACAAAGGAAATCGGCAGGTTGTGAAACAGAATTCCCATTAAATAAGGGCTCAGAATTTCAGTTTCGTTGGCGAGCGGAATGCCTTCAAGAAAAGCATGAATGAACATTCCGAGCATCAATGCCACAGGAAGGATGTTTTTTTTATCCTGATGATGGTGGAAATGCCCGTGTTCGAAACCTTTTGTCAGGTTTTCAAGCAACATCTGAAGCAGCACCCCGCCAATAACCCAAAGTCCGATATTGCTGTGTTCTCCGCTGTTATAAACTTCCGGAAAAACTTCGTTCAGACAGATGGTGATGAGGAAACCCGCACTTAAAACAAGGAGATTTTTAGCGAATTTTTCTTTGTTACCAAACAGTTTGCCGAGATAAACTCCTGTTAAAACGCTTAATATAAGTAAAATGATAATCATGATTCCGTGGTTTGTTTTTCTTCTTTTTTCCTGAAAACATTAATGCATCTTGGCGAAGTTTCCAGATCAAATTCAGCAAGATGATAATCACCGTATATTTTTACCCTTTCGAAGCCGAATTCTTCTGCATACTGCGCGATTTCCTCCAGGGTGTGCAGTTTTACTTTCTCAAAAAAATGATAATCCTTTCCCTGATCCTCAAAATTGATGTCTTTGATCACATACTGATCCTCAATTCTTTTTTTAAGATGGAAGTCGATGCCTCCTTTCGTATTCATGAATTCTGATTTCAGCGTATTTTTCACCCATTTTTCATTTAAAAAATCAAGGACGAAATAACCGTTATCTTTCAAAGCGTGATTTACGGAGTTAAAGACTTTAGCATCATCGCTTTTCTTTTCAAAATATCCGAAACTCGTGAAGAGATTGAAAACAGCATCCACTTTTTCACTGGAAATTTGAGGGAAAATTTCATTCCTCATGTCGTGGACTTCGAATTTAAGAGAGTTCTCGTCATCACCGGAAGTTTCAAACTGCTTATTATGACTGATGCTTTCCCGGGAAAGATCCAGACCCAAAACTTCGAAACCCATTTGATGAAGAAACACCGAATGCCTTCCTTTTCCACAGCCGAGATCAATAATTTTTGATTTTGCAGGGAGCTGTAAATCTTTAATAAGCAGCGAAATAAAATTTTCTGCTTCAGCAAAATCCCGGTCTTTGTAAAGAATATGATAATAAGGGGTATCAAACCACGTTTCAAACCATGCCATTGTGCAAAAATAACTAAATTTGCATTTGCTAAACCACAAAGTCACAAAGATTTCCTCATCAACACGGTTCAGAAGGCTGAAAAGTTATGTTTTACCTGTTGTTTTCCTTTAATATTAATCAGTGTCTTGGTCTTCTTTGCGGTTTAAAAATATTATGGATACAGAAAATTTACAGATACAGATCAAGACTTTTTTCGGTCTGGAAGAAGTGTTAGCCGAAGAAATCAGGAAACTGGGCGGGAAAAATGTGGAAATCAAAAACCGCGCGGTAAACTGCGAAGGCGACCTCGGATTTCTTTATAAAATCAATTACTCGACGAGGACGGCACTGAAAATCATGATTCCTTTGCTCACTTTTAAAGCCTGGGACGAAAACCGTTTCTACGATAAACTTTTTGCCTTTCCGTGGGACGATTATATGCGCGTGGACCAGACCTTTGCCATCGACGCTACGGTGTATTCCGACAGGTTTACGCATTCGCAGTTTATGTCCCAGAAAATGAAGGATGCGATTGTTGATTACTTCAAATTTAAATACAGAACACGCCCCGATGTTGACGCGCGCGATCCCGATATTAAATTCCACCTTCATATTGACCGCGAATTGGTGACGATTTCTCTTGATTCCTGCGGAGATCCTCTGTTTAAAAGAGGTTACCGGAGAGAACAGGGAGATGCGCCCATCAATGAAGTTCTGGCTGCAGGAATGCTTCAGCTCGCAGGTTGGGATGGCAAAGGTAATTTTCTGGATCCGATGTGCGGTTCCGGAACGCTGCTGATTGAAGCTGCGATGGTGGCTTTGGACTTGCCGGCGCAGATCTTCAGAAAGAAATTCGCTTTCCAGAACTGGAAGAATTACGATGAAGATCTTTTCCAAAAAATAAAAGAAACCCGCATTGAACGCGTTAAAGAATTTACCGGAAAAATCGTGGGTTATGATCTGGATTCAGATATGCTGAATGCGGCCCGACTCAATATTGAAGCCGCGGAAATGGAAGATGTGATTGAAGTAAGACAACAGGACTTTTTCGAATCGAAAAAAGAACTTTTCCCGCTCATGATGGTTTTCAATCCGCCATATGACGAAAGGCTGGAGATAACCGACGATGACTTTTACAAGAAAATAGGGGATACCTTCAAGAAAAATTATCCGAATACATTGGCCTGGCTCATTTCTTCCGATCTTGATGCCTCCAAAAAAGTAGGATTAAGACCTTCGCGAAGAATAAAACTCTTCAACGGAAAACTGGAATGCAGATTCCTGCAGTTCGAAATGTATGAAGGAACGAAGAAAATTCATAAACTGGAGAACAGGGATCCTGAATAAGCCGCTTACTCCTCTCAAATTATCCCATTAACCCATCATCTCATTGAATTCCATTTCCATCATCATCGCCATCTACAACCGCAGAGACGAACTTTTCGAGCTGCTGAATTCACTGTCCCGTCAAACTGATAAGGATTTTGAAGTGATCATTGTTGATGACGGTTCTTTGATCGATTTAAGACCGACGGTTGATCTTTTTTCTGAAAGTCTGACAATTGAGTTTTTCAGAAAAGACAATTCGGGTCCCGGATTATCCAGAAATTACGGCGCCCGAAGAGCGAAAAATGACTGGTTGGTTTTTGTGGATTCTGACGTGATTGTGGAGAACGATTATATTCATAATATCAAAAAAAATCTTGAAAGTTCCAACTGTGATGCGTTTGGTGGAGCCGACAAGGCGCATAAAGGATTTAACCTTATGCAGAAGGCGATTTCCTATTCCATGACCTCTGTTTTTACAACCGGCGGAGTACGCGGCAGCAAAAAATCGGTGACCAAATTCCAGCCGCGCAGTTTCAATATGGGCGTCCGCAAATCAGCATTCGAAAAAGTGGGTGGATTCTCAGAAATGCGCATCGGCGAAGATCCTGATCTTTCCATGACGCTCTGGGAAAACGGTTTTACGACGGAATTTTTCGATAATATCGGAGTGTACCATAAACGCAGGGTCGATTTCGGTAAGTTCTCGAAACAGGTATATCAGTTTGGCTGTGCAAGACCAATCCTGAATCAGCGGCATCCGAATTACGTGAAGATTTCATTCGCTTTTCCTTCGCTTTTTATGATTGGGTATATTTTAGGTTTTATCGAATATTTCGTGCTTGGCAAAGGTTTCATTCTTGCCGTTTATGGTCTTTATACCTTTTTGGTATTTTTCCATGCACTGTATCAAACCAAAAACATCAGCATCGCTTCGATGGCGATTATTTCCACTTACATTCAGATGTTTTCATACGGCTACGGCTTTCTTAAATCATGGTTTCTGCTGAATATTCTGAGGATGAAACCTGAAGAAGCTTTTCCGAGACACTTCCATAAAAATTAATCAAGCCATTTCAAAGGTTCGTTGTTAGCAATAGGCAATAGGCGATATGCCGTAAGCGATCCGCAAAGCAGGATTTCCTACCGGCGCCAACGCTTACAGCATAATGCATATAGCTCAGACATAAGCAATAAGCTCACTAATAGTTTATTTTCTCAATTCTCATTTCCGGTGCACTGCCCTGCACTTCTTCATACAGCATCACATAGCCGGGTTTGGAAGGAAGCAGCCCCATTGGGTTTTTGCTCGTGAAATTGATTTTGTCGCGGCTCCATTCCCCGTTGATGTAGGCAATGGTTCCGTACGCATATTTTCCTTTGCTGAACAAGCCGAACTCTTTTTCAACATCCAGGTAATAAATGACGGTTCCCTTATTGCGGTCGAGTTTATTGTAAAACTGATAGTCGAAATATCCTGACTCTTTTAGAAATTCGCCATATTTTCTTGAGGAACCGGTTTTGAAACTGTTCATCGAAAACGCAGTTAATTTTTTATCGAAAGTTTTTACATTCTGAAGATCAAAATCTTTATTGAAATCCAGGATCACCAAATCTGAAATGTTCACACCGTTGAGAGTGCCTTTGAAAAATTCGCCCGGCATCAAGATATGCCCGCTCGCATCGTCGATGATGAATGTGTGGGTATAGATATAGCCGGTTTTTTCAACCCAGCCTTTTTCATCAATGTCGAGTTTGCCTTTAAGATCTGTCCACTGCAGGTTTTTTTTCACAATATTGTTTCCTGTTCGGTCGGTGGTCACCATAAACATTCCGGTATTCAGGCCGTTGAATTTCTTTCCTTCATTGTAAAGATCCCCGAAAACATATACTTTATCGTTTTTCATGATCAGTTGGTTGCTTTGATAGCGGTTGTTGGCATCATCCAGCAACACGCGGCTCAGTTCCTTCCCGGTTTTAGAGTCGATAAACACGAGGCCGTACTTCGCTTTTTTGCCGTCAGCATTATCAACATAGGTTGCCACGGCAAGATCATTATCAACATCCAGTTCATCAAAAAGGATGTCTTTTTTCTTTCCGTCCACCGAATTGGTAAGCGTGGATGCCCAAAGCTGTTTGTTGTCCTGATTCACAGCCACAAGATCGATCTGGTCGCTTTTATTATTTGAAATCACAAAGAGAAATCCGGTATCATCAACTGGTTTTACGCGGTTTATATATTTAGTCTTGTCGAAGGCTTTGGGAATACCCATTCTTTCCGAAAGTTTATTGGAGCTAAGATCGTAAATGTAATACTTTGCGTTTCCAGCTATCAGCCCACCCATATACGGCCATCCGAGGATAAGAACCGACTTTTTATTGTAAACAACGCTGAAATTGTAAGTAGTCCGTGGGAATTTCAATACTACATCGTTGATTTTATTCAGATTGATGTCCTTCAGTTCCATCTGAACCGACATTTCTTTATTGGCTTCTTTACCTACCAAACTGAAACTGGAGTAACCGAAGGTGTCGCCACTGCTGTCGAGCACAGGATAAACACGCTGGCTGTAGGTCTGAATGCCGAAGAAAGCACACAGGAATAGAAGGAATAGTTTTTTCATGGGAAGTATTAGTTTTTTTAGTTGTTTTTGTAGTATTGGGCAAGTTTTTCCAGCTCCGAAGTGGAAAGATTCTCGAGAATGGCCAGAAATCTCGTGTATGAATCTGACTGTTTCTGTACATTTACATCATCCACATAGCGTTTATAAGTGTGTTTTTTTCTGGCGTCCGCAAGATTTTCCAGAAAAAAACCGCGCATTTTTCTGGCAAATTCATTTTCAGGATCCTTTTTCTGCGTCTGAAGGGCAAAGTACAGTCCACGACCGTATTCCTTCTGTACAAAATAGGAGAAAAGCGTTTCGTTCATCATTTTGTTTTTGAAAGCCTGAAATTCAGGAGTAATGATTGAGGTGGATTGGCTATTTCCGGACCCGCTTTTTTTACGGAGCAGCGCAATTCTTTCGGTGATTTCCGGATGTGTGGAAATAGAGTCGCTGTTGATTCCGAGGGAATTCACTTTCGATTTTGAATAGTTGTACGTGTTTTCCCCATAAATTTCCAGCCATTCTTCTTTGAATTTCTGCGACGGTGTATCAAAAAATCTTCGGTAATCGTCCTTCTGAAGATTTGCTATTTCAATTGGGGAGACAGAATCCAGTTTTGAGAGTGCCACCGCTGCATTTCCGGGATCTTTGGCTACATTTTTAAAGAGGATAAATGCAAGAGAATCGGCTTCTATTTCCTGTTTTCTTGAATTTTTCTTATCGAAATACTGGTAATCTTTCAGCAGCGAGAGTCCTTTCTGAATCCCCGAATTCCGGGTTTTTCTTACCTCTTTTACGCGCGCTTTGAAATCTGCAGAATTTTTTAGCTGATCATTTTTCACAAGTGAACGCTGAAGGTGCTTCAGAATATAGTGGCTTAGTTCGTGCGAGAGGATATAGGAAATTTCATCTTCACTGTCCATTTTATTAACAATGGAAGTATTGAAAATGTAAAGTCCGTCTCCGAGGCTTAATGCATTGGGATTGGTTTCACGGCTCAGCAGCACTTTCTGAGGAGTAATTTTCAGGTTGTTTTTCTGAACAATTTGATCCATAAGTCCCTGAATGTATTTTTCGGTGGATTCATCAAAGAAAAAAGTTTTTTCCTTAAGCATTTCCGCAAACATTTTCTTCCTGTTGGAAGTGATATCGGAAACGGTACGTTTGTTCTGCAGATTCAGAGCCTTCAGGTCGTTCCCTAAATTTTCATTGCTCGTCTCCAAAAAACCCTGAAAGGTTTTGAGTCTGACCGGGCTGTATGTGGTGTCCGCTGGTTTGTAATTCTGGGAAAATCCCACAGTGAAAAGGGAAACCGCCAAAACAAGAAAATATTTTTTCATCAAATGATTCTCTATTTATGTTGGACATAAATATAGAATTAATTTGAAAACAGCGCAGAAATTTTTTGGGAAAGTTTCTCGGCATTCGGAAGCATTTCTTTTTCTAGAACCAGATTAATCGGAACTGCCGGTAAATTCAGGGAACCAACTGCCTCAACAGCTGCATCCAGATACGCGAAACAGTTTTTTGAAATCCGGTGTGCAAACGCTTCGGCAAAAGAGTTCTGCAGCTGCTCTTCAGTTAGAACGATGCATTTCCCGTGGAGTTTTACCCTTTCGTAAACGAGTTTTTCATCTAAAGGAATCAGCGTACGCAAATCGATGATTTCAATTCTTCCTTCAAAGTTTTTTGCCGCTTCTTTCGCCCAGAAAACGCCCATTCCGTAAGTAACGATGACCAAAGTCCGGCCTTTTTCCATTTCCGTTTCGCTGGCTTTCACGATGATATTTCCTTTTCCGAAAGGCAGGATATAATCTTCGTCCGGTTCTATCGTTTTTGCGTCTTCAGTTCCGGGAACTTTGCTCCAGTATAAACCTTTGTGTTCCAACATGACCACAGGATTCGGGTCATAATAGGCCGCTTTCAGCAAACCTTTAAAATCGGCCGCATTGCTCGGATACGCAATCTTGATCCCCTTGATATTGGCCAAAATACTTTCCACACTACCGCTGTGGTAAGGTCCGCCGCCGCCGTAAGCGCCGATCGGAACACGGATGATATTGCTCACGGGGAATTTTCCCTGAGAAAGATAACATGATTTTGAAATTTCGGTAATTAACTGGTTGATTCCTGGATAAATATAATCGGCAAACTGAACTTCCACAATAGGTTTGAGTCCTACAGCACTCATCCCAACGGTGGAACCAATAATATACGCTTCCTGAATCGGGGTGTTGAAGACTCTTTTCTTTCCGAACTTCTGTCCTAAAGTCACGGTCTCACGGAACACGCCGCCAATTCTTTCGCCAACATCCTGGCCGTACAACAAGGCTTCCGGATGTTTCCACATGATTTCCTGAATTGCATGAATGGCCGCATCGACCATCACAATTTTTTCGGCGCCTTCAGGTTCTCGTACGCCTTTTTCTTTAGTAACGTGAGTAGGAGCGAAGACGTGGTTTTCTACGGTTTCCGGTTTCGGATCTTCAGCATTGATGGCTTTTTCGAAGGCTTCTTCTGCCTCAATCCGGGCTTTTTTGGTGATCTGTTTTAAAAGTTCTTCATCAACACCGTCTTCCAGTAAATAATTTCTTAGAATATTTCCGGGATCTTTCGCACGGTGTTTTACCAGATCATCTTCATCCCGGTAAAATTCTCTGCGCACGCCGGAAGTGTGATGACCAATCAGAACAGTTTTCGCGCACACCAAAAGCGGTTTTCTTTCGGTTCTTACAAATTCGACGGCTTTTTTCATCGCGTCGTAACTTTCTACAAAATCGGTTCCGTCTACGCGCATTCTGCTGAGTCCGACAAATCCGGCTGCAAAATCGTACGCGTCGGAGGTTCTTGCTTCTTCTTTCGTTACCGAAATTCCCCATTCATTGTCCTGAATAAGGAAAATAATAGGCAGTTGGTGCAGCGCCGCAAACTGAAAAGCTTCTGAAACTTCACCTTCGGTCACCGAATTGTCACCGAAACTACACACGACCACGGGATTTTTCTCGTAAGTCTTTAAGTTGAATTCCTGAATATATTTAATTCCCTGCGCGACACCCGTAGTCGGAATCGCCTGCATTCCTGTTGCGGAACTCTGATGAATGATTTTCGGAAGATTTTCTTCAAGACTCGAAGGATGGGAATAATACGAACGGCCGCCGGAAAAAGGATCATCGGCTTTTGCCAGAAGCTGCAGCATCAAACGGTACGGTTCAAAACCCATCCCCAGAAGCAGACTTTCGTCGCGGTAATACGGCGAAACCCAGTCTTCTTTTGTCAGCTGATAAGCGGTGGCCAGCTGAATGGCTTCGTGACCGCGCGAAGTGCTGTGCACATATTTGGTGATGCCTCTGTTTTCCTCATAAATATCAGCCATGGCTTTTGCCAGCATCATGTGATTGAAAGCTTTCAATAAAACGTCCTGCGAAACTTTTTCCTGTGTCGTGATTTCCATAGAGAGCAAAGATAAAAATTTTAAAGGATTTTGGAAAATGGATGACGACAGAAAATCTTATATTTAGTGTTGAAGAGGGTCTGCTTTTAAGTGCTTGAAGCTGCGTTGTAATGAATGTAAAATGTATTTGATTACAAAGCAACTTCCGGGACCTTACCTGCAGTTGTATTTTATTTAAAACGACCTGCTTTGTAATGAATGTAAAATGTATTTGATTGCAAAGCAACTTCCGGGACCTTACCTGCAATTGCATTTTATTTAAAACGGCTTGTTTTGTAATGAATGTAAAGTGTATTTGATTACAAAGCAACTTCCGGGGACTAAACGAAGTTATTTTATATAAAATTCCCAATAAAAAAGCTGTTTGTAGGATTTGGTTGTAGTGATAAATCGTTCAAAGGTTATTTCAAACTCTGTCAATTTTGGATTTCTCTGCAAGATAGTACAGTTACTCTGAGTAAAGTTATCTTTTTCAGTATTGAATGCTACAGTGGATTTATGAACGAGTTGATTATCTACGTAGTAACAATCTGTCAGTCGAGAATTTGTCGAAGAATAGAATTTATAAAGACTTTCCATTTGCTCAGAACTGAGCTTCAAGTTCATTTTAATGTTTCTGGTTTCTTCTCCATCTGAAACTCTCTATATTGATATTCTCCTGAATAACTAGTATAAATACGTTCCTGATAAACTTTGCCTGAGTCATATTCGGCAGTATGATATATAAGCCCTTTATTTAATTTGTTTTGTGCATCACACGCTTGGAAAAGATAAAAAGCCATTATTATTGTTATGAAATTTTTCATAATTAATTATTTGAAACCCCTGTTTTGTTTTCACGATCGTTAAATACCGTAACAGTGATTGTTATACATAACACTAAACCCCAATTCGACTCCCCTTAAAACCCATTTTAAAATTTAGTCCAATAATAAGATCAGTAATCCTGCTACTTTGTGTTCCGGCAAAAGCGCCATGCAACTACTAAACAAATCCTATTGCAATATTTATGGAATGGTAATTTCTTTAGGAATAAACTCAAAATCTCCTGTAAAATATCTGTAATTACCACACGATTGATTTTTTATATCTATAACTAATTTCTTGCGGTCACCGTCCAGTAGTTTATATACAAAGTTAAAATTATCATCTTTTAATAGGAGTGTTTTACCTCTTCGATATCTTGTGATTTTTAGATAGTACTTTTTAGTACTGTTTTTATTTATGAACTTGAGACCTGAATCATTGTGTATTTCCATTAAATCCTGAAAAGCTTTACACTTCAAATTTTTCTTGAGATTGTCATCCATGGTATCTCCCAATAAATTAAATGATTGCTTGGTATAAATTATTTCAGATGTGCTTGCATCTAGTTCGTCTTTGTAGTAAAAGTTATTCAAGACAGGGAACTCTATCATTAGATCTGAGTTTGTATTATTCTTGACATTTAATATAAGTATAGAATCTTGTTTGTTTATAAAAGGATATATTGTTATATCACTTTTTGATGATACTTTACAAGAATACAAAAGAACAAGAAAAACAATGATTAGAATTCTCATGGTATAAATAATTGGTATTAAAAATGGGTAAGAATTGTTTATGCAGAAAATTATATAGAAATAATTGTGCAGGTTGCAAAACTTTCCGGAATAATTATAAAGTTACACCATTTGTGGAATACTGTACATCAAATCTTGTTAAAAAATACATTTCATTTGTGGGAATTATTCTCACCGTTTTTCCATAATTGAGTTGCGGCAATGATGATCCAGAGAAAATAGAACAGAAAAATAAGGCGCTGGCCGACCGACGGAATATGAGGGAATATCATGGGCCAAAATCCAAAAATAATCGTAGCCCAAACACAGATTCCGGCAGGACGTATGATTGCTTTCCATTTTCCGTTTTTTCTCCAGATTTTTGGATAGGTGAAGGCGGCAACAAGAAAACTCAGGAAACTCCCAAAACTTCCGGTCATGTGAAGCAGAGCCGTTGTCGACTGTCGGTTTTCCATATCAGCCGGAAAAATCCCGGAAAAACTCATCAACAGTCCGCTTAAAATAAGACTGTACAGAGGAGTTTTTGAATCCGAGGCGTCGGACGAGTATTTATAGAGACCGAATGCAAAACCAGCGATCAGTACACCCGGAATTACATATCCGAAAATATTCCAGTACCAGAGATGAGGTGCGTCTACCGAGCCCAGTTCACTAATGGCTTTGTACCTGAAGCTGTATTCGGGACGCATGTTGGCCATGATAAAATATGTGGTTGCAAGTAAAAATGCAGAAGCATACCCAGAAAGTGCAAATCCTTTATTGCTCATTTTTTAAAATTTAGGTCCAAAGATATCCTGTGCAGGTACAATTTAAATTTGATGTACATCAAAAAGCGTTTTCCGCTCTCACCCGGCTCAGCGTTTCCTGGGTCATCCCGAGATGGGAGGCAAGCATTCCCAACGGAACCCGCAGCAGTTTGTTAGGCGCTTTATTCTGAAAAAACAGATACCTTTCTTTGGCGCTGTGAAACTGCATGGAAATAATTCTTTCGCTCTGTTCCATAAAATAATGGGAAATGAGGATGCGGCCGAATCTTTCCATCTCCGGAAAATCGGTGAAGCACTGTTCAAGGTCATTGATGTTTATTGCGATGAGTTCGGAATCTTCCAGAGCCTGAATATAAAAATGATCCGGCACATTTTTCATAAAACTGTAAACCGAGGTGATCCATTCGTTTTCTGCACAGAAATTATCGGTAATTTCTTTCTCTCCTTTTTCATAAAAAATCCGTATTAATCCTTTTCCGATAAAGAAAGTATGATCACAAACGTGATGCGGCTGATGAAGGAAATCACCTTTTTTTACCGTTTTTATTTCGGAAATAAGACCGATTCTGCTTCTTAAATCCTCAGAAACCGGGATGAATTTTTCGATGTGTTGTATTAACTGCTGAATCATGAAGTGAAATTCTGTGGATTCAAACCAAATATGCGAAATACATTCTGCATCACCAAATTATACGGAAATTCAACCTGAAATTGGGCAGTTTCAATTCAATAATACGCAATTCTGCCACATCGGTTTTTCGCAATTTCCAACTTTTTTTTAAAGAAATTTTAAACTAATTTTACCAAAATTCTTCCGCTCAATGTATTTGATTTTCGATACCGAAACCACAGGTTTACCTAAAAATTTCAACGCACCACTCACCGATTCCGACAACTGGCCCCGGATGGTGCAGATTGCATGGCAGCTCCATGACCGCGACGGAAATCTGCTCGAAAATCAGGATTACATCATCAAGCCGGAAGGTTATGATATTCCGTTCAACGCTACTAGAATTCACGGAATTTCCACAAAAATGGCGAGGGAAGAAGGCCGCGACCTTACAGAAGTTCTGGAAGAATTTCAGCAGGTTTTAAGGAAAGCCGAAGTCGTAGCCGGCCACAATATCGATTTCGACTACAAGATTGCCGGTGCCGAATTTCACCGCAAATCTGTTGACAACACACTGCAGGAAATTCCGTCTGCCGATACCATGGAACTCGGTACCGAATATTGCCAGTTAGGCGGCGGAAAAAACGGCAGATATAAATCCCCGAAACTCGAGGAACTCTACGAAAAACTTTACGGACAGAAATTCGATGAAGCACACAACGCTGCAGCCGATGTGAATGCCACGGCGCAGGTCTTTTTCGAAATGATGCGGATCGGAATTATTCCTGCTGAAAAACTCAGGATTTCAGAGCCTGAGCTTCAGGAATTTATCAGCACTCACCCGCATCCTTTCCCGCCGTTCGGAATCATCATCCGCAGACAGGTTGCCGCTTCGAAAAAGAAGAAAAAGGTAGACTTTGGTGATTCTGATGAGATTGAGATCGGCGATTATTTCAATTTTCACAACCACAGCATTTATTCTTCGCTTCAGGCATCCACCCACATCAACGAACTCATCAGCAAAGCACTGCAGAATAATTTTTCAGCAGTTGGACTTGTCGATCTGGGAAATATGATGGGCGCCTTCAAGTTTGTGTCTGAAGTAGAAAAAACCAATGGAAACATTATCAAGACTTATCAGGAATATTCAGAAAAAAAGAAAAAAGCCGAAGAAGAAGGAACGGCATTCAAGGAAACGGAGCCGCGCAAAGAACCGCTCATTCCGGTAATCGGCTGCGAATTCTATATTTCTGACCGTCCGGAACAGAAACAGTTTACGAAAGACGATCCCGACCGACGGACCAACGTGGTTCTGCTTGCAAAAAATTTCAACGGCTATAAAAATCTTGCAAAACTGTCGAGTCTCGGGTATGTAAACGGATTTTATTTCGGCGTACCGCGGATTTCCAAAAAAATGATCGCGGAATATAAAGAAGATTTGATCGCTTTAACGGCGGGAACTTACGGCGATATTCCGAATACGGTTCTCGAATTCGGGGAACAGAAAGGAGAGGAGGTCTTCAGATGGTGGAGTGAAACCTTTGCCGATGATTTTTATGTGCAGATCCAGAACCATGCGGTAGACGAGGAAGAACATTTGAATCAGGTTTTGCTGGAATTTGCCGAAAAATACGACGTAAAAATTCTGGCTCAAAACGAGACGTTTTACACCGAAAAATCCGACGCCAATATTCAGGATATTCTTTACTGCATCAAAGACGGGGAAAAGCTTTCCTCGCCTGTAGGAAAAGGTTTTGGGAAAAGAAGAGGCCTTCCTTCGAGTGAATTTTACATCAAAAATGCCGATGAACTGAAGCAGGCATTCATCCAGTTTCCGGATGCGTTTGAAGCGTACAGTGAATTTCTTCAGAAATTTGAACCTTATACCTTAAAGCGTGATGTCTTGCTACCCGAATTCGGTATTCCCGAAGAATTTTTAAGTGCAGAAGATAAGACTGATGGCGGAAAACGCGGTGAGAATGCCTATCTAAGACATCTGACCTACGAAGGTGCAAGGAAAAAATATGCTAAAATTACCGATGAAATCAGAGACCGGCTGGATTTTGAACTCCAGGTCATCGCAAAAACCGGTTATCCCGGCTACTTTCTGATTGTTCAGGATTTCTGTAATGAAGCCAGAAATATGGGCGTTTGGGTAGGACCGGGACGTGGCTCTGCCGCCGGTTCTGCTGTTGCTTACTGTATCGGAATCACAAATGTAGATCCGATAAAATACGATCTGCTTTTTGAGCGTTTCTTGAATCCGGAACGGATCTCGATGCCCGATATCGATATTGATTTTGATGATGAAGGACGCGACAGAATCATTAAATGGGTGGTGGATAAATACGGGAAAAACAATGTAGCGCAAATCATTACCTATTCAGTTTTAGGCGGAAAATCGGCGATCAAGGATGCAGGAAGAGTTCTGGATGTCTCAATTGCGGAGACCAATAATATCGCGAAACTGATTCCTTCGACGCCCGGAATGAATATCGCGAAAGCGTTTTCGAAATTTGATAAGCTGAGTCCGGAAGACAAAGTTTTGGCTCAGGAAATGAAGGATATTTTACAGAATCCGAAAGATGCAAGATATGAAGTGCTTTCCGCCGCCCAAAGGATGGAAGGCTGCATCAGAAATACAGGAATTCATGCGTGCGGAGTGATTATTACACCAGAAGATATCTCGAATCTGGTTCCGATTACGATTGCGTCGAAAGATGCCGATATTCTCGTGTCCCAGTTCGACAATTCGGTTGCTGAAAATGCCGGTCTGCTGAAAATGGATTTCTTGGGACTCAGAACTTTAACGATCATCAAACACGCCATTAAACTCATCAAAGAAAGACACGGAATTGAAATTAATCCGGATGATATTCCACTGGATGACGCAAAAACCTATCAGCTTTTTAAAGAAGGAAAAACTGTAGGGGTTTTCCAGTATGAAAGTGCAGGAATGCAGAAATACATGCGCGAACTGAAACCGACTGTTTTTGCCGATTTAATTGCGATGAACGCGCTGTACCGCCCGGGGCCGATCAAATACATCCCGAATTTCATCAACCGGAAACACGGGCTCGAAGAAATTGTATATGACCTTCCTGAAACCGAAGAATACCTGAAGGAAACCTATGGAATTACCGTTTATCAGGAACAGGTAATGCTGCTGTCGCAGAAGCTGGCCAATTTCACGAAAGGTGAAGCCGACACGCTTCGAAAAGCGATGGGGAAAAAAGACCGCCCGACTTTGGATAAAATGTATCCGAAATTCCTCGCAGGCGGAGAAAAAAACCGTCTTGATGTCGATAAACTCAATAAAATCTGGAAAGACTGGGAAGCGTTTGCAGAATATGCCTTTAACAAATCCCACTCTACGTGTTACGCGCTGATCGCGTATCATACCGCTTATCTTAAAGCGAATTATCCGGCAGAATATATGTCGAGCGTCATGACGAACAACCTCAACAATACCAAGCAGATCACCATGTTTATGGAAGACTGCAAAAATATTGGAGTGGATGTGCTTGGACCCGATGTAAACGAGTCGCAGTACGAATTCGCGGTGAACAGCAAAGGACAGATCCGTTTCGGACTGGGCGCTATTAAAGGAATCGGCGAAGGACCAAGTGAAGCCATTGTGAACGCCAGGAAAGCAGAACGGTACGCGAACATTTACGACTTTTTTGAAAAAATACCTTCGGGACAGATGAACAAAAGGGTAGCGGAAAGTCTTGTGATTGCCGGTGCTTTTGATGAGGTGGACCGTTATCACCGTGCGCAGTATTTTGAAACCGACAATGCCGGAAGAACGACTCTGGAAAGGCTTCTGCGTTACGGACAAAGCTTTCAGGACAGTAAAAATGAGATCGAAAACTCTCTTTTTGCCGATTTTGCCGATGAGGTGAAAATTGAACCGCCCAAAATCAATTCTGCGCCCGAATGGCCGAATATGTACAAACTCAACAAAGAAAAGGAAATCATTGGATTCTATCTTTCGGCGCATCCGCTGGATGAATTTAAGTATCAATATCAGTTTATTCAGGGGGCTTTGAGCCGCAAAAATATTCTGGAAAGCCGGAAAGAAGAGGAAATTCTGCCTCTGGAAAAAGTGGTCATTCCGGTAGAGGTGGATGTTGATGAAGATGCCGAAGAAGTCATTGATCTGATGGTGGATGAGGAAGGAGAAATTGTAGAAGAACCGTCGAGGAATGTTGAAGCAAAAGGCAATTTTAATTTCCTGAATCTGGATGAGATTGATGCCTTCCGGGATAAAAATTTCGGGCCCGAACAGGTCAGAATGTTTGAGGAAATCAAAGACTATAAAGACAAGCAGAAATTCAATGCCAATTCCAAAGAATATATGGTTGCGGGACTCGTTTCCGAATATACTGTGAAAGACGGGCGAAACAGCGGCGAAAAAATTGCGTTTATCAGCCTTGAGGATTATTCCGGGAGTTATTCCTTCCGTTTGGGCGACCGCGACTACCTACGTTTACGGGATAAGATTGACGTGCAGCGATTCCTGATCTTTAAACTTAAATTTTCCATCGCGAAAGACGGCCGCGTTTTCGTGAATATTACCGACGTTATCGAACTTAAAGAAGCATTTGAACAGTTTGCCAAAAGCATGACGGTGGTCTTGGACCTGCAGGATCTGAGAAAAGAGGATCTGGATTTCTTCAGACAGAATCTAGTGGGCAACACCGGCAGTGGTCAAAAACTGAATTTCTTCGTCAAAAACAATGACGAGGAAAGCTTTGTAGAACTCATGAGCATCCAGACTTCCATTGATGTGAACGGAAATTTGCTCGAAGTTTTTAATGAGATGAATAAGTATGAGATTTTTCTGAATTAATGATTTAAAATTTCAAAATAATAAACAGCGGCTTCGGTCGCTGTTTTTTTGAATGGTCAGAGGAATCGTGCATAATATTACATATTTAAAGAAATTATATATCTGACTAATATTTCGCATTTTTTTAAGAATATTTTTGTCTACTTCAATAATAATTTATTACTTTGACTTAACTAAAAAATGTTGATATGAAAAAAGTTTTACTAATGTGCCTTTTCTTTTTAATCGGCACGCTCTCTAATGCCCAAATAACCTTGGGAAGTGGTACCGCAACAGGTGTAGCACCAATCAGTACCTATTATGGATATTCCTACGTTCAGCAAATTTTTCCGAAAGCTGAAATTAATGCTAATGCGGCGGGTAACATTACCGGTCTTAGATTCTACCTGGATGCTACAGCTACCATAGCACTATCTGATGATTGGGTGGTTTATTTGGGGCATACTACCAAGTCTTCTTTTTCAAGCACAACAGATTGGGTGCCACTGGCAAATTTAACTCAGGTGTTTGCTGGTACCGTTACTAATAATGCAGGAGTTATTGAAATTACTTTTCCCACTCCGTTTGCTTATAATAATGTAGACAATCTCGTTATCGCTGCGGAGGAAAATAAACCAAATTATGATAGTAATGGATTTTCAGAAGCTATGTATGTATACCCTTCTGCATCCAACAGTTCTCTTTATTACAGAGATGATACTACTAACCCAAGTGCTGCAACGCCTCCAGCGGGTACAAGATCCTTAAACAAATCAATTGTTACTTTTTTAGGACTAACACCAAGTGCTACACCAACTCCTAGTTGCCCTGTAGTAAGTGCACCTGCACCTGGAGCTATCGACCTTTCTGTGACCCCGACCATTACTTGGGGTGCTGCTACAAACGCAACAGGTTATAAATTATCTGTAGGAACAACTCCCGGAGGAACAAATGTTTTGAATGCTGTAGATTTAGGAAATGTAACTACGTATACTTTTACCACTCCTTTAGCAAATGGCACCAAATATTATTATACAGTAAATTCATATAATGGAGTGGTTCCTTCTGTAAATTGTACTGAAGGAAACTTTACAACAATATGTACGGCATTCGCTGCCCCATTTTATGAACCTTTTAGTAACGGTGCTTTACCTACATGCTGGGCAAATACGAATCCCGGGACTACCTTAACAGATCCATATGTGTTCTGGAGATTTGCAGGTACGCCGGATTACGGAACGACCAACAACGGAAGACCGGCAGGAACATTTGCTTGGGTAGATGCAAGTTTTCCTTATACAGGAATCAATACCGTACAACTTGTTACGCCCCCTATTAATCTAACGGGAATTACTAATCCTTATCTTCAGTTTGAATGGTTCAAAAATCACCTCGACGCGGCGACAGGAAATTTACCTGCATATGACAATAACAGGTTAACAGTTGAAGTAGGCAACGGCACTACATGGTCGACATTGTTTACAGATGAGACAAATGACCCAACATGGAGATTGGTAGGGATACCTTTGGGTGCTGCTTATTCCGGCACAACTGTTCAGATCAGGTTCACAGTAAATAAAGATGTGGGTGGCAACGGTTATTTCTACGATAATGTTCTTCTGGATGAAGTGCGTTTAATGGAAACCCCAACCTGTAATCAGCCAACCGGCATGTTTATTTCAGGCTTGACTCCATTTTCTGCAGAAGTAAACTGGGCTGCGGGTACTCCAGCACCTGCGAGCGGGTATGATGTTTATTACAGTACGACCAATACTGCTCCGACAGCAACAACTACACCGTCCGTTCCCGGCGTTACCGGTACTTTCACCGTTCTGAGCAACCTTACGCCAAGTACCACCTATTATGTATGGGTGCGTGCTAAATGTACGACTACGGACGCAAGTGTTTGGGCTGCGGCACCTTCATTTACTACAATATCTTTTTGTCCGGTTGTAACTGCACCGGCAAACGGTGCAACAGGCGTATCGCTGACCCCGACCATTACCTGGGATGCAATGCCGGGCGCTACCAGTTATATTATTACAATGGGTACAACTTCCGGAGGAACTGATATATTGAATGCAGTGAATGTAGGAAACGTTACTTCTTATACCCTCACTACACCACTGCTTAACAGTACTACCTATTATTACACCGTAAATGCTACTAACGGAACCGTAAATTCTCAGTCGTGTACTGTGAGAAACTTTTTGACAGTATGTGCTGCGGTTACCCCTGCCTATACTAACGATTTTACCTCCCATCCGGGTGGGTGCTGGTCTTTAGCAAGTGGAGGTTCCCCATCAACCGGGTCGACAGGAGCAACTCAGTATTGGTATGCAGATGGATTCTTAAACAGTGGATTTACCGGTTCATCAAAAATTAACCTTTACTTAACAGGTCACACAGGTTGGCTTATTACTCCTGCCTTTAATTTATCTGCGGGCGGACATGTACTGACCTTTAACTATGGAATTACGGCATATGCTGCTACAACACCATCAGCGATGGGCAGTGATGACATCATTCAGTTGTTGATGTCAACTGATGGAGGAACTACATGGACGGTTCTTCAGACATGGAATTCTACTACGCCAGTAACAAATACCTCTAACCAGTATACTTATAATATTCCGTCAACTGCAAATAATGTGAAATTTGCCTTTTATGGAACTGATGGGACTGCATCTGACCCCGAAGATTATGAATTCTTCGTTGATGATTTTGCGATTTCGGGTTCTTTAGGAACATCCGAGGCAGGGCAGGATTCAAAAACGGTACAGGTTTATCCAAATCCGTTTACCGATGTTCTGAATATCGCTGACATTAAGGATATTAAATCCATATACGTTATTGATGCATCAGGTAGAATGGTGAAAACAATCCATAATCCTGGTAAGCAGATCAATTTAGGAGATCTTAATGCTGCATTGTATATCTTGAAATTAGATTACAAAGACGGTACTTCTAAATCGGTTAAAGTGATTAAAAAATAATTCACAAAACCAAAAGTAATTTTATTACTTTAAGCGACAGTCTAACGGCTGTCGCTTTTTTATATAGGCTTTCGCCGATAATTAGTGGAATTGCAGATCTGACAAGCATTATTGAGAATGGGCAGAATGATTGAAATAAACAGGGAATCTTCATTCCAGTATTAATGCGGTTTAAGCAAGGAATTTGCCTGTTTAGAAAAAATTCCCTATTTTTAGATTCTAATCCCTAAAAATAAAATGGATGAAAGTACAAAACACACCCAATTTTCGAAAAATGCAAAAAAATTCTTTCTTAGAAAGAATTTTTTTGTGCCTAATTCTTGTCGTCAGTGGATATAATCTGCAGGCTCAGGTAAGTTCCTATTCGTTTTCCAGCTCTTTTGGAGCGTATTCCGAAATTAGCGGGGGAACAGTACTGGGAACCGCAACGGGGAGCACGAGCCCTGCAAATTTAAACAGCGCTGTTTATCCTGTAATACTCCCGTTTGCTTTTAATTTTAACGGCCAGAATTACACCAGTCTTAATGTTTCAACCAACGGTTACCTTACTTTCGGAGCCACTGCTCCCTCAACCACTCTGTCTGCACCAATATCAAGCACAACTGCTTATGATGGTGCAGTTTCGGTGTTTGGACGGGATATCAGCGCCATCTTCGATATCGCCGGCCAGACCGGTGAAATCCGTTGGGAAACTGTAGGAACCGCTCCGAATAGAGAGGTGGTAATACAGTGGAAAAACTTTAGGCCAACGAACGTAACCAGTACAGCAAGTGTCTACGCTTTCTCTTTTCAGATAAGACTTTCTGAAACTTCTAATGCTGTTTCTGCGGTGTACGATTCGGGCTCTTATTTAGTTGGAAATGACTCCTATAGTTCAACCGCTCAAATAGGGCTAAGAGGTTTTACCAATGCTGATTTTAACAACAGACTAAACCCGACAACGGTTAAATTTATGGATGCAGTAGCTGGAACTGCCAGAACCAGTACCCAGGCATTCAGTACCGTTAATATTCCTCCTGGAATGCCCGATGCTGGTTTTACAACTGTCTGGATTCCGCCAACATGTTTCGCGCCATCAGGTATCACTGTTGGCAGCGCAACAACAACTTCCGCTTCGGTGACGTGGAATGCTGTTGTTCCTACGCCCGGGAACGGATACGATATTTATTATAACACAACTGGTACTGCGCCCAATTCCTCAACAGTTCTGGATGCGACCAATTCTGCCACTTCAGGCACCAATTCTGCAACTTTAACAGGTTTGTCTGCTGGTACCACTTACTTTGTATGGGTACGGTCTAAATGTTCACCAACCGATATCAGTGCTTGGTCTGAGGATGAGCTATTCAATACAGTATGTGTACCCATTAATGCTCCGTATACAGAAAATTTCGATACTACATCAGTAGGTTCGTCATCCAACAACAATGCTCCAAACTGTTGGTCTTATCTGGAAACTTCAGGCTTTACAGGGTATGGGTATGTTAGAACCACCAATTCCAATTCAGCTCCCAACGGTTATTATCTGTATAACTCGTCAGCAACTACGGGCAGTCAAATGCTGGTTTCTCCACAAACACTCAATTTATCTGATGGTACCAAATGGGTTAAATTTTCTGCGAGATCAGGTGCGAACAATTATCTGGTTGAGGTGGGAACCTTATCTGATCCGGGAAATCCAGCTAGCTTCACCACGATTGGTTCGGCGATTCCGCTCACAACTAGTCATGTGCAATATACGGTAGTAATTCCTGCAGGCAGTGCCCAGCACATCGCTTTCAGACATGGATTAGGCGGAACTTATCGCGCTGTTTATCTGGATGATATCACGGTAGAAACTGCTCCAACCTGTTTCGAGCCTACCGCATTAACAGTAACTCCTGCATCCATCACCACTAACGGAGGCTCTTTAACCTGGACTGCTCCTAGTACTTCTGCAGGATCTTACGAAGTTTATTACAGCACAGACAGCACAGCTCCCACTGCAGCTACCGTACTTACTGGAGTTAATTCTGTTACGGTAAACGGAACCGCCGCAACCATTAACGGTCTAACTCCTGCAATCACTTACTATGTATGGGTACGAAGTGTATGTTCACCCACTGAAAGAAGTATCTGGACGCCGTCATCGGTAACTTTAAGGACTTTATGTCAACCCCCGGCACTTCTTACAAGTAATGGAGAAACAGTCTGCTCGGGAGGTTCGGCTACTCTGACTGCAACAGCAGACTCAGGTGCAACCATCAACTGGTATGCAAATTCAACTGATGCAACTGCTCTTGCGACCGGTACGAGTTTTACCACGCCGCCGCTTACTTCAACTACTACTTATTACGCCGCTGCGTCAACGGGAAGCACTAATTACGTAGGTCCTGTTAATCCAAATTCACTTACGGGTGGAGCTACAACTGGAGCAATCAATACCTACTATATTCAATTTGAAGTAACTAATATACCTGTCAATTTAATGTCAGTGGATGTATTTCCGGAGGCTGCCGGTCAGAATACAACATTGGAGATCTTACAGGGCCCCACCTCCTTTACTGTGATCAATACGATTCCGTTTACTTCCACTATAGCCAGTGACGGAACGATTGCGCAAACAGTTCCGATTAACATCATGTTAAATCCAGGCTTGTACCGTATGAGAATGGCGGGCGGAGATTACTACAGAAATTATCAGAGTAATGCAGATTTTCCGTACTCTACTGCTAACTTCAGTATTACAACAGGATCAAATGTATCCACTGATTCCTATTATTTCATGTATAACCTTCAGGTAGGAGGACTTTGTGAAAGTGCACGTACACCGGTTTTAGCTACAGTTGACAGCAGCTGTACCATGGGTACTTCAGAAGCCGACAACGCAAAAGCTACGGTGATTTATCCGAATCCGTTTACGGATGTGCTTAATATCTCTGAGATTAAAGGAGTGAAATCAATTTCAATTCTGGATATTTCCGGCAGAGTGGTGAAGTCTATTGACCGTCCTTCTGCTCAGATTAATTTAAGTGAACTGCAGTCTGGTATGTATCTGATCAGTCTTCAATATAAAGACGGTTCTGTTCATACGATGAAAGCTATAAAAAAATAATATGCAGTTTATCATTTAGAAATGGCAGCTATTTATTTAGCTGCCATTTTTGTTATGTTGGTACGGTAAAAGATTGACGCTCATTTATTTTAATGACTCTCAAACTGTGGCATTTTATTGGAGCGTGTTACATAGTAAAAAATTATATCTATCTTTAACTACCAATTAAAATAAAATATTACGAAAAAATCTACACACAATTAGTGAAGATAGTCTTTCTGTTTTTCTATTTTATTGTGCCTGCGATGTAGGGTAAGTTTTTCATGCATTATCTTTTAAAGGAGGATTGCTCAGCAACCACCCCCAGCGGTTTTGGCGGATTAATACATTCTTTTCTTATTTAATAGATATATCGGTTTAGGTAATGAATTTTGACAAATAAAGCTAAAAAATTTTGTTATATTGATAAAAAAATCAGTATTTTCGCATTAACCAATAAAAATAATTTTGATGAAAGAATTCTACATGAAAAATTTAATCTCGAAAAAAAGGGCTCTCTTGTTTAAGGGGGTCTTTTTATGGCTCTTAATTGCTGCGGGCACCTTTAACCTTAACGCTCAGGTAAGTGCATACGCTTTTTCGCAAAGTACCGGCACCTTCAGTGCAATAAGTGGAGGAACCGTTTTAGGTGTTGCAACTGATAACACCACTACCACAAATTTGAACAGTAATGTATATCCTATAACCCTACCGTTTGGATTTATATTTAATGGCCAGAATTACACCAGTTTAAATGTATCAACCAACGGTTTTATTACTTTTGGTGCCCTTGCGCCTACTACGACCAACACATCACCTATTTCCAGCACGGTGGCGTATGATGGAGCGGTGTCTGCTTTCGGCCATGACATCAGTTCTTTTTTTGATGTCGCTGGTAAAACCGGAGATATCCGGTGGGAGACTGTTGGAACAGCACCTAACCGGGAGGTGGTTATTCAGTGGACCAATTTCAGACCAACCAGTGTAACTGCGACCACTACAGTATATAGTTTGTCCTTTCAGATCAGATTGCAGGAAACTACTAACAGTGTTTCCGTAGTGTATTCCGCAGGTTCTTATCTCGCGGGTTCTACCACTTACAGTTCAGCAATTAATCAGGTTGGGTTACGTGGATTGACAAATGCTGATTTTAACAACAGGTATAATCCGACTACAGAGAAATATACAAGTTCGGTTGCAGGTGACGCGAACGGGGACGATCAGGCGTTCAATACGGTCAATGCCATCCCGGGAATGCCTTCAGACGGATTAACCTACACCTGGACTCCACCTTCGTGCTTTGTGCCATCCGGACTTACAACAGGAACCCTTACGACAGGATCGGGTGTTATAAACTGGGATGCTGTTTTACCTGCTCCTGCAAACGGCTATGAAGTGTATTATAATACTACAGGCACCGCCCCAACTTCGGCTACAGTGCTGGATGGAACAAATTCTATTACTTCAGGTACCAATTCTGGTACCATAACAGGTCTTACCCCTTCTACAACTTATTATGTGTGGGTACGCTCTAAATGTTCACCAACCGATTACAGCGTATGGTCGAATCAATTGATTTTCGATTCTGCATGTTTTGCTCAAAATGCTCCGTACACTGAAAACTTTGACAGTACTACAGTTGGGTCCCCAACCTATAATAATGCACCAATGTGCTGGACCTATAGGGAAACAGCAGGCTTTGCAGGATATGGTTATGTAATCGCTTCAAATTCAAATTCTGCACCACGAAGCTATTATCTGAACAACCAAACATCAACTACCGGCAATCAACTGCTTGTTTCTCCACCTACTATTAATCTCTCTGACGGAACCAAATGGGTGAAGTTCTATGCAAAAGCTGGCGCAGCAACCGGCTATACGCTGGAAGTGGGTACACTTGCAGATCCTGCAGATGCTTCAACTTTTACAATAATCGGTTCCCCAATATCCATTACCAATGTTCACGGGGAGTACACCGTGATGATACCGGCAGGAACTTCGCAATACGTTGCTTTCCGACATGGATTAGGAGCAGCTTCACGTTCTATTTATTTGGATGATATTACTGTAGAAACAGTACCAACGTGTATCAAACCTTCTGCGCTCACAGTTACACCCGGGTCAGTTACGACAAGTACTGCTGGATTATCGTGGACTCCGAATCCGACAACACCAGCCGGAGCATATGATATTTATTACAGCACATCAAACACGCCTCCAACAGCAGCTACAGTGCTTGATGCAACCAACTCTGTAACGGTAACTACTGCTTCGGGAACGATAACAGGACTTACTCCGGGAACAGATTATTTTGTATGGGTACGGGCAAAATGTTCGACAACCGACAACAGTATTTGGTCATTTGAAACAACATTCGTAACACTTTGTGTTCCTGTGAATGTACCTTACAGTCAGAACTTTGATACTACATCAACAGGTTCAACCACAAACACCAATGCTCCTAACTGCTGGTCTTATCTGGAGACTTCAGGTTTTACAGGGTATGGGTATGTGAGTACAACGAATGCCAATTCTGCGCCTAACGGCTATTATTTATATAATTCAACCGCAACTACCGGTTCTAATATGCTTATATCTCCTCAAACTCAGAATTTATCAGATGGTTTAAGAAGAGTAAGATTTTCAGCACGATCAGGTGCAAATAATTATACACTTGAAGTTGGAACCATGTCAGATCCTACCAATCCAGCGAGTTTCACGGTTATTGGATCAGCTATCGCACTTACAACTTCCCATGTGGAGTATATTGTGAATATTCCTGCAGGCTCGAACCAATATATTGCTTTCAAACACGGAATGGGAGGTACGGCACGTTCTATCTATCTTGACAATGTTTTTGTTGAGACAATCCCGACCTGTTTTGAACCTACTGCGGTTACCGTTACTTCCGGATCGGTTACTACAACCAGCGGAGATCTGTCATGGACTGCACCTGGTGCTGCTCCGGCCGGAGGTTATGAAGTGTACTATAGTTCAGTAAATACGGCTCCGACTGCTTCCACGGTTCTTAATTCAACAAATTCGGTAGCTGTTACAGGAACAACTGCTACAATAAGCGGACTTTCTTCTGCCACAACTTATTATATCTGGGTAAGAAGTGTTTGTGCTGCTTCTGACAAAAGTGTGTGGACGCCTTTTCCGGCCATTATGACTACATTATGCCAACCACCAGCAGTGACAGGAACTAATGTCTCACCAAACCCCGTTTGCGTAAACGGCACTGCTACTTTAACTGCTACCGCCGATTCTGGAGCATCTTTAACTTGGTACGATGCGGCTAGCGCAGGTAATGTTGTAGGCAGTGGTACCAGTATAACAACCCCTCCACTTACTGCTACTACAAATTATTGGGTAACCGCGCGTACTGGTTCTGCCGGAAATGTAGGGAAGGATGTTCCTACATCCACAACAGGTAATTCTGGATTCAGCGATGTAGGTCTGATGTTTGACGCACTGAGCAGTTTCACACTTTTATCTGTTGATGTATATCCCGTGTCAACAACTTCCACTACCGGAACGGTAACAATTGAACTCAAAAATTCTTCCGGTACTGTATTGCAGAGTACGACAGCAAATGTAAATGTTTCCGTTGCCGGGGTTTTAAATACCGTTCCTCTTAATTTTAACGTACCAGCGGGAACCGGTCATAGACTTGTGGTAACTGCAGCTACAGGAATGACTACTCTACTCCGGGAATCTACTACAGGGTTCACTTATCCATACACATTGTCTGGTATTTGCAGTATTACCTCGGCTTATACTTCCGGGCCATCGAGCATATATTATTATTATTTTTATAACTGGAGTGTATCAGCATTCTGCGAATCAGCACGCACTATGGTTACTGCAGTGGTTGACAGCACCTGTACCATGGGTACTTCTGAAGCCGACAATGCAAAAGCTACGGTGATTTATCCGAATCCGTTTACGGATGTGCTTAACATTTCTGATGTTAAAGGAGTGAAATCAATTTCAGTTCTGGATATATCCGGCAGAGTAGTGAAGTTTATCGACCGACCTTCTGCTCAGATTAATTTGAGTGAACTGCAGTCGGGTATGTACTTGATCAGTCTTCAATATAAAGACGGCTCTGTTCATACGATGAAGGCGATAAAAAAATAATTTCCAACTTTATCTTTATCCCAATGGCAGCTATTCATTTAGCTGCCATTTTTTGTTTTACATCAGCTTATGTTGCTTTTGCACCCCTCATCTTAATCAGCAAAACTCAATTGATAAAAAATTAAACATCTGTTTATTTTAACAATTAAATACCATGTATATGTGTAAATTTTAAAGATTAATAAGTTAAAAGATAAAAAATGTTTGACATTATAAAAAAAGATGTATTTTTACCCATAATTTTAAAATTTATTTTTATGAAAAAACTTTACACTAAAGAATCGCCCACCAGTCGCTGGCGTTTCTTATTCAGTAGCTTTTTAATGGCGCTCTGCGTAATGGGCGGGAACCTAAAAGCGCAAGTAAGCGGATACACATTTTCGCAAAGTACCGGTACTTTTACAAGCATAGCTACCACCGGCACAGTTGTTACAGGAAGTGAAGCTACAACAACTACCACAAATGACACAACAGGATGGTCGATTGCTATACCTTTTAATTTTAATTTTAACGGTATTGATTACGCTTCCATTTATGTAAATTCTAACGGTGGGGCCACCTTTGGTACCCCAACAAGTACGAGTAGTGCTGTAATATCTGCTACAACCGCTTATTCAGGTGCAATTGGAGTAATGAATAGGGATTTGTGGGGTGCGTTTGTTACCTCGGGAGTTACAACTACCGGGTCAAATATAATTACCAATGTTGGGTCTTTTCAGGGCATTGAAGTTGGTAAAGTGCTGAATGACAATAATGGAATACCTGTTGGTGCAACCATTACTGCATTCGATGAGGTTGCTGGTACGATTACGATGTCCACTAATGCCACTTCAAGTTCTTCCACAGCTGTAGTTCGTTATGGAGTTGGTAAAATTTATACGTCCACCGAAGGAACGGCACCAAACAGGGTGTTTGTAATAGAGTGGAAAGGGTACAATGATTACGGTACAACAGCTCCTACAAGTAATTATCTTAATTTCCAATTAAGATTAGCAGAAACAAGTAATACTGTTTCTGTTGTTTACGGACCAACTTTTAATATTAATACTACTTCCAGAACGAATCAAATCGGTTTAAGGGGAGCGTCAAATGTAGATTATAATAACAGGGCAGGAGCAGCAGGTGATCTGTGGACTGCTACCACTGCCGGAACAACTAATGGGGCTACCGTTGCCCGAGATAATACCAATTTTCCTGCATCGGGATTAACATTTACCTGGACACCACAAACCTGTTTTGCACCGATTAACTTAAATGTAACGAATGTAACTCTAACCACGGCTGATCTAGCATGGACCGCATCGGTTTCAGCTCCCGCTGATGGATACGATGTGTATTACAGTGCAGTAAATACTGCGCCTACAGCTTCTACAGTATTAAATGCTTCCAATTCCGTATCATCCACAGGAACATCAGCATCCGTAGCGGGACTCTCTACAGGTACGACCTACTACGTTTGGTTGCGGTCAAAATGTTCAGCATCTGATATAGGGCCATGGGGCTATTCAGGACAATTTACGACACTCTGTGCCGTATTCACAGTACCTTACACTCAGAATTTCGATACTACTGCAACGGGATCCTCATCCAATATTACCACACCTAACTGCTGGTCATATCTAGAAACATCCGGATCTGCAGGGTACGGGTATGTCACTACGGGAAATGCAGCCTCAGCACCCAACAATTTCTACCTTTATAACAGTTCAGCCACGACCGGAAATATCATGCTGGTCTCCCCTGAAACCGTTAATCTGTCGGACGGTGCCAAAAGAGTGAAATTTTCGGCCAAAGCCTCAACGGCAGGCTATACAGTCAGTGTAGGAATACTAACAAATCCTGCCGATCCTACTACTTTTACCGCAATTGGCTCTCCAATCAGCTTAACCACTACCCATGCAATGTACACGGTTAATATTCCTGCCGGAACTGGATCATGGTTGTCATTCAGACATGGATTAGGTGGGTCTTTCCGCTCTGTTTATCTTGATGATATAACAGTAGAGAATATCCCAACTTGTCTGGAGCCTTCAGGTGTTAGTACTACTGCTTTTACCGCTACTTCTGCAACGCTGTCGTGGACTGCACCAACAGCTGCGCCGGCCAACGGATATCAAGTATATTACAGTACCTCGAATACTGCACCTACCGGAGCTACCGTACTTGATGCAAATAATTCTGTAAGTTCGGCTACTACATCTGCCATGATATCTGGCTTAACTCCTAATACTGTATATTACGTATGGGTGAGATCTAATTGTAGTACAACGGATCAAAGCGTTTGGATAGGTTCAACTATGGTTTACACGGGATATTGTCTGCCATCAGGAGCAACGTATTTCATAGATCAGTTTACCTCCAGCGGTGCAGTTACAAATATCAACTATAGCGGAACCGCTGCTGTTACAGGTGGCTACAGAGATCTGACTGCTACTGATAAAATTGCTAATTCTGTTGGCAGTGTTACGCCAATAGCTATTTCTGGTGATGGTACCTCTACCTTTGGTTTTGCCGTTTGGGTTGACTGGAATAATAACCTGCAATTTGAAACAACCGAAAGAATGTTTGTTACGTCGTCATACGCAAATAGTACCACAGGAGCTTCTATAACAGTTCCAGCAGCTACTGCATTAGGTAATTACCGTGCAAGGGTACAAATGCATTATAACAGTACAGCTCCTTCCGATCCGTGCGTAACAGCAATGAACGGTGAACATATTGATTTCACTTTTGAAGTGGTTGCACCACCAACCTGTGTGGCTCCAACTGGTTTGGCATTGACCACTGCAACAGCGGTTTCAGCAGACATTCAATGGACTGCCTCTACTACACCTCCTACAAATGGATATGATATTTATTACAGTACAGTTAGTACGCCTCCAACTGCAACTACAACACCTTCAGTTGTTGGTGTAATGGGTACATCGGCTGTCATTACACCGTTGATGCCTGCAACTACTTATTACGTGTGGGTAAGGTCTAATTGTGCAACAACAGATCAAAGTACATGGAGCGCTCCGATAACTTTTGTTACAAATTGTGTCGCGGTAGCTTCTTTCTCTGAAAACTTTGATTCTACAAGTACTACAGGTAATATATTACCAGTGTGTTGGTCAAAAATTGCAACAACTACTTCTGCTAATTCTTATGTACAGGCAAGTACTGTGATGAGCGGACCGAACGCGTTGTATATTTATTCAAATTCAGCAACGAGCAATGTGTATGTGAAAATGCCGGAAGTAAGTACTTTAAGTACAGGTTTATACAGCCTAAGATTTAATGCACGAGCTAATTTTACAGCAGGGGGAGTGCTCGAAATTGGATACTTGACAAATCCGACAGATCATACTACATTTGTTGTTTTAGGTTCTTATACATCAACTAGTGCAACAGCTATTGATAATTATATTCTCAACATTACTGGAGTACCTGCAGGAGTGACAACTTTAGCATTCCGTCATACGGGATCACCTGCTAACAGTATTTTGATGGATGATATACAGTACAATTTAACAGCAGTTCTTGGTACCTCAGATTCAATTCGGAATGCTAAGGATGTTACTATTTATCCTAATCCATTCCAGGATATTCTGAATATTTCAGATGTTAAAGATGTAACTTCTGCAATCATCACTGATATTT
The DNA here is from genome assembly GCA_019459085.1 of Kaistella sp. Taxonomy (GTDB): domain Bacteria; phylum Bacteroidota; class Bacteroidia; order Flavobacteriales; family Weeksellaceae; genus Kaistella. The sequence continues at coordinate 72,096 of JAIBEW010000007.1, forward strand.
CAGGAAGAACGGTTAAAACGATTGCAAAACCAACTGCTCAACTTCAGTTAGGTGGTTTAACAGCCGGAATGTATTTGGTAACCCTTAAATACAAAGATGGATCTGTTAAAACAATGAAAGCGATTAAAAAATAATTTTTTAAAAACTTCATTAATTATTAAGGCGGCCCAACTGGGCCGCCTTTTTTTATCACAGGAGTTATGTAAATCATGCTATTTTTTTGTTAACTTTGAAAGCTAACAATATCTGCTTATGAAAAAACTTCTCTACTCTTTGTTGCTGTTTACTACAGCGGTTTTTACGAATGCCCAAATTACCATTGGGGGCGGTACATCCGTCAATATGATGCCTGTAAGTACAAGTTTTGTATATAATTATACACAACAGATCTTGCCACAGCCAGGTATTAATGCAAGTGCGCCCGGAACCATAACCGGCCTCACTTTCTATCTTCCTGCTACCGCAACCATATCAACCGCCGAGAATTGGGTGGTTTATGTTGGTCACACTCCCAACGCAATTTTTGCTTCTACCTCCGATTGGATTCCGGTCAGTAGTTTAACTCAGGTTTTTTCTGGAACTGTAACTGCAGTGAATGGGCAGGTGAATGTGACTTTTACCACTCCGTTTGCCTATGACAATGTGAACAATCTTGTTATAGCGGTGGACGAGAATACTCCGGGAGATCAAGCTGCAAATTTGTTTTATACTTATAGTGGCGGGGCCAATACCGGTCTTTATTACCGAAGCGACGCCACTAATCCGGATCCATCGGCCACGCTCCCTACCGGTACCAGAACCTCTACAAAATCAGTAGTAACGTTACAGGGTTTGACTCCAGCGGCTGTGTCAGCATGTCCAGCAGTAACTGCACCAGCAACAAGTGCGACGAATGTTGCAGTGTTACCAACCATTACCTGGAGCCTTTCACAGAATGCGTCCGGATACCGAATTTCAATGGGATCCACGCCGGGTGGAACTGATATTGCCAGTAATATTGATTTGGGTAATGTAACGAGTTACACACCGTCCGCAGCGCTTAATTATAATACGCAATATTATTACACCGTGTCTTCCTATAACGTACTGGGAGTATCGACCGGTTGTACGGAAAGATCATTTACAACTGCTGCACTTCCTCCGGCAAATGACGAATGTTCGTCTGCAATTGTGCTTACGCCCCAATCAGGAGTTAGCTGCACATCTGCTGTAGCAGGAACTACTTTATCAGCAACACCATCAACGGCAACATTGACTCCGTGTACTGGTACGGCCGACGATGATGTTTGGTACAGCTTTACAGCTACTTCAACATCACACCAGATCTCATTAACAAATATAGTGTCGGTTGGTACCAGTACAGCCACCATATTATACACCCAAATATTTTCAGGGACTTGTGGGACGCTTGCAAATATAACCTGTGATATCACAGATGCTTCACCAACAGCAATTGCAACAGTTCCGGGACAAACCTATTATGTGCGTATCTATACTTCAGCTTCAGGCGGTCAGTTCGCATCTTCATTTGATATCTGTATCCTTACACCACCAGTGGTAAGTAACGATGAGTGCTCTAATGCTACCGTATTGACGGTTAACGGTGGTGCATGTACTGTATCCACATCGGGTACAACGTTGTATGCTACCGATTCCCTGCTTCCAGTAACACCTTGCACTGGAACTGCTGATGATGATGTGTGGTACTCTTTTGTTGCAACAAACAACACACATTGGATTACTTTATCTAATATCGTATCGGTTGGATCAAGTAGTTCTACGTCTTTATATACCCAAGTCTTTTCGGGTTCGTGCGGAACGTTATCCAGTATTATGTGTAATAACGATGATGCTTCGCCAACAGTACTTTCAGGGTTGGTACCGGGGCAAACCTACTACGTAAGGGTGTACAACAACTTAACAGGAAGTAATTACGCGAATACTTTTGATATTTGTGTAACCACGCCTGTGATTCCGGCTAATGACAACTGTGCAACGGCAACGGCTTTATCCGTTAGTCCTAACTTAAGCTGCACAGCCCAAGTATCTGGAACCACTCTGTATGCTACAGATTCGGGTGTTTTGGCTACGACTTGCTCAGGTACCGAAGATGATGATGTTTGGTATTCATTTGTGGCAACAGGTACGGTACATTATGTCACCTTGTCAAATATTGTATCTGTAGGTGCTACCACTACAACTGCATTGTATACTCAGGTATTAACGGGTACCTGCGGATCACTGACCAGTATAATTTGTGATACTTCTGCGTCATCACCTACAGTACTTAATACTGTGCCGGGACAGACCTATTATGTGCGAAATTATACCTCCGGTACAGGAGTTGAGTATGCTGTTAGTTTTGACATCTGCATTAACACTCCGCCGCCGCCACCAGTAAACGATGACTGTAATACCGCAGTTGCCCTGACAGTAAACTCAGATTTGAGCTGTACAGCAACTGCGTCAGGATATACTTATGGTGCAGCTGATTCCGGAATAGCTGCTACCTGTGGAGGAGCTGCGGATGATGACGTTTGGTACTCCTTTACTGCAACAACGGCTACGCATATGATTACGCTGTCTAATATAGTTTCGCTTGGCACTACAATTTCTACGACGCTTTATTTAGAAGTCTTTGGGGGAACATGTGGAACACTTGCCAGTATGGCGTGTGATACAACCGATTCTTCACCACTCTTAGTCGGTGGTTTAACTGCCGGGCAAACCTATTATATAAGAGTTTATAATTCAGGTACTGGTAGTACTGTATATGCCAACAGTTTTAATATCTGTGTCGGAACTCCAACTGCAGCAAGCCCCTCCAACGATAATTGCTCTGGAGCAGTTACGCTGACCGTTAATGCTGACATGAATTGTGGTGTTGTAACTTCTGGTACAACTTTGTTTGCAACTGATTCTGGCGTTGATGGTACTGTATGTGGCGGAACAGAAGATGATGATGTTTGGTACACCTTCGTAGCTACTGCTAACAACCATACAATTCAACTAAATAATGTAGTTTCAGTTGGCGTGACTAACACGACTTCTCTGAACATGGAATTGATGTCCGGTACCTGTTCGGGACTCGTAAATGTGGCGTGTTCAACCAATAAATTTCTTAATCTTAGCGGTCTGGTTATAGGTCAAAGTTATTACCTGCGAGTATATACTTCTTCTGTGGGACCTAATTATGCCAATACATTTGATATCTGTGTGGGAACTCCTACTGTAGCTACTCCTTCTAATGATGAATGTGGCACTGCTATGGTCATTGGTTCAGTACCGTATACATTTACACAGCACGACGGTATTTTCGCAACCAATAATGGTGGGAATATTACTACCTGCAGTGAATCCAATGATGGACTCTGGTATGTCTTTACCGGTGATGGAAGTACTGTAACAGTAACTTCAACCACTACCACGCCTTGGAATCAGCAACTAAATGTGTATACGGGATCTTGTGGTACCTTTACATGTGTAGATTCATCAGATGGTACTGGTACGACTACCGGTAACATCGAAACTTTAAATGTTAGTACGATTGCAGGAACGCAGTATTTTATTAATATTGCATATAATACTTCGACAGACAGCCCTGAAGGAAACTTTACACTTTCATTATCTACTGCTTTAGGAACAGATGAAACTACTCAGGCTAAAAAAGTAAAGATCTATCCTAATCCATTTACTGATGTACTGAATATTTCAGATGTTAAAGATGTTACATCTATAATCATAACCGATATTTCAGGAAGAACAGTTAAAACAATTGCTAAACCAACTGCTGAACTTCAGCTTGGAGGTTTAACAGCCGGAATGTATTTGGTAACCCTTAAATACAAACACGGATCTGTTAAAACAATGAAAGCGATTAAAAAATAATTTTTTAAAAACTTCATTAATGATTAGGCGGCTCCAATTGGGGCCGCCTTTTTTATTTAAAGTAATTTTCCGGTTGAACCGTCTTCACTGAAAGGGAAAATACTGATTGGTAAAAAACTTGAAAACTTTTTTAGTTTTTTAGTTTTCTTTCGTATCTTTGCCCTCTTAATTATGGAAGATAAAAACCTATTTCTCGAGAAGGTATCTGAGTTGTTCATACAGAACGGGGCGAAAACGGTTACGATGGATGATATTGCCAAAGAATTCGCAATGTCTAAAAAAACCCTTTACCAGCAGTATAAAAACAAAGAAGAAGTGTTGAAAGCAGTTCTTACCTATAAACTTTCCGACATTGTTTTTCACATGAAGGAGGTGGAAAAGGTCACCACCAACCCAATCGAAAGAATGCTTCTCCGCGAAAAAAATTTGCAGACCATTACCCAGTCCAACAAAACGGTCTTTTTAAGGCAGCTTCATAAATACTATCCGGTCATTTTCAACGAACATATTCTGGAAGTCTACAGCAAAATTTCCGTCATCATTTTACACAATATTCAGATTGGAAGGGACGAAGGCTATTACCGCAAAAATTTCAATGAAGCGATCTATGTAAAATTTATGATGCAGCTTTTTCTTTCGATGGAAGGTTCTACGCTTTTTGAAGAAGAGGCTAGAAATCCGGCTCATCTCTGTCAGAATGCCACCGAGTTTTTCCTTTACTCGATCTTAACCCCTAAAGGAACTGAAATCTTAACTCAACTAAAAACTAAATATGAAGAATTGGCTTAAACTTTTTGCCTTCTCGGCGCTCTCTGTAAATGCTTACGCACAGCAGAGTTTCTCGATTGATGATTCCTGGCAATATGCGTTGGAGCATAACATCAGTGTGCAAAAAGCAAAAATCGACCGAACCATTGCCTCTCAAAAAGTGAAGGAAACCACGGGAATCGGTTTGCCGCAGCTCAGCGGACAGGGATCTTACAATTATTTCCTCAACATTCCGGTTCAGCTATTGCCTGCTGAAATCACAGGCGGTACACCCGGAACTTATGTACCGGTAAAATTCGGTCAGAAACAGACTGTTAGTGGTGGACTGACACTGAGTCAGCTGTTGTTCAACGGTTCCTATCTCGTGGGTCTGCAGTCGGCAAAAGCATACAAGGAAACTGCGGCACTGGCTGAAGAAAAGACCGCGATCTCTGTAAAAGAAGGGATTTTGATGTCTTATGCGGCTGTTTTGGTAATGGACGAAAACATCAAAACACTTGAAGATAATAGAAAAGTGGCTGAAAAATCACTGAATGATACCCGCGAAACCTACAAAGTGGGGTTGGTGGAATATCAGAATGTGGAACAGCTCGAATTCAGCTATAAAAGCCTTCTGGCGAATCAGCAGAATCTTACGCGCTCGCGCGAAAAACTGTTGATGGCTTTGAAATATTTAATGGGTTATCCTTTGGAAAGTCAAATTACTTTGACTTCGACACTCGATGAGATTGTCAGTAAAAATGAAGGATTAGTCGATTTGAATATGAATCAGGATGTTAAAAGCCATATTGATTACCGTTTGAAGGAAAATGCGCTGAAATTGTCAGAACTGAAACTCAAACTTCAGAAATCAAGATCGCTGCCCACTTTAGCGGCAGGCCTTTCTTCCAGCTACAACGGCAACGGAGATCAGTTCAAATTTTTTAACAGCACTCAGGACTGGTTCAATACTTCCGTCATTGCAGTCCAGCTTGATATTCCGATTTTCAGCGGATTCCAGAGACACTGGCAAACTGAGCAGGCTAAACTTGATGTGTCCAAAGCAAGACTCGATATTATAGAAACCGAAAGAGATCTACAGAATACGGTGTATGCGGCTTCTGTAGATTACGACAATGCCTACAATTCTTACAAAAATGCGCAGGAACTTATTGCACTTTCCTCCAGCATTTACAACAAACAGCGAATAAAATTTAATGAAGGGCTTGGTACAAGTTACGAGCTGCAGCAGAGCGAAACGCAGCTCTACGATTCACAGTCCCGTTATTACGAAGCCGCAATCGGACTTATTCAGGCAAAAACCAGGCTCGACGAAGCGGTGGGCAAACTTTAATCAAAAACTAATAATATAAATATTTCAAGATGAAAAAATTCTTAATACCCCTGATCATATTGGCCGGCTTAACTGCCTGCAAAAAAGAGACTGAATTTAAAGACGTAAAACTCGAAACTTTAATTAAAAACAAAGATGTTAAAGGGCTCCAGGCCTATAAAGAACGTCAGAAGTATAAAGTCGACAGCCTGAATCAGGTGATGGCCGGAATTGATGCCAATCTTAACAAAATGGGCGTTTCGGCAGCAGCCAGCGGTGTTGTTTCTGTATTGAAAATGGCTCCGACCAATTTTGTGCATAATGTAGAGATTCAGGGCAACGTAACGACGGACCAGGACGTTAAAGTTCAGCCGCAGTTCGCCGGAACCCTGAGTTTATTTGTAAAAAAAGGACAGAATGTTAAAAGAGGACAAATCATCGGAAGGGTTTCTGACGGTGGTTTAAATGATCAGTACAAACAGGCTCAGATTTCGGTAACCACCATGAATGCCCAGCTTCAGCAGGTGAGATCATCCGCCGAACTGGCAAAAATATCTTATCAGAAACAGAGTTCGCTCTGGGCAAAGAAAATCGGTTCCGAAATGCAGTACCTTCAGGCAAAAGCCAATTATGACGGAGCCATGAAACAGGTTGCAGCAGCTCAAAGTCAGGTTGCCGCGACTCAGAAAGCAGCTGATGCGGTACGCACCAACTTGGCCAGAACAGCTATCACCGCTCCTTTCAGCGGAGTGATCGACGAAGTGATCACCCAAAACGGACAGGTGGTTTCGCCGGGAACTGAAATTGTAAAATTGATTTCTCTCGGAACCATGCGGGTTGAAGCCGATGTTCCGGAGACCTATCTGGCGAAAGTACGACCAGGAACTTCGGTGAAAATCTTTATTCCGACGCTTAACCAGACCATCAGTTCTAGCATCAGACTTGTCGGAAATTACATCAATCCGGAAAACAGAACTTTCAAAATCGAAATTCCGGTTTCGAGTAAAGGAGGACTCATCAAACCTAACCTTATGGCACAGGTGAAAATTGAGGATTATGTAAACCCGAACGCGATGCAGATTCCTGCACAGTATATTTATGAAGACGCTGCACACCGAACCTACGTTTTTGTGGCGCAGAACATCAAAGGCGATAATGCAGTTGCCAAAAAAGTATTTGTAAGCGCAGGTGAGAAGTCTGAAAATGCAGTGGAAATTACCACGGGTCTGAAAACTGGAGATGTAGTGATTACAGATGGTTCCAAAAATCTGGTGGAAGGTCAGAAAGTAAAAATCTCACAATAACTGCTGCAATTTCTAAATTTTTTTAAAAACAAAAATTATGAGTCAAAATAAACACCACCAAAAGGAATCTTTTTTCTCCAGTTGGGCGGTAGATAACCGAACCACGGTGTATGTACTCACCTTCATCATCGTGATCATGGGGATTTATTCCTTCTTTGCGATGCCGCGGGAGAGTTTTCCTGAAGTGGTTGAGAACAAAATTTATATCTCTTCGGTGTATCCGGGAAATTCAGCGGAAGACGTTGAAAAACTCATCACCAAAGAGCTCGAAGATAAATTCAAGAATGTTTCCGGCGTCAATAAGGTAACCTCAAACTCTTTTCAGGACTACGGTCTGATCATTGTTGAATTCGACGAAAAAATTCCGCTCGCTGAAGCGAAGCAGCGGATTAAGGATAAAGTGGATGAAGCCAAAGGCGATCAGGACTGGCCGTCGATGGATTCCGGTTCAAAGGTGGAACCCAGCGTTTTCGATCTGAATATTTCTGAAGAACTTCCCATTTTAAATATCAATCTTAAAGGAAATTATAACAAATTTACCCTGAAACAGTACGCTGAAGACATCAAAGATGATCTTGAGGACATTTCAGAAGTAAAGGAAGCCACCATTCTGGGGGTAGACGATAATGAGGTGGAAGTTGCAGTGGACCTTTACAAAATGAATGCAGCCGGTGTGAGTTTCGATGATCTTATTATGGCCATCCGGAACGAAAATGTCACGATTTCCGGCGGAAATCTCATTTCTGAAGGAAACCGCGAAAATGTCAGGATCAAAGGTCAGATTTCAAAACCTTCTGATCTCAATAACTTTGTGATCAAGTCGGGGGTGCGGATCGGAGATATCGCGACAGTCGCGTTCAAAGAAAAGGAAAAAACGACTTATGCCCGGGAATCCGGCCAGGATGTGGTCATGATCAACCTGAAAAAGAGAGCCGGAACCAACATGATTTCTGCAATTGATCAGGCAAAAGTAAAACTCGACAAAGCGAAAACCACTTATCTGCCTCAGGATTTGGAAATTACGCTTACTTCTGACCAGTCATCCGACGTTGAACATCAGGTAAACGAACTTGCGAACCACATTTTGATCGGTATTCTCCTTGTAATGGCGGTGTTGAGTTTTTCAATGGGGCTCAAGAATGCGCTTTTTGTGGGAACCGCAATTCCGCTTTCCATGCTTATTGCTTTTGCGGTGCTTCATATGTTCGGCATCACGCTGAATACAATGGTGCTTTTCGCGATGGTAATGGGCCTCGGAATGCTCGTGGATGATGGAATTGTGGTTGTGGACAATGTTTATGCCAATATGGAAAAAGGCTACGCCAGGCGCGAAGCTTCCAAGTTCGGAATCGGCGAGATTGCTTTTCCGGTAATTACTTCCACTTTAACCACCGTTTTTGCATTTTTACCGATGCTGCTCTGGCCCGGAATTATGGGAGAATTCATGAAGTATTTCCCGATTACCATCTCGGTAACGCTGATGGCTTCTCTTTTTGTGGCGATGATCATCAACGCTTCGATGACCGGCGGCGGAATGACTTTGGACAACAAAAACCTTACGCAGAGACAGGCAAAAAAATACACGATAATTTTTGGAGTGTTGGTTGTGGTTTTCGGTATTCTCAGATTGGTGACCGGGATTAAATATTTTCTGGCAGTTGTAATTCTATCATTATTGGCCATCCTCGCTATTTGGCTGTACAAGGGATTCTTCCACGATAAAATTGAGCATTTCCAATATACGTTCTTCCCGAATCTGGCAAAAAAATACCAGACATTTATTGAAAATCTTTTAAACGGAAAAAAACCGCGTAATGCGTTTTTGGGAGTAATCGGAGTCCTTGTACTTTCCTTCGTAGTGTTCGGGGTGATGATGGGAATTGGACGTTCCAAAGTGCTCTTCTTCCCTGAAAATATTCCAAAACAGACCATTGTTTATATGGAATACCCGCAGGGAACCGACATCGGCAAAACGAACCAGTCAACAAAACAGGTGGAAGCAAACATACTGAACGTCCTGAATAAATACAAAGAAGACAACGGGGTGAACTATCTCGTAGAATCGATGGTGACACAGGTGGGTAAAGGCGCGACCAATCCGCAGGTGGATACAGGTTCGCAGGCCGATACGCCTTTCAAATCTAAAATCACGATTACTTATGTAGAATTCGGGAAAAGACGCGGCATCAACACCGCTGAGGTGATGGAAGACATCCGTAAAGCGATTCCTGATATTCCGGGCTTCACTTATACCGTGGAAAAAGATGCGAACGGTCCGCCGGTCGGTTATCCGGTTTCCATTGAACTGAAAGGCGATGATTATGACCAGCTTCTTGTCGAGGCTCATAAAATGATCACATTCATCAACGGACAGGGAATTCAGGGTATTGAAAAACTCCAGTCCGACATCAATAAAGAGAGTCCGGAACTGCTTATCGACATCAACCGAGAAACAGCTGGAAATCTGGGCGTAAATACCGCACTGACGGGAATTACGCTTCGTAGAGCTTTGTTCGGACAGGATATTTCCACCTACAAAGATACCGACGACGATTATGATATTTCGGTAAGGCTTCAGGAAGATCAGCGCAGAAATACGAGTCTGCTTTTCAACCAGCCGATTACGCTGAAAGGTCAGAACGGACCGGTTTTGGTGCCCATGTCGACTTTTGCAACAATGCAGGAAGCCAATACTTTCAACAAAATCAAAAGAAAGGACAATACACGGACAATTATGGTGTATTCCGGAGTGCTGAAGGATTATAATTCCAATGAAATTGTACAGAAAATACAGTCTGCGCTTAAAAACTATAAAACCGCCGACGGGGTGACGTACACTTTTGGTGGAGAACAGGAAGAGCAGGGAAAAAACCTGAATTTCCTTTTGTTTGCATTATTCCTGGCGATGGCGATGGTAACCTCTATTATCGTGTTCCAGTTTAACTCGCTTTCGAAAACGCTGATCATTATCACGACCATTTTGCTGAGTTTTTCAGGAGTTTTCCTTGGATTGAGTATTTTTGGGATGGACTTCGTTATCCTGATGACAATGATGGGAATTATTTCCCTCGCCGGAGTTGTGGTGAAGAACGGGATCGTGCTCATGGACTTCTTTGTACTGAAACTCGATGAAAAAGTGGCAGAAAAAGGCGTGGAAACCCACGATGATCTGGAACTGGAAGAAGTGAAACAGATTATTGTAGAATCCGGAAAAGAACGTTTAAGACCCGTACTTCTAACGGCAATCACCGCGATTTTAGGTTTAATTCCGCTGGCAATCGGGTTGAACTTTGATGTGGCTTCTTTCCTAACTACTCTTGATCCGCATTTCTCATTAGGAGGCGACAACGTTGCGTTCTGGGGACCGTTGGCGTGGACGATCATTTTCGGTCTTTCATTTGCGACATTCCTCACGCTGATCATTGTACCGGTGATGTTCTACATCATTTCGAAAAGAAAGATCAATGCGCGTCGGAAATATATGCAGAAACATAAAAACGATGCAGAAGAACAGGCAAGGGAAGTGGAAAGGTTAAAGAAACTGTACCCTGCCGAATTTGAAATGCACAAGAGAGACAACGAATAAACAATCAATAACAATTTTAATAAAAAAAGCTGTTTCATTTTTTGAAACAGCTTTTTTGCTTTCTTAAATAAATTTCTCACCGCACTGTTTGCAGTAGCGGGCTTCAACATCATTGTCCTGACTTCCACAGCGGAGACAGTTTTTTTGAGCGACCGTTTTTTTACGGAATTCTGAAGTAACAATTCCGGTTGGTACCGCAATAATGCTGTAACCGCAAAGCATAACGATGATGGAGAGAAACTTCCCGAACGGAGTAACCGGGGAAATATCACCGTAGCCCACCGTTGTAATTGTCACGACTGCCCAGTAAATACTCTGCGGAATACTGTCGAAGCCGTTTTTGCCGTCTTCCACCACATACATCACAGCGCCGATTATCACAATGAAGATGCTTAAAAACAGAAGAAAAATATAGATTTTTCGGGAACTCTGCCGAAGTGCCGACATAATATACTGTCCGTCGTGCATATAATCTGCGAGATTGAAAATCCTGAAAACCCGCAGCATCCTCAGCATTCTGATGATGATAAAGAAATGCGCCACCGGAAATATAAGACTGATGTAGAACGGAATGATCGCCAGAAAATCGATGACGCCGAAAAAACTGAAAATGTATTCTTTCTTATCCTTGATCGTAAAAATCCTGAGTAAATATTCAATTGTAAAAAATATGGTGATGATAAATTCCAGCAGGTAAAACAGCTGGTGGTTCTTCATTTCAATCTGCGGCACCGTCTCCAGCATCAGCAGAACCGTGCTGAAAAGAATCAGTAAAAGCAGCGTAATATCGAAGATTTTACCGGCTTTGGTATCGGAAAAATAGATGATCCTGTAGATTTTCTTCAGCAAAGGATGGTCTTCAGGAATGAGGTCATATTCCGGTTTCATAACGTGTAATTTTTACAAATGTAATATCTTCGTGGAAATTACTCAATTTATATGAAAATTAAAGAATTTGTCTCTGAGTTTGAAAAAATCATCCCCGCAAAACAGGCGGAAGATTTTGATAATGTGGGTTTGCTCTGCGGAAACCCGGAAAGAGAAATTTCAGGAATTTTAATCGCACATGATGCACTCGAAATTGTGGTGGAAGAAGCCGTTTCCGGCGGTGCTAATCTCATTCTCACTTTTCATCCCATTATTTTTTCGGGTTTAAAATCCCTGACAGGGAAAAATTATGTGGAAAGAGCCGTCATGAAGGCGCTCGAAAACAAAATTGCGATTTACGCCGTGCATACTGCGTTCGACAATGATTTTTTTGGAGTAAATTTTGGAATCTGCGAAAAACTGGGTCTTAAAAATCAGAAAATTCTGATGCCCAAAGCACAGAATCTTAAAAAACTCGAAGTGTATGTCCCGACAGAACACGCCGTTCAACTGAAAAATGCACTGTTCGCATCGGGAGCCGGAAACATCGGTTTTTATGATGAATGCAGCTTTTCGATTTCCGGAACCGGAACTTTCAAACCGTTGGAACATTCCGATCCGTTTTCCGGAAGCCTGAATATCCGCGAAAATGCGCAGGAAGAAATGATCTCGGTGATTTTTGAAAGTTTTAAACAGCATCAGATCATTTCAGCCATGAAAGCGGCTCATCCTTATGAAGAAGTGGCGTATCAGATCATCAGTCTCGAGAACGAAAACCAGTATTCCGGACTCGGGCGTTTCGGCGAACTCGAAACTGAATTGGCGGAAGAGGATTTTTTGCAGATGGTGAAAGAAAAATTCGGTCTTAAAATCATCCGTCATTCGGCTTTCACTTCAAAAAAAATAAAAAGAGTAGGGGCCTTGGGCGGAAGCGGTTCCGGCGGTATAAAAGCGGCGATTTCGGCTGGTTGTGATGCTTACCTCACGGGTGATCTGAAATACCACGATTTTTTTCAGGCCGAAAACAAAATGCTGCTCTGCGATATCGGTCATTTTGAGTCAGAACAATTTGTAACTCAACAATTATTTGAAATTTTGTCGGAAAAATTTCCTAAATTTGCAATCTCAAAATCTATTGGGAAAACCAATCCAGTAAATTATTTTTTATAAAATATGGCTAAGAAAAACGTAGAAATTTCTGTTGAAGAAAAATTAAGAGCACTTTATGATTTGCAGATTATTGATTCCAGATTGGATGAAATCCGCAATACAAGAGGCGAACTGCCGATAGAAGTGGAAGATTTGGAAATTGAAATTCAGGGTCTGGAGAAAAGAGCTGAAAAATTTCAGGCGGAAATTAAGGAACAGAATGACGAAATCAACACCAAGAAAGAGGTGATGAGCCATTCGGCTACTTTGATCGAAAAATATAAATCTCAGCAGGACAACGTAAGAAATAACAAAGAATTCGAAGCTTTAGACAAAGAAATTGAATTCCAGGAGCTGGAAATTCAGCTGGCAGAAAAAAAGATCAAAGGATTCAGCGCCAATATTGAGATGAAAAATGTGACTTTCGAAGACCTGAACACTAAAATTTCAGAACTTAAAAATCACCTGAAATTCAAAAAAGAAGAATTGGAAGATCTGGTTTCTGAAACCCAGAAAGAAGAAGATTACCTGATCGAAAAATCCAAGGAATTTGCTACGAAGATCGACGAAAGACTTCTGGCTTCTTACAGCAGAATCCGAAACAATTCTACCACCGGTCTTGCCGTTGTAGGTCTGGAAAGAGGCGCGCCGAAAGGTTCGTTCTTCACCCTTCCTCCACAGAAGCAGATGGAAATTGCCCAGAGAAAGAAAATCATCATCGATGAGCATTCCGGAAAAATTCTGGTAGACGATGATTTGGTGAACGAAGAAAACGAGAGAATGAAAGATATTATTAAATTCTAATCATTTCCCCATAAAAAAATCCCGCTGAATAATTATTCAGCGGGATTTTTTTTAGTGTTTCTTTACAACTGTTCCAGGGTCGCTTTCATTTCTTCATAACCGCCGCCGTTGTAAACATCGGTCATACCTTCAGATTTGAAATAATCAACAGCTTTTCCGCTGCGGTTTCCGCTTCTACAGAAAAAAATCTTCGTTCCGTTCAGGTTGGTGATTTCCTGTTTGCGGTCTTGAAGTTCACCAAGCGGAATGTTCTGTGCTTCTTCAATATTTCCGTCCATTTCAAGTTCCATAGGTTCGCGGACGTCGATCAAATGGTAATTTCCTGCTTTCAGTACTTCTATTAGTGACATATTTTCAGTTTTAAATTGATATTGCCCGGAATTGCCGCCGGATAAGCAAAGTTATAAAATTATGTTAGTTTTGCAAGGCGATTTTTTATGAAACCGACCGCCGAAATTTATTCAAATCTGATCAAAACCAAAGCCACGAAGTTTGGTTTCAACGGCTGTGGCATTTCCCGTGCGGGTTTTCTGGAAGAAGAGGCAAGACCGCTCGAAAACTGGCTCAGGAATAATTTTAACGGCGAGATGGCTTACATGGAAAATCATTTCGATAAAAGACTGAATCCTCAGGTTCTTGTGGAAGGATCAAAATCCGTTATTTCGCTTTCCTATAATTATTTGCCCGAACAGGAACTGCCGGCTCTGGAACATTTTAAAATCTCGAAATATGCCTATGGCCAGGATTATCATGAAATTCTGAAGGAAATTCTGGCGGAAATGGTTGCGGAACTGAAGGAAGAAATCGGTGACTTTGAATGCCGTGTTTTTGTAGATTCGGCGCCGGTTCTTGAAAGAAGCTGGGCCCGAAAATCGGGAATTGGCTGGGTTGGGAAAAATGCCAATTTAATCACCAGACAGAACGGCTCTTTTTATTTTCTGGCCGAAATCATCTGCGATCTCGAACTACAGGAAGATTATCCGACAACCGACCATTGCGGAACCTGCCGAAAATGCATTGATGCATGTCCGACTCAGGCCATTGTTTCAGACAAAATCATTGACGGGAGCAAATGCATTTCTTACGCGACCATTGAACTGAAAAATGAAATTCCGGATTCTTTCACTGATAAAATGGAGGACTGGATGTTCGGCTGCGATATCTGTCAGGATGTGTGTCCGTGGAACCGCTTTTCTGCTCCACATCAACAGGAAAAATTCAAACCGAATTCATTCCTCTTGAATTATGGAAAAGAAGACTGGAAAATGCTGACTCAGGAACTTTTCTCTGAAATTTTCAGAAAGTCGCCAGTAAAACGGACGAAGTTTGCAGGTCTGAAAAGAAATATAGAATTTTTGGGTAAGTAATGCCGTTCGGAAAATGGCTTTCCAAACTTTAAGGAGGAATTGTACCGTGCCTTAAGATTTAAAAATCAAGGCTTTAAAAAAATAAAATCAAAATGTTGAGCTAAAAAAACGGATTTTCAGGAAAATTCCGGAAAACTAACGTCTTTTTTGGTTCCTTTTCGGCGCCACTTTTACTCTGATCTTAAATCTTTTTGATGATTTGGATGTTTTTGGCATATATCCTTGTGGTTTCGCAAATAAATGTAGAAATATTATTTCAATTAAACCGGCATCTTCATAAAAATTTAATGTTATTTTTTTAATACATTTGAAAATGAAGAAAATCTTTCTTGTGATCCTCAAAACGCTAGGCGCCATCGTTGCCGTTGTCGTGTTTTATTTAATCTGCGGCTTTTTAATTCCCTATATCAGAGTACCTGAAGAAGAGGTGAGCCAACCAGAAACGGTTACCGCTTATATCCTGACCAACGGCGTTCATACCGATCTGGTGGTGCCGGTAAAATCTGCACAAATGGACTGGAGCAAAGAGATCCTTTTTGAAAATACGCTTTCAAAAAGAAATGATTTCAAGTACCTCTCAATCGGGTGGGGCGACAAAGGTTTTTATCTGGATACGCCAACCTGGGCCGAACTGAAAGTTTCTACGGCCTTCAATGCCGCGTTCTGGCTAAGTGAATCGGCGATGCACTGCACTTTTTACGATACAATGACCGAAGGTGAAGACTGTAAAAAACTCACGCTTACGAAGGAGCAATATCAGGAACTCATAACGTTTATCCGCGATAAATTCGACCGCGATTCCAACGGTCAGCCCATCCTCATCAAAACGGATGCAGTTTATGGGAAAAATGATGCTTTTTATGACGCAAAAGGCCGCTACAGTTTCCTGAATACCTGCAATACCTGGACGAATGACGGACTGAAAGCTGCGGGCCAGAAAGCCGCGCTCTGGACGCCTTCTGACATCGGAATTTTTCTGCATTACAAATAAAAAACTCCCTTTTCAGGGAGTTCAACATCATTTAAAAAAAATATGAAAAATTTAACCTCTGATGTTTAAAGTTTTGAAGGTTAATCTTCAGTTGCCAGGCTGAACACGAGGTCCAGATCATCCTTTACATACACCGCGCCACCCATTTTTTTTGGTGCTTTAATATTGAAATCCGAGAATTTCAGTCTTTTGTTTCCAACGAGGCTGTTGTTGTGGGAAGTGAATTCAATTGTATATTTTTTGGTTACCGTCATCATTTTAACCTCTACCACTGCTGCATACTTATTGGAAACCGTTTTGTTGAAATGAACGAACCGGATGCTGAGGTGGGGAAACTTTTCTGAATGTAAGGTTTTTTTGAAATCTGAAGTCATCATTTTATTCCGGCAGTCAAAATCTTCAACTTTCAGAATCACATTGGGTAGCTGTTTTTCTTTGAAGGAATAAGAGTTGCCGGAGTTCGTGAAACTGCTGTTGGTGCATTTGAAGGTATTTACATTGGTCCATCCGTTAATCTCCACACCGTTTTTCTGGGAAAGTAAAGAAATACTCATGCAAAAAAGAAGCAGAATGGTGATTAAAGTTTTCATAATAGGAAGGTGAAAAAAGGGGCCGGAGCCAGCCCCTTCTGATTAAATTTGAATGAAAGTTAGAAACCAATGGTTGCTTCAAGCATCAGACCATTAAATTTCCCTCCATTGAGTGCACTGGTTGCTCCCCAAACTGCATCATTATTGTATTTTTGAGAAACGTATTCTACTTTTGCAAGAATGTTTTTAGTCATGAACCAACCACCTGCAATGTTGAACCGGTCGATTTTTCTTTCTGCAGAAACGTCATCATCTTTACCGCTGATGGTGTTGTATCTTCCACCTAAGTAAAACTGTTCCTTATTTCCGAATCGGTAAAGCAGTTCCCCTGCAAGTTGGGTATATGAACCATCAGTGTCTCTCATCTTCAAGCCGCTGGCTTTGTTTCCGGTTACATATTCATAGGCTCCGAAGAATTCCAAACCTTGATATTTGATAAACGGATTCACCTGAAATGCTTTCATTTTTTTGAAACCCGGGTTAAATCTTCCGGTGGCCTGATTGCTGGTTCCCATCGCATCATTCTGGGTTAATAGAACGTAGTAGTATCTTGAACCGCCTCTGTCGGAACCGTAAAGATAGCCACCTGTACTCAATCCATTGGTCTGGATGAAGGATCCGGTCAATCTTACTCTAAGGTCCGGACTCATCTGTTTGTCATATCCTAATTTGGCATATACTGAAGGAGAGTTCCAGTTGGTGTCTTTTACGGCAGTTTGATTCAGTTTCCCGTTTGAAACGCCAAGCATTCCTATGAAATTGTTATAGAATAAATAACCTTCACCGAAAGCTTCAGTAGAGAAACTATCCATAATGAAGTTTCCTACGAATGGGTTATTGATGGTTTCGGCATTATCACTTCTTCTGAAATGGTAATCACCGTAGTTAATTTCGTCCATCCCCACTTTTACTCTCGCATATTTCATTATGTTGGACATAAATCCCGGAGAAACAAAATCGAGATTATCGATCTGAATATAACCGCCTTTCACCCATGCTTCATTGTGATGACGTGCAGAGAGGTAAGTTCTTAAATGCATTTTAACCCCTTTTGCCAGGTAGGCATTTATATCCAAATTGGCTGTCGGAAGGTTGAAATCACTACCCAGTTCACGGAGTGTATTTGGGGTTGCAGTTCCTGTTACCACACCAAGGGAAGTGGCTTCAGTAGAATGATCCAGTGCCTGGAACTGTAAAGCGAAATCGCCGCCAACCGATACTTTTACACCGTCATATTCGGGAGCTTCAATTTTAGGGTCTTCAAAAATGTTTCGTGAGGATTTTTCAGGAGCAAGATAATCTCTTAATGTTGAAGAATTGTCCTGAGCGTTCATCAGGTTTGCACCCAAGAACAGTACTGCAAGCGCTGACGCTTTGATTAACATAGTTTTCATATTTTTAATATTTAAAGGTTTTTAAAAATTTAATTAGCAGTCATGGTGACGTGGACGGTAATGGCATCGCCGGTGCGCACTCCCAAAAAACCGGGAGTTTCCATCCCAAAATCCGACATTTTCATCTCTTCTGTCGCGCTGATATGGTAAGAATTGCCGTTTTTAATAACACTCACAGGCAGCGAAACTGATTTGGTCATTCCTGCGATACTGAGTTTACCGGATAATGTGCTTTTGCCTACGTTAAGTGATCCGGCAGTAAAAGAAATGTTCGGATTTTTATCAGCTTTTAAGGCATGATACGCTTTGTTGTCCATTATTTTTCCTTTTTTGCTTTTCAAATTTTTGGCAGCCATTAAGAATTTTACATTGGTAATGGTATTTCCGCTAACGGTACCGGAAAAGGTAGCTGTATTGGAAGTCATCGTCCAGTCGTGCATTGGGGAAGTGCCGCTTACCGTAACTGTGGCTGATTTACCGCTGATATTCTGTGCGGAAACCAGCCCGCTGATAAGTCCGATGGTCAGCGCCAAAATTTTAAAGGTTGTGAAATTTTTCATCTTTTTAAATTTAGAGGTTAGTATTGTTTCAAATTTTCTAAGACAAAGTTACATCTGCAATTGTTAAATCAGCAATTTTTCCTTTAAAAATTATATGAGATATGTCTTAATTACATATTTAATATTAGATATGTAATTAAATCACTGTATTATTAAATTATACGTAATTAATTCAGTTTATATGAATGGTTAAAGGAAGAGTAAGCGATTAATGTTAAATTCTGTTAAATTCTTCATTATCCACACTTTGACGAATATCATGTAAAAGACTGATAATGAATGAAAAAAAAGAAGTATTTTATCACTGAACCGTGACAGTAGAGAATAAAAAAACCTCTGAAATTATTCAGAGGTTTTGGTACCCGGTGCCGGAATCGAACCGGCACACCTTGCGGTACTAGAGTTTGAGTCTAGCGCGTCTACCAATTCCGCCAACCGGGCATTTTTTGGTGGTGCAAATATAGAATTAATTTTTACTTCCTAAAAATTTTTCTTTGTTTTCTGAAAATTAAAAGTCGATTTCGAGTCCGTCCCACGCCATATGAACATTTTCAGGAAGTTCTTTTTCGGTCATGTCCTGCAGTCCCATTTCATGGGAAATATGGGTGAGGTATAATTTTTTCGGTTTAAGTTCCTCAAAAAGTTGCAGCACATCAGGTAGAATGAAATGAGCCGGATGGGGTCTTTCTTTACGGAGACAGTTTAAAACCAGATATTCCAGATCTCTGAGTTTTTCTTTTTCAATCTCAGCAATTGCACTGGCATCGGTGATATAGGCGAAATCTTTAAATCTGAATCCCAATACAGTTATTCGGTTATGCATCACTTCAACCGGAATAATCTCTGTATCCAGTAAATTGAATTTTTCTGTGATTTCAACGAGTTCAAACCGTGGCGCTCCAGGATATTTCTCATCTGCAAAGGCGTAAGGGAAACGTTCCATCACCTCTTTTCCGACTCTTTTATGGCAGAAGAGTGGCATCTCTTTATTTTGTCTGAATATCAAAGGTCGCATATCATCGAGTCCGATGACATGATCATTGTGTTCATGGGTAAGAAGCACGGCATCCACGTGTTCTTCCTGATTCTGAAGCATCTGCATGCGGAAATCCGGTCCGCAGTCGATGAGGATTTTTGCTCCTTTTTCAGTAGTGACCAATGCCGAAGAACGAAAACGCCGGTCTTTCGGGTTTTGCGATTTGCAGACTCTGCATTTGCAGCCGATTACGGGAACGCCCTGCGAAGTTCCGGTGCCTAAAAATTTCAACTTCATTTTTTTGAGGTTGGGTTTAATTTTGGTAAATTTACAAAAAATTAGAATCGCCTGTGATCAATCAGAAATTAACACCCAAACAGAAAGCGCTAGCAATCAATTTGGATCAAAATATTTACGGGACTTTTGCAGAAATTGGTGCCGGTCAGGAAACGGTCCGTCATTTTTTCAGGGCAGGAGGGGCTTCGCAGACCATTGCAAAAGCCATGTCGGCTTATGATAAGGAATTCAGTAATGCTATTTACGGCAAAGAGTTCAAAAACCGATACGTGAGCCAAAACCGTCTTCGGAAAATGCTCCGTTATGAAGTTTCCCTGATTGAAGAACGCCTTTCGAGAGAGGCAACTCCCGGAAGAAAGTTTTTTTCCTATGCCAATACGGTAACCACGATTAATTTCGATAAAACCATGCTGGGTCACGGCTGGGTGGGAATCAGATTCCAGCTCGATGAGCATGAAGATTACAACGAAATTGTCCTTCACGTTAAATTCAAGGAAAATGATGCGACGCTTCAGCAGGAAACACTCGGAAGCCTTGGAGTAAACCTGATTTACGGCGCCTTTCATTATTCCGACAATCCGAGAAAACTCATCGAATCGCTTTATGATGATGTAGCGATTGATAATATCGAAATTGATATGATCGATTTCAACGGTCCTGCGTTCTGCTATGTTGATAACCGTCTCATGAGTTTACAGCTTGTGAAAAACGGAATGACCGATGCGGTAATTTTTAATCCGCAGGGCAACAATATGCTTCCGGCCGATATTCTTTACAAGAAAAATATTTTTGCGGTAAGAGGAAGTTTCCGTCCGGTAACGCTCGTGAACATCGATATGTTCGAAAACGGTCTTGAGATGTTCCTGAAAGATGCCGAATGTGAAGTGGAAAACACCGAGGTGCTTTTTGAAATCACCATTTCCAACCTTCGGGCATCCGGTGATATTGATGAAAGGGATTTCCTGGACCGGGTAGATGTTCTTGCTAAGCTTGGATACACGGTGATTATTTCCAATTTCTCGGAATATTACCGCCTTATTGATTATTTTGCGCATTACACCTCGCAGAAAATTGGCGTGGCAATGGGCGTTAATAACCTTTTGATGGTGTTTGATGAGTCTTACTATAAAAATCTGTCAGGCGGAATCCTCGAAGCGTTCGGGAAATTCTTCCGTCAGGATATGAGGGTGTACCTTTATCCTTACAAGGATCCTGTCACGCACCAATTCCTTACTTCTGAAAACCTTAAGGTAAGCGATAATCTGAAGGAACTGTACAAATATTTCAAACTCAACAAACGGATTCTGGACATCAAAAACTACAATCCTAAACACGCTGAAATCTATTCCAGAGATATCCTGAACAAAATCGCAACACACGAAAAAGGCTGGGAAAACCAGATTCCGAAAGGCGTTGCCGAGATGATAAAGGAACGCGGAATGTTCGGGTACAAAGAAGAAGTAAAACTGAAAGAATTTACCTAAAAAAACAAAAAAATGTCTGAAATAAAGAAAAGGCTTTCCTCAATTCTTGATAGTCCTGCCCAAAATACGCAGGAGAAGCTTGAAAAAATCTGTCATCTGCTTGATCAGGAAATTCCTTATTTCAACTGGACCGGTTTTTATTTTAAAAACGGTAATAAAGAGGAACTGATTTTAGGACCTTATGTAGGTGCAAAGACCGATCACACCATCATTCCTTACGGAAAAGGGATTTGCGGACAGGTAGCGGTGTCCAACGAGACTTTTGTTGTTCCTGACGTTCATGAACAGGACAATTACCTGAGCTGTTCCATCAATACAAAGGCTGAAATCGTGGTTCCGATCATTAAAAACGGCGAAAATATCGGTCAGATTGATATTGACTCCCATACCCTGAACCCATTTACTGCCGAAGACCGCGAAATGCTGGAATGGCTTTGTGAAAAAGTGGCTAAAATCCTATAGATTTTCCAACAAAGACCGGTAATAGGATGCCCATTTTACCAACGGAGTTCCGTACCACGAAAAAGCTTCCCCTTCAACCAATATGATTTTTGCTGAAGGAATTTCCTTCTGCAGTGCGGCAATGTGCTTTTCCCGGAACGGGAAAGGCTCTGATGAGAGCAGGATGTATTCTGCGGCCCGCATTTCTTCTGTGGAAACAACAGGATACCTTTTTTGGTTTTTGAAAATATTTTCGAAACCGAGGCGCTCCAGAATATGGTGAATAAACGTATCGTTTCCAACCGTCATATACGGATCTTTCCAGATCAGATACGCCGTATTTTTGGAAGGCCCCGTTGAGATATCTTCGAAGATGGTTCGTATTTCCTGAATATAATTTTGTGCGATTTCCTTTCTGTTTAAACGAATTCCTAACTCCTGCAGAAAGTTTTCATTATCACTAAGATTTTTAATGTCGGTTAGCCAGACCTTAAACTCTTTTGCGAATTCTTCAACCTGAAGTTTTTCATTCTCTTCTCTGTTAGCAATGATTAAATCCGGCTGTAAATTCCTGATTTTTTCCATGTTCAGGTTTTTTGTACCACCGATGACCGTGACTTTTTTAACCGAATGTTCAGGATGGATGCAGAATTTTGTCCTTCCGATGATTTCTGCATCCGTAAGACCGAAATCGAAAAGCGTTTCTGTAATGCTGGGAACCAGCGAGACGATTTTCATGAAAATTCTTAAAGAAGTTTACCACTCAGCAGCAGTCCTGCAAGAGTGAAGTAAATGACCAGACCGGTAACATCCACCAATGTAGCTACAAACGGTGCTGAAGAGGTGGCGGGATCCAGATTGAATTTTTTCAGAATAAAAGGAACCATGGAACCGGAAAGTGTTCCCCACATCACAATCATGGTTAATGAAAAACCTACCGTGAGACCAATAAACGCCCAATATTCCCCGTAATCGAACCAACCGGCATACTGCCACAACATGATCCTGAAAAACCCCAGCAATCCTAATATTCCGCCAAGAAAAAGACCTGTGATCACCTCTTTTTTGATGACGATCCACCAGTCTTTCACGGTAATTTCCTGGAGCGCCATTGCGCGGATGATAAGGGTCGCCGCCTGTGAACCGGTGTTTCCACCGCTGGAAATGATGAGCGGAACAAATAAGGTCAGGACTACCGCCTGTTGAATTTCGTCTTCGAAATAACCCATCGCAGAAGCCGTTAATAACTGGAAAAAAAACAGAAGAATAAGCCAGAATCCACGCTTTCTGACCATTTCGAACCAGTGCGTCTGGCGGTAAGGCTCATCCAAAGCATCCATCCCCCCGAATTTCTGGATGTCTTCGGTATTTTGCTGCTCAATCTGATCAAGAATGTCATCAATCGTTACAATGCCGACCAAAACGCCGCCTTCTGTAACAATCGGAAGTGCTGTTCTATCGTATTTTTCGAAATAAGAAACCGCATCTTCTTTGGAAGTCACGGTTGGAATGGCAACGAAGTAGTTGTCGGTAATCTCAGAAACGAGCTGATCCTCGTCAGCCAACAGAAGGTTTCCGATGGCAAGGTCATCAATAAGTCGGTTTCTTTCATCTACCACATACAGGTGGTTCATGGTTTCCACCTTTTTTCCCACTTTTTTGATCTGTTCAAAACACCTTTTCACGGTCCATTCCTTCCGGATCTGGATATAATAAGGCGTCATGAGTCGCGCGATGGAGTCGGAGTGGTAGCCCAGAAGTTTTAGGGCAATCCGTCTTTCCTGCGGGTTCAGTAAATTGATGGAGGATTTGATGAGTTCATCGGGAAAATCTTCGAAAAGTGCCGTTCTGTCATCGGGAGTCATCGCATTCAGGATCTCTGCAACTTCTTCGCTGCCGATGCTTCTGATGGTTTCTTCCTGAAAATCGGGATCAAGATGGGCAAAAACCTCGGCTTTATATTCTTTCGGAACTTTAAGAAACTCCAGAAGTCTTTTATCCGCGTGAAGTTTACTCAGCGATTCGGCAATATCTTCCGGATTTAGAAAAAGTTCGGTAGTTTCAGACATCTGTTTTGTTTGATGCTGCAAAAATACTTGAAATTATTAGAAATCAAGAGAAATGCGTTTTAATATGCCGAAGAGGATTTAAGATTTTTCCGGTTCTGTCCGGTAAATCCTGCGCATATTTTTGGTGATGTCTTTTAATGCACCGTCTGTGCCGATTTTGATGGAATTTTCTGCAGAGCCCAGTATTCTTGCATTTTTTTTGAAAGTGTTGTAGCTCGATTCGGTGACGAAATTTCCCTGAGCATCGTATACTTTCATGCTGACTTCCACCTGGTTTGAAAAGACATATGTACCGATGCCGACCTTGAAATATTTGACTTTCGGAATCACGGCAAAGTCGGCGCTGTTGTTCAGGCAGATTTCTCTGATCGTTTCTTTGTCAGTATTCTCAAATGAAGTGGAGGTATTGAGTAAAAGAAGTTTTTTGTTTTTTAAAGAGCTGATTTTATCGGAAACCGCACTGAAAAATGCATTGTTCGTAGGCGCTTTGATTTCTTCCAGATCCGGAAATACTTCAGGATTGAAGTAGGCGATTTTGATGACTTTCTTTGAGTCCGTTAAATAAAGTCCATTATTTTGCGCATTGCAGCCGGTAAAACCAAAGAAAAATAGGGTGTAAATAAAGGTAAAGAGTAAAGGTTTTTTCATCTTATTGTCAGTGTGCAAAATTACTGCCAATTCACCGATTTTAAATACAAATTTTAAGAAATCTTTAACATTTTTTTAAACCTTCTTCATTAATGATTTCCCGATAATGTTTTGAGATTCAGAAAATTGTTGTAGTTTTGCCAGCGTTACATAATAATCATTAAATAATATTTGAATGTACTTAACTACTGACAAGAAGAAAGAAATCTTCGCAAAACACGGAAAGTCTGATGCAGACACAGGAAGCGCAGAGGGACAAGTTGCCCTTTTTACCTTCAGAATCAATCATTTATCCCAACACCTTAAAGCCAACCGTCACGATTTCAATACGGAACGTTCTTTGGTAGCGTTGGTAGGTAAAAGAAAAGCCCTTTTGGATTATCTTAAAAAGAAAGATATTACCCGATACAGAGCGATTATCGCTGAGCTTGGATTAAGAAAATAATTCTTCCAAAAACATAAAAGCAATTCTGAAAAGAGTTGCTTTTTTACAATCACCTTCAGGTTTTGAAGGTGATTTTTTTTAATCCTAAATCCGTATATTTGCCAACGAAAATTTAAAACGATTAAATATTTAACCGCACTCAATACGGAGTGCCAAAGACGAAAATTTTATGAATGCTCCACAAGCAATTATTGAAACCATTCAGTTACAGGATGGTAGAGAAATCACCATCGAAACAGGAAAACTGGCCAAACAGGCCAACGGTTCTGTTGTAGTAAGAATGGGCGGAACGATGCTTCTTGCAACCGTTGTCGCTAACAAAGACGCAAGCCCGGGCGTGGATTTCCTTCCACTTACGGTAGATTACAGAGAAAAATTTTATTCAGGAGGAAAAATCCCCGGAAACTTTTTCCGAAGAGAAGCAAGACCTTCTGACGAGGAAATTTTAACCATGAGATTGGTAGACCGCGTTTTGCGTCCGCTTTTCCCGTCCGATTTCCACGCGGAAGTTCAGGTGATGATTTCCCTGATTTCTTATGATAAAGAATGTATGCCGGAAGCACTGGCCGGTTTGGCTGCTTCTGCTGCCATCGCCATTACCGACATCCCTTTTAACGGACCGATGTCGGAAGTAACTGTTGCCAGAATTGACGGACAGTTTGTTGTAAACCCAAGCAGAGAAAATCTGGAGAAAGCAGATCTGAATATTCTGGTAGGTGCTACAAAAGACTCCATCGTAATGGTAGAAGGTGTGATGGACGAAATTTCTGAACTGGAAATGATCGATGCTATTAAATTCGCGCACGAAGAAATTAAAGTTCAGGTAGCAGCTCAGGAAAGACTCGCAGAAAGAGTTGGGAAGTCTTTACCGAAAAGAGAATATACCCACGAAAACCACGACGAAGAAATTCGTGATAAAGTGTGGAAAGAAACTTTCGATAAAGCTTATGAAGTAGCCAAAACCCCTTCTGCAAAAGAAGAAAGAGGCGATAACTTCAAAGCGGTACTGGACGAATTCCTATCTCAGTATTCAGAAGAAGAACTGGAAACGGTTAAGCCATTCGCCAAAGTATATTACCACGATGTGGAGAAAGAAGCGATGCGTCAGCTGATTCTGAACGAAAAAATCCGTCTGGATGGCCGTTCACCGGAAACCATCCGTCCGATCTGGTCAGAAATCGATTATTTACCGGGAGCACACGGTTCTGCAGTTTTCACAAGAGGGGAAACGCAGTCTTTAACCGCAGTAACTTTAGGTTCGGTGAAAGATGCCAACATGGTAGATTCAGTAGCCATTAACTACGACGAAAAATTCTTCCTTCATTATAACTTCCCACCATTCTCAACCGGTGAGGCAAGACCTTTAAGAGGAACTTCAAGAAGAGAAGTAGGACACGGAAACCTTGCTCAGAGAGCACTTTCGAGAATGATCCCTTCTGAAAACCCTTACACGATCCGTATCGTTTCTGATATTCTGGAATCCAACGGTTCATCTTCCATGGCAACGGTTTGTGCCGGAACTTTGGCACTGATGGATGCCGGTGTACAGATTTCAAAACCGGTGTCCGGAATTGCGATGGGATTGGTAACTGATCCAAAATCAGGAAAATTCACGGTTCTTTCCGATATTTTAGGAGATGAAGATCACTTAGGAGATATGGACTTTAAAGTAACCGGAACTGCAGACGGAATCACCGCCTGTCAGATGGACATCAAAATCCAGGGACTTTCGATGGACATCATGGAATCCGCTTTAGCACAGGCAAGAGAGGGAAGACTTCATATCCTTGGGGAAATGATGAAAACCATCAGTCAGCCAAGAGTTGATGTGAAACCACACGCTCCGAAAATGGAAATCCTCGAAATTCCTAAGGAGTTCATCGGTGGCGTTATCGGACCTGGCGGAAAAATCATTCAGCAAATGCAGAAAGATTTCCAGACCGTTATTGCGATTGAAGAAATCGGCGAGATCGGTAGAATTGAAATCTCCGGTGTTAGCAGAGAGAATATCAATGCGACCATTGCAGCGATCAACGAAATTACTTTCGTACCGACTGTGGGTGAAATTTACAACGGTAGAGTCGTGAAAGTAATGGATTTCGGTGCGTTCGTAGCGATTGCGAAAGGTACTGAAGGTTTGCTTCACATCTCCGAAATCGAATGGGCAAGACTGGACAAAGTTCCTTACAACGAAGGTGACCACGTGGAAGTGAAATTCATGGGTTATGACGACCGTAAGAAAATGAAGCTTTCAAGAAAAGTACTTTTGCCAAGACCTGAAAGAACTGAGCGAAGAGAAGGTGAGGGTGATAACCGCGAAAACCGCGACAGCCGTCCGCCAAGAAACGACAGAAGAGACGGTGGCGACAGAAGAGACAACAACCGCGGAAACGACAGAACGCAGCAGAGCAACAGCGGTACTACCAATGAGCGTCCTGCCGGTGAAGATACCTTCAAACCACTGAACGAAAGTGAGCACGACATCGATGAGAAGCCGGAAGGTTTTTAATCAGCGAACACGATATTATAATGAAACCACCGAATTTTCGGTGGTTTTTTTTCGGTCTTCTCACGTCCGGCCGCTCGCCATTAGCTCTTTGCTCTTCGTCATTGCGAGCGCAGCGAAGCAACCTCCTCTCACCTCACGATAATCCCCAGTTTTTCCAGGGTCTGGTCTTTAGGGAACAGCACTTTGGCATAAGCCGTGAGCTCGCTGTATTTGGGATACAGCTGATCCAGTGCGGTATCGCGTGTATCGGTCGCTTTCTGAGCCTCGCCGAGTTCTTTTTTCTGGGATTGTTTCAGCGTAGAAATTTCCTGCAGGGCGTTCTGTTGCGCGGTAATGTCTGCATCATGGATATTGACGTCTTCTGCTTTCGCCTTAAAATCGGCATTGGCGAGCAGCTGTGCATAGAAATTGCTGACCTGCTGGTACCAGGCGGCGAAGGCGCGTTTCCGGCCCTTATCGATCCCAAGGGTAGTATAGGCCTGGCGGTCGCCTTTCATCACAATTTTGCAGAGGTTGCGGTGTCGCGTATACAGCACATCAATTTCCGCCAGCTTGTTATTAAACTTATCGGTCTCTCCATATTGTTCGCCATAGGCCTGTTTCTGTTCGTTGCCCAGCTGCTCGAGCTGATCAATTTCCTGCAGGTATCCCTCGAGTTTGGCTTTCGTGATGCCTACCGTTTCCAGCTGGCTTTGTATTTCCGGCTCCTGAGCATTGGTGAAAGCCACTTTCATTCGGGTAATCAGTTCATTTGCGGAAACGTACTGGTTCCGTTTCGGGGTATTTCCGCTTTCTGGGGTTTGGTTTTGTAGATTTTCCATAATAAACGGTATTTATATTAAAATTATCCAACAAATGTAGAAAATAAATGAATAATCCACCAAAAAAAATGATCCGGCAATGTTGCCGGACCATTTCTGCACGTTGCCGAACCATTTCTGTGGGTTGCCGGAGCATTTCTGGAGGTTGCCGGACCGTTTCTGTGGGTTGCCGGACCATTTCTGGAGGTTGCCGGAGCGTTTCTGTGGGTTGCCGGGGCATTTCTGTGGGTTGCGGGAGGGTTTCTAAGGCGTACGGAATCATTTCCCAAAGTTGGAGGAAGAAGTCCGGCAGCTTATTTCTGCGGAAAGTTTGTAGGGTTTTGTAACCCCCAAGTCAGGAGACTTCGGAGAACGGGAATTTCGTTGTACGGTGATAAAAAAAAATCCATCAAATTTTTGATGGATTTTTTAAACGTTTATTTATTAATTTTTTTCTAATACTTTGAATTTTTACAATTTCGTCATCACTTAGATTTAATAAATCTGCAAGAATTATTCTATCATTCTTAGATAGAATTTCTTCTATGTTTTTTTTGTTTTCAAAATCTACAGTGAAATTTTCAAATTCTTCTGTACTTATTAGGTGATAAGGGATTGGTAATTTTTTGAATTCACTTGGTGTTAACTCCAACACGCCACCTCCATAATATCTTCCATTCGTCTCGGCAAAAACTAATGTAATTGAATTGTAAAAAGAAAAAATAAAACTATTTAAATTATAATCAGATTTCATATTCACCTTATACGCAGAGTCAGTTACAAAAGCAGTTGAATTATTTTTTAATAATTTAGGATAATTATGACAACGTTTAAAAAATAGTGCATCAGGAACGGTTGAAATATTGGGAATAACATACCAATTATTTCTTATTTTACATTTATATCGTTCTTGGATTTTTTGTGTAGTTCCTAATAATAAATATTCTGATAATTTTTTTGATATCTTATCCTCATTATTTAATTGTAATAATCTAGTTGGATGATTGGAATTTTCTAATTCTAAAATATTCTTATCGTCAAATACAACACTCCCGTTTACAAAGAAGCCTTTTTGAATTATTGGCTTAGTGTATTTAGAGAGATTATATTTTTTTTCGATCTCTTTGTTGATAATAAAAAAATTATTTGCAGCAGTTACAATTCCAGGCTGAGAATTTGTATAGTAATCAACAGTTTTTAATCTTTGTTTTATATTTTCTAAAAAGTTTAATTCATCAGTTGTTAAAAAATGATGAGTCCATTTTACATTAGAATCTACTAATAAATTGTTGTTTTTTAGATGATACGAATTGTTTTCTAATTCTTCTTTGAACTCAATATTGGTAAAGAATTCTCCACGCTCATTGTGTTTCTTATAAGCTATCAAAACTATTGTATCTTGACCTTTACATTCAAACATTAAGTCATTAAAAGTATAAATTTCAATCCTTACAAATTGAGATTTTAAATACTCTCTTATTTCCTCAGCAAATTTAACTTGCAATAATTCAGATGGTAATACGAAAGCTAAAACACCATCTTTTTTTAATAAAGTATTTGATTTAATTAAAAAAGTTGTCCAAATATTTTTAACTGATTTGTCGGATAGGTTTTCATTTGCATGAATTATTTTACAAATTGCAATTTGTTCGTCTGTTAGTAAACTCTTTTTAATGTAAGGTGGATTCCCAATAATTGCCGAAAATTTTGTTTTTGATTCAAAATTTAGAAAATCGATTTTAGTAAAGACAGCATTTTTTGTTGACCATTTATTCGATGCTTTTTTTAGTTCTTCACTATTAATATCAAGAGCTGTGAGTTTAATTTTTAAAGATTTATTTTTACCGAATTCGGAAATAAAAGCACCGTCGCCCACACTTGGTTCAAGTAAGGATATAGAAGTGTTCTCTTCAAAATTAAGTAAAACTTTTTTTGAAATAAAACCAGCTAAATATTCTGGGGTGTAATATGAACCAGTCTGTTTCTTGTTAGTCATTATTTTCAAATATATTTTGTGTAATTTCAAAATATTCTTCTAAAAGCTCATTTTTTAAATTTATTAAATCAGGATCTTTTGTTTCATCAATTTTTTGTCTAATAATTTTAGCCAAATTGATTAATTTTTCAAAACGCCACATCAAAGAATGTATCGGGTTATTTAAGTTTAATTCATCTATTATATAGATTGCTAAAGGATTATCATCTTCAGGCATTATTGTACCATCGTCCTCTCTATAAAATAAGTCATTGTATTTTTCGTCGGTTGGAAATACAAAGCCAATATTGTTTTCGTAATGTAGTTCGTGATTTTTAGTAGGAAATTTATTTGATTTAGCACCATTGCAATAATTACATGAGTAAACCAAATTCTTGTAGAAATTAGGAGCAATAGGATGAATAAAATCTTTTGGATTTCTAGGTACAAAATGATCAATTGCAAAGCTTCTTATTCTATAAGAATGAAGATCATTGCAATAGCCACACCTTTTATTAAAATCAACTATAAGTGTTCCTAAATAAGAACTATATTTCTCACATTCAGCCCTATCATCTCTATGAATTGGATAAGGTTTTTCTCTAAAGATACCCATATTAATTATCAAGTTTTCTTAAGATATCTTCTGTTTTAGAAATCAAAGAATCTAACCTGTCATTAGAAGCTTTTGTAAAATAAGTAAATGGTATATTCGCTCCCGAAATATACTTACTTAATTCAAAATTCAGGTTAATATATTCATTTTCACCTTTAATAAATTCTTCTGGATTTTTTTTTCGAATTTTTTCTAAATCTGTTAATCTGTCAATCTTTTCTTGTAAATCCGTTTTATAAACATTTATTTTGGTTTTAATACTTTCTAAAAATGCTTCTTGTTTTTCTTGTTCACCTTTTCCATAACTAATATTTTCTTTATCCATAATAAAACTTGGATCAATTGTCTTACAGATT
Source organism: Kaistella sp. (assembly GCA_019459085.1). Taxonomy (GTDB): domain Bacteria; phylum Bacteroidota; class Bacteroidia; order Flavobacteriales; family Weeksellaceae; genus Kaistella. Next base: position 103,292 of record JAIBEW010000007.1, read on the forward strand.
TTTTTCACTTCATCAGAACTACGAGTTAATATAAATACAGGAAACTCTAAAAGGTTTTTTCGTATCTCTCTAAAGAAAAAATCTCCATTGTCACTAAAAGAAGAATTATGTTCAGTCAATCTGTAATCTATTGCGACAGCATCAATTTTTTCAGATTTTATAGTATCTATAAGATTTTCTATTGTATCATATTCTGCAATCTGATATACATTGAATTCCTTTTCAAAAACAAATTCAAAATCATTTCTCTGTTCTGATTCCTCATCAATTATTGCGATTGTATATTTTGCCACTATGTTATTTTAAATTTTTAAATGTAAAATTAATTTCAAATCCAGTTGTTGGTCTCTTTAGTAAGATTTTTCCTTTATTTGAGTCCACAGAAGATTTTATGATCCACATACCAAGTCCAGTCCCAACATCATTTCCGAGATCATCTTTTTTTGAAGTCTCAAAAGGTTTAAAAAGTTCGTTGATATTTTCATATTCTTTAATTATTCCTGGTCCAGAATCCTTGTAAGTAATATTAATATTTTTATCATCAGAATCTAATAAAATATTTATTTCTTTATTACCAATAAAGCCTTTTCTATTAAATGCTTCAATTGAATTTGTAAGTAAATTATTGAATATTGAGTCTAAATCTAATTCAGATATTTTTGTGTTGAATCTCTGATTGTCATTAGTATTTATTTCAAATTTCAAATCAATTTCTCTTTCTTTCAGTAAAATGTCCCAACCTAAAATAAATGAATCAAAATATTCTTTTAAATCAACTTTTTTATTTTTTCTCCTGTCTTTTTTTGTTAAACCAATCGCAAATTCAATCCACTGTTTTAATTTTAAATCCTGCTTATAGAATTCATCAATTTGTGTAAATGGATTTCTGTTCGCGGGAGTATTTTTTAGTTTTGTTTCATCAATCACTTCTTTTATAAATGTTTCAAGTTTAAGTGTACGAGCGTTTAAATTATTTTTTATTCCGTGAAATTCATGTGAAAAGCTTGCTATCATTATTCCTGCACTTGCCATTGCCCTAGAAGTTGCTAATTCATCTTCTTTTTCCTCAAGCTTTTTTGAAATAGCTTTTACACCTTTTTTTAAAGTTTTATTTTTCTTTTTTGTATCATCTTCAGACTCATTTTCATCATCTTTTTCATCGGCGATTTTTTCGCTATCTGTAATTACTTTATCAGTTTCATTAATTTCGTCGTATAATTTACTGAGATTAAATCCCACCGTGCTTCTGTCATCTTCTTGGACTTTTATAATTCCTAATAATAAATTTTTGAATACTTCAAAAGTTTCACTTTCAGGGATCCCTTCTCTATTTGACTGATCGTCTAAATATGGATTGTCTATTCTTGAAAATTTTATAGCACCAGCAACTTGATTGGGTCTCACTCTACTTCCCCTTCTAGCTAAACCGGCAGGATTTTGTCCAAACCTCTCACCTAACATTAACCAATCGTATGCTTGTGTACCAATTTCACCATATGGTCTCACTCTAAAGTCATCACGATATAATTTTATACCTCCAAATTTTTCGATCCATTTACTTCGGTTGCCTAAAAATTCTTTATATAAATATTTTTCTCTGTTTTCATCACCAGAAATAGTATTTTTCAAAAAATAGAAAGTAAACTCGAAATTACCAATATTATTGAAAATATTTCTTTCATCATTAAATCCTTTTATTAACTCGCTAAATTTTCTTTTTAATACAAATTCTTCGTCCTTAAATGTTTTTGCATCAAAAGGAAATAATTTCATTTCCTCATATCCAAATAAGCGTTTGTCTATTAAATTAAAGTCAAATTCATTTCTATGAATTTCAATGTTAACACTATATTCAGCATTGTTGATTTTGTCTTTTTTATATTTTGCAACGAGTTTATAATCATAATCACGAAACTCTTCATTATCTACTAAACCATATTTATTTTCATATTCTCCGCTAAACAGCCAAATGTTTATTTTATTTAATCCTTCTGGGGGATTTAATAATTCTAACGTCTGGAAAACTCTGTTTACATAAATGTCATCCCAAGTGTCGCGTAGTCCTTTAATAATTAAAGCGGTTCCGCTTTTTATTTTATCCTCATCGAGTTTTGCCTCTTTCTGAATTTCCTGGATTTTATCAAGTAGCTCCTTATTTGATATATTACTTTTTATTTCTTCAAAATAATTCGACTTGCCTATGGTGTTTAGCTTTGCATAAACTTCATTGATGTTTACATTTCTACCATTCTTCTTTTGTTCAAAATCTCCCCAATTTACATCCCATTTATAACCAGTAACACTTCCAATCGGAAAGGTTATCATTGTGCAAGATTCACCTAATCTATCCAAAGCAAAGCGTCCTATTCCTTTTGCTCCTGATTTAATTCTTCCGGTTTTTGTTATTGCATTGTTCAATTTATCATCTGTACCAATCGTCATCCATTGTTCAGATATAACCATGTCAGTCATTCCACTACCACTATCGATAATGATAATTTGATCATTGGGTTTATCAATTAAAATTAGTGAAATATTAGAGTCTGCATCGTAACAGTTCTTCACTAACTCAATTAGTGCGCCCTCAGCATTTGCAACGTTTTCACGTCCAATTAGTCTTGCTGTTCGTGCTGATACGGAAAAAGGAATGTTAGGCATAAAATTTTGTAAAGTTCAAATTTAAAATAATCTTAGCCAAAAACATGATAAAAAAAAATTAGTATTCTTTTTAAATAAAAAGATAATTTCAAGAGATAAAAAATAGCACGAAAATTCACAATATTAAAGCAGCTTCTTTCCGAGATTTAATCTCTTTTTTCCTCGATGTTTATTTTAATAAATTATTGTAAAGCCTGGGATGGAATTCCGTTTGAAGGGAAAGCTGTGCAAGCAGAAATGAGATGTTAGAAAATTCCGGGGATGTTTGGCTGCGCCCGAAGAACGGCAAAATGAAAAACGACTGTTGAATTTTGCTCTTCAGCCCGACTGACACAAAACCCTTGTGTCTGTTGCACGACTCTCTGATCAAATATACTTAAAACATAGATGCCACGGCGCAAAGCTTACAAAATACATCCTAAAACAATGATAATAATTGTGTAAATTGCTGATTATTTGTACCTTAGCGTATGCAGGGAAAGAAAAAATACACGCCGAAAATCTTCTACCAGCTCAGTTTGGATACTTTGGTTCCGGAAGATAATTTTTACAGGAAACTTCAGGCCGAACTGGCGTTGAATTTCCTCTACAAAGCCACCCGAAAGTATTACGGAAACGAAGGCCAGGCCAGCATCGATCCGGTGGTTTTCTTTAAAGTACTTCTCGTTGGTTATCTCACCAATATTAACAGCGACCGCGCCTTGCTGCGCTTCTGCAGCAACAGTCTGGATGTCCGCCTGTTTCTTGGCTATGACCTTGATGAAGAACTTCCCTGGCATTCCACCCTGAGCCGTACGCGGCAGCTGTTTGGCGAAGAACTGTTTCTGGAACTCTTCCGCAAAGTGCTTTCCCTTTGTGTGGAGAAAGGCATGGTGCGGGGTAAAAGGCAGGCAGTTGACTCCGCCTTCATCAAAGCCAATGCAAGCATGGATTCTCTGGTGGAAAAGGAAGTGCTGGAAGACGCTTCCGCCTTTGTGGATGAATTGGAAGAAAACAGCGAATTTAAAGTCACCACTGAAAGGAAAAAACTCGTAGACCGTCATCACGCATGGAAAGAAGAAGCCTACAAAGGCATGCCCGGAAACAACAAAAGTGAAAGGAAAGATGAAGACGGCAACACGATCCGCCCAAAATACTTGAGCAACCACACCCATTACAGCCCGACCGATCCCGACGCCAAAATCTCTGTAAAACCCGGCAAAGCGCGGCAGTTGAACTATTCCGGACAGCTGGCTGTGGACGATGCCCACCATGTCATTACTGGCGCCTGCGCCAGTACCTCGGGCAGCAAAGATTCAGTGATTTTTCCTGAAATAATGGATCAGACTTTAGAAAACTTCAGACAAAACAAAATGCATATTGAAGAAGTACTCGCCGATGCAGGCTACAGCAGCGGCGAGAGCCTGAAATACTGTAAAGGAAAAGGCCTCAACGCTTTTATCCCAAACTTTGGCCAATACAAACCCACTCGCGAAGGATTTGTTTTCAATAAAGAAGAAAATCGTTACGAATGCCAAAAGTCCGGCGGAAACCACGCTCTACTGCTCTTTAAAGGCACCAAAACCGACAGCAAAGGCTACGCGAAGAATATTTACCGCAGTTCAGAAAAGGATTGCGCCAAATGCCCACTGCGGGCTGAATGCTGCGGCAATGTTACGAAGTTTAAAAAACTGGATGACAGCATTCACAAACCGCTGTATGATGCGATGCACGAAAAACTCAACCGCGACACCAACTACACGCGTATGCTGACCAAACGGCGAAGTTCCACTGTGGAGCCGGTTCTGGGCACGCTGATTAACCATCACAACATGAAGAGAATAAATTCGCGCGGTATGGCTCAGGCAAACAAGCATGTATTAATGGCCGCGTTAACTTACAACCTGAAGAAATATCTGAAATTCATAAACCGAAAAGTTCAACGCAATGCCCAAATCATGAATCTTCCACAAGGGAAGTTTTGGTTTTGGCAGAACCTCCTTCCCAGGGCTTCAATAACTTCCATTTAAGCCCACCTGAAATCTGGAAACTTTCACCCGAAAAAATAAAAACCTCCCTTAAATCTGGTTTCTGAGCGAAACCGAAGAATAAAAGAGGTTGGTTTTTAGGGTCATTCCCTGGAATTTATTGAAAAGGAAGGTTGTGCAACGGTTACCAGTGTTAGCAGCCGTATTTTTTTGCCGATTAGCTTCCAATTTTCCCATAACGTTGATTGTCTGAAAAATAAAGAATTATTCGTTTTCCGTCTTTTATGTAAGGGTAAAACAATTCATATCGTCCGTCACTCGCACTAAATCTTACATTGTCAAGATTTTTGTAAAAAACGTTGTTCAAATAATCTCGCTCTTCTTTTGTTGTCTGTTGAATGAAGTCTTTTTTTGTTGGTTGAATTGTATCATTTAATTTTCCATAATAGTCTCTGAATCCTAAAAGAACTTGCGATTTATCAATACTATCAGGAACAATTAGTGAAACATAAGGAAAATGTTTGTCTGTTTTTGAGTATAAATCAAGAATGTCATCCGCTTCAATTATCCAACTTTCATTAAATGTATAGTTGAGTAGTTTATCTGATTTTTCTTTGTTTTTTTCAATGATTGATTTAGCAGAAGCAATCAACATTTTTTCTTTCTTTCTAGAAGTCAAATAGTCTCCGCCAAAGAGCAGCCCAAATACTAAAGGAAAGCTTAGTAAGAAAATAAGTCCAAGTCTTTTGCTTGCCCGTTTTGAAACATTCAAGTCGTCTTGATTATGCTTCTCCGCAATTCTTGTCAAATTGAACATAACATTAATAATCAGCGAGCCAAACATTAATGCCAAAATTCCGACCACACTTAAATAGAACGTCTCTGTTATATTTTCTCTAAATACTTTTAGCCCGAAAACGGTTATTGAGATAAAAACGAAAACCCAATATACCAAAAGGATTATAGATATAATTCCGATTATATTACTTAGTCTTACTAGTGATTTGTTGTTCATAGGTCTTGTCGTTTATGTTGTTGGTTCGTGCAATATGGCTGCTAACTGTATATGCCTCCCATAATAATACAAACAACTTTATTGTGTTGTGTTGATCTCAAGAATTTGATCACAGTGGGCAATCAAATATAAACAAGTTTCGATAATAATGAATCAACAGACGATCAATGTAAATGACCAGCAAAATTTCCGGAATTTTATGGAGTTTGGGTGGGAGGGATTTCGTTTGAAGGGGAAACTTTTAAAGCAGAAGTTATTAGGAAATTCCTTTCATTCCGCCATATTTTTTTGCAATTATATCGAGTTCTAGTAGTGAGTATTTTATATATGATTGATCGGAATTAAATTCATATTTTAATACGTTGTACAGTAGATTTTCCTCAGAAAAAGATCCTTCAATAATAATATGACCTAAATTATCGTACGTTAAGGATATAAAAGTATTTTCTTCATAATTTTTATAAAGCACTTTACCTTTTAACAATTCATTACTTTCTTTTAAGGATTCGTACAAAAGAAATAATTCACCTGTTGAAGTATAAAATGATGAATTGACTTGAAAATTTCCAGATTTAATTTCAATTTTAGCTTTTGCATCATATCCACCCCAATGACACGTTCTATGAGGAAAATCAAAAACGTCTTGCAAGATTATCTTGATATAACCATTTTCCCCTTTTAATGTAAATGATTCCATATTTTTTTTGCGTAGAGTTTGTCTGCTATTACAGCTAATGATCGCCCGGCTTTGTCGTCGTTCCGTGAGGAGCCTTTTGGCTCGGTTGCGGAATGCGGCAAACGATTGGCAGATTTGCGATGGGCGGGCTTTTTACCGCAAATGTTGTTGCGGAGAACTGAACTTTAGTCTACCACAAAACTGTCTGCGGAGCACGAATTGAAAATCATCGTAGCTAAACCCCGCCTGTTGCAAATGTGCTGTTATGTGGCGTTTTACTTTCCATCTATTAAAATTTCAAATCCTAATGTCTTTATTTCCCATTTTTTGAGTCTGTCGGCTTTGAAGAAAACCATAATTTCCTCGCCACCTGAAATTAATGCATAAGTCTTATTATTTACTATTTCCGCATCAGGTTCTAGAGAGAAAAAATAAATAGTCTCACCATTGGAAAAATGAAAAACTAAATTGTCAGGCACAAAGCAATCTTCATATAGATAATTCTCTGCTTGATTAAGTGTCAATTTTTTTCCGTCCAGTTTGCAGTTTGGTTCTCTTTTCCAATTCCAGTCAATAGATAATATTTCTGAATTAGAAATTGTCGACCAATTTTTATTTGAATTAAAATAGTCCTTGTCTGTATCAAATATTTTTTCCGAGAATTTATTAAAGTCAATCGGTTCGATTAGAATACCGAATATCCCACCACACCAACTTTGATAGTTAGTGTTTATTCGATAGTAGTTATTGTCGGACAATTGAAGAGTTATGAAGCCCATTGGAATGTGAAATATTGTCTCGTCTTTTATTTCGATATCCCAGCCGTCAACGAACGGCGAATAAAATACAGCTACAATTTTTTGTCCGACCATTTTTTGTCGAATTTCAAATTGCTCTTTATTTGTCTTTAAGAACCAGTTTCTAAAGATTTCTTTATTGTCCATTTCGTCTATTAAAATGCCACATAACTTGTATATATATCTTATGTGATGATACCAATACAACCGTAATATGGTGTATTTGTCTTATGAAGGTGATCTTCGAGAGCAATCAAATATAAGCAAGTTTCGATAAAATAAATCAACAAACGATAAATGTAAATGACCACCAAAATATCAGGATTTTATGAAGTTCGGGTGGGCCGGAATTTCGTTTGAAGGGGAAGCTCCGAAAGCAGAAGCGAGAACCTAGAAAATTCCCGTGATGCTTGGCTGCGATGAAGGATGGTTTGAGCGCTTGGCGATGGCGGGCTTTCGAAACCGAAACTTTCCACTAAAATATTAATTTCTACCGAAGCGCAAATCTTCAATTAAAAACTTTCCGCGCGCTATTGCCAAACCGATGTGTCTGTTGCACGACTCTCTGATCAAATATACTTAAAACATAGATGCCACGGCGCAAAGCTTACAAAATACATCCTAAAACAATGATAATAATTGTGTAAATTGCTGATTATTTGTA
>JAIBEW010000029.1 GCA_019459085.1 Kaistella sp.
TGTTATTGATTATTCAGCTCTGGCTTACAAACAGAATCTGGTTTTCAACATCTTCGACCGATACGGCAATAAAATTCACCAGGCTAACCAGTCAAACGGTTATAAGTGGGACGGAAGATTTGGCGACAGAAAAATCTATACCGGAACATATTGGTATTCCGTAACATGGAACGAGCCAGATGCAGCCAAGACACCTGTGAAATTCTCAGGATGGGTTTTGGTTAAAAACCGAGAATAAAACTCATTTCAATAATAAAAAAGCCCGAAATCGATTTTCGGGCTTTTTTTATTTACCAACAATGAATTTCAGTTTAAAACTTTTAAAATCAGTCCGTTAAAAAAAGTTGACTGAATTTTAAACATTAAGCACTATTATTTTTTTTTAATTTTATCTTTGTTGAATGACACAGAAGGAAACTTTATCATCCCTCATTCATGGTAATTTCGCGAAAGAACTCTCTATTTCAGATGGCAAAATGCCGCCGAATGCTATTGATTTCGAAAAATTAGTGATTGGGACTTTTCTGATTGACAAAAAAGGACTTGACTATTCAATAGACCTTCTCTCCCCCGAAGTATTTTACGATCCCCGCCATCAGGTAATCTTCTCCGCAATTGTAAAACTGTTCGAAGGAAATCATCCTGTTGATTTAATGACGGTGATTCAGGAACTCAAAAAAGAGGAAAAACTCGGTTTTGCCGGCGGCGACCATTATATTATCGATCTTACGATGGGAGTTTCCTCAAGCGCCCATATCGAATATCACGTGCGCGTAATTCTCGAAAAATTTATTCTGAGAAGTTTAATTAATGTTTCTGCAAACGTCATCGACAGTTCTTACAAAGAATCAACCGACGTATTTGAGCTGCTCGACAAAGCAGAACAGTCTTTTTTCGAAATTACTAACGGAACCATTAAAAAAGGTTTCGATACGGCCAATACTTTGGTAAAGCAGGCCATCGAAACCATAAAATCCCTAAAGGACAAAGAAGGGATTTCCGGTATTCCTTCAGGATTCAAGGACATTGACAAAGAAACCGGCGGTTGGCAGAATTCCGACCTCATCATTATCGCAGCCAGGCCAGCGATGGGTAAGACTGCCTTTTTACTTTCGATGGCCCGAAATATTGCCGTGGAACATCAGATTCCGCTCGCTTTATTTTCCCTCGAAATGGCATCGGTGCAGCTCATCACCAGAATGATTGCTTCCGAAACAGGAATTTCTTCAGAAAAACTCAGAAAAGGACAGATGAGTGACGAAGAATGGCAAAGGCTGTTCTCCAATGTATCTTCACTCGAAAATGCTCCTTTATATATTGATGAAACGCCGTCGCTTTCTGTATTTGATTTCCGCGCGAAATGCCGAAGACTTGTGATGCAGCACGGCGTAAAGATCATCATGGTTGATTATCTGCAACTGATGACCGCAAATGCGGGAAAAGGCGGCGCCGGAAACCGTGAACAGGAAATCGCGATGATCTCCCGCTCCTTAAAAGCGATTGCAAAGGAACTGAATGTGCCTGTAATTGCACTCTCTCAGCTATCAAGAAGTGTGGAAACAAGACCCGGAAAAAGACCGATGCTTTCGGATCTGCGGGAATCAGGAGCGATTGAGCAGGATGCCGACATTGTTTCCTTTATTTTCCGTCCCGAATATTATAAAATCACGACTTGGGATAATGATGAAGACGGCGGCGAATCTTCTACAGAAAATCAGGCGGAACTCATCATTGCAAAACACCGTAACGGGGCAACTGCCGATGTCAGAATGTCTTTCCATAAAAACATTGCAAAATTTGCCGATCTCGATCTTTTCGGAAGCGGACACGGTTATCAGCCTTCCAATTTCGGGCAGCAGGATGCACCAAGCGGTTTCGAAAAAATCAAAACTACAATTGATCCTGGAGCAGCTTTCGATTTGCCCAAAAACCAAAACCTTTCCGGCTCATCGATGAACGATCTGGAGGATGATGACGAATTCCAATACTAGAATGGGGCTTCGCATAGAAATTTTTACCGACGGGGCCTGCAGCGGAAACCCCGGAAAAGGTGGGTACGGAATCGTAATGAAAGTTCCCGAAAAAAGGTACGAAAAACACTTTTCCAAAGGTTTCAGGCTTACCACGAATAACCGGATGGAACTTCTGGCGGTAATTGTTGCGCTCGAAAAACTGAAATCTCCCGACAACGACATCCATATTTATACCGACAGCAAATATGTTTCCGATGCCATCAACCAGAAATGGATTCTCGGGTGGATAAAAAAAGGATTTAAGAACGTAAAAAATCCTGATCTCTGGCGCAGAATGGTTCCATTGCTGAAGACCCATCAAACCACTTTTCACTGGATTAAAGGTCACGCGGGACATCCCGAAAACGAAATCTGCGACCAACTCGCGGTGAAAGCAGCCCAGTCGGGTGATCTTGAAATAGATGAGTATTTCGAAAATCAAAAGGACGGCGGACTTTTTTAGAGATACGCTTTTTTTTTAATATCAAAAATTCACTCCTGAAAATTACTCCATAACTTACCTTACGGCACTCAATTTCCTCCAACTTCAGGAGGCCGTTTTGCGACTTTTGCTATCTTTGTTCAATGGATTACTTAGAAGCGCTTCAAAAAAGATATTCGGTCAAAAAATTTGACAAAGGGAAAAAGGTGTCACCGGAAAGCCTTAAGAATATTCTTGAGGCCGGCAAACTTTCCGCCAGTTCAATGGGTTTACAGCCCTATGAAATTTATGTAGTCGAAAGTGACGACGTGAAGCAGCAACTTATATCCGCATTCCACAATCCTTCCCAAATCTCCACCTGTTCCCACTTGCTGGTAATGGTCTCTAAAAATGGACTCGGTGATGAGTATGTCGACAATTATTTTAAACACATTTCCGACACCAGGGAAATCCCGATTGAAAACCTCGATCTTTTCCGGAAAAACATCAATCTTCAAATGGATTCTTTAACGAATGAAGAGATCATGGACTGGGCCGAAAAACAGAGTTATATTGTCCTCGGAAATCTGATGTTTGCAGCGGCGTTGGAAAATGTTGATACATGCCCAATGGAAGGCTTTAACGGAAAACTAATGGGGGAAATTCTGAATATTAACCCTGAAAAAGAAAAAGCCAGCGTTGCTTTGGCCCTCGGTTACCGTTCTGAGGAAGACCACTTCCAGAATCTTAAAAAAGTAAGAAAACCGGAAGGGAAATTGTTTAAATTTATATAAAATCTATGATCAAAGCAGATGTTCTCGTCATCGGTTCCGGAATTTCCGGCCTTTCTTACGCGATAAAAATTTCTGAAAAAATGCCCGATGCCAAAATCATCATCGTCACAAAAGCCGATGAAGACGAAAGCAACACCAAATATGCACAGGGCGGCCTTGCCGTGGTAACCGATTTCGACAATGATAATTTCCAGAAACATATCGATGACACGATGAGAGCCGGCGACGGCGAAAATAAAAGAGATGTCGTGGAAATGGTCATCAAAGAAGGACCGGCACGTTTTCAGGAACTCGTGGATTGGGGAACGCATTTCGACATGGAAAAAGGCGGTGATTTCAAGCTCGGCCGCGAAGGCGGACATACCGAAAACCGAATTGTGCACCACAAAGACATAACAGGAGCTGAAATCGAACGCGCTTTACTCGTGACCGTCAATAAATCGCCGAATATCGAAATCCTTGCACATCATTATGTCATTGATCTTATCACCCAGCATCATGTTCCGGGAAAAGAACTCAATACCGAAGATATCTGCTGCTACGGCGCTTATATTCTGGACGAAAAAAATAAAAAAATAAAAAAAATTACGGCGAAAATTTCGCTTGTTGCCACCGGTGGAGCCGGCCATGTGTATAAAAACACCACCAATCCTGTTATTGCAACCGGCGACGGTATTGCTTTCGTGCACAGAGCACTCGGAAAAGTGTCGAATATGCAGTATTACCAGTTTCATCCCACCGCGCTCTACTCCAAAAGAGACGGGATGCTTTTTCTGATTTCCGAAGCTGTGCGCGGAGACGGCGCCAAACTCCGGACGAAAGACGGTGTGAAATTCATGCACAAATATGATGAACGCGAGGAACTCGCTTCCCGCGATATTGTTGCCCGTGCCATCGACAACGAATTGAAAATATCAGGCGACGATTACGTTGGACTGGACTGCCGTGAAATGGACAAAGAAAAATTCATCGAGCATTTTCCGAATATTTATCAGAAATGCATCAGTGAAGGGATTGATCCGTTTAAACAGCTCATTCCCGTAGTTCCGGCGTGTCATTATCTGATGGGCGGAATTGAAACGGACATGAATGGGCAAAGTTCCATTAAAAATCTTTTTGCGGTAGGAGAATGCACAAATTCCGGACTTCACGGTGCGAACCGGTTGGCATCAAATTCTTTGCTGGAAGGTTTAGTTTTCGGTCATAACGCCGCGGTGCAAACTGTAGAACTGTTACGGCAGAACGATTTTAACTTTAACGACTTAAAAGCCGTACCCGAATGGAATGAAGAAGGCATGAGGATGATTGATGAAATGGTGATGGTGACTTATCTTCGACGCCAACTTCAGGAAATGATGAGCGATCTCGTAAGTATTGTAAGGAGCAATGAAAGGCTTGAGCTCGCAAAAAGAAAGCAGCAGGAAATCTTTGAGGCCGTTACAGAACTCTACAACTACTCTATTTTATCGCCGAAACTTCTGGAACTGCGCAACCTCGTGAATATCTCTTATCTCATCATCAAACATTCTATTCAGATGAAAGAAAACAAAGGATCGTTTTATAATAAAGATCTGGCTAATAAAGTATCTGAAGATTAGTCACAAATGAAAAAGTTAACAGTAATTTTTTTATTGACTTTTAGTTTTTGTAATTCTCAAATTATTAAAGACTCAATTATTGGAAAACCTCTATATGTTAAAGAATATGTCCTTTTTCTACAAAATTCCGGACCGTTTACTTTCATGCAAGGGGATAGTGAATATGGACACGCAGTAATGATGGTTCCAAAATTTTTGAGAAAAAATATGGCTCGCTCTTGGTTTGAAACTGATTTTTGCAGATACATCAATAATGAAACTCATTATACTAAAGACCGAAAAATTACAAAAGAAATTTGGTTTTCAAAATCGGGTGAAATTATTGATGATTACAATTATGAATATGATGCATTAGGAAGACTAAAACAAGAAAAATCTAAAAACACCTATTCAGAAGATGCTAAATTGTATTTTTATGAGGGAAATGCTAAAACCCCAAGGTTTGAAAAAAATTATTATAAAAAAAAAAACGATTCACCAGAATTTTATTTGAAAGACAATAATGAATGGAATCATTTACTGGTTTCTGAGTTCGACAGTATTTCAAAAACAGATAGTGTATTTTCAGTAACAAATCAGTACATGAAGAGTTTGGGAGAACGCACATATACATCAGCAAAAGACACTATTTATCATAAAAGATTAATTAAAGTTAAGATGTACGATTCTCTTTTCAGAGTAATTAATGAAAAAATATTTAATCCCGACGATTATAACATTAAAAAGGTTTTTTTAGAAAAAAATATACTTTACGAGTATGATTTACTGGGAATAATTACTAAAAAAACAGAAATAAAAGACGACAAATACCATTATTTTATACAAGAGAAAAACGGAAAATACCGTGAAGAAATTAAAGACGGTGGTTATGCAAGTGTTTCTTCCGTTGAATACAAATATTACAATGATGGAAAACTTGATACACGAACCCATTACTATCAAGGAAATATTTCTCATCAAATTCATTTTGAATATGACGACTACAATCTGATAACAAAACTTCTTTACTTGGATACGTGGGGCAAAAATAAAAACGATCTTAAGCCAACAGTGGTCACTTTCAAATATAAATTTGACAAACATAAAAACTGGACAGAATGCATTAAGAATGTAGACGGAAAAGATCTATATTTATGGAAAAGAGAAATTCAGTATTACAAATAACGTCTACGATCTATAAAATTTCAAAAATGAAAAAACCTGCTTATATCACCAAAGATGCTATCAAAACATTTATAAAAAATGCTTTGGAAGAAGACATTCAGGAAGGTGACCACTCTACCCTTTCCACCATTCCCAAAGACCTGCAACAGAAGGCAAAACTACTGGTAAAGGAAAACTGTATTCTGGCCGGCGTGGAAATGGCAGAACTTATTTTTAAACATTTCGACAAAAATCTGAACATAGAAGTTTTGATTAAAGACGGCGAAACTGCAAAAGTCGGCGACATTGCTTTTTACGTAACCGGAAGCGCGCGTTCCATTCTTTCCACCGAAAGACTGGTGTTGAACTGCATGCAGCGGATGAGCGGAATCGCGACTTTAACCCACGACTGGGATTCCAGACTTTTGGGAACCAAAACCAAACTGCTCGACACCAGAAAAACGACTCCGAATTTCAGGATGTGCGAAAAATGGGCGGTTGCAATCGGTGGCGGAACAAATCATCGCTTCGGTCTGTACGACATGATTATGCTGAAAGACAATCATATTGATTACAACGAAAGTATTACAACCGCCGTTCAAATGGCGAAAGAATATATTAAAAAGACAAAAAAACCCTTAAAGATCGAAGTTGAAACTCGGAACCTTGAAGAAGTTGAAGAGGCCATAAATTCAGGTGTTGACCGCATTATGCTCGATAATATGGAAGTCTCGGTAATGAAAAAAGCGGTTAAGCTCATCAACGGTAAATGCGAGAGCGAAGCCTCGGGTGGAATCACCCGCGATATGTTGAAACAAATTGCCAACACAGGTGTAGATTTTATTTCGGCAGGCGCATTAACCCATTCTGCAAAGAACATTGATTTGAGTTTGAAAGCAGTACGCTGATTATCAATAAATTGATTTTCAGTCAATTTTTTAGCGATATAACAATAGCTTTTCATGGGAATTATATAAATTTTAAACTTTAACCTGTTGTAAATGTATTCATTACGACCTAATTTAACAAAATTTTAAAATTTAACATATAATTAATAAAAGTTCGGAATATTTTAGCGATGTTTGCAAAAATTTTTATTACTTACTTCAAGTTCAAAAATCAATTTATGAAAAGCAATTCTATTAAAAAGTCGATGCTTACTGTTGTGCTAACGCTATCAACGGCAAGTTTTTATTTTGCGCAAACAACGCAGGACACGCTTCAGGACAGATCTGACGATATTGAGCAGGTTGTTCTAACAGGTGTTGCCGACATCGCAAAAGACAGAAAAACTCCTGTTGCCGTTTCTACCATTAAAGAAGCGCAGATCGTGGACAAATTAGGAAACCAGGAATTTCCTGAGATCCTGAACGCCACTCCATCTGTATATGCTACAAAAAGTGGTGGTGGTTTTGGAGACTCCAGAATCACTGTTAGAGGTTTCGACCAAAGAAACACAGCAGTGATGATCAATGGTGTTCCGGTAAACGATATGGAGAACGGTGCTGTTTACTGGTCAAACTGGGCAGGACTTTCTGATGTAACTTCAGCAATGCAGGTACAAAGAGGTTTAGGGTCTTCTAAATTGGCAATTGCTTCAGTTGGAGGTACTATTAACGTTCTTACCAGAGCTGCTGATAAAAAGAGACAGGGGAATGTAACCGCCAGCATTGGTAATGATGGTTATAATAAAGCCTTATTTTCCTACAATACAGGGAAAAGCGCGTCAGGTTGGGCAACTTCATTTTTGATGAGCAGAACAGCAGGGTCTATGTATGCCGACGGAACTGAATTTGAAGGGTACAACTACTATCTTGCAGTTGGTTTTGCTCCTTCTGCAAAACACGATTTTCAGTTCACCATTACAGGTGCTCCACAATGGCATAACCAAAGATCTTTTCAATCTACAATTTCTGATCATATAAAATATGGCGGGTCTGAGGATGAGCCAAATAGAAAATACAATCAAAACTGGGGGTTATTAAATGGTGAAGAATATTCAATGACCAGAAATTATTACCACAAACCGGTAATGTCTTTGAACTGGGATTGGAAAATTAGCGATGCTACTAAATTAAACTCTGTAGTGTATGCTTCATATGGTAGAGGTGGCGGAACCGGAGATGCAGGTAGAATTAACGGTAAATTCTACAACACTTTACCGAGAACTGCTGACGGACTTGTGAGATTCGACGATATTGTTAAATGGAATCAAGGTGGTACTGTTGCAGATTTCGGAGCAGTGAACAAAACTCCTTATCTGGCAAACAGCAGTAATGGTATTATCAGAAGATCATCAATCAATTCACATAACTGGTTAGGGGTTATTACAAGTTTAAATCATAAATTCAGTGATAACTTAAATGCTACGATTGGTCTTGACGCGAGATCTTATGAGGGTATCCACTACAGAATTGCAAGTGATTTACTTGGAAACAACTCTTATACAGACACCAGTAACATTAACAATAAACCAAATGTAATTACCAATACTTTTGCTGCTAATGCAGACTGGAATCCGTTTGGTGGTAAAACCAACGATATTAAAGACCAGTTAGCTTACAGTAATGATGGATTGGTAAAATGGTTAGGAGGATTCGGACAGGTTGAATATACGAATGACGCACTTTCTGCTTTCGTTCAGGGATCAATTTCAAACCAAAATTTCCAAAGAATTGATTATATGCTGTATGCACCTGATCAGCAGAAAAGTGAAAAAGTTGACTTAGTTGGTTTCAACGTAAAAGGGGGAGCGAATTATAACATCAATGCAAACCACAACGTTTTTGTTAACGGTGGTTACTACGAAAGACAACCCTTCTTTGGTGCAGTTTACTTGAACAACAGAAACGATGTTAACCCATCTTTAACAAATGAAAAAATTGCTTCATTTGAATTAGGATATGGTTTCAGATCGGCAATATTCAATGCTAATCTAAACGTTTACCACACCTCATGGGATGATATTTACAGAAGACTTACCACGAGAGCTACCATCAACGGCGTTGCTGTAACAGGCGTTGCAAACGTTCTGGGGATCAATGAAATTCACAAAGGTATCGAACTAGATTTTAATGTTAAGCCTATTCAAATGCTTACTATTAATGGTATGGTTTCAGTTGGTGATTGGTATTTCAAAGGAAGCCCAACCGCGTCTTTCGTTGAAGATCAAACAAATACGGTAATACAGGAAGGAACTTTAGCACTGGATGGCCTTAAAGTAGGCGACGCAGCCCAAATTACTGCTGCCTTAGGAGCAGATGTTAAACTAACAGAATGGTTAAACTTTGATGCACAGTACCGATATGCTGACAAGCTTTATTCAGCGTTCGAACCATCCTCACGTTTGGTGACTGTTGCGCAGCCTAATCCTGCGGATCCTGCGGTAGAACTTCCATCATTTGGATTACTTGATCTGGGTGCAGGTGCTCGATGGAATCTTAACAGTACTCAGGCATTCAAGTTCAGAGTTAACGTTAATAACGTATTAGATAAAGTTTATATCGCAGAATCCAGAACAAATAAAGCTGCAGATGCAAATGAAGCCAATAACTGGAATGGCGTTAATAAGGGTAACGAAGTATTTTTCGGTTTCGGAAGAACATGGAATGCATCAGTAAGTTTCATCTTCTAAAGAGAACTTACTATTACACTCAAAATCCCGACTTTATCGTCGGGATTTTTTTATATTTGCACCTAACTAAAAATAAATATTATGGATTTCAACATTATGCTTCAGGCACACCGTGGTTTTGCTTATTTAATCCTGCTTCTGGCTGCAGTATTTGCCGTTGCACTGCTGATCACCATGTTCGGATATTCCGGTAAAATTTCAAAACTTTTACGGAAATCCACACTATTTACAATGATCTTCTTTCACCTCCAGGCTGTGATTGGTCTGATTATGCTTTTCTTCTTTTCTCCGGGTTTCAAAGCCGCGAAAGAAGCGGGAACGCTGATGAGTGATTCTGTTTCCCGTAATACATATGTGGAACATCCTTTCGCAATGATCGTTGCAGCTGTCCTGTTAACCATTCTGAATAAAAAATTCAAAACAAACGAAAAACTGCAGATGACCTGGGTGATCATGGGCTTTGTCGCACTCGCTTTAATGCTTTGGGCATTCCAGTGGAGCAGACTTTTCGGCGCATAGTTTTTCATCAGTTATCATTTAGTCTTTTTTGAAATGAAAGTAGCACTTGTTGGCGCAACCGGAATGGTGGGTCAGGTCATGTTGAAGATTCTGGAAGAAAGAAATTTTCCGGTTACCGAGTTGATTCCTGTTGCCTCCGAAAAATCCGTTGGTCAAAAAATTTCCTATAAAAATCAGGAATATTCCGTTGTATCGATGCAAACGGCCATAGACATGCAACCCGCACTCGCGCTTTTTTCAGCAGGAGGAAATACCTCTCTGGAATTTGCACCGAAGTTTGCTGAAGTGGGAACTACCGTCATCGACAATTCTTCGGCATGGAGAATGAACCCGGAAAACAAACTGGTCGTTCCCGAAATCAACGCCGATACTCTTACCAAAAACGATAAAATCATCGCCAACCCGAACTGTTCAACCATTCAGCTGGTTATGGTTCTTCATCCTTTGAATTTGAAATATAATTTAAAGAGGGTGATTGTTTCCACTTATCAGTCGGTAACCGGAACCGGGAAAAACGCCGTGGATCAGCTTAATGCTGAAATTGCGGGCGATAAAGATGTTGCGAAAGTCTATCCGTACGAAATTTTCAAAAATGCCCTTCCTCAATGCGATGTTTTCAGCGATGATGATTACACGAAAGAGGAAATTAAACTGATGACCGAACCCAAAAAGATTATGGGCGACGACACCTTTAATTTAACCGCAACAGCAGTGCGCGTTCCCGTTCAGGGCGGCCATTCTGAAAGCGTGAACATCGAATTTGAAAATGACTTTGATCTGGAAGAAATCCGGAAAATATTATCTGAAACTCCCGGAGTAATCGTAATGGACGATGTAAAAAACAGCGTTTATCCGATGCCTCTTTATTCTGAAGGGAAAGATGAAGTTTTTGTGGGAAGGATCCGTCGGGACCGTTCCCAACCCAAAACGCTGAATCTCTGGATTGTCGCAGATAACCTTCGGAAAGGCGCCGCCACCAACGCGGTGCAGATCGCAGAATATCTTCTCCAAAATAATTTACTCTAAAAAAAAATGCTCAGAAATGAGCATTTTTTTTATTAGAGCCCTCGAACATTTTTAACTAATTGAATGAAACTTTAATGTCAGTAGCACAGCAATCATCCAAAACCAATTTTTCTTTCCAGAGAAAAGTCGCTGTCATCGGAATCGTGCTTTTCATCGGAAAACTGATAGCGTGGCATCTAACGAACTCAGACGCCGTGTTTTCTGACGCCATGGAAAGCATTGTGAACATTATTGCTGCGTTTATGGGGCTCTATTCGCTTTATCTCGCTGCAAAACCGAAAGATCTCGACCATCCTTACGGTCACGGAAAAGTTGAGTTTGTTACTTCGGGGGTTGAAGGTTCTCTCATTATTTTTGCCGGTATCATCATCATTGTACAGTCTGTTGATTCCCTTTTACACGGAAACATTCCCAAAAAACTGGATTGGGGAATCCTGATCGTGACCCTTACAGCTGCCATCAACTATTTTATGGGCCATATTTCCTATAAAAAAGGGGTCAAGGAAAACTCACTCGTGCTGCAAAGTTCCGGAAAACACCTTCAAAGCGACACGTGGACTACTTTAGGAGTGGTATTAAGCCTTGTTTTGGTGTATTTTACAAAAATTTACTGGATCGACGGTGTGGTAGCACTCATTTTTGGAGCTTACATTATGTTTGTGGGGTATAAAATTGTCCGGACTGCCTTAAGTGGAATTATGGATGAAGCTGATCTCGACATGCTCGGAAGACTTGCAAAATTTCTGAACGAAAACCGTGAACCGCAATGGATTGACATTCACAATATGCGCATTCAGCAGCACGGAAGCAAACTCCATATCGATGCGCATTTGACCCTACCTTGGTATGTTGAACTTCGGGAAGCGCATGAGCAGATGGAAAGAATGCTGAAACTGATTGCAGACAATACCGACCGTACCATTGAATTCAATTTCCATATGGATGACTGCAAAACGTTTTCCTGCGAAATCTGTGATCTTTTCGAATGCCCGGTTCGCCAAAGAGATTTTATTAAAAAAGTGGAATGGAATGTGGAGACGATTTCGCAGCCTCAAAAAAATAATTTTAAGAAAGATTTTGACTGGGAAGATGTTTCCGGTAATAAAACAGCGGAATAATTAAAAGCAAAATAAGCGGCTGAATGACAAACCTCCGCATATAAAAGGAAAAAAGATAACCGATTTCAAATTTTGTATGGATGCAGTACAGGTAAATGGGAAACGTGAGTGCAAAAACAATACACATTAAAAGCACCGCCTGAAACGTCCATTTTTTATTCAGAAAAATAAAATACACCACTACTGCGGAAAACAGCACATTCAGAAAAAAACGAAAAAGATGATTGATGGTGAGTTTTACAGCATCAAACTCAGGAAAATCGGCTTTTTTACTGGCTTCGTGAAAATAACCGAGAAACGGATCGTAGAAGAGAATATCCTCAAAAATGCGAACAGCCACAAGTCCGCAAATTCCCAAGATCACAAAAAGCCATTTCAGATATTTCATTTTTTGGAAACTTTAAGGGCGAAAAAATTGATCCATATCAGCCAGAGCGCTACAACACTGCCATAGATAACCGCCGGAAAAATATAATCGTGTCCGGCTTTTGAATATTGCGGCATTTCTACAAGTAAAATGTTCAGCCCTGCAATCCGGAGGACATTCACCATATGGAGAAAAACCCATCCTGCAGCGGCAAATACAAACGTTTTCTTCCCTTTGTAAAAAGCAAAAACAAACGCTGAAAAAAGGATCATCACCGATATCGCATTGCAGCCTTCCACCATTCTGGAAATATACTGTCCCTTCACCGAAAACCACGAGGTTTCCCTTTCCGGAATTTCAGTCATCTTTGACGGATATCCTAAAAAATTCTGTACAAATGTAGTTTGTTCTCCCACCCATTTCGAGAAAGAATCAAGTCCGTCTTTTTCCATATTCAGATAAAACTGGTAGGCAAAAAGCAGCATCAGATAAATGAGCAGGAAACGCAGAAGGATTTTCAGAACCGGTTTGAAATCGTTGAACATGTTGCAAATATAATCCTTTCAAAAATTCTATTTTCCTATATTTGTAAAAGTATGGAGAACGGAAACCCACAACTTTTTTTTGAGAAATTTACTGCACAAACTTCGCAGGATTTCTTCCCTTTAGCACAAAGCGGATCTTCAAGAAAGAATTTTGTCGGGAAAAGTTCAGGGGAAAAGTTCATCATCACTTCCAACGACAATACCGCTGAAAACGAAAGCTTCTTTTATTTTTCTGAGGTTTTTTCAGATCTCGAACTCAATACCCCCAAAATTTTATCCGTTTCAGAAGACCGTAGAATGTATGTGCAGGAATTTTTGGGAGAAAATACGCTTTCGGACATCCTTTCAAATGAAGGACTTAACGCACGGACAGCTTCTTTGGTGAAACAGACCCTCCAAAAACTCTACTCCCTTCAGAAAAAGACCGAAAACTCGATCGATTACTCGAAAACTTTTGAGTACGAAAACTATAATGAACTGCCCATCACGAACGATCTTTTCTATTTCAAGAGTTTCATCGCCGATGTTCTGGAACTGCCTTACCACAAATCATCGTTGCTGAAAGAATTTAAAAAACTTACGGCTACAATCGAAGATTTAAAACCGCAGGGACTGATGATCCGCGATTTTCAGGCGAGAAACATTATGGTGAATGAAAATGATGAGGTTTTTTTCATTGATTATCAGTCGGCGATGAAAGGACCGCTCATGTATGATGTGATTTCGTTTTTATTCCAGGCCAAAGCCAATTTTCCGGAAGATTTTAAAAATGAAATGCTGAAATATTATCAGTCTTTATGGAAAGATGAAAAGATCGCATTACAGCTTGAAAACTCCGTGAAACTGCTTCAACTCATCCGTTTTCTGCAGGTTTTGGGCGCTTACGGTTTCAGAGGTTTGGTTCAGAAGAAACAACACTTTATAGCAAGCATTGATAAAGGGATCGAAAATTTAAATCAATTCTCCGCATCTTGGGAAGAGATGAATGCATATCCGGAACTGAAAAAAATAATCACTTCCCTGCAAACCGCTGCGACAAAAGAAAAAATTAAAAATATTTTACAACAGTCATGAGTTTAACGATAGAAATACACAGTTTTTCGTATAAAAAAGGAGGAATCCCAAAAGACAACACCGGAAACGGCGGCGGTTTTGCCTTCGACTGCCGCGGAATCCTGAATCCGGGCAGAGTTGAGGAATACAAACAGCAAACCGGCTGCGACATTGGAGTTATTGATTATCTGGAAAGCCAGACCGAAATGCCCAAATTTCTCGAACTCGTTAAAAATATCGTCTCCATTAATATCGACAATTATCTGGCAAGAAATTTTGATCATTTGCAGATCAATTTCGGTTGCACGGGTGGACAGCACCGCTCGGTGTACTGCGCCGAAAAAACTGCAGCATTTCTCCGCGACAAATATCCGCAAACTGTGGTGACGATTTCTCACGACGAACAGCCACAACTTAATCATAACTATTAAAAGGGCAGAAAAGTTTTTGATAAAACCAATCCTTGCATATTATTATAAAGCAAAATGAAAGCACTGATATTCGCCGCAGGCAAAGGAACCCGCCTGAAACCTTTTACAGACCATCATCCGAAAGCTTTGGCTGTCGTAAACGGCATTCCGCTGCTGGAAAGGAATATCAAATATCTGAAGGGTTTCGGCATCAATGATTTTGTGATCAATGTGTATCATTTTGCGGAGCAGATCACGGATTTTCTCAAAAAAAACGATAATTTCGGAGCTCAGATCCAAATTTCCGATGAAAAAGAGGAACTTCTGGAAACCGGTGGCGGCCTGATTTTTGCAAAAAAGTTTCTGCAGGACGGCAATGATTTTTTAATCATGAATGCCGATATCTTAACCGACCTCAACATCACCGAACTGGTAAACTACCATCAGAAAAACAAAGATTTTGCTACGCTCGCGGTTTCGGACAGACCCAGTTCAAGGAAACTTTTTTTTAATCCCGATATGATTTTGAGAGGTTGGCTGAATGTTCAGACAGGCGAGCAAAGATTGGCGGAATTCAACAAAGGTTTCAAGGCATTGGCTTTCAGTGGAGTACACTGTATTAATCCTGCAATATTCGAGAAAATAAAAAGAACAGGCAAATTCTCGATTATGGAGGAATACCTAGATCTGATGCTGACTGAAAGAATCCACGGTTTTGAACACAACGCCCGACTGATTGATGTAGGAAGACCTGAATCGGTACTGGAGGCCGAAAAATATTTTAAATAAAAATCAATGAGCAAAATAAAACGCGGGAAAGGACTTACAAAGGAAGTTGCCGGGAACGAATTTGAAATCGATCAGAAAATCCAGCATTCCTTCAAAGAAAAAACCTGGGACGAAACGGTTACGAAAGACAGCTGGATGGTTTTTAAAGTCATGGCCGAATTCGTAGACGGTTACGAAAAAATGGCAAAAATCGGACCTTGCGTTTCCATTTTCGGGTCGGCAAGACTGAAAGAAGGCGACCCTTATTACGAAATGGCCGTAGAAATTGCCCAGAAAATTACCCAAATCGGTTTTGGAATTATTACAGGCGGAGGTCCGGGAATTATGGAAGCCGGAAACAAAGGCGCAAGAATCGCAAAAGGAAAATCTATCGGGCTGAATATTGATCTGCCTTTTGAGCAGCACTTCAATCCTTATATTGATAAAAGTTATTCTCTGGATTTCAATTACTTTTTTGTCCGAAAAGTAATGTTCATTAAATATTCTCAGGGTTTCGTCGTGATGCCGGGCGGTTTCGGGACTTTGGATGAACTTTCGGAAGCTATTACATTGATCCAGACCTCGAAAATCGCACGGTTTCCGATCGTTCTGGTTGGCACAAAATTCTGGAGTGGACTTCTGGACTGGTTTAAAGATACTTTGCTTGAAAGCGGAATGATTGCGGAAGAAGACCTGAACCTTTACCGTGTTGTGGACACCGCAGATGAAGCTGTTGCCCATATAAAGGCGTTTTATGATAAGTACACGATTAACGTCAACTTTTAGTTGGCACATTATTTGACTAAATACAAACAAATGATTACTATCATTTAAAAAAATAAAATGAATAAATTTTTAGGAATATTTGGAATTTTAACTTTATTTATGATGATGAGCTTCGGAATTTCCGATTTTTATTCATCAATGACTAAAGTTGATTATCTGGAGGGCAGCAGAACACTGAAGTTCACCACGAAAATGAACACCAACCATATCTCGGACGCCATAAAGATCAATCCCAGTACAGCGAGTTTTGAAGCAGAAGTAAAAAAATATGTGAACAATAATTTCGATGTTTATATTAACGGCTCTGCAAAAACACTCACTTTTACGGGAAGCCAGGTCAACGGCGAATCGGTATATGTATATTTTGAAACCGGCGGGGTTTCTGAGATCAGCACGATTAAAATCAAAAATACAATTCTTTTAAGTACTTTCCCGAAGCAGTTTAATCTGGTTAACATCGCTTACAAGGGCAACCAGAAAACGATGAATTTTCAGAGAGGAAAAGAAGTAAACGAAGTAGGTTTTTAAAAAAAATACCATTCAAATAAATAATCCAGGCCATTGGTCCGGATTATTTTGTTTGAAAACCATATGTTTAATCAGAATCATTCATTTCGATTCAAAAAAAAGACCGTCTTAAAAGACGGTCTTTTTTGTTGATGAAAAAATATTAAAGGCTACTGTCCTAAGACTTTAACATTATCGATTTCCCACGTTGTTGAAGCAGTGGTTGTATTCGTATACTTAAAGGCTACTCTCACATTTTTATTGGCAAAAGCATTCAAACTGACCAATCCTGAATTCGCAAATCCAAATGCGCCCAAAACAGTATCTAAAGGTGCATTTAAAGTAGTCCAGGTTGTTGTAGTTGGATTACCAGTATAGTTGTCAGTAATCAAGACCTGCAACGGATTTCCGGGAGTAGTTGCTCTACCGTCAGAATCGAATGAAAGGAAATACGAAGCATAACCGTTCAGAGAAATTTCTTTCGATATGAGCCAGTCTTCATTCGCTGTACTGGCGCCATTCATCACTGCATAATAGTTAGATCCAGTTCCCTGGTTTGAAGTTGCCCAGGCCTGGGTTCCTGAAATACTTTGCTGGGTGAACGTTCCCAAACCATTCTGGAAATCTTCCATAAAGAGTTTTGTAGGCGGAACCGTTCCGTCGCAACGTGGATTGTCCAAATCGGCATGGATCTGTTTTGGAATCCACAACTGATAAGTTCCGTTGAAAATACTCAGAATCGCGTATACATCGCCACGTCCGCCATCAATTTCTGCAGCGGCAAAAGAAGCAAAATTGCTGGTTCTTAATAGGATGGTGTTTCCGGAACAGTCTTTCAAAGTACGGTTTGTCGGTGAGCCTGAAGCGTAATTTTTCCCTAAATCAGCATTGATGAATTCAAGATTTTTAATTTTAATCCATTTACCGACATCGGCAGCGGTTAGCTGTGTAATGGTTTTTTCGGTTGGAACCACAGCAGATATGGGTAGATTGGTATCGAAGAACGTTTTGTATACGTCAGCTTCTGCAATTTGCCCGACGTTTGCGCCAAACTGCTGACCCAACTGCAGTTCGCCGTTAACGTTGCCAATGTAGAGACTGTTGAGTTTAATATAAACTTCCTTCCCCACTTTGAATCTTGCGTCCTGATACAGATTCGTTTTATTAATGTTCACACGGATTCCGCCGGTCGCATCTTCCACGTAGATATATTTAAAAAGATTTCCGCTTTCATCATTGGCAGTTACTTTTCCTTTCACCACAAAGGTTCCCGAAATTTGCGTTAACGCGCCTGTGTACAATTGCTTCACTTCGGCAATAGTTTTAGGCGTAACCGTGGTTAAATCAATGTTACACGGATTAGAAGTGAGTAAATCGAGTCTTGGGAAGGTTTTCATATCAAGATCCGTCACCCTGTTGATGTACATTTGATAAGTGGAGTTGAACCTGCTGAAAATTCCCACGAACTTACCATTCCCCGCCGGAAGGATCTGGTTCGCAAATGAGGCGAAACCACTGTTTCTTACCACTGCTGTATTTAAATACTGATTTGAAGTACTGTTCCATCCCTGTCCAATCTGTCGGTCTACGGTAACACCGTCGGGAGCAAAGTTAGAACACAGCGCTCTATTTGTGAATTCCACATTGTCGACCTGAATTAGTGCACCTAAAAGATTTGTATTTGCAGACATTTGGGCAAGAGTCAGGATCTTCGGAACAATTTTCTCTCTGATTGTACATGATCTGAAGAGGTGAGCCGGAACTGCGCTTTCAGGAATTCTGGAAACTGCATCAGCACCGGTATTAATCGCTTCTGCATCCCGAACACCCAGCTGTACAAGTCCGCCGTAAGTTCCCAATGCAAGATCATTTAATTTAATATAAATTTTAGATCCCTGTGGAAATTGGGTATATGTACTTACCGCATCAACACTGATGGTGAAACCATGGGTAGGATTTGTAGGGCTGTCCTGAATATAAATGGTTTTATAGATGTTACCTGATTCGTCGGAAGACGAAACATACCCTTCCATTACTGCGGTTGAATTGGCCGGGAAAACATAAGCTGCACTTCCATGAAGTGCCTTTACCTGTGCAATTGTCAAGGTAGCCGTAAGATCCTGACACTGGTACCCTTCCAGATTCGGGTCATTGTATTTATCGTCATGCACACATCCTGTTATAAAAAAGGAAGCAAAAACGACAAATAAAAATTTTAAGAATGAACTGTATTTTTTCATTGGATGTATTTTATAATTAAAATCTTAAATAAACATTGGCAAAGAATGTTGTGCCTCTGTCGTACCATAATTTTGGTGCGAAGTAAGGATACTTTCGGCCCGAATCGGCCAACGCTTCTGGGAAGTTTACGCTTCGGCCCTGCTCGAAACCGCCGGTCACATACTCGCGGTTGTTAAGGATATTGTTCACACTTAAACTAACTCCCATTCTGTATTTCCCAAACAGGAATGATTTACCTGCATTTGCATTTAACATGAACTGGTCTTCAAATTTCTGCTGTGCAGTAATCCTGTCTATTAATTCAGGTGTAACACCGTTATAATTATCTCCTGTAGATGGATCGGTATAAAGTGCAGCGGTCTTGTTCAAAGCGGAAAAATCAAGGTATTGATCCTGCAGGTAGTTGGCCGAAGCTCCTAACCACCAGAATTTGGTAGAATTATATCTCAAACCTAAAGAATATCCTTTTTGAGGAGTACCTGCAATTTTATAGTCTTTGATGTTGGCTGTTCCCCATTCTCTTATAGGAGTTCCCTGTCGTTCTATATTCGAATCGTCAGCGCTCGAAACCTTAGGATTATTTGTTATTCTATAGTCACCATAGCTTACAACCGCAGTTGAGCTTAAGGTAGGAGTGATTTTAACTTCTGCTCCTAACTCAAGACCTTTGTATGTTTTGTTAATACCGCTCAAAACTTCAGCAATAAGAGCATTCCCGCTATCTCCTGAGCCAGTGGTAATGTCGGCGTAATATCTTGAAATTTCAGTGGCATTATTCATGGTAGTATAATATCCACTTAATCTTAATTTCAAAATCTGCCCCCTCATAATATAGCTCAAATCATTAGAATTAATGATTTGGTTCTCTATATCCGGAGTCAAAAGATTCGTTACGCGCGGGTTAATGAAAATCTCATTTAAAGTAGGTGCCAGACTGAATAAAGCTCCGTTATATACGATAAAGTTTTTACCGTTGATTTTATAGGTTACTTTTCCTTTTATGCCCGCATCATAAGCGCTGAAAACATCGCTCTTGCCTTTACTGTCAGAATATAACGGATTTCTAAAATTACCGTCTCTCTGGGATTCAGAATAAGATGAGAATACGGATGCCACCAAATTCCATTTCGGGAAATCCACTTCAGTGGAAACATTTAAAGCATACTGATTTCTCAGTAACTCGTAAGAATACTGAGTTCTGTCACCCACCATAATTTTACGGTCCGGATTGTCAAGATCATAAGGAGAATTATTATCAAAGCCATTGAGATCAGTGGCATAAAAAGCGCCTAAAAGATCTTTCATTTCTCTGAAATTATCCGACTTTAAGTTCTGATAATTAAAGTTAATGTTCAGTTTCCAGTTAGAAGCCAGTTTCGTATCGAAGTGCGAAACGAAATTTAATGTTTTATCTTCATTTACATCTTCAACAATGGTATAAACAGCACCAGTTGGGTTGCCTGCATCGTCATAACGGTGAAGATAATTTGCCTGGTAAAGTGAGTTCCAGTCGATCTGGCTGACATTCGGATCGGTTTGCCATCTTTGTACTTCTGCATTGTACAGCGGCTGTTCCGCAGCCGTAATAAGTTCTCCACCATCAGAATCTGTTAACTGTAAAAAATATCCGGGTAATTTTCGGTAATAGGTAGGATTGGGATCTTTAGCGCGGAACCAGTCGAGTCGGCTTCTGGCGTCTCTTCCGGCTTGATAGGAAATAGTATTGTTCCAGTTGCTGGTTTTTCCTAATTTTAAATAATCAGAAATCATAAACATCGGTTCAAACACTTTTCTGATTCGGGAGTTTCTTTTCTCTCCATCCTGCCATCCCCAATAGGCATTGTAGTTTTTACCCATGATATCATACGTTTGCTGGGTATTTGGAGAATTGGAAGCTCTGTAAGTCGGAGATCCGAACGCAGTAAAGTTGATGGCATGGCGGCTGCTGAACTGTTTTTCGATGGCCGCGAAATATGCATACGAATCCTGGTAAGTTCCGTCAAGAACTCCTTCATCTGCCCATCTTCTGCTGCCTGAAAACGTAAAGGCCCAGCCGTTTTTGCTCAATCCGCTGGAATAAGTAGCCATTGCTCTGTGAAAGTAGCTCCGGTTCGTAAAGGAATACGCTAAAGAAGTCTGTTTTCGGTAGCTTGAAGCTCTTGTATTGTAATATACAACACCTCCCAAATTCCCAAACGTATATTCTGAAGGGGTAATATTGTCTACATTTTCGTAAGGATATCGGGTAACATCATTAAGTCCGCCCCAATTGCTGAAATCAATCCTTCCGTCATCATTTTTTGACATGGAAACACCGTTGAACAGAACGTCCTCAAAACGGTTTTCGATCCCTCTTGGCCGGAACCAGTATGCGCCAAGTTCAAAAGCAGCTACATTCTGGAACGCATCACGGCCGGAACTCAAAAGGCCAACGGTTGGCTGCATGGAAGAACCTCCTTCATCAGTGTCGTTTGCGGAATCATCAATCAGCATTACGCCGGCTTCTGCAGCTCCTGATACGGTAAGGTTTATAACTCCCAGATCTTTTCTTTTTTCATCGGCATTCACATCAAATTCAATGATTTTTGAATCGAAGTTTTGCTTTGTAACCGTAATTACATAATGTCCCGGCTGCATATCAACAAACTGGAAGTACCCGATTTTGTCTGCGGTAACATCGTTGGCAGACTGCGCAAGATCAATCTCCGCGTTTTCAATCGCCTTTCCCTGTGCGTCTTTAATGTAAGCATACACCGTAGTCTGTGCAAAATAATAAGATGCCGGAAGCAAAGTAAACAAAGAGATTAAGGATAATTTTTTTATCATAGCCAATGTTTTTAATTCTCCCTTTTTTATACTAGTTTTTTAAGGGGCAACAAATTTAATCTTAATTTTTATTAAGTTAAAGCGTTTTAACATTTTATTCATTAAACTCGTGTTAATAATTGTTAATAGTTCTAAAGATGTATTAAAACTGGGAAAAAAGTTAATTCAATATTCCTTTTTGTAGATTTAAGTGTACGCCACGGAAATTATTACTAATTTTACACCCTTAAAATATCTAAACATCCAATGAAAAAATATTTAATTTTAATTATTCTGTTCAGTTTTAGCCTCTGTTTTTCCCAGCAAAAACAGGTAAAGCGAGCAGCCGTGGCATTTCTGAATGTTGAAAACCTATGGGACACTGTTCCTTCGGCAGACTATATTGACGGGACCAAAGACATTCACAATCCGGCCTTTCACCGAAGCGTTCCGCTTGATTCCTTAAAATACCTCGAAACCACTGAAGAATATAAAGGTCCTTGGAGCGATGAGCTTTTAAAAGGCAAAAAAGTGATCAGATATCAAATTCTGGCTGATGATTTTACTGCGAACAGTGCTAAAAACTGGAATACTGAGAAATACAACGAGAAACTGGCGAATCAAGCCAAAGTCATCTCCGAACTCGGAAGACAGTACACTAACGACAATCCGGCACTCGTAGGCCTGATTGAAGTGGAAAACAGAAAGGTCATTGAAGACCTTATCAGTCAGCCCGCCCTTGCAAAAAGCGACTACGGAATCATTCATTACAACTCCTATGACGCAAGAGGGATCGACATTGCTGTGATCTATCAGAAAAAAAGATTTGTGGTTTCAGAACATTATAAAAAAGAACTTAAAATCTTTGATGAAGAAGGGAAAAGAACCTATACACGCGATATTCTCGTGGTAAAAGGCCTTTTGGACGGTGAAAAAGTTGCCGTTTTTATGAATCACTGGCCATCACGAAGCGGCGGCGAAGCCCGTTCACTGCCTCGACGTATTGCTGCAGCCACGGCTTTGAAAGAAGAAATGGATAAATTACGTGCAGAAGACCCAAATATTAAAATATTCGCCATGGGAGATTTCAATGATGATCCTGTGAGCCCTAGTTTAAAGAAATATTTAGGCGCAGTAGGTGATGTTTCCGAACTTTCGGACAAAACTCCTTACTATAATTTAATGACCAAACTATACAAAGCAGGAGTCGCTTCTTTGGCTTACCGGGATGCACCGAATCTTTTTGACCAGATCATTGTTTCAAAAAACCTTTATTCCCCGGAAAAACTCACAAAAACCTATTCTGTTTTTAAAGCAGAGATTTACGCGCCTTCTTACCTTGTAAATTCTCAGGGCCAGTGGAAAGGTTATCCGTTCAGATCGTGGGACGGTGACCGGTATACAGGAGGATACAGCGACCACTTTCCGGCAGTATCAGTCGTGCAAAAAGAATATGCAACAACCAAGTAAATAATATCAATTACATATTAAACCGAAGATGCAGTCTTCGGTTTTTTATTTTATTAACTTTACGTAAAAAGATGAAAAATATTATGATCACGCTGCTCTTCTTTTTATGTACAGCAGCCTGCACATCACAGACCACCCCCGAAAAAAATAAGGATAATGCCGCATTAACACCCTCCAAATCTGAAGATGGAGAATGGGATTTACAGGTCATTGACACTCAGTACGACTATTTTTTAAATGCAATAGCCAAACCGGCAAGTCAGTACTCCGAAAGCTATCTGAAAACGAAAAACAGGTTTCTCGTAAGCGAATGGAATTCGTATTATTATTCCGGGCGGTATCCGAACATCATTGAATCTTCCATTGATTATGACCCAAATGAAAACTACGGCTTAAACTTCGAATATAAACTGTATCAGGTTTTTGCCTATGTTAAATGGAAATACGGCCTGAAGATGACCAGTCTGAGCGGTGCCGATGCAAACTAAAACAAAAAGGTTCAGCATTGCTGAACCTTTTTTTAATAGAAATTATTTGTTTCTTATTTGTTGAACTTTTCTTCCACCTTATCCCAGTTGATCAAGTCGAAAAAAGCAGCCACATAATCAGGTCTTTTATTCTGATAATTTAAATAATAAGCGTGTTCCCAAACATCGAGTCCCAAAACAGGAATTCCTTTGCATTCTGAAACAGGCATCAGCGGATTGTCCTGATTCGGCGTAGAACAAACCGTAACCGAACCATCATCTTTCTTGCACAGCCAAGCCCAGCCGGAGCCGAATCTAGTTTTAGCCGCTTCAGAAAAATCAGTTTTAAATTTTTCGAAACCTCCAAAAGCTTCAATAGCCGCTTTTACATTTCCAACTGGTTCTTTGCTTCCGCCCGGCGTAAGGATTTCCCAGAAAAGGGAGTGGTTAAAATGACCGCCACCGTTGTTACGGACTGCCGGTTTATCGGTTCCTGTTTTGCAGATTTCTTCGATGGTTTTCCCTTCCAGATCTGTTCCTGCAATGGCTTTGTTTAAGTTATCAATATATGCTTGATGGTGTTTTGTATGGTGAATTTCCATTGTTCTTGCGTCAATGGCTGGCTCCAATGCGTCATAAGCATAGTTTAATTGTGGTAATTCAAATGACATAATTTATTGATTTTAAATGTTATGATTCAAATTTACTCAAATATAATGGTAGGGACAAACTGTATGAATCACTTTAATATATCTTTAACACTGCTTTTTTTATAGCGCAATGTTTGTGGTACACAATTTCTTCATTTTCCGTTTAAGCAGATTTCAAACAGATGTATTATCTTTGCCAAAAGATAATCTATGGTAAATTCAAGGGCCAGAGAAACAACAGAAGCCATCGAAAGGCTTTATGTTTCCATGCGTCACCTCTTCTATCGCGGTTTTTTCAAACCGTCGGGCATCTCCGGAGAAAGTTTAAGAACACTGCTTACCACCATCAATCCGGAAATTTACGGAACAATGGGCGTTGCCAATAAAATTGAGCTGGACGGGCTTCTGTATGTCCTCGACAGGCTACCGGAAGGTATTGAAGAATGCTCTTTCATTCACCTTACCTCCGATGAAGGTTTTGAAAAAGGTAGTTTTAAAGTAATTGTTCCGAAAAAAAGACGGAGAAACTGCTACAGAATCGATGAACACCAGATGAACATTGAAGTTCTGCTCGGCCGTTCTGAAATTTATGATATCCTGACCCACCTCACTTTTCTTTATATTGAAGCTGATAAAATCAGAAATCTGGCCTTCATTGCCGATGAAAACGACAGACCTACAAGAGCCTGGAAAATCATTGAAGAAGTGGCTAAAGGAGAAAAACAGTTCAGCCGGAAGGAAAAAGAAGTAGCCCTGATTCATCTTTCATCCCTTTTGGGAAGGACTTTTGATGAAACCTTAAATGCGTATAACTCTTTTGGTGATGACGGAAATCCGGATAGGCTTTTCAAAATCATTTATTATCTCGGAAACGAAAGTTTCAACGATTTTAAAAAGATTCGCGAACGTGAAGTTCATTTTTCCGCCATCCTGCGCGAAAGGGTTGGGCACCACTTTTTCGGAGAAAAATGGGCGAACAAGGTAAAAGAGATTCTCGCTGAGAATAATCTGCACATGAGGCCTTTACATATTATTTCGGCCAATATGCATTCGGTGAAAAACATGCTGTATGCCAACGACGCGCTCGGCAAAAAAACCACGAAAAATGTTGATTATAAACTGTATCAGGATATTTCAAATAAAAAAGCCCTTCAGGAAAAAGTACTCGAACATTCCCAAAACGCCGGTTTAATTTACATCGATGACCAAAGCGGAAGCAATATTGATGTTCAGATCATCGATTTATCAAAAACCGATTTGAAAAACACGCCATTTACAGGCATAAAATATTCCGGAGATGATGTGATCCTGGTTTTTGATTATGCTTTTGGCGAACAGGCTTATGAAGTGATGGACGAACTTCTTCGGCCGTATGATTTCAACGGAGAAATATATACCATGAAGGTGAAATCGGTTTCCATTATGGGAAAAGCCGGTATTTTAACAGGTGGAAAAGGAGACATCATGATCCCGACTTCCCATATTTTTGAAGGAACTGCCGATAATTATTCTTTTGAAAACGCCCTGAAACTGTCGGATTTTGAAGATGAAGAGCTGAAATCATATGAAGGCGCCATGATTACGGTGCTCGGAACTTCACTTCAGAACAAGGATATCCTCAAATATTTCATGGATACTTCGTGGAAAGCAATAGGACTCGAAATGGAAGGCGCGCATTATCAGAAAGCGATTCAGGTAGCCTCTAAAATCCGCCATCATA
The DNA here is from genome assembly GCA_019459085.1 of Kaistella sp. GTDB lineage: Bacteria > Bacteroidota > Bacteroidia > Flavobacteriales > Weeksellaceae > Kaistella. The sequence continues at coordinate 26,055 of JAIBEW010000029.1, forward strand.
TTTCCCAGGATCTGTTTGTGTGTTATGCTTATTATGCTTCGGATAATCCTCTGGAAACAGGCTCCACATTATCATCGGGCGGACTGGGATTAACGGGTGTAAAACCAACGTACCTCATCACCCTTAAAATTCTGGAAAAGATTTTAGGAAACGCTCAGGCTGCCGCTGAAAAATAGAATTCTGAATCAGAATTGAATTCAGACCAAATAAAAAAGTTTATTGAATTACTTCAATAAACTTTTTTTAGCTGAATTTTCGACTTTCTAGAACTGATATCCTGCTCCCAGTATAAACAGACTCGGACGGTTGTCGTATCTAATGGTTTGATTCGTATTGCTATTGATGAAATCGCGCTGGTCATTGCTGAAAGCACCTTCATATCTTCCGTTTACAATAAAATCTTTGATCTGAAGCTGTGCTCCGAACTGAAAACCTACCGTAAATTCTTTCAGGGCATTTTCCTTGAAATCGTTGTACTGATCATCTCCTGCAAGATTGTAAGAAGCAACCGGGCCAAGAAAGACACCTAAATTATCGCCAAGTACTTTGTATCCTACCAGTACGGGAACATCAACTCTGTTGCTTTTTGCCTCAAAGGTGGTGTTGGTCACCGGATCTGTAAATTCATTCTTGAAAGTCGTGTAGTAAATTTCGGGCATGATGAAGAGTGAACTGAGGATATTCATCTTCAGAGACAATCCTGCGTTGAAACCTACATTGTTTTTCCCGTCCTTATCATACGCTTCAACCGCTGAATTGGAGATGTTTTTCCATGAAGAAGAACTCGTCGGGAACAATAAATTGGCCTTGGCGGCTACTGAAATCTGTGCTGTTGCAAAGACGGAAAGTCCAATACAAAGTGCACTAAAAATTTTTATCATTTTGTGGGGGTTTGGTTATAATATTATCAATGGATGTTTTGTTGGTTTCGAGAAAATACTCTCTTAATTCCTTAAACAATTCCGATGAATAAACGAAATCGATGAGGTTTTTATTGCCGGCATTAATCAGGATATCCTTATTTCCTTCCCATTCCTTGATTCCCATTCGCAAATAGACAATTTTTTCGCCAATGGTCATTACCGAATTCATATCGTGGGTATTGATGATCGTTGTGGTGTTGTATTCTTTTGTAATTTCCAGCAGCAAATCATCAATGATATTGGCAGTGTAAGGATCCAGACCCGAATTGGGCTCATCACAGAACAGGTATTTGGGATTGTTCACGATCGCTCTGGCGATGGCTACCCTTTTCTGCATACCGCCGGAAAGTTCTGACGGAAATTTTCGGTTCGCTTTATCGAGGTGTACTCTGCCTACGACATCAAAAACCCTCCTCTTTTTTTCCCGGAAAGTGAGGTTTGTAAACATGTCCAGAGGGAACATGATGTTTTCTTCAACCGTCATGGAATCATAAAGCGCGCTGCCCTGAAATACCATCCCGATTTCTGCACGGAGTGTCTGTTTTTCGTCACGACCCATTTGATTGATGTCGCGGCCGTCAAAAAGAATTTCCCCTGAAGTTGGTTGGTAAACATTCAGCAGACTTTTCACAAAAACAGTCTTTCCCGAGCCACTCTGCCCGATAATAAGGTTGACTTTTCCCGTTTCCAGGGTTGTGGTGATACCTTTCAATACCTCAACCTCCTCAAAGCTTTTTCTTAAATCTTTTACCTCAATCATCAGCTTAAAATTAGTTGGGTTAATATCAATTCAGACAGGATGATGAAAACCATCGTCCAAACTACCGCCTGCGTAGAAGCCCTACCCACTTCAAGCGATCCGCCTTTAACATTATATCCGAAATATGCGGGTATTGAAGCAATCAGAAATGCAAATACAATGGTTTTTGCAAAGGCATAAATCACAAAAAGGTTCGGCATATACATCTGGATACCGTTGATATAATCGGCTTTTGACCAGCTTCCGGTAAGCATTCCCGCGAGATAACCACCACCAATTCCGAAGACAATACTGATGGCGATCAATAAAGGATTGAAAATTAAACAGGCAATGATTTTCGGCAATATTAAAAAATTGGGAGAATTTACGCCCATAATATCCAAAGCGTCAATCTGTTCGGTAACCCTCATTGTTCCAATACTCGAAGCAATATAGGAACCTACTTTTCCGGCCAGAATCAGGCTGATAATAGTCGGTGAAAATTCCAGAACGAGCACTGCTTTTGTCGCATATCCAACAAATGATGTCGGAATTGGAAACGAGGACGCCTGAAAGTTGTTGAACATTTGAATAGCCACAACAGCCCCTACGAAAATAGAGGTAAAAATAACCAGTCCAAAGGAATTCACGCCCAAATCATTGATTTCCCGCATCAGCATTTTTAAAAACACTGAAATTTTCTGGGGCCTTTTTATGATCTTACCCAGGAGAATAATATACTCCCCCATCCGGGTAAAAAGTTCTTTTAACATTCTGCTAAATTAGTCTTTTTTTTAATTATTGATTTCAATTTATTTTGCGTTATTGTCTCCGCCGATTAACAGAAAAACGGTTTTCAGGATAATCACCAGATCCAGAACGAATGTCCAGTTTCGCACATAAAATGAATCGGCAAGAATCCGTTTGTGCATCTGTATTTTCATATCTCCGTGATCACCCCGCAATCCGTTTACCTGCGCCAATCCGGTAATTCCCGGTTTTACAAAACTTCTTAAAGTATAACGACCGATCTTCGGCTTGTAAAATTCATCTACAAGAAGCATGTGCGGTCTTGGTCCTACCACGGACATTTTCCCCATCAAAACATTGATGAACTGAGGCATCTCATCCAGACTTGTCTTCCTCAGGATTTTTCCTATTTTGGTAATCCGGACGTCATTTTCCCAGGTGGTTTGGGTTGAAGAGCGGTCGTTCACGACCATTGTCCTAAATTTAAAGCACTTGAAAATCTCATCGTGATAGCCATATCTTTTCTGCAGAAAAAACACCGGTCCTTTGCTATCCATCTTAATGAGCAGTGCAATCAACGGGAAAAGCCAGCTGCACACTCCCACCAGAATCAGTGCGGAAAAAACAATATCAAAGCCCCTTTTTAAAATATAATTGGTCAAAAAATCCAGCGGATATTTGGTCTGGGTCAGCACTGGCTGTGTTTCGATATATCCAAGATCAAAGGAGAAAAAATTATTCTGGATGAAATTGGGAATCAGAGAAAGCCTTACTTTATGAATTTCCGCTGCCTGAAAAATTTCATTTTCAAAAGTTGCATCTAAACTGGTTTCAGTGGGTAAAAAAAGCGTGTGGATACCGTTATCTTTCCAAAAAGCAATTAGTTCATTGATGGTAAACTCTTTATTTGGATAATTGAAAATTCTGAAACCGTAGTCTTTCCTTTCGTTTAAAATATTCTTAAGAATCTCAGCAGACTCATTTTCCTGCAAAAACATCACGTTCCGGTAATTCAAACCCCGGCTCCGGATATACTTTAAGGTAAAGAAAATAAGGGATTTGAGTAAACTCAAGACCAGAAATAGCGAAAGGGCAATGATATAACGGTCCTGCTTCAGAAAATCATTGTCACTTACTTTTGCGAAAAGAATCAGCCCGAAAATAAAAATGAGAATATGCGTGAGAAGTCTTTCAACATACAATGTATAAGTCAAATTACGCGGAATGCTGTAGAGTTTGGTTCGGCCACTTAAAAGAATCCAGAAAAAAGTAAGTAAAACAAGCGAGACGGCATTTTGTTCCCACTGTTCCCGATCCATTTTCAGTTCGTAACTCCGCGAAAAATAAAACACCAGAACTCCTGCAACAATTAAGACATCAAGAAGGATGAAAAGTGATTTGAAATACCGGGAATAACGGATTCTCTGCATAAAAAAATTTATGAAAGCTAATGTAGAACAATTTAGGGAATATTCAAATATTTATGCGTCTGCACAGAGGCCTGCCATTTCGGATTTGCCAGAATAAAGTCGGTGATTTTTGGATAAATCTCGTCTCTTTTGCTCCACTCGCTCTGAAGATAAAGCCTGCAGTTTTCTGAAACCTTCGCCGCCTGTTCTTCAGCAAATTTAAAATCACTGTTATTGAAGATAATTACCTTCAGTTCGCTGGCTTTTGAATAGATGGATTCTTTCGGAAGGCCGGTTTTTTTGGGAGAAAGGGTGATCCAGTCCAAAATTCCGCTCATTTCATAAGCTCCCGAAGTTTCAATATGAATCTGGCAGCCGAGTTCTTTCAGTTTGGTAGTTAAAATATTCAGGTTCCACATCAGGGGTTCTCCACCTGTCAACACCACAGTTTTGCAGTATTTTGCAGCGGTTTCAGCAATTTCGACAGCGTCCATCAGCGGATGAAGATTTGGATCCCAGCTTTCCTTTACATCACACCAATGACAGCCGACATCGCAGCCACCCAAACGGATGAAATACGCGGCTCTTCCGGTGTGTGCACCTTCACCCTGCAAAGTGTAAAAATGCTCCATCACCGGGAGCATTTTACCTTGTTGCAATAAAATATTTTCTTCTTCTTTAGTCATTATATACTGAAGTTTTATAGGCCAAAATCGTATTTTTCATGAGCATTGCCCTTGTCATGGGACCCACGCCGCCCGGAACAGGAGTAATGGCTTCCGCTTTTTCGCTGCAGCTTTCAAAATCAACATCGCCTACGAGTTTATATCCTTTTTCGGACTCATCTTCGATTCTTGTAATTCCCACATCAATAACAATCGCGCCCTTTTTTATCATATCACCTTTCAGGAAATTAGGATCGCCCAAAGCCGTGATCACAATGTCGGCGTTTTTTGTAAATTCGTCAATATGGGGAGTGTAGGAATGCGTGAGTGTCACCGTAGAGTTCCCGGGAAAATCTTTTCTTCCCATCAGAATACTCATCGGTCTTCCGACGATGCGGCTTCTGCCGATGATCACACAATGCTTTCCTTTCGTATCGATCTGGTATCTTTCCAAAAGAGTAAGAATCCCGAAAGGGGTTGCCGGAAGAAACGTGTCCATTTCCAGCGCCATTTTTCCGAAATTTTCCGGATGAAAACCATCGACATCTTTTCTCGGGTCAATCGCCATGATGATTTTTTCCTGATCGATCTGTTTTGGCAAAGGCAACTGAACGATAAACCCATCCACATCTTTCGATCTGTTCAGTTCATCAATTTTTTCCAGAAGTTCAGACTCAGAAACAGTGCTCGGAAATTTAACCAGAGAAGATTTGAAACCCACTTCTTTACAGTCCCGGATCTTATTGTTGACATACGACATGCTTGCGCCGTTGTTTCCTACTAAAATCGCTACCAAATGCGGCGGTCTTCTGTTGCCTTCCAGAATCTTCTCTACATCTGCCCTGATTTCTTTTTTGATTTCTTTTGAAACTTTCAGCCCGTCCAGAATTCTTGCCATTTTATTTTTACTTTAGATTATTTGCAAATTTACTGATTCTCTTTAAAATAGTTCATCAAACCGTTGGTTGAAGAATCGTGTGAAGTGACTTTTTCACTGCTTTCCAGCTCCGGAAGAATTTTACCTGCCAAAACCTTCCCGAGTTCCACTCCGAACTGATCAAAACTGAAAACATTCCAGATAATGCCCTGAACGAAAATTTTATGTTCGTAAAGCGCTATGAGCTGACCTAAAGAAAACGGAATCAGTTCGTTGAGTAACAATGAATTTGTAGGGGTGTTTCCATGAAAGACCTTGAAATTACAGAGTCTTTTTACCTCTTCTTCCGATTTCCCCGACTGTAGCAGTTCTTCCCGGGCTTCAACCGGTGTTTTACCGAACGCCAGCGCTTCTGTTTGCGCAAAAAAATTGGCCAGTAATTTTTCCTGATGATCCGAAATCGGATTCGGCGATTTCACAAAAGCGATAAAATCTGAAGGAATAAGCTCTGTACCCTGATGAATCAACTGATAGAATGCGTGCTGACCGTTGGTTCCCGGTTCTCCCCAAATAACCGGACCGGTTTCATATTCCACAAAATTTCCGTTGCGGTCTGCACATTTTCCGTTGCTTTCCATATCGCCCTGCTGGAGATAGGCGGGAAAGCGGTCGAGGTATTGTGAGTAAGGCAGAACCGCATGGGTGCCTGCATTATAAAAATTGCGGTACCAGATCCCCAGCAGTGCCATTAAAACCGGAACATTTTCTTTGAAATCAGCCGTTCGGAAATGAACGTCCGTTTCGTTTGCTCCTTTCAGCAGCTGTTCAAAATTATCGTAGCCCACGGCGAGAACAATGCTGAGTCCAATGGCGCTCCAAAGCGAATATCTTCCGCCAACCCAGTCCCAGAATTCAAAAATATTCTCTTCAGCAATTCCAAATTTTTTCACCGCTTCCGTATTCGTCGAAAGTGCAACGAAATGTTTCGCCACATCTTCCTGTTTTCCATTTTTAAGGAACCAGAATTTTGCAGATTCTGCATTGGTCATGGTTTCCTGCGTGGTAAAAGTTTTTGATGCGATGATGAAGAGCGTCGTTTCGGGATTCAGGTTTTTCAGCGTCTCCGCGATATGGTTTCCGTCGACATTCGAAACGAAATGCACATTCAGCCTGGTTTTGAAATGTTTCAAAGCCGAACAGACCATGACCGGACCCAAATCAGATCCGCCAATGCCGATATTAACGACATCGGTAATTTCTTTGTCTGAAAATCCTTTATGTTGTCCTGAAATCACTTTTACGGAGAATGTTTTCATCTGATCCAGCACTTTTTTAATGGCCGGCTTGATGTTTTCACCATCCACGAGAATCTCATCATCCGAAAAATCCCGTAAAGCCGTATGAAGTACTGCTCTGCCTTCAGTTTCATTGATCTTTTCTCCCGAAAACATGGCTTCGATGGCAGGTTTCACGCCGCATTCGTCCGCTAAATCCCGGAGTAATCCAAAAGTTTTTTCATCGATTAAATTTTTAGAAAAATCAAAAAGATAATCCTTTCTTTTCACTGAAAACTGCTGGAATCGGTCGGGATTGTACTGAAAAAGCGAACGCAGTTCAAAATCATTCTGCGAAAAATGGTTGTTCAACGCTTTCCAGGCGTTGGTTTGGGTGGGATTTATTTTTGGCAGCATAACATTCTTTTAATTCAGCCCAGAAAGACTGTTTTGAGGTTGCAAATTTACGCAAAAATAAAACCTCCGGAAAATTCCGGAGGCTGAAGTAACATGAAGTTTTCTAATAATCAAGGATCATCATCTAGATATTGAAATTTGCTAAAACTACTTCGGACTATTGGTTTCATGAAATTTTACATTAGTTTTTCTCTTCCTTAAAAAATAGAAAAGAAATCCAGCAATCAGCAGAATTGGCCAGATGGAAACAAGGCCTACAATTATTTTCTGGATCAGATAAAAACCTTCAACGGAAGCGTTTTTCAAATCAAACAGAAAATTGAATTTGTATTTATTGTCCATATTCACGGTGTTCGTAACGGCAATTTCTGCAGTTCGCACTGCCGGTTCTTTCAAATGAATGTCTACCGTGCTGTATTTCAATTGGTCGCTCATCTCCAGACCGGCAACTTTTTGGTAGTTCCCTTCGCTCATGTTTTGATCGCTTACCTTTACTTTTTCCACGTTATTTTTAATTTTGGAAATGTTCTCCTGGGTCTTTTTTGTCCTTTGGCTTTCGAGTTCAGCAAGTTTGATGTTGGAAGTCACATCTTCAGCAAGAATCACCCTCGAATTCAGAAATATTTTCCTGTCATTGATGAACTGAAGCAGCGCTCCGAGTTTTTCAGTCGGGACCCGAACCTGCATTGAGTTTTCGGTTTGAAATTTCCGTACCAGCATCGCATTTTCATCGGAAGTGTTGAACGTTTCTTCAGACATGATCTGAGAATTCAGCCGGCTCGAGGTCACGAATCCTCCGAGTTCCTGAAGCGATTTTTCAATCGCCACCGTTGCATCATAGACATCTTTTACTTCCATGCTGACATCGGCGGTTTTGATAAACTGTTTGTCCTTCACCTGCATGGTGGCGGCAGAGGAAATACTGTCGGAAACAATCATAGCACTGTCACTTACAGACATGAGTTCCTGAGAAGCTCCGTTCTGCTCATATTTTTTGCAGGAAAAAACTGCAGTCAGCACCAGGAATCCCAAAGCGATTTTTGAATTTAAATTTTTCATAACGTAAATTTTTATGGATTTGTTGAATCAAATTTGCGTATGAATCTCCTGTAACTTTTGTAAAGGACTTTTAAGTTTTCTGTAAAGTGAATTTGCAATGCAACTGAATGATTTTGAGAATTTTGTAAAAAAATATTCCTGAAAAATTTCAGGAATATTTGTAAAATAACGTAAAAAAATACTTCTCAGCTGAAAATCGCATTGAGTTTATGCCTGTTATCGAACAGAATCCAAAGATTGATGATAAAAAGCAACACCGCAATACCGATTCCCATACCCGAAGGATCTACTGTGAAATTCTGGGCCAGGATTCCCACCATAATTGGAAGCAGGACTATTGCGCCTATAGTTCTTGTTTTTGGATAAATAACGAGCAGGCCGCCGATTAATTCCATTGCTCCGACGAGCGGCATAAGCCACGGAACTTGCATAAATGCGGCAAAAACCTTCTGTGTGGCTTCCGGAAGATCGGTTGGAACAGGCATGTAATGAAAAAATTTGTCTAATCCGGCGTTGATAAACATCAGCCCGAACAGCGTGAACAAAATAAGTTTAACAATTTTCATAAATATAGTTTTTAGGTAAATAAAGATAAAAAAAGTCCTTCAAAAAATGAAGGACTTGTATAAAAAACTATCTTTTTTATTTTTCAATGGCCAGTTCAACCACTTCTTCCATTCTTTCTACGTAGCTGATCTTTAGATTTTTAAGATAATCTTTCTTGATTTCATCCACATCTTTTCGGTTGGCTTCGCACAGGATGATGTGTGTGATTCCGGCTCTGGCTGCGGCAAGCAGTTTTTCTTTAATTCCACCTACCGGAAGCACTTTTCCTCTGAGGGTGATTTCGCCCGTCATTGCAAGATGCGATTTCACTTTTTTATTTTTGAAGCTCGAAACAATGGAAGTAAGCATCGCGATTCCTGCTGAAGGTCCGTCTTTCGGTGTGGCGCCTTCCGGAACGTGAACGTGGATATTTTTCTTTTGGATGTCCTCCGCTGAAATTCCCAGTTCGTCATGTTTGGCCTTAATGTATTCCAAAGCGATTGTGGCCGATTCCTTCATGACCGTTCCAAGATTTCCGGTCATCGTGAGATTTCCTTTTCCTTCGCTCAGAATACTTTCGATAAAAAGAATGTCGCCGCCAACCTGAGTCCAGGCTAAACCTGTTACCACACCGGGAACGCCTGTAATTTCCGATAACCCTTTCGGTCTTGGAACTCCGAGTATTTCATCCACTTTTTCAACGGTGATTTTTGGGTCGTATTCTTTTTCCATGGCGGTCTGAAGCGCCACCCATCGCGCTATTGAAGCAATCTGTTTCTCAAGTCCGCGGACGCCGCTTTCAGAAGTATGCGCGTCGATGATGTGTTTGAGTTCAGGATTTCCGAGTCTGAAAGATTTTGAATTCAGACCGTTTTCTTCCTGCTGTTTTTTAATTAAATGTCTTTTGGCTATCTCTACTTTCTCTTCGAGGGTGTATCCGGCGATTTCAATGATTTCCATACGGTCCAGAAGCGGTCTCTGAACATTGGTAAGAGAATTTGCCGTTGCAATAAACATGACCTTCGAAAGATCGTAACCCATTTCCAGAAAGTTATCGTAAAAAGCGTTGTTCTGTTCAGGATCAAGCACTTCAAGGAGCGCAGAACTCGGATCACCGTTTACGCCCTGCCCGATTTTGTCAATCTCATCCAAAACAATAACCGGATTTGATGTTCCGGACTTTTTCACAGACTGCAGAATCCTCCCCGCCATTGCACCGATATAGGTTTTCCGATGTCCGCGGATTTCAGATTCATCGTGGAGACCGCCCAACGAAACGCGCACATATTTCCTTCCGAGCGCATCAGCAACCGATTTTCCCAAAGAAGTTTTCCCAACTCCGGGAGGACCCACCAAACATAAAATCGGAGATTTCATGTTGTTTTTGAGTTTCAGAACCGCCATGTGTTCGAGAATTCTTTTTTTGATGTCTTCGAGACCGAAATGGGCTTTATCCAGAACTTTTTCGGCTTTGCTGATGTCGAAAACATCCTTGGAGTAGGTTTCCCAGGGCAGATCGGTGAAAAAATCCAGATAATTCCGCTGTACGTTGTAATCCGGAGAATTGGGATTCTGTCTCTGAAGTCGTCCGATCTCCTTCTGAAAATGAATTTCGACTTCTTCATTCCATTTGATCGTTTTTGCTTTCAAAAGCAGTTCTTCCACATCCGATTCGGGGCCGCCGCCCAGTTCTTCCTGAATCGTTCTGATTTGTTGGTTCAGAAAATATTCCCTTTGGCTTTTATCGAGTTCGCGGTTGGTTTTCTGATGAATCTGATTCCTCAAATCCAGTTTGCGGTAATCTTCATGCATCAGTTCATAACATTTCTCCGCTCGGATTAAGAGGCTTTTTTCCTCAAGAAGCATCTGTTTGTCCAACGAAGTGAAATTCGCATTGGTGCAGATAAAATTCAGCAGATCCTCATTATCATTCATGTTTTTGACTGCGAAGTTGGCGGCATTCGGAATATTCGGATCCAGCTCAATGATTTTCAACGCCATGTCCTTGATGTTCTCCAGAAGCGCAATGTATTCTTCCTTTTTCTTGGTCGAAGTATCTTTAAGTTTTGTGATTTCTGCTTTAAAATACGGTTTTGAAGCGGTGAAATTCTTGATTTTAAAACGCTGATAGCCTTTTGTGATAGCCGTTACATTTCCTTCTGGAAGTTTAATGATTTTGATGATTTTGGCTAAGGTTCCAACCTGAAAAAGGTCCTTTTCGGTAGGATTTTCGATTGCTGAATTGTTCTGGCTCAGAATTCCAATGAGTTCATTGTTATTCTGGGCATCTTCAAGAAGTTTGATGGACATTGTTCTGCCGGCAGTAATCGGAATGACTACTTTTGGAAACATCACCATATTTCTTACCGGTAAAATGGGGAAAATGATCTGTTCCTCATTTAATGACTGATGCATTTCATCGAGGTTGATCTCTTCGGCAACAATGCTGAAACCGTCATTTATAATTTCATCAAAACTGATATCTTCAAATTCTGTCATAATATTTTTGAATGACAAATTGTCATTTTAATTAAAGGGTTAACCGGCAATTCTCCGAAAACGATTTGAAAATTGCTTTAAAATAAAGGCATTACTAATTTCGCAAGCATTATGCCAAGGAAAAAATTAGACAAAATTTCCATTATTCAACAAAATCTTTAGATAAATCTTTAAAATTTTTCTTAATCTGTTAAAAATGTGTATTTTCGCACACTGATAAAATTAAATACAAAATGGCAGTTTTAGGAGAAATTAGAAAGCGTCCTTGGCTTTTGATGGGAGTAATTGCAATTGCGCTTTTGGCGTTTTTGGTAAATCCGGAAAGTATTGATAAGGTATTGGGAAAGAATCCTGATATTCTTGGAAAGGTGAACGGAGAAAAAATTACAAGAGAAGAATATAACGATCAACTCTTCATCATGCAGCAGCAGGCTCAGCAACAGGGTCAACCTACAACCGGTCTGGAAGAACAGGCTTGGCAAATGTTGGTGCAGTCGAAACTCATCCAGCAGCAGTTTGAAAAAATGGGCATGGAGATGAATGATGACCTGTTCTGGAATCAACTTCAATATGATCCTATGTTTGCTCAAAACAAACAGAATTTCGACGAAAAAGGCAATTTCAAACTTCAGGAAATCAAAAAGCAGGTGGAGGAACTTCAAAAAAGCGGAAACGTGGAATCCTACAACCAGTGGATGAAGACCCGAAAAGCCATTGAATACCGAATGATGGCAAGACAGGTTTTTGCCAATATCTCTACCGGAATCACCACCGGAAAAAAAGAAGCAGAAGAAATGATGAAGCAGAGAGATCAGCTTGCAGACATCGATTTTGTTAAAGTAGATTACACAACATATCTTCAGAAAAATCCAATTAAGGTTACGACGGAAGATCTGAAGAAATATATCGACCTGCATCCTGTTATGTATAAAACAGAACCAAGCAGAAATTTAGGATTGGTTTATTTTCCGGCACAGCCAAGTGCAGCAGATGATTCTGCAGCGCTTAAAGAAATCACCAAACTGTATGCTGCAGGAACTGAAGCTAGCGAAGGAAAAGAAAACTTTCAGAATACCGCGAACGATTCTATGTTCGTTACTTTGAATTCAGATATGCCCTTCAACAATCAGTATTACAGTCCTAATCAATTGCCACAGACCATTCAGGCGCAGGTTCCAACTGCCGCAGTAGGACAGGTTTTCGGCCCTTATAAGGAGCAGAATTTCTACGTAGTTTCTAAACTTTTAGACAAGAAAACTTCAGACTCTACACTGTCAAGACATATTTTGGTTTCTTACAAAGGTAACCAGGCAGGAGCCAGTGAAACAAGAAGCAAAGAAGAGGCGAAAAAACTGGCAGATTCTATCGGAGCCGCTGTAAAAGCTGATCCTAATAAATTTGCAGACTTTTTAAAATATTCATCAGATCCTGGTTCTGCACAGCAGGGCGGAAGCGTTGGCTGGACAACTCCTGAAACTCCTTTCGTACCGGAATTTCTTGCCTTCCTGAAAAACAATGGTAAAGGTGCTACTGAAGTTGTAGAAACCCAGTTCGGATACCACATCATCAACATTCAGGATAAAAAGGCAGGCGCAATGACTTATAAAGTTGCCAACCTTGTAAAAGCCATCAAACCTTCAGAACAGACGGAATCCACTGTTGACAGAAACGCGAGAAGATTTATTCAGCAGGTTCAGGGAAAATCATTCAACGATTTTGTAAATATTGCCAAAAAAGGAAACTATGCATTCTCAAATCCGAAATCAGTAAAACGATTCGACGGACAGCTTCAAGGTCTTGGAACAGATAAAGATGAAGAAATCATTTCCTGGGCTTTCGACAAAAAAAGAGAGAAAAATGACACGGAGTTCTTTACTGTGGAAGGAACTGGCGACAAGATTGTTGCATTCCTTAACGGAAAACAGGAAAGAGGACTTGCTGATCCCGAATCGGTAAGAGACCAGATAGAGCCGATTGTTAAAAACCAACTTGCTGCGAAAAAAATCGCTGAAAAAATAACGGCTGCTAAGGCAACAAGCCTTGATCAGATCGCAAAATTATTTGCGACGGCTAAACAATCCGCTCAGGTTAATCTGCTGAATCCTTCAGTTGCAGGAGCTATGGAGCCGAAAGTTGCAGGAGCCGCATTTGGAGTAGCGAAAGGTAAAGTATCGAATCCTGTTGAAGGAATGACCGGGGTTTATGTTTTGGTGAAAAAATCAGAAACAGTAAACAAACAGCCTGGAGACCTCAAACAGATTACCGAGGGAATTACACAGCAGAATTCACAGATGTTCGGCCAGCAGTTTATGAAAAGTCTTCAGGACAATTCAAAAATCGAAGATTACAGAATTGAGGTATGGAATGTGGGTCAGACCCAACAGTAATACCTGAAACATATCAACTAAATAAAAGCGGCAGTATCTGTCGCTTTTATTTTTTCTTACTCAATTCACCAGAGAAAGTATTGAATTAAAAAGTATTATATTTGCTCAATAAAAGAACAAAAAAGTGAAATTCAGTAAAGAAATAAAAGCAGGCGCTATCGCCCTTATAGCCATCATAGGATTTGTCCTACTATTTCAGTTTATGAAAGGTAAAAGCCTTTTTACGACTGACAATATATTCTTTGCAAAATACGAAAATGTTGAAGGCCTGGAAGCTTCCAGCAAAGTGTCCATCAACGGTTTACGTGTTGGACAAGTTGATAAAATCATCCCAATTACTCAAAAAGATGGACGGATTCATTTTGTGGTGCAGATTTCTGTAGACAATGATTTTGAATTTGCAAAAAAATCGACGGTCGAGATTTTCGAACCCGGAATTATGACGGCAAAAGAAGTCAGAATTAATCTGGCTTACGGCGGCGCTCAGGCGAAAGACGGTGATACGCTTTCCGGAAATTACAAACTTTCCATGCTAAGCAACATCTCCAAACAGGTAGAGCCTGTTAAAGATCAGCTGCAGGGCGTTTTATTAAAGGTAGATTCGGTAATGGCAAGTACCAACCAGATTCTTGATGAAAGAAACAGAGCAGAAATCCGCGCGTTGCTGACGAATTTAAACCGTACTGTTGCCGCTTTCGAAGGAACTTCACGCCAGACCAACGCTTTAATCACCAACAACGATCCCAGAATTCAAAGAATGCTCGACAATGCCAATTTAGCCACAATCAGCGCTAAAACTGCCATTGATAAATACGGAAGAGTTGCAGATGAAGTTGATGTGAAAAAACTCAACAATACGATTGATAAATTAAGCACCACTGCCGATAAACTTAACGGCGTAATTTCAGGAATCCAAAATGGCGAAGGTTCTCTTGGGAAACTGGCAAAAGACGAAGAACTGTACCGGAATTTGAACGAATCTTCTTCGAACCTTAACAGCCTGATCCTGGATTTAAAAGCCAATCCAAAACGATATCTCAATTTCTCAGTATTCGGAAAAAACAGCACGCCTAAAGACTAAAAACCTTTCAATATGCAATATATTGACAATATTATTTTCTTCATAGCCCTTATTGTGGGTTTCGGACTTTTTTTCAAAAGTTTAAAAGAAATCTACCGGAACATCCGCCTCGGGAAAAAAATCGACAGGACTGATCAAACTGCAGTACGATGGGCAACGATGGGTAAAGTTGCCCTCGGACAGAGCAAAATGGCAAAACGCCCTATAGCAGGATTTCTGCACATGATTGTGTACGTTGGTTTTGTAATTATCAACATTGAGCTGCTCGAAATTATCGTTGACGGAATCTTCGGCACTCACCGTTTTTTAGCCGGTATCTTCGGCGATACTTTGTACGGAATTTTTACCGCTACGCTGGAAGTTCTTGCTGCTTTGGTAATAATTGCAGTGGTTCTTTTCTTTATCCGAAGAAATTTTTACGGAGTGAAGAGGCTCAATATGAAGGAGCTTTTCGGCTGGCCAAAGAATGATGCAAACTGGATTTTGATTATTGAATTTGCTTTGATGGTTGCTTTTTTTACGATGAATGCATCCGACTGGGTTCTTCAGCAAAAAGGCAGTTTAGCAGCACACGGCAGTTTTCCGGTGTCATCAAACGTTCTTGCACCCCTTTTTCAAAGCTCCGGCGACGGAACACTGTCGTTAGTGGAAAGAGGCGCATGGTGGTTTCACTTCATTGGGATTCTTTTCTTCATGAATTATCTGTATTATTCCAAACACCTACATATTTTACTCGCTTTCCCGAATACCTGGTTCGCAAACTTGCAGCCGAAAGGAAAATTCAATAATTTGGCTTCGGTAACCGCTGAAATCAAACTCATGATGGATCCGAATGCAGATCCTTATGCAGCGCAGCCGGAAGCTGATCCTAATGCAGTTCCTGATAAATTCGGGGCGAATGATATTTTTGACCTGAATCAGGTTCAATTGCTCAATGCTTATTCATGCACAGAATGCGGAAGATGTACCGCTGTTTGTCCGGCCAATATTACCGGCAAAAAACTTTCGCCACGTAAAATCATGATGGACACGCGCGACCGGATTGAAGAAGTGGCAAAAAACATCAATAAAAACGGAAAATTTGTGGATGACGGCAAAAAACTGCTTGATGATCATATTCAGAGAGAGGAACTTTGGGCTTGTACCACTTGTAATGCTTGTGTTGAAGCATGTCCTATTCTGATTGACCCTTTATCAATCATTACTGAAATGCGTAGATTTTTGGTTATGGAACAGTCGGCAGCACCACAGGAACTCAATCTGATGATGACGAACGTTGAAAACAATGCCGCACCGTGGCAGTATAATCAGGCTGATCGTTTGAAATGGGCAACGGAGTAAGATGATGATTTGAAAATATGATGATGTGATTTTTTTGAATTTAGAAGAAGCAGTACCTCATCAAATCAACTAATTAGCAAATTAAATAATGGATTTCACTATAAAAACAATGGCAGATTATGCTGCCGAAGGAAAATCTCCCGAAGTCCTGTTTTGGGTAGGCTGCGCCGGAAGTTTTGACGACCGCGCAAAAAAAATTACGCGTGCTTTCTGCAAAATTCTTAATAAAATCAATGTGGAATTTGCGGTTTTAGGGCCTGAAGAAAGCTGCACCGGTGATCCGGCAAAACGTGCAGGAAACGAATTCGTATTCCAGATGATGGCTCTAACCAATATCGAAATTTTGAACGCTTACGCAGTAAAAAAAATTGTAACGGCCTGTCCGCACTGTTTTAATACTTTGAAAAACGAATACCCGAACTTAGGCGGAAATTACGAAGTCATTCACCACACGCAGTTCCTGAAACAGCTGATGGAAGAAGGACGGCTCAAAATTGAAGGCGGCAGTTTCAAGGGAAAAAAAATTACTTTTCACGACCCGTGTTATCTCGGTAGAGGAAATGATGAATACGAGGCGCCAAGAATGCTTCTTGAAAAACTGGATGCCGAGCTTGTAGAAATGAAACGCTGCAAAACCAATGGACTTTGCTGCGGAGCGGGCGGTGCACAGATGTTCAAGGAACCCGAAAAAGGCAACAAAGACATCAATGTTGAAAGAACCGAGGAAGCTTTGTCTGAATCACCGAATATCATTGCAACGGGCTGCCCATTCTGCAACACCATGATGACCGACGGTGTGAAGCATTTCAATAAAAATACCGAAGTTACCGTGAAAGATATCGTTGAGCTTTTGGGGGAAGCAGACGATTTATAAAAAAGACACCAGATATCAGACACCAGATTTTTTTAAAAATTTAATTCAGTCTTGAATCTTGAGTCTGGCATCTAAAATCTATTTAAAATGAAAATTGAAGAATCCACTATAGTCGAAACCAGCGATTACCGCGTCATTATTTACCCGGCGTCGCGACCTTTTACCTCCAAAGAAAGCAAGGTTATTACTGAAAAATTATACGATTTTCTCGCAACGTGGGCCGCGCATGGCAAACCACTCTCCTCTTCGTTCAAAATTGAAAAAAATCAGTTTATCGTCGTGTGTGTTGATGAGGAAAAAGAAGCCGCGTCGGGCTGTTCTATTGATGCTTTAGGCGGGGTGATGAGAGCAATCGATCAGGAATTCGAGCTGGGATTTTTCGACCGCATGAAAGCCAGTTTCGTGGAAAACGGTGAAATGAAAACCATGAAACTTCAGGATTTCAGAAAAGGTTTGAAAGAAGGCCTGATTTCTACCGATATTGAAGTATTCGACTTTTCAAAAAACACTTACGTCGCTTTTTTAAGTGATTTTTTGCTGCCTCTGAAAAAAAGCTGGGCCGGAATTTATGTGGATAAGCTGAAAGTATAAATAAAGTCTGAATTTTCCAGGCTTTTTTTGGCTGAAATAAATTACCTAATTTTGTTTCATAAAATCATGCGCTACAAAATCCTCTTCATTTCTTCCTGGTTCCCCAATAAATTAGAGCCTACTAACGGGAATTTCGTACAGCGTCATGCGGAGGCCGTTTCCCGAATTCATGATGTGCAGATCCTTCATACAATCGGCGATTCTCAACAAAAAGAAAAATTTGTATTCGATGAAAAAATGATTAATGGTATAAAAACCCTTGTTGTTTACTACAGAAATACCCAAAATCCTTTGCTGAATTTCACGAGACGTATGCAGGCCTATAAAAAAGGGTTTGCAAAGTTGGAGAAACCGGATCTTGTGCATGCAAACGTGCTACATAATTCCATGCTTTTTGCTGTTTATCTGAAAAAAAAAATCAAAATTCCGTTTGTTGTAACGGAACACTGGTCGGCATTCCTCGAGATCAACCGTCACAAACTTTCCCAGTCCCAGCTTTTTGTGGCAAAAAATATTGCGAAAAACGCTTCATTAATTATACCGGTGAGCCATTTTCTGATGAAGGACCTGAAAGCAATTGGCTTGCAAAACAAAATGAGAGTTGTTGAAAATGTTGTCGACACTGATCTTTTTCAGGTGAAAGAGCATAAAAATGATCGGTTTGTGTTTCTTCATATCTCCAACTTAGTCAAACTTAAAAATCCCGAAGGAATCATCAACACGGCCTGTCGTCTTTACGCCGAAATCCCCGATTTCGAACTGCAGATCGGCGGTGACGGTGATGTGGAAAGTATAAATAAATTAATCAGAGAAAAACTAGCAAGCCATTTTATTAAAACTTTTCCGTTGCTAACTCTGAATGAAGTTTCCGAAAAAATGCGCAGCAGTGACTGTTTTATTCTTTTCAGCGAGTACGAGAATTTTCCGTGCGTTTTGCTTGAATCACTTTCCGCAGGAACAGCTGCAATTGCGACCAATGTGGGTGGCATTCCGGAAATCATCAATGATTCAAACGGAATGTTAATCTCGCCGTCGGAAGAGGAATTATTTGAAGCCATGAAAAAAGTTCTGAAAAAAGAATTAAACTTCGCTTCACCTCAAAAACTGCATGATGAAGTGGTCAACCGTTTCTCGATGGAAGAAATTGCACGGAAATTTGATTTAATTTACAGGGAAATTCTCGATTCAACCGGATCCTAGATTTGTACCTATAAATTCAGTATTTTAACACTCTGAAAAACTATTCAGTATTATTGATAAAAAGATGCAGAAAGGATTTTCCATCACCATTTCAGAACAAGAAACCGATATCCAATCTTTTATTTCAGAAGATTATGACAATTGCTATCTGCAGACAGATCAATTTGAGTTTCTGTTGGAAGGGGTACTCCTCAATAAAAAGAAATTACTGAATGATCACGCAGTAAAGGATTTTGAAACCCTGATTCGCGAACTTTATCTTAACAAAAAAGAAAATCTGATCAAGGAATTTGAAGGTGAATACCGCGGTTTTATTTTCGATAAAAGTCTGAAAAAAATCTATGCCTTCACCAATATCACCTCTACGCAACGCGTTTTTTACGGAATATTTCAAGATAAAATCTTCATCGATTCCAGTCTGGTTCGCCTGAATAAAACGCTTCAGTATTCAGGAATCAGAACACAGCCCAATATTGAGTCAATCTATCAGTTCCTGTGTTTCAGTAATTTACCGGAAAACAAAACCCCAATTGAAAATATTTTCAAGGTTCTGGACGGGCATTATATAGAAATCGAGTGTTCCATTTTAAAAATAGTGGAAAAACCTTATTTCAATATTGCTGAAACGCCGGTTTTTTCAAACGGAAAAAGCGCAGCGATTGATGCGATACACCAAATCTTCACGGATTCAGTACAGATGGAATACGAAAAAGACACTGAACTCAATACCAATCATCTGGCGCTTTTAAGTGGTGGTTTAGACAGCCGCATCGCCATGCTTTACGCTTTAAAAAACGGTCAGATACCGCAAAATGTTCTGTGCTTTTCGCAAACCGATTACCTCGACCACACCATTTCCCGAAAGATCGCGCAGGATTATGATCTTCATTATGAATTTATTCCTCTGGATGGCGGTATATATTTAAAAAAAATTGATGAACTGACCGAAATTTCTGAAGGCATGGTTTTTTTTACAGGTGGAATTCATGTGAAGCACGCGGTGGAAAATATTCAGTATGAAAATTTTGCACTTTTCCACAGCGGACAGATTGGCGACGGGGTTTTAGGAGGTTTTCTCACCGGTCCCGAGAGAAAAAAGCCCGGTTACTTTAAGATTGTTCAAAACCATAAATTTTTGCCAAAAGTTCAAGACTCTCTCAAGGAAATTCTGAAAAAACATGAAACCGAAGAACTTTTTCTTCTCCGGAATATCGCGTACAACCGTACCGTCCTGGGCGCACATGTTTTTCAGGAGAAGCGTTATCAAACTTCGCCGTTCATGACTAAAGAGTTTCTGAAACTGGCCATTTCACTTCCCGAAGCATGGAAGTATAACCATCACTTTTATTTGGAATGGATCGCGAAGTATTGTCCTGAAGCTACAAAATACCGCTGGGAACGCACGCTGATGAAGCCGGATGCGAAATGGAAAACAGCATTTGGCGATCAGGTGGTAAAAAGAGGTTTTAAAATCGCACACGATAAAATCCTTAAGACGCCTCAAAAATCCAGCATGTATCCTTATCAGTACTATTTTGACAGTGATGCTGATATTCAGAATTATTATCGGAAATATTTTGATGAGAATTTATACCGCGTGGAGTCCTATCCTGAACTTTCAGCAGATCTTCTGAAACTTTTCGATTCCGCTGATTTTTATTCAAAATCCCAGGCCGTAAATATTTTATCGGTATTTAAACTCTATTTTTAAAGTGAAAAACCTGCAGGAATTTTTGCGAAGCTTTTTACAGAATAAGGGACAGCATGTTTTCCTTTCGCTTCTGGTTGCAAAACTCTGCGCATTTCTGGGTTCATTATTCGTCATCCGTCTTTTGCCGGAAAATGAATTTGGCGTATTGAGCATCGTCGCATCTGTCTTTGCCATTTTTGCGCCGTTCAGCGGTTTCGGAAGCCAGCAAAGTTTGCTGCGGTTCGGTTCGCTTGCTGAGGGTTCTTCAGGCAAAAAAGCGCTCTCCAAATACCTGCTGGTTACGGGATTCAGGTATCAGATCTTACTGAGCATCGTTTTTATGGTGGTCAGTTTTTTCTTCGTGGAAAAATATGAGGACATTGTGCTGATGTTTCTTTTTTTTGGAGTGCGGCTCGTTGGCTTCTTCTTTCTCAACCACATTCAGTCGGAACTCAGAATTAACAGCAATAACAGAGGTTTTGCCCGCGTCAGCAATTTCGTGAATATTTCCGGGCTTGTCCTGCTTCTTGCGCTTTCTTATTCTTTTGGACTCAAAGGATATCTTGTCGCAATGGCGGTTACACCTTTTCTCTGCTTTTTTTGGTACAGAAGGGATTTGCTTCATCATTCAAACGAAATTTTTAGTTTTAAGAAAAAGGAAATCTGGAATTACGGGCTTCACGCTTCTGCAACCGCACTGCTTTCCGACATGCTTTTTTCTGCTGATGTTCTTTTTCTGAGTTTTCTCACGAATGAAAATGCGGTAGCCAATTATAAAGTTGCCATCCTGATTCCTGCGAACATTACTTTTCTTGCCTTGACGTTTATGCAGAGTGATTTTCCAACTTTAGCCCGGAACTATCAGGATAAAAACTTCCTGAAGCAGTACATTTCCAATTATTACAGAATTTTCATTCCGCTCACTATCATCATTTTCGCAGTTGGCTTTTTCTGTACGGAAGAGATTCTGCATCTTTTTTTCAGTGCAAAATATACTGATAATTCACTCATTTTCGCCTTGTTATTGGCCGGCTTCTGTCTCAATATGCTTTTGCGGAATCTGTATGGAAATCTGCTTTCCGCTGTGGGAAAAATGAAAATTAACACTGCAGTTTCGGCTTTTTCGCTGTTAAGCTTACTGGTCATTTCCTGGTTTTTGGTTCCCGAAGCAGGAATCAAGGGAATGGCATTAAGTCTTACATTGAGCATGTTGATTTCCGGCTTGCTGTTGCTTTTCGCATTCCGGCATTATCTGAAATCTTTAAAATAAATTATCTTTGTTTTTATGAAAAATGCTTTTTTTGGTTTCTGCACCGTTCTTTTTGTGCTGCTTTCCTGCAGAGGAAATGATGATGAAATTCAACGGATCGATCAGACGCTTCAACTGTACATTGATTCTGCAGGAACCGACATGCTTGATGCCTCTCTTCCGGGAGCTTACATCAATGTAGCGATGAACGATATCAACGGGCTTACCGACAACGCACCGGCTCCCTTTAGTATTAAAAAAGATGCCGACCTGCACAGTTATCTGGAATATATTGCCGGAGCGAGAAGAATAAGAATCGATTCTACCGCCGATTTCAAAACTTACGAATCAAAAATCGCCCTGAATCTTACCAAAAAAATCAATGATTCCACGCAGGTCGTAACGAATGACACGCTTACTCTTCAATATCACTTTTCTTCCACTCTTTTTCAGATATCAAAAGTCTGGTATAACGGAGTTCTGTCTTTTACGAAAGTAGAAGGAGCACCCAATGTTATTAAAATCCAGAAATAAATTTCCGTTCGGGAAAGTTTAAAATTGTAAATTTGCCTCACTTTACTGGCCGACAGAGCGTTCGGACTTCATTTATCAATTATCAATTATTTTACGATGTTACAGGTTAATTTTTTGCGCGAAAACAAAGAGCGCGTTCTGCAAGGTTTAAACAAAAGGAATTTCAGACAGCTGGATTTGGTGGAGAGCGCCATTGAAACCGATGATGAAAGAAAAAAATACCAGTTCGCACTCGACCAGAACCTGGCGGAGATGAATAAAATTTCGAAAGAAATCGGGATTCTGATGAAAGAAGGTAAAAAAGAGGAAGCCGAAGCCGCAAAATCAAAAACAGCAGAATTTAAGGAAAACTCCCAGGAACTTCAGCAAAAATTAAAAGATGCGGAAGCAAAACTGCTTGAAATCCTTTACCTCATTCCGAACATCCCTTATGAAAAGGTGGTTGCAGGAACTTCAGCAGAAGATAATGAAATCATTTTTCAATCCCACGACATACAAGGTTTAGGCGAAGGTGCCATTCCACACTGGGAACTCGCAAAAAAATACAGTTTGATTGACTTTGAACTCGGTGTAAAAATTGCCGGAGCAGGTTTTCCAGTTTATTTCGGAAAAGGAGCTCGACTACAGAGATCTTTAGTGCAGTATTTTTTAGATCAGAATACGGATGCCGGTTATCTGGAAGTCAACCCACCGCATGTGGTGAACGAGGCTTCAGGTTACGGAACCGGACAACTTCCGGACAAAGAGGGGCAGATGTATTTCGCAAATGAAGACAATCTGTATCTGATACCCACTGCGGAAGTTCCGGTAACAAATTTGTACCGCGATGTTTTGCTCGATGAAAAAGACCTCCCTATAAGAAATACTGCATTTTCCCAATGTTACCGACGGGAAGCAGGTAGCTACGGCGCTCATGTGCGTGGTCTAAACAGGCTCCACCAATTCGAAAAAGTGGAAATTGTAAGGCTGGAAAAGCCTGAAAACTCCTATGCAGCCCTCGAAGAGATGGTTGAGCACGTTAAATCACTTTTAACAGACCTTGAACTGCCTTTCCGGGTTTTAAGGCTTTGTGGCGGAGATATGGGCTTCACTTCATCCATGACTTACGATTTTGAGGTTTGGAGTGCTGCTCAGGAAAAATGGCTGGAAGTTTCTTCTGTATCAAATTTCGAAACTTTTCAGGCAAACCGGTTGAAATGCAGATATAAAAGCGACGGAAAAACACAGCTCGTTCATACCCTGAACGGCTCTGCTTTGGCTTTACCCCGAATTATGGCCGCACTTCTGGAAAATAACCAAACAGAAGACGGCATTAAAATTCCGGCAAAAATCGCTGCTTATACAAAATTTGACCTTATAAATTGAATTCGGTCAAACGCATAAAAAAACCACTGACTTTCAGCGGTTTTTTGTTTTATTTTCCTGTGAAGTTTTCGAGGCTGATAATGCTCATCCTGCCATCAGAAAATTTACGCGGATAAGTGAGCGTGCCGCTTTCGGGATTGTACAGAAGTGCCGCATTAACAACTTCTCCGTCACCGGAATAAGGATCTCTCTCCTTTTCAGTAATTTTCAGGTCTGCCGAATTCCAGGTATCTATATTAAAGTTGCGTACCGTTAACGGATAACCGGTTTTTACGATATAGTTTCCTTTCACTTTTACCATCCCCATAGTGTTATTCTTTCCAGATTCTGGTTTTGAGGTTCCCTGTATGGAAGAAATCCTAACACTGCCGTCATTTACAGCAACTTCTACCAGTTTAGGATCACTTTGAACATAAATTTTTTCAGAAAAATTATTTACATTGCGGGTGCCGTTCTGCATTCTGCTTTCAGTGAACACATAAATCTTGTCTCCGCCTAAATTGGTGGACAAAATTTGAACCCGCTGCAGATTGGTATTGTCGAACTCCCGAACGGGGTTGTTGGCTATAATTTTACCTTCCTTAAGGTCGTAAAGCAGTACATTTTCCACCACACTTGGGTTGATGCCGACCGTTTTCTTGATGGCATTAAAGGCAACCAGATAATCCTGCGATCCCATTGACACTGCTGCAGCTGAATTGATAATCATTTTTTCACTGAAAAATTTCTCTTCTTCCGAATTCGCTGAAACCAGCAGCATCATTGAAGTTTGCTCTACAGTCCGTATTAAACCAACGTTTCCTGCATTGGTTACCACAGCCTGGGTTTCCAAGGCGTTTTCGGTTCGGCTGATTTCTTTTTTCCAAACCTGATTGAAGCTCCCGTTTTCAACAGTGATAATGGCTATTTTTGAAGGTTCTTTTCGGGGGGAATGCTGAAAATAAACAATAGATCCAAATCTGCCGTTTTCTGATACTTCAAATTCTGTAGTTCCTGATTTCATAACAGATTCAATGGGATAAGATGCTATAACGGTTGCCGTGAAGGCTGAAGTAGCTTTATCGAAAACCACTTTATAGAATTCCATTTTTTTCTGCTTTCCAGAATAATTTTCCGTGAAAAAACAGATTTTTCCTCCGGATTCCATTGAACCAAGATAGTTGACGTATGAAAACTTCTCCATTTTCGGGAATTCCTGCGTATAGGTATTTACAAGATTGTTATTCTGGTCGAATTTCCTGATGATTAGTTTATCGATGTTCGGTTCGTCGATATAGCTTTGCATGTAAAACGCGCTGCTTTCTTGAAGAGCCATCTTCATTCCTTTTTCGAATTTAGTATCGGCATCAAATTGTTTGCCGTATTTAGCTGTGGTTTGGCCATACATGATGGCCGAAAGTAGCAGGATGAGTGCTGAGAATATTTTATTTTTCATAAGTGCTTAATGATAAATGGCTTTTTCCAACTGTTTCAGTTCGTTTTTCTCGTCGTAAGACAAATCCATCTGCACAAGTTTTTCCTGAAGTTCATTCAGAAATTTTTCAGCGTCTTTATTATTTTCAAGAGCAACATTCAGTCTGATCAGATTCAGGTAAAGTGATTTCCCTATTTTGGCATTCAACACTGCTTTTTTGTCGGTATAATTTATTTTCTTGAGTGTTTCCGTCCAGATGTCGGTTCCTTTTTTCATATTCGCAAAAGCAACGTTGTTTACCGTCTGGTCTGAATTTGCCTGAAGTTTTCTGAGGTTAGTGGTCACGTAAATGTGGGCTTTTTCAAGGTCATTGTAATCGCCTTTATTTTTTACATATTCCACTTTTACATTTTTGCTGAGTGCTTTGAAACCATAAATTTCATTCAGATAGGTGTTGATATCCTTTATGGTGGTGTACAGCACTTTTCTTTCTTCAGAAGCTTTATCAATATTGTTTGTAGGCGATGAGGAAACAAAAACAAAATCTGATGCAAAAGTTTTGCTTAGCTTTTCGACACCATTTTCTTTTACCGTAAGTTTTGTAGGCTGATTGGCAAAAGTCTGCCCTGCATTATCCTGGAAATTCACCTGCTGCATATCAATAACAATATCAACGTTTGGATTTCCTCTTTTGAAACCGTCTATTGAGACTTGTGATGCCAAAACATTGTTATCGACAATGAAATAGTTGTTTAGATTAGGATCGCTGTAAACCGGAGGAGAAGGTTTTGTATAAACCGGCTTTTGGGGGAGATGCAGTTGAGGCTTCATTCCTTTGTCCTCAAGTGAAAGCCGTTCCAAAAGACTTAATTTCTTGAATTCGGCAGATTCCAGGGCAAATTTATCTTTTGCACGTGCAATTTCGGCGCTGTATTCCTTCAGCTTGTCCTGATAATCGGCCTGGCTTTCAGCCAAAGTAGTGCTGAAACCGGCAACTGCAGCCTGATGATCAATTTTGGCCTGTTTAACTACATCTTCTTTGGTGAGATTGTATGGGGAATGAACGGCGACATTGAAATTTCGGGAACCTTCTGCCAAAGCAGTTTGGGGAGCTTTTAAAACTTTAAACTCCACCGTTTCACTATTGATGCTCTGGCTTTTGAAAAGAGAAGCGGCAATAATAAAAGAAAACAGTAATACTTGTTTCATATAATAAAATTTTTGCGAATATATGGTAATTTTTTCACAACGTTATTACGCAAATACCTAGCAACCACTGAAGTCCGAAGCTGATAATCTTTGATAAGCATGATATTTCGTGAAGTGGAAAAGTATTTCCGGCTGTGGTGATTCCGTTACAGAAAAATTGAATGGAAAAAACTTAAAATTAGTGACAGGTCGCGTGATCCCCATTTTGATGCTGTTTTGAATCGTTATGGATGACCTGAAGAGACTCATTTGGTGGTGAGAGGTAAGGAATCCCAAGGTGCAAACCGCGAAGTACAATAAGTCCTCCAAGAATAATCATCATCATCGGAACGAATTTCAGAACCTTAATTCTGAAAGCCTGAGTCATAAGACTTCCCGCAAGAACCACCGCAAACATAAAAGGCAAAGTTCCGAGTCCGAAAAGTGCCATAAAAACTGCGCCTTCCCAGATTCCGCCCGAAGCCAGACTTGCTGTTAAAGCCATATACACCATGCCGCAAGGCAGCAATCCGTTTAAAATTCCGGTAGCGAAACGGGACTGATAATCGGCTTTTCGCAGCAGTTTACCGAGGTTAATCTTCACTTTCAATAAAAATGTCGAAAGAAAAGGGATTTTTGAGGCAAAATCTTTTCCGCCAAAGGAAAAAAGAGCCATTACAATAAGGAGAATCCCGACTGCTATTGTTAAATACTGCTGGAAACCAGCCATCGCAAATCCCTTACCGACAATGCCCAATACGGCTCCTAAAATAGAATAGGTTACAATTCTCCCAAACTGATAGGTAAGATTCTGCAGATAGAAATTAGCAGCCTGCTTCTTGGTGAGTCCGAGGGAAAGTGCAATAGGACCGCACATTCCGATACAGTGAAAACCGGAAGCAAAACCTAAAGCCAGAGCTGAAAGAATAAGCGTTATTTCCATTGCACGTCGTAATCGATTTGGTATGGTATTTTATCCTGGTGCCATTTGAGTTTCAGGGTATAAGATCCCGAAAAAATCACATTTTTGGGGATAAGGAAAGACTTCTGAGCATTCAGAGTCACGTCTTTTTTCAGATCAAGATTGGAATCATCGGTTCTGAAAAGGTGAAAATTCACTTTTTGGTCATCAACCTTAATGCTTTCCGGAAAAGAAATCGTGATTCCTTCCGGAACCTGAGTATACGTAGGTTTTACAGGCATTTCAGCAGCATTCTGCTTCGCATCAATCACTTCCTGATAGGCCAGTTCATCTTCATAATAATTGTCTGAGACCAATTCAGAATTTTTCATTCCGTTGGAATAAACAAAGATCAAAAACAAAATAAACGCTATAAATAAGCCGAGTGCAAGGATAATTCCGTGAGCCCAGCTGAATTTTTTCAACATAATTCTTAAAATTGCAGTTTAAAAGGACCTTCGAAATACGTCTCGAAAGTATCTAAAAGTTCACCTTTCTGGTCGAATACCCCGATCTTGATATTCTGTTTGGAGAGTTTCATTTCTTTTTCGGGGAAACTAACCGTAATGGTTCCTTTCGTCATCTCATCTTTTTTTAAAATAATTTTTCCAGTTCCACCCAGGGAAATTTCTCCATGTTCCGGTTCAATGATTTTAATGGAAACCACCTGATCGGTACTGGATTTATTCAGAAAAGTATAATTATACGTGTTGCTGATTTTGCCTTCTCTCACAAAAAATGAAGAGCCAGCCGGTTTGATGAACTTGGCTTCCATGGAACCTCTGTTGTTCAGCAAAAAACCTAAAAACCCAACCATCAGAACAAGAACCAAAGTATACGCTTTCATTCTTCCGGTAAATTTAAACGGAGTTTCCTCTTCAATTTCCTGTTCTGTGGCGTAGCGGATCAGTCCGGGCGGCAAACCTGTCTTGATCATCACTTCGTCGCAGGCATCAATACACGCGGTACAGTTTACGCACTCGAGTTGCTGACCGTCTCTGATGTCAATTCCGGTTGGACATACCACAACGCACTGGTGACAATCGATACAGTCGCCTTTACCATTTGCCCGTCTGTCTTCACCTTTTCTCCATTTTGCACGGTTCTCGCCTCTTTTGAAATCATAATAAACGTTTATCGTTTGTTTGTCGATCAAAACGCCTTGTAATCTTCCGTACGGACAAACCAAAGTACAGACCTGCTCGCGAAACCAGGCAAACGTGAAGTAAAAAGCAGCTGAAAAGAGGATCATCGCCAAAAAACTCGTAAAGTTATTGAAGGGGCCTTCTTTTACCATATTGAAGACTTCTTCGTGCCCCACAATATACATGAACATCCAGTGGGTTATGATTAAGGAAATAACGACAAAAACCGACCATTTAAGGCTGCGTTTCCAGATTTTCTCTGAATTCCATTCCTGACGGTCGAGTCTCATCTGTTTGTTCCGGTCTCCTTCAATCAAATATTCAATTTTCCGGAAAACCATTTCCAGAAAAATTGTCTGCGGACAGATCCATCCGCAAAATATTCTGCCGAAAACAACGGTGAAAAGTATGATGAAAATGATGGAAGTTATGGCACCCAAAGCCAGAATAAAGAAATCCTGAGGATAAAACGCCTGTCCAAAAATAAAGAAATGCCTGTCGAGCACATTGATGAGGAGTGCCGGATTCCCGTTGATCTTAACAAAAGGTAAAATGAAAAATAAAGCCAGCAAAATTACGGCAACAATCGTTCTGTAGTTGGTATATCTCCCACTGGGTTTCCTCGGAAACACCCACTTACGCTTCCCGGACTGCTCCATTGTCCCGACAGAATCCCGGAAAGTTTCTGCATCCACCACCTGCCCTTGTCCGCCTCTGAAAATATTTTCTTCTTCAGTCATTGAATGTGTATTTTACACGAAAAACATAATCCGTTATCTCATTTTCAAAAATAACGCATTATGTTTTTCAAGTTTATTTGTTTTTAAATTTTTATTTCTCCCAGTTGACTTCAGGTCCCTGCGGAACTGCGCCACCCTGCGCCGGTGTTATTGGAGGCTCAACCTGATTGATGTAGTAAACATAGGCTGAAACCTGTTGAATTTCGTTACCCGAAACCACTCCGTTTTTTCCCCAAGCCTGCATCGCAGGATTATTTGGTGAACCGTTCTCTACCATGTTGAATACATTTTTGAAAAGGGTCTTCTCGGGCTGGTTGATCCAGAATTTATCTGTAAGATTTGGCCCGATACCACCTTTACCGCCTTCACCATGACAGGATACACAGTTGGTCTGGAAAACGATTTTCCCAGCTTCTACTTCATCTTCTTTATAGACTGCAGTTTCAATGGTCGCTTGGGGAACAGTTTCCATGTAAGCAGCAACCGAAGCAGTCTGTGCAATATATTCCTCGTCGTACTCCTTCTTCTGGTCGGCAAAATCGGTGAGGAAGTAAGACGCCATATAAATAACGCAGTACGCCACTCCAAACCAAAACAATCCTAACCACCATTTCGGCAACTGATTATCCAACTCCATAATACCATCAAAACCATGGTCAATCAGGATATCTTTCTCTTCGGTAGCACTTTGTTTCTTGAAAGCGCTTTCATAGAGTCTTTTAAAGTAAGGCGTGTTCTTTTCTTTAATATATTCCGCCTTCTCCAAATCCGTCAGTTTTTTGAACTGGTCATTCTCAATTAAATCACCAAGTGCATTCTGAATCATGGCCAAGATAACGGTAATAATTACCGTTCCCCAAAAATATGGTGAGGCAATGAAAGAAGAATTCTGAACAAACATATAATACAGGATGAACAGGATCACCAGAATGATTGCTATGGTTACGTAAACGGGGGTTCTTTGTTTCATGATAGTTTAATTAAAAAAATTAAAGTTTGTTTTCATCCGTATGATCATCGTTCAAAGGAGCATTTGCTTCTTCGTCATAGTGCTTTTTAGGACGGGAAAAAACATAAAAAATGATGCCTAAGAAAAAAATCAGGAATATCAACATCGACAATGTCTGGTATAAACCAGCATTTTCGCCGTTTGATAATATATCTTTAAAACTTTGGGGAATCATAATAATAAAACTTTAAATGTTATTCAGCGCTTGCAGTTTTTATTTCTGTTGTTTTAATATCGGTACCCAATCTCTGCAGATAAGCGATAAGTGCAATGATTTCCTTTTTCTCAAGTGGAGAGAAATTAGCTCCTTCTGCAGCTTTTCTTTCTTCGTAGGCTTTTTTAACATCTGCAGCTTCCGAGTATATCTGGTTTACAATATGGGTAGCCTGATTATCTGCCCACTGATCAGCAGAATCAATTTCAGCTTTCGTATACGGAACATCAAATGTGTTTTTCAGCAAATTCAGCTTATCTTTCATAGTGCTTCTGTCCAAATCATTGGCAATCAGCCACGGATAACGGGGCATAATGGAACCAGCAGAAGTAACTCTAGGATTCAGCATGTGTTTGTAATGCCATGAGCTTGGATTTTTACCCCCTTCTCTGTGCAAATCGGGACCGGTTCTTTTTGAGCCCCACAGGAACGGACGGTCATAAATAAACTCTCCTGCTTTGGAATACTGACCGTTTTTACCGTTGAATCTCACTACTTCGTCCCGGAAAGGTCTGATCATCTGGGAGTGACATGAATTACATCCTTCCCTGATATATAAATCTCTACCCTCCAGTTCGAGAGGCGAATAAGGTTTCACCGCCGAAATAGTTGGAACATTTTCTTTTATGGTAAGAGTCGGAACAATTTGTACCAAACCACCAATGGCGACTGCTATAAATGCAAGAACTGTTAAAACCAAAGGAGTTCTTTCCAGCCAAAGGTGGAAACCTTCTCCTTCTTTTCTCTTTTTCGAAACATTTGCCAAAGCAGGTGCTTCTGCAGGTACTTCTTTTTGGAAAGAACCCTGTCTCACAGTCATAACAACATTGATGGCCATTAAAATAGCACCGCAGATGTACAGGAATCCTCCTGCAAACCTCATCCAGTAGTACGGAAGGATGGCTGTAAGAATATCAAGCCAGTTTTTATAGTATAAAGTTCCGTCCGGATTGAACTGCTTCCACATTAAACCCTGTGTAAATCCTGCAATGTACAATGGAACTGCATAAAAAATAATTCCTAAAGTACCCAGCCAGAAATGCCAGTTTGCCATTTTTACAGACCACAGTTTAGTTCTCCACATGATTGGAAGAAGGAAATAGATCATTCCGAAAGTCATGAAACCATTCCATCCGAGAGCACCAATATGAACGTGACCAATTACCCAGTCGGTAAAGTGACCAATTTTATTTAAAGATTTTGTGGCCAGAAGCGGCCCTTCAAAAGTCGCCATTCCGTAACAGGTAATCGCCACAACAAAGAATTTAAGAACCGGATCTTCACGCACTTTATCCCATGCTCCTCTTAAGGTTAGAAGCCCGTTCAGCATTCCACCCCAAGACGGGGCAATCAGCATGATGGAGAATCCGGTTGCAAGAGCCTGAGCCCATCCCGGAATCGCAGTATACTGCAAATGGTGAGGTCCTGCCCAAATATAAACGAAGATCAGCGACCAAAAGTGAATGATCGACAGTTTATAAGAAAATACTGGTCTGTCGGCAGCTTTCGGCATGAAGTAATACATCAGTCCAAGAATCGGCGTCGTTAAAACAAACGCAACCGCATTGTGACCGTACCACCACTGTACCAGAGCATCTTTAACCCCTGCATACGCAGAATAAGATTTCCAGCCTGTAAAAGACACGGGAACTTCCAGATTATTAAAAATGTGAAGCATTGCAACGGCAACCCAAGTTCCCATATAGAACCATATGGCAACATATAAATGACGGACCCTTCTGATGGCAATAGTTCCGATCATATTGATCCCAAAAATCACCCAGATAATCGTAATTAAAATATCAATTGGCCACTCGTGTTCTGCATATTCTTTGGAAGTGTTGATTCCCATTAAAAAAGTGATGATAACGGAAACGATCATCAATTGCCATCCCCAGAAATGAATCCAGGAAAGCGTATCACTCCACATTCTGGTTTTCAAAAGCCTTTGGGTGGAATAATATGCACCCGCGAAAAATCCGTTTGCAACAAAGGCGAAAATAACCGCGCTGGTGTGAAGCATTCTTATACGGCCGAAACCAAACGCTCCCTGCGTACTGATTAACCCCTGCAAATTACCACTCTGTAAACTTTTGATGGTCGCATCATCCGTTCCAAAGAAAAATTCCGGAAGTTCGGGATAGAAAAGCATTAATGCGGCGGTAAGTCCCAATAAAAAACCGACCAGCCCGAAGACCACGGTTGCATAAAGAAACGCACGCACTATACTATTGTCATAACTAAACTTTTGTGTTTCCATATTAACTAATCACTTTTTCTTCTAATTTCTTGTTTGTTTTTTCTTTGTTTTCCGGCTCTTCCTTTATAATTTCGGAATCCAGGAGTATCCGTACAGCAGGAGATTCATCATCATCAAACTGCC
This sequence comes from Kaistella sp., assembly GCA_019459085.1. Lineage (GTDB taxonomy): Bacteria > Bacteroidota > Bacteroidia > Flavobacteriales > Weeksellaceae > Kaistella. Next base: position 58,579 of record JAIBEW010000029.1, read on the forward strand.
CATTTTTTGCATTGACTATAAAAATGATCAGGAAAATTACAGCTAAAGAAACACTGCAAAGAATCATTAAATACAGGATATCCATTTCTACGCAAATTTAAGGTATAAAACGCTCCAAATTTAATCAAAAATAATGATATTCATCACCATCCGGTAAATTTTGTCAATTTAAAATATTTCTAAATAATGCCCGGCGCAAGGGCTAACACTGTGTTTTTGAAACCTTTGGATCGGTACGGATAAGAAATTATTTATCAAAATAAATTTCATCAATGCACTCTTATCAGAGTTTAAAATATTTTGTACTCCGCCACCATGTAGCAATTGAGGTGAATGCCACCACCGTTACGGAACTCATCGGCATAATAATCGCGGCAAAAAGCGGTGACAAATGGCCCGTTACTGCAAAGGAAAGTCCCACAATGTTGTACAGAAAACTGATGCCGAATGTAATCTTCACAATCGTCATCGCATCTTTACAGAACTGCAGATATTTTTTCAGGTCGCTGAGTTTTTCTCCAGCCATAATCACATCCGAAGATGGCGTGAAAGAGTTCGTATCATCGGCAATCGCAATTCCTACATTGCTTTGTTTAAGAGCTCCGGCGTCATTCAGGCCGTCGCCAAGCATCGCTACTTTCCGGGTCTCGTCCTGAAGTTTTTTAATATAGTTCAGTTTATCCTCCGGACTCTGGTTAAAAGCCATCCCTTCCAGTTTGGGAATCAAGTTCTTCAGCGACTGTTCTTCGGAAGCGTTGTCGCCGCTCAGAATATGGATATCATATTCTGAAAGGCTTCTGAAAAGAGGATTAAGCCCGTCACGGTATTCATTTTTAAAAATGTACTTGCCTAAAAACTCATCATTTTTGCTGATGTAAACGGCGGTTTCCAAATTTCTGGATTCCTGACCCACCAATTTTGCCGAACCGATGCGGTATAAATTCCCTCTCACTTTGGCTTCGTACCCTTTCCCGGGAATCTCCCTGAAATCTTCAGCCGGAAAATATTCATCAGCGGTTTCAGAAAATTCGTAGAGCGATTTGGAAAGCGGATGATTTGAATTTTTAAACAGACTTTTCAGGTTTTTTGAATCGAAATCATCAATTTCCGTCCCTTCATAGCGGATATTTGATTTTTTATGATGCGTAATCGTGCCGGTTTTATCGAAAACAAGAACTTCGGTTTTCGAAATTTTTTCGATGGTTAAAGTATCCTTAACGTAGAATTTATTACGTCCCAGAATCCGCATCACATGTCCGAAAGTAAACGGTGCGGAAAGCGCCAATGCACACGGACAGGCAATAATCAGGATCGCCGAAACTACCTGAAACATTTTTTCAGAATCAATTCTTCCCCAGTAAATCCCGGCAATCAGCGTGATCCCTAAAATGATGAAGGTAAAATATTTTGAAATTTCGTTGGTTAAGGTATCCAGTCCTGTGTCATATTTCCTGAAGGCTTCTTTGTTCCAAAGCTGAGTCAGGTAACTCTGATTCACCGTTTTAATCACTTCAAGTTCCAGAGCCGAACCCAGCTGTTTGCCGCCCGCAAAAATCTTGTCTCCCGGTTTTTTAGCGATTGACGCGCTTTCGCCGGTAATAAAACTGTTGTCGATATTTCCTTCTCCATTAATCAAAACCGCATCAACAGGAATAATTTCCTGATTTCTGACCATAATGCGATCGCCGATTTTCAAATCTGACAGTACTATGTTTTCCTGTTTCCCGTTGAAATCGACTTTGGTCACCGCAATCGGGTAGAATGATTTGTAATCGCGGTCGTACGAAAGTGCGCTATAAGTCCTTTTCTGGAAAATTTTCCCCATCAGCATGAAAAAAAGCAGTCCGCAAAGCGTATCGAAATATCCCGCTCCGTAATCGGTAAGCACTTCATAAATACTTCGGCCGTAAAGCACCAGAATTCCAAGCACAATCGGCACATCAATATTTACAATTTTATTTTTAAGCCCAAACCAGGCCGATTTGAAATAATCGGAAGCGGAATAAAAAACTACGGGTGTGGCCAGCAGAAACATGATAAACCGGAACAGATGTTTGTACTGACCCCAGTAATAATCATTCGTTCCCAGTACATCATTGGTGTACTCGGGATACGAAAAAAACATACCGTTTCCGAACGCAAAACCTGCAATCGCCATTTTAATGAGCAAGGTTTTTTCTAAAAAATCTTCCTTTTTTTCGGCAGTTTCGAGATTAATGATCGGTTTGTATCCAAGATTGGTGAGGAATTTCGCAAGATCACTCAGTTTCAGTTCTTCATGGTTGAAGGAAATCTGCACCGTTTTTCTTGTAAAATTCACCTGCGAATAACGGATGCTCTTGTGAAGCGTCTGAAGACTTTCTAAAAGCCAGATACACGATGAGCAGTGAATGACCGGAATTTTAAAAGTGACCAAGGTCGTATTTCCTTCGGAAAAATCGGTGACTTTGGTGAAAATTTCCGGCGTATCCAGATAATCGAACTGAGAAGTATTCTCGTGGTTTGGCCGGATTCCTGAATTTTTGTTGAGTTCGTAAAAATTGCCGAGATCGTGACTGTTCAGGATTTCGAAAACCGATTTACAGCCGGTGCAGCAAAAGATTTTTTCCTCAAAAGAAATTCTTTCCTTATCAATAATTTGGCCGCAATGAAAACAGTTTTCTGACAACTTTTCAGGTATTTGTCTTGCAAAATTATGATAAATAAATTTGTACCGGGGTGTTAAAAACTCTATTTTTGCTGATAAATGTCATAAAATGTCTTTCGAAAAACAAACCCTTATCGAAGAAAGTCTGCACCGTGCTTTTAATGAAGAATCCTTCAGAGAAATGCTGTCACCGGAAGATTTTAACCAATATCTTTCCGCAAAACATATCCTGAAATTCCACAAAGGCGACACCATTTTCGAAGATGGTGAAGTTCCGAAAGGTGTTTTCTTTTTGAGAAAAGGCACTGCAAAGCTTTCCAAACAGGGCGTTTATGGGAAAGAACAAATTCTGAGGTTTATAAAAGAAGGTGACCTCATCGGTTACCGCTCTCTGCTCTGCGGCGAAAATTTCCAGGCCAAAGCCGAAGCCATGAACGACGTTGAAGCCACGTTTCTGCCGTCTGAAATTTTTCTTCACCTCTTGGAAGTGGATCCAAAACTGTCCTTCGCCATGCTTCAGAAAATCGCTTTCGAACTGGGGGAATCCTCGAATACGGTTACCTTTCTTGCCCAAAAAACAGTGCGCGAACGACTTGCAGAAATTTTACTTTTGCTCGAACAGAAACTAGGCACAGATCCCGAAGGCTTCATTAAAATCTCTCTGACCCGCGAAGAAATTGCGAACATCATTGGAACTGCTACTGAAAGTGCCATCCGACTTATTTCTGAATTCAAACAGGATGGACTTATAGAAGTGGAAGGCAGGAACATTAAAATCCTGAACCACGACCGACTCATTAAATTGGGACACGTGATTATCTAAACTTTTTAGAATTGAACATCATTTATTTTCCGAAAACCATTTGGCCTTTGGGTTTTAAAATAGTCTGAATTAAGCTGCTGTGCTTCTAAATCCTTAAAACTGCGGTCACAGCAGCACTTTGATCTTTATCCCCCATTTCTAATTATTCTTCATAACTTTACCCGCTTAAAAGGAAAAATATGTCTGTTCATACCGAACTCAAAAAAATCACCACCGAAACTTTGCGGAAAATGAAATTCGACAAAGAAAAAATCACGATGCTTACCGCATATGATTTTACAACTGCAAAAATGGTGGATGCAGGCGGTGTAGATTCCATTCTGATTGGCGATTCTGCAGCAAATGTGATGGCAGGTTTCGAAACAACGCTTCCGATTACGCTGGATCAGATGATTTATCACACGCAATGTGTGGTGCGCGGTGTAGAAAGGGCTTTGATCGTAGCAGATCTTCCTTTCGGAACATACCAGAGTAATTCTGAAAAAGCGCTGGAATCTGCAGTGCGCATGATGAAAGAAGGCGGTGCACATGCGATTAAAATTGAAGGCGGTATTGAGATTGAAAAATCGATCCGGAAAATTGTAAACGCCGGAATTCCGGTGATGGGACATTTGGGACTTACGCCACAATCCATTTATCAGTTCGGAACCTATAAAGTAAGAGCCAAAGAAGATGCGGAAGCTGAGAAGTTAATGAGCGATGCCAAACTTTTGGAAGAATTGGGATGTTTTGCACTGGTTCTGGAGAAAATTCCTGCCGATCTGGCGAAAAAAGTTTCCGAAAGCATTTCAATTCCAACCATCGGAATCGGAGCCGGCCCCGACTGTGATGGACAGGTGTTGGTATATCACGATATGGTGGGAATGAACAAAGGATTTTCACCAAAATTTTTAAGAAGATACCTCGACCTTTATACGGAAATTACGGGAGCCGTGTCGCAGTATGTAAAAGACGTAAAAAGTTCCGATTTCCCTAACAAAAACGAAAGTTACTGATGAAAAACACACAATCTATACAGGGCATTTTATCCCTTGCCGCGCTGGTTTGCCTTATTGTAGGCTGGTTCAATCTTTTTTCTCCGGAAATTAATGAACTTCTTTATCAGCGGGTCTTTTATATCCTGATCGGCGCAAGTTTCTTTTTCCAGGCGCCGGTTTTAGCCAATCCTAAAATGCAGTATCCGATGTATCTTGCTGCCGCATTCTGTGTGGTTGGAGCACTGCTTCCGGACAACTTGAATATGGGTTTTCTGAAAACTGCGGGTCTTTTTGGCGGCGTAATTCTGTCGATTTTCAACAGACCGCGTCAGGTCAGAAATTAATTCATGCAGGATCAAATTGTTTTTGAAGACAACCATCTTCTGGTCATTAACAAAAAAACCGGGCAACTTGTTCAGGGCGACAAAACCGGTGATGCTTCTCTACTAGATCTTCTCAAAGATTTTATTAAAAAAAGAGACCACAAGCCCGGAAATGTTTTCCTTGGCCTTGTTCACCGGATCGACAGACCGACTTCCGGTCTCGTGATTTACGCAAAAACCTCCAAAGCACTTTCACGTTTGACTCAGATGGTGAAGAACCGGGAAATCAAAAAAACGTATTGGGCGGTAGTGGCTAAGGAAATGATTCCACACAGCGGAAGGCTGGTTCACTATCTTCAGAAAAATGAAAAAACAAACAAAGCCACGGTTTTTATAAAAGTCACGGAAGGCGCAAAGGAATCTATCCTGAACTATCAGCTTATCAAAACCCTTGATAATTTTCATCTTCTGGAAATCGATCTGGAAACGGGGCGTCATCACCAGATCCGGGCGCAGTTGTCCAAAATCGGCATTCCGATAAAAGGAGATTTGAAATACGGCGCCGCGCGCTCCAATCCCAACGGCGGAATTCACCTTCATGCCCGAAAACTGGAATTCATTCATCCAGTAACCAACGAGAAAACGGAAATTGTAGCACCAGTTCCGGAAAATGATCCAGTGTGGAAAGCTTGTGAAGAATAATACGGTGATTCTGTTCGATAAAAAAACAACAATTTCCCGTGCTTCAGGATTAAATTTTTAGGATTTCACATTATTAATTATATTTTAGTATAAATATAATAAGTAATCGACAAGAATGATGAATAATAGATTGTAGAAATGGACGGGCAATGTTGCCGGACCATTTCTCACTGTTGCCGAACCATTTCTTACTGTTGCCGGATCATTTCTAAAGGTTACGGAACCAATTCCAACCCTTGCGGAATGATTTCTGAAGGCATCTATCATTCCGTAGGAATCTCAGAGATGCTTGCAGCATGACAAAAAGCGGCTTATAGCCAAGACAAACAGCGGATGACACGGCTAGCGTTTGCCATTAGTTGGAATTAAAGACAACAAATAAAAACTGTACAATAAAACATTTACGAAAGGAATAATGCGTGAGTAGGTTTCGAAGCACTCACTTGCTTAAATTAAACGAAAAAACCGCTCAGTTTCCTGAACGGTTTATAATAATTTGAAAAAAGTTAAGCGTTTCTTGCCGCTTCGGCAGCGATCAGATTTAAGGCTGAACCCGCTTTAAACCAATCGATTTGCTGTGTGTTATAGGTATGGTTTACGATAATCAGCTCTTTAGCACCGTCGGAATGAACCAATTCCAAAGTCAGTGGTTTTCCCGGAGCAAACTGATCCAAATCAAGGAAATTCACCGTATCATCTTCTCTGAATTTATCGTAATCTGTTTCGTTCTGGAAAGTCAGACCCAACATCCCCTGTTTTTTAAGATTCGTTTCGTGAATCCTTGCGAAGGATTTTACGAGAACGGCCTTCACACCAAGATGTCTCGGTTCCATTGCGGCATGTTCTCTGGAAGAACCTTCTCCATAATTCTGGTCTCCAACAACGATCGTCGGAACTCCCGCTGCTTTATAGGCTCTTGCTACTTTTGGAACTTCGCTGTATTCACCGGTCAATGCGTTTTTCACTTTATTGGTTTCCATATTGTAAGCGTTTATAGCGCCGATCAACATGTTATTTGAGATATTATCCAGGTGACCTCTGTATTTCAGCCACGGGCCCGCCATTGAAATATGGTCGGTCGTACATTTTCCGAAAGCTTTGATCAAAACTCTAGCTCCGGTAATATTCTGTCCGTCCCAAGGCTGGAAAGGTTCCAGCAATTGCAGTCTGTCCGAAGTCGGGCTCACCGCAACCTGAACGTGAGAACCGTCTGCTGAAGGCGCCTGATAACCGTTGTCATCTACCGCGAATCCTTTTTCCGGAAGTTCAAAACCTTTCGGCTCGTTCAATCTGATCTGTTCACCGTTTTGATTGGTTAACGTATCGGTAATCGGGTTAAAATCAAGTCTTCCTGAAATTGCCACTGCGGCTACCATTTCCGGAGACGCTACAAAAGCGTGTGTATTCGGATTTCCGTCGGCTCTTTTTGCAAAGTTTCTGTTGAAGGAGTGAATGATGGAGTTTTTCTCGCCTTTTTCAGCACCTTCTCTGTCCCACTGTCCGATACAAGGTCCGCAAGCGTTCGTAAAGATTCTTGCAGATTCAAATTTCCTGAAGGAATCCATGAATCCGTCTCTTTCTGCAGTAAATTTCACTTGTTCAGAGCCTGGGTTGATTCCTAAAATAGCCTTTGGTTTCACACCTTTTGCCACTGCATCTTCAACAATAGAGGCAGCTCTGGACAAATCTTCATAAGAGGAATTCGTACATGAACCGATTAAAGCCCATTCTACATCAAGTGGCCATCCGTTCGCTTCAGCTTTTGCTCTGAATTCAGAAACCGGAGTCGCCAAATCGGGAGTAAAAGGTCCGTTCAGATGCGGCGCCAGTTCATCAAGGTTGATTTCGATGACCTGATCGAAATACAGTTCAGGATTTTCATATACTTCATGGTCACCGGTTAAATGTTCAGCGATTTTATCGGCAGCTTCCACAACATCCTGTCTTCCGGTTGCTGCTAAATATCTTCTCATGGAATCATCATATCCGAAAGTCGAAGTTGTTGCCCCGATTTCAGCACCCATGTTAGAAATAGTTCCTTTTCCTGTTGCAGAAAGGTTTTTTGCCCCTTCTCCAAAATATTCAACGATGCATCCGGTTCCCCCTTTTACAGTAAGGATTCCGGCAACTTTAAGAATCACATCTTTCGCAGAAGTCCATCCGTTCAGTTTTCCGGTTAATTTAACACCGATCAATTTCGGCATTTTCAGTTCCCACGCCATTCCGGCCATTACATCAACCGCATCTGCGCCACCCACTCCGATGGCCACCATTCCTAAACCTCCTGCATTTACGGTATGTGAATCAGTACCGATCATCATTCCTCCGGGAAAAGCATAATTTTCCAAAACTACCTGATGAATGATTCCTGCACCCGGTTTCCAGAAGCCGATTCCGTATTTATCGCAAACTGAACTTAAAAAATTGAAAACTTCTGAATTTTTATTGATTCCTTCCTGCAAATCTGCTTCAGCTCCAACTCTCGCCTGAATCAGGTGATCGGCATGAGCGGTAGAAGGAACCGCAACCTTAGATTTTCCGGCCTGCATAAACTGCAGGAGTGCCATTTGCGCTGTTGCATCCTGCATCGCTACACGATCCGGAGCAAAATCTACATAAGAATTCCCTCTTTCGTAAGATTGTGTTGCATTGCCTTCCCAAAGGTGGGTATAAAGAATTTTTTCTGAAAGTGTCAATGGTTTTCCCACGGCTGCTCTTGCTGCTGCAACTCTTTCAGGATAACGCTCATACACTTTTTTGATCATGTCGATGTCGAATGTCATATCTGTTCGTTTTAAGTTCAAAATTTAGAAGTTCAAAAATACGAATTTTTTGGGTTTCAGACCGCTTAAATTCATTTAGAATTCGTATAAATATAATGAAGCGCATCTATTTCTTCCCTGAATTCAGTTTTTGACTAAATGAAAAAAACTTATTTTTGGCAGAAATTTTGCAAACCGCCGGTTATGAAGAACATTTTGATTTTTATCTTTTTAAGTTTTTTCCTGCTATTTTCAGCACAGAAAAAGGCAGTGGGGAAACCGGCGCCTGTAAAAAAAACCGAGCAGAAAACAACTACTCCTAAGACCAATCCCGATCTGGTAAAGATTAACGACTCAATTCCGGCTTTGATTCCACAGAAGACAGAAGGAAAATTCGGTTTTGTGAACCAGAAAGGAAAAATAGTCATCAAACCGGAATACACCAATGTCGGGTTCTTTGCGGAAGACTGCAATCTCCTCAATTCACCTAATGAAAAGGTTCAGAAATTTGGCTCAAAAAAATATGCTTCCGTCCGGCTGAACGGAATAGATTTCAGAATCGATGAAAACGGAAAAAGAGTCTATCAGTTCAAAGACACCGATTTAGGAAAATGCAAACCGCAATACAAAGCACAGCTTTTTCACGCCTTTGTCCTCGGAAATTATTACGGAATCATTGAAGATTCTAAGTTTGTAAATGCTGCTGATTACCGTCAGTATCATATTTACCCGCAGTATGATTATCTTCATATTCTGGAAGGCGACGATCTTAAAAACCCGATGATCATTGCCTCGCGTGACAACCGTTTCGGAATTATTGATGTGAATAACCGCGTAATTGTACCTTTTATTTATTCTGACATCAAAAGAAATTTCGCCTGGAAACTCGCCCGTCTTTTTGAAGTGACCCAGGACGGCAAAAACTACTATTATATTGATCTCCAAAATAAAGGTTATTGATTTAAAATTTGTATTTTTGCCATCAGAAATTAAAGGGGTGCTGTGAAAAGCTGAGATTATACCCAATGAACCTGGAACAGGTAATGCTGTTTAGGGAGCGGTCTTCGGACTGATTTATTGTATAATTTTTTTTCGTTCCCCTTTTATTCAATTAATCTTAAAAATTAAAAGAATGAAAGGATTTGTTATTTTAGGACTTTGCGTAAGTCCACTCGTCTGTGCGCAGAATTTGCCGCAGGATACCGCAAAAATTCATGAAATCGAAAGTGTAAATTTCACGAAAAGGTTGCCGGTTTCAAAAGAAATCATCAACGTTGAAAGAGATTTGGGTGCCAAAAATCTGGGGCAGGATTTACCGATTCTCCTGAAAAACCAGACTTCCGTTATTTCCACTTCAGATGCGGGAAACGGTGTTGGTTACACCGGATTCCGGATTCGGGGAGTCGGCGGAAACGGCATTAACGTCATGATGAACGGGGTTCCTTATAATGATGCCGAATCGCAGGGAACTTTTTTTGTTGATGTTCCTGATTTAACGAGTTCTGCCTCACAGATCGTGATCCAGCGCGGCGTTGGAACTTCTTCGAACGGTGTTTCTGCTTTCGGAGCGAGCGTAAATGTGATTTCTAAAGATCCGGATGAAAAATTTTACCTGAAATCTGATAATTCACTCGGTTCCTTCAATACCTACAAATATTCTGCTGAAGTGGGAAGCGGAAAATTCTGGAACAACCGGCTCAGTGTAATGGGACGTTACACGAAAATTTATTCTGACGGATTTATCGACCGGGCTTCAGCAGACCTTGATTCCTATAATTTTACCGCTCTTTTTGAGGAAGATAAAACCAAAATCCGCATTATCGCTTTCGGCGGAAAGGAAAAAACGTACCAGGCATGGAACGGCATCGACAAAGCAACCTGGGAAACCAACCCGAAATTCAATTATTCCGGCGCTATTTATGATGAAAACTGGGAAAATATCGTTAATTTCTACGATAACGAAACCGACAATTACCGACAAAATCACTATCAGCTGTTGTGGGAACAGAATTTAAGTTCAAACTGGAATCTGGAAACTACTTTTCATTATACCAAAGGAAAAGGTTACTACGTAAACTATAAGCAGGGCGCTGAATTTTTGCAGTACAATTTACCGAATCAGGGTGCCGATGAATATTCCGATTTTATTCGGAAAAAGTGGCTCGACAATGATTTCTACGGTGGTGTAACCACGCTTTACGGAAAATTAAACAATCTGGATCTCAATTTCGGATTGGTAGCCAACCAGTATTTCGGCAGACATTTCGGAAATGTATCCGGCGTTTTTTATCCGCAGATTTCGGAGCACGAATATTACCGAAACCAATCGGTAAAAAATGAGACCGCAGGTTTTGCAAAAGCTATTTTCACCCTGAATAAATTTGAAATTTTCGGTGATTTACAGCTCAGAAAAATCAGTTACGATACTGAAATCCTGATGCAGGGCGACGGTGAAGGCGCGAACCTAAACAAAACCTGGCTTTTCTTCAATCCGAAAGTGGGTTTCAATTACAGAATACATTCAGGGAAACTTTTCCTCTCCTACTCGCACGCTCACCGCGAACCGAACCGCGATGATCTTTTTGCGAATCCCGAAACTCAGGCCGAGAAACTTCACGACTTGGAGGCAGGAATTGAAAAAACACTCGGGAATTTCTCTTTCACCGCCAACGGTTACTATATGAATTATGTAAACCAGCTGGTTTTGAACGGGAAAATCAATAATATAGGAGAATTTATCAGAGAAAATTCTGGGAAAAGTTACCGTCTCGGACTTGAATTGGGCGCATTGGCGAAACTTTCTGAAAAATGGAATCTTTCGGGGAATCTGACTTTAAGTACAAACGAAAATACCGATTTCAGAACCGAAAACCAGGGGCTGCAGAATCTCGGCAACACGCCAATTTCCTTCTCTCCTGAAATCATTGCGAATGCGCTCATCAGTTTCGCTCCGGCGAAGAACTTCAGCGTTGGTCTGCAGAATCAGTTTGTCGGAAGCCAGTATCTGGACAATACGCAGAATGAAAATTTAAAATTACCTGAATATTTTCTGACTGATTTCAACGCGAAATATACCCTCAACCTGAAAAGAACCGCTGTCGACTTTAAACTGCTCGTGAATAATGTTTTCGATAAAAAATATGTGAACAACGGATATGTTTATGACGAATCTCCTTATTATTTTTCGCAGGCGGGATTTAATTTCCTCTTTGGAGTAAGTCTGCTGTTTAAATAATCCAAAAAATTAAGAAGAATTGGAGTTGATCTTTTTTAAATAACCCCGGGCTTTATAAAAGTCAGTAAAAAATTATAAATTTGCGGCAAATGATCATTTCCAATTACCTTCTTGAATATCTGACTAAAAACGGAAAAGCCACGCTTTCAGGCTTCGGCAGTTTTGCTGGTGAAAATGCTGCTGCAGTGCTGAACCAGGAAAACAAAACGCTGCTCCCACCAGGCAAAAAAATCACTTTTTTAGCCGACTATGAGATTCAGAATGATGAGTTTGCCCAATTTCTAGCGGGTCGAAAAAACATTTCGGTGGAATCTGCTCTTGCAGAGCTTAAACAGCAGACCGATTTCTGGAAAAACAAAATCAATGAGGGAGAAAATTTCACCATCGAAAATCTTGGGGAATTTAAAATCTCAGGAGAATCGGTTAAGTTTATGGGAAATAGAATCGCTGCAGAAAATTCAGATTTCTATGGTCTTGAAGAGATTAACCTGAATGATTTAAGGAAAAACACGGGCATCCAACAGGTGAAAACTGAGGAAAATCCTGCTAAAAAATACCGCTTCAGCAATGCTTTATTATGGATCTTACTTCTGACAATCCCGGTTTCGGGAATGGTGTATGTAGGGATTTATCAGCCTGAAATGCTGTTTGGGAAAAAATCTTTCCCCGCAGCTCCAAAGGAGAAGAAAATCATTAAAAAAGATACTGCGCAAACAAGAGTAAAACCAACTTTGGCAGATTCTTTAAAGACAGATTCAGTTAAAACTGCCGCAGCAGTTGTTCCTACTAAAAAATGGACTAAAAAGTCCAACAGAAAATACACAAAAAACAAATGGCGCAAAGCAAAAAAGCGAGTGAATCGCTCACAATAATGACGAATATCGTTCTTCCGAACGAAACCAATTCACTTAGAAATCTCTTCGGTGGTGAACTTCTTGCGAAAATGGACCGCTGTGCTTCAATCTCTGCTGCAAGACATTGTGAAAGACGTGTAGTAACCGCATCCGTAAACCATGTTTCCTTCAATTATCCTATTCCGGAAGGCGGAATTGTGGTGCTGGAATCCAAGGTTTCGCGCGCTTTTTCTACTTCTATGGAAATTTACGTGGATGTATGGCTCGATGATCCGATTAACCAGAAAAAAATACACACTAACGAAGGAATTTACACTTTTGTAGCGGTGGATGAATTCAACCGTCCCATCCCGATTCCCAAGATGGAACCGGAAACCGAAGAAGAGAAGTCAAGGTTCGATGCGGCTTTAAGAAGAAAAGAACTTTCCCTTATCCTATCGGGACGAATGAAGGCGGCCGATTCGGTGGAACTGAAAAAACTGTTTCAGGAGTCGTAAAAAATGAAAATTCTCCAGCTTGATAAAAACCATCCCCTCATTACAGAACAGCTTTCTGCAAAAGGTTTCTATCTGGACGAAGATTTTACCTCTTCTTATGATGAAGTTCTGAATAAAATCGGAAATTACGGCGGCATCATCATCCGCAGCCGAATCCCGCTCGACCGGAACTTTCTGGAACATGCGAAAAATCTCCGCTTCATTGCCCGCGTTGGGGCAGGAATGGAAAATATTGATGTGGAAGCTGCTGCTGAAATCGGCATTACCCTGATCAATTCGCCGGAAGGCAACCGCGATTCGGTTGCGGAACATGTTCTCGGAATGCTGCTTATTTTAATGAACCGCCTGTTTATCGCCTCTAACGAAGTAAAAAACGGCATCTGGAAGCGTGAAGAAAACCGGGGAGACGAACTTTTTGGGAAAACATTCGGCATTATTGGCTACGGAAATATGGGAAAAGCCGTCGCCAAACGACTTTCCGGATTTGGAGTGAAGGTGATTTTTCATGACATCAAAGCCAATCTTTCTGATGAATTTGCAGCGCAGGTCACGCTCGAAAAACTGAAAGCCGAAGCCGATATCCTTAGCATGCACATTCCGCTTACAGCAGAAACCCATTATATGATTGATGAAACTTTTATTTCAGAAATGAAAAAAGACTTTTACTTCATCAACACCGCGCGCGGAAAAAACGTAAACACGAAGGCTTTAGTTGAAGCCATCAAAACCGGTAAAATAAAAGGCGCTGCACTGGATGTTCTGGAATTTGAAAAGGCTTCCTTTGAAACCCTGGAGACTGAAAATGAATACCTGCAATATCTCCTGAATTCCGAAAAAACAATCGTGACACCCCATATCGCGGGCTGGACCCACCAAAGCCAGGAAAAACTCGCGCAGATTATTGTGGATAAAATCTTAAAAGATTTTTCATAACTGCACAATATGATTCAGTCTGAATTTTGTTAAATTTCTCTTAAATCATAAGCGCTGTCCATTTCACTTTATATAAATTCCTAAATTGCCGTTTGAATTCTTAAAAAGATAGATGAAGCAGCAGATTTTAGTACTCTTAGTGGTTTTTTTTGGTCTGTTTTCCTGCAAAAAAGAGGAAAGCAGGACTGAAGCACAGGAAACCGGCCTCCCGAATTTTGGAAATATTGAACTTGATGATGTTTTCACAAAAAAAGACAACCGTTTAGAAAACAAAGATTCTGTTGTTGCGGTGCTCGACTGCTATTACACCACCGTCTGGGAAAAAGGTGACCTATGGGGCGGCTTTCTGGTAGCCAAAGGCGACGAAATCCTGTATGAAAGTTACCGCGGTTTTGCCCAGGAAGGTGATAAAAATCCAATCACTGAAAACACTCCGCTGCATGTTGCTTCTGTAAGCAAAACCCTTACTGCCATGGCGGCCATGAAACTCGTGGAAGCCGGCAAACTGAAGTTGGAAGACCCAATTACCAAGTTTTACCCGAATTTTCCCTATCCTGACGTGACGGTTTTTACCCTTTTAAGTCAGCGCAGCGGCCTGCCGAAATACGAATACTTTATTGAGAAGATCGAGCCACAACCTGCTGAACTCTCAAAAAAATCTCTTACAAATCAGGATGTCATCAATATGCTCATCCAATACAAACCGGAACTCTCCCGCCCTACAGATACCGGTTTTATGTACTGCAATACGAACTTTGCGCTTCTGGCTTTGATCATTGAAAAAGTGACGAAGACTCCATTTCCGGAAGCGATGCAGCAGATGGTTTTCCGGCCATTGAAAATGAAAAACACTTTCATCTTTCAGGAAAAAGATACCCTTACGGCTGCAAAATCTTTCTATCAGCGCGGACCGCGGGAATATCCACTCGACCGTCTCGATCTGATTTACGGGGACAAAAATGTGTATACCACACCGAGAGATCTGCTGAATTTTTCAAAAGCGATTTATGCCAAGCATTTCCTGAAACCTGAACTCAGGGAAATGGTCTTCAGTCCGCACAGCAATGAGCGACCCGGAGTGAACAACTACGGACTCGGTTTCCGCATGAAAATTTTTGATAATGGCGAAAAACTTACTTATCACAACGGGTGGTGGCACGGCACCAATTCGGTGTTTGCGCACCTGCTGAAATCCAATGTTACCATTGTGGCTATCGGAAATAAATATTCGCAACGTGTTTATACAGCACTTTCTCTTTCCGGACTTTTCGAAAACTTTCCTCCGGAAGCTGACAGATTCAATAAAGTCATGGACAAAGATAAAGACGGGCCTGCGAATGGCACTTTGAAAGAGGATAGCGCTTTTGGGGAATAATTCTTTAAATTTGTGCAAAATCCAGCCATGAAAAAGCTTTTTTTTCTCTTTGTCCTCAATCTTCTGTTGCTTTCGTGCGCGCGGGTGGGTTCACCGATTGGTGGCGACAAAGATACGCTGGCTCCAAAATTCTTAAGTTCAAATATTGACACTACACGCGTAAATGTACCGCAGAATATCAGGCAATTACGACTCGATTTTGATGAATATGTAACGCTGAAAGATGTTTCCAAAAACCTCATCATTTCGCCTCCGATAAAAAAAATTACAAAAATTCTTCCTTCGGGGCTAGCCAATAAATATGTTTTGATTCAGTGGGAAGATACGCTTCAGGCCAACACCACATACAATTTCAATTTTGGAAATGCCATTGCCGACCAGAATGAAGGCAACACCGTTCCCTATTTTAATTTTGCATTTTCTACAGGGGATAAGATTGATGATCTCTACATCAGCGGGGAAGTGAAGGACGCTTTTAAGATAAAAGAAAACACCACTAAAAAAAACATGGTGGTAGGACTCTATAAACAAAGCGACTCCGCAGATTACCGCCAGAAACCGTACTACATTACCAAAGTTGACGATGACGGATACTATGAACTTAATTATCTTTCTCCCGGAAGCTATACCATTCTGGCTTTTGTAGATGAAAACGAGAATTCGGTGTACGATCCCGGAAAAGAAAACATTGGTTTCCAGAAAGAAACGGTGGTGCTCGAAAAATCCATTTCCGGACTCAACATTAAAACCTATCCTTCCAAAAAAGCGCTGAAATACAATGAAATGAAAGAAATTCCGGGCGGAATCCTGATGACTTTTGAAGGAAATCCTCAGGACCTGAAGGTGCTTTCGATCAATGATCAGCTGAAAGACTATAAAGTGACTCATGTTCCGAAATCAGATTCTGCACGGATCTGGTTTGATGCGAAAGACCAGAAAGTGGGTCTGGAAGCCAATGAAAACTTGAAATTCAGTTATGATGCGGATGGAAAAAAAGACACGGTTTCCCTCTTTTACCGTTACAATACGAAGAACGAAATGACGATCAATAACCAGGATGGTAATTTGCTCGAACCTTTTAAAGATTTCCGTTTCGTTTCCAATTACCTCATTGATAAGATTGAACCTGAAAAATGGATCCTGAAAAGCGACAGCTTAACCACTGAAACTTTTACAGCGAGAATTTCTGCGGAAAATCCGTATCAGGTCTGGGTAAATTCAGATTTCAAAGCCGGAAAAAAATACCAGCTGACGGTACCGAAAGGCAGTGTTTCTTCGTTTTATGAAAGCACTGACAGATCTTACCGCTTCGATTTTGAGTTGGATAAAGTGGAGAATTTCGGCAGCCTCACCCTTAAACTTATCAATAAACCGGCACAGAAATTCTGGCTCCAGCTCCTGAGTCCCGACGAAAAAATCATGTACAGCAAATTCACCGATGCTGCTGAAGTAAAGTTTGACATTCTGAAACCCGGCGATTATTTTGTCAGGATTCTGGTAGATAATAATGGGAACGGTTACTGGGATGAAGCCGATTTTAAAAACCGGATTTTCGCTGAAGACGCTTATACTTTCTATAAAAAAATAAACATCAAGGCACTTTGGGAAATTAAAGAAGACTGGGATCTTACCGATAAAAGAACGCTGGATAGCGTCACACAGCCCGCACAAACAGTTCCGAAAACGCCTGTTTCCAAAGAATTGGGAGAAATAAAAGGGGAAAACTCCATTCTTGTTCCCCAGAAAAAATAAATCATGAAGATTTTTATAAAAATTGTTTTCGGTCTTTTAATCCTGTTTGCACTTATTCAGTTTATTCCGTTGGACAGAACCCTGAAACCAATAGACCGTAAACTGAATTTTGTGGAGGTGAAGCAAACACCAAATGAAATCACCAAAATCCTTAAAACTTCATGCTACGACTGCCACTCCAATGAGACGGTGTATCCGGATTATGCTTATGTAGCGCCAATTTCATGGTCGGTTAACCACCACATTAAGGAAGGCCGGGAACATCTGAATTTTTCGGAATGGGGAAGCTATAATGCTGATCTGAAAAAAGACATGCTGGAAAATGCAGTAAAGGCTGTTCAGGAAAGAGAAATGCCCCTTCCGGGTTATATTGCTTATCATCCGGAAGCCAACTTGTCTGCTGCCGACCGGAAAATACTCACAGCATATTTTCAACAGCAGCTGGAGCACTATGTTTCGGCGAAATAAGAAGCAAATTCTTCCTTTTCAAAATAATAGCCGTCCTGATTCTGCACGTGGTTTTATTTTTTTAAATTTGCACATCTAAAAAAGTAAAAATGTCTGAGCAAGCAAGTTATTTGTTTTCCACGCGAACCAGCAAGGTTTTAGCGGAAAAAATCGCCCTTCATTACGGGCAGGAAATGGGGAAAATCAATTTCCAGGAATTCAGCGACGGTGAATTTGAGCCTGTTCTGGACCAGTCGGTGAGAGGTGGCAGGGTTTTTTTAATTGCCTCTACATTTCCCCCAGCAGACAATTTACTGGAATTACTGCTGATGATTGATGCCTCAAAAAGAGCTTCAGCAAAAAGCATTACGGTGGTACTTCCTTATTACGGTTTGGCAAGACAGGACAGAAAAGACCAGCCAAGGGCACCGATCGGAGCCAAGCTCGTAGCCAATCTCCTTACCGCAGCCGGCGCAACCCGAATTATGACGATGGATCTTCACGCAGACCAGATTCAGGGATTTTTCGAAATTCCGGTTGATCATCTTTATGCCTCCACCATTTTTATTGAATACATTCAGTCTTTAAAATTAGACAATCTTACCATTGCCTCTCCGGATATGGGCGGCGCGAAACGTGCGAAGAATTACGCCGGACATCTGGGTGCAGAGGTGGTAATCTGCTATAAAGAAAGAAAAAAAGCCAATGTGATTGAGGAAATGTTCCTTATTGGTGATGTGGAAGGGAAAAATGTCATTCTGATTGATGATATGATCGATACGGCCGGAACGCTTTGCAAAGCAGCCGACATTCTGATGGCCAACGGTGCAAAAAGCGTCCGTGCAATGGCAACCCACGGTGTGCTTTCCGGTAAAGCTTATGAAAACATTCAGAATTCAAAACTTTCGGAAGTAATTGTTACGGATACCATTCCGGTGAAAACCGAACTCACCCCGAAAATAAAAGTGCTTTCGTGCGCTTCGCTCTTTGCCGATGTGATGAAAATGGTGCACGAGCACAAATCCATCAGCGACAAATTCATTATTTAGAAAAATATTGTATATTTGCACCCTTAAAATTTTTATATAACTATAATGAAATCAATTACAATTCAAGGTACAAAAAGAGAAAGCGTGGGCAAAAAGTCTACTAAAGCTTTACGTGATGCTGAATTAGTTCCTTGTGTTGTTTACGGAGGTACTGAAACCCTAAATTTTTCTGCTGAAGAAAAATCTTTCAAAGGTTTGGTATATACTCCTGAAGCACACACGGTATCTATTGAGGTTGACGGACAAACCATTCCTGCCGTTCTTCAGGACATCCAGTTCCACCCACTAACGGACAAGATCCTTCACGCAGACTTCTTCCAACTGGCAGAAGACAAACCTGTTGTTATGGAAGTTCCGGTAAGACTTACCGGCCGATCTAAAGGGGTTGTTGCAGGTGGTGCACTAAGACAGTCTTTCAGAAAACTTAAACTGAAAGCGCTTCCGGCAAATTTACCGGATGAAATCGTGGTAGATGTAACTCCGCTTAAAATCGGAAGCAAACTGAATGTTGGTGATATCGAAACCAAAAACTTTACTTTCATGCATCCGGACAACGCAGTTGTAGTGGCTGTTAAGATGTCCAGAACTGCTATGAAAGGTGGTGCAGCTATTGAAGATGATGAAGAAACTCCGGCTGAAGGTGAAGCTCCAGCAGCTGAAGCAGCATCTGCAGAATAATTTTACAGAAAATATTCAATATAATTTCCCGTCAACTGAGTTGGCGGGAAATTTTTATTATAGCCGTACCGGTTTATTCTTATTGATAAAAGCAACCGCTGACTTTCTAACTTTCCCTTTAATTTCCGTAAATTTGAACCATTCTAAATAATTGCAATGTTCGACCTTCAAAATATCCGCAGTCAGTTTCCCATACTTAACAGGCAGATCAACGGCAAACCGCTGGTTTATCTTGATAATGCCGCGACTTCCCAAAAACCGGCTTCGGTTCTGGAATCGTGGCAGAAATACTATACCGAAATCAATGCGAATGTTCACCGCGGAATCCACACCTTAAGTCAACTCGCAACTGAAGAAATGGAACTTTCGAGGAAAAAAATCCAGAAGTTCATCAATGCTAAAAATGATTTCGAAGTTATTTTTACGAAAGGAACGACGGAAGGCATCAACCTTCTGGCGTATGCACTCACTTCCTCAATTAAATCAGGAGACGAAATCATTATTTCGTATTTGGAGCACCATTCCAACATCGTTCCGTGGCAAATGCTCTGCGAAAGAACCGGCGCGAAACTCAAAGTGATCCCGATGGACGAAGACGGCATCCTTCAGCTCGATTTTCTGGATGAAAATTTATCCGAAAAAACCAGAATTGTATCCGTCAACCAGGTTTCGAATGCTTTGGGCGTCGTAAATCCTGTGGAAGAGATTATTTCGAAAACGAGAAAAAACTCGGATGCAATCATCGTTATCGATGGTGCACAGTCGGCTCCGCATTTTAAAATTGATGTGCAGAAAATGGACTGTGATTTTTTCATTTTTTCCGGCCACAAAATGTACGCACCGATGGGAACCGGCATTCTGTACGGAAAAGAAGAACTCCTGAGAAAAATACAGCCTTTCCACGGCGGCGGCGAGATGATCGCCACCTGCTCTTTCGACAAAACCACTTACGCAGATCTGCCTTTTAAATTCGAAGCGGGAACGCCCAACGTGGGTGGAAATATCGCTTTGGGAGCCGCAATAGACTTCATCGAAGGGATTGGTCACGAAAATATTCAGAACCACGAAAATGCGCTGCTTGAATACGCTCAAAAACAGCTGCTCGAAATAGAAAACCTTAAAATTTACGGTGAAAAAGCTCGCAGAACCGGCGTGGTTTCTTTTAACATTGCGAGCATCGGGATTGCATCGGATGTCGGAATGATTCTGGATAAACTTGGGATTGCTGTAAGAACCGGTCATCACTGCACGCAGCCCATCATGGATTTCTTTAATATCGCCGGAACTGTCCGCGCGAGTTTTGCAGTATACAATACGATGGAGGAGATCGACATTCTGGTGAACGGCGTAAAAAAAGCGCAGAAAATGCTGCTTTAATCTCAGTACCTAAAGACCAATCTCTTTTACCGAAACATCAAAAAGTTAAAGGTTTCAATGTCAACTGATTAATGACGACAAACCTCCAGTTATTTCTTTTCATATTTCCAGTTCCGTCCTTTTCCTTCGGCAATCCACTCGAGGGCCTGTTCCATGCGTTTAATTCTCGTAGCTTCGGTTTTGGCACCGGTAATCCAGAGAATATATTCCTTCCGGAAAGAGGGTGACGCTTTCATAAAGAATTGCTGTGCTGTCGTATTCATTTCAAGCGCTTCGGCAAAATCTGACGGAATTTCAGTTTCGGTTTTCGAAACCGGTGTTTTTTTTATCGTAACGCCCATGTCGGTTAATTCCATTGCTTCTTTAATGGCCGCTTTCAGCTGAGGTTTTGAGGGCAGATCTTCTAATTTTGCGATTTTTCCTAAACTGAACATACCGCTTGTTCCAACATTCAGTTCAAGATCCTTTATGGTTTTCATTTCCGAATGAAGCCAGAATCCCATGCTGCAGTACTGTTTAAAGGCGGCGAGAGAACACAGGATTTTCCCATTGTACATAAAATGCGGAAAGCTCCATTTCCATCCTTCTTCTACTTCCGGGCATGTTTCGTGGATGATTTCACGGAGATAACTGAGAACCGGCTGTGCGAAATTCGGTGAATTTTCAATATACGTGTCGATTCTTGGTTCTGTTGCTGACATATTTTTAAATTTAAGAAGAACTGCGTTCATGCAAAAGTAAAAAAGTTCCGGACTGCTCCGAAACTTTTTATATACTATTTAAAAAATTAGATTTTTGAAAGCAGATTTCTGAAATTTGTTTTCTCATCAATAATCCTCCGCAAATCAGCAACAGCCACTCTTTCCTGCTTCATCGTATCTCGGTCTCTTAAAGTGACCGTATCATCGGTTAGGGAATCGTGATCAATCGTGATACAGAACGGCGTCCCAATCGCATCCTGACGGCGGTAACGTTTCCCGATGCTGTCTTTTTCTTCATAAATCAGGTTAAAATCGTACTTCAAATCATTGAAGATTTTTTCGCCGTATTCACCCAGACCGTCTTTTTTCATTAAAGGCAAAATTGCAGCTTTTACCGGAGCCAAAGCCGGAGGAAGGGAAAGAACTGTTCTTTCAGAACCGTCTTCCAACACCTCATCCTTCAGAGAATTGGCAAAAATCGCGAGGAATAATCGGTCTAAACCAACCGAAGTTTCAACAACGAAAGGAACATAGCTTTCGTTTCTTTCCGCATCGAAATACTGGAGTTTTCGGCCGGAGAATTTTTCATGCGCACTCAAATCGAAATCGGTTCTGGAGTGGATTCCTTCCAGTTCCTTAAATCCGAACGGGAATTTAAATTCAATATCTGCGGCAGCATTGGCGTAATGCGCAAGTTTTTCGTGATCGTGGAATTTATAGTTTTCATCACCCAAACCCAAAGCCAAATGCCAGTTCAACCGTTTCTGTTTCCATTCTTCATAGAAACCGAGTTCCGTTCCCGGCGGCACAAAAAACTGCATTTCCATCTGTTCGAATTCACGCATTCTGAAGATGAACTGTCTTGCAACGATTTCATTTCTAAAGGCTTTACCGATTTGGGCAATCCCGAAAGGCAATTTATGACGTGAGGTTTTCTGAACATTTAAAAAATTCACAAAAATTCCCTGAGCGGTTTCCGGACGAAGATATAAATCTGTCGCACTGTCGGCGGAAGCACCTAACTTCGTTCCGAACATAAGGTTAAACTGACGAACATCTGTCCAGTTCTTGGAACCGGTGTCGGGATCAGCGATTTCCAGTTCTTCAATCAACGCTTTCACGTCGCCAAGATCTTCTGCTTCCAGAGATCTTGCCATTCTCGAAAGGATGGTTTTCTGTTTTTCCCGGTATTCTAAAACGCGTGGATTTGTAGATTCAAATTCGTTTTTATCAAAGGCATCACCGAATCTTTTCGCGGCTTTATCAATTTCTTTCTGGGCTTTTTCTTCGAGTTTTGCGCAGTAATCTTCAAGCAGAACATCGGCTCTGAAACGTTTTTTGGAGTCTTTATTGTCAATTAAGGGATCATTGAAGGCATCAACATGGCCGGAAGCTTTCCAGATGGTTGGGTGCATAAAAATCGCGGTGTCGATGCCCACAATATTGTCGTTCAGCTGCACCATTGCTTTCCACCAGTACTGTTTGATGTTGTTTTTCAGTTCTACCCCGTTCTGTCCGTAATCGTAAATTGCTGAAAGTCCGTCGTAAATCTCACTCGAAGGAAAAATAAAGCCATATTCTTTCGCATGTGAAATGAGTTTTTTGAAAACATCTTCCTGTTTAGCCATCTTAATTTTGAATTTATGCAAAAATAGGGAAATTAATGGTGATTTAAAATACGAAAAGACAGATGTTGCCACCTGTCCTGATATTATTTGACTCTGTTTTTTCTAGAAATTATAGCTTAAAGCCAATCCGTTTCCGGTAGTTTCCAGTTTAAAATAAGGTTGGAACGCTGTGGCTTCACCATTCTCCAAAGCCATCGCTTTTTCTGCATTTTTGTTTGCGGCAATCGCAAAAGGAATGCCGATTCCCACCAATCCTGCTCCAATGCCTACAACAGCCCAGCCTTTCGATGGTTGATTTTCGTAAACAATTCCGTTTCTTACTTCCTGTTTTTTTCCGCTGAGCGCAGGAATAATTCCAAATCCAATGGCAAAACCACCGGTGTAGGCAAAAATCTGCCCAACAGTGGCATTGGTTCGTGCTTTTTTGAAAAGCGACACTGCTTCTGGGTTTTTAAAAACCGCGTTGTACTGCGACATTTTATAAGTCTGCCCATCTTTCACCAATTTATTCTTCTCCATGGTGACCTGCGAAAAAACACTTTGTGCACAAAACAGTACCGTAAACAATAAAATTTTCTTCATGATTATTTTTTTGCTAAAATAAACAAATATTCGATTTTCAGAAATATTTTTACTGTGAATGGAATATTATTTATTCCGCAGAATTGTTTTCTTTAATGAAATTTTTAATGTCGTCATTGTCTCCGTATAAAACCAAAATATCGCCTTTATCAAAAGGAGTTTCGCTGTTTACGACACCCTGCACTTCGTTTACTCTTTTTACTTTCCCAAAGATGCTTTTTTCCGCAGTCATTTTCATAACGGTCACCAAAACCAGATTGTACTTTGCACGGAATTCTATTTCTTCTGGAGATTTCCCAATAAAATTTTGGGGAAGCCTGATTTCTACAATGCTGTATTTTCCGCTGAGTTCATAAGATTCCACCAAGCCTTTTAAGGATAGTTTTTTCGCCCATTTTTCAGCAGTTTCCTCCTCCGGATGGATGATCGTTCGAATGTCCATAGCTTCCAAAATGGTTTCGTGAAGCGGATCGATGGCTCTGCTGATGATCCGGTTTGGGTGCAGTTTTTTAATGATGGCGGTTGCCATAATGTTGGCTCCGGTGTTCTCTCCGATCGCGATCACTACTACATCCGTGTCCTTATAAGGCAGTCCGCCCATCGTGTACTCATCGGTGGCGTCCAGACAAATGGCATGCGAGATTTTCTCTTTCACTGATTCTACTTTTGTCATGGAGCTGTCGACTCCTATCACTTCGTTACCGAGCTTTGTAAGTTTTTCGGCGAGCGCAAGTCCGAAATTTCCTAATCCTATGACGATATATTTCATGTTGATGTCTTTTATTAATTGATCATTATCTCCTCTTTCGGATAACGGTAGCTGAAGTATTTTTCGCGTTTTACAATGGCGATCAGCAGCGATAGCATACTTACTCTGCCTATAAACATCACCGCAATAATGATGATTTTTCCAGCCGGTGTAAGCGTTGGTGTTAAATTTAAACTAAGACCTACAGTGGAATAGGCCGAAAATACCTCGAAAGCCAAACTCATCAAATCTTTATTTTTTTCTGTCAGAACGAGCAGAAATATGGCAATTCCTATGATAACCAAAGACAGTACGATAATGGCGAAGGCACGTTTTACTGAATTATCACTGATTTCTCTGCGGTAAATTTCTGTTCTGTTTTTGCCTTTTGCAAACGCAAGAATGTTGAGAATTGCAATGGCAAAAGTACTGGTCTTGATACCACCCCCGGTTGAAGCAGGCGAAGCTCCGATCCACATCAACAGCAGACAGATCATTAAGGTGGGACCACTTAAACTGATCATGTTTACGGTATTGAAACCGGCGGTTCGGTTAGATGCTGAGATAAAAAAAGCCTCTACTGCCGTCCCGAAATAACTGTGGTTCTTCAGAGATCCATCTTTTTCGAACAAATAAATTAAAAGGGTTCCCGAGATTAAAAGTATCGCGGTAGTGATCAATATAATTCTGGTGTTGATGCTGATTACCCAAGGTGTAAATTTGGTCGGTTCTTTTGTAATTTTCGAAAGCAGAACGTTTTGAAAAATATGACGGATGTATTTGTACACATTATATACAATAGGAAAGCCCAATCCTCCAAAAATAAAGAGGAAAGCAATAATGAGGTGAAGTGCGTAATTAAATTCGTAACCGGGTTCGCTCAAACCGCCGGTCAGAGTTGAAAATCCGGCGTTACAGAACGACGAAATCGAATGAAAAACCGAAAAAAGAATCCCCTTGCTGATGGAGTTCCCAAGAAGGCTCAAATCGAGGGACAGGAAAATCAAAGCCGCACCCACTGTTTCAATAGAAATGGTAATCACCAAAACCCGTTTCAAGGTGTTGAAAACATCACCGAGTTTATCTGAACTGGTCATTTCGCTGATGCTGAGCTGATTTTCATACGAAGAGTCGCCGCGAAAAAAATAGCTGAAATAACTTGCAAAAGTCATGATTCCCAAACCGCCCGTCTGTATTAGAGCCAGAATAATAATTTTACCGAACGCCGTGAAATCTTTCGCGGTATCCAGAGTAATTAAACCGGTTACACATACGGCACTGGTCGACGTAAAAAGCGCGTCTAAAACACTAATTCCTTTCGTTGTAGCATTCGGCATCAGGAGCATCGCGGTGCCGAGAAAAATAATTCCGACAAAACTTAAGATAAACAGCTGCGCAGGATTAATAAACGTTCTTTTAAAATTGATCCGCAGACTCGAAAAATCTCGGATAAAACAAAGGGTAATGAGCAGATAAAGCAGTCGCACGTTTACGAATCGTAAGTTTCGGGACTCGAAGAAAGTGAATTCCAGTCTCGCTGCGTAATATAAAATGACCAGCAGAACAATAAGAATTTCCAGCGGCCAGAGCTTTCGTGTAGCCGTGTTTTTTTTGTAAATGTTATAATAAACGATGTTGAAAATGGTAAGCAGAAAACTTAAATCATAAAAGAAAATCAATTCCGAACGATACAGCCGCCCCGTGAAAAATCCCGCTTCCAAAATCATAAGACCGAAAGCAATCAAACTGGTATAAAACGAAATGGTATTAAGTCTGTTATTCCACATTTTTCTGCAAATAGAAGGCAAATGTATTCAAAATTTAACTGGGGCAATTAACTTTCCGGGAAAAAAGGTAAATTTGTAAAACCCCATTTTTCAGATGTACAAAACCCTCATCCGCCCGATTCTTTTCAAATTCGATCCTGAAGAAGTTCATTATTTTACTTTTTCAATGCTTAAAATGTTTCCTTTTTTAACTAAAACTTTTTTTCCAAAACCCATTGAGGACAAAAGGCTGGAACGCGAAGTTTTCGGGCTGAAATTTAAAAATCCCGTAGGTTTGGCGGCGGGTTTCGATAAAGATGCGAAAATGTTCACCGAACTTTCCGATCTAGGCTTCGGGTTTATTGAAATCGGGACTTTAACTCCTAAAGCTCAGGACGGAAATCCAAAGAAAAGGCTTTTCAGGCTGAAGGAAGATTCCGCGATCATCAACCGGATGGGTTTTAACAATGGCGGTGTGGATGCAGCGGTTGAAAGACTGAAAAAAAACAAAAACGTTCTCATCGGCGGAAACATCGGTAAAAATAAGGTGACCTCAAACGAAGAGGCAGTAAATGACTATATCATCTGTTTCGAAAAACTTTTTCCGTACGTCGATTATTTTGTGGTGAATGTAAGTTCGCCGAATACTCCGAATTTACGGGCTTTGCAGGAAAAGGAACCCTTAACGCGGCTTTTGGGAACTTTGCAGCAGCTGAATTCAAAAAAAGAAAAATCCAAACCGATACTTCTGAAAATTGCGCCCGATTTAACGGATGAACAGCTTCTGGACATCATTGATATTGTAAAAGAGACTCAAATTGCGGGCGTTATCGCCACGAATACCACTCTTTCGCGTGAAGGACTGATTTCTGAAAACAAAGAAGAAACCGGCGGACTTTCAGGGAAACCTTTAACGAAACGGTCAACAGAAGTGATCCGTTTTCTTTCCGAAAAAAGCGGAAAAGCCTTCCCCATTATCGGAGTCGGCGGCATTCATTCTGCAGACGACGCGCTTGAAAAACTGGAAGCCGGCGCAAGTTTGGTTCAGCTTTACACCGGTTTTATATATGAAGGACCGGAACTGATTCGTGAAATCAACGAAAGGCTTTTGGAGCGTTGTTAGCGCTAAAAGCGCTAACAACGCTCAGTTGTAAAAATGTTTGTAATTTCGAGATTCCTGCGGAATGACAAAAGTGGATTCCTTTGGAATGAGATTCTTCATTTCACTTCGTTCCATTCAGAATGACAAGGGGCATTTTTTTATGTAATACCGTTTTAGAAGACTGCGTTTGTCATTCTGAGCGGAATGAAATGGAGCGAAGAATCTCTTAAGAAGGTTCCGCCTATTCAAGGGTTTTCTTTTTCTATAGAGATTCTTCACTGCGCTTTGCTCCGTTCAGAATGACAAGACCGAACACTTTTATATAAAAAACTCCGTTACGGTGTAAATAATCAATCCCACTAAACCACCGACTAAAGTGCCGTTCACCCGAATAAACTGCAGGTCTTTGCCTACTTCAAGCTCGAGTTTTTCGCTAAGTTCTTTACCTTTCCAGTTTCCTACCGTGGAACTGATAAGATTTCCCGCCTGATGCGTGTTTTTCAGAATGTATTTGTACGCCGTCACGCGAACCCAATGGTCAATTTTGTGCTGAAGTTTTTCATCGGTCTTCAGATTTTCTGAAAGTTCGGTGAGATTTTTACCGAGATAGTTTTTCAGGGATGAATTTTCCTCTTCAAGTTCTTTTGTCAAAGATTTTTTTATCGAATTCCAGATATCCCGCGAATATTGGGTGAGTTTTTCCTCCTTCAGAAAGTCATTTTTAATGGAACGGAATTCTTCTGCCCATTTTTCCTCAGTCTGAATTTCGGCGGAGAAAGCGTACAGTTTCTTTGTGATTTCCACCCTTAACGAATGATTAGGATCGTTTTCGACTTCCTCAAAGAATTTTGAAAGCCCACCCGTAATTTTTTCTGCAATAGAATTATCCACAAACTTCGGAATCAGGAAAAAACTTTCCTTTTTCACGCGCTCTTTCACAATTTCCTGGTTATTTACAACATAATCTTTGATCTGTTTCGAAAGGTTGGTGATGATTTTCTGATGGTCGTTTTTATCCAGCACATATTCAATTCCGTTGCCGACAATCTGGTTGATCTTGAGGTCATCCGTCATTTCTTTTGCTTTGTTTCCGATAAAATTCACCACGGCAGCATCATCGAGTTTATGCAGAATATCGAGCACAATACTCGAAAGCTCTTTCACTAAAACATCCTGATTCCTCTTTTTGGAAAGCCAGTCTCCCACGAAATGGGAAATTTTTATTTTCTGAATATAAGGACGGATGTTTTGTGGCGACAGAAAATTGGAAACCACAAAATTCCCCAGATTATCACCGATTCGTTCTTTGCTGTTTTCGATAAGATTCGTGTGCGGAATCTTGATACCAAGCGGGTAATTGAAAAGCGCTGTAACGGCGAACCAGTCGGCGAGCGCGCCCACCATTGCCGCTTCAGAAAATGCACGAAGATATCCGATCCAGTGAGCGGGATTTCTCTTTTCGAGAATCGTCATCAGAACAAAAACGACCGCCATCAGAACAAAAAGTCCTGTGGCAAACATTTTATATTTCCGGAGCTGTATTTTTTTTTCTTCGTCGTTCATTCTTTCTAATTTAGGAAATCTAATATAAGGAGAAAAGCAGGGATATTCAACTGTTTACTTCATTTAATTCACCCATATTTCATCGCAGGCCAGCAAAGGTTCTTTATTTTTACTGAAGATAAATGCGGGAAGTGCAGCCTGGTTTTCAGCGGTGATGCGCAAGTAGCGGGCCTTAATATTTAAATTTTTAAAAATTTTTTTAATTTTTTGTACGGTATAATCCTCTTCCGGCGGCGCAAGTTGCTCGAAACCAACTGTTTTGTAGTTTTTACCGTCGAGGCTGTATTCGATTTTTACTGTTTTCGGTCTTAAAATCCGGTGGCGGATGTCTTCCAGAAAATTCATTTCCACTCCCTCCACGTTCGTCATTTTTCCCAAATCAAGCGTGGCAATCATGGGTTTTCCGTAGAAACAGAGCCAGTTGAAGCTGAAATCACTGTAACCGGGGGTACCGTCGGTCAAGGTTTTTAAACCGTTCGCAGGAAATTCCGGAGCAAAAGGATATTCAAACTGAACTTCAGCATTTAAAGCAAGGTTGTCGCGCACTCCTGTATTGAATATCATTTGCCATTGTTCGCCATATTTTTTTGGGGAAATACCTCCTTCGGAAAGTTCTTTAATTCGTGAAAGCTCTGACAGCTGAACAAACCGTTCCACGCGGTCCGCAAATCCATCTCTAACCTTCCATTCTGCACCGTGTTTTGTAAATATCCCGTGTTTTCTGGTGCCGTAGAATTTTGCCTGCTGCAGATAAGTGTAATCCATGGAAAGTCTAAGTTTTTGTATTCTCTTTGAAAAAACTGCCTGCGTTTCAACCGATTCCTGAGCCTTGTCCATGATGTTACTCAATTCTTCGAGGTTTTCAGGAGTCAGAAAATCATTATAATTATTCACCGGATTGCCGTAAATATCGAGATTTGTTCCCGAAGCGACTACAAAACCGTATAATTTATTCATATAAGATTTCACAAACGGCGCGGCTTTTTGATAATAGCCTTTTAAAAAATCATCAGTTATCTGTTCCGCGTTGAGGTTGGGATTCCAAAGCAATTTGGCCAAAAGATAAGTTTTCAGTTCGGCAAACTCTCCGTATTCAGGACCGTTAAGCTGGGCAAAAACGCCCGCAACTTTTTTGTTTTGATAATATTTCAGATTGGGCGGAAAAGTTGAATAATTCGGAAAAGGTGCTAAAAAATTAGTGAATTGGGTGTAATAATCCCAGATAAAAATCCGGTCTGTTTTCGCTGACCAGCCTTCAAGATTTCGGCGGAATGCTTTTGCTGAAGCCTCCTCATCCACCGCAAATGTTCGGGTAATTTCAATATTGCTTAAAAATATAATGACATTTTTCTCCGGTTTTGTCACCAATGGCGGTCTCTCCGTCGCGTTGTAAGCCAGTGTTGTAAAAGTTCTTTCCGGAAAACGCTTTGCAATTCTGTTCACGAATTTCAGGAGAGATCCCTGATTTCCGCCGTCTTTTAAATCTGCAGCTCGGCATAAGCTGCATTCACAAAAACCGCTGTTGTCATTTGGGCTTACCGACCAGTATTCGGCATCCGGATTTTCTTTAAAAGCTTCTTCAAGGTTTTTGACAGAGATTTCAAAAACATCTTCATTACTCATACAGAGTTGTGTTGAATGTCTTTCACCGTTATAGTAAGCAAAATATTCAGGATGCGTATTAAACAAACTTTCGGGAACCAGCCGGTCAAAACTGTGACCCCAAATTCCCCAAAGATCTTCCAGATTGTGAAGTTTGTGCCAGTTCAGGTATTCCCTGTCGGTTTCGGCCATCGAATAGACTTCCCTAAAAAGAAATGAAGGTTCTTTCTCTATTTTAAGAGGTAACGGAATTTTTAGTCGCCGAAGAGGAGGGCAATATGCTTCTTCGCCGGGATTGAACTTTCTGCAACCTAAAATTTCTTCTGCCAAGGAATACGCCGCATAAACAAGTCCCTTTTTATTGCCTTCAATGATTATATCATTTCCCTTGTTTACGATTTTAAAAGATTCAGGAGAAATCCGGTCTCCGACATCCTTTAACTGAATGCTGAATTTTCCACCGGTATTTTTTAATGAAATTCCGCTGACTCTGCTGAAATACTGACGGATGATTTCCGCTGACTCTTTTTCAAACGGAGATCCGGAGCCTGATGTAGAAATAACATAATCGCTCTTCTTTTCTGAAAAAAGAATGAGGGATTTTGGAGTTTGTGCTTGCATTTGAAGACCTTTAATAAGCAGAAAAAAGAGAAACAGTTTCTTCATATTCGGTGGTGAAATTTCGATAATAAAACATTTCGTGTTTCCTTGAATCACCGTCTACAAATATACCAATAGTCAAACTTAATCATCCCGATTTAAAACAAACATCGAAAATGAAGATTTCAAATCTGTTTTTTAAGCCATTATGTTTAATTTTGACTCAATCAATTTAAAGAAAAATGAAATTCTTAATTTACCTGTCCGTTTTCATGTCTTTGCAAATGTGTTCGCAGGTGAAACACCCCGAAAAAGTTCAAACTATGGAAAATTTAACGTCAAAAACCAACCCTTACTATTCCCGAACCGACCGTACAAAACTTACGGTTACGAACGCAGAATGGAAAAAAATCCTTCCGGCAGACTTATATGCAATTGCGCGAGAAGCCGATACCGAAAGGCCTTTCACCGGAAAATACAATCAATTCGATGAACTTGGCGAATATCACTGCGCGGTCTGTGGAAATCATCTTTTCCGTTCAGATTCCAAATTTTCCTCCACCTGCGGTTGGCCGAGTTTTTTCGAAGCCGATAAAGAAGGAGTCGCTTACAACCGGGATTCCACACTCGGAATGGAGAGAACTGAAGTGGTCTGCAAACGCTGCGATTCTCACCTCGGCCACATTTTCAATGACGGTCCCGAACCTACCGGAATGCGGTACTGCATGAATTCAGTGAGCCTGGAATTTGTTGGAGATTCAGAGAAAAAATAAGCTGAAAATTGCTCTATTTGTGTTAAACTCTCTTAAATTGCGTTAAACTTTTCGATTTTAACTCGTTGATTTATAAAGTTTTGTAA
Source organism: Kaistella sp. (assembly GCA_019459085.1). Lineage (GTDB taxonomy): Bacteria > Bacteroidota > Bacteroidia > Flavobacteriales > Weeksellaceae > Kaistella. The sequence goes on from JAIBEW010000029.1 coordinate 90,161, forward strand.
ATTTGCTGAACCAAATTTATTTAACATAATATATGAACAGATTATTTCTTGCGCTTTCTGCCACTTTTGTATTGTCGACATCGTTCTACAAAAGTCCCGAAACGCACCTCAACAAAATAAACACTATCCCTGAAAATAAGAGTTCTGTTTACCCCATTGCCGACCTGAAAACTGAAACCAACTCCGCAGCGGAGATTTATAAGTCCATTGATTTCAGTTCCGGACATATCTTAAATTCCGACGTTTTTGAAAAGGCCTTCCTCGGTTTTAACAATCTGAAAAAAGCTGCAAAACTGGATGAATCCGCAAACCTGCTGACGGTTATCGATTTTTCACTTTCTTCAACCCAAAAAAGACTCTGGGTCATTGATCTGGATACGAAAAAAGTGCTTTATAATTCCCTCGTTGCACACGGTAAGAACACGGGCGATGAATTTGCAAAAAACTTTTCGAACACTGAAAGTTCTTTGCAGTCGAGCATGGGATTTTATATTACAAAAAGCACTTACACCGGAGAAAACGGCTACTCCCTGAAACTTTTGGGAATGGATCCCGGTTTTAACGACAATGCCTATAAAAGAGCTGTGGTAATGCACGGCGCCGATTATGTGAGCGATGATTTCATTAAATCTCAGCACCGGATCGGCAGAAGTTGGGGCTGCCCGGCGGTTCCACGCGAACTTGCGCAACCCATCATCAATACCATCAAAGGGAAAAACTGCCTTTTCATTTATTTTCCCGATCAGGATTACCTGAATAGTTCCCAATGGCTTAAAGCATAAAATAATTGATACATTTTTAGAAGAAAAAGGATTTCAAAACAATTTGAAATCCTTTTTTGATGCATTTTTTTGAAGGTTTTTAAAACTTAAGATCTACTCCAACATAAAAGTTGGCGGGCATAATGGGTGCGTAAACCATTCCGCCATCAAAATAATTGCTGAAAGGATTCTGAGCATCAATGATAACATTTTCCTGCGTATAACCCGTCAGGTTTTCGCCACCGGCATACACGCGGATGTTTTTGTTGAAATCTTTTGAAACCTGAGCATTCAGCGTTACATAAGAATCCGAATATTCCGGAAGCTGAAATTCTGCAGGATTCCCATTTAAATTCGGGAGTTTCTGTTGGCCGACATACTGCAAAGTCGTGTCGAAAGACCAAAATCCTTCTCTTTTATCTTTCGCTGTTGCATACGAAGCGTTGAAGAATCCACGGTTTTTCGCCATGAAAGGAATTTCTCTTCTGCCTTCCATAAAATTGGCCTGCACATCATAATATTTGTAGGCCATTCTGAATTCAAGATTTTTGATAACCGAAAAGTCCAGCTGGGTTTGAAAACTGTTGGCAAAGGATTTCCCTGCAAGGTTATAAAAGACGATTTTCTGGGGCGAAACGTCGAGATCGGCTAAAACCTGATCCTGAAAATCGGTTCTGAAAAAATCGGCCACTAAAGTAGCTTTTTTGCTGAAAAGTTTGAATTCCTGTTGCAAACTGATACCGTAATTCCAGGCAATTTCAGGTTTTAAGTGATAGATCTCGCCACCGTTTCCGAGAATTTCTATTTTCCTGTTGGATGCAAAATACTGCTGGTTTTCGGCAAAAACGTTCGCAGTTCGGAATCCTCTTCCGGCAGAAAGCCGGACAATGGTTTTCGGCGTGAAATCATATTTGAAATTAAGCCGCGGTGTGAACTGCGTTCCGGCGAGATTATGAAAATCGGCTCTGGCTCCTGCAACCAAAGTGTATTTAAGACCGGTGTGGGTGTATTCGAGAAAGAGACCGGGAACGGTTTCAGTTCTTTTAAAATTTTCGGTCAGATAATCTTCATCAAATTTATCATACATAAAGCTCGCTCCGGTTTTGTATTTATGATTTGTATTTCCAATGATGCTTTCGAATATCAGATTGGAATAAAATGTATTTTGATTCCCTGAATAATCCCTTAAACCAAAGAAACTGTTTTGCTGATGGTAAGTGAACTGATTCATCCAGCCAATGCTTTGGTAAGGTTTTCCTTTAAACACATGTCCGGTTTTGTTCCAGACCTGAAATCTGGAAATGTCAATTCCAACGCCGTAAAGACTTTGCTCAGACTGATCGAGTTTTTTATCATATCCCATCTGACCGGCATTTCTGGTATCCTTCAGAAAATTAATTCCGAAATGCGACGCCCAGCCTTTGTGTTCCAAATCGCTGTAATTCAGCAAATAAGCAACGTTCAACTGGTTACCGGTAGGCTGATCCATAAAACCGTCATCGTTCGTATCCATTTCATTTAAAGTGGCATTTCCGTGAAGCAGTAAGGTCTGGTTCCAGTGTTCTGAAAGCATTGCTGTACTCGTAATATTCATTTCCGTTCTTGAATTGGCATCTGCAAAAACATTCAAACCTGTTTCCGGTGCGGTATCCAATTTTAAAAGTTCGGTGTTAATCTGTCCGGTGATGCTTTCATAACCGTTTGTTACGGTGCTTCCGCCTTTGGTAAGCTGAATTCCGCCAATCCATCTTCCGGGAATGAAATTCAGGCCGTAAGCCGAAGCCAAGCCCCGGATTTCAGGCAGAAGTTCTTTGGTAAGACTCGTATATTTCTGATCCAAACCCAACATTTTAAGCTGCTTGGTTCCCGTAACTGCATTGCTGAAAGAAACATCAACCGTTGCATTGGTTTCAAAACTTTCCGACAAATTACAGCAGGCCGCTTTCAGCAGTTCTTTTGAACTGATATTGAAGGTCAAGGCGGCATTTTTTTTACTTAAAGCAGTAGCTTCTTCCAGTTTCGTCAGCGTAACGCCTTCAATAGTATTCACTGAATGGGAATCGTGATCTACAGGCCCACCGTCCTGATGCACCAAACCGCTTTTTACTCCCAATGGCAATGAGCGGTCATAAAGACAGCAGCCCGGAAGATTTTTATAAATTTCATCGGTCGCTTTGTATTTTTCGTTATCATGACCTACTTCAGCAATTTTTTTCAGAATGGCATCAGCTGATGTTTTTTCCGGGCTGAAATCCAAAATAACCGTCTGGGTTTCGGCGTCCCAATTCGCAGATACCGCACCCGCATCTTTTGCGGCCTTTTCAATTCGTGTTTTGCACATGCCGCAATTTCCCTTTACAAAAAACCGGTTTTCAGTTTTCGAAGGATTTAAAATTTCAGATGTGGTCTCATTTATCAAAAAAGAAGGAGTCCGCTCATAATGGCAACAGGCCGGAAGATTATCGTAAACCGAATCGGATGAGGTAAATTTTTCGTTGTCGTGACCTACTTCCGCAATTTTTTTAAGCAGATGATCAGTACTCACTTTTTCAGCGTCGTACGCAACTGAAAGCTGCTGAGTTTCCGCATTCCAGTTGGCGTAGGTTGCACCGGATTCTTTGGCAGTGGTTTCGATCCTTTCCTTACACATACCGCATTCCCCTTTTACTTTAAAAGTGGACTTGGCGATGGTTTGGGCAAAAATATTTTGAACAGTGAAAAGAAGGAGAATAAAAAGACTTTTAAATAAAGTTTTCATTTATATAAATTAATTAAATTAAATATTGAGCTGAAAGAACATTCTTTCGGCTATACATCAATCAATTAACCTATTTTGGGCGGTTGCCAGATTTTAGAATCGGAAGTGGAAAATTCGGGCGTGAGATAAGTATATTTCTCTTTTTTTAATGAAATGAAATTTAACAGCTGTGTGGTTTTACCTCCAGATGTGATTCCGAAAAAAACAAAAGATATGGTGCAGGTGTGGCACTTCGTGCAGTTTCCTTCACAGGAATTTTCTTCGTTTTCATGACAGGGTTTTTTGGGCTCTTTCTCTGTTTTACAGCAGTCTTTTTGCGAAGACTCTTTTTCGCAGCAGGAAATTTCAGGAGTTTGGGCATCGACAATCTGTTTAGGAAGAATAAATATTCCTAAACAGAGCATCAACAAAAGTATTTGAAATTTTTTCGCCATTTATGTAGCAAATTTACAAAAAAACGCGGAATCTAAGGAAGCGGATCTCCTACCTGTAAATCGCAACGGTGAAAAGGTGCGCCGTGCGCTGGATTTTTTGCCGGTTTTTCGCCGCTAGCTACGGCATTTTGAGCAGGTACCGGTGATGGAGTTGGCTGTGGAGTTACTGCAGAAGTTTGCGCTTTTGGTGAACTCAACGGAGCTCCCACTGCGATATCGCAACGGTGGCCGGGTTCGCCATGCGCAGGATTCATTCCCGGAGCGGTTTTGCCTGTTGTTGTGGGTTTTACAGTTGTTTGCTGCGGTACAATATTCACCGACTGCTGGTTTGATACAGGCACCGGCTGTTTTACAGGAGCAGGCGCTGCGGTTTTCATCGGGCTGGTATCAAATCCTGAAAAAGCACCTTGATTCGTTGCCGAAACACTCTGTGCAGGAGTACCGTTCAGCGGCGCTCCTACCGCAATATCGCAGCGGTGACCCGGTTTGCCGTGTTCCGGATTAAGAGCCCCGGTTTCACCGGACTTTGCTGTATTTGCAGTGCCGGAAACGGCAGTCTTGGATGCTTTGTCGCTTACTTTATCTGTTTTCTGCTCTTTCGTACACGAAAAAACCAAAAAACTTAAAGCGATTACTGGAATTATATTTTTCATTCTTTATTCTTTAAAAATCAAAAGTAGCAAAAACATTTGACATGATTTGCCTCGTTCTCTATGGTTTTGGCAGCTTCTAGTTTTTCACCAAAAGTCTGAACCCTTCGCCGTGAACATTGATGATTTCAAGACCATCATCTTCTCTCAGCAGTTTACGGAGTTTTGCGATATATACATCCATACTTCTTGCGGTGAAATAATTTTCTTTTTTCCAGATTTTTCTCAAAGCAAGATCTCGCGGCATAAAATCATTGCGGTGCTGGCAAAGCAATTTCAACAATTCATTTTCTTTTGGTGAAAGTTTGTAATCTGTATCATTTACTCTGAGCTGTCTCAACATCGAATCAAAGAAAATATTGCTGATCTTGAACTGTTCCTGATCTTCATCTTCCAGTGAAGTACTTCTCTGGAGAATTGCTTTTATTTTGTACAGCAGAAGTTCCGTATCAAAAGGTTTGGTGATATAATCATCTGCCCCCAACTGATAGCCTTTCAGGATATCTTCGCGCATATTCCTTGCGGTAAGGAATATAATCGGGGTGTTTTTATCGATTTTCTTCACATCTTCCGCTAGTGAAAATCCGTCTTTTTTCGGCATCATCACATCGAAAATACAGATGTCGAATTCATTTTCGGTGAATTCTTTCAGACCCTGTTCTCCGTCTGTTGCCAAAGTCACTTCAAAATTATTGATGGATAAATAATCTTTAAGCACTGCGCCGAAACTTTGGTCATCTTCTACTAATAAGATTCTGTTGCTCATAATATTGGTTTTTGTAGATTTATTGGACTGATAAAGATCTTTCGATCTTTAGTTTTTTATTAAATTTTAATGGATCATCGGGATTTTCAGCGTGAAAGTGCTTCCCTTTCCTTTGTGGGATTCCACGATCACCTGACCTTTGTGAAGTTCGATGATTTTTTTCACATAAGACAAACCGAGACCCTGTCCTTTTACATTATGGATGTTCCCGGTTTCTTCGCGAAAGAATTTTTCAAAGATCTTCAGTTTATTGTCGGTTTCCATTCCCATTCCCTTATCCGAAATTTCCAGAACGTAAAAATTGCCTTCGTTTCTGGTGGTAATCGTGATCTCAGGCGCGTCAGGGGAATATTTATTGGCATTGTCGAGCAGATTTACGAGCGCATTTGAGATGTGAAACTCATCGATCTTGAAAATATATTCTTCGGCAGTAAAATTCTGGATCAGTTTGCCGTTCCGCTGTGCAACAATCAGGATAAACGATTGCGTAATCCCTTTGATCAATTCGCGGACATTGGTTTCCTTCAGGAATAATTTCACTTCATTTCTTTCGAGTTTCGACATATTCAAAACATTCTCAACCTGTTTTTTCATGCGCTGGTTCTCCTGCTTGATGAGGTGCGAATAGTACTTCACTTTCTCGGGATTTGTCGCAATTTTATCGTTCGCAAGTGAATCGGTAGCCACAGAAATGGTCGCAAGCGGCGTCTTGAATTCATGCGACATGTTGTTGATGAAATCCGTCTTCACTTCCGCAATTTTTTTCTGGCGCATCATGTAATTGATGGAAATAATATAAATCCCTAAAATGGTGAGCAGTGACATGAATGTTCCCAAAAGCATCGGCAGATTGTTTTTCGCCAGCAACGAATCCTTTCTCGGGAAAACGAGCGCGAGGGAATATAAAGTTCGGTCATTTCTATCGGTAAAAAGCGGATAGGTATAATTCGACTTGTCTTTCTGGTCAAGATAAACTCCGTTGACGATTTTTGTCGGTTTGTTATTCTTGTCAAGCACTGCAAAACCGAATTTCGTATTCAACCCTTTCATTTTCAGCTCTTTTGTAAGAACAGAATCCAGAATTCTGCTTTCAACTCTTTTCGCAATAGGAATGTTTTCGCCAACCAGCTGTACAAACGATCTTGAATTAAATTCACCATTGTCGATAGACTGGCTCAGTTCAGCAGTTAAAGCTTCCGGAGTATTCGCGTTTTTTTTAATCTGAATCAACGCTTCATCCGTGTACATATTGGTAAGCTTCAAACTGTCACCGGTTTTCGAAATGGGAATGTCTTTTTTCTCAATAATACTTTTTGAATAGGTGATCTGCCTTTTAGAAGCAGAATCCTCGACCTGCGAAATAACGGTTAGCGACGGCTGACTGCTGTTTTCCTTGATCGTTTTATCTATATTATTATATTTCGCATAGTATTTGTCGATCTCTAAATCTCCAACCTTTTTTGTAGAAGTTTCCATCGCTGCATACACCTTATTCGAAAAATCCTGGTCGAGCGCACTGTATAGTTCCTTAATCCAATACAGCTGTAACGTGACGAAAACCACCATGGAAATCGTCATCAATACTGATATTATCGGAATAAATTTGTTATTCATTTTCTGGATTTTCGTTTTGAAATGTTAAAATTAGTCATTTTAAGACTATCATAACAATAAAATATTGAAATTATTACATCCGATTTGTTAAAAAAACTCGTTTTAACAGATTATATATTTTTATACTTCTGCTCTTCCATCAAAATAATTCCTTTAAATTTGTTGAAAATAGCGGTTATGAATACAACAATTGTCTTTAATAAAGATTTCGATGCTTTCAGTGTTTTTGTGATGAAGGTTTTTCCTGCAGACGTTACTGATGTCTGGGAACATTTCACGAAAGCAGATTTGCTCGACGAATGGTGGGCTCCACAACCCTGGAAATGCGAAACTGTGAACATGGATTTCCGTGAAGGCGGAACCTGGAATTATGCGATGCTAGGGCCGCAAAACGAGAAACAATTTGCCGGTGCTAATTATCATGAGATCACTTTCCACAGAAGTTTTGACTGGACTGATTATTTTACCGATGAAAACGGGCAAATGAACAGCGAACTGCCGACCGTGAAATGGCTTTTCGGGTTTACCGGTGTTGAAGAAGGCACAAAACTCACCGTCAATATTCATTTTAATTCTGCAGAAGATCTGAACCAGCTTCTGGAACTGGGCTTTGAAGAAGGCTTCAGCACGGCGCTGAATCAATTGGAAGGAGTTTTAAGCAAAAAAGACTGATTTGAATCAGTCTTTTTCATTTAAGCGAACAATTCTTCATCCAAGAAATACTGAATGATGGCTTTCTTCATCAAAATCTGCTGCTCATTGGGTTTAAGATCAGGGAGTTTTTCCACTTCCTCGAAATGCGGATAACCGTCATCATCGTAATGCGAAAATTTATAATAACCGAAAGGTTCTAAAAGTCTGCAGACTGCAATATGCAGAATATTGAGCTTGTCGTCTTTCGTATATTTCTGCTGACCGCTGCCCAGTTCCTGAACCCCGATCAGGAATAAAATCGTGTCGATCTGCGGATTTTTCTCCGTATCGAAATTTTGGACAAAAAATTCTTCAACTTTGGTCCAAAGTTCACCTTCTGTAATGTTTTCCATTAAATTTTTTCTTCTAATTTTAATAAAAAGGCATATTCCAACGCGTCTTCTTTCAGGCTTTCGAATCTTCCCGAAGCGCCGCCGTGTCCGGAACTCATATCGGTTTTAAAAACCAGGATATTGGAGTCGGTTTTCAGTTCGCGGAGTTTTGCCGTCCATTTTGCGGGTTCCCAATACTGTACCTGAGAATCGTGCAAACCGGTCGTAATCAACATATGCGGGTAATCTTTGGCAGTTATATTGTCGTACGGAGAATATGATTTCATATAATCGTAGTATTTTTTGTTTTTCGGATTTCCCCACTCGTCGAATTCTCCGGTCGTTAAAGGAATGGTTTCATCGAGCATCGTTGTAACCACATCTACAAAAGGAACCTGCGCCACAATTCCGTTGAAAAGTCCCGGTTCTTCGTTGATGACCGCGCCGAGTAAAAGTCCGCCAGCGGAACCGCCCATCGCATAAAGATGCTTTTCGGAAGTGTAATTTTCAACAATTAAAAATTTTCCGGCATCAATAAAATCAAAAAAAGTGTTTTTCTTGTTCAGCATTTTGCCGTCTTCATACCATTCTCTTCCCAAATATTCACCGCCGCGGATGTGTGCGATTGCATAAATGAATCCGCGATCCAAAATGGAAAGACGCACATTCGAAAAACTCGCATCAACCGTATGTCCGTAACTTCCGTAACCGTACAAAAGGAGTGGAGTTTCGGTCGATTTTTCAGTGTTTTTGTGATAAACCAGAGAAATGGGAATTCTGTTCTTTCCGTCGCGCGAAGGAGCCCAGATCCGTTCCGAAACATAATCTTCCTGTACAAAACCGCCGCCCAAAACTTCCTGTTCCTTCAGGATTTTGGTGGTCTTTTCCTTCATATCGTATTCCAGCGTGGAATTGGGTTTCGTGAGCGAGGTATAACCAAAACGCAGTTTTTGCGTATCGAATTCCAGATTCAAACCGATATAGGCCGTGTAAGTGGGATCTGAAAAATTGAGATATTGCGATTCACCCGTTTGGTTATCGATGATTTTGATATAAAGCAGTCCTTCGGTTCTCTCTTCAATAACGAAATAATTATTAAAGATTTCAAAGCCTTCCAATAAAGTTTCTTCCCGGTGCGGAATCACATCTACCCAGTGTTCCATACCGGGATTTTCAACTTTCGTTTTTACGATTTTGAAATTCGTGGCGTCATCAGCATTCGTAATGATATAAAATTCATCTTTATAATGTTCTACGGCATATTCCAGATCATCGATTCGGGACTGAACCATTTTCCAAGGAGCCATCACATCATTTGCCGGAATAAACTGGTGTTCATCTGAAATCGTGCTGGAACTTGCAATGAAAATATATTCCAGAGATTTGGTTTTAAAAACGTTTACATCAAAAGTTTCATCTTTTTCGTGAAAAACCAAGAGATCCTGAGAAGAATCGGTTCCGAGCTGATGCATATACACCTGAAACGCACGGAGACTGTCGTCTTTCCGGATGTAGAAAACATGCTCATTGTCATTTGCCCAAACTGCTTTTCCGGTCGTATTGGGAATCTGATCCTGATAAATTTCGCCGGTTACGAGGTTTTTGAACTGAATGGAATAAATTCTTCTGCCGATTTCGTCGGAAGAAAAACTCATGAGTTTGTTGTCCGGAGACACGGCCACACTGCCGACTTCGAAAAAACTCTTGCCATCAGCCAGAATATTTACATCCAGAAGTATTTCCTCACTGTTTTCAAGACTCTGAAATTTTCTGCTGAAAACGGGATATTCTTTCCCCGTCTCGAACCTAACGATATACCAGTATCCGTTGAAAAAGTAAGGCAGACTTTCGTCGTCTTCCTTGTATCTGGCTTTCATTTCAAGGAATAGCTTTTCCTGAAGCTCTTCGGTATCCTTCATCAACAAATCGCAGTAAGCATTTTCGGCTTCAAGATACTGGATCACTTCCGGATTTTCTCTTTCGTTCATCCAGAAGTAATGGTCGATACGTTTATCGCCATGGGTTTCCAATATTTTTTCTGTTTTTTTTGCTTTCGGGATGTTCATCGGTATAATAAAAGAGTTCAAATTTAATGAAAATAAAAAACCGGCTTTCCTGAGGTGAAAAGACGGTTTAATGTATGTTTTTTAACGAATTATTTTCCCATATTTCTGATGTATTTTTCAATAGCCATCGTCATTGAAGGAGTTTCTTTACTTGGTGCCATTACATCAACACGTAAACCTGCATCAATCGCTGCCTGCTCGGTGGTTGCTCCGAAAACGGCAATTTTGGTGTCATTCTGCACAAAATCTTCGAAATTTTTACCCAAAGATCTTATCCCCTGCGGGCTGAAGAAGACGAGCATGTCGTAATCCTTAATGTTCACACCGCTCAAATCACTGCTTACGGTACGGTACATCGTTGCTCTGGTCCATTCAATACTCGCAGTTTCCAGAATTTTAAGAATATCCGGACTCAGCATGTCAGAAGATGGGAGCAGATATTTTTCGGTTGGGAACTTTTTGAAAAGCGGCAAAAGATCTGCAAAGGTCTTTTCCCCGAAGGAGATTTTTCTTTTTCGGTAAACAATATGTTTCTGCAGGTAGTTGGCAATCGCTTCAGACTGGCAGATGTAACGCATGGAATCGGGAACTGTGAAACGCATTTCTTCCGCCAGACGGAAATAATGATCCACCGCATTTTTACTGGTGAAAATAATTCCAGTGTACTGACCAAGATCGATTTTCTGGGTTCTGAGTTCTTTGGCTTCTACCCCTTCAACATGAATAAAAGGTTTGAAATCTATTTTGATTTTTTCCTTTTTTGCAATTTCCATGTAAGGAGATGACTCGTTGGGAGGCGGTTGAGAGACCAGAATAGATTTTATTTTCATCACTGTTTTTATTAGAGAAATAATAATTTCCAAAGTACCAGCACTGGTAAAATTTGGAGCGTGCAAATATACAAAATTTTATAATACCATTGGTATGGCAAAATACGGTTCTTATGAAATAAATAATAGATTAGCTTAAAAATGAGAATTATAATGAATAATAATACATAATTATTTAATAATTCCATAGCGGAAGTCATAAAGTAATAATGACCTAAACACAGAAAAATGAGGAGCAATGAAACACAGAAATAAAACTTGGTGGCCGTAAAATAAAAGACATTCCATTTCCGGATATTGCCCACACTCGCATAATAAATATATCCGAGCAGTGCTTTCAGCAGGTAAAAAGCTGACACGCCAAGAAACGTAAATCCAAATTTATTCAGTTCATAACCAAACAACTGAAGAGCAGCTGTTTTAGGAGGAATGAATGGAATAAACTGAGAAAAAAGGACAGACACCAGCGTACAGTAAATAACGGAAGTGGTGCCCCACGTTAAAAAACTGTTGGAAGAATCGGCAAAATCTTTTGCAAGAAATTCCGCGATGCTGGAGTCCCGCTGCAGAAAAAAAAGCATGGCCAGGTAAACCAAAATACAGGCGATAACAATGATGATCACCCAATCGTTTTGAGGCGCAAATCTTAGCACAATTTTTTTGCAAAAATAGCAATATTAATCTTCTAAAATCAAATAATTTTAATGGGAAAACAAAGCCGTAACATATAAACCCGAAAAGTTTATCTTTGCACCTCAAATTCCTGAATGAAGAAACTCGTCATCATCCCAACCTATAACGAAAAGGAAAATATAGAAAACATTGTTTCTGCGGTTTTTGCCCTGGACAATGATTTTCATGTATTGGTCGTGGATGATTCTTCGCCCGATGGAACCGCAGAAATTGTAAGAGATCTTCAGAAAAAATTCATCCACAACCTCCATTTATGTGTAAGGAAAGTTAAGGATGGTCTCGGAAAAGCTTATATCCACGGATTTAAATGGGCTTTGCAGAACGAATACGACTATATTTTTGAGATGGATGCCGATTTTTCGCACAATCCAAACGATCTGAATAAACTGTACGCGGCCTGCAAAACGGCTGACATCAGCATCGGCTCGCGATATTCCACTGGAGTAAATGTTGTGAACTGGCCAATGGGACGGGTTTTGCTTTCGTATTTCGCCTCGCGGTATGTGAGAACCGTTTTGGGACTTCCAATTCACGATACAACAGCAGGATTTGTCTGTTTTTCAAAAAAAGCACTTCAGGAAATAGGACTTGATGATGTTGAACTTAAAGGCTACGGATTTCAGATCGAAATGAAATTCCGGGCCTATAAAAAAGGATTTAAAATCGTGGAAGTTCCCATTATTTTTACCAACCGTGAACTCGGAGTGAGCAAAATGAACGGCGGCATTATTCACGAAGCCGTTTTCGGCGTTTTAAAATTAAAATGGAAATCTATAATCAACCGGTTATGAAATGGTTAATTAGCTGCTGCATTTTTTTCTTTCTCTTATCCTGTTCAGATTCCAGCGTCATCGACAGGCCGAAAAACCTGATTCCAAAAGACGAAATGGCCGAGATTTTGGCTGAAATGGCCCTGAACGAACAGGCATTCGCCGCCAACCAAAAAGGAAATGTGGAGAGCGGCACCCGGTTTATCCTGAAAAAACATTCAATAAAAGCTCAGGATTTCAGCGAAAGCTATAAATATTATTCAATCACCAAAAAAATGAGCGGAATTCTTGATGAATCGATGCAGATCATTAAAGATAAAGATCCTGCCGCAGAGGCATACATTGAGAAAAAACTGAAAACAGGCACCAATTTGCCACCATTGGAACGATAGATCATGCAGAAATTCTTTGAAATAGAAAAAAATTCCCCCGGAAAAGCCAGAGCAGGAGTCCTGAACACCGATCACGGGCAGATAAAAACACCGATATTTATGCCGGTAGGAACCGTTGCTTCGGTGAAAACCGTGCATCAAAGGGAATTGAAAGATGATATTAAAGCCCAGATCATTTTAGGCAACACTTACCACCTTTATCTCCGCCCGAAAATGGAGATTATGCAGGGAGCAGGAGGTTTGCACAAATTTATGAACTGGGAATTGCCGATTCTCACCGATTCGGGAGGTTACCAGGTTTTTTCACTTTCTGCGAGCAGAAAAATGAGTGAAGAAGGCGTGAAATTCAAATCGCATATCGACGGAAGCATGCATTTTATCTCCCCGGAAAAATCGATGGAAATCCAGCGCCAGATCGGAGCCGATATTTTCATGGCTTTTGATGAATGTACACCTTATCCTTGTGAATACAATCAGGCCAAAACTTCCATGGAACTTACCCACCGCTGGCTGAAAAGATGCATCGACTGGACTAATGAAAATCCTGAATTATACGGGCATCAGCAAAGACTTTTCCCAATCGTTCAGGGTTCCACTTATGCTGATTTGAGAAAAATTTCAGCCGAAGTGATTTCCGAAGCCAATGCTGAAGGAAACGCAATCGGCGGACTTTCGGTAGGCGAACCTGAGGAAGAAATGTACCGCATCACCGATATTGTTACCGATGTTTTGCCGAAAGAAAAACCCCGGTATTTAATGGGCGTCGGAACTCCCTGGAACATTATTGAAGCCATCGGTCTCGGAATCGATATGATGGACTGCGTAATGCCTACCCGTAATGCCCGCAACGCCATGCTTTTCACGTGGAACGGTGTGATGAACATGAAAAACGAAAAGTGGAAAAACGATTATTCAGCCTTGGATGAATTCGGAACAAGTTTTGTGGACCGTGAATATTCGAAGGCATATGTCCGACATTTGTTTGTCTCAAAAGAATACCTGTCCAAACAGATTGCGTCCATTCACAACCTCGCGTTTTACCTGGATTTGGTGAAAGTTGCACGGGAACATATTGTGGCAGGCGATTTTTATGAGTGGAAACAGAGTGTACTTCCCAACCTGAGACAGCGACTTTAGATGAGTTTAAGAATTATGAAAATAATCGACGCCTATATCATCAAAAAATACCTCGGAACCTTCGTGTTCATGCTGGCTTTGCTGTCGATTGTGGTTTTGGTTATTGATGTTCAGCAAAAAGCGCCGCGGATTGAGCAGAACGGATTTACCGTTTCTTATTTCCTCGTGCATTATTATCCGTTCTGGATCATTTATCTCGTCGTCACCTTCCTTTCGATTTTGGTTTTTATCTCGGTGATTTTTTTCACTTCCAGAATGGCAAACAATACAGAAATCGTTGCGATCATCAGCAGTGGCGCCAGTTTTCACCGGTTTGCCAAACCCTATCTTCTGGCTTCGCTATTCATTGCGGTTCTTTCTCTTGGCATCAATCATTATGTGCTGCCGTGGGCAAATATTAAAAAAAATACGCTGGAAGCTTACACGTACAATGATACCAACCGCGAAAAAATCCTCGGAAGCGCCTCAGTCTCCACGCAACTAAGCAGCAATGAGTATATTTTCATCAGCAGCTACAACAAAAAGGAAAAAAGAGGTTCCGGTTTTGCGTATCAGAAATTCGATAAAAACGGGCGGTTGGTGTATCAACTCTCTTCGAATGAGGTAAGCTGGGATAAAACAAAGAAAACTTTTGTGCTGAATAATTTTTTGGAGAAAACCGTTAAGAAAGATGATACTGAAATCCTCGCGAACGGCCCCGAAAGAAACAAAAGCTTCGGGTTGCCGCCTGAAGAACTCTTCCCCGACGAACTTCTGGGTCAGAACAAAACCACTCCAAATCTGATCAAGTTTATTAAAAACGAACGCGAAAAAGGAAACGGAAATCTGAATACCTACCTGAATGAGCTGCATCAGAGAACCTCAATGCCGCTATCGATTATTATTTTAACGTTTTTAGCGCTTTCTCTTTCATCTCAGAAAAAACGGGGCGGTCTGGGATTAAATCTGGCACTCGGAATATCACTTGCCTTTATTTTTGTTTTTTCTTTCGAAATGTTGAAGGTGGTTTCGGAGAATAACACCCTTAGTCCTGCAGTTGCCATGTGGCTGCCGAACGTGTTTTTCGGAGTCATTGCTTTAATTTTATACGTAAAAAGGGCAAATCAGTAAAGCAATTCAATTTCCTTGTGAAAGAATTTTTGCAAACCGTCGTTTTCCAGTTCTACGTGCAGAAATCCCTCTTCATCAGCAAACTGAATGATGCCATTCTGTCGCACTCCCTGAATTTCAAAAACGGATATTTTACCTTTTCTGAATAAGTGACTGTTAAATTCTTCAAGTATTTCGTGATCCAGAGCCGTTTTTTGTAAACCTTCAGTCAGATAAACATGCAATTTCAGGCTCATTTCCTCAAGCTCAAAGCGTTGCCCTGTCTGGGAAAAAAGGGATCCTGCCTTCGGTAAATCCTGAAAAGTGCTCTGCAGCAGATTGATTCCGATGCCGATGATGAGGTAATTTTCATCTTTAACTTTTTTTGCTTCAATCAGAATACCGCTTACTTTTTTACTGTTGATGATGAGGTCATTTGGCCATTTTATCTCGACTTCAGTTTTTGTCAATTTGGCAAGAAAATCACGCAAAAGCAACGCGGTACGAAAATTGAACAGTTGGTGGGAGCGTTGCGAATCCTCATTTTTCACAGCCAGCGAATATGAAATATTTAAATTTTTCGGTGCTTCCCACGAATTCCCGTACTGACCTTTACCACGGGTTTGGTTAAAGGTATAAACTCCAAGAAAAGACAAAGTATTCTCCTGAAGAAAATTCACGATTTCTTCATTGGTGGAAGTCGATTTTTTTAAGTAATAAAGGGAATCCATTAAGAAAACTTTAAGAGTTTAAAGGCTTAAAAATAAGGGGAAAGTAAATAAAAAACAATAAATTTGCAGATTATATAAATTTTAATGAATAAATCGACAGAAAAAGAACAGCTAATCCAGAAAATAGTTGAGTCAATACAAGATACAAAGGGTGAAGATATCATGATTTTCGACCTTTCAAATATAGAAAATTCCGTGGCAGAAACATTTGTGATCTGCAGCGGTAATTCCAATACGCAGGTTTCTGCGATTTCGGGAAATATCGAAAAAAAGGTAAGAAACGATCTTAAAGACCGTCCATGGCATGTTGAAGGAAACGAAAACGCCATGTGGATTCTTCTTGATTATGTTTCTGTGGTGGTACACGTGTTTCAGAAAGAGATTCGGGAATATTACGATATCGAAGAACTTTGGGGAGACGCGAAAATCACTAAAATCGCGAACTTATAATTTTTTTTAAAAAGTCTAAATGAATAATAAAGGATTTAACTGGTTCTTTCCAATAGCTATTGTCGGCTTGCTTTTTCTGGTCTTCGGAAACGGACTGATGAGCAATTCTGCACCGGCAACATTAAATGAAGAAGGTTTTTTCAACCTCATGAATAAAGGCACTGTTGAAAAAGTAGTGGTGTATACCGATACTAAAGAGGCCGATGTGTTTCTTTCAAAAGTTGCACAAAGCGCAACAGCAGATAAAACAAAACCCTCCCTTTTTCCGGGCATGACTGCAGCACCTGCACCTGACTACAGTTTAAAATTTGCAGATCTGAAATATTTTCAGGAAAAATTCGAAGCATTAAAAAAGGAAAACCCGCAGATCAAAACACAGATGAATCTGGATGAGAAAGGATCTGCAATGCAGAGCATTCTGCTTCAGGCCCTCATGTGGTTTGCCATTATGTTTGCGCTGTATTTCATATTTTTCAGAAAAATGGGCGGTCCCGGCGGACCTGGCGGACAGATATTCTCCATTGGGAAGTCCCGCGCCAAACTGTTTGACGAAAAAGAAAAAATTCAGATCACATTTAAAGATGTTGCCGGATTAGAAGGCGCAAAAGAAGAGGTTCAGGAAGTCGTAGATTTCCTTAAAAACTCCGAAAAATATACAAAATTAGGTGGAAAGATCCCGAAAGGAGTTCTTTTGGTAGGTCCTCCGGGAACAGGAAAAACCCTTTTGGCCAAAGCTGTTGCAGGCGAAGCGAAAGTTCCGTTTTTCTCCCTTTCAGGTTCTGATTTTGTTGAAATGTTCGTTGGCGTTGGAGCTTCCAGAGTTCGTGATCTATTTGCACAGGCTAAAGCAAAATCTCCTGCAATCATTTTTATTGATGAGATTGATGCCATTGGTAGAGCCAGAGGCGGAAAAAACTTCACCGGTGGAAACGACGAAAGAGAAAATACCCTCAACCAATTGCTTACAGAAATGGACGGTTTCGGAACCGACACGAACGTAATTGTGATGGGAGCGACCAACCGTGCAGATATTCTGGACAAAGCATTAATGAGAGCCGGCCGTTTCGACCGCTCGATTTATGTTGATTTGCCGGAACTTCATGAAAGAAGAGAAATCTTCGATGTGCATTTATCAAAAATAAAACTCGATCCGAATATCGACCGTGAATTTTTAGCAAAACAGACTCCCGGTTTCAGTGGAGCCGATATTGCAAATGTTTGTAACGAAGCAGCTTTAATCGCGGCGAGAAACGACCATGAAACCGTAACCAAACAGGATTTTCTTGATGCTGTCGACCGTATCATTGGTGGACTTGAAAAGAAAAACAAAGCCATCAAACCTTCTGAAAAAAGAAGAGTTGCATATCACGAAGCGGGTCATGCTACCATTTCATGGCTTGTAGAACATGCTGCGCCACTTCTGAAAGTAACTATTGTACCGAGAGGCCGTTCTTTGGGAGCAGCGTGGTATCTTCCGGAAGAAAGACAACTGACGACGACAGAACAGATGTACGATGAACTTTGTGCGACTTTAGGCGGAAGAGCTGCAGAACAGACCATTTTCGGCAATATTTCCACCGGAGCACTTTCTGATCTTGAGAGAGTGACGAAACAGGCGCAGGCGATGGTAACGATTTATGGCCTTAACGAAAAACTCGGAAATATTTCATACTACGACAGCTCCGGACAGGGTGAATACAGTTTCGGAAAGCCATACTCGGAGAATACAGCTAAAATGATTGATGAAGAAATTTCAAAAATCATTGAGACCCAATATCAGAGAGCACTCGAAATCCTGGCTTCCAATAAAGACAAACTGGACGCTTTAGCCGCAAAACTTCTCGAAAAAGAAGTGATTTTCCGGGAAGATCTTGAAGAGATTTTCGGAAAAAGAGCATGGGATCCTGAACTTACGGAACATCCTGTTTCGAATACCCAAACACAGGAAGCACCGCCGCCGGAAACAATACAGGCTCCAGAAAGCAACACCCAGATTTAATAAATAAGAAACCTGACAGAAAATACCAATAAAACTGTCAGGTTTTTTTATTATATTAAGCCTATTCATAATAATTTTATATTTTTGTATCAATCATCATAGCCCGGTAAATTGAGTTTATTTAAAAAAATTGTTGGAAAATTACTGAATCAGCCTGATGCTGAAGAGACTCAGGATTTCATTAAATTAGGGGACCAGCTGAAAAATGCTGATCTCGACTATAAATTTGCCCAGCTTTTTACCCTTTCCGGAGGATTTTTTAATTATTGTGCCGACGAAGCGGAAGCGCTGCAGACCCTGAACCAGATTCTTAAAATAGAAGATGTGAAATCGGTTTTCTGCTGGGATCACGATTTACAAAACTTTTTGGACGTTGTAAAAATTCCGTACACCAAAGATTTGGAACTTTTTAACGACTGTGCATTTATCACCTGTGAATATCTGATCGCTTTTGACGGCAGAATCATGCTTTCCCACAACAATATTCTACATTACCATTCTTCAAGACTGCCCGAAAAGATAGTCATTATGGCGAATGTTTCGCAGATTGTAAGCAATCTGGGCGATGCCATGATGAAAATCAAGCGCAGTGGCAATATCCGCAATCTTACATCGATCAGCGGCAGCAATTCAAAGTTGGATACGCCAAGCAAAGACAATACAAAACTTTTCTTACTTTTGCTGGAAGATTAACTTCATTCTTACCGAAGCATCTCAAAATGTAAATCTAACCTCTTGGATAAAAATCTAGTTCAACGCCTTTTCGGAGGAGCAATGTACGGTTTGCTCATTATTTTCTGCACCACACCCCTGGGTTCTGAACTTGTTAACAGCATTTCCCCTGATCTCACACAGCAGCATTATCTCTATTACGGCCTTATCACGTTCTGCCTTTTTATGGGCGTTTGGGAATGCATGAAAATCATGAAATTCGATCCTAAAAGCTGGGAAAAATGGGCAATCTTCCCTGTCGTAATTTTTGTTTTTTACCGGTATTCCAAAAGGTATTTCAATCATGGTTTCATCTTCGACTTTAATGTTTCGGAATTTCTTGCACTCTGTTTAATCGGAATCGCGGTCGTTACGCTTTTCAGATTTTCGAAAGAATTGTATTACGATAACGGAAAACTGATCTTTACAGTGATCTACACGGCACTGCCATTCAGTTTTGCACTGGGTCTGCCGAAGTTTTCGTCGATTGACAATACATTCAGTCTTGAAGTGTTCTTTCTCTTCATTTTGCTTTGGAGCAGCGACACGTTTGCTTATTTCACCGGCAAAATGTTTGGAAAACATAAAATGGCTCCTAAAATTTCACCCAATAAAACCTGGGAAGGTTTTGCCGGCGGAGTTGTGCTGACGTTGATCCTCTCTTTTTTTATTGAAAGATTTTATCCTGATCTGCGCGGAAACTGGATCATTGTCGGGCTTTTGGTTGCCGTATTCGCACCGTTCGGAGACCTTGTAGAAAGCAAGCTGAAAAGAACTTTTGGGGTAAAGGATTCCGGAAACATCATTCCGGGGCACGGCGGAATCTTAGACCGGCTCGACAGTTTTATTATTTGTGTTCCTGTTGTATATTTGTACTTTATTTTAGAAAAAATTATTTAAAAATTCATGAAACTCCACAAAGAATCCACCGGAACCATCTTGGTTGCAAGTATTGTATTTGCACTTGTTGCACTTGTTTCCGTTTATTATCTGCACATGTGGTCGCTCCTGATCATTGTTCCGCTGCTGTTGATTTACGGACTTGTTTTCTGGTTTTTCCGGGTTCCGAACCGCGACATCCAGGATCATAAAGAGAATGTAATCGCTCCGGTTGACGGAAAAGTGGTGATGATTAAAGAAGTGGAGGAAACTGAATTTCTGAAAGAAAAATCGATACAGATTTCCATTTTCATGTCGCCGCTCAATGTTCATATCTGTCGCTATCCCGTTTCCGGAAAAGTGATTTATAAAAAATACCATCCCGGAAAATATCTGGTTGCATGGCACGAGAAATCCTCCACTGAAAACGAAAGAACAACCATTGCTGTTGAAAGTTTAACGCATCATAAAGTCGTGTTCCGCCAAATTGCCGGTTATGTTGCCCGAAGAATTGTCTTCTATTGTAATGAAGGCGACGACGCAAAAGCAGGTCACGAATTCGGTTTCATAAAATTCGGTTCCCGAATGGATATTTTTCTCCCTTTAGACACCGAAATCATCTGCAAAATTGGCGACCGCACGACAGGCGGAATGGATGTGATTGCCAAAATGAAGGAGTAAACCCGCTGATTCCAGCTGCTCTGGATTTGCGTTTCAGATTTTATTATTATATTTAAAAAATAAAAATCTGTAAATGAGAAGTTTTCTGCTGATTATTATTGTTTTAGGAATTTCAATTTCGTGCAATCCAAAAAAAACTGAAGAAATTACCGAAAGGGAAAGAGTGCTTTCTGAAAAAGAAAAAGCTTTTGAACTGAAAGCCGCTGATTACGAAGCGCTGAAAAAAATACGGGACAGTCTTCAGGAAATCAAAAATGCTCCCGAAATAGCGCCGGTACTGCCCGAAAATTTACTCGGAACCTGGGTCGGCAAAATAGTCTGCACCGAATCTAATTGCAAGGAACATGTGATCGGCGACCAAAGGACAGATGATTTCGAACTTTTCAGAAGCAATAATCAACTCAGTGCAAAACTCAGCAACAAAACAGGCAGTTCAAGAATCTATACAGGATCCTATGACGGCGAAGAAATCAAACTTATTTACCAGTCAGACTCTACTGCGGTAAAACCTACCAAAACGGTTTTTATTTTCAGGGAAATTGCCCCTGATCGTATTTCGGGAATCCGGGAAACCATTGGAAAAAAAGATTGTGTTGCCAAATTTTCTGTCGAACTCGTTCGACCAAAAAGTTAACTGATGTTTATTACTTTACTAAGCCTGTCTCACACCACCCTACCTTTAGAGGATCCTATACTTAAATTTCTGGTGGTTTTAATAATCATCCTTTTTGCACCTCTTCTTTTAAATAAGATCAAAATTCCGCATCTTTTAGGACTTATCATTGCAGGAGCGGTGATAGGACCCAACGGATTTAATATACTTTCCCGAGACAGTAATATTGTGGTAACAGGAACTACAGGCCTGCTATATATCATGTTTCTGGCAGGACTTGAAATCGATATAGCGGAATTCAAGAAAAACAAATGGAAGAGTCTGGGATTTGGAGCTTATACGTTTATTATTCCGTTTATTTTAGGAATCACTGTTGCACATTATTTACTGGATTACAACTGGCTCACTTCCTTCCTCTTTGCGAGTTTATTTTCCTCCCACACGCTGATTTCATACCCAATCATCAGCAAATTTGGGATCGTAAAAAACCGCGCGGTAAATGTAACTGTGGGCGGAACTGTGATTACCGACATTCTGGCATTACTCGTACTCGCAGTGGTAGTGGGAATGACGACCGGCGAAGTAAATGCTGCATTCTGGACAAAACTTTCAATTTCCATCCTGGTTTTCGGCGCAGTGGTTCTATTTGGATTTCCCATTATCGGAAGATGGTTCTTTAAAAAGGTAGACGACAAAATTTCACAGTATATTTTTGTTTTGGTCATGATTTATCTAGCCTCACTTCTGGCTGAACTTGCGGGCGTTGAGGCAATTATCGGTGCATTCCTCGCCGGTCTTGCACTCAACCGTCTCATTCCGCATACATCAGCACTCATGAACAGAGTGGAATTTGTGGGCAATGCGATTTTTATTCCCTTTTTCCTGATTAGTGTTGGAATGCTGGTTGATTTCAAGGTATTTTTTAATGATTTTGACACCATTAAGGTGGCGTTATTGATGATTGGCATTTCTATTGGCGGAAAATATCTGGCTTCCATTGCCACACAGAAATCTTTTAAATACACGAAAGAAGAAGGCATGATTATTTTTGGTTTAAGTTCTGCCTCTGCAGCGGCAACATTGGCCACCGTGATGGTAGGTTACAATATTATTTTAGGGGAAAATGATGCTGGAGAACCAATCAGGCTCCTGAACGAAAGTGTATTGAACGGAAGCATTCTTCTTATTCTGATTTCCTGTACGATCTCATCTTTAGTCAGCCAGAAAAATGCGCAGGCCATTCATGATACCGATAACGAAAACATGGTTACCGACACCAACCCTAACGAGGAAAGGCTGCTGATGGCCTTGAACTATGAGGAGACAATCGCGCCGATGACGAACCTGATTCTGGTACTTAAAGCCAAAAAAAATACGGACAATATTTATGCTTTAAATATCATCAATAAAGAAAGGAATGAATCCTCAGAAAAGAAAGCAGAAAAAATATTGGATGCCGCGCTTAAAATTGGCGCCTCGGCTGATGTGCAAATAAAGCCCCTTAAAAGATTTGACAATGATGTACACAACGGTATTTCGAATGTATTAAAAGAACATAAAATTACGGACCTTTTAATCGGAATCAGTCCCGAAAGAGGCTTCACTCCAAGTTTTGTGTACAATCTGTATAACAATTATCTGGAGAATTTCAGCACGAATGTTTTGGTCTATCATGCTGTTCAGCCCCTGTCGACCATTAAGCGGTATTTGGTGATTTTCGCCGCCAATGCACACCGCGAACCGGGCTTTTTCCATTCTCTTTTGAAGATCTGGAATATTGGCAGAAATACCGGTGCAATGGTGGTTTTTCACGGACATGAAGACACCATTGCCATTATTGAAAAAATCAAGAAAAAAGTAAATATTGAAGCTGAATTCATAATCTTCAACAATTGGGAAAACCTGGCTGTGATCGAAAAAACGATGAAAGATAATGATGCACTGATCCTGATGATGGCAAAACGCGGCATGATCTCCTATCATTTCTCAATGAACGAAGTTCCGACGTTCCTGAATATTCATTTTAGTACACGAAATTATCTGATTATTTACCCGTTTGCGCTCGAAGATGAACAGATTCTCGCAGACCGTAATGTGAATAATCCGGAGGACTTCACCGAGATTGGAAACATCATTCAGAAAATCTTTAAATAATCACAGCTTAATCAAAATTCTGCAGATCGACTAGCTTTCGGTAGGTGCCGTTTTTGTCGAAAAGTTCCTGATGGGTTCCCTGTTCTACAATTAAACCGCGTTCCATCACCACAATCCAGTCGGCTTTCTGGATGGTTGATAGTCGGTGCGCAATGACCAGCGAAGTTCGGTTTTCCATCATTTTTTCCAAAGCATCCTGCACGAATCTCTCAGACTCGGTATCCAAAGAAGAGGTGGCTTCGTCCAGAATCATAATCGGCGGGTTTTTGAGAACGGCCCTTGCGATCGATACGCGTTGTTTTTGTCCGCCCGAAAGCTTGTTTCCGTCATCTCCGATATTACTGAAATATTTTTCCGGTAATCTTTCGATGAACTGATGCGCATTCGCAATGTTCGAGGCTGCAATCACTTCCGCTTCAGTAGCGTCGGGTTTCCCCATCAAAATATTATTAAAAACCGAATCGTTAAATAAGACTGATTCCTGGGTAACCATTCCCAAAAGGTGGCGGTAATCTTTGAGTTTTAAATTTTTGATGTTTTCCCCGTCAATCAGGATTTCCCCTTCCGACACATCATAAAAACGTGCGAGAAGATTGGCGATGGTTGTTTTTCCGGAACCCGACTGCCCTACCAGTGCCACGGTTTTCCCTTTCGGAATGGTGATGCTGAAATTTTTCAGAATCGTATGATCTTTATCGTAGAAAAAGCCAATGTTCTTAAATTCAATTTTATCTTCCAAATCGGTGATCGCAACAGGATTTTCGATTTCTTCCACTTTAAGATCATAATCCAAAACCTCTGAGACCCGTTCCAGACTGGCCATTCCGCCCTGAATACTCGATACGGCGTTTGAAAGTTTTTTAGCAGGCTCCAAAATCTGAAAAAACATGGCGATAAATACAAGGAAAGTCTCCGGTTCCATCGATTGTTCCTCCAGAATCTGAACTCCTGCAAACCAGGTAATGATTAATATTGTTACAGAGCCTAAAAATTCACTCATCGGTGATGCCATTTCCCGTCTGCGGCTCATGCCAATTGCATATTTCTGCCAGTTATCGGTGGTCGTGTTGAACCTGTTTTTCAGGATTTTATCAGCGTTGAAGATCTTGATGACTTTGGAAGATTTCAGTGTTTCATCAACCAAAGAAAAAAGATTCGCGAGTTCTTCCTGCGCTGCTGTTGCCTGTCTTTTCAGACTTTTCCCGACCCAAGAAATCAACCAACCCATAATCGGAAATACCAGCAGCGAAAACAAAGTAAGCTTTGGGGAAAGGATAAACAAGGTGATGAGTGATGAAATTATCATAAATGGAGCATTGATCACATCCACCAGACTTCCCATAATTCCGCCTTCAACGCCGCCGATGTCATTGGAAATCCGGCTCATCATATCTCCTTTTCTTTTTTCGGTGAAGAACGAAACCGGCAGCTTCAGAAACTTGTTGTACATGGCTGTCCGCAGGTCTTTGGTAATTCCCACTCTGTAATTCACCAAAAGGTAGCCTCCCAAATACCGGAAAATATTTCTGAGTAAAAACGCCACCGCAGTTACCGCACAGAGGACCGCCAGAACTTTTACCGAACCGTGTTCATCGATGTTTTTTTGAATCGAATAATAGGCCATGTCTTTGGCATAACCGAAAAAATCTACCAGTTTGCCGGTGTTCACAGGAGGTGTAGTGGTGCTGACTTTTTCAACTGTTCCAAACATCAAACCTAAGATAGGCAGCATTGTGGCAACCGAAAATATATTCAGCAGAGAATACATGATGTTAAAGAACATGCTTCCAAAAAGGTATTTTTTGTGAGGTTTTGCAAAAAAAAGGATTCGTTGTAATGGTTTCATCTAAAGAAATTTCGGGGCAAAATTACGGATTTCACTTGGATTAATTTAAAACAGAAATAATTACTTGATCGGCAGATTTTAGTTGAATGAAGCAGGCGAGTAAACCTCAAATAAAAAACAGCCCCAACAAAGGGCTGTTTCACTCAAAAAAAATCGTTGAAGTTTAGCGGAGTCTGTCTACAGATTTCACGAGCCTGTCGTCTTTCCGGATAAAAATGTTTGCAATAAGCAGACATACAATCGAAATAAACGGGAAAAGCGGCTCAATACCTTTCTCAGGAAATTGCATTCCTCCAGATAATGTTAGTATCCAATACGCCAATAAACCGAGCAACAAAACGTTTATATAAATGCTGATTCTGTTCAGCAAAATTTGTCTTTTTCTGTTCGAATAACTCAGTATACTGATGAAACCGAGAAATGCCAGAACAACACAAACCACTGATATAAAAGGAACCGGCCCGAAAACGGAAAAATCCTGTCCTGTAACGAACAGCGAAATAGCTCCTATAATCGCTAAAAATATCCAGATGGTCTGTATTCTTTGTAACATATGAAGGGTGTAAGGTGCAAAAATAACAATAATTTTTTGCAATATTCAGAAAATAGTGTAGATTTGCAATACAATTGACCTATATAGAAAAGTCGCCCGACTTAACTTTCTTACTTACACTTACTTATAAAATACTTTTTTACATAAAAATTTATGTTCAACATTGAAACGTTACGGTCAAAATCCGATACGGAATTGACTAAAATCACGAAAGATTTAGGCGTTAAACTTGCTAGAGACAGCTCAGATAATGATAAAATCTTTGCAATCCTGGACTTTCAGGCCTCTAATTCGCAAGTTGCAAAAGATTACTTCAGCGCCACAGAACCCATTATGAATACAGAAGAAAATTCAGCTCCGGCTCCCAAAAAGCCAGCGGCAAAGAAACCTGCTCCTAAAAAGAAAATCGAAAAACCTGCAGAAGTTTCTGCTGAAATTCCATTTGAAAAGGCGGCAGCTCCTGTTGAGGAGGTGCAGGAAACCCCTTCTGAAAATCCATCAGAGCCAGAGCAAAAGCCCTCCAACCAGAACCAGAACCAACAGAATAAAAAAAGAAGAGAACGTATGCCGGCTGCAAAGCCGAAAGAAAATACGGAAGAACCTTCCCCTGTTCCTGTGGCTGAAACTGAAGTTAAAGAAACCGAGACCAAATCGGAACAGCCGAAAAACCAGAATACTCCTCAAAATCAGGCTCAAAGCGGCAATCAGAACAGGCAGCCTCATCACCAAAATAAAAATCAGAACAAAAACCAGAATCCGAATCAGCAGAGAAATCAGCAAAATTCCGAAAATCAGGAAGAAAATTCCCGAAAAGAGTTTAATTTCGACGGGTTGGTCACTATTGAAGGCGTATTGGAAATTTTACCGGATAACTACGGCTTCCTGCGTTCCTCCGATTTTTCATACATTTCTTCTCCGGATGATGTATATGTTTCCACCAATCAGATCCGCAATTTCGGCCTGAAAACAGGAGATACCGTAAGAGGAATCGTCCGCTTGCCAAAAGAAGGCGAAAAATATTTTTCGTTGTTGAAACCGACTGAAGTAAATGGCAGAGATCTGGAGTTTATAAAAGACAGAGTTGCTTTTGAGTTCCTTACCCCTTTATTTCCCGAGGAAAAATTCAATTTAGCAGGTAAAAACGCAACCCTTTCAACAAGAATTGTTGATTTGTTTACGCCGATCGGTAAAGGCCAGCGTGCGATGATCGTTGCACAACCCAAAACCGGTAAAACAATGCTGCTGAAGGATATCGCCAATTCAATTTCGGCCAATCATCCTGAAGCGTATATGATGATTCTTCTGATCGATGAACGGCCGGAAGAAGTTACAGACATGGAAAGAAGCGTAAATGCTGAAGTAATTGCTTCAACATTCGATGAACCTGCCGACAAACATGTTAAAGTGGCGAATCTGGTGCTTTCAAAAGCGCAGAGAATGGTGGAATGCGGACATGATGTTGTCATTTTACTCGATTCCATCACACGTCTTGCACGGGCTTACAATACGGTAACACCTGCTTCAGGGAAAATTCTTTCAGGAGGTGTGGATGCAAATGCGCTTCACAAACCGAAAAGATTTTTCGGTGCGGCCAGAAATATAGAAGGCGGTGGTTCTTTAACCATCATCGCAACAGCACTGATCGATACCGGCTCTAAAATGGACGAGGTTATTTTTGAAGAATTCAAAGGTACCGGAAACATGGAACTTCAGCTCGACAGAAAAATCGCCAACAAAAGGATTTATCCTGCGATCGACCTGGTTTCTTCCAGCACAAGACGGGATGATCTTCTTCTTGATGATTTAACACAACAGCGAATGTGGATTCTGAGGAAATACCTTTCCGATATGAATCCAATGGAAGCCATGGAATTTGTTGAAAAAAGCATTAAAAGGACTTTAAATAACGATGAGTTCTTAATGTCGATGAATAAATAGATTTATTTTCGAAATAATATTAAACCGTTCAGCAATGAGCGGTTTTTTTTGCCTTGAACTCAAGTCAAAACTTAAATAAAGTGATTTTTATTGACACGACCCCCTAATTTTTTGGGGTAAATGTTTTTGTTTTAATATTTTTTGTATTTTTGACCCACAAAATATTACCAATTATGTCATCACTACGATTTAAAGCGTTAGAAACGCTTTCCTTTAAAAATTTTAGACAGGATAACGCGGTAGAGGTACCCGCAAAACTTTCAGAACTTTTTTGTCAGAATGTTTTCTCTGAGGAAACCATGAGAGAATATTTAACGAAAGATGCATTCACTTCGATACTGGATGCGATGAAGAAAGGTTCAAAGATCCAGAGACATATTGCCGATCAGGTAGCGGTAGCCATGAAAGACTGGGCTTTAGCCAAAGGCGCTACGCATTACACCCACTGGTTTCAGCCTTTAACCGGTTCAACTGCAGAAAAACACGACTCTTTTTTTACTCCTATTGAAGGCGGCGGCGGAAGAGCAATCGAAAGATTCAGCGGCAGCATGCTTATTCAGCAGGAGCCGGATGCTTCCTCATTCCCGAACGGCGGCATCAGAAACACCTTTGAAGCACGTGGTTATACCGCCTGGGATCCTACTTCTCCGGCATTTATTATGGGAACAACACTTTGTATTCCATCAATTTTCATTTCATATACAGGGGAAACTTTAGATTATAAAGCGCCATTATTAAGAGCTCTTCACGCTGTTGATGAGGCTGCAACTGAAGTTTGCAGATCATACTTCGATAAAAATGTAACAAAAGTAATCCCGACTTTAGGCTGGGAACAGGAATATTTTTTGGTAGATTCTGCGCTTTATCAGTCGAGACCCGATTTGGTGATAACCGGTAAAACTTTATTGGGACATTCTCCGGCGAAAGGACAGCAGCTCGACGATCATTACTTCGGTTCGATCCCGACAAGAGTCATGAATTTCATGAAAGAACTCGAAATCGAATGCATGAAACTGGGAATTCCGGTAACCACCCGTCACAATGAAGTAGCTCCGAATCAGTTTGAGCTTGCTCCGATGTACGAAGAAGCCAATGTTGCGGTTGACCACAACTCTCTGTTAATGGATATCATGGCGCGGGTTGCACATAAGCATCATTTCCATATCCTTTTCCACGAAAAGCCATTTGCCGGCGTAAACGGAAGCGGAAAACACAATAACTGGTCTTTGGCCACAGATACCGGTGAAAATCTTTTGAGTCCGGGAAAAAATCCTAAAAAAAATCTTCAGTTTTTAACTTTTTTTGTTAATACGTTGAAAGCGGTGCACGAATATGCAGATTTGTTGAGAGCAAGCATTGCGTCGGCGAGTAACGATCACCGTCTCGGTGCAAATGAAGCGCCACCCGCAATTATTTCAGCTTTTATCGGAACACAGCTCTTCGGAGTTCTGGAAGAACTGGAAAAAGTAAAGGACGGAAAACTTTCCCCAGAAGAAAAAACAGAACTGAAACTGAATGTTGTTGGTAAAATCCCTGAAATTTTGCTGGATAATACCGACAGGAACAGAACTTCGCCTTTCGCATTCACCGGAAATAAATTCGAGATCAGAGCGGTGGGCTCTTCTGCCAATTGTGCTGAAGTGATGACGGTGATGAATGCGATTGTTGCCAAACAGTTGCAGACTTTCAAAAAAGAAGTGGATGTTTTAATTGAAAAAGGTCTGAAAAAAGACGAGGCTATTTTTAATATCCTGAGAGAATACATCAAAGTTTCCAAAAACATCATGTTTGAAGGCGACGGATATTCGGACGATTGGGCAGAAGAAGCAAAAAAACGCGGCCTGAACAATCTGAAAACGACTCCGGAAGCATTGAAAAAAGAACTGGATCAGAAATTCGTTGACCTTTACGAAGAGCTGGGAATTTATACCCACCGCGAAATTGAAGCCAGAAATGAAATTAAACTTGAAAAATATTCAACCGTTATCACGATAGAAGCTACGGTTTTGGCGGATATTGCAAGAAACCACATTATTCCATGTGCGTTGAATTATCAGAACAGGCTCATCGAAAATGTAAAAGGACTGAAAGAAATTTTTGGGGACAAAGAATTCAGGACGCTTGCCAAAGAGCAAATGAACATGATAACAGAGATTTCCTCCCATGTTTCCATTATTAAAGTGGAAGTTGACGGTTTGCTTGCAGCCATTCAAAAAGCAAAGTCGGCGAAGGATTCACAAACCATGGCAGAACTGTTTTGTAATGATGTGAAGCCTTTGTTCGATAAAATCAGAGATTCTTCGGATGCACTGGAAATGATGGTGGATGATGAACTTTGGCCAATGACAAAATACAGGGAACTGCTTTTTACCAGATAACCCGATAATTTTATACTCTAATTCCCGCTTTAACAAGCGGGAATTTTTTATCAAAAACTTCAAAAAAAGCCTTCAGACGTTCGATATGATGTCAAATCGCGATGACCGTGATAGATTATTTAAATCAAATGTTAAAAAATCATAATAAAAAATAAACCGCAAACACCTAAATAAAGGGTTTGCGGCAACTTTTTCTTTAACATACCGAAAAAATATGTTAAAATGTGTTAAAAAGGAAAGTCTGAAAAGAGATTTGAAAGGCTTCTCCTCAGGTATTCTCTACTTTTGTCATGCGTTTGAAAAGAAGTATTATATTTTAACACAGAAATCAAATATATATGAAGAAAAGAGTTTTAGTTTATATGGTTGCTGTTGTGTCCACTCTGTCTCTACAGTCATGTGTTACAAACTACAGCGTTTCCGAGCCTGTTGCCTACAATCATCAATACAAAACAGATGCCAAACTTATTTCATTGGAAAATAAAAAACTGGCAGAAAATAAGAAAGAACTTATCAGCACATTTTTAGCTGAAAAAACAGCGAAAATCGCGAGCATCAACAATTCGCTGAAAAACAGTGAAATCGCTAAAGCGCTTAAACACACCAAAAAGATCGATGATCTGTTAAATGAGGCGGTGACTTATCTTGGAACTCCATACCGTTACGGCGGCATGACCAGAAAAGGAATCGACTGTTCTGCATTTGTACTGTCTGTTTTCGGTGTAGCTGCAGGTAAAAATTTACCAAGAGTTGCAGCAGCACAAGCCCAGGAAGGCGACCGGGTAGAAAAAGAAGATCTTCAAAAAGGAGATTTGGTTTTCTTCTCTCATGGCAGAGGAAAAATTTCACACGTAGGAATTGTAGAAGAAGTTACACCGGAAGGAGATATCAAATTCATTCACGCTGCGACCTCGAAAGGCGTTATGATTTCGTCACTGGATGATTCTTATTGGGGACCCAGATACAGGTTTGCGAAAAGAATTATTTCTGAAAATACCGACAGCTAAAATTGAAATAAATAATTGATTCAAAATAAAAACCATCAGATTCTGATGGTTTTATTTTTTTTATGGTTTAGTGAACTTACTTATATGTAGAAGCTAAACTTCTATACCAGACTGTTTTTGTCGGTATAATTCAGTTTAAAGAAGATGAAGGTCATGATTGAAAAGGCAAGAAACGAGCTTCCACCGTAACTGAAATAAGGAAGAGGAATCCCAACCGTTGGGAAAAGCCCCATTACCATTCCTAAATTGATCGAAAAATGCATGAAAAGGATGGAAGCAAAGCAATAACCGAAAACACGGTTAAATGCCGATTTCTGCTGTTCAGATAAATAATAAATCCTGCCGATAAACAGAGCATAGAAAATTACCAGAAGTGCAGCTCCAAAAAAGCCCCATTCTTCGCCAACGGTACAGAAAATATAATCAGTCTCTTGTTCAGGAACAAATTTTCCCTGAGTTACTGAACCTTCCTGATAACCTTTGCCGAAGAATCCGCCGGAACCGATGGCGGTTTTAGAATAAAGCAGGTTGTAACCGGAAGTATCCCGGAATGCCTTTTCGCCTTTATAAAGAACTTCAATCCGCTCGCGCTGGTGTTTCGGCATTTTTTCAAGAATCTTTGGGCCCGCAAAAGCAATACCTGACAAAAGGATGAACGCTCCGACAAAACTCAGCACCGACATAATATTCCAGTGAATTCTGTGAAAATTAAACAAAACCAATAACGCCATGATGACACCAATACCAATCATCACATAAAGTGGATCCACTGCAAGCGACACAAGGAAAACAGCAGCCAAAATTCCTCCGACACCAAAAAGCCAACCATTCAGTCCTTCGCGGAACAGCGCAATAAAAAAAGCGGTAAAAACCAGGAGAGAACCTACATCAGGAATAATCAAAACCACAATTGCAGGAACAATGATGATGGCAAGTGTCGTGAGCAAAGATTTCCGGATCTTCAGATCAAATTCCGGCCCGGAAACATAGTTTGAGAGGAGTAACGCAACACCAATCTTGGCAAACTCAACCGGCTGCATGGTAAATCCACCTACTTTGTACCAGTTTTTCTGCCCCAAAATCTCCGTACCGAAAGGAAAAAGACCAATCAACAGAAGTACTCCGAAAACATAAATAATGCCGGCAAAATTTTCAAAAAATTTTGTTCTGGTCAGGAAAATGATAATTCCCACCACAAGCGATATACAGAAAAAAATGAACTGCTTTGTACCCAAACCCTCATCAACACTGTAAATATTGGCCACAGCAAAGAGCGAAATGGCGAGATAGAGAAAAATGCTGAGTTTATCTAATCCTTCTGTCCATTTCATTTTGCAAGCATTTTTAATTTAAGGGAATCTCTTTTCCTGAGCAAGCCGGCTTTAACTGCAGGATCTTTCACAAATTTGAGGCTGTCTTCAATCGTGATAATTTTTAAAGAATCAGAACTAGGCTCTTTGTACCAGCCTTTGCGTTTCAGTCTTTCAATTTCCTGGCGGCGGTATTCACCCATGAAACTTGAAGTAATCATTTTTTTGTACAGATGTTCACGTTTCAGGTCACCGGTTAAAAATTTCTCGGCAATCACCGTGCACGCCGGACCGGCCCATGTTGCGCCAAAACCTGCATGTTCCATCACCGCTACAACCACAATTTTCGGTTTATCGGCCGGAGCGGCCAAAACAAAGATTGAATTGTCTTTCCCCTGTGGAACCTGCGCTGTACCGGTTTTGGCCAGCTGTGTAAAATCATTTGATTTCAGACCCCGGGCTGTTCCGTGGAGCACTACCGCTTCCATCCCTTTTATAATCGGGTCAAAATACTTCGGGTTGACAAGTGTTTTATGTTTTATTTTAAATCTTGGGTCCGGATTTGGTTTACCGTCGATCGATTTAACAATGTGTGGAGTATAAAACCATCCTTTGTTTACAATGGCAGCGGTTGCATTCGCCATTTGAATTGGAGTTAAAAGCACATCGCCCTGTCCCATTCCGTTGAAAACCGCTCCGGTTGAAAGTGGGTCCCAGTTTTTAGTAGGTTTTTTACCGATTGCCTTGTTGATGATCGCCATTCTTTTTTCATAAAATGCACCGCTTGGAATCTGCCCTTTTGAACCTACCGCCAAATCATTGTTTAGAAATTCTCCCACGCCGAAACTGCTCATGATCTTCTTCCACTCATCCACTCCTTTGCTCGGATTTCCCGGATATTTGTTCATGATGGCGAGATAAGCATAGGAAAAATAACAATTGCTGGAAACCTGAATCGCCGGAATCAAAGGATCTGCACCGCCATGACCTTTAATTCTCAATCCTTTATAATTAAAACCGCCGCCGCACGGGAACACTGTATTTTCATCCATTACACCCATCTGCATCGCTGCGGCCGCTGTTAAAAGCTTAAACGTGGAACCTGGCGGATAAGCTGCCTGAATTGACCGGTCAAAAGTCGGCATATTAAAACTGTCTTTCTGAAGTTTATAAATTTCTTTGGACTTGTCGGGACCGGTGAAAATATTGGGATCAATATCCGGACCGGTAGCCAAAACCAAAATTTCGCCTGTGTTGGGGTCAATCGCTACGATCGCACCTCTTTTATTCACGAGCATTTCTTCCGCCATTCTCTGCAGGTCATAATCAATGGTCAGAGTAAGATCCTTGCCGGTCACCACTTCCTTGTCGAGGGTTCCGTTTTTGTACGACCCGATGCTTCTGAGTTTGATATCTTTCTGGATGTAGTTCATCCCTTTAATTCCTCGGAGTTCATTTTCATAGGCTTTCTCTATGCCCGATTTCCCTATAAAATCTCCCGGCAAATAATAAAGCGAATCTTTTTTGATTTCCCTGTCGTTCACTTCGTTCGTGTACCCCAAAAGATTCCCGGACGTGGAAACTTCATACTGACGCTGCGGTCTTGATACGATGCTGAAAGCCGGATATTTAAAGATGATTTCCTGAATCCTGGCAATATCTTCCCGGCTTAAGCCCTTCATAAAAGTCATTGGGGTAAGTTTCGAATAATACTTTTGCTGTTTGATTTCGTTAACCGTTTTAATAAAATCGGATTTTGAAATTTTCATCAAGCTGCAGAATCCCAGGGTATCGAAATCCGGTTTCAAGAGTGCATGAGTGAGAGAAATTTCGTAAGCCGGCTGGTTTCCTACAATAATTTTTCCGTTCCGGTCGAAGATC
The DNA here is from genome assembly GCA_019459085.1 of Kaistella sp. GTDB lineage: Bacteria > Bacteroidota > Bacteroidia > Flavobacteriales > Weeksellaceae > Kaistella. Next base: position 124,277 of record JAIBEW010000029.1, read on the forward strand.
ACGCCCCGTTGCGGAATCACATATTCAATTTTAATGGAAGTATTGGCTGCGTTCAGCGCGTAACGGTCGGTAAACAGCTGCAAATAGGCAAGTCTCGCTATAAATATTACAGCAATAAGGCCCAAAATGAGTGTTATTTTCAGGAATTGAGGTTTCAAATCCGTTGTTTGATTTTAAATGCAATGGTATAAATCAGCATAAATATAAAGGAAATCGCACTGGTTGCCAAAACATTCAAAAAGATTTCAAGTACCCGACTCAGTTTGAAAAACTCCAGGTACTGAACTATAAACTGATGAAGAAAGATGCTTGTAACGATAAAAAATATAAACTGAGACCACTGTAAGGAATGAAAGGAAAAAAAATCGGTGGAGGTATCGGTAGAAGTCCTGAAAATGAGCGTACGGAAATAAGCGATGGCGGTTGTCGCAAAAGCATTGATTCCCCAGGTTCCCAAAAAAGCATCAATTCCGAGTCCCAACGCAAAACTTAAAAAAAGAAACTGAAACCTGTTCCTGAAAAACGGATAGAACATAACAAAGACAGGATAAATAACCGGCGTGAATTTCCCGAAAACGGTGATTCTATTCAGCACAAAAACCTGCAGCGCAATAAGCACAACAATCATTAAAATGTCGGTAACCAGAGTTCTGCTAATCATTTTCTCTTTCTATTGTTGTCTGCAAAGTATCCTGAATTTGCTGCACTTCTACTTTTTTCAGGTTTTTAACCACATAAATCTTGCTGAGTTTCCCCATTCTTTCGCTGAGTTCTACCGAAATATCCCAGAAACCGGTCTTGCTGTCGACTTCGTAGCCGGCCACTTTACCGACCATAATTCCCTGGGGAAAAATAGACGATTTTCCGTCGGTAACAACGGTGTCGCCTACCTGTAAAGGCACATATTTCGGAATGTCTGAAAGATGCATGATTCGTGAGTTGTCGCCGTTCCAGGTTAATGTTCCGAAATATCCTGATTTTTTCAGAGAAGCATTGATCCTGATTTTATTCACACTCAGCACCGACTGAACCAGCGCATAGGAATCGGTGGTGTTGATGACAATTCCGGCAATTCCTGAGGGCGCCATAACGCCCATTTTTGGCATCACGCCGTCGCGTTTTCCACGGTTTATCGTAAAATAATTATCTTTTCTGTTGATGCTGTTGAAAACGATTTCGCCGTCAACGAAAGTATAGATCTGTCCGCCGCCGATCGTGTCGTGAACTTTGCGGAACTGCGGAATCTTTTTGGCGTCTTTACCATAAACTTCCTCCATCAGCAGTTTGTTCTGGGCAATCAGGTCTTCATTGATCTGTTTGAGTTTCAGATAAGAAGTTCCCTCATCAATATAACCGGAAACTTGCGAATTGAAAGCCGCCGTTTGTGCGGCAAGCCACGACTGCTGCATTGAATTTCTGCTGAAAATCAATACCAAACTCACGAGCTGCAGGAATATAAAGAAGACGAACAGACCGTTCTTCGAAAATAGTCGCAGCAAAAATCCCATCGGTTAAGTGTGTCGTAAAAGTTAAAAAAAATTATTTAATCAGGAAGTTGAATTTATCCATGTTTTTAAGGGCAATTCCTGTTCCGCGAACAACGGCTCTCAACGGATCTTCCGCCACAAATACCGGAAGTCCAGTTTTCTTGTGAAGTCTGTCGGCAAGTCCTCTGAGTAAAGCTCCTCCGCCTGCAAGGTAAATTCCTGTTTTGTAGATGTCTGCAGCCAGTTCCGGAGGCGTAAGCGAAAGGGTTTCCATAACCGCATCTTCGATTCTGATGATGGATTTGTCCAGAGCTCTTGCGATTTCCTTGTAGTTCACCATAATTTCTTTTGGTTTCCCTGTAATCAGGTCACGTCCCTGAACCGGAATATCTTCAATTTCCACGTCGAGTTCTTCAACGGCTGAACCCACTTCAATTTTTACTCTTTCCGCGGTTCTTTCTCCGATGTATAAATTATGATGAGTTCTTAAATAATAAGCAATATCGTTGGTGAAAACGTCGCCGGCAATTTTTACCGATTTGTCGCAGACAATTCCGCCCAAAGCCACCACAGCGATCTCTGTAGTTCCGCCGCCGATGTCAATGATCATATTTCCTTCCGGTTTCTGAACATCAATTCCTACTCCTATAGCAGCAGCCATTGGTTCATAAATCAGACGGACTTCTTTTGCGTTTACCTTTTGTGCAGAATCTCTTACCGCTCTTTTTTCAACCTCTGTAATTCCTGAAGGAATACAGATAACAATCTTCAGCGTTGGCTGAAAAAACTTGCCTTTGATGCCTGGAATCTGTTTGATGAATTCCTTGATCATATGTTCAGAAGCATGAAAATCTGCAATAACACCGTCTTTTAAAGGACGGATCGTTTTGATGTCTTCATGGGTTTTTCCCTGCATATGTTTTGCTTTCTCACCAACAGCAATCGGTTTTCCTGTTGACCGTTCAATTGCCACTATAGACGGCTGGTCAATTACAATCTTATTATTGTGTATGATAAGTGTGTTTGCTGTTCCTAAGTCAATCGCAATATCCTGCGTAAACATATCAAATAACCCCATTTTTTCTCCTGTTTTTTTAATGTGTACAAAGATATAAATTTAGAACCATTCTAAAAGTCGAAACCTTATATATATGGTTAAAATTATATTAAAATTTACTGATTTAAATTAATAACTTTTTAATTGCCGATATATTTCTTTTGACTCAAATTTTATACGTTAAATTTTGTTTTTCATTTCTTTAATTCGAATTCATTTTAAAACCTTAAATTTGCAGTTGATTTTATGAACCCTAATTCACACCTTCATCAAACCGCCAATTTTGCCGTACTTTCAGTAAGTTACGAAAAAGCTGATGCTGAGATCCGCGGGAAATTTGCATTCTTTGATGATCATGTTAAAGATTTTGTGAAAACGCTGCATGATGAGAATCTGGGTGATGCATTTGTGGTTTCTACCTGTAACCGGACCGAAATTTATTCCACTACGCAGAATTACCTGTTAATTGCGGAAAGTTTCTGCAAAACTGTTGGGGTAAGTCTTACCGATTTCATGAAATTTGCCACCGTTTTGAGGCACGAAGATGCGCTTCAGCATCTTTTCCGGGTTTCCGCAGGCCTTGAGAGCCAGATTTTAGGTGATTTTGAGATCATCGGACAGATCAAAAATGCTTATCACCGTTTCAAAAAAGAAAAGAAAAACTCCAATCCTTTTATGGAAAGGGCCATCAATTCGGCCATCCAGATTTCAAAAAGGATTAAAAACGAAACCGGAATTTCGACTGGCGCTGCTTCAGTTTCCTATGCGGCCGTTCATTACATTTTAAACCATCAGAAACAGCTTTCCGAAAAAAATATTTTGCTTTTAGGCGTAGGTGAAATCGGTCAGAATACCGTCGAAAATCTGGTGAAACACGTATATAAGCCAAAGGTAAAAATTGCGAACAGAAGTTCGGACAAAGCTGAAAAAATTGCAGAAAAATATAAAATTCCGTATATCGAATTTGAAAATTTCAGCGAAGAGCTTCGGAACACCGATATTCTGATCGTTGCGACGGGCGCACAGCATCCGCTCATCAACAAAAGCCATTTCCCGAATGGGAAAGAAACTTTGGTCATTGACCTTTCCATTCCGAATAATGTGGAAAAAAATATTACCGATAACGAAAACGTGAGCCTGGTAGATGTAGATGAACTTTCAAAACACATCAACGAAACCATTGAACAGCGCAAAAAAGAAGTTCCAAAAGCTGAAAAAATCATCAGGGAAATGACGAAAGATTTTCTGGAATGGGAAAAAAAGCGCAAATTGGCTCCAAATATCCATCATTTTAAAGCTTCTTTAAAACATATGGAGAATCATGAACTTCATAATTTCCACCGCAAACACCGTTATGTGGGGATTGAAGACATGGAGCTTTCGAACAAGCTCATTCAGAAAATTACGAACCGCTTTGCAAAATACATCATCGATAATCCGTGGAAAGCAGATGAAATTAGCAAACTGATGCACGAGATTTTAGTGGAACAGCCCAATAATGAATTCAATGAAAAGCATTAAAATAGGAACCCGCAATTCTCCGCTTGCTCTTTGGCAGGCGCGTGAAGTGGCAAGACATCTCCAGAACAGAAATTATCTTACCGATCTGACTCCTGTAATTTCATCGGGAGACAAAGATCTCACCCAACCCCTTTACGCAATGGGAATTACCGGGATTTTCACGAAAGATCTCGACGCGGCACTTCTTAATAACGAAGTGGATATTGCTGTTCATTCCTTAAAAGATATTCCTACTCAACTTCCCGAAAACATTGAAATTATCGCCGTCCTGAAAAGAGATTTTCCGCAGGATGTGCTCGTGAGAAAAGATGATTCAGCAAGTCTGGACATCAAAGATTTAAAAATTGCGACAAGCAGTTTGAGACGCCGCGCTTTCTGGCTGAAGGAATTTCCGAATACCGAATTTTCTGACATCCGCGGAAATGTGCAGACACGATTAAAAAAACTGGAGGAAAACAGTTTCGATGCCACGCTTTTTTCGATGGCTGCCATTGAAAGAATGGGTCTTGACGTGCATTTTGAATTGCTTCCGATGATGATTCCGGCTCCGGCTCAGGGAGTTGTAGCGATTTGCGGAAGAAGTAATGATGAAAACCTGAAAGAAATCTTTAAAGATATTAACGACCGCGAAACCCAGATCTGCATTGAGATCGAAAGAGATTTCCTCCGGACTTTGGAAGGTGGCTGTACCGCTCCAATCGGGGCTTTTGCAGAAATCAATAATAAAAATGAAGTCCGTTTTCAGGGAAGGCTCTGTTCAATCGACGGTAAAAACTGCATTGAAACCGATGAGATTTTCGAATGGAATGAAAATGAAAATTTCGGTGAAAAACTGGCTTTAAAAATTCTTGAAAACGGAGGGAAAGAAGTGATGGAGGAGATCAAAAGGCAGCTCCACCAGTGAATGCTTTTCGGACAGAACCGGATCCAATGAAAATTCTTTTCACAAAAAAATCAGACCCCGAAATGATTTCCCAAAAATTAGGAGATCATTTTTCTTTTGATTTTTTAGAAGTCATCACCACCAAAAACCTTTGTGTAAATCCGTTTGATCTTGAAAGCAATTCATTGATTTTCACGAGTGTTAACGGCGTGAAATCATTTTCTGAGAACGGTTTTGAAATTCAGAAAAATAAAATCTACTGTGTCGGCAAAACCACTGAAAAATCTCTCACCGAAAAGGGTTTTCAGGTTTTCAGGACCGAAAAAAACGCGCAGGATCTCTCAGATTTCCTCGCGGAAAACGCTGCAGGCGAGAAATTCCTTCATTTTGCCGGAAACATATCTCTCAATACTTTTCAAACAAAATTTTCACCTGACGATATTGATTATGAAAAGGTTATCCTTTACACGACCCATCTTTTATATCCTGAATTTTCAGGAAAATATGATGCGATAGTTTTTTTTAGTCCGAGCGGAGTTCGTAGCTTTGCAAAATTCAATTCTTTAGACGGCGTACAGCTGTTTTCCATCGGCGAAACCACCGAAAAAGAACTGAAAAAATTCACAGAAAACACAATTTATACCAGCAAAGCCAACCATCTCGATGACCTGCTGGATTTAATAAAAAGCATGCAGCCAAAAGCCTAATGCACAAAACTTTTTTATGATTAAAAACGACCTGTATCTAAAAGCGTTAAGAGGAGAAACTGTAGAAAGGCCGCCGGTTTGGATGATGAGACAGGCAGGAAGATTTCTGCCGGAATTCCGGGCACTGCGCGATCAGTACGATTTCTTTACCCGATGTCAGACTCCGGAACTCGCTTCTGAAATCACGATGATGCCGATCAGAAGATATCCTTTGGATGCGGCAATCCTTTTTTCCGACATTCTGGTGGTTCCGCAGGCGATGGGAATCGATTTTAAAATGAAGGAGAATGTAGGGCCGTGGCTCGATAATCCGATTCGTACCCTGGAACAGATTCAGAATATTGAAGTTCCGGATGTGAATGATGCTTTAGGATATGTTTTTGATGCGATTGAACTCACCCTGCAGAAACTTGACAACGATATTCCGCTTATCGGTTTTGCCGGCTCGCCGTGGACTATTTTGTGTTACTGTATTGAAGGCAAAGGCTCTAAGACTTTCGAAGTGGCAAAAACGTTCTGTTTCCAGCATCCTGAAGCTGCGCATCTTCTCCTTCAAAAAATTACTGATACCACGATTGCCTATTTGAAAAGGAAAGTGGAAAAAGGGGTTTCTGCCGTTCAGGTATTCGATTCCTGGGGCGGAATGTTGTCTCCGGACGATTACCGGGAATTCTCCTGGAAATATATCAATGAAATTGTCGAGGCTTTAAGTCCGCTCACGCATGTGGTGGTTTTCGGAAAAGGCTGCTGGTTTGCGCTCGAAGAAATGACGCTTTCAAAAGCATCTGCATTGGGTGTTGACTGGACGATCCGTCCGGAATTCGCTAGGGTTTTAACCAATCATAACATGACACTTCAGGGAAATTTCGATCCTACAAGACTCCACTCAACTCCTGAAACCATCAGAAAAATGGTTCACGAAATGATCAGCAGATTCGGGAAAGACCGTTATATCGTTAATCTTGGGCATGGAATTCTGCCTAACATTCCTCTTGAAAACGCAGAAGCTTTCATCAGAGCGGTTGTTGACTGGAAGGAATAGTTTTACATAAAAGGCTTAATGACCTTCCTGCGGCTGTCTTTTTCCACTTTCTGCTGCCCTAAGCTGTAGGAAAAGCCAATACCAAGCGTCTGTTTCCGTTGCAGTTTCTGCAATTGGTCGTGATCATACATCAGGTCCAGACTTACTACGGTTGAAATAAACCTGTTGAAACGGATATTCAGGGTTCCGCTGTAAGCCACATCTACCCTTTCGGTGTGAAAAAGATAATTGCTGAAAAAATTCAGCTGGTTATCGATTGTGATTCCTTTGTAAATTTTAAGACGGTAAATTACATTCACCATCGCTCCGAGTTCACTTCTCACGCTTTGTCCATCTCTTTCCAGACCGTATCTTCCGGCTTTCTGAAGCAAAGGATCGGTCACAAAAGTAAATTTACCGTTCAAAGGTCTGAAAATCACCTGAAAATTTTCTTCAGGATTATAAGAAACCCCTAAACCGGCGTTCAGGTAACCGGGAGCCATGAATTTTGAGATTCTATCTCCGAAAACGGGATCCGGTGTTAGCGCATAATTATATCCTGCTGTGTATTGCGTAATGAACTGAAAACCGGTAGACAGATAATAATCTTTCCCCAGATCATAACCGTAGTTTGACATCAGGCTGATGTTATCTTCCGTTTTTCGGTTAGACTGGCCGGTCGTAGCGATCAGTCCGTAACCGGTCTGCAGGATATTTTCCAGAAAATGTTTGCGGTTTTTATAGCTTAAATTATAATTGATTTTCCCGTTCACACCGAAATTATCATTCCCGCCCGCATTCCAGTTCGAGAAAGATGCCTGGTTGATGACCAGATTATTGAGCCCGTAAAAATACCACCTCTGTTCTTCTTTAAAATTCATCAGATTAAACGGAGTCAGAGGAAGATCATTGGTAATCACCGGAATAACCACTTTATCGCGGATTACAATGGTATCCTTGAAATGCGTTTCGAAATTAATAAGTTCGGGATTGGCCAAACTGTCCAGATCCAGAGCCACAGCATTCCAGTTCTGGTAGTTGAGGGAATCAATAATCTGCTGCGGAGTTTTTGTTTCCTGCGAAAAAATATGGATCGCGGAAACGAACAGCATGCATGTAAAGAGCCTTTTCATAAACAATATCATCATGAGTGGTGCAAAAATATCAATATTAAAAATAAACGCGCCGTGGTATTTTCAGATTTCGCTTTTTTGGCTCAATTTTTAACAGAAATTAATAATTATTCGCCATTTTTACCACTATTATTTTTTGGCTTTTCTTTTGTGAAATACTGATGATGTTGAAAAAAACCATTTCAAAAAACGCGCTGCTTTATCCTCTTCTCATGCTTTCGGCGATGTGGGGCGGATATTTCCTTCAACGTCAGGGTTTTTTTGAAAGCTGCAGCGGCGCCATCATTCCTTTGGTTCCGGAAGGGTTGAAGGGTGTCTTTTTTTCCCCTTTTCTGCACGGTAATTTTGAACATCTTTTGGGGAACTCTGTTCCGGTCGCGGTTTTAATGTTTCTTTTATTCCAGTTCTATCCCGAAATTTCGAAAAAAATACTCTTCATGGGCTGGATCCTGAGCGGATTTCTGGTCTGGTTGCTGCCTCCGATCGACATTATGACCGGTAATTCGATGTACCTGTGCATTATCGGAGCCAGCGGGATCGTGTATGTTCTTGCATTTTTTCTCTTTTTCAGTGGCGTTTTCCGGTGGAACATGAAGTTTTTAACCATTTCAATGATCGTTGTTCTGTATTACGGGAGTTTGGTTTGGGGAATGTTGCCCGAAGAACTGTTCTCGAAACTCAACGAGCCAAGCCGGATTTCATGGCAGTCGCATTTGGCTGGAGCCGTAGTGGGCAGCATCATGGCTTTCCTTTTCCGGAAGACTGGCGAGAAAAAAAATAAATTTATCTGGGAATTTCCCAATTACTACAACGAAAAGGATGATCTTCTGTGGCAGGAATACAAAGAAAACCATCCCGAGGATTTCATGGAAATGCCGCAAAAGAAAAAAGACAATATCTGGGAGCATCTGGATGAGATTCGCCGGAAGCAGTAAATTTCTGGTCAATCAATTTTCAAAATGACGGAAGCGTTTTTCTATCTGAAAAAAAAATTCGAAATTTGAGGTAAATCTTTCTGCCATGTTTTCAGAAGAGCATCTGTATTCAATCGCGTTGCGGAACAGTCCGCTTATCGGAGATGTGAACTTCAGGAAATTGGTCCGTGCTGCAGGTTCGGCAAAGGAAGTCTGGGAACTTTCAAAAAAAGGTCTGAAACACATCACCGGCATCGGTAAAAAAATCGCAGATCAGATTGGTGCCGATGAAAATCTGATCTTTGCTGAAAAGGAACTAATTTTCTGCGAAAAAAATAACGTCAAAATCCGGCTCCGTCACCTGAATGAACTACCGTATCTGTTGGATGAATGCGAAGATGCTCCTGCCATCCTTTATGAAAAAGGAAATTTCGATGAACATTTAAAATCTTTAAGCATTGTCGGCACCCGCAATCTTTCGGCTTACGGTAAAGAGTTTATCGGAGATTTACTGGAAGCACTCAAACCTTTTAAAATAGTAACGGTAAGCGGTTTAGCAGTGGGTGCTGATGCTGAAGTCCATGAAAAATCACTCCTGAATAACATTCCGACGGTAGCGGTACTTGCGCACGGCTTTCACACGCTTTATCCGTTTAGAAATAAAAAACTGTCGGAAAGAATTCTGGAAAATAACGGCGCTTTACTTTCTGAGTTCAATTCATCCCAAAAACCCGACCGGGAAAATTTCATCCAGAGAAACAGGATCATTGCGGGCCTTTCTGCCGCTACTGTTGTTGTGGAGACGGCTTTCGGTGGAGGTTCCGTGAGCACCGCAACGTTCGCGAACAACTACAACCGGGAAGTTTTCGCGCTTCCGGGAAAAATTACGGATAAATACAGTCAGGGCTGCAACCAGCTCATTGTGCAGAACAAAGCTTCCGCCATCTCAACCATTCAGGAATTAATTGAAAATCTCGGGTATTCCTCAATCACCGAAACAACAGGTTCTCTTTTTCCAAAATCTGAAATAAAAATTCAACTTCCTGAAAATCAAAGGTTGATTTTAGAATATATCCGTGAAAAACCCTACACTTCACTGGATGATCTTTCTGAAAACATCCACATATCATCCCATAAAATACTGCCAGTTTTACTTGAACTTGAGCTTTTAGGTTTAATTAAATCGCTTTCCGGGAGGCAGTATCTGGCAAAGTAAAGTTCCGGGCTTTCTAAATATCCCATCTTAATTAACAAACTGTTCAATTTTCCTTAACACACAATTGCCTATTCCAAATATAATCGATGATTCTTCCGTGTTTTTTAATTTTTCAGTAAAAGAAATTTACCGCTTGTGGGTTTTGAAAAAAAAATTAAATTTGTTACTATAATTATCAAACCTTTATGGAACAATATAATGTAGAGCAAAAGATTCAAGAATTTATTGCAAAAGTTGAAGCAAAAAACCCAAATGAGCCGGAATTTCTTCAGGCTGTAAAAGAAGTGGCCGTAACGGTGATTCCCTTTATCGCAACAAAAAGCGAATATACAGGAAAGAAACTTCTGGAAAGAATGGCAGAACCGGAAAGAACCATTATTTTCCGTGTTCCATGGGTTGATGACAAAGGTGAAATTCAGGTAAACAGAGGATTCAGGATTCAGATGAATTCTGCGATCGGACCTTATAAAGGAGGAATCAGATTTCACCCGACGGTGAATCTTTCCGTTCTTAAGTTTCTGGCATTCGAGCAGACTTTTAAAAACTCTTTAACTACTTTGCCGATGGGCGGAGGAAAAGGAGGTTCTGATTTTGACCCACAGGGGAAATCGGATATGGAAGTAATGCGTTTTTGCCAGGCTTTCATGACAGAAATGTGTAAACACATTGGACCGGAAACTGACGTTCCTGCAGGAGACATCGGTGTTGGAGCCAGAGAAATCGGGTATTTATTCGGTCAGTACAAAAAAATCAGAAACGAGTTTACAGGTGTTCTTACCGGAAAAGGTTTGGCTTACGGTGGATCGTTAATCCGTCCTGAAGCAACCGGTTACGGTGTAGTATATTTTGCAGAACAGATGCTTAAAACCATCGGTGAGGATTTCAAAGGAAAAACAGTATCGGTTTCAGGTTTCGGAAACGTAGCCTGGGGAGTGGTTAAAAAAGTGGAAGAACTGGGCGGTATAGCCGTTACAATTTCCGGTCCTGACGGTTATGTTTATGACAAAGACGGAATTACAGGGGATAAAATTGATTATTTGCTGGAACTTCGTTCGTCAGGAAACAACAGAGCTGAAGATTATGTAAAAAAATATCCGGGTGCTGAATTCCATGCAGGAAAACGCCCTTGGGAAGTAAAATGTGATGTTGCCATCCCTTCAGCAACACAAAATGAACTGGATCTGGATGATGCTAAAAAATTAGTGGAAAACGGCGTGATCTGTGTAACAGAAGCTGCCAATATGCCATCAACTTTAGAGGCGATTAATTATTTTCTGGATCACAAAGTGCTATTCTCTCCGGGGAAAGCTTCCAACGCAGGTGGTGTAGCCACTTCCGGACTTGAAATGACACAAAACTCCATCCGTCTGAACTGGTCATCAGAAGAAGTGGATGCGAGGCTGAAAGAAATCATGATCGGAATTCATAAAGCATGCAGAGACTACGGAAAAGAAGAAGATGGATATGTGAACTACGTGAAAGGAGCCAACATTGCCGGCTTCGTGAAAGTGGCCGAGGCCATGCTCGCGCAGGGAGTTGTATAATGTAAAAGCCGGATTGTCTCCGGCTTTTTTCATAACATCCTGTCCCGGGAAAATGGGAAAAAAGTAAAGTGAAAGGATAAAAAGCATTGAAATTCAATGCTTTTTATTTTGCTCATAAAAAAGTCCTGAAAATTTCAGGACTTCTTCTTTACATTAATACTTCTTGGGACTTTTATTTTATAGGCTTGTCCAACTGGACTTCATTTTCTGCTTTAATCTCCGCCGCAGTTTCCTGCTGCATTGCTTCCTGTTCAGCTTTTCTACGTTCTTCAATTTCTGCAGGAGTCAGTACAGCCGCGGAATCAACTTTCACTTCAACGCCGGTTTCCACAGGCATTGTTTTTTTCGGAGCTTTTGTAGTATCGGCAGTCTGTGCACTTGCAAACGCAACTCCTGCAGCCAGCAAAACTGCTGTAAATAAGGACTTTTTCATAATGTTTTATTTTAATGGGTTATGAATCAATAACGCAGTAAAACATTGTGAATTATGCTGACTGTCAGACTTTAACTCAAATTACGGGAGTTTGTGATTTGTTCGGAATTTCTTTACTTTTTCTCCAAATTTTTCTGAATTCGCTCTACAAATTCAAAAGCAGCGGGGCAGATCAGTGTATTTTTTATGGTGAGATGATTGATCTGGTAAATTTTTTTCCGGTCGGTATGCGGAAATTCGCGGCAGGCTTTGGGCCGGACTTCGTAAATGGAACAGGTATTATCAACATTCAGAAACCAACAGGGCAGATTTTGCAGCACTTTATCGCGGTCTTCATCTGTCCTGAGATATTTTGCTTCGAAATCAGCGGGTTTAAGACGAAGATGTCTGGAAATTCTTTCAATATCCTTTTCGGTGAAAAGCGGACCGGTGGTTTTGCAGCAGTTCGCGCACTGCAGACAGTCGATTTTTTCAAAAACTTCCTCATGGGTTTCCTGAACGATATAATCGAGATTTTTCGGCGGTCTTTTCTTGAGAGTTTCCAGAATTTTCTGATGCTCTTTCTGCTTCAGAACGGCCTGGTTTTTATAGAATTCCAGATTCATGATGCAAAAATAAGCGATATTTCCGATAAATCCGTTTGTTTTGATGACTGAACTGCGGCCGCGATAGGAGCGGTTACCCCGCAGTGAGGCGGCGGAACGCAGTGGAGCCGCCGAACGAGGAGTATGAGCGGATAGCGCGAATTGTCCGCCCAAATAAAATGATGACTTCAATCATACCTGCCTCATTTTTTATTTGACTAATTTTGAAAGATGAAAAAACTGGAAACAAGGGAAGATATTGAACTTCTGGTAAATAAATTTTATGATAAAGTCGGCAACGATCCCACCATCGGGTTTTTCTTTACCGATGTGGCGAAGGTCAACTGGAACCATCATTTGCCGAAGATGTATGCTTTTTGGGAAACCTTACTATTCGGACAGATTTCTTATAAAGGAAATCCGATGGCTGCTCATTTTCCAGTCAACGAAAAAATTCCCATGGAAAAATTCCATTTTGAACACTGGCTGAAACTCTGGACGGAAACAGTAGAGGAAAATTTCAGCGGCGAAATGGCAGATCTTGCAATTTACAAAGCCACAAACATCGCCAATTTAATGGCCCACAAAATGGATATTGCCAGAAGGGTTTAATTTATCGTTTTAAGGCACAATTACCGTAAAAATATAGGCCGCCAGATTCACGAGAAGCACCGTGCCGTAAAGATGGTTGGTTTTTCCTCTGCTTAAAGAAAGCATCACGATGAAAACCGACAAAGCCAAAAGGATGATCGATTTCATATCCAGTCCCAGAACAAACGGGATATCGTAAATAATGCAGACCACCGAAACAGCCGGAATGGTTAATCCTACACTTGCCAAAGCAGACCCCAGTCCCAGATTAATGGAAGACTGAATCTGATTGTTCTGTGCCGCACGGATGGCCGCCAATCCTTCCGGCAGAAGCACTACAGATGCGATGATTACTCCCACCAAAGCACGCGGCGCGCCGATGTTTTCAACAAATCCTTCAATTACAGGGGAGAGTCCTTTCGCCATAAAAATAACCGCCGCCAGACAGATGATCAGCAGTAACAGACTGATGAACATTTTCGCATTGCTTGGCGGATCAGCTTCGTGAGCCGCATTATCTTCTTCAGCTACAATGAAATAGTTGCGGTGACGCACCGTCTGCAACATTAAAAAACTTCCATAAATCACCAGACAGGCGAGAGAAACAAAAATCAACTGCGGTTCGGTATAAAATGGTCCCCGAATACTGCTCGTATAATTGGGAAGGATAAGAGTGAGTACCAATATTGCCACCAAACTCACCAGATAAGTGGTGGCGGAATTCGTTATAAAAAACTGCTCTTTGTATTTTCTGCTGCCGACCCAAATACAGATGCCCAGAATACCGTTGAGAATGATCATTACCGCAGCAAAAATGGTGTCCCGCGCATAAGTCATAGCACCCTCGCCGCCTGAAAGCATGAATGAAATGATTAAACCCACTTCCAAAACGGTGATACAGATCGCCAGAATAATGGTTCCGAAAGGTTCACCCACTTTATGTGCCACCACTTCAGCATGATGAACGGCCGCCAAAACGGTTGCGAATAGTAAAACTGCTCCCGTGATATTTGCAAAAACAGTGTTGGTAAGAAATCCAGCCAGATAAAATACAGAAGAAATAATCGGGACGAGAACAGACCAGTGAAGAAAGTCTTTTGGTTTCATAAAATCGCAATTTAACAAGTATACTGAAATTTTATAAAAAATCAAAATGTGTCCTATAAGGCTAATCACCGAGTTCTCCCAGCAATTTCCAGAAATAAAAGTCCTGAAAATCTGTAAACATGTGGAAAATAAGCCCTGCGGCGATAATTTTATACTTACCCTTCAAAAAAACAACTCCGAGAAAATAAAGCGCAATCATGGGATACGTATGCAACGGATGGAAGCCGATACTGCTTCGGTTTGGGTCGAACATAGGTGTAGAGAAAACGTGATCCAAATCTACCAGCATTGTTGCCAGCATCAGAAAATAAGCCTTGCGCCAGTTATCTTTGAAAAACAGTTTGGCAATGAAAACCGGAAAAATAAAATGCAGGAAATAATGTACAATTTCCCGAATGTAAAAAGTGTTTTCCATTATATTCTTCCTTTCAGAAAATCCTGACGCATATCTTCATCCAGTTTTTCGATGGCATACCGCAGGGTGGTTCGCGGCATATTATGGTAATGGGTTTTGAGGAACTGAAACAATTCGTGTTCATCCTTTATCCCCATTTCGCGCAGCAGCCATCCATTGGCTTTGTGCATGAGGTCGTGTGGATGATAAAGGTTTTTCAGTACCAATTCTTTCATGAGTTCAAATTCTCCCCTTTTCACATGATACATCGTGGAAACTACGGCCATTCGCTTGCTCCAGAGATTGTCTTCGTTCGCAAGTTTGTTCAAAATGCGGTCATCTTGATTTTCAAAGCAATGTCTTCCGAGGATTTTGTAACAGGAATTATCCACCAGATCCCAGTTGTTGATGTGCTGTTTATTCTGAAGGTAAAATATGAGGATTTCTTCTTTCTCTTCCGGAATTTTGGTTTTTTCAAACTTCGCCACGAGCATCAGCAATGCGCAGTGGCGGTGTTCATGGATTTTGGAAGATAAAAGTGAGCCTAATTCCTTCAAAGAAATTCTGTTCCAGAATTCATTCGCAATTTTCCTTTGATCCGGAACGGCGACGCCGATAAATTCATCGCCTTCGGCATATTCGCCCCTTCCGGCTTTGAAAAATCTTGGAAAAAAGGCTGCTTTTTCCGGGACAGAAAGATCATGCAGGGCAGATTTAATTTCGGTGATCATTGATCTGATTATGATTCTTCCTCTTCAAAATATTCAAACAGAAAATCGTTGTACGGAAATCTCGAAATATGGATTTTCAACACCTCATCATAAATCATTCTTTTCATGTCGTCGAAATTTTCCTTTGTTAACGCCGAAATGAAAACCGTAGGATATTTAGATTTCGACATCCAGGTTTTTTCCCATTCCTGCAGAGAAATGTTTTTGCGCGATTCAGGAGTAAGATCGTCTTCTTCCTTTTTTTCGTAACTGAAATCATCAATTTTATTGAACACCATGATCATCGGTTTCTGATGCGCGTTGATCTCCATTAAAATCTGGTTCACCGAATCAATATGATCCTCAAAACTTTCGTGGGAAATATCCACCACATGAATGAGCAGATCTGCTTCCCGAACCTCATCGAGTGTTGATTTGAAACTTTCCACGAGCTGCGTAGGAAGTTTACGGATAAAACCAACGGTGTCTGTCAGCAAAAACGGCAGATTGCCGATCACGACTTTTCTTACCGTGGTATCGAGGGTTGCAAAGAGTTTATTTTCGGCGAAAACTTCTGATTTAGAAATCGCGTTCATCAACGTAGATTTTCCAACATTGGTATAGCCTACAAGCGCTGCTCTCACAACTTTTCCACGGTTGTTTCTCTGGGTAGCCATTTGGCGGTCGATGGTTTTGAGTTTTTCCTTCAACAATGAAATCCGGTCGCGGATAATCCTTCTGTCGGTTTCAATCTCGGTTTCACCCGGACCTCTCATCCCGATTCCCCCTTTCTGTCTTTCGAGGTGGGTCCACATTCTCGTCAGTCTAGGTAAGAGATACTGGTATTGCGCGAGTTCCACCTGAGTTCTGGCATATGAAGTTTGCGCACGCTGCGCAAAAATATCAAGAATAAGGTTCGTACGGTCCAAGATTTTAACTTCAATCTCTCGTTCAAGGTTTTTCAGCTGTGATGGTGAAAGTTCGTCATCAAAAATAATGGTTCCTATTTCGTTTTCTTTTACATAATCCCTTATTTCCTGAGCTTTTCCACTACCGATGAAGGTTTTGGAATCTGGTTGCGTAAGTTTCTGGGTAAAGCGTTTTACCACGGTTGCGCCTGCAGTCAAAGCCAGAAACTCCAGTTCATCCATATATTCAATGAGCTCGTCTTCGTCCTGGTTTTGGGTAATAACGCCGACTAAAACGGCTTTTTCGTATAAGTGTTCTTTATTATCGAGCATAATTGGTCTTTTTTCTGATCTGTTTCTACAAAATTAGTTTTTTTCTTTATTATAAATGATTTTCAGCACAATCAAAACCGCTGTGGCCACAACCGAAATGCTGTTGGTGACCATCATGGAGATATGATCCTGTTTAATTCCGTACCAAAGCCATAATCCGGAACTCACGACCCCAATGATGCATGTTACCAAAGAGATTTCCTCGGCCGATTTTTCCTTAAAGATCTTGATAATTTGGGGAATGAAAAGTGCAGATGACAAACCGCCTGCAACAAAACCTATAATTTCCGGATTCACATTCATCATATTTTATTAAAGTAATTCATCTATAATTTCCGGAGCAAATGAGCCATTTCCGTACCATAACGTCGGCTGTATTGAATAAATTTCTTAATTTAGCGACACTAAAATAATTTAAAAAATGAAAAGAATATTTTTACTACTCACTTTCTTGCTGAGTTTTGTACAGATGAGGGCTGATGAAGGAATGTGGCTTCTGATGCTTGTAAAAAGGTTGAACGGTGTAGATATGCAGAAACAGGGCTTACATTTAACTCCTGAAGAAATTTATTCTGTAAACAACTCCAGTCTTAAAGATGCAATCGTAAGTTTTGGCGGTTTCTGTACCGGCGAAATCGTTTCGGATAAAGGACTTATTTTAACCAACCACCACTGTGGTTACGATGCCGTGGCTTCTGCATCAACGCCGCAGAAAAATTATCTGAATGACGGTTTCTGGGCGATGAAACAGAATGACGAATTCAACGCGAAAGACCTTTATGTAAGATTTTTGGTAAGAATGGACGATGTTTCTGCACGAATCAACGCCAAGCTGAACAATAACATGACGGCGGCTGAAAGAAAAGCCATCATTGATGCCGAAACAAAAGCCATTCAGACTGAAAACTCTGAAAACGGAAAATACACTGTTGTCGTGAGAGATTTCTTTAACGGAAATGAATTCTATTATTTTGTATATCAGGATTATAAAGATGTTAGATTGGTGGGTGCACCACCATCCTCAATAGGAAAATTCGGTGGCGATACCGATAACTGGGAATGGCCAAGACACACCGGAGATTTCACCGTGTTCAGAGTTTATGCAGATGCTGTCGGTAATCCTGCAGAATATTCCGCGAAAAATGTGCCGCTTAAACCGAAACATTTCCTTCCAGTTTCCCTTAAAGGTGTAAAACCGGGAGACTTTGCCATGATTCTTGGATATCCGGGAAGAACCAACCGTTATCTTACTTCTTACGGGCTGCAGCAGATGGTTACGAAAGATTATCCGGCTTGGGTGGAAGCTTCAAAATTATCCATGGATATCATGAAAAAATACATGGACAAAAATACTGCAGTCAAACTCGATTATGCATCTCAATACGCATCAGTCGCTAACTACTGGAAAAACAGACAGGGAACCATTGATGCTGTAGAAAAAAACAGCACCATCACCAACAAGCAGAAAGAAGAAGATCTTTTCAGACAATGGGCTTTACTGCCAGGAAATACAATGTATGACGGTGTGCTCGAAAATATGGGCGCTTATTACAACCAGACTTCAAAAAGAAATGTAGAAAGAAACTACATGACACAGCTGCAGAGAAACGCCAAATATATCGGCGTTGCTTATAGCTTGGGATCTTTGCTGAAAACTTATGCAGCACAGGATATGGCCGGAAGAATTGCCATGAAACCGAAAGTGGATCAGGCGGTAGATGGAGTTTATGAAGATTTCCATACCGAGGTGGAAGGCGAACTGCTGAATTCCCTTGTAAATCTTTATCAGACAAAGGTGGACAGAGACGTCGCTTCACCAACTGTAATGAATCTTGATGCCGGAAATCTTTCCAACGTAGCGTTTTCTTCCATCTTTGCCAACAAGGCTTCGGTGATCGCGTTTGTTCTAAACCCGGACCGTTTAAAACTGGATGCTGACCCAATGCTTAAAATTGCTACAGGAATCGTTACTGACCAAAAACTTCAGAGCGACAGATTTGCAAAAGTTGAAGAAAATTTCGCCAAGAACAACCGTATCTATCTTGAAGGAATGATGAAATCACAGCCAAATAAGAGTTTTTATCCTGATGCAAACGGTACCATGAGACTTACTTACGGAACTGTAGATACATTACCGATCAGAACTGACCGTAATTATCACGGAGTTACCGAAAATTATTATACGGATATGGCCGGAATGGTCGCCAAGTACAAAAAAGGTGATGAAGAATTTGATTTGCCTCAAAGACTTATCGACCTTCACAATATGGGAGATTACGGTCAGTACGCTGATGCAGCTGGTTACATGCCTGTAAACTTTCTTTCGAACAATGACATTACAGGTGGAAATTCCGGTTCCCCGGTAATTGACGGCGACGGAAACCTGATCGGAATCGCCTTCGACGGAAACAGCGAAGCGCTAAGCGGTGATATTGTTTTTGAAAAAGACTGGCAAAAAACGATCAATGTAGACATCAGATACGTTCTTTGGACCATTGATAAATTTGCGGGAGCATCAAGACTGATCCAGGAAATGACTTTGGTAACCGATGAAAACACCCCAAAAGACACGAAAACAGTAATGCCGAAAGCTGCAGATTCCAAAAAATCTAAATCAAAAAGCAAAAAATAACAGTTCTCTGAACATTTTAAAAGCCGCGGAAAATTTTCCGCGGCTTTTTGTTTGCAAATACTCTTCAGCTTTCAGTGTTTTCACCAAAAATTCTAATCTGGATTTAAAGAGATGAAATCGCAGCCGATTCATTTTGCATCAATAAAAAAAGGAAACCTAGTTGGTTTCCTTCTTCTTTTTACGCTTTTTTGAAGTCATTTTTGTCTTCAGAAATTTCTTGCGGTCCTTAATCACTTCCCAGCTGCATGGGCTGAAACAGTATCCTTCGGCAATCTCCAAAAATTTCATTGCGTTGGTCAAGCTCCCTCTTTTCTCAGAAAGAAATGAACGTTGGTACCATAAATCACATTTGTCGATTCCTTTGATTTTTACCGCGTATTTAATCAGCTTTTCGGCTTCATCTAAATCTTCATTTTCCAAAAGGCAGCTGATATAATATTTTGGAGTATTGATATTGCTGACATCATAAATCATGGCATCTTCGTAATATTCCTTCGCTTTTTCATAATCCTTCAAAACTTCGGAATGTATTCTCCCCATTAAACACAGCGCATCTGCATCTTCCGAATCATAAGACAACGCGTAATTCAACGCTTCGAGACAGTCGGGTATGTTGTAAGGGTAACAGTCCAGCGCCTCAAAATAATATTGTTTTTAGTTAAGTTCATCTCTGTCATTTTTAAGTTCATTTTTCAGAACGCTTCTTTTCTTTTTAAAGGAAAGGTCCGCATTCATTTTTCTGAAATCAGTACCTGTAAAGCTTCTTACAGGATTTCCGCGCTGCACCTGAAGGTGGTTGTTCCAGGTTTCCTGCATTTGTTTCCCAAGTTTTTCCATATGCAGATCCAAGACTTTTTCTTTTAATCTAATGATGGAAAGTTTTTTATTCTCCAGTTGCGAACGGGAATCCTGCACGAAAACACTTTGTCCGGTTTTCGAATACGTTGCACGAACTGCTGTGTTTACTTTATTCACATTTTGTCCGCCACTTCCCTGACTTCTGCATGTTTTAAACTGAATATCTTTTTCGTGGAATTCTGTTTTTTCCAAACCTTCCATTTCAAAAATGCCGATAAACCAGTTGCTTCTTTTGTGGAGTTTCCGGAATGTGCTTTTTCCTGTCCAACAGATGCTTCCGAGCCACGATTCTAAAAATTCATTTACCTCTTTACCTTTTAAAAGTAAAGTTGCAGATTTCAAAGTAAGGTTTTCATCGCCTATTTCCCGGTGGATCATTTCGTAAGCTATATTGCTGTTTTTTGCTTCCTCAAGGAAAATTTTCAACACTTTGGCAACTACCCATTGGCATTCCAAAGGTCCCTGTCCTGAGGTGATTTGTATTATTCTGTCCATTTTTTTTTTAATTTGTTTCTGTCGACTCTGACGAAAGGAAGAATCTCTATGAACTATTCTTAAGATTTTTCCCAGGGACTTTGTTGCATTCAGAATGACAAACTGTAAAATTTACTTATCCATTCTCACAATTCTTGGTTGGAAAGTCCCAAGAATATCCACCAGATCAGTCTGTGCATTCATCACTTCATTGATGTTTTTATAGGCCATCGGTGCTTCTTCGGCATTTCCGCCTATCAAAGTGACTTTCTTTAATTTCAGTTCATTTTTAATGTCATTTTGAGTAAAGCGTTTTCTGCATTCTCCTCTCGAAAATGCTCTTCCTGCGCCGTGAGAAGCTGATTTCAGCGAATCCGGATGGCCTTTGCCGCGAACGATGAAGCCTTTTGCCGTCATGGAACCCGGAATGATTCCCAATTCATCCTCGTGAGCCGGAGTTGCACCTTTCCTGTGAACAATGACCTCCTTTCCGTTATGGATTTCCTTCCACGCAAAATTGTGATGGTTTTCAATCCTGGCTTTTACGCGCCCGCCAACAGCTTTCACCAACCTTCGGTGAATATCGTTGTGACAGGCTGCGGCGTAATCTCCCGCAAGGTTCATCGCCGTCCAGTATTCGAGTCCGAGGTGAGAATCCATATCCAGCCAGGCAAAATTTTGTGCTTCTTTTGGAAGCGGACACTGGTCTGCAGCGACCCGTGAATAATACTGAGCGATTTCTGCTCCCAAACCCCGTGATCCGCTGTGCGACAGAATTCCGAGATATTTTCCTTTCGGAAGACCAATTTGCTCATCTTCTTCTGTAATTTCGACCTCACCAAACTCCACGAAGTGATTTCCGCCCCCGGAACTTCCCATCTGTTTGATTGCTTTTCCTTTCAGTCTTTTCAAAACCGGAATCAGATCAAAAGTATCGCGTTCGAAAATCTCGTGATCAATGTGCGATTTGTGGATTTCACTCATTCCGAATTTGGTATGCTCTGTAAGCGCTTTTTCATACTTGTCTTTCGCGCCGTCCAGGTAAGAAACCGGTGTATCCAAAATACTGAGGCTCATTCTGCAGCCGATGTCCATCCCGACTCCGTACGGAATCACCGCATTGTCCAAAGCGAGAACTCCGCCAATCGGAAGTCCATAACCGCTGTGGGCGTCGGGCATTAATGCACCCTGCACGGATACCGGCAGTTTCAGAGAAGTGTAGAGTTGGTTTCTGGCTTCATCTGAAATATCAGTTCCGAAAATCCGGTGCGGGACACGGTTGGAATTCAGCATTCTCTTTTCTGTTTTGCTTGAAGAAAGCAGTGCTTCTGCAATCTGACCAAAGGTCAAATCTTTTTCGAATTGCTCAGGATTACTGAGAATTTCCTTCAGAAGCGATTTAACGTGATGGATATTTTTGGTGGCAAAATTCCGTTTCATCACTTCCAAAGCGATGTTAACACTCTGGTTGTTCGGATAGCCGAGTTTTAATATATCTTTTCCTTTAAGTTTTAAATTTCCCATTGTTTTTTAATAAGATGTCAGATATTAGACACAAGATGTTTGACATTCCGGCGCCGAATATTTTTTCTACTATAATCTAGTTGATTGTATAAGGAAACGTGTTTCTCGTTTTGCGATGGAATTCTGCGAAAGCGGGAAATGGCTCCTCATTAAATTTAATTTCGGGAAATTTTTGAATTGAAATTCAGACAAGAAAAAACCCGAAATCTTGTGACTTCGGGTTTTGATATTTCATTATACTGTTGTTCTAAGAAAGTACCATACCACGAAGCCTCACCACTGAAAGTGGCAATACTGCTGCTGAAAGCTGACTGAATTTGAACATTGCTTCGTTGTTTTTTAAATGGTTAAACATTATTTTCGAGTGCAAATATAGAATATTTTTTGAAATATGAATTTTTTTTTATAAATCTTAAATAAATAAAATTTGTTTTTAGATTTTGTTTTTACCTTTTATCAATTTAATGATTAACAAAACAATTGCGATAACTCCTATAAACTTGATAATAAATAAAGAATAATTCCACTCTGAAAGTTAAGGTAAGGCATATTGAGATGTTAAATTTTCTGTAAATATTTTCCAGGAATTAAAACTAAAAAATAGGATAATGAAAAGGAGGGGGATAATATGAATTATTTTGGAAATTTATATTTTCTAATAGCTTGGTCTCGGGAATATTCCTTTTTTGTGAAGCGAATCAAGACTTTTATTCCAATACATTTGATTCTGTAAAACGTTTGGATTTGTTATTTTGTCGAATCCATACATTTTATCGAAAATAAAAGTAATAATTATCGGAAGATTATCCTCATTCTTTTTAATCGTGAATTGAATGTATTTTTGTTTTTGACTGGGAATAATAGAGGCGGTGTCTTTAATTTTCATTTGTCTTACCAAATCATCAATCTTTAATTCATCATAATGTTTATTAATAAAAAAAGCCTCGGATTTTATTGCACCTGAAAAATTTTCACTTTCCCAGAATAACTTTGAAATCTCTTCAATACTATCCTTTTTGATATTTGAAAAATAGTTTTTTACGACCATTTCCATCTTTTCATCATTTTTATTTCTTGATTCACAAGAACAAAGAAAAAATATCATTAAAACCAATATAAAGTAATTCATAAATTATAATTAAATAGATTTTCTATTTTTCTTCTATATTTAAATATTTCACCAATATCTCACAAGCAGATTTCGGCAGATTGGTACCGGGGCCGAAAATGAAATCAGCACCGTTTTGATACAGATAATCATAATCCTGCTGCGGAATTACACCGCCAACCACAATTCGGATATCATCGGCTCCCAGTTTCTTCAGTTCTTCAACGACCTGCGGTACAAGCGTTTTGTGACCTGCCGCCAAAGAAGAAACACCCAGAATATGGATGTCGTTTTCCACGGCTTGTTTGGCTACTTCTTCCGGTGTCTGGAAAAGCGGCGCCACATCTACATCAAAACCCATATCGGCAAAAGCGGTTGCCACTACTTTTGCACCACGGTCATGACCGTCTTGACCCATTTTCACGACCATAATTCTTGGCCTTCTGCCTTCCTGATCCTCAAATTTCTGGGTCAGAGCAATGGCCTTTTCAAAAAATTCGTTTTTACCTGCATTCATAGCGTAAACTCCCTGTATTGTTCTGATATTGGCTTTATAACGACCGTAACTTTCTTCCATCGCATCGCTCATTTCGCCTAAAGTCACCCTTCTTCGGGCTGCTTCGATGCAGATTTCGAGAAGGTTGCCATCGCCGGTTCTGGCTGCTGCTTTCAGTCTTTCCAAAATTTCTGATACTTTCTCAGCATTTCTGCTGGCTTTTATGTTGTCGAGTCTTTCAATCTGCTTTCTGCGCACTTCGGAATTATCGATATCCAAAATCTCCAGTTCCATTTGCTTTTGTGTAGACTTAAATGAATTGACGCCGATGATGAACTCTTCGCCACTGTCGATTTTCGCCTGTTTTTTGGCGGCGGCTTCCTCAATCCTCATTTTTGGGATGCCTGCCTCGATTGCTCTCGTCATTCCGCCTTCTTTTTCCACCTCATCAATGAATTTCATGGCTTCCTCAATCATTTGCTGAGTCAGACTTTCCACAAGATGACTTCCGCCCATCGGATCCACCACGTCGCAGATGCCGCTTTCCTGCTGCAGAATAATCTGTGTATTTCTCGCAATTTTAGCTGAATAATCGGTTGGCAAAGCAATCGCCTCGTCAAGCGCATTTGTATGCAAAGACTGCGTTCCACCAAGTGCTGCCGACAGCGCTTCAATCGCTGTTCTTGTGATATTATTGAAAGGCTCCTGCTCCGTCAAACTCCAACCTGAAGTTTGGGAATGTGTTCTCAAAGCCAAAGATTTCGGATTTTGCGTACTGAACTGTGCCAACAGATCGGCCCAGATGTAACGCGCGGCCCGCATCTTCGCAATTTCCATGAAATGATTCATTCCCACCGCCCAGAAAAAGGACAGACGCGGCGCAAAATCATCCACTTTCATTCCGGCTTTGATGCCTGTTCTCACATATTCGAGACCGTCGGCAAGCGTATAAGCCATCTCCAGGACCGGTGTGGCACCGGCTTCCTGCATATGATAGCCTGAAATGGAAATGGAATTGAATTTCGGGATATGATTGGCCGTGTATTCAAAAATATCGGCAATAATCTTCATGGAGGGCGTTGGCGGATAAATGTAGGTATTCCGCACCATGAATTCTTTCAGGATGTCATTCTGAATGGTTCCGGAAAGTTTGTCCTGAGAAACGCCCTGCTCTTCTGCAGCCACGATATAAAATGCCAGAACAGGTAAAACGGCGCCGTTCATCGTCATGGAAACGGAAATCTCATCCAACGGAATCTGGTCGAAGAGGATCTTCATATCCTCAATGGAATCGATGGCCACTCCGGCTTTCCCAACATCACCAACCACTCTAGGATGATCCGAATCATAGCCGCGATGCGTAGCCAAATCGAAAGCAACAGATAAACCTTTCTGTCCTGCGGCTAAATTTCTTCTGTAAAATGCATTGGATTCTTCGGCCGTAGAAAAACCTGCGTATTGGCGTATGGTCCAGGGTTTCTGAACATACATCGTGGAATAAGGACCCCGCAAAAAAGGAGCAATTCCTGCAGAATACTGTTTATCGGTGAGTTTTTTGGAGTCTTTTTCGGTATAGGAAGATTTCATTTCCAGCCCGTCTTTTTCAAAAAAATAAGGAAGTTGTTCTTCTGAATTAATTGAAAAATCAGGAATGTGGTTGAGGATTTTCTGGCGCATTTTCGCTTGGCTTTATAGAAGGGTAAAGTTATGAAATTTTGAGAAACACAGCTCTTTTGGCAAGGGGAAAAGGTATGGCCGGCCATCGGCCTTTTTCCGGGAGAAAATTTGCCTGTTAGCAGTTCGCGTATTAGTTTACCGGTATGCCTGCCGCGAAAGACCGTTCGAAACAAAAAAAAGCCTTCCCGAAGGAAGACTTTAGAATAATCTTTGTAACAGGAAGATTATTTTGTGATATCACCGTCACCGTCAGTAGCATCTTTAGCTCCGTCTTTAACAGCATCAGCTCCGTCTTCAACAGCTTCTCCTGTTGCATCCATCGCTTTGCCTACTGCGCTTGAATCAGACACGATAGGTAAAGAATCATTGTCAACAACCACTACGGATGCTGTAGAATCTGCATTAACGTCAGTTGCTGTAGTTTCTGTTTTCTTACATGAGATAAGAGTTACGGCTGCAAATGCAGCTGCTAAAAAGATTGATTTTTTCATATGATAATATTTTATTGGGTGCAAATATAATATTTTAACCGAAACGGGAGTGATTTTCAACCTCAGTTTTCGTAAATTATTCACAATCTGAAACCACAAATCCCAGTTGAGAAAACTCCAATTCTGCCTAAATGGGCAAAATCAGCTACTTTAAGGCATAAAAAAAACGGGATAGACCCGTTTTGTTTTTTTAAGTCAGCAATTATTTTACTGAATCAGCTGGCATTACTGTAGCAACAGAGTCGGTTGGAGTCACTGTAGAATCCATAATTACAGCGCTTGAATCAGTTACAATTACTGCAGAATCTGCATTTGTGTTTTCTACTGTTTCAGTTTTCTTACAAGAAACTAAAGTTACAACTGCAAAAGCTGCTGCTAAAAAGATTGATTTTTTCATATTTGTTATTTAAATGTTTGCAAATATAAGATATTTTGGCCAATTATCAATAATTTTCTTCCTCTCCTTTCATCTTTTCTGCATTTTCAGCCATAATTACGGCATCGATCATCTCCTGAATATCGCCGTTCATGTATGCGTCGAGATTATACATTGATTTATTGATGCGGTGATCGGTAACTCTTCCCTGCGAATAATTATAAGTTTTAATTTTTGCTGAACGGTCGCCTGTAGAAACCATCGATTTTCTTTGGGCGGCTACATCCCCAACAGCTTTTTGTAATTCGATGTCGTATAATTTTGTCCTCAGCATTTCCATCGCGAGTTCGCGGTTGGCCAGCTGCGAACGTGCCTGCTGACAAACCACTACCATTCCCGAAGGTTTGTGCGTTAGCTGCACTTTGGTTTCCACTTTATTTACATTCTGTCCACCTGCACCGCCGGAACGAGAAGTCTGCATTTCGATATCTGCAGGATTGAGTTCAAAATCCACTTCTTCAGCTTCCGGAAGTACTGCTACAGTTATGGCTGAAGTATGCACTCTACCCTGAGATTCGGTTTCGGGAACACGCTGAACACGGTGAACACCGGATTCAAATTTCATAATTCCATACACACCGTCGCCGCCTTCCACCTTCAGGATCAGCTCTTTATATCCTTTTGAAGCTTCGCTGGAATCGGTAATTTCATGTTTCCAACCCTTTGATTTAAAATACATGGCATAAGCTCTATAAACGTCTTCCACAAAAATTGCGGCTTCATCTCCACCGGTTCCCGCACGGAGTTCTACAATAACGTTTTTATCATCGGTAGGATCTTTGGGAATCAATAAAACCTTCAGTTCATCTTCCAGTCCCGGAATTTTCTCGATGGCTTCGTTTTTTTCAATTTTCGCGAGTTCTACAAAATCCTTATCAGATCCGTCTGCAATAATTTCGTCGGATTCTTCAATGGTATTCAAAGCCTGTTTGTACTGGTCGAAAACGGCAACGATTTTCCCGAGGTCGCTGTATTCTTTATTCAGAGAGGAATATTTTTTCTGATCGTTGATGATGTCAGGCTGAATAATAAGGTCTGCAACTTCGTTGTAGCGCTGTTTGATGGCTTCGAGTTTGGGAATAAGTGACTTTGACATTGAAAGAATTTTGTGGGGGCAAAGATACAGAAAAAAGAGCCAAGGTAAAAGAGCGACATCTAAAAGGGAAATCAGACAGAACAGAAAACCTCTTACAGCCCGGATTGAAACGGCATCCTTTGTTGGTGATTGCGCGCAGCGAAATGACCAACAAAGATAAAGTGGAAAGCCGGTGTGAAAGTTAATGAAGAAACGGAACGTATTGCTCCAAAAAAAAAATCAGTTCCTAAAAATAGAAACTGATTCTGTATATATGGTTTTGCTTTGTGACCGCTTTTCCCGGAATTCATGTGGGAGAGCGGTGACATCAACTAGTGATGACCGTGACTGTCGTGGCTGTGAAGGAACGGGCCTTCGCCTTTTGGATTGCTGAAAACAAGTTCAACACCTTCCTGCTCTGTCATGAGCTTTCTTCTGACGTCTTCAGGATCGAAAGGTTTTGTTTTACCGAAATATTCTGCAAGACCTTCTGTTAACCATAAAGGAATCACGAAACCGAAAAACATAAAGATACACCAGAATCCCACTAGGAACATCACGATAAAATATACCGTCCAAAGGAACTGATAAAAAGGCCAAAATGCTGATAACATCATCATTGTAATAGATTTTAGGCAAAAATAGGATAAATTTTGTTTGCGGGCAAAAGATTTTCCCTGATTTTGCTGTTTAAACTGAGTTTAAATAACTGTTTGCAAAGAATAATCAAAAGTGAGAAGCTTAATGCGCAATACTTTCGAAGAAATCATTTCCCTTATCATCGGATATAATGAATGCCGGAAAATTCCTGATCTCGATTTTTCTGACGGCTTCCATACCGAGTTCTTCAAAATCCACAATTTCTACAGAAACAATATTTTCCTTCGCCAGAATTGCAGCCGGTCCGCCGATTGAGCCTAAGTAAAATCCGCCATATTTTGCGCAGGCGCTCGTCACTTCTTTGCTCCGGTTTCCTTTTGCGAGCATAATCATGCTTCCGCCCAAAGACTGGAATTCATCCACATACACATCCATTCTTCCGGCGGTTGTAGGCCCGAAACTTCCGGAAGCCATTCCTTCCGGCGTTTTTGCGGGTCCCGCGTAATAAATAGGATGATTTTTGAAATATTCCGGCATCGGTTTTCCGCTGTCGATGAGTTCCTTGATTTTTGCATGTGCGATGTCGCGCGCAACGATTAAAGTTCCGTTCAGGTTCAGTCGCGTTTTAATCGGATATTTTGAAAGCTCTGCGAGGATTTCAGGCATTGGTTTGTTCAGGTCGATGGAAACAGGTGCTTCAAGATGCGGTGCGGTTTCCGGCAGAAACTGCTTCGGATTGGTTTCGAGCTGCTCCAGAAAAATACCTTCGCTGCTGATAAATCCTTTAATATTACGGTCTGCAGAACAGGAAACGCCCATTCCGACCGGACAGCTTGCAGCGTGACGCGGCAAACGGATGACCCGCACGTCGTGAGTCAGATATTTCCCCCCGAACTGAGCTCCGATTTTCGTTTCCTGACAGATTTTCTGAACGCGTTTTTCCCATTCCAGGTCGCGGAAAGCCTGGCCGCCCATATTTCCTTCGGTAGGAAGGTGGTCATAATATCCTGCGCTGGCTTTCTTTACCGCTGCTAAATTGGCTTCCGCAGACGTTCCACCAATCACAAGCGCTAAATGGTAAGGCGGACAGGCTGCGGTTCCCAGATCCATAATTCTTTCCTGTACAAAAGCTTCCAGCCCTTTCTCGTTGAGTAAAGATTTCGTTTTCTGATACAGGAAAGTCTTGTTCGCAGAGCCGCCGCCTTTTGCAAGAAACAGGAATTTGTAATAATTTCCCTTTGTTGCGTAAATATCGATCTGTGCCGGAAGGTTGGACCCTGAATTTTTTTCATCAAACATGGTCAAAGGCACCACCTGCGAATATCTTAAATTCCTTTCCTGATAGGTATTGTAAATTCCTTTGGAAATCCATTCAGCGTCATCAGCGCCCGTGTACACATTTTCCCCTTTTTTTGCGACGCAGATGGCTGTTCCGGTATCCTGACACGAAGGTAAGGCGCCTTCTACCGCTACAGCGGCATTCTGGAGCAGATTATAGGCGACGAAACGGTCGTTATCGGTAGCTTCAGGATCATCGATGATGTTTTTCAGTTTCTGAAGGTGTGAAGAACGCAGCATGAAAGACACATCGGCCAAAGCGTTTTCGGCAAGAAGTTCCAGACCTTTCGGGTCCACGGAAAGGATTTCGCGGTCGCCGAATTTTTCGATTTTTACAAAATCTGAAGTGAGCTTTTTATATTGGGTATCGTCTTTTAGAATGGGAAAAGGTTCTTGGTACTGAAATTCCATAGTTGATTTTTTCAGGTGCAAAAATACGGAAAAGAAGGGTTTAAGGAAAACTTAAAAATAACTTTTGTAAATTTAAATCTTTAAATACCACATATGAATTACCGAACAGAACACGATACCATGGGCGAAGTGCAGGTTCCAGCAGATAAATTCTGGGGCGCGCAGACCGAACGCTCCAGAAATAACTTCAAAATCGGCCCTGAAGCTTCGATGCCACACGAAATTATCGAGGCTTTTGCTTATCTGAAAAAAGCGGCAGCCTTCACGAATGCTGAATTGGGAGTACTCTCTGCCGAAAAAAGAGATCTCATTGCAACGGTTTGCGATGAAATTTTAGCAGGAAAACTCAATGATCAGTTTCCACTGGTCATCTGGCAAACCGGCTCAGGAACGCAGAGCAATATGAACGTAAACGAGGTGATTTCCAACAAAGCACAGGTAAATAACGGCGGAATCTTAGGCGAAAAATCAGCAATTCATCCGAACGACGATGTGAACAAATCGCAGAGTTCAAACGATACGTTTCCAACCGCGATGCACATTGCCGCTTACAAAAAAGTCGTGGAACACACTTTGCCCGCCGTGGAACAACTCAGAAATACCCTTCACGAAAAAGCGCAGGATTTCAAAACAGTTGTAAAAATCGGGCGAACGCACCTCATGGATGCAACGCCATTGACTTTGGGTCAGGAATTTTCCGGATATGTTGCCCAACTCGATTATGCGATGAAGGCCATCACGAATACTTTCGAACATCTTCAGGAAATCGCTCTGGGTGGAACGGCCGTCGGAACCGGTCTCAACACACCGGAAGGTTACGATGTTCTGGTTGCGCAATATATTTCTGAATTTACAGAACTGCCGTTCATTACAGCTCCGAATAAATTTGAAGCCCTCGCCGCGCATGATGCGATTGTGGAAACCCATGGTGCGCTGAAACAGCTTGCCGTTTCCCTTTACAAAATTGCACAGGATATCCGTTTGCTGGCTTCGGGACCGAGAAGTGGAATCGGGGAAATCATCATTCCGGAAAATGAACCGGGTTCCTCCATTATGCCCGGAAAAGTGAATCCAACTCAAAATGAAGCAATGACAATGGTCTGTGCGCAGGTTTTAGGGAATGACACCACGATATCTTTCGCCGGAACGCAGGGAAATTACGAACTGAATGTTTTTAAACCGGTCATGGCATACAATTTCTTACAGTCGGCGCAGCTTTTGGGTGATGCCTGTATTTCCTTTAATGATCACTGTGCCGTTGGAATTGAACCGAATCTGCCTCGAATCAAGGAATTGGTGGATAAATCACTGATGCTGGTAACCGCTTTAAACACTCATATCGGGTACGAAAATGCGGCAAAAATTGCTAAAACTGCCCACAAAAACGGAACCACATTAAAAGAAGAAGCCATCAATCTCGGACTGGTGACTGCCGAACAGTTCGATGAATGGGTGAAACCGGAAGAAATGGTGTAAGAAAACAGTGGGATTCAGAACAGATTCAAAACAAAAATGAAGTTTATTCACAGAAATAAACTTCATTTTAATTTTTATTGCTCGTAAGACTCTGCCGCACCGGCAAAAAATGCTTCGAGTTCCTTTAAAGTTTCGGGACTGGTCTTAATGTCTTTCACGAGTTCGCCTTTATTCAACACCACAATCCTGTTGCTGACTTCGGTGGTGTGTGCCAGATCGTGGCTCGAAATGAGGAAAGTCACCTGTTCGTTCTGAGACCAGGTTTTAATTAGTTTTTTCAGCTTGATTTGCGTGGAAGGATCGAGGTTGGCAAAAGGTTCATCAAGAATAATAATTTCAGGAGTTCCGATAAGTGCACCAACAATTCCCACTTTTTTCTGATTCCCTTTAGAAAGATCACGCACATATTTTTTGGCGTTTAAAATTTCTCCGTTGAAGAAATCCTCGAACTGTTTCAGGAAGTCATTCACCATGGATCTTGACTGTCCGCGAAGTTCACCGATGAAATAGAAATATTCTTCGGGAGTCAAATAGCCGATAAGAAAGGATTCATCGATAAAAGCGGAGACTTTGTTTTTCCAGTTTTCATTTTCATTCACCTGATCACCATCAATCTGAATGAAGCCGGAACTGGGTTCTATTAGATCCAGCAAAAGGGAGAAAAGCGTGGTTTTCCCGGCGCCGTTGTTCCCAACCAAACCGAAACTTTCGCCTTTTGGGATCTGAAGATCTGCAATATTAAGCACTTTTTTGTTGCCGTACACCTTTGAAATATTCTGAATATTGATCATAGTTTTATTTTCTTGTTTAATTAACTGGCCTTTTTACGCTCCTTTTTTGAATGCCTCGATTGTGGAGTATTTTTCTGACTTGTATGTTTTTACAATCTGATCGAAAATTTTATGTCGGAGTAAAAATCCGGTCAGTCCCAGGATTCCTAAACTTGCGACAGCTACTTCAATTCCGGCCACCCATTTGACCAATGCGAAAACGGCCATCGGAACAAGCATTTGGGGTACCATAAGCAGCAGCACCTTCATATTGAAATTATTGGAACCGCCGCCAAATGATTTCGTACTGGAGTTCAGGTCGATGGGTTGTTTGTTAAACGCTCCGGCTAAAAGGGTAAGGTAAGAATTTACACCCAAATTGTATAAACCTGCAGCAAAAATCGTCAGATAAAATTCCCAGCTGATGAGAAGATAACCCAGCGCTAAAATCATTGAAACAACGGTTGCCAGAACAACAAGATACCACTTTGCCTCCAGATATTCTTTGTAAGGCACTTTCTGAGTCATCATCAACGGGTAATAAGAACTGTCCCACGCAGGAACTCTTTGTCCGAACATCAGCAGAAAACCACCGGTAACGAAAATTCCCAGAAAAACCCGCATAAAATCTGTACTGTAGGCACTTCCGGCAAAGTATAGCAAACCGTAAAACAAAAACATGACACCAGCAACAACTGCAGACTTTGCCGCTTTACTTCTTTTTAAAAGTCTGATATCGTTGTTAAGGAATGTACCGAGCGTACCAAACCGGTTCAGGAAATCAATATTCTCCGTTTTTCCTACCGCTTTTTCAAGCTCAAGGCCGCGATCGAGATAGAAATTTTTCCGGATGTTCCGATGGGACAAATATCCTGTTGCAACAGTCAGCAAAACCGGAACTAAAAATGCGCCCGGAACAGTATAAAAGGCAGAAAAAATCTTTTCGGAAAAATAAGAAAGATGAAGGTAACCGTAATATTCCAAAAATGCAAAAACGCCAATAACTACCGCAGCGCTGTACAGGACTGCATTCTGTTTGTTCAGGAGGATGTTCAGGAAATTGTTGAAATAAAAGACAAACATAATTCCGGTGAGGAACATCAGAACTCCTGCAACCGAATAATTTCCATGAAAAATAAGCAATCCGCAGAACGGAAGCATGAAAAGCAGATAACCCCAGTTGAAAAAATTGAAAATTATCTTCAGTAAAGTATAGTTGACGAGTTTTTTCTTGGTAAGATTCTGCGTAAGAAAAGGCTTGATATTCTGGGTCGGCATCTGTTGAATGAAGTACCGCAGAATCAGATCAAAAGCTGCATAATACAGAAAATACCTTGAAAAAACCTCAACTGGATCCGCTTTCAACTCTTTAACGGAAAAAAAATACAGCCCGAAAGCCATCCCGAAAAAAGTGACACTCATTCCGAAATATGAAAATCCCATTAAGATCTTCATCGCCAGATTGGTTCCGAATTGCGGATTTCTTAGAAAACTTTTAAGCTCTAACTTCAGTAGTTTCAAATACATTTTTTCGGTTTAAATATTAGTTAAATAAACTCAAAATTTGTTACACCAGCAACTCAATTATTCCGCAAATGCCAAAATTTCTGTTAGAAGTTACGTGAGCCAGTCTTTAAAACACTTGACCCGGTCGCGGCTTACGGAAATTTCAGCATCGGGCTGAAAAAGAAGACTGACCTTATAATACGGTGAGGTATGGATGTTCTCGATAAAATCTGAATGGATGATAAACTGGCGGTTAACACGGAAGAATTTCTTCTCGTCCAAAACTTCCTGAAGCTCATCTAAAGTAAAATCGGTGGGATAAGTTCTGTCTTTTGTCTGAAGGTAAACGATTTTGTTCTCACTGAAAAAACACGAAATTTCATCGGTATGAACAATCTTCAGGTTATACCCTATTTTTACAAGAATTCTGGACAGCCGCTGCTTTTCATCCCTGATTAAAGATTTAATTTCGCCTGGGTTGGACGGAACTTCAGTCGGCAGAAAACTTTTGTATTTGTCGATTGCCTGCTGCAGATCGGTTTCCATGATCGGTTTCAGTAAATAATCAATGGAATTGAGTTTAAATGCTTTCAGCGTGTACTGATCAAAAGCCGTTGTGTAAATCATAAAACTCTTTGTTGGCACCTTTTCGAAAATATCAAACGAAAGGCCGTCTCCCAAAACTATGTCGGAAAAAATAAGATCAGGATGCTGATTTTGCTGAAACCAAACCACGCTTTCTTCCACCGAATGCAGCGTTGCAAAAATCTGCAAATCAGCAAATAAGCTCAATAACCGCTGAAGTTTCCGCGCAGCAGGTTTTTCGTCTTCAATAATGACTGTTCTTATCATTTTAAAAGCAATTTATTTCTTCCTATCCATCAGTTCGCGGATTTTTCGCTCTTCCCAATCATGACCGAGAATAAAATCATTCATAAAAACGCTCATTCCGTGAACAAGTAGCCCGAGTCCCCAGAAAATGGCTGTCCAGTAATTATTGATGTCGGTCATATCATTTCCATCGCGAATATTATCGGCAATAATAAAGGCATTCACAAGGATATATACCAATGCATGTATGTAAAACCCTTTCATTTTTTTTACCCTTTTTTTGGCGGCAAAATACCTGATGTTGTTTTCGTTATGTGTTTCCATTTCTAATGTTTTCTATTGTTTTTTATTGTTTTCCCGGTCCAGGATTCTCTGAATCTGTTTTTCCTCCCAGTTTTTGCCAATGCCAAATACCTGCAGCGCATGCGAAGCGAGACCAATACCCCAACCCAGCATCGGCCACCAAAACCACTGGTTTTGCGGCGAAGTCCAGAGGTTTACAAAAATCAGAAAAGGGATAATCAAACAGTACGAAGCAAGGTTTCCGTAGAAACTTTTCAGTTCTTTTACTCTTTTTGTGGCATTTTCATAAGCCAGACTTTCGGGGGTGTTTTTTGTAATCATTGCGGGGTGTTTTTCGGTTAATATGGGGATTTTCACTCTGAAAAAAGCAGCTGATTTTTCGATGAAAACATTTTGTTTGGTCAATAAAGCATAACGCTGTACGATATTCGAAAGTCCGATTCCGGCGCTTTCCTTCACCTGTTCCCGTGCCTGGAGATTATTTTCAATAAATAAAAATCCTTTTTCTGAATAAATGATGATGTTCAGCGGTTTCTGGGAAGTCGCATAATTGTGTTTGATGCAGTTTTCGAGCAGCAACTGAAGGGAAAGCGGAACGACAAAAAACTTTTGGTCGCTGTCATTCACCTTGAATTCAAAATTCACACTGTCTTCAAATCTGGTTTTTAACAGCTCACAATAGGTTTTTGCAAAATCAAGTTCTTCTTCTACGGTTACGAGTTCCTTGTCTTTCTGTTCCAGGATATACCGGTAAATTTTCGACATAGAAGCGGTGAAATGCTGTGCCTGCGTTGGATTTTCATCGATTAAAGAACTTAAAACATTCAGGGAATTAAAGAGAAAATGCGGGTCAAGCTGGTTTTTCAGGCTTTCAAACTGCGCGTTTGCGGAAGTCGCAATGAGCTTCTGTTCCACCACTTCTTTTCGCGTCGATTTTTTCCATTCTTCCATGAAATTTTTAGCATGAAGAAAAAGGGAGATGATCAGCGCTATATTAATTCCAAACCAATTGATGAATCCCATATTTCCGGAGAAGAATCCGTCAAAATCCTGTTTCTGGATCAGGATGAGGTTCACATAATTGCAGATCAACACGAGGATTGTATTCACCAGAACTGTGGCAACAATTCCAAGAACAGTTCTGGTTCTGGTTTGCTCTACCCACGAAAACCTTTTAGAGAGAACCGTATTGATCCAGGAATTTCCGAGGGACAACGTAATGCAGTACAATGCAGCAACTCCGATGTTCAGAAACAGAGCTTCAGCGGTTTTTTCTTTAGTGAAAAATACAAAAGTAAAAGTCCCTATAAAAAAGGTGAGCCATGAGATCATAATGAGACTTTTTCTTTTCATTTTTTCAAGAATTATGAAGCAAATATATCAGCTTTGATGAAAGAATGAAATTAAAAACTGCTGAAGGGTATATTTTCTTCGCTGAAGGGCAAATAAAAAACCACTGAAAAATCAGTGGTTTCTGTCTAATCCCCAAAAATTATATTATTTAGCTTTCGCTTTTTCTTTTCTGGTTACTCCTTCCAGACCGTCTTTGGCCTCATTAACGCTCAGTGTAACGGTTTCCCCTTCAGAAAACTGTTTGTTTACGAGCATTTCGGCCAGCAAATCTTCGATATATTTCTGAATGGCCCGTTTCAGCGGACGTGCGCCGAAATCTTTGTCCCAACCTTTTTCTGAAATGAAATCTTTGGCTTCTGCAGTTAGTTCCAGCTTGTAGCCTAATTTTTCAAGTCTTGAATAGAGTTTAGATAGTTCAAGATCGATAATTTTTCTGATATCTTCCTGTTGAAGCGAGTTGAAGATCACAATATCGTCGATTCTGTTCAGAAACTCCGGTGCAAAGGCTTTCTTCAAGGCATTTTCAATCGTACTTCTTGCTCTTGCATCAGTAGTGGTTTTTTTGGCCGTTGTGCCGAAACCTACTCCATCCCCAAAATCCTTTAGGTCTCTGGTTCCGATATTGGAAGTGAGAATAATGATCGTATTTCTGAAATCAATTTTTCTACCCAAACTGTCGGTAACATGGCCTTCATCCAGAATCTGCAGCAAAATATTAAAGACATCGGGATGTGCTTTTTCAATTTCATCGAGCAAAATTACCGCGTAAGGTTTTCTGCGCACTGCTTCAGTCAGCTGACCGCCTTCTTCGTAACCCACGTATCCCGGAGGAGCGC
Source organism: Kaistella sp. (assembly GCA_019459085.1). Lineage (GTDB taxonomy): Bacteria > Bacteroidota > Bacteroidia > Flavobacteriales > Weeksellaceae > Kaistella. The sequence continues at coordinate 161,015 of JAIBEW010000029.1, forward strand.
CTATCAGTCTTGAAACGGCAAATTTCTCCATGTATTCACTCATGTCAATCCGGATCAGTGCTTCATCAGAATCAAAAAGTTCGCGCGCCATTACTTTTGCCAATTCGGTTTTACCTACGCCAGTTGTTCCAAGGAATATAAAGGTTCCAATCGGTCGGTTCGGATCTTTGAGTCCGGCGCGGTTTCTCTGGATGGCTTTCACCACTTTTTTCACCGCATCTTCCTGACCGATTACTTTTCCATTCAGTTTGGCGTCCATCTGAGCCAGTTTGTCGAGCTCATTTTTACCTACTTTGGTTACCGGAACACCGCTCATCATGGAAACGACCTCTGCTACATTTTCTTCGGAAACGGTTTCCTTTTTCTCCTTCACATTTTTATCCCAGGTTTCCTGTGCGAGATTGAGTTCAATCTGCAGCCTTTCTTCTTCATCTTTCAGTTTACGGGCTTCAAGATAATCCTGAGCTTTCACTGCTTTCTGTTTCTGTTCCTTAATTTCCTCGATCTGTTTTTCATGCTCGATGATTTCTGTCGGAACTTTCATGTTTTTGATATAGACTCTTGATCCTGCTTCATCCATCGCATCGATGGCTTTATCCGGTAAAAACCGGTCAGTGATATATCTCGCTGTAAGATTCACACACGCCAGAATTGCTTCGTCGGTATACGTAACATTATGGTGGTCTTCATATTTGTCTTTAATCTGATTCAGGATCAGCACGGTTTCCTCGATGGTGGTAGGTTCCACCATTACTTTCTGGAAACGTCTTTCCAAAGCGCCGTCTTTTTCAATATACTGTCGGTATTCATCCAAAGTTGTGGCACCGATACATTGAATTTCGCCTCTTGCGAGAGCCGGTTTGAACATATTTGATGCATCCAGACTTCCTGTGGAACTTCCGGCGCCTACAATCGTGTGCAATTCATCGATAAACAGAATGACATCGCGGTTTTTTTCCAGTTCGGTCATTATGGCTTTCATTCTTTCTTCGAACTGTCCGCGGTATTTTGTTCCTGCGACTAAACTTGCAAGATCAAGTGTAATAACGCGCTTTCCAAAAAGAACACGGGAAACTTTTTTCTGCTGAATCCTCAACGCAAGACCTTCAGCGATCGCCGATTTACCAACTCCGGGTTCACCAATCAGAAGCGGATTGTTTTTCTTCCTTCTCGATAAAATCTGGGAAACTCTTTCTATTTCCTTTTCTCTTCCGATCACAGGATCCAGTTTTCCGTCTCTTGCAAGTGAAGTTAAATCTCTCCCGAAATTATCCAGCGTTGGAGTTTTGCTTTTTCCGGTGCCGATATTTCCGGTAGGTTTGCGCATCTGTCCGAATTCTTCTCTTTCCTCGTCGTCGTCGTATGCACTCATTTTCGGATTCTGTCCCGAATTTTTAAGCATGGTGTGGTACTCTTTTGAAACCATTTCATAGTCAACATCGTAAGCATCCAAGATACTTGAAGTAGGATCTTCGGTTTTGTATAAAATCCCCAACAGGAGATGAACGGTATTAATTTCGGAACTCTGGTACTGTCTGCATTCCAGTTCCGATCTTTTCACCGCCTGATCAGCCATTTTGGTAAATGAAATATTGGCAATATCATCGGTAAAAGGATTTAATCCGGCTACGTTCAGGGTTTCGATTTTTCTTTTTATCTGCGATAAATCGACATTCAGATTCTGAAGGATTTCTTTTGCAGAATTTTCTGTTTTTAAAATTCCTAAAAGCAAATGTTCTGTATTGAGAAATTCACTCTTCAGTCTGCGCGCCTCATTTTTACTGTGTTTGAACACCTGGCTCAAACCTTCTGAAAATTTATAATCCATAATATTTTCTCAAATTATTAATAAAGACTGAATTGTTCTTTACTTGACAATCAAAGTTACAAATACTTTACCAAAACCGATTAATGACTTTATGGCAGAAAAAAATTTCCTTATCTCACTGAAATTGTTTAGGTTTGTTTCCTTTTTAAAATAAAATTATGGGAACATCTTTTGCAGATTTTATGGGTTATGGCGCCTCTTTTTTCGTCGTTTTGAGTTTCCTGCTGAAGGATTTGAAAAAAATCAGAATTATCAACCTTATCGGCTGCATTTTATTTGTGCTTTATGGGGTGATGAAAGGTGAAGGCGACCTGAAAAGCATGTACTGGCCTGTGATTATTCCGAATGTAATCCTGTGTTTTGTACAGGTTTACCATCTGGCTAAAAAAGATTAAATTTTGTACCGTGAAAGTTTTAGTAAGCGTTTTCAATAATTTAGCGACAGACCAACGGGTAGAAAAGGTCTGCAAAACTTTATCAGAAAACGATTACGAAGTGGAACTTATCGGGAACAGTTGGGGCGGCTTGCCCGAAATGCAGAGGAATTACCCTTTTTCAAGGATTGTTTTACAATCAAAAACCCTGCGGTTTGCTTATATTGAGTTCCAGTGGAAGCTTTATAAAAAACTGCTTTCCAGTGCCGGTAAAGACACGGTTCTGCTTTCAAATGATCTCGACACACTGCTTCCCAATTACTTGATTTCAAAAAAACTGAAAACACCACTGGTTTTTGACAGTCATGAAATTTTCCCGGAAATGCCCTCTGTTAACGGTCGTTTTGTTCAGAAAATCTGGTATCTGCTTCAAAACAGCATCGTTCCGAAGCTGAAATTTATGATGACGGCAAGCGAAAGCTATGCAGACTGGTTTAAAAAAACCTACAATATCGAAAGACCTGTTGCGGTTCAGAATTTTCCGTTGAAGACAGGAAATCCACAGGATTATTCCCGTCTCAACTTCCCGAAAATCATACTGTATCAGGGAGCCATTAATCCGTCCCGCGGACTAGACAAAATGATTCCCGCTATGCTCCATATTGAGAATGCCGAACTCTGGATTGCCGGAGACGGTCCCAGGAAAGCAGAATACACCTCTTTAACTAAAAATTTAGGCTTGACAAACAAAGTGAAGTTTCTCGGGAAGCTTTCCCCGGAAAAACTTCGTGAAGTGACGTTTCGTGCCGATGTTGGTTTAAGCATTGAAGAGAACAACGGGCTCAGTTATTTTTATTCTATGCCCAATAAAATTGCAGATTATATTCAGGCACGGATTCCGATAGTAGTTTCAGACTTTCCGGAGATGAAAAAAGCCGTGGATGTTTTTTCGGCCGGAGAAAAAATAAGGGACTACAGCGAGCTTCCAGACAAAATAAACGCAGTGCTGAACAATGGCAAACAATTTTATGAAAATGCCCTGAATACTGCATCTGAAACGATGTGCTGGGAAAAAGAAGCGCCAAAACTCATTGACCTTTTCAAAAAAGCAAGTTCGGCGAACATCTAATACCGAATTCTTATCTTTGCGCAAATCAACCATTACACATGACCCTCAAAGAAAAACAACAGGAAATTGTAGAGGAATTTGCCTTTCTTGACGACTGGGAACAGAAATACGAATACATTATCGATCTCGGAAAGGAACTGAAAGGACTTCCGGAAAACGCTAAAACTGACGACAATCTAATTAAAGGATGTCAGTCGAAAGTTTGGATTGTCGCCGAATACAGAGACGGGAAACTGTTCTTCAATGCCGATTCCGACGGTATTCTGCCAAAAGGAATCGTTTCGCTGCTGGTTTCCATTTACAGCGGTCACACTACTCAGGAAATTCTGGATTCAGATTTTAAATTCATTGAAGATATCGGTCTGCAGGAATTCCTCTCACCTTCCAGAGCCAACGGTTTAATGGCCATGACCAAACAGATTAAATTTTACGCAGTAGCATTTCAACTGAAAAAGTGACAAGAATTTTAGCATACAGGTTCTCAGCTTTTGGCGATGTTGCAATGACGGTGCCTGTTTTCCGTGAAATTTTAGAGCAAAATCCTGATGTTGAAATTATTCTGGTCACCCGGAACAGTTTCAGCGATCTTTTTGCCGGCATTCCGAATCTTTACTGCAAAGGGATTAATATTGATGAGTACAAAGGTTTTTTCGGAATGGGAAAACTAGCCGGCGAACTTACTGATGGATTTAAACCCGATTATATTGCCGATCTGCACGATGTGATCCGCACCAAAATCCTCAACCGTGCCTTCAGACGAAAAAAATTTCCGGTTTTTAAAATCGACAAAGGAAAAGAGGAGAAAGATATTCTCACCGACATCTGGAATATTGAAAAATCACCCCTGAAACATACTACCGAACGCTACGCTGATGTCTTCCGCGAGATTGGCTTAACGGTAAAACTGTCTCATCAGTACAGAGAATCTTCTGCTGAGAAATCCGGCATCGGATTCGCTCCTTTTGCACAACATTTCGGAAAGATGCTTCCTTTGGAAAAATCCTTCGAGGTTGCAAAACTTCTTTCCAAAAATCATAAAATTTACTTTTTCGGCGGCGGTAGTGATGAAATCGCCATTCTGGATGAATGGGAGAAAAAAATACCAAATAGTGTCAACCTTGCCGGCAAGCTTTCTTTGAAGGAAGAACTGCAGAAAATTTCACAACTTCGTCTGATGATTTCCATGGATTCCGCAAACATGCATCTGGCAAGCCTCGTAGGAACCAGATGCGTTTCGGTTTGGGGTTCAACCCATCCATTTGCTGGTTTTTTGGGATACGGACAAAGTGAAGATGATGTGGTACAGGTGAAGGAACTTACGTGCAGACCGTGTTCGGTTTTCGGTGACCGCGAATGTTACCGCGGCGATTATGCCTGTCTTCATGAAATCAACATCCAGAAGATTATCGAAAAAATTTAAATTCTTCCCGACAGAAAATAAAAAAACTCCTCAATTTCTTGAGGAGTTTGTGGGCCCTGAGGGATTCGAACCCCCGACCCTCTGGGTGTAAACCAGATGCTCTGAACCAACTGAGCTAAGAGCCCTATTTACCGTCATTTGATATATCAAATTTTGGTTTGGCAAATATACAACGTTTTTTTATTTCTCCAAATTTTTTTCTAAAAATTCACCCACTACAAAGTTGCTTCCGCCGATAAAAATCATTTCTTTATTTTTAACATTCTGTTTTGCAGAAAGATATGCACCATCCAGCTGATCAAAAATAGTGTAAATAATTTTTGATTTTTTTAATAAATCCTCATAATCATGCGGATCCCGGCCACGGTTCACATATGGTTTCACAAAATAGAACTGTGCGTTTTGCGGCAATATCCTCAAAACTTCATCAATATCTTTATCCTTCACGAATCCCAGAATGACGTGTTTGTAATCCGGAATTGAGTTGAGCTGGGCAAAAACTTCAGTAAGTCCGGCTTGGTTATGTGCAGTATCACAAATGGTTAAAGGGTTTTTGGAAAATTCATACCACCTGCCGAGGAAACCCGTGTTTTTCTGAACCTTCAAAAGTCCGCGTTCAATATGGGTTTCATCAATCTGACCTCCCTCTTTCTGCAGTTCTTCGATTAAACCGAGAACCACTTTGATGTTTTTTTTCTGATAATTTCCCTTCAGATCAGAAACAAAAGCTGGTTGAAACTCCGTAACATCAATAAAAGGGGCGTTTTTTTCCTCTGCTTTCTTTTTGATGATCTTTTTAACCGATTCATTTTCATCTCCTGAAATTATTGGCGTTTCTTTCTTTACGATTCCCGCTTTTTCGACGGCGATCTTCTCAACGGTATCTCCAAGAATATTCTGATGATCGAGCGCTACATTGGTAATGGCCGTCACGATTGGATGAATGATGTTTGTGGAATCCAGTCTGCCACCCAGTCCGACTTCAATAATCGCAAAATCCACTTTCCTTTGATAAAAATATTCAAAAGCCATGATCGTGGTGAATTCAAAAAAAGAAGGCCTGATTCCGGGCGGTAAGTCTTTTAGTTTTTGAATGAATTCATAGACAAACTTCCTATCGCAGTTTACTCCGTTAACTTTAATCCTTTCTGTGAAATCAATGAGGTGGGGCGAATTGTACAACCCGACGGTATAACCCGCTTCCTGAAGAACCGATGATAGCATGTTGCTCACGGAACCTTTCCCGTTGGTGCCGCCGATGTGGATGGTTTTAATTTTATCCTGCGGATTGCCAAAAAACGCACAAAGTTCCGTGATATTCTGCAAACCGGGTTTGTAGGCTTTTTTTCCGTCGATCTGGTAATTGGGAGCCTGAACGAACAGCCATTCCACTGCTTCCTGATAGTCTTTGTTTGTCATAATGCAAAAATCATAAAAATTAAGCTGTTAAAAATTAAAACCGCGAAAAAAATGTAACATTGTGTGAAAAATTACGTCTAATATTCCTAAAAACTATCATGAAAAAGTTCTGGATTCTGTTTTTCGGTATCTCCGTTCTGGGGCTGAATGCCCAAAAAAAATGGTCGCTGCAGGAATGTGTGGATTACGCTGTTGAACACAATCTGCAGATCATCCAGAATAATTATAACAAACAGATTCAGGATGCGAATCTTAAAATTGCTAAAAACCAGTATTTGCCGGGCGTTTCAGCCAGCCTAAGCAACAATGGCAGCTTCGGTCAGCAAAGATATATCAACATAACGCAGCGGAATGACAATTTTACCAACTCCGCCAACATCGGAGCAGACATTTTGCTTTTTAACAATGGCAGGCTCGAAAAAACGGTAAGAAAAACTGAATTTGAAGTTGAGGCCGCGCAATACGACACACAAACCATCACCAATAATATTTCGCTGCAGATCGCGCAGCAGTATCTTACAATTCTCCTCAATAAAGAAATCACAAAAATTTCCGAAAGCGCGCTCCAGAATGCAGAAAGACAGTATAACAGAGCCAAAATCACGACAGATGTCGGAACCACGGCCAAAACAATCCTTGCAGAGGCAGAAGCAGCACGCGCCCGTGAAAGACAGAATCTAAAAACCTCGGAAATCAATACCCGCCGAAGTCTCTTTGACCTTGCTCAGCTTTTACAGCTAACCGATTATCAAAACTTCGATGTGCAGGAGGTTCCGGTTATGGGAAATCCGGAAGCGCCGTTGTATTCTGCAGAGAATATCATCAGTACAGCCTACGGAAACCAGCCACAGATCAAAGCTGCCGAAGCCAGAATCAGAGCTGCTGAAGCACAGACACAGATTACGAGAACTGCCTTCTGGCCAACCATAACAGCCAACGCGGGATTGGGAACTTCTTATTTCAATTCTTTAGTCCGTGGAAATGTGGGCCTCAACCCCGAATCAGGGCAGTCGGTCAACGAAAGCGGATTTTTTAAACAGTATACCGATAACTTTGGTCAACAGCTCGGCGTTTCGGCGAACATTCCGATTTTCAATAAAGGAATTACCAGACTTCAGGTAGAACAGTCGAAACTGAACGAGGAAATTGCCAAAAACACTTTCGCCCAGCAGAAGCAGCAGGTTCTACAAAATGTGCAGAAGGCACAGTTTGACGCAGAATCCAATTACGAAGCCTTTATCGCGGCGCTGGAAACTCAAAAAAGCTCGGAACTCGCTCTGGATTTTGCCCAAAAAAGCTACGAAGCGGGACGCAGCACGATCTATGACCTCAATGTCGCCAGGAACAATTATGCAAATGCACAGGGTTCCGTAGCGCAGGCCAAATACAATTACCTTTTCAGCATGAAACTCCTTAATTTTTACGCCGGAATTCCGTTGAGTCTTTAAAAAATGTCGGTATCCAACTTAGAAAAATATTTACCGCCAAATACCCTTCCGTTTTTAAAGAAATGGTTTGCAGATTATTACATCCACATTAAAATCACCAGAAAAAGGGATTCAAAACTCGGGGATTACCGGAAAATGCCGGATAAAAGCCATCAGATCACCGTCAATTCAACGCTACAGCCGGAACTTTTTTTCTTTGTACTGACGCACGAACTCGCGCATTTGATTGCATTTGAAGAGTACGGAATGCGAATCTCAGCACACGGGCAGGAATGGAAACAAACTTTCAGGGAAATGCTTCTGGAGAGCATTGATATTTACAATGTGGAATTAAAACCCATTATTTTAAAATTCGCAAAATCGCCCAAAGCTAATTTCATGGCGAGTCCGGAACTCGTTAAATATTTCCATATCGAAAAATACGAAGATGAGACTAATTTCGTTGATGATCTGGAGATAGGAAGTAAATTCGTATACAGAAAACACCGGTATCTGATTGAGGCGAAACTTAAAAAAAACTATCTTTGTACGAACCTCGATAACGGTAAAAAATACATTTTTAAACCGCTTGCACGGGTTGAAAAAACAAACTAACTATGTCACAATCAAATAATTACTGTGTAATTATGGCAGGAGGAATCGGAAGCCGGTTCTGGCCGATGAGCACACAGAAATTCCCGAAACAGTTTCAGGATATTTTAGGAACCGGCCGAACCATGATTCAGCAGACTTACGACAGAATCAGCCAGATCATTTCCAAAGAAAATATTTACGTCATTACGAATAAGGAATACATTCAGCTTTCTCAGCAGCAACTGCCTGAAATTCCTGCGGAAAATATTGTCGGTGAACCGATGATGAAAAACACGGCGGCCTGCAATATCTACATGATCAACAAAATTGCTGCGAAAAATCCCAATGCCAACATGATTGTGCTGCCTGCAGACCATCTGATCCTGAAGGAAAATATTTTTCTGAAAAAAGTGGAACTGGCTTTCGACCTCGCGGAAAAAAATGATTTTCTAATCACACTTGGCATCACTCCGACGCGTCCAGATACCGGTTACGGATATATTCAGTTTGTAGAAAAGAAGAATGCAACGTATTTTAAAGTAAAGACTTTTACGGAAAAGCCTAATCTCGAAATCGCCAAAACCTTTATTGAGAGCGGAGATTTTCTCTGGAACGCAGGAATTTTCGTCTGGAATGTAAAGAGTATTTACAAAGCATTTGAAGAATTTCTTCCCGAAATGACCCAGCATTTTACAAACTGCGAATACAATTCGATGAAGGAAGACAACTGTATTGAAGCAATTTATCCGAAAGTTGCAAAAATCTCCATCGATAACGGGATTCTTGAAAAAGCCCAGAACGTTTATGTGATTCCGGCAGATTTGGGATGGAGCGACTTGGGAACCTGGACTTCTGTTTACGAAAATGCAGATAAAGATGAGAAAAAAAATGCCTTCAAATCAAAACATATTTTGGCCTACAATTCGCATGGAAATATCATCCGGATCAAAAACAGCAATAAAGCACTGGTTGTGGACGGACTCAAAAATTATATCATCGTGGATACGGAAAAGGCATTATTGATCTGTCCGCGTGAAAATGACCAACTCATCAAAGAGTACGTATCTGACCTTAAAAACCTTAAAAAAGGTGAAAAATTCATGTAACCGGGCAAACATTTGTTCCTGTTTCTAATAATTACTTCATGAAAAATATATTTTTATTGATATTTTCAACTTTCGGTGTTCTTATTTTTTCGCAGGAGAAAAAAAACTTTACAAATGTGCAGAATATCCTGAAAGCCTTGCAGCCAAACGAAAGATTGGATTCTTGGACTTTAGTATATAACCAGTATTCGAGAGATGAAGTTTTAAAAACAACAGGTAAGGAAAAAAATTACATGCCGCAGTTTTCGGGTTTTAAACTCTCGAATGATGACGAAGGTTATTATTACATCGCCAAATCAGCTGGCGGTAAAATTTCTTATATCACCGACACGGAACAGCTCAGAAAATTCATCGGAACGGTTGATAACGGTGAAGAAGCCGCAGTGATCGGGATTTTAGAAGGCTATTTCATGGATGAAGAGTTCGAAGATCTGGCCGGAAATTATTACGCCGATGCGCAGCATTTTTATGTGGAACTAGGGAAAGTCACTTCAAAGGAATGCCCTTTCGAAAAGACCCATTTCATGCTCACCGTCAATAAAAAAACCGGGACCATAACGAACGTGAAGGATAACGGAGAATATTTTGAAGTGTACAGTAAGACCTGCGCCAATAATCCCAGAATGCAGAATTATAAAAAGGAACTTGAACCTTATGTTCCGCCAAAAAAAGCACGTTCGAAAAAGAAAAGAAGATGATCCCGCAAACATTTGAAACCGAAAGACTTTCTATGAGACCGATGTCAGCGGAAGATTCGGCATTTGTTCTGGCACTTTATAACGAACCCAATTTCTTAAAATACATCGGTGACAAGAAGATCAGGACTATTGAGGAAGCTGAAGAGTACATCAAAACCAGATTTCGCCCGCAAATAGAAAAACTTGGCTATGGAAATTACCTCATCACCAGAAAGTCAGACGGATTAAGGATCGGCAGCGTCGGAATTTTCCAGCGGGAAGGAATGGATGTCCATGATATTGGATTTTCGTTTCTTGGCGAGTTTGAAGGCAAAGGCTATGGTTTTGAAGCCGCATCAGAACTCATGAAACAGGCTTTTGCGCATTTCGGTTTGAAGAAAATTTCTGCCGTCACTTCCAAAGATAATGTTGCTTCTCAAAAACTCATTGAAAAACTCGGTTTAAAATTTAAAAAACTGGTTATTCTTCCGGACGAGACTGAAGAACTGATGTATTATGAGAAGGAAAACGCTTAATTTTCAAGAATCTGTTGCGCTGCGTCCTTCGATTTCACTTTTGAAATAATGCGGGAGCAGATTCCGTTTTCATCAAAGATAAAAGTAGTGCGCACAATTCCCATATACGTTTTCCCAAAAGTGCTTTTCTCCTGCCAAACACCGAACTGATCAATGATCTCACGGTTTTCATCAGCCAGCAAATCATATTTAAGGTTAAATTTTGTATGGAAATTTTTCTGTTTTTTTACAGAATCACCGGAAATGCCGATCACCTGATAACCTTCTTTATTTAAATCCGAAAAGTTATCGCTTAAATTGCAGGCTTCCACCGTGCAGGTCGGCGTATTGGCCTGCGGATAAAAGAAAATCACGAGTTTTTTGCCTAAAAAATCTGAAGATTTCAAAACTTCGCCATTCTGATTCATTGATTCAAATTTCGGTAAGGCATCACCAACTTTCAGCATAATGATTATTTTTGTTCAAATTTAAACTTAAATGACTAAAAAGCAAAGAGCAGAAACGATTTTGGTGGAACTCGAAAAATTATATCCCGAAGTGCCGATTCCTTTGGATCATACCGATGCTTTCACACTTTTAGTCGCTGTTGCCCTTTCAGCGCAGACCACCGATAAAAAAGTGAATCAGATCACTCCGAAACTTTTTGAAATCGCGGGAACTCCGTATAAAATGAAGGATCTGGAAGTGGCAGAAATCAAGGATCTGATTAAAGAAATCGGTTTGGCCAATCAAAAGGCAAAAAACCTTAAAAGAATGGCCGAAATCCTCGTGGAAAAGCACAATGGGATTGTTCCGCAGACGTTTGAGGAACTGGAAGAACTTCCGGGAGTCGGACATAAAACCGCATCAGTTGTGATGAGCCAGGCTTTTGGATTCCCGGCTTTTCCTGTAGACACCCACATTCACCGGTTAATGACTCAGTGGAAATTAACCTCCGGAAAAAATGTGGTGGAGACTGAAAAAGACTCAAAAAAACTGTTCCCGAAAAAAACGTGGAACAAAATCCATCTCCAGATCATTTTTTACGGAAGGGAATATTCGCCGGCGCGGGGGAATAAAGAAAAAGATTTTTTAACCCAAATGCTGTTCGGGAAGGTTTAAAATTACTGCAAAAGTTTCTCTACTTTGCTTACCAGATCATCAATTTCGAAAGGTTTGGTCAGAAAATCATCTACACCAATCGTTTCGCTGATTTTTGAGGCATCCGGATGTGCAGACATCATCATGATCTTAATGTTGTGATTTTGAGGATTGCTTTTGACTTCTTTTGTTAAAGTTCGCCCGTCGAAACCGGACATCAGCATATCGGTAATAATGAGTTTTGGTCTTGATTTCTCAAAAATTTCAGTAAATTTTAAAGGAGTACAGCATGATTCCACATGATAACCTTCAGAAAGAAGAATGTTTTCGATGAGCATACAAATGTCTTTGTTATCATCAACCACCAATATTTCCATAGTTTTGTTTTATTAGTTTTTAAAAATGGGTAGCGAAAAATGAAATTCGCTGCCTTTGTTTTTCTCACTTTCTACCCAGACTTTCCCCTGATGACGGTCCATAATATCTTTCACGATAAACAAACCGATTCCGAAACCCGGGAATGTTTCTTCATCTTCACCGGAAACCCTGTAGAACCGCTCGAAAATCTTGTTCAGTTCTTCCTGATCCATCCCGATTCCGTAATCTCTTACCGAGACAATCGCGCATTCTTCGTGCACAAAAAGCGCAACGCTTACAGATTTCGATTTTGGGGAATATTTTATGGCATTAGTAAGCAGGTTGTTTAAAACCTGCGTGATTCTTTCCTTATCAGCATATACTGTAATATCGCCGGGATGCTTCAGTTCAAAATCAATTTCATGGCTCTGTTCTGAAGCCTTGATGTCTTCTATGGTTTCAGTGACGAGTTTAAGCAGCGAGAATTCCTTTCTGTTCAAAGGAAGCCTTCCGGATTCTATTCTTGAAATATCCAGGAGATCACTAATCAAAGCAGTAAGTTTATTTACCTGATTTTCAATAGTATTCAGAGAATTAACAAGAAATTTATCTTCAGAATCACCTCTCATTTTCTTCAGCAACTGCACGTAACCTTTTATCGTAGTAACAGGGGTTTTCAGTTCGTGATTGGCCATTTTAATGAAATCATTCTTCTGGCTTTCCTGCTTTTTCATGTCATTAATATCCGTACTGGTTCCCACCCATTTTTTTACATTGCCTTCTTCATCCATATCAGGAAATGCGCGGCTCAAGAACCATCTGTACTGATTATCTTTATTCCGGAAGCGGTGCTCGAAATTAAAGGGCTGCTTTGTTGCAACACTGTGTTCCCACTGCTTGATATTTTCTTGTTGTTCATCGGGATGCACAATTTCTATCCAGCCATCTTCTTCCACGAATTCATTATAATTTTTCCCGGAATAATCCAAGGTCGCTTTATTGAAATAGGTAAGTTTGCCGTCGGTTTCGGCAATCCAGACAATTTGCGGCATGGCATCAGCAAGAAACCGGTATTTCTTTTCGCTTTCGCCAATAGTGCGTTCGAAATTTTTGCGTTCAGTAATATCCCTGATTGTACCGGAAATGTAGGCTTCACTGCCTCTCAGCGGCTGCATCAGTTTTCCGTACAGTTCAATCCATTTATCACTTCCGTCCCGCAGTACTATTTTGGTCTGGTAATACAGGTCGCCGGTTTCCCTCGCTCTTTGAAGCGCGGCTACACGGGTTTCACAGAAATTCTCGTGAATATGTTTTTCAAAAATGTGGGAATCTATTCTTTCAGTTTTTGAATCGTAGCCAAAAATTTCCAAAAAACGCGGCGAAAAATTATATTTCTCCAGAGTTATTGGGTTCATATCGAATATGCCCAGTTTTGTAGCATCTAACGCCGTGTTTAACTGATGGTTACGGTGCTGCAGAAGAATTTCGCTTTTTTTTCTTTCGGTAATATCCTGCAGTACTCCCAACATTCTCGTAGGCTTACCAGCATCATCGAAAAAAACTTTACCATTCGTAAAAATCCATTTTTCCACTCCATTTTCGTCCTTCAGTTGCGCTTCATACCGGTAGATTCCTGTTTCCAGCGCTTCGCTGAAGGCTTTATCAACAATTTCTTTACGGTCAACTTCACAAATGTGATTCCGAAGCTGCTTAAGGGAAGGTTTAATTTCCGGCTCGTAGCCAAATATCGTGGAAAGATAGGGCGAATGTACAAGTTCATAGGTATGCATATCCAAATCCCAGGTCGCTGTTTGGGAACTTTCAGTAGCAAGTCTCAACCGTTCTTCATCTTCTTTGACTTTGGATTTTATCTCCACCATCTCGGTAACTTCCATCGCTACGGTAACGAAATGCTGAAAATCACCATCTGTATTGTATACCGGGTGATAAATAAAGTTGAAATAAACTTCCTGAAAAACACCGTTTCTCTTTAATCTGATGCTGAATTCAGGCGCATGAAAAGGTTTGCGGCTTTGTCTTACACTTTCGCATAAGGGAATAAGCTGGTCTTTGGTTTCGGGAAAAACATCGAAAAGATTTTTTCCGGTTACTTCTTCTCGGGTTTTACCGGCTATTTCCAGCCAGATATCGTTAGCAAATTCCACCACATAATCTCCGCTCATCAGCGAAAACCCAAAAGGTGCCTTTTCTAAAACATTTTCCAGAAAACCGTCCTTAAGAGAAATTAGTGGAATAGGGAAATCAGCTTCCATGAACTTTGTATTTTTGAGGGTGTAAAAATAGGTTTATTTTTTAATTCATTCATAATAACGGATAGTAAATATATATACATCAACAAACATAACCAAAAAGGATTAAAATTTTAAATGATTAATCCTGTTATGATTAACAAAGTTTAATCAATGTTTTTTTGCAAAATTTTACTGAGGTGATTTACTGTCTTTGGGCCCAGTTTTTCATTTTCCTGTCGAGCACATCCAGCGGAAGACCTCCCTGGTTTAAGATTTCGTCATGAAATTTTGCCAGACTGAATTTACTACCCAACTGTTTCTGATATTTGTCCCGGAGTGCCCGGATTTTCAGCGAGCCTATTTTGTAACCCAGCGCCTGTCCCGGCATTGCCATATATCTTTCGACTTCAGCAGTGGCTCCGGCTTCATCATAAGCGATATTGTTCAGGAAATATCTGATGGCTTCTTCCCTCGTCATGGTTCCGGTATGCAAACCGGTATCCACCACGAGCCGCACTGCACGCAGCATCTGATCGCTTAAATAACCCATTTTTTGATACGGATCGGTATAAAGCCCCAGTTCCGGACCGAGCGTTTCACAGTAATGCGCCCAACCTTCACCATACGCTCCGAACCAGCCAAAACGCATGAATTTCGGCAGTTTGGTATTTTCCTGCTGCAGCGAAATCTGATAATGATGTCCGGGAATTGCTTCATGTAAAAACAACGATTCCATCCCCGAAGTGACATTAAATTTTGTTGGATCAGGAAGCGGAATGTAAAAAATTCCTGCTCTTTTTCCGTCGGGAGTTCCGGGAATATATTCCGCACTGGCGCTTGCTTCGCGGAATTTTTCGGTTTGCCTGATTTCAAAAGGCGTTTTCGGGGTGACACTGAACATAGTTTTGAGTTTCGGTGTAATTTTTTTCAGGATTCCGTTGAAGGCGCTCATCACTTCTTTATCAGTTTTATAAGGCATTGCCTTTGGATCAGATTTTACCGACGTTATAAATTCCTCAAGTGTACCGCTGAAACCCACCTGTTCTTTTACTTTTTCCATTTCTGCACGAAGCATTGCAACCTGATCCAAACCTGTTTTTCTGATCGCTTCCGGTGTTGAATTGGTCGTGGTCCAGCTTTTTGCATAATAGGCGTAGATTTCATTTCCTTTCGGCAGAGCATCTATTCCGGAGGTAGCGCGTGATTTTGGAAGATATTCTTTTTCTAAAAATTCTGCCATCTTCAGATAAGTCGGAACTATTTTTTTTGAAACCGTTTCCCTATACTGCGCGGTGAATTTTTCTTTCTGGTCTGAACTGAAACCGGCCGGAAAACTGCGGAGAGGCCCGTAAAAAATATTCTTCTCCATATCATCGGAAACAATTTCTTCCGCTTTCATTTGAGGTATCATTTTCGCGACCAGTGTTTTAGGCAATACCTGATTATTTGCTATGCCTTCACGAAAATTCTCCATGGCAGTATCCATCCACTGCGGGAATTTCTCCATTCTTTTCAGCCAGTCGTTATAGTCTTTTTCTGTTTTAAAGGGCTGACTTCCCTGTCCGCTTCCCAGTAAGGGAAAATCGAGCGGCAGACCGCTGAACTGGGTAAAGGGAATGTATTCGGGATGATAGGCGTAACGTTCAACCTTGTCTTTTAACATATAGTCCAGCACGTCATAAACGGTTTTGTCTTCGTCATTCAGTCTTTTATAATCCACTTTCTTCAGTTGGTTCTGCACCGAATTATAAAAAGCGATTTCTCCTGAGATGAAATCTTTGTCGATATTGATCGGTAACTGGTCATTGTATCGCGAATCGCCCTGCGCAGTAGCTTCAAGCGGATAAAGTTTTAAATACTGTTCATAATATTTGGCAGCTATTGAATCAATTTCAAGCGGCGTCACCTTCGCGAGCGGATAATCTTTCTTTTTACAGCACATTAACACTGACATTATTCCGACTAAAAAAAATCCCATGTAAAGGCTTCTATTCATAACTTAAATTTTGACAGGCTAAATTACCTTTTTTTGTGTAATGTTTATACTAAAGTTGCGGGTTTCAGGATGGATGCTAAAAAAACTTTAAAATACTTTCCACATTCAATCTATTTTTTATCTTTGTTCAATCAGTTTAAAAATCAATTATTTAACACTTTTTTTCTTTGAAAATGAAAGGGATTTTAAAAATCTACCATCCTGACGAAACCCTTAAATACAACATTAAAAGCACTTATTGCAAAGCGGTTTACAGCAACAAGCAACATTTTCTGGAGGTTGAAATCATTACAGATGAATCTTTGGATCATGTAGATGATGATTCGCTGCAGTATAATTTCCCTCAGCTATCACTGAATGTGATGGATTTTCCTATTGAGGGTGCAGAAATTGAAGGAAAGTCTTTTGAAATCAGCGATACCGACGAGTCCTATACAGAAGTTGATCTTTTTGATGATGAAGAAGCGTATCTGTACGACAACGAGCTGTCTTTCGACCGAAATTCGGAGGAGGAACTTCAGCTGTGCTGGAAAGGAAATATTGATGATTTCTATACCGGTTCCGATGAACCCATTACGTTTAAACTCAAATGCCATTTCAAACAGGATGAAATTGTGGTGGAAGAGGATTAGTTCCCGACAACCTCTCTCTCCAAAAAATCCCAAAAACCTCATTGCTGATCCGCTGCTGAAAAGTGGAAATGGTCGCATAAAATTTACGGTGTTATAACAAAAAACACATCTAAACATGGGGTTTATAACAATATAAACCTACTTTTGCCGTTACATAATCTTTAAAACTAAGAAATGTTTTTACAGACTCCTACTCAAATCATCAACAATAAAACCGAAACCCACCTATTTTCGCTTTGGGAAATTCTTTTCAGCGGAGGAATTTTAGGAAATGCCATTATGGTTTGCATTTTCCTTCTGGGGATTCTTGCGCTTTATATATTCTTAGAAAGATACTTCTTTATTAAAAAAGCGTCGAAGCAGACCCCTAATTTCCTCGAAAACATCAAGGATTTTTTACAGGAAGGAAAAATCTCGACCGCAATAGATTACTGTAAAACCATTGACTCACCGGAAGCACGAATGATCGAAAAAGGTTTGGCAAGAATCGGAAGGCCTATTTCAGACATTTCAAATGCCATGCAGAATCAGGGTCAGCTCGAGGTTTCAAAACTCGAAAAAAACCTCAATATATTGGCTTCAGCATCAGGAGCCGCTCCTATGTTAGGGTTTTTGGGAACTGTGATTGGAATGATTATGGCGTTTTTTGAGATTTCAAATGTAACAGGTGCTGTGAGTCCCAAGCTTTTGGCTTCTGGCATTTATACCGCAATGGCCACGACCGCAGTAGGTCTGTTTGTAGGCATTCCCGCCTATTTTTTCTATAATATTTTAGTAACAAATGTAGACCGACTCGTATTGAAAATTCAGACCCATGTAAATGAATTTCTCGACACTTTAAATACCCCGCTGTAATGGAGTTGAAACGTAGAAACAGGGTGAATGCCGAGTTCAGTATGGCTTCAATGACAGATATAATATTTCTGCTGTTGATTTTTTTCATGATCACGAGTTCAGCAATCAGCCAAAGTGCCATCGACGTTAAACTGCCAAAAGCCGAGTCCGCAAACCCAAGTGTTCAGGATGCCGCCTCTGTTACGATAAAAGAAGACGGTAAATATTTTGTAAATGATAAAGAGATACAGAAAGAACAGCTGGAACAGTATTTGGTCAATACTTTAAAGAACGACCCCAATCCCGCATTCACTATCAGGGCCGATGAAAACACAAAGCATAAAGATGTTGTATTTGTGATGGGGATTGCCGAAACACACCATTTTAATTTGGCAATTGCAACGGTACAAGAGGATTAATCTGAGAGGATTTTTTATTAATGATCATTAAATGAGCGACGCAATTCAACAATTAAGAAGCGAAAAAGAGATCAAGAGGAAAAGTGCCCTCATCACTTTTCTGATTTCGGTCTTGGTATTCCTAGCGATTTTCTTTTATCAGTTTACCACCATCATCCAAAAACCCGAGGTGGTCACTACAATGCTTATTAATTTCGGCGACTCCCAAAACGGTGCTGACACGGAAGAACCTGCCGAACAGGACGGAAGCCAGGCGTCCAATAACCCAATCAGCGAAGTTGAAACTGTAAAAAAAGATGTTTCGGAAATCAGTCCGGAACCTGTGAAGCCCGTCGTACAGGAGAAAATTTTAACCGGAAAAAACACCAGGGTTTCTGCTCCGGCTGCCACTAAAGCACGTCCTAAAGCAACGGCTGCCAAAACCTCTCCCGCAAAGTCTGCAGCTGTAAATTCAAAAAACGGATCCGGTGACGGAAAAGGAAATGCCGCCATTGGCAATTTGATAAAAGGAAGAGGGACAAAAGCCGGAACACAGGGTACTAACGGAACCATTGGCAACGAAGGTGACCCACTGGGCGGCGATGGAAACGGGGACAGCAAGATCGGAATCGACCGCAAACTGATCGGTTATATTCCCGGAACAATGGGAAGAGGCGGTTCGCAGCCATCGCACAGCTGTTCTGCAAGCGGAAGCATCATCATTTCTTATACCGTCGATAAAAATGGGAACGTCATCTCCGCGAGACGCTCCGGCGGAATTTCTGATGTCTGTGTGGTCTCTACATCAGTGGCGTGGGTCAAAAAATATGTAAAAGCCGAAAAAGCACCCACTTTTTCCAGCGGAACTTACCGCATTTCTTTCTAAAATTAAGAATTCTGGAGCTCAGTAATCCTGTTGACAATGGGAAGGGAGAAGATTCCGCTTTTCTGAAGATACAGTTCATAAAAAGTCTGTGCTTTTTCCGCAATATCCTTTCTGCCATTTTCCCTGTTTTTCAGATAAAACAAATGTCCCAGCAATTCAAAATAAGGGATGTGATGAGCGCTGTCTTTATCATTGATCATTGTAGTGATTTCATCCACAGTAAGGGCCGAAAGCGCCTCAAAATCCATTTTAAAGGTATCATTCATATTCGTGTCAAAAATCCTCTGGTCTTCGGGAAGTGTTCCTTCATTTTTTTCAAGAAGAAGTTTCGAAAGCGCTTCTGAAAACTGCTTAACAATCCGGATGATATAGTCTTTATCGTGTATCATTATTCTCTTTTTTTAACTGTTCATCAAGTTCCGGTGTTGCATCGGTTCTCGAAATATAATTCATTGTGCCGTGTTCTCTCGCTGCTTTTGATGCCATTTTTGCACCCAGAACCACACTTAATGCCAAAACTGCACATGCGGCAATCATCGTCCAGATGCCGGGATAAGCGAAATAAATAACAGCAGAAATGATGAGGCCAATTAAAAAAGGGGATAAAAAAATCTGAATCCAGCCGACTGTTTCGGTGGTTTTTTCAAAAGCGGTCTGTTTTTCGTCGTTTTCCATAGTAGTATTTTTTAAGCAAAGAAAATATAAGCTAAAATTACTGAGGTAATAATTCCGACCAGATCTGCCAGAAGCATTGCGGTCACCGTATATCTCGTATTTTTAATTCCGACGGCGCCAAAATACACGGCAATCACATAGAAAGTGGTATCTGAACTTCCCTGCAAAACCGCAGCAAGTCTGCCCTGAAAACTGTCGGCTCCGAAAGTCTGCATCGTATCCACCATCATTCCCCTCGCTCCGGAACCGGAAAGCGGCTTGATCAGCGCTGTCGGTAAACCGTCTACAAATCGCGTGTCAAAACCCGCCACGCTTGCGACCCACTTCATCCCGTCGATAATCACATCAAAAACACCGGAGGTTCTTAACAGAGAAATGGCGATCAGCATGCCTACCAAATACGGGATGATTTTCACACAGGTCCAGAAACCTTCCTTTGCACCATCGATAAATGCATCGAAAACATTGATTTTTTTATAAACTCCACCCAAAATAATGGCGAAGAAGATCAAAAGTATAATTCCGTTGCTGAGCAATTTGCTGAAATCATCAAGCTCGCCTTTTGTCAGGTTCACCAGATACACGACCAACAGCCCGACCATAATTGAAATTCCGCCGACATAAGCGATCACAGCCGGTTGTAGCAGATTGATTTTCTGATATAGCGAAACCACGATCATGGCCGCCATTGTTGCGGCAAAAGTTGCGATCATACATGGCAGAAAAATATCCGTCGGCGTCACAGAACCCATTGAAGCACGGATGGCAATGATGGAAACAGGAATCAGCGTTAAACCTCCCGCATGAAGGCACAGAAACATGATCTGCGAATTGCTGGCGCGATCCTTATTGATATTTAAGGTTTGCAGACTTTCCATCGCTTTCAGTCCAAACGGAGTCGCCGCATTGTCGAGACCCAATAAATTCGCCGAAAAATTCAGGAGCATATGTCCAAAAGAGGGATGGTTTTTGGGAATTTCAGGGAAAAGTTTCGAGAAAAAAGGCTGGATCAGCCGGGATAATAAATTGATGCCGCCGGCTTTTTCTGCAATGCTCATAAAACCCATGAACAACGTCATGATTCCAATCAGACCCAGACATATTTTCACGGCCGTTTCT
The DNA here is from genome assembly GCA_019459085.1 of Kaistella sp. Lineage (GTDB taxonomy): Bacteria > Bacteroidota > Bacteroidia > Flavobacteriales > Weeksellaceae > Kaistella. The sequence goes on from JAIBEW010000029.1 coordinate 181,754, forward strand.
GACGTTCCGATGACGCCGTCAGTTTCCTGAACGCGGTAAACATTCACCGAAGATTTTGCAGAATCTGTTTTGTAATGTATCCTGTTCTGGGCAAAATCAGGCTTCAGAAGCAGGCTGTCTTGCACCAGTGGCGTTAGCGAATTCATGTTTTGAGAAGCAATCTGTACCGTATCGCCGCTTCTGCCCACCACCATATCATTGTAGATGGCTTTATAATGGTCTGAAAACATATATTTTACACTCGCCACCAAAATTGCCACAATAATAAATGCACTCCAGATTCTGCTTAAGACCATTTTCTAAAATTTTCATAAAAATAGTGTTTTTGCTGTAAAAATGTCAAAAATCATGATTTGTTTTGAAAATTCATCTGCTTTTTATTCAATTCCATTTCAAAACTTTTGTAACTTTAAGTTCCTAAAAATCAAATGCACCTGCATTTCCTTTTTACTCATTTTTAAAATACTAAACTTAAATATGATGAGTACAAACACCCAAAATTTACGAAATGTGGTTTTGCTCGGCCATTCCGGTTCCGGGAAAACTACGCTTATAGAAACCATGCTCTACGAAGGAGGGGCGATAAAACGCCGTGGCAGTGTGGAAACCCGCAACACGGTAAGCGATTATACCGACATTGAACACGACCGCGGAAATACCATTTTCTCGCACCAGATGTTCGTGAACTGGAAAAACAACAAAATAAACATCATCGACACGCCGGGATTTGACGATTTCGTTGGCGAAACCGTTTCTTCATTGAAGGTTGCCGATACTGCGGTAATTGTTCTGAACGCCGCAAACGGTGTTGAGGTAGGAACGGAAATCGTTTGGGAATACGTCGAGAAATATCAGACTCCTGCAATTTTTGTCATCAATCAGATGGATCATCCCAAGGCCGATTTTGAAAAAACGCTTGAACAGGCGAAAGAAAGATTCGGCAACAAACTCCTGCCGGTACAGTATCCTTACAACTCCGGCGCCGGTTTTAATGCCATTATTGATGCTTTAAGAATGGTGATGTACGAATTTCCTGCCGACGGCGGAAAACCGGAGAAAAAACCAATTCCTAAAAACGAAATGGAAAAAGCCAACGCAATGCACAATGCGTTGGTGGAAGTTGCTGCTGAAAATGAGGAAGGACTGATGGAAAAATACTTTGAAGAAGGCAATCTTTCTGAAGAAGAATTGGCAAAAGGAATTACTATCGCCCTGGCGAAACAGCAGTTTTTTCCGGTTTTTGTGACAAGTGGACTGAAAGATATGGGTAGCGGCAGATTAATGGGATTTATTGATGATATTGCACCTTCGCCCGCAGAACGCCCTCCAAGAAAACTCGAAAACGGCGGAGAAATTTCTTACGATCCGGCCGATAAAACCACGCTCTTTATTTACAAAACCCTTTCGGAACCGCAGGTTGGAATGGTTTCTTATTTCAAGGTCTTAAGCGGCACCCTTAAACCCGGCGATGAACTCATCAACGCAAATAATGGTGAAGTGGAAAGGATTTCTCAGCTTTTTGTCGCTGAAGGAAAAGACAGAACTCCCGTAAGTGAAATGGTAGCCGGAGATTTAGGTGTTACGGTTAAATTAAAATACGGTCATTCGAACAATACCCTCAACTCAAAAGGTCTGGACCGAAAAGTACGGCCGATGGAATTCCCGGAAAGCAGAATCCGGAAAGCAGTTTCTGCCGACTCGTCCGCCGATATGGAAAAACTCGTCACGGCTTTACACAAAATTGAAGAGGAAGATCCTACGCTGAAAGTGGAACAGTCTGCCGAACTGAAACAGACGATCCTACACGGTCAGGGACAACTGCATCTGGATCTGGTAAAACAAAGGCTGCAGAAAGAATTTGGCGTGAAAATGAACTTCGGCAATCCTAAAATTCCGTACCGCGAAACCATTACCGGAAAATCCGACGCCGACTACCGTCATAAAAAACAGTCGGGCGGCGCAGGACAGTTCGGCGAAATTCACATGCGTGTTGAAAATTTCTATGACGGAATGGATGAACCCACCGGAATGAACATCCGACAAAAAGATATTGAGGATTTACCATGGGGCGGGAAACTCGCTTTTTACTGGTGCATTGTGGGCGGAACAATTGACAACCGTTACATTGGCGCGATAAAAAAAGGAATTATGCAGCAGATGAAAGAAGGCCCGTTAACCGGTTCGCACTGCCAAAATGTAAGGGTCTGCGTTTACGACGGAAAAATGCACAGTGTAGATTCCAACGACATTTCTTTTCAGCTGGCGGCATCCGGAGCGTTCCGGGAAGCTTTCCAGAATGCAAAACCTCAGCTTCTGGAACCGGTTTACCACGTGGAAATTCTCTGTCCCGATGAAGATACCGGTGATGTAATGGGCGACCTTCAGACGAGGCGCGCCATGATTTCGGGAATGGATTCCGAAGGTCATTACCAAAAGATCATCGCCGAGGTTCCGCTTGCTGAAATGCACGATTACGGTTCCACTTTACGTTCCATAACAGGAGGCCGCGCAAAATTCTCAATGAAATTTTCGGATTATCAGTTGGTTCCGCCGAACGTGCAGAATGAACTGGTGAAAACCCATGCCGGTTTACAGGAAGCCTGAATTTATTAATCATATAAAACCTCAGGGAAAACTGGGGTTTTTATTTTGAATAGGGCGCGAGCGAAGCGAGCGCCGAAAAGTTTAGTAGTAGAGAAATCTGTCAGAAAGGTGTTTCAGTAACGTTACTTTGTTAGGTACACCAGATCACCTGGAAACTGATCTTCCAAATTCTTGAGAATTTTGGCTGTTTGTGTCTTTTCAAAAAGGGCATCCACAAAGAAAGAGGTTTCAAAAAACTGACGGTGAACGGCGGGCAATAGTTCCATAAAGTAATCCATTCCAACCTGGTTATTGTGCAGATCCATTTTTTTCTGCAGCGGTTCGTTCGGGAAAAGTTCTTCGTGCAGATCGGTCATTTTTTTACAGAATCTCAGCGCTTTCTGGGCCGAAGAGATCTTACAGCAGTACATCATGATCAGGCAGCACCAAAGCGCATGACGGTACGCATTTCCAATGCCGTCGGAAGAGTTGGTTTTGGGAAAATATTCTTTCGCGATCACGAAACTTTTAACGGTTCCGAATAAACTCAAAGTAAAAAATAAAGGATGCGGAATAATGAGCTTCAAAAGTCTTACAATTTTTTTGAAACTTAATGTCTTTAAGGTGTTGAAAAATATTTTTGCGGTCTGTCTCATAAAAGAAATCTCCCCTGATTAGGAGAGATTTTTATCATTTTGTTACAAATCCCTTAAGAATGAACCATAAGGTTAACGGTTTTTGATACTTTTTCTTTGATCTCAGTTCGTTTCACAATGAAATCTACAAATCCTTTTTCCTGCAGAAATTCCGAGGTCTGGAAACCTTCAGGCAAATCTTTTCCGATGGTTTCGCGGATGACTCTAGGTCCTGCAAAGCCGATCAAAGCTCCCGGTTCCGCCATAATAATGTCGGCCGTCATGGCGAAAGAAGCGGTAATTCCGCCGAAAGTTGGATCACACAGATATGCGATGTAAAGAAGTCCGGCTTCAGAAAGCTGTGCTAGTTTCGACTGTACTTTTGCGAGTTGCATCAGTGAATAAGTCGCTTCCTGCATTCTGGCTCCTCCGGACTGACATATAATCATGTACGGAAGTCTGTTCTCAATACAGTAATCAACAGCGCGTCTGATTTTTTCACCCATCACAGATCCTAAAGATCCACCGATAAAGGCAAAATCCATACACGAAACCACCATTTTGGTTCCGTTTACGGTTCCTACAGCGTTTCTGATGGAATCTTTAAGTTTTGTCTTTGCAGAAACTTCTTTCAGACGGTCAACATAAGGTTTGGTATCCTTAAAATTCAGCATGTCTACACTTTCCACATTGGCGTCGAGTTCCTGAAAGTTATTCTCATCAAAAAGAATGGAGAAGAACTCATTGCTCCCAATTCTTACGTGAAAACCGTCTTCAGGCGACACATAATTATTAGCCTTAAGTTCTTCGTGCTCAATAACTTTTCCTGTGGGAGTCTGATGCCAAAGTCCTTTCGGGACATCTTTCTTGTCTTCCGTGGAAGTGGTGATATTTTTTGTTTTTCGTTTAAACCAGTCGAATGCCATTGTTGAAATTTTAAATTAAAAACTCTGAATTTTTAACCGTGCAAATTTAGTTTATTAATTCAATTTAAGAAAAAGATGTACTCTTTAAACCGTGAAATTGATTATTTCAGCGTATTTACGTTGTTCAGATCTTCAAACGCCTGTACCAATCTTGTAATGAAGGTTTCTTCACCTTTTCTAACCCATACTCTAGGGTCATAGAATTTCTTGTTAGGTTTATCGTCGCCGTCCGGATTTCCGATTTGAGCCTTAAGATACTCCAGGTTATTCACCATATAATCGCGGATTCCTTCGGTATAGGCAAACTGCAGATCAGTATCGATATTCATTTTAATGGCACCGTAACTGATGGCTTCTCTGATTTCTTCAACAGTTGAACCTGATCCGCCGTGGAAAACGAAGTTTACAGGTTTTTCTCCGGTTCCGAATTTCTCCTGAACATATTTTTGGGAGTTGTCAAGAATTTTTGGAGTCAGTTTTACATTGCCCGGTTTGTAAACGCCGTGAACATTTCCGAAAGCAGCAGCAATGGTAAAGTTCGGCGAGATTGCTTTCAATCTTTCATAAGCGTAAGCCACTTCATCGGGCTGTGTATACAGTTTTGAAGAGTCCACACCGGAATTGTCAACTCCGTCTTCCTCACCACCGGTTACCCCAAGTTCAATTTCCAGAGTAATTCCGATTTTAGCCATTCTTTCGAAATATTTACATGAAATATCCATGTTTTCTTCAATCGGCTCTTCAGATAAATCAAGCATGTGTGAAGAATAAAGAGATTTTCCGGTCTGTGCGAAAAATTCTTCGTTGCCTTGCATCAATCCATCAATCCATGGCAAAAGTTTTTTGGCACAATGGTCGGTATGAAGGATTACGGTTGCGCCGTACGCTTCCGCCAAAGTGTGAATGTGTTTTGCACCTGCAATTCCTCCTAAAATAGCTGCTTTCTGAGCATCGTTGCTCATTCCTTTTCCTGCATTAAACGCTGCACCGCCGTTTGAAAACTGAATAATCACAGGCGAATTGAGTTTTGCCGCCGTTTCCATTGTTGCATTCACATTGCTGGAGCCAATCACATTAACTGCGGGAAGTGCATATTTGTTTTCTTTGGCGTGCTGAAAAATGTCGGTAACCATTTGACCTGTGGCAACTCCTGCCGGAAAAAGTCTGCTCATAATATTGTATTTAAAGAGTTTGATATATATTTTGAAGTGTAAAGTTACTATTTTTATGCAGAAAACCTCAGTTCCTTTTGTCTTTTCCCCAAAGTAATTTCTGCCTGATCGTCTCGTAAAAACTCAGATTGGTTGGGTGGATAAGTGAAATCTGGAATTTTGCTTTTTTCAGAATAATTTCCACATCAGTATCCATATTTACCAACCTGGAATCCAGGGAAAGTGAATACTGCGGAATGCGGCTTTCAACTCTCAGACGGATTTCCACATCATCATTAACGATTAAAGGCCTCACATTCAGGTTGTGCGGAGCGATTGGAGTGATGGAAAAATTATGATTATTCGGAGTGATGATCGGACCGCCGCAACTCAGCGAGTACGCCGTGGAACCGGTTGGAGTAGAAATAATAACACCATCGCCCCAAAAAACATTCAGAAACTCCCCGTTGATGTAGGAATCTATCGTGATCATCGCGGTGGTTTCTTTCCGGGAAATGGTTATATCGTTCAGCGCAAACGGGAAAAAATCAGTTTTTTCGGGCGAAATTATTTCAATGACGGATCTTTTGCTGATTTTCACATGTCCGCGGATGATGTCATCGAGTTCAAGAAAAACGCCGTCTTTTGTAAAACTCGAAAGAAATCCAAGTCTGCCGGTGTTTACTCCAACAATCGGAATATCAAGATCCTGAACAAAAAGCAGGGAAGTTACAATGGTTCCGTCGCCGCCGAAGGTAAAAAACCAGTCGACATTCTGTTCTGAAAGGTCTTCTTTTCCTGAAAAGGTCTTAAAATCACTCGAAAACTGCATTGCTGCCGCCATCTCCGAATACAGAACCGATTCAACACCCCTTTTTTCGAGTTCTTCTATAATTTTACTGAGGTAGATAAAAGTATCCGCGTCTTTTTTTTGGGTGTAAATTGCCGCTTTCATCGATTAAATTTCTATAAATTTCTGTAAAAACCCAAACCTGTCCTTCAAAAGATCTTCCTTTTCGTCGTTATAATGTTTGTGAACCACGTTGTATCCATAACGTTCGAAAGTTTCATCGATGGAACTGAGGTTGTCGCTGCTAATTTTCATCGTCAGCTGAAAATTATCCTCATTGATGGCACTTACATAACAGCCGTACATTTTGGCGTTATTCGACTCAATTATTTTTGCAATTTCGGTAAAAGAATAGTGCTTGCTTGTTGTCTGAATGGTAAGAATGGCGCCGTTTTCGGAAAAAAGCGGATATTTTGAAAATTCGCTGAAAATGTCGTCGCACGAAATATAACCAAGGTATTTTTCGGTCGTCCCGATTACGGGAACGATATTCGAATTGAAAATGTGAAAAAGTTTAACCGTATCCAGAATATTTCCGTCTTCGCGGATCGCAAATTTTTCAAAATGGATTTCCAAAGACTGTAAAATTCCTTCCGGACTTTCTTCCAGAAAAGACTGGCTTAAAGCGCCTGCAAATACTCCTTTGTTCTTCACGAAAATATGAGAATAGCCAAAATCTTTCGCAAATTCTGAAGCATATTCAATGGAATCGGAAAAATTAAAAGCAGGATAATCTTTCGAAATATAATCTTTAATAAACATCATGCTAATTTACGATAATTTTAAAAAACGAGGAAGTTCAAAAAAATTTAAAATTCTGAGCAAAAAATTTGCATCATATCATTTCAAAAATATATCTTTGTAGCCTTTCATTTTTACTTTTTATTAGATTTATTTCAAACTGCATCATCCATCAGGATTTTGCAGTTTTTTATTTCAGGCTTTTAAAGAATTCCCACATCACTATTCCGCCGCAAACCGAAACATTCAACGAATGCTTTGTGCCGAGTTGGGGGATCTCCAGAAAAGTATCATAAAGCGGAAGTACTTCATCACTTAAACCGTCCACTTCATTTCCCAGAACCAATGCATATTTTTCCTTTTTATTGATCTGATAATCAGTAATGAGTTCTGAATCGGAAGTCTGTTCAATCCCTAAGATTTGGTAATTTTCTTTTTTTAAATTTTGAAGTGCTTCAGAAATGCTGTTCTCGTACACCCAGTCTACACTTTCGGTGGCGCCGAGCGCGGCTTTATGAATTTCGCGGTGCGGCGGTTGCGGCGTGATTCCACAGAGAACAATTTTCTTCACCAGAAAAGCATCGGCAGTCCTGAAGACCGCACCAACATTGTGCATACTCCGTACATTATCCAAAACCACCACCAAAGGAATCTTCTCGGTTTTCTTAAACGTTTCTACATCAATTCGTCCTAATTCTTCGAGTTTCAGTTTCTTTGTGGATGACATTTTCTTGATTTACGGCAAAAATAAGACAATATTGCCGCATTAAAAATTGCAAAAAAAAAATGTATTTTTGTGAGGAGAATTTTTCTAAATGAAAAATGTTAAAAATGAACTACAAAATATCATTGAAGGAAATGGACAATCTGGCGGCGAAAGCCTTATCAAAAAGGCGCAGCTTTACCTTGGCGGAAATGAAATCCCAGGTTTCCAAAATCCACAAAGCAAGTGTCTCAAGAGTGAAGAAGAAAGAATTTTAACTTCTTTTATTGAAGAAAACAGCCTTTTTTACAACGGGGAGATTGATGAACGGAACTTCATTGGCGAGGGAGCAGAGCAGAAGGTATATCGGCTCGATGATGAATATCTGATCAAGCTGAATGACACTATTTTTTACGAATTCTGGAAAGATTATTTTAACTCACTTCTCATTCACAATTACTTCTTCGAATCCACACAGTATGAACTTCTCGGATTTAAATTCATTGATAAAAAACTTTTTGCGGTCGTAAAACAGAAATTCATAGAAGCAACAGAAACTGTAGATTTAATGTTAATTAAAGAATTTCTTGAATTCAACAGCTTTAAAAACATCAGGAACAACGATTACCGAAATGAAACGCTGGGTTTGATTTTTGAAGATCTGCACGATGAAAATATCATCTCTCAAAATGGTATTCTGTTTTTTATAGATACCATTTTTTATCTTACTGAAAATTTTTACAAATAATTATGGCAAAGAAAGAAACTCCTTTAATGACGCAGTACAACACCATCAAGGCGAAATATCCTGATGCGCTTCTGCTGTTCCGCGTGGGAGATTTCTATGAGACTTTCGGCAGCGATGCCGTAAGAACGGCCCGGATTTTAGGCATTGTTCTGACCAAAAGAGCCAATGGTGAAGGCCATATTGAACTGGCCGGATTTCCGCACCACTCCATCGATTCGTATCTGCCGAAACTGGTGCGGGCCGGACTTCGGGTAGCGATTTGCGACCAGCTTGAAGATCCGAAAACCGTCGCAAAAGGAATTGTAAAACGTGGTGTTACCGAACTCGTAACACCGGGAGTGACCTTCAACGAGCAGGTTTTGACCTCGAAGAAAAACAATTTCCTCCTTTCCGTTCACAAGGAAAAAGAAAAATACGGAATTGCTTTGGTGGATGTTTCCACGGGAGAATTTCTGGTTTCAGAAGGAAATTTGGAAAAACTGCTCCACATTGTACACACTTTCGATCCGAGTGAGATTATTTATCAGCGGTCAACAGAGCTCCCCTCTCAGCTTAAAAATAAAAACTCCTTCAAACTCGAAGACTGGGCTTTTCAGTACAATTACGCATACGAAAAACTCACGAATCACTTCAAAACCAATTCTTTGAAAGGTTTTGGAATCGATGAATTCAGACTCGGCGTCACTGCAGCTGGAGCGATTTTTGCCTATTTGGTTGAAGACACGCACCACGCTCTTTTACAACATATTACGAAAATCAAAATCATTCCGCAGGATGATTATCTGATGATGGATAATTTCACGCTGAGAAATCTCGAAATCGTTTATCCAAGCAATCCACAGGGAAAATCTCTTCTGGACATCATCGACAAAACCGCTACACCGATGGGTGGAAGACTTTTGCGCAGAAGACTGATTTTGCCTTTAAAATCTGTGGATGAAATCAACAGAAGACTGAATCTGATTGAGTTTTTCAACAAAGAAGATTCTTTAAAATACGAAATCCAGCAGCTGCTGAAATCCATTTCTGATCTGGACCGGCTTATGGGCAAACTGGCCTCAGAAAAAATCTGCCCGAAAGAAGTCGGTTATCTGCGGCAGAGTTTAATCAATATTCATCAGATCAAAGCTTTGCTCCATCCTTTTGCCGATGTTTTGGCGTGGGTGGAACCGCTGAACGATCTGCATGAACTCATTCAATATCTTCAAAGTTACCTGAACGATGAACTTCCCGTGAATATCGCGAAAGGAAATGTCGTGAAATCCGCAATTTCAGATGAACTCGACCATCTTCGCGGACTTCAGAACAAAGGCAAAAATTTTCTCGATGAAATGTGCGAGCGGGAAATCGAAAGAACCGGAATTACAAGCCTGAAAATCAGTTTCAATAATGTTTTCGGGTATTTTATTGAAGTCCGGAACACCCATAAAGACAAGGTTCCGAGCGACTGGATCCGGAAACAGACTTTGGTAAACGCCGAAAGGTACATTACCGAAGAACTCAAGGAATATGAAGAACAGATTTTAGGTGCCGAAGAAAAAATCTCTAAAATTGAGCAGGAACTGTACCGGAAAGTCTGTGGAAATGTGATGATTTACATCGACCGGATTCAGGATAATTCCAGAATTATTGCTGAGCTCGACTGCGGCGTTGGTTTATCGGAACTGGCGGTCTCTGAAAGTTATACGCGACCGATTCTCAACGACAGTTTCGAAATCAGTCTGAAGGAAGCGCGACATCCGATTATTGAAAACGCATTGCCGCTCGGAGAAAAATACATCCCAAATGATTTGTTTCTGGATAAAGATGCACAGCAGATCATTATGGTGACCGGGCCGAATATGGCGGGTAAATCTGCAATTCTTCGCCAGACGGCAATTATCTGTCTGATGGCGCAGATCGGAAGTTTTGTGCCTGCAAAACATGCCGAAATCGGGATTCTGGATAAAATATTTACGAGAGTCGGTGCAACGGATAATATTTCGGCCGGAGAATCCACTTTTATGGTGGAAATGAATGAGGCCGCGAATATCCTCAACAATATTTCCGACCGAAGTTTAATTCTTCTGGATGAAATCGGGCGCGGAACCTCAACCTACGACGGAGTTTCGATTGCGTGGGCGATTGCGGAATACCTCCATCAGCATCCGACTCAGGCGAAAACGCTTTTTGCGACGCATTATCATGAACTGAATGAGATGACGGTAAATTTTGAAAGGATCAAGAACTTTCACGTTTCCATTCAGGAAAATAAAGGGAATATTATCTTCATGCGGAAACTGCTTCCGGGCGGCAGCGAGCACAGTTTCGGGATTCATGTCGCCAAACTGGCGGGAATGCCGTCAAAAGTCGTGAACCGCGCGAATGAAGTATTGAAAACCCTCGAGAAAAGCCGCACCCAAAGCGGTTCCAAAGACAAAACAAAAGCCATTACCGAAGAAAACCTGCAGCTTTCCTTCTTTCAACTCGATGATCCTGTTCTGGAAAACATCCGGGAAGAACTCACAAAAATTGACATCAATACTTTGACGCCGATTGAAGCTTTAATGAAGCTGAATTCGATTAAAAAAATGATTGGGAAATAGCAGAAACGAAAAAAAACTCAGATATGTTCTGAGTTTTTCTGATAAATTGATTTTATTTTACGGCTTATTCGCCAGGAAATATTCTGCCTCGCCTTGCCCCCAGTTCGGATCAATTGCGGATTTTGGTTTGTACGTCTTAAACTGTTCCAGTGATTTCTGAAAAAACTCAAGTCCTTTTTCTTTGCTTCCGCCAAACTGTTCAGGCGTGAAATAAATATCCTCGGCTTTCAGCAGGGAAATTCTCGGATTTTCCGGATCCAGTTTTTCCGCTTTTCCCAATGCATCCGAAGCCAGCATTCCCTCGCTCATGAACCTTTCCTGCGGATTTACCATCATTTTCAGACTGTGAATCATTTTCTGGAGAATGAAGATTTCGGCATTATCCTTACTCAAATCCGCCGACTTATCCAGTGCACTTTGAGCCTCTTTCGCAATTGGATCCAGCTCCGAAACTTTTCCGTCACGCATCAGCATCCTTCCTTTCTGGATATGCGCCAGAGCAGCGTAATAACCCGGAAGCCACTGGGTTTTCTCTTTCTCGCCGATTCTCAAGAAATCATTGGCCAGAGCCGTAAAATCTTCCGGAGTCTTGCTCTGTTCGATCTTAGCAATTTTTTCGGCCATCACTTTTTCGTAATTGGTCTGTGCGAAAGCGGTAAAACCGCAGAAGACCATAAGCGCTACTAATAAATTTTTCATTGTATGATTTTTTTAATGTTGATGAGTTCAAAGATATTTGAATTTTGTTTTGTTCTTTAATATTTTCGTCCGAAAGGTCAGATTCTATATCTGAACCGTGTTAAAGGTTATTATTGATGGCATCATTCGTTTTATCGACGCCAAAACTGATGAAGGCTCCGATAAATACAAAAGTGTTCACCGGCGGCACCACTGCGGAACTCCGGTTTCCGTCCTGTGAAAAATTATATCCGAAAACGTTTTTGTTCCCCAATATATTGGAAACGCTCAGAACCAGTACCGTGAAAGCTTTCGCATCTTTCTTTCCCAAATTGGGCAGATAATTCACGCTGAAGTTCAGTCCGTTGTAATCTTTCAGTCTTCCTTCGTGGCGGATGATATTGGCACCGTTTTCTGAAATAATGTCGTAATAAGGCCGCCCGGAAGCATAGGTGTAAGACATATTGAATCCCGTTTTCCACTTGACAACAAATTTTTTTGCTACGGCCGACAAAGTATGCTGTGCTGCAAAACCAGGAACCAGACTCACCGGATAATTCATAAAATCCCGCTTGGAATCCAGAAATGAGTAGGAAAGCCAGTAATCGATATCTTTAAGCGATTTTTTATCTCTCCAGAACACCTCAACGCCTTTTGCGAAGCCGCTTCCGTTATTGTTCACAGCCGTCTGCACATATTGGTCTCCAAAAGTCTTGATCAGGCGGTCGTAATTTTTGTAAAAACCTTCGAGACGGAAGCTTCTTCCTTCTGAAGACCGCTGAACCTGCAGAATATAGTGTTCCGCTTTCTGAAAAGTCAGGGGCGCGTCTGCATTCAGATATTTATTCTCAGGATTCTGATAGAAAATTCCGTAGGCCAATGAAGTTGTCCAGCTTTTTGAGAGTCGGTACGCTAAAGCCAGCCGCGGAGCAAGATTTGTTTTATTGAGCCAGGATGAATTCTCAGCCCTCATTCCAATCTTTGCTGAAAAACTGTTGCTGAAGCCCAGATCGGTTTCCGCAAAAACAGCGGAAATAAGATCATTAAAATCTTTGCCGAAATTGTTCGTTTCGTGAGCATTATTGAATTCCACTCCGCCTCTCATCGTGCTTATTTTTCCTATTTTTCGGTCGAGAACCGCTTTAAAATTGAGATAATCTCCCTTTGAACTGAAATCATTCTGCAGACTTTCTGTCCCGTTCTTCAATGTGGAAAAATTCAGATCCGCATCGTTAAACGAGTAGGAAGTTCCCGCATTCAAAAGATATTTGCCGAATTTCTGTTTGTACGAAAGATTATGATAGGTGTTTGAAGAGTTCAGTTTCACTTTGCTTTCATCATATTCAGGCTCCAGACTTGGAGAGTTCACGGCCATTTTATTCGTGTCAAAACTTCCGTAGTATTTAAACATTCCGCCGGATTTAGTTTTGATTCTGAAATTGGCATCGCCACCGAAACCCTGCGGCGGTTTCGAAAAATTGGTGTTATAATTAAAGAGTTTCTGCATCAGTTCAAGATTGAAGTAAGACAGACTCGCGCCGTAAGAAAAGGTTTTGTCTTCGCTTAGTCTCTGCATGGAACCGCTCACAAAGATCGGGGAAATACCGAAATCATAGGAACTCGTATCTGGTAAATCTACACTTTCAAGAAGCAGCACTCCGGAAAGCGCCTGACCGTAGAGCGCCGAATAGCCGCCGCTTGAAAAGATATTTCCCTTGAAAAGCGAAGTGTTGAAACGGTCTCGTCCCGGAATTCCCGGAACAGAATTCGTAAAATAATTGTTGATGAGGCTGCCGTCCATAAAGATCTTGGTTTCGGCGCCGGTTCCGCCGCGCACGAAAAGCCCTTCGTTTTCCCCGACTTTCTGCACGCCGGGAAGATAATTCAAAGCCGAGGAAATCTGCCCGTCAGCTCCCGCAGTGGTGTAAATATCGATTGGAGTGAGCAGTGCTGTCGCTCTTTTTTTGTCGCTCGCCTCGATGGATCCTGCGGAAATCACAATGGCATCAATTTCAGAAACCTCTTCCTTTAAATCAGCATTCACAGTGAGCGGACTGTTTTCAATTAGCACAGGTTTCTCCACAGACTGGAATTTCGGATGCGTAAAGACTAAAGTGTGGTTTCCTTTTTCCGTGGTTTCAAAGGTGAAATTCCCTTTTTCATCGGTTGTTGCGCCGTCGTACGTGTCTTTAAGAGTAACGGAAATGTCCTTCACTCCTTTGTTTTTGAAGCTTACCGTTCCGGAAATCTTAACCTGCGCACCCGCAAAAACGTGCAGGAACAGGAAGACCGCGAGAAGAAGTTTGAAATGAGTTTTCATGGTGGTGTTTTATGCCTCAAAGATATTTACAAAACAGCTTTTATTAAAAATAATTTATACTGAAGGGTGTAAATCACTACCTGAACGGTTTCGATGACCCTAAAAAATATTTTCCTTAACTTTATGGAATCATTTTAACACTAAATCAACAGATATGAAAATTACCAAAATTTCTTTACTCGTTTTCGGAGCTGCACTTGCTGTATCCTGCGCTACCACAAAAACCTACACCATCAACTCAAAAAGCGGCACAGAGACGCAGGGAACTGCCAAGTTTTCTCAGACCGGAAAAACGGTGGAAATGGACCTTAATGTTTACAAGCTTACTCCTGGAATTCACGCGGTTCACATCCATGAAAAAGGAGACTGTTCTGCAGCAGATGCAAGTTCTGCAGGCGGACACTGGAATCCAACGAAGGATGACCACGGAAAGTGGGAAGCTGAGCATTATCATATGGGAGACATCGGAAATCTTTCAGCCAATAAAGAAGGGACTGCAAGATTGGTTTTCAAAACCGATAAATGGTGTCTTAACTGTTCTGATGAAACTAAAAATATCATGAACAAATCGATTGTCATTCATGCCGCAAAAGATGACTTTACGACCCAACCTACCGGTAATGCAGGTGGAAGAGTCGGATGTATTGAAATTAAATAAATCTTGATTTGCCTATGCAAAAAGCCCTTCAATTGAAGGGCTTTTTTTATTTTGTAGGTAAGTTAATTCATTTCCGAAACAATATTGACGGCTTCCTGAAGGTAAAGATCCCGTTTCAGGTTCCTGATCCAGTTTTCCGATTTCTTTTTAAAGGCCTCGTCGCTTTTTTCACGGTCGAGTTCGCTTTGATAAAGCGTAAACTTAAGCCCGTTTTCAAATTTATCCAGAGCTCTGAACTTTTCGATCTGCGCTTTTCGCTGCGTCATCAGTTCATTGAATTTGGTGATGTTGAGCGGAATGGTTTCTTCTTTATCCAGGTTTTCTTTCCATTTCGCAGATTCAATCAGAAGCTGATAGCTTTTGTTCTGCGCCATTCTTGCTGAACTCGATTTTTCCAGTGCTGCAGCGTTGAAATAATTCCCTTTTGAGAAACTGTAAGCCGGAATCTTATCCCAAGCCAACGCGTAATCATCATAACGTTCTCCAATTTCAGCGTAGGTAAAGTAATCGTTGGTTTTTACATCCGATACAATTCCTTTCCGCTGGGTTGATTCTCCTGTGATTCTGTAGAATTTCTGGATGGTGAGTTTCAGCGATCCAAAATCATCATTTGTGTTCAGGAAACGGTTCAGGTCAACAAAAGTCTGTACGGTTCCTTTTCCGTAAGATTGTGGTGAACCGATCACCACCGCTCTTCCGTAATCCTGCATTGCACCCGCCAGAATTTCTGAAGCCGATGCGGAAAGTTCATTCTGCATAATCACCAGTGGACCGGTCCAAAGCGGAGCATTATTTTTGTTTTTGAGGGTCTGGATCTTTCCGTTGCCGTCTTTCACCTGAACATAAGGACCTGCATTCATAAACAGTCCCATAATATCGCCAACTTCGGTAAGACTTCCGCCGCCGTTGTTGCGGAGATCAAGGATCACGCCCTGAACTTTCTGGGCTTTCAGTTTGATCAGTTCATTCTTGATATCATCAGAGGCATTCCGCCCGTCAGCTTTGTCGAATTCAGCATTAAAACCGGGTAGGTTGATGAATCCGTACTTTTTGCCATCTGAAGAGTTCACAATAATGCTTCTGGCAAAAGTATCTTCAATAGCCACCTCTTCGCGGACCATCGTTACATCCTTAATCGTTTTGTCTTTTTTCTCCACAGTCAGGGTTACCGGCACTCCTTTTTCACCGCGGATCAGTCGTACTGCCTCATCGGAAAGCATTCCCACCACATTCACGGGTTCATCGCCAGGTTTTGATTTTACTTTCAGGATCTTGTCGCCTTCAGAAAGCTGTTTCGACTTCCACGCAGGGGCGCCAATCGTGAGCTGACCCAAATGAAGAAAGCCTTTCTTTTCCTGAATAATCGCGCCGATTCCAATCACTTTTCCGGTGAAATTGGTGTCAAAATCTTCTTTGTCTTTCGGGGAATAGTAATTCGTATGCGGATCGAAAACTTCGGTATAAGCATTCATATAACGCGTAAACCAATCCATTTTCTTTACTTTTTTGGCTCTTCTGAAAGAGTCGGTAAGCAGGTCCTTCACCTCATCGGTCGCGAATTTGATTTTCTCTTCCTGAGTTTTAATGTTCAGTTTAATCGTATCCTGCAGTTTGTGTTTGATGACAGAATCCTTTTTCTTTCTCTGGGCTTCTTCCTTGGAATTCAGGGTTTCTATTTCCTGAAGGATGTTGTATTTGATGTATTTCTTCCAGTCGTTGTACTGTTCTTTCGAGTTCACAGGATTCTTCTTGATCTTCGGCTCCAGAATCAGCATTTCGTCTTCGTTCAGGTCGATGGGTTTTGTGAGGATGTCCTGAGTCATCTTATCAATCTCATCCACTCTTTGGTAAAGACGGTCGATGGTAAGTTTATAAAAAACAAGGTCACCACGAGTCAGATAATCATCGAGTTTCGTTTTGTGCTTGCTGAATTCATCCATATCCGACTGCAGAAAATAGCGTTTTGCCGGATCCGTCATCTCGAAATATTTCACATACACGTCCTGCGAATACGCATCATTGATAGGTTTCGGGCTGTAATGAAGGTAAGAAAGCGTCTTCTGCACACTCATCATAATCGTCGACATTTTTTCGTCGTCGTCTTTAGGGGAGTTGAAGCAGAACATCAGCGATGTTAAGGGGACAAATAAAAGTAAAGTATTGAGTTTAAGTTTCTTGAACATAGATTATTGTAATAGATAATAAGTAAACAATTCCGTGGTATTGTTACACGGCTTTCTGAAGTATCAAAATTAATACCTTATTTATATTTTACCCTCTTTTTTTACTTATTTTTGTTTAAAACCCAGAAATTAATGCAGAAACCTTTGATATTAGTCACCAACGACGACGGCATTACCGCGCCCGGTGTCCGGAACCTTGTAAAATTCATGAACGAAATCGGTGAAGTGGTGGTGGTGGCACCCAATTCGCCACAGTCCGGAAAAGGACACGCGATCACGATCAACTCTACCCTGACTTTTGAAGAAATCAGTCTTGAAGGTCCGCAGAAGGATTATTCGCTTAGCGGAACCCCTGTTGACTGTGTGAAATTCGCCCTCGACAAGATCCTGACCCGCCGGCCCGATATTGTGGTTTCGGGCATCAACCACGGCGCGAACTCCTCCATCAACGTTATTTATTCCGGGACGATGAGTGCTGCGGTGGAAGCGGGAGTGGAAGGGCTTCAGGCCATCGGTTTCTCCCTTCTCGATTTCAGCTGGGATGCCGATTTTACTCAGGCGAAGACCCACATTCAGGACATCGTGAAGAAAGTCCTTGATAATCCGATGCCGAAAGGAATTGTACTGAATGTAAACATTCCGAAACTGAAAGCGGAAGAGATCAAAGGCATCCGCGTCTGCAAACAGGCCGATGCGAAATGGGAAGAAAGCTTTGATGAGCGCGTGAATCCGCACGGGAAAACCTATTTCTGGCTTTCAGGCTATTTCAATAATATGGATATGAGCGAAGATGCCGATGAAGTCGCACTTTCAGATGGTTATATCTCGGTGGTACCGGTGAAGTTTGACCTGACGGCTTACGAATATATGGAAAAGCTGAAATCGGTGATGGAGTAAGTGCTTCGCGAGAAAATCCTTCGGTGAATCTTTTGAGTGAATTTCATTTGGAGTGAATTGCTGTAGATAAATTTTTTGTGAAAGTGAATGGATGTCTTTTTGGCAGTGGTTGGAGTAATATTACCGCTCCGTTTCGTCTCCGTTTCATCTTCATTTTAGATGGCTATGTTCCGTATTCCGTTCAGGACATTTTGGCAGGAAATAAATGCTTGCTTTTTAGCAGCAGATGTTGCGATTTCAAAGGAAAAAGGAATCTTCAGGTGATGTTGGTGTGGCCTTACCCGACATTAATCACGAGCAGACATGCTTTAATTGTAGCCTAATTATTCGTAGTAACCTGATTGGGGGTTCATTACTCTTTCAATACCCTCGTTTTTTAGACCAATTTGCATAGCATTATAAATTCTTAAAAAACTAGGTATCTCCAATAAACTACTCATTCTACAATTTTCTATTAATTGATTCTTCGAACAATAAAATGGAAATTGAGTATCATCAAAATTCGAAACTTTATTAATTAACATTGTTCTTCTTAATCTTAAAACATTCATAATAGTACAAACTAGCCAACGATCTAGTTCTCGCAATTGATCGATGTCATTAATCAATGGATAAAAACTCATTATTCCTTTGAATGTCAATATTTTATATGTTCCGTTTAGATACTTTTTTAATGTAACCTCTGTCAAGTTGCCATATAGGTAACGCCGTATCTCCATAATTGCAGACAGAAAATTCTTATCTCTCCCTCCAACAGGTATATTTCTATTATGAATTACACTTGCCTTTAATGGTTGTAATAAATTATGATAAAGTAAATATGATATTTGTTTTTTTATTTTCTTTATAGAAGAATCTTTAATGCTTATTTTTTCTGTAGAAATTTTATAACCTAAGAACTCTACGTACTCTTTAGTATTCAAAAACTCCGAGCGAATATCTTTACTTTGTAGTAAAGAAATACCATCAGATTTTTTATAATTTATCAATATTCCTGCTTCTTGAGAAAATGCATTCATCAGTTCAAATGCTTTCGAAATCTTGGAATAATCTTTAGACCAAATTATTGTATCATCGGCATATCTGGCAAAGCGTACACCTTCATCTTCCAAACTTCTATCTAACTTCCAGCATACTACATTTGCCAAAAATAACGAAATGGAAGTTCCTAAAGGAATACCTCTATCAAAATGCGATAAGAATGCTTTAATAATTTGTAAATCTATATCACTAATTAGGAATGCGTTTTTCTCCAATTGAGAGAATAAATAATTATGGTCGATTGACCCAAAAAAATTACTAAAATCAAATTCAGCCACAAATATTCTTGGAACAGACCCTAATTCATTTGCAATGTCTTGAATGGCGAAATGGATATTTCTATCGTTTCTATATGCATATGTAAGAGAACTAAATCTATGCTTGTTTTTACTCAGTAAATTATGATAAAAACGATCTGAAACTGCCGAGTCTTGTATCTGATATATACTAATTGTTCGGGTTCCACCACTTGGCTTTTTAATCTCTTTTGCAATCGGTCGGTTGGGAACGTATTCTCCTTTAAGTATTTTTTTACTTATTGATTTGGCAATTTGCTTTTTCCTTTTCAATATGTAAAATGGGTTATATTTTTTATCTACATCCCATTCGGAAGGTATCTTCACTACTTTAGGGATCGGATTAGTATAATTTTTTTTCTTTCGTTCATTAGAAAGATGGAGGTAATTATGATAATCATTATATTTATCGCAAAGTTCTTGCGCCTGTTTTTCAATGTCTCGTAGTAGTAGATTTTCCATAAGTTTCAAACAAAAATGCCTTGCCGGAGCAAGACAAATCACGGAATGTACAATTAAAAATAAGTTCTTAAATAATAACGATTTTTTAAAATAATCGGTACACCTTTCCCAAATGGTATTACCAAATGAGCTGTGGTACACTCCGTTAGTTCCATAAGAACACTAGTACAAACATACAAATTATTATTTGAATTCTTCAAGATCTAATCTTTGTACTTCTTTTATTTATCAAAAAAACAAGTGAAACTCATTTTAAAGAAAATTGAAAGTAACGTTTCTAAGGAGCATTTTCGGGTTCGAAAACTATTAACAACATTACACATTAACATAAGCTACCATCATTCACTATATTCATTTTCTTAATTTTGGAATACAAAACTCCCGCTTAAGCAATCTTACCATGAAAAACAATACCGTCAACTTTAACCCCGCTGATTTTGAGGCCGTAAAGAATATTGCCTTAACTTTTCCCGGTACCGAAGAGAGCATTTCCCATGAAGGAACCCCTTCGGTAAAAGTCCGCGGTAAATTAATGTGCCGGCTTCACGACAGCGGAGCATTTATCCCGATACGCCTCGATTTTGAAATACGCGACCGGTATCTGGAAAGCCATCCCGAGGTCTTTCATCTGCCCTACCATTTTACAGCGTATCCGTATATCTGCATGTGGATCCATCACTACGACAAAAAGTTGCTCACAGAAGTCCTGGAATACAGCTGGAAAGGATTGGCAACAAAGAAGATGGTGAAAGAATATGAAGAAAAGAAAGCAACAAGCGCCTAGCAAAAATCCTGACTTTGTTAAGCGGGATTTTCTTACAATGTGTATATTTACAATGTTAGCAAAGATCTTTCATCATCTTCGAATAAAACCTCTGCCAACACTGCTGCTGATGCACAACTATCTCAACGCAAAACCTTAAATTAAAACTTACAACGCATGAAAACAATTCTTCTTTTCTCTTTTTTCTGCCTCGGAACACTTTCATTTGCGCAAAAAAAAGAATACGACGAAAAAATGATCGGGTGCTACAAAGGCTCGGAACAGAACCAGCAAATTGACGGGATGTCGAAATACTGGATTTCCTGCCGCCTGGAGGGCGGAAAAAGCATTCTGCTTTTTGTTGCAGTAAATACCGACGGTGAAGTGATGCAAACTACTGAAAACGGTACATGGTGGACCGAAAACGGAAAATATTATGAACTTCATAAGGTTGATAATGTTACCGACGTGTATGAATACCAACCGCTGGATAACGGGGATGTAAAATTCAAATCGCTCTTTTTATTGGGAAAAAAGGATGACTCCTATGAATTTACAGATTATAAAATTTCTGATGATTAAATATTCCTGACCACCATTCTTTCTTAAAAGTGACATAAAATAATATATCGCCCAAGGAGGAACAACAATATTGCCCGCATAAAGCATTCATGAGCATAAAAAAGCCGAATATCACTTGTATTCGGCTTTAATTTCAAGCAGTTTGTTGAATATTATTTCAAATCAAAACGGTCTGAATTCATCACTTTTACCCAGGCTTTTACAAAATCGGTGACAAATTTCTGTTTTGCATCGTTGCTCGCATACACTTCTGCCAAAGCTCTTAATTCTGAGTTGGACCCAAAAATTAAATCGGCTCTGGAGGCGGTCCATTTTTTGTCGCCTGTATTTCTGTCTTTTATATCAAAGGTTTCTTTTAACGGGTCAGCCGGAACCCACTCGTACTTCATGTCTAATAAATTAACAAAAAAGTCATTATTGAGTTTATCTTTATTGGCAGTGAAGACCCCTTTGTCGGAATAATCATAATTGGCACCCATACTTCTCATACCGCCTACCAGAACGGTCATTTCCGGAGGAGTCAGGCTCAGCAGCTGGGCTTTGTCTACTAATAACTGCTCGGTGGTTAAGGTGTACTGCATTTTTTTATAATTGAGAAATCCGTCGGCCATAGGCTCTAAAAGTTTGAAAGATTCAACATCGGTCTGCTCCTGTGATGCATCCATTCGGCCTGGTGAAAAAGGCACATTAACGGGATATCCGGCGTTTTTAGCTGCTTTCTCAACGCCTACATTACCTGCAAGGACAATTAAATCGGCCATTGACACTTTTTTTGCGGCGCTTTGACTGTTAAAATCATTCTGAATTTTCCTCAATTCCGAAAACGTTTTTTGCGAATGGGCGGGATTATTTATTTTCCAGCTTCTTTGTGGCTCCAGCATAATTCTGGCGCCGTTTGCGCCGCCTCTTCGGTCAGAATTTCTGTACGTTGCAGCCGACGACCAGGCGGTTACCACCATTTCCTGAATGGACAAACCTGAGTTCGCAATGGCGTTTTTAAGATTTTTTATATCATTTTCGTCCATCAAACCGTGATTTGCCTTTGAGATTGGATCCTGCCATATAAACTCTTCTTTAGGAATTTCCGGTCCCAAGTAAGTAGATTTTGGTCCCATATCTCTATGGGTAAGTTTAAACCAGGCTTTCGCAAAAGCTTTTTCCAGCTCCTCAGGATTTTCCATGAATCTTCGGGAAATTTTTTCGTAAACAGGGTCAAACCTAAATGCAAGGTCGGTTGTCAGCATCGTGGGTTTGTGTTTTACATTCGGATCAAAAGCATCCGGAATAATTTTTTTATCTCCTTTGGCTTCCCATTGATGTGCTCCCGCAGGGCTTTTTGTTAAGACCCATTCGTTTCCAAAAAGTATTTTAAAGAAGTCATGATTCCATTGGGTTGGTTTTGTGGTCCAGGTGACCTCCAAACCTGAGGTGATGGCGTCTTTTCCTTTTCCGGTTCCGTAGGTACTTTTCCAACCTAGGCCCTGGTTTTCTATACCCGCTTCTTCGGGGGCAACTCCAAGATGTGTTCCGGGTCCTTTGCCGTGCGTTTTCCCGAAGGTGTGACCGCCTGCATTCAGGGCAGTTGTTTCTTCATCATTCATTCCCATTCTCCCAAAAGTTTCGCGGATCGCTTTGGCCGCTTCTACCGGATCTGGGTTTCCACCCGGACCTTCAGGGTTTACATAAATAAGTCCCATTTGACTTGCGGCTAAAGGATTTTCAAGTACGCCACTTTTATGACGCGCATCTTCCAGCATTTTTTTTTCTGCACCCCAATAAACGTCCTTTGCAGGTTCCCAAACATCTTCTCTACCGCCGGCGAAACCAATGGTTTTAAAGCCCATTGATTCCAGCGACACATTTCCGGTTAATATGATAAGGTCCGCCCAGGAAATTTTGTTGCCATATTTTTGCTTTACCGGCCATAATAATCTTCTTGCTTTATCTAAACTGGCGTTATCGGCCCAGCTGTTCAGCGGCGCAAACCGTTGCTGAGCAGCGCGGGAACCACCTCTGCCGTCACCGGTTCTGTAGGTTCCTGAGCTGTGCCATGCCATGCGGATAAAAAATGGTCCGTAATTTCTAAAATCTGCGGGCCACCACTCCTGAGAATCGGTCAGTAATTTTTGGATGTCTTTTTTCAGCGCGAAATAATCTAAGGATTTAAATGCCTGCTGGTAATTAAAATCAGTACCCAACGGATTAGATTTTTCGCCATTTTGTCGAAGTACACTTAAATCGAGTTGATTGGATAACCCCTGACCAGTAGAAAAATTAATTGTCTGTTCTCTGAGAATCGTTGTTTCCGTTTTTTCGGAAGGCTTAGTTCCATATCCCAATGGACATTCAGCTGCTGTTTTCTGTGCATAAGCATTTGCTGTAAATGCCATTAACCCCAGTATTATACTTTTTTTCATGTCTGCTAATTTTAATTATATCATTTTGAACTGTGATTTATTTAATCTTTTTTAAGGAATAGCCATCGGAGCTGAGAATATGTATGCCTTCTTATCGTGTAACAAATTTATAACAGCCGATAAAGCCTCTCAATGAGTTTAATCAATTATTCCCATGACTTTAGACATTCATTACGCTTCAGCAAACAAAATCCAAATAACACATGCGTTGTACCGTCGTAAGTCCGGATTTTATCTTTAAACCGAATAGCGATGCACTGGAGAAAATTTTCAGCATGTGTGGGAATAGAATGAGAAGATCTCTGATTTTTTTTCTAATTTTGAAAAAGTAGTTCGACTCAAACAAAACAACAAGCCATGGAAGGACAAAACACCCACACCACCAATCCTGTTTCACCGGACGATACTCCAAAAGTAACCGGCATCGGTGGGATTTTCTTTTTTTCTGAAGACCCGAAAGTAACGCGCGAATGGTACCAGAAGAACCTCGGGATCGACACGAACGATTACGGAGCCAGCTTTGAATCCAGAAATATGGCGAAGCCCGACGAAATCAACATCCTGCAGTGGAGCCCCTTTAAAAAAGGAAGCGAATATTTCTCGCCTTCCAAAAAAGAATTTATGATCAACTACCGCGTGCAGAATATTGAAGGGCTTGTGAAAAAACTGAAAGAAAACGGCGTGACCGTGCTGGATGATATGGAAACTTTCGAATACGGCAAATTCATCCACATTATGGATGCCGAAGGAAACAAGATTGAACTCTGGGAACCCATCGACGGTCCTTTACGGGAAGAAAATAAAGAAAAATAAAACATTATGGATCTTAAAGATGAAACAACCGCAGCGGTGCCGTCATTGACTTCCAAAATCACTCTTCTAGTGGCCGTTCTTGCATCAGCGTACTGGATGCTGGTTCAGATTGTCGATATGTACCACTTCGCGGTGTTGGGAGCCATTTATGAAATTTTATGGCTTCCCTTTCTGCTTGTGCTCCATCTGCTGCCGGTTTTTTCGTTCATTATGCTGGTGCGGGAAAAATTTAGGTTCAGATCGCTGTATCTTTATGCGCTGCTGATCAGTTTGATGACGCTTTTCCGGATTCATTTCAGCCAATTCTGAAATATTCAGCTTGCTTTACCTTCGTCGGAAATCTGTCCGCCTATTTTGATAGCTTTTATTCTTTACGCTTATTTTTCATACATTTATCCTTATAAATTATCAGATATGCGCATTGAAAACGAAATAAAACTGGGCTTCAAGGATGTCATGATCCGCCCGAAACGTTCTACCCTGAAATCCCGTTCAGAGGTCAGCCTCGAACGCACTTTTACCTTTGTGAATTCGGGGAGAAAATGGAGCGGCGTGCCTATTATCGCTGCCAATATGGACACGGTCGGAACTTTTGAAATGGCCGAAGCACTCGCGAAGGACAAAATCATCACCGCGGTCCACAAACATTATACGCCGGAAGAGTGGAATGATTTCCTGAACAGCCAGCCGGATTCCATTTACGACTACATTGCCCTGAGCACCGGTACCGGAAAAGGCGACGAAGAAAAGATCAGACAAATCGTGGAACAGCACCCAAAAATCGCATTTCTCTGCATCGACGTAGCGAACGGTTATTCAGAACATTTCGTGGAATTTGTAAAGAAAATAAGAAAGACCTTCCCAACTAAAACCATTATTGCCGGCAATGTGGTAACCGGAGAAATGGTGGAAGAGCTCATCCTCGCAGGTGCCGATATTATTAAAGTGGGAATCGGACCCGGTTCGGTGTGCACCACACGGATCAAGACCGGCGTCGGTTATCCACAGCTTTCCGCAATTATTGAATGCGCCGATGCGGCGCACGGACTTGGCGGACATATTATTTCCGATGGCGGATGCAAAATTCCGGGCGATGTGGCGAAAGCTTTCGGAGGCGGTGCCGATTTTGTGATGCTCGGCGGAATGTTTGCCGGCCACGAAGAAAGCGGCGGCGATCTGGTAGAGGAAAACGGCAAAAAATTCAGGCTTTTTTACGGCATGAGTTCACAGACCGCGATGGACAAACATTCCGGCGGTGTAGCTGAATACCGTGCTTCTGAAGGAAAAACGGTGAAAGTTCCGTACAAAGGTGCGGTCGCTGAAACGGTGAAGGACATTCTTGGTGGCGTGCGCTCGACGTGTACGTATGTCGGTGCATCACAACTGAAAGAACTCTCGAAACGCACGACTTTTATCCGCGTGGCGGAACAGCATAATGAAGTTTTCGGGAATTAACAAATCAGTAAAATATATGAAAAAAATTGTATTTCTGTTCAGTCTCTTCGCGGCACTCCAACTTTTTTCTCAGGAAAAAACTCAGGCAGACAAAATGCTAGACGAAGTTCAGAAGATCACCCAGACTCAGAACAATATGAAAATAGTGTGGTGGATTCCGTCCGATTACTGGCAGGTAGCTATTGGAGAAACCGGCCGCGCAACAGAGGAGCAGATTGCTGTTATTACAAACCTGCTGGATGATTATACCATAATCGTGGCTGGAGATTATACCTTAGATTCTCCGGAAGATACTGTAGATTTTAAAGTGAACAGCCTGAGCAAAGGGGTTGTGCTGTACGGTCTTCAGGGACAAAAAGTTCAGCCCTTAAACGAGTCCCAAATTGATGATAAAGTTCTCACGATTATCAATGAAATACTGAAACCTCTGTTTACTCAAATGCTTGGCAAAATGGGTTCCGGACTTACATTTTTTGTTTATAATAATAAGACAGACGGAAAGCTGATTATAGATCCCAGAAAACCTGGCAGCTTTCGTTTGGAGGTTAATAATGATGTTTTCCAATGGAATCTTCCTTTGGTCTCGATGATGGCAGAAAAGACCTGTCCAGTAGATCAGAAAGTACTGCCGGGAAATTATGTGTACTGTCCGGTACATGGAAGTAAACTATAAAAACTCACGAAGAAACATCCATTCTGTACTCAATATGAAACCTATCCGTACCTCTTCAGAGAACCCGGATTTTATTCAGCTCGTCAAAATGCTGGATGAATATCTGGCGTTTATGGATGGTGAAGATCATGCTTTTTACGACCAGTTTAACGGTATTGATAAGCTGAAGCACTGCGTTCTTTTATATGAGGAAGAAAATGCGGTAGGTTGTGGTGCTATAAAGCCTTATGATAAAAAATCTGCTGAAGTAAAGCGCATGTTCGTCCTCCCGGAATCCCGCGGAAAAGGTTATGCTTCGGCACTCCTTTCCGAACTCGAAACATGGACTGCAGAACTCGGATTTGAGCGCGTAATTCTTGAAACCGGTATTGGTCAGACGGAAGCCATCAGACTGTACGAAAAAACTTACCGGCGCATTGAGAATTACGAACCTTATGCCGGTGTTGAGAATTCGGTATGCTTTGAAAAGGAGTTGAAATAAAAGGAGTTGACTAAAAAACTTCTTTTTTCACGGAGACAGAGTCCTTTCCGGTAGATTCTACCATCACTGCATGGTTTTCCCTAAAAACTTTTTCGATTTCCTTAATGATTTCTGGACCCGAACCTACTGATTTGTAAACCACTTTTCCGTCGTTAATGATGATGTGTTTCGGCACAACGCCAACGTCAGAACCGCTAAATATTCCACCGATTTCGGTCTGCTTTTCCGAATCATATATTTCCTTAAAACCGTCTATTTTCAGTTTCTTCAAAAGATTTTTTGCTTGTTCGGTGTCTTTGGAATCACTCAGCAGAAAAAACTTCACCGTTACATAACGGTCTTCTAGCTTCTGGAGTTCCGGAAGTTCGGCGATGCAGGGTTTGCACCACTCTTCCCAAACGTTGATGTACACGAGGTCGCGTGTCGGGTACGATTTAAGATCCGGTTTTGTATACTGGTTGACAAAAAATACCAACCCTAAAATAAAAGCGGACGTGATAAATATGGTGAGATAATTTTTCATTTTAATTGAATTTCCAGATTTTATTATAACGGTACACCAACACCAGCTGCGAAAGCACGAGGTAAGCAAAAAACACCACATATTCGTACCATTCCCACGCCTGAATGCTTCCCAGTTTATCCACATAATTGCTCGGCAGCAATGCAATAACCCAGTCGAATTTCGGGAAGAAATTATCGATGAGCATCACCACTACTCCATTAAACTGAAAAAGCAGATAAAGCACAATAATCGTCCAGATAGACGGAATCAGCCATACAAATGCTCCAGTAATCAGTCCGGTGGATAAAATGCCAAGAAAAGCTTTAAGAATTTCGATGTTATATGCAATCGGAGACTGGTAAAAGATCAGGGCAAATACCTGCTGAATGATTCCGATTGTTACCAAATACAAAAGGGAATACAGCAGAATCTGAATAAAGAAATAGGAGAAAAACTTCAGGAATTCCGAAGAATTCTTCCAGACCAGATTTCCGAATTTATTCTTGATGAGCTGCACCTGTGCAAAGCCCACCACGAAAATGAAGAGCATGTTCCAGCCGCCGTTCAGCCAGAGGCTTTTCCATTCTCCTTTTCCGCCGGCGCTTTCGTGCTGTGCGTAGGAAATGCCGCCAATGGAAAGAACTAAAAGAAAGGTGATGACGAGGTAACTCACCCAGAAATACCGGCCTTTGAATGTAGATGCCCAAACGCTTTTAAAAATATTCAAATCCATGGTTAGAGTTTTATTTTTTCAGAGATTTTATGGTTTTCGAGCACAACTTTATGGGTGCAGACTTCACTGATAAAATCGGCGTCATGCGAAACCAGAAGGCCGCTTGTGACGTGTTTCTTTATTTTTTCCATAAAGAGAAGTCTCGAGTCCGCATCGAGTCCTTCGGTAGGTTCGTCCATCACCGCATACGGCTGATAAAGGGAAAGGTTGATGCGCGCTTTGCTTTTATTTCCTAAAGACAAATGGCGGTACTGCTTTTCGCGATATTCCTGCTTCAGGTCGAAGAACTCAAATGGTTCGTAATGTTCTCCCACCAGATTTTTAAAAAAGTCTTTGTGGGTGATGTAATTCAGGTTTGGGTGATAGCCTACGCTGTCGCCGAGGTAAGAAAATTCCGCATTCAGTTTGCAGCTTACATTTCCGGATTTGATAAAGCCGAGGATGAGGTTCAGCAAAGTAGATTTTCCGGTGCCGTTCACTCCCGTGACGCCGACAATTTCCCCTTTGTTCAGCGTAAAGCCAGTATCCTCAAAGATTTTCTCATGCCGTTTTGAAAACTGAAATTCAGAAATCCTGATATTAATGAGTTCCTCCATCGTATTGTTTTTCAGATAAGTACCCGAAGCCGGCACTATGTTACACGTTTTTAAATATTCACAACAAAAAAGGCCTTAAAAAAAGCCTTTTATATTTCAAATCAATTAGGTGAGCAATCCGCCGCAAACGTTCAGAACCTGACCGGTGATGTAACCTGAGAGGTCGCTTCCGAGGAATACACACGCGTTGGCTACATCTTCAGGCTTTCCGCCGCGTTTCATCGGTACGTCGTTTCGCCATCCTTCAATTACTTTTTCGTCCAGCGCTGCCGTCATTTCGGTTTCAATAAATCCGGGTGCAATAGCGTTGCAGCGGATGTTTCGGGAACCGAGTTCAAGCGCCACCGATTTTGTAAAACCGATCACACCAGCTTTTGAAGCCGCATAATTGGCCTGACCGGCATTACCTTGAATCCCAACTACTGAAGACATGTTGATAATGGAGCCGTTTCTGGCTTTCATCATCGGTTTGATCACTGCTTTTGTAAGGTTAAAAACCGAATCAAGGTTGGTTTTCATAATGATGTCCCAGTCGTCTTTATTCATTCTTAAAAGCAGATTATCGCGCGTAATTCCTGCATTGTTAATGAGAATATCCACTTTTCCGAACTCCGCGATTACATCGTCTACGAGTTTCTGTGCGGCATCAAAATCTGATGCATCGCTTTGGTAACCTTTTATCTTTGTTGTTGAACTCAATGATTTTTCAAGTTCAGCTGCTTTTTCCACTGATCCTGCATAAGTAAAGGCAATCTGTGCTCCTTCTTTGGCAAAAGTTTCCACTATTCCTTTCCCTATTCCTCTTGATCCGCCGGTGATGAGCGCTACTTTTCCTTCTAATAATCCCATATATTTTTAGTTTAAACCGAATTGTTGATGATAAGAACAATTTCTCCTTTTAATGTTTTGCTTTTTGAGAACTCAATGAGTTCAGTGATGGTGCCGCGCCGTGTTTCCTCGAACTTTTTGGAAATCTCGCGACTCAGGCTGACTTTGGTTTCTTCCCCGAAAAATTTGCGGATCTGTTCCAAAGTGGTGTTTATTTTGTGCGGGCTTTCGTACAAAATTATGGTTTTTTTCTCTTCTGCAAGCTGTTTGAGCTTTGTTTGTCTGCCTTTTTTCTGGGGCAGAAATCCTGCAAACA
Source organism: Kaistella sp. (assembly GCA_019459085.1). GTDB lineage: Bacteria > Bacteroidota > Bacteroidia > Flavobacteriales > Weeksellaceae > Kaistella. The sequence goes on from JAIBEW010000029.1 coordinate 211,373, forward strand.
GAAACTCGTTGTTTGGAAGGCCTGAAACCACAAGAGCCGGTACAAAAGCTGTAGCTCCCGGCAGGCACTGCATTTCCATGTCTTCGTCAGAAACCGCTTTTGCCAAAAGGTATCCGGGGTCTGAAATTCCCGGTGTTCCCGCATCGGTAATGATGGCAATATCCTGTCCGTTTTTTAAATCGTCGATGACTTTCTGCGTCGTCTGATGTTCGTTGTGTAAATGATAGGATTTCAGCGGTTTAGCTATTTCGTAATGTTTCAGAAGAACTCCGGAAGTCCGGGTGTCTTCGCACAGGATATAGTCCACCTCTTTCAGGATTCTTACGGCCCTGAAAGTCATGTCTTCCAGATTTCCAATCGGTGTTGGAACAAAGTATAAAATTCCGGACATAATTGATATCTACTTTTCTCTTGTAAAAGAGTTAAAATTAAGTTTTAACATATTTTAAACGAAATTACTTCATCTAAAATATGTTTTGGCTAAAGCCTATTTATACTTCTCGAAAGGCGGGCTAAAGCCCGCCCCAATTGATTTTCTACAGTTTTTCAAAAATATTTTTACAGAATTCTTCCAATTCCGGGTCCCGTGCTCCCATTAGAAGCAATACCGCTCCTTCTTTAAGTTCAGGTCGTAAAGCTTCCAGTAGGTCATTCCGGTTTTCGACAAAATGAGCACTTTTTCCTTTCGCTTTAAGGTCTTCAATCAGATCATTTGCGGAAATATCCTTCACGGCAGTTCCACCGGCGTAGAAAATCTCACTCATCCAGATTTCATCCTGCGGACGAAGGGCTGAAGCAATTTCCTCCACAAAATCTTTTCTTAAAAACTTTGTAGGACCGTAACCGTGCGGCTGAAACCACGCAATGACCTTCTTTGCCAAAGGTTGACAGGCCCGTATGGAAGCAGCACATTTCGCAGGATTGTGCGCATAATCATCAATGACCCACACTCCGTTTTTCTGGCCCAAAATCTGGTGGCGTCGGTAAATTCCTTCGTATTTTGCCAGACTTTCAGCGCAGGTTTTCAGATCCACTCCAATCTGGTTTGCCACTGCAATTGCTGCCGTTGCGTTTTCCACGGAGTGTCTTCCGAGAGAAGTCATCTGAAATTTCTGGTCCCGAACTTCAAAGGTTAATGAAAGGCCATCCTGCTGAAAATTCTCTGCACAATATCCGGCATTTCCATCTTCAAATCCAAAATCAAATGCTGCATTCGCAGACAGACTTTTGGCCAGTGTATTAGATTGATTTACAATGAATAAACCATTTGTGTTGTTTTTAAAAACGGTAAATAATTCCATCAGTTCCTCAATTTCCTGATGGTCTTTATCAACGTTTAACAAAAGTCCAATTTCAGGTTCATACTGAACTACGGAACCGTCGCTTTCGTCGGCTTCAATAATGAGCCATTCTCCCTTTCCAACGGCTGCGTTTCCGATTTTACCCTGTTTAATAATGCTCGTGAGTCCGGCTCCGGAAATAATACTCGGTTCAAGATGAGCGTCCAAAAGGATTTGGTAAAGCATTGCAGAAGTCGTTGATTTACCGGAAGTTCCGGCAACAGCAATTGTTTTTTTACTTTTGGCGATCAGAGAAAGCAGTTCGCTTCTCTTCATGATCGGAATTCCGAGTTCTCTTGCTTTCTGTACTTCGAAAACCGTATCCTCTATCGCTGTTGAAACGACTATCAAATCTGTTTCCGCGGTTATTCCGCTGCCGTCCTGAAGAAAACATTCAACTCCTTCGGCTTCGAGCTGCTCTTTGGTTCTATTGTATTCATCGGGGTGAAAATAACGGTCGCTTCCGGCCACCTCTTTTCCGATCCCTTTTAAATACTGGGCAATCGCACTCATGCCAACTCCGGCCACACCGATAAAGAAAACACGCTGAAAATCAGAAATGAATCCTGTCTTTTGTTTACTCATTCTACAAAAATTTTCCTTCTACAAGGCTCCAGAGGCGCTGCGCGAGTTCATCATTCTTACTCCAGTTTTTCTGATAATAGGTGTCGCTTAAATACTGTTTTGCTTCTTCCAGATTATCAAAGGTATTCAGTTTGGCTACAGTTGATTTCAGATCTTCTTCATTGCCGTTAAACAGAACCTTTGTAAAAGAGACTTTATCATTCAGATCCAGACGGAAATCGGGCTTTCTTTTTTCCGCTTCCATAAAATCGGTCGAAATATTGGTTTTAAGGATGCTTCCGGAGTCTTTTTTCGGTTCAGGTTTACGTATTTCCTCTTGGTGAATATTCTCCAGCGGATCTTCATCAAAAAGATTCTGTACGGCTTTAAGTCCTTTTATATGAGCAAGTTTGAATTTTTTCTCCGCATGATGACGTTCTGCTTCATTCGCGTCTGCAAAAAGCTGCGGTTTAGGAGGGTTTGAAGACTCTTCTCTTTCAAATTCTACTATTTTTCTGCGTTTTTCCTCTAGTTCCAGAAATTCCTTTTCATTTTGGACTTTTCCTTCATCCTCCTGCTGCATATCCTGCTCGGTTACAATAATTTCATTTTCCTGGCTGGAAGTAAAATCGATTTCTTCATCATTTTCAGGTTCGAAAGAATTCGCCGGAGCCAGATCATCGAAAGTCAGACTTTCCTGTTGATGATATTCCGGTGTCTCAATTGTCGATGTCTCATGTTTTAAAAAAGTTTCTCCGTTGCCGATATCATTCAGCTCATTGGTGAAGATCACTTCCTCTTCAATAACATCATCCTCATGAGGCATATCATCAAAATACTGTTCATTGCTGTAATCACTGATATGGGTATTTTTGAAGTTAAACCCTTCGTTGTCAGCATTTTCCAAAGGCATTTCAACAGTAAAGGCTTCTTTGTTTTTTTCAAGAATTCTTAAAAATGCAATTCTGTCGCTTAACTCTGCAAACAAATCCTGTCTGGCCAGCAACTCTTCTTTGGAAGAAATTTTCGAAAGCGATTCGAGGATGCTTTTAGATTCAAAAAAAATCTTTTCCTGTATATCCTGAAGGTTTTGCATAATAAGTCTTATTAAATTCCTTATTTTTGATTCTTATAATATTACGGCTAATTTAACAAATGTTTTTAGAAAATACAATAAATCACGCAAAACAAAGCGGGTGGATGGAAGTGATCTGCGGTTCAATGTTTTCGGGGAAAACCGAGGAACTGATCCGCCGTTTGCGCCGCGCAGAAATGGCCGGACAGAACGTGGAAATCTTCAAACCAAAACTCGACACCCGATATGCAGATGCTGACGTGGTTTCCCACAATCAAAACAAAATCCGGAGTACACCCGTTGAAAGTCCAAGCGAAATCCTGCTTTTGGGATCCAACTGTGATGTTGTGGGCATTGATGAAGCCCAGTTTTTCGACGAAAGTGTGGTTGAAGTAGCCAACCAACTGGCCAACAACGGTATTCGTGTCGTCATTGCGGGACTGGATATGGATTTCTTGGGTCGCCCTTTCGGACCGATTCCTAATCTTATGGCCACCGCAGAATATGTGACGAAAGTGCATGCCATCTGCAAAAGAACAGGAAATCTGGCCAATTACTCGATGCGGATTTCGGCGAGCCGTGATCTGGTACAACTCGGTGAAACTGAAAGTTACGAGGCTGTGAGCAGAAAAGTCTTTAATGAAGAAATGTTGAAGAAGCATCCATGAACTATACCACCAGAGAAATTGCCGACATTACGGGTTCACAGTTAATTGGAGACGGAACGATATGCGTAAAAAATATCGCGTTTGACAGCCGTACGGTTTACTCTTCTGCCGATACTGCATTTCTGGCCATCACGACATCTAAAAATTCCGGTGAAAAATACATTCATTCCGCTATTGAGAAAGGGATAAAAATCATTATTTCCGAACATCAGATTGTTGATTTACCCGAAGTTTGCTGGATAATCGTGGAAAACGCTATTCAGTTCCTGCAGCAACTGGCTAAATATCATCTGAGCCGTTTTGGTCTCCAAACCATCGGAATAACCGGAAGCAACGGAAAAACTATTGTTAAGGAATGGCTCTATCAAAGCCTTTTTGATGAATTTGCAACCGTTAAAAGTCCGAAAAGCTTCAATTCACAGCTCGGACTTCCCTTATCACTGTTGGAAATCAACGAAAAACATGAACTAGGAATTTTTGAAGTAGGAATTTCAAAACCCGGTGAAATGCAGTTGCAGGAAGAAGTTTTCTCACCGCAAATCGGAGTTCTGACGCATATCGGTTCGGCGCATTCTTCCAATTTCAATTCTGAAGAAGAACTCCTTGAGGAAAAAATAATGCTTTTCGAAAGCAGTACTACCATCATTTTTAATGGTGACAATGACTTCGTTTCTAAACGAATAAATGATGAATTCTCAAGTAAAAGATTAATATCTTACGGTTTTAAAGAACATAACAATCTGCACGTCAAAAGTGACTGGAAAAACAAAAAGTCAGATATCACTTTCAAATATTTTGAGGAAGAAATTACACTTCCTATTTATCAAAGAGACGAAGCTACCCTGTCGAATGCCCTCTGCATTATCGCCGTTTTGAAAGAGTTCGGGTTCAGCAATGAAAAGATCAGAGAAAAAATCAGTTCGCTGAAACCCGTGGAAATGAGGCTCGAGAGCATCACTGGCTTGAGAAATAATCTGCTTATCAATGATTCTTTCAATCTTGACCTCGATTCGTTAAAGATTGCCTTCCAGTTCATTAAAGAATATAAAAAAAAGAAACAGTCTCTGGTTCTGACCGATTTTGTTGAAGGAAAAGATTCCGAAAGCCTGTATCTTAAAGTTGCTCAACTCACCAACGCACAGCACTTCAGCAAAGTTTTTCTGGTAGGAGAAGAAATCGGCCAATATGAAACCCTTTTTGAAACTGAAACTTTTACTTTTAATACTACTTCTGAACTCATTGACAGTCATCAGCTTGACCAAATTGAAAACGAACTTATTTTACTAAAAGGAGCGAGAAAGTTTGAGATTGAAAAAGTAAAAAATTATCTTGAACTCCAAAAACACGATACAGTTCTGGAAGTGAATCTCAATGCCGTTCTGCACAACATCAATATTCATAAATCGCTACTGAAACCGGAAACCAAGATGATGGCAATGGTGAAAGCCAACAGCTACGGTTTGGGTGGCTACGAAATGGCCGAATTTTTACAGCACCACCATATTGATTATCTGGGAGTTGCGTTCGCTGACGAAGGTGCTGATCTGAGAAAAAAAGGCATTACGATCCCGATCATGGTCATGAATCCGGAGCGGCACAGCTACGATACGATCATTGAATATGATTTGGAGCCTGAAATCTACAGCTTCAGGGTTTTGGATCTTTTTTACCAACAATTGAGACAGAAGGGAATTCAGAAAAAATATCCCATCCATATCAAGTTAGAAACCGGAATGCACCGCCTTGGTTTTAAAGAAGATGAAATAGATGAACTCATCCAAAAGTTAAATGGTATGGAAGTTGAGGTTGAGTCCATTTTCAGTCATCTTTCTTCATCTGATGTTCCTGAAGAAAAAGAATATACCTTTGAACAAATCAAAATTTTTACAAAAAACTCGGAAAAGTTGTGTAAAGGACTTGACTATAACCCTTTAAGACATATCCTGAACACTTCGGGGATTGTCAATTTCTCTGAATATCAGTTTGATATGGTGAGAATCGGGATTGGAATGGTGGGAATATCGGCAAATACAAAAGTAAAAAAACAACTGAAAAACGCAGTACGTTTTAAAACCGTTATTTCGCAGATCTCAGAGGTCAAAAAAGGAGAATCGGTGGGTTACAGCAGGAAATACCGCGCGGAAAATGATACCTGCATTGCTACAATTCCGGTAGGCTATGCTGACGGAATTCCGCGGCTCATCGGAAATGAAGTGGGTAAAGTGGGCATTAACAAAAGCCTTTGTCCTATCGTTGGTAATGTTTGTATGGATATGATGATGATTAATATTGGAAATCATCCTGCCAAAGAGGGTGATGAAGTAACTATTTTTAATGCTGATCCTACACTTGAGGAATTTTCAGAATATTGCGGTACTATTCCTTACGAAGTCCTGACTTCCATTTCGGCGCGGGTCAAAAGAATCTATATAAAAGACTAATGAAAAAACTTTGCATCCTTTCCTTTCTTATTATTTTGAGCTTTTCATTGAATGCTCAGGTAAAAGATGGCTTCGTAATTCCCAAAAATCCAAAGATCGGACTTTCGCTTTCCGGAGGTGGAGCTAAAGGATTTGCCCATATTGGCGTTCTGAAAGTGCTTGACTCATTGGGAGTTAAGGTAGATTATATTTCAGGAACAAGTATGGGAGCAATTGTTGGTGGACTTTACGCATCCGGTTACACAGGTAAAGAAATCGAAAAAATAGTCATCGATACTGATTTTTACACCATCATTGCCAATGAAAAAACGCGGCAGGAAACCAGTTTCTTCAATAAAGCGGTCGACAAATACATCCTTACCATTCCCGTAAAGGACGGTAAATTCAATGTTTTACCGAAAGCCATTTCTACCGGCCAAAAAAACATTTATCTGCTGAAAGAACTTTTCAAAAATGTTTCTGTAATTGAGGATTTCTCTAAATTGCCAATCCCTTTTATGTGTATTGCAACCAACCTGGAGAGCGGAAAAATGCAAGTTTTTGAAAAAGGCGATCTGGTTAGTTCCATTATGGCAAGCTCGGCATTCCCTTCGCTAATGGATCCGGTAAAAATCGGAGATTCCCTTTACATCGACGGTGCTATGACGATTAACTATCCTTCTAAACCTCTGAAAGACAAGGGAATTGATGTTGTAATTGGCGTTGACCTGAGTCAGGGGCTTTCTAACCGCGCAAATCTTCAGAGTGCCATTGCGATTCTGAATCAGGTGATTGATTTTGGCATTCAGAAAGAAACGAAAAACCAGTACGCTTATACAGATATCAATATCCATCCGGATTTAACGGGCATGAGCGCTACGAGTTATGATGCAAAACAGGCGATTCTGGATTCCGGATATGCCGAAGCACAAAAATATTCACGCGTTCTCTCACTCCTTCCCAAAAAGAAGGTAGATCTTCTGCGCGCTCCTATTAATTCAGTATATTCAAATGTCTATAAAATCGACAGTTTAATTCTCGAAAACAACCACATTTTTGGGGAAAATTATGTTCAGGGAAAAATGAACCTCAAGCTTCCGGCACTTCTTACCTACGGCGGGATCAACAAAATGATTGATAAACTGTATGCAACCAATAACTATACACTCATCAATTATGATATCGTTCAGCAAAATGATAAAAATTACCTCAAAATTAATGTAACCGAAGATGATACGCGCATTTTTCTGAAATTCGGACTGCACTATGATGAAGTGTTCAAGACCGGTTTGCTTCTTAATGCTACCGCGAAGCGTTTACTGTTTAAAAACTCTACCGTCTCCCTGGATATCGTTGTAGGCGACAAGCCTCGTTATTACTTCAATTATTTTATTGATAACGGATATATTCCCGGGTTTGGAATTTACGCTTCCGGAATGTCACTTGATTTGAAAGATATCGATTCCAATGTATATGACAGCTGGAACTGGTTACACAATGAAGCCTTTATACAGTCGATTTGGCGCGATAAGTTCGCGATCGGTGGCGGATTCAGTCATGACTACTATGAATCCAAAATCAGCGGCAATGCAGAGTATTCAGGCTCCAAAAATTTCTTAAATCCGTATGTATTCATTAAAAGCGACACTCAGGATGACAAAAGCTTTCCAACGAAAGGATTTCTGTTAAATGCAGAAGGAAAGATCCTTGATTTACTGAACGACGATCAGGAAGGGCGAACATTTCAGACGAAAGTCACGTCTCAGATCAATTTCCCGCTCACCGGATGGCTCTCGTACCGAGTTGGCGTTTTCGCAGGTCTGACGATTGGAAACGACATCAATAAATTTTATCAGTACCGTATTGGAGGGATTTTCGAACAGATTTTAGGCAATTTTACCGCATTTCAGGGTTATGAGTTTGGGCAGATGAGTTCCACTAATCTTTTAACGGCTTCCAACACCCTTCAGTTTAAAGTGTATAAAAATTATTACGCTGAAGCTACTGTGAGTGCAGCAAATCTATTTAACAATATTCAGGTAGATGACCTTTTCCACATCTCTGAATCTTCTGCAGGACTAACGGCAGGATATAAATCACCTTTCGGGCAGATTAAACTTAACTACAGCCATTCTTTAAACCGAAATAACGGCGTATTCAGTGTAATTTTAGGACATTGGTTTTAGCATGATACATTTTTTCTTTGAAAGTATAGACGAGATTGAAATTCCTTCCAACACCATAAAATGGCTGGAAAATCTAATTATTTCCGAAAACAGAAAAATGGGCGACATCAATTACATTTTTTGCGATGACGAGTATCTGCTTCAGGTAAACCGTGATTATCTTCAACACGATTATTACACCGACATCATTACGTTCGACTACGTAAAGGGCAAAATAATTTCAGGTGATATTTTCGTATCTTTGCCCCGCGTTTCTGAAAATGCAGATCTCCATCAGAAAAACTATGATTCCGAATTTCACAGAGTGCTTGCTCATGGGCTTTTACATTTGTGTGGTTATAGGGATAAGTCACAAATGGAAATCGAAGAAATGCGCAGAAAAGAAGATTTTTATTTAAGTGTAAAGCCTGAATGAACCTGATCTTCCATTTAAAAACACTGATGTTTCACGTGAAACATTTTAATTTCAAGTAATGATAAATGAAATATATGACGTCATCGTTGTTGGTGCAGGTCACGCCGGCTGTGAAGCTGCAGCTGCAGCAGCAAATCTGGGCTCAAAAACCCTGCTTGTTACGATGAATATGCAGACGATCGGACAAATGTCCTGTAATCCTGCAATGGGCGGAATTGCGAAAGGTCAGATCGTGCGCGAAATAGATGCGATGGGCGGTTATTCCGGGATCATTGCCGATAAATCTGCGATACAGTTTAAAATGCTCAATCTTTCCAAAGGACCGGCAATGTGGTCTCCACGAACACAGAATGACAGGATGATGTTTGCGGAAGAATGGAGAATTGCCCTCGAAAACACCCCAAATCTGGATTTTTTTCAGGATATGGTTAAAAGTCTTATCATTGAAAATGGTAGAGTTTGCGGCGTCACCACTTCGTTGGGAATTCAAATAAAAGCCAAGTCAGTCGTATTGACTAACGGAACTTTCCTGAACGGTTTGATTCATGTCGGCGACAAGCAAATTGGAGGTGGCAGAATGGGTGAACCCCGCGCATTTGGGATCACTGAACAGCTCGTTTCATTGGGTTTTGAAGCAGGACGTATGAAAACCGGTACTCCACCGCGCGTGGACGGAAGATCACTGGATTATTCCAAAATGGAGGAACAGAAAGGGGACGAAAATCCCCAGAAATTCTCTTATTCCGACACCCCAAAACTTACAAAGCAGCTAAGCTGTCACATTGTTTACACCAATGAACAAGTACATGATATTCTCCGCGAAGGTTTCGACCGGAGTCCTATGTTTAACGGCACTATTCAAAGTATCGGACCGCGATACTGTCCAAGCATTGAAGATAAAATCAACCGTTTTGCTGAAAGAACGCGTCACCAGTTGTTCGTGGAGCCGGAAGGCTGGAGAACCGTTGAAATTTATGTAAACGGTTTCAGTTCATCATTGCCGGAAGATATCCAGTTAAAAGCCATGAAATATATACCGGGATTCGAAAATGTGAAGGTATTCCGCCCTGGTTATGCCATTGAATATGATTACTTCCCTCCTACACAGCTCAACCATACTCTCGAGACAAAACTGATCGAAAATCTATATTTTGCGGGACAGATCAACGGCACAACAGGTTACGAAGAAGCGGCCGGTCAGGGATTAATGGCCGGAATAAATGCCCATAATAAAGTTCACGGAAAAGAAGAATTTATCCTCAACCGCGACGAAGCATATATTGGAGTTCTGATTGATGATCTGATCACAAAAGGAACCGAAGAACCGTACCGCATGTTTACTTCCAGAGCTGAGTACAGACTGCTTTTAAGGCAGGATAACGCCGATATCCGTTTGACAGAAAAGGCTTACAATTTAGGTTTAGCTGATGAAAAACGACTGATTAATGTTCAGGAAAAAATCAAAAAAAGTAATGAACTGGAAGCTTTTTTGAGAGATACTTCTTTAAAACCGGGCATCATCAATCCAATTTTGGAAACCATAGATTCCTCCCCTGTTGATCAGGCATACAGGGCCGCACAGATTCTCACTAGACCCAATATGACGCTGCAGGTTCTTGAAAATATTGATTTTATTAAAGAAACTTCCTCCGTTTATGCTGACGAAGTAAAGGAGCAGGCAGAAATCAACATCAAGTATAAAGGCTATATTGAAAAAGAGAAAGAAAATGTAGCCAAACTCAACCGATTGGAAACGATAAAAATCCCTGAAGATTTTGATTTTATGGTCATCAACTCCCTATCCTCTGAAGCCAAGCAGAAACTGAATAAGATTAAACCGAAAACCATTGCACAGGCAGGCCGTATCAGCGGGGTTTCGCCAGCTGACATTAATGTACTTTTAATTTATTTAGGAAGATAATGTTTCACGTGAAACATTGATGAAAATATTTTGTAATGATGAAAATTAAGGATCACTTCCTCACCGGAGAAAATTTTGAACTCAGAGAAACGGAAACTGCAGGAGTACTGAAGACTCATCCAATTCCTGAAAATATGGCTGCCTATTACGAAAGCAAAGCGTATATTTCTCATCATCAGGATTCAGGAAGCATCAAAGAAAAGCTTTATAAATTTCTTCAGAGTTTCAATCTCAACTACAAAAGAAATATCCTTGCAAAAGAACTGCATTTAAATGCAAAGGTTCTGGATTATGGGTGCGGCGCCGGCGAATTTCTGAAATTTGTCGAGCAGGATTTTCAGACCTTTGGATATGAACCAAACAAATCTGCGAGGGAGTTTGCTTCCAAAAAATTAACAAAAACACAGTTAATCAGTAATCTTAATACAATACAGGACGCAAGTTTAGATGCCATTACCCTTTGGCATGTTTTCGAACATATTGAAAATCAACAGGATATACTAAAAATATTTTATAATAAACTGAAAACCAACGGATTGCTTATAATCGCAGTTCCGAATCATACTTCAGACGATGCAATGAGATACCGGGAATTTTGGGCAGCTTATGATGTACCGAGACATGTGTTCCATTTTTCCAAAACCGGAATGGAAAAATTAATGAACAAGCAAAACTGGCAAATTAAAAAAATTAAACCCCTCCTACTCGACTCGTTTTATATTTCGATGCTGAGCGAAAAATACAGAAAATCACCGTTATTTTGGCTTAAAGGTTTCATTTACGGAGCAGTTTCTAATTTTAAAGCCTCAAAAACAGGCGAATTTTCGAGTTTGATATATATTATCGGAAAAAAATAGTTTTTTGATTTTTGAACGGTTTCTGAGACTCAATTTTTCGCTGGATTTCCTAAAATCTACTCAAAATTACTTCCAGTGAAAATTTCTAAGTACCTAAACTATTTCTTTTTTTTCTGATTTTTATACAAACGAAAAAAGTTGCCAAGAGTTGGCAACTTTTCTGATATTATATTGAATAATTTTCTAGCTGTTGATCGCTGCGATTCCAGGAAGTTCTTTTCCTTCCAGACTTTCCAACATAGCTCCGCCTCCTGTAGAAACATAACTCACTTTGTCTTCATAACCGAATTGTTTAACAAAGGCAACACTGTCACCTCCCCCAACAAGGGAAAATGCCCCTAACTTTGTGGCTTCAGCAATACTGTCTCCCAACGAAATTGTTCCGGCTGAGAAATTTGGCATTTCAAAAACACCAACCGGTCCGTTCCATAAAATCGTTCTGGAATTCATGATCACATCATTAAAAAGTTCCTGTGTTTTCTTCCCGACATCCATACCCATCCATCCGTCCGGAATATCATAAATTTCTTCTTCTTTTATTTCCGCATCATTGCTGAATTCATCTGCAATAATGGCATCAACCGGAAGATATAATTTCACATTCTGAGCTTTCGCTTTCTCAATTATTTCTAGAGCAAGACCCATTTTGTCTTCTTCTAACAATGATTTACCAATCTTTCCGCCCAAAGCTTTAATAAAGGTAAAAGCCATTCCGCCACCAATGATCAGATTATCGACTGCGGGTAAAATATTCTCAATAATGGTAATCTTTGTGGAGACTTTAGAACCTCCCAAAATCGCGGTAACAGGTTTTTCACCGCTCCCCAGAACCTTATTGATGGCTTCAAGCTCTTTGGACATCAACAAACCGAAAAATTTAGTTGATGGGAAATATTTTGCAATTACTGCGGTAGAAGCGTGTTTTCTGTGTGCTGTTCCGAAGGCATCATTTACATAAGCATCAGCATACTTTGCAAGTTTTTCAGCGAATTCACTGTCACCACTCTCTTCTTCATCATAAAATCTTAGGTTTTCCAACAGAAGAACCTCTCCGGGTTTCAGACTTTCGGCCATCTTTGTGGCATCATCACCCATACAATCCGGACAAAACTTTACTGTATTTCCCAAAACTTCTTCAATTTCCGGAACAATATTTTTCAACGAAAATTCGTCTAAATGTTTACCTTGAGGTCTTCCGAGGTGGGTCATCAGAATCACTGCACCGCCGTCTTTCAAAATTTTATCGATCGTAGGTTTTACGGCCTGAATCCGGGAGTTATCCGTTACTTTCAGGTCTGCACTTTGCGGCACATTGAAATCTACACGCACCAACGCCTTTTTGTCCTTAAAATTGAAATCTTCGATTGTTTTCATCTGTTCGTCTTTTTAGTTCCACAAATTTAAGATTTATTCAGTCTGTTTGAAATTAAATTTCATTTTAAAATCCACAATCCACAAAGCTTCATCTTATCTACATTATCTTTTTTTTTAATAAAAGAAAAATGAATACTGTTGTTGTAGCGTGTGCTTTTGTTGAGAAATAATTCCTCTTTATTTAGCCACAGCGAGTAGCTGTTGAGTTCATATTTAATTAACATTGCAAACAGTTGTAATCCAGATATATAATTTCTTTACCAACATTTGTCAGTAAGTCCAGAAAATGGATATTATTGGGAACTGCGTTATGGAGAATGTGCTCCTATTCATCCCCAAACTTTCTCAAAATAAATGTAGGATAATCCGGAAACAAAATCCAATATGAATTTAATGTGAATAAAAAAAGCTATTTTTTTGCAAACTTACCAACAGCTTTTCGGGGTCATCTTCACAAGTTGTCTAATATTTCATTTTTTGCTGCTATTTCATTCCAAAATTATAATGTTGCTGAATGATTTATAAGATTTACGCTGCAATCCTACCCTATTTATTTTAATAGTATTAAATTTGTAAGAATTGAAAATTCTATATTAAAACTATAATGAAAAAGTTAGCAATTGCGTGTGATCATGCCGGTTTCGATTACAAAGAAATGATAAAAAAGCATCTCGAAGGGAAATATGAAATAAAAGATTTCGGCACTTTTTCCAAAGATTCTGTGGATTATCCCGATTTTGTTCATCCCGCAGCCACTTCAGTTGAAAACGGTGAAAATGAATTCGGTATCCTGATCTGCGGAAGCGGGAACGGCGTTCAGATCACGGCTAACAAGCATCAGGGAATCCGCTGTGCGCTCTGTTGGGAAGTGGAATTGGCAGAACTGGCAAGGCAGCATAACAATGCCAACATGTTGGCAGTTCCGGCAAGATTCGTTTCGGAAGAACTGGCTTTAAAAATGGTTGATGCTTTCCTTTCTACTGAATTTGAAGGCGGAAGACACCAAAACAGAGTCGAGAAGATCTCCTTCTGTTAACTTTTTCAAAGAAAAAATAAAAAATTATGGCTAAAAAAAGCAAATTTATATCGCCCAAAAACAATACGAAACTCCAGGAAATCGGACGTTTGATCCTAAGTTTCATGAACGGGAATTCCACCAAAATCTACAATTACAAACAGATTTCAGATGGTATTGATTATAAAAATCCGCGCCAGCGCGAACTCGTTATCCAGACCCTGCACAAACTTTTGGCAGATGACAGGATCATTGAAGTGGAAAAAGGAAAATTCATCCTTAACCTGAAAATTGAAGGAACACTGACTGGCGTGATCGATTTCAACCAGGCCGGAAATGCCTATGTTAAGGTGGAAGGCATGAACGATGACGTCTTTATCCATTCCAAAAACGTGAAAGATGCGCTGCAGGGCGATAAAGTGCTCATTGTAACCTACCATTATAAAGGAAAAAAAATGGAAGGCTCTGTTCTCGAAGTTATTGAGAGAAAAAGAGATCAGTTTGTCGGAACTTTTCAGCTCATCCAGCACAAAGATTTTGGTTTCGTGGTGTGTGACAAAAAAACCATCAACACCGATATTTTTGTACCCAAAGGAAAAATCGGCGGCGCTGAAGACGGAGATAAAGTAGTTGTTAAAATGATTCAGTGGAAGCCGGGCGAAAAAAACCCTGAAGGCGAGATCATAAAAGTACTTGGAGCTCCTGGCGAACATGAAACGGAGATTCATTCCATTCTAGCCGAATACGGCCTGCCTTATACTTTTCCTGAAGAGGTTGACAGAGAGGCAGAAGCCATCGACCGGCAGATTCATGAAAGTGAAGTGGAAAAACGCCGCGACATGCGGAAAATCTGCACCTTCACGATCGACCCGAAAGATGCAAAAGATTTTGATGATGCACTTTCTATTCAGAAACTCGAAAACGGAAACTGGGAAATTGGAGTTCACATCGCAGATGTCTCCCATTATGTAATACCGGGAACTTTGCTGGATGATGAAGCCTTTGAACGTGCAACATCGGTTTACCTTGTAGACAGAGTTGTCCCAATGCTTCCTGAAGTGTTGAGTAATGATGTATGTTCACTCCGCCCAAATGAAGATAAATATACCTTTTCAGCAGTTTTTGAACTTGATGACAATGCAGATGTGGTGAAAGAATGGTTTGGCCGAACAGTGATTCATTCAGACCGAAGATTCAGCTACGAAGAGGCCCAGGAAAGAATTGAAACCAAAGAAGGAGACCTTGCCGAGGAGATTCTTGTTCTCGACCGTCTTGCGAAAATTTTAAGGAAAACCAGGATAAATAACGGCGCCATTACTTTCGACCGCAGCGAAGTGCGCTTTAATTTGGATGAGAATAATGAACCAATTGGGGTGTACTTCAAAGTCAGCAAAGATTCCAACCATTTGATTGAAGAATTCATGCTCCTGGCCAACCGGAAGGTTTCCGAATTCGTTTCCCTGAAGCGTAGTGGCGATCCGACCGGAAATACTTTTATCTACAGGATTCACGATGATCCGGATCCTGCCAAATTAGAAGCTTTACGGGATTTTGTATCCACCTTCGGTTACCAGATGGATTTGGCAAACACCAAAAAAGTGGCAGAATCTTTAAACAAACTTCTTCTCGAAGTTAAAGGAAAGGGTGAAGAAAATATGATCGAAACCCTCGCCATGCGTTCCATGAGTAAAGCGGTTTATTCTACAGAACCAATTGGCCATTACGGATTGGGGTTTGAATATTATTCGCATTTTACTTCTCCGATCCGACGATATCCCGATCTTATTGCGCACCGTCTTTTGCAGCATTATCTTGACGGAGGAAGATCGCCTTACAAACCGGAATACGAAGAGAAATCGAAGCACTGCAGTGCAATGGAAAGGCTTGCTGCCGATGCAGAACGGGATTCCATTAAATTCATGCAGGTGAAATTTATGCAGAAACATTTGGGAGAGACGTTCACGGGCGTTATATCCGGAGTTGCCGATTTCGGTTTCTGGGTTCAGATTCCTGAAAACGGGGCAGAAGGTTTGATCAAGCTACGCGACTTAATGGACGATTCTTACAGCTATGATGCCAAAAACCATTTGGTTCAGGGCGCCAGAACCGGCAATAAATACCAGTTGGGTGATAAGGTTAACATTCAGGTGACGAAAGCCAATTTAATTCAGAAACAACTGGATTTCAAGATTATTTCTGAGTAAAAAGTAATTTGTACTGAAGCTAACTAATGATAGAACTTCTGTTATCCGCGATCGGACTGGGAATTATGCTGAGTCTGGTTTTCATAGGACCTATTTTTTTCCTGCTGATTGAAACCAGCTTTTCCCGCGGACCGAAACACGCCCTGGCTTTGGATCTAGGGGTAATATTTGCCGATATTCTCTGCATTGCCGCAGCTTTTTTTGCAAGCGGAGATCTGGTGGAAATTATCGATAAACATCCCGGATTTTATAGGATCACCTCTTTTATAATCCTCATTTATGCGGTGTACATGATCGTTTCAAAAACGAAGATGCATTTGCCGGGCGAAGAAAAAATGATAGAGCAAAATTATCTGAAAACCTTCCTCAATGGCTTTTTCTTTAATATTTTGAATATTGGAGTTGTCCTTTTCTGGCTTGTTACTGTAATTTCGGTGCGGAATGCCTATCCAAAACTTGATGAATTCCTTTTATACATGACCGCAGTGATGGGAACCTATCTCGTGATTGATTTCTTTAAAATATCGCTGGCTAAGCAGTTTCATTACAAACTGACGGAAAAATTAGCCAATCAGATCCGGAAAGGAGTGGGATTTGTTCTGGTAGGATTCAGCATTTTTATCTTTCTACAGAGTTTCAAAATGTTCAATCAGTTCGATAAAAAGCTCGAACAGGCTGAACAGACTCAGCAAAAACAAAGCGAATGAAAGCTATGATCTTCCCTAAATCATTAGAAAAAGGAGACCGGATTGCCGTTATTTCTCCGGCCGGAGCCGTGGAAGAATCTCAGCTGGAAAAAGGATTGGAACTTATTCAGGCAAATGGTTACGAACCGGTTTTGGGAAAACACGTTTACACAAAGTTCGCAAATGGCTACTCATACGCCGGAACGGAAGAGGAGAGAACCAAAGACCTTAACTGGGCGCTCAACGACGGCGAAATTTCAGCAATTTGGGCGTCAAGAGGAGGATATGGCTGTCAACACCTTTTAGAAGGTATTCAGTTAGCCGAATTCCTCAAAAATCCCAAATGGTTTATCGGATATTCAGACAATACGGTAATTCAGAGTTATCTGTTGAAAAAAGGTTTTGCTTCCATTCATTCACAAACGGTGAAAACATCGGGTTTCGGAGTGAGTTCGGAAAGTTATGAGCAGACTTTTTATATTCTGAAGGGAAAGCTACCGCACTATTCTGTTGAAAGAACTCAATACAATAAACCCGGAAACGCAGAAGGAATGCTGGTTGGCGGGAATCTGGCATTGATTTATGCGCTTTTGGGCACTCCTTATTCATTCGATTTTGAGGATAAAATCCTTTTTATAGAAGATATCGGCGAGAAATTCTATGCGCTCGACCGGATGTTAATGTCACTCGAAATGGCAGGCGTTTTCAGGAAGATTAAAGGACTTATTGTGGGTGGAATGACGCTCATGGAAGATGAAAAAGACAATAAAAATTATAACGAGAGTTTTGATAAATTTGCCTGTAAACTGATTTCAGAACGGATTTCCAGGTATGATTTTCCGGCGGTTTTCGGTTTTCCGAACGGGCATATTTTTGATAACCGGCCCTTAATTATCGGCGCTAATATTAAACTCAATTCAGGCACTCGCTGTACAATAGAATTCTGATGGATGTTATGGAATTTTCAAGATACATTTTTGCTGCGCTTCTGATTACCGCAGGAATTTTGCATTTTATTTCTCCTAAATTCTATTTAAAAATTATGCCGGCTTATTTGCCGGCGCCTGGACTTCTGGTGGTGCTGAGCGGAATCGCCGAAATCATTTGTGGGTTTCTATTGTTATTTTCAAAAACCCAAACGGTCGGCGCTTATTTAACCATTGCTTTATTGATCGCTGTTTTCCCGGCAAATATTGAAATGTCTCGGAAATATTACGTCCAGAAAAGAAAAGGCTTCTGGTTTACCGTTTTACGCTTACCATTGCAGATCCTGCTGATTTGGTGGGCATTTAAATGTATAAAGTAATGGCTGAACACAACGATTTTGGTAATCTTGCAGAAGATTTGGCCGCTGATTTTTTAGCTAAAAAAAATTATAAAATTTTAGCCAGAAATTTCCGTTTTCAGAAGGCCGAAATTGATATTGTGGCCGAATTTGAAAACCGGATCGTTGTAGTGGAAGTTAAAGCCAGAAGTTATAACACCGTCATCGAGCCCCAGGAAGCCGTTACCAAAAAGAAAATAAAATCAATTGTGATGTGTGCAGATTTCTTTATGAAAGAAAGAAACATCGATCAGGAAGTTCGGTTCGACATCATCACCGTGCTTCCCGACGAAAAAGGCGTCCTTCAAATGACTCATATTGAAGATGCTTTTCAGAGTTTCGATGCCAATTAATCACCGACAATACGACATTAAATGAAAACAGCATTCATAACCGGAGCCACGTCCGGAATAGGCAGAGCCACCGCAACATTACTGGCCAAGAATGGTTTCAGACTCATCATTTGCGGACGGAGAACTGATGCCTTGGAGCAAACAAAAGCAGAGCTTTCCGCTTTTACCGAAATTTTTAGTCTGAATTTCGACCAACGGTATTTTGAAGAGACCGAAAATGCAATTAAAACACTTCCGGAAAACTGGAAGAACATTGATGTTCTCATCAACAACGCCGGAAATGCGCACGGTCTGGATTCCCTTGCAGACGGAAAAATTGAGGACTGGGACGCGATGATCGACGGAAATGTAAAAGGAATCCTCTATGTTTCTAAACTCATCATTCCGGGTATGAAAGAAAGAAACTCCGGACATATAGTGAACATATCTTCTGTTGCGGCCCGTCAGACTTATGCAAACGGAGTGGTGTATTGCGCTTCGAAAAAAGCAGTAGATATAATTTCTGACGGAATGCGGCTTGAACTCACCGAATTCGGCATCAAAATAACGAATATCCAGCCCGGATTGGTGGAAACGGATTTTTCCAGTGTCCGTTTTAAAGGCAACGAAGAAAGGGCAAAAACAGTTTATGAAGGCTATAAAGCGCTGGAACCTGAAGATATTGCTGACGCTATTTCCTATTGCATCAATGCCCCAAAACATGTAGCGATTTCGGACCTTACGATTTATCCGAATGCGCAAAGCGAACCGAGAACGGTTTATAAAAAATAACTTATCAATTCATTGTTTCAAGAAATACTGAATAAATGACCTCTCCAAAAGAACTGAAAGAAGCGATAAGCAATCTCCCTTCTTCAGAAAAAGACAAACTTATTTTAAGGCTTTTAAAGAAGGACCGGCTTTTAACAGAACGCCTGCTTTTTGAACTGGTAAGCGAGCAAACCGCAGATCAGAGAAGAGATGCTGTGAAGCAAAGGCTGGATTCGGAAATAAAAAGAGCGACGCAAAACTTCCGCTCTGCAGATTATTTAAATGTGGAAATCCGTTCCATGAGCGGCATCATCAGCGAACATGTTTTTATTACCAAAGACAAATTGGGGGAAGCCTGGCTTAATTTGTGGATGCTGAATCAAGTTTTGAAATTGAATAAAGAAAACTTATCGGTCCGGAGCCGAAATGATCAAAAATTCAATATCGCAGTCATTGCCCGGATTTTCAAAGTAATGCTCATTATCGATAAACTTCATGAGGATTATTTTACGGAATTATCTGATGAATTAAAGGAACTTGGAATCCTAATAGCGAATAATCATAACCTGATGATGACCGCCAAACACCATGGTTTAGATATAAATTGGTTGACTCCCGGAAATGTTCCGGAAAACATTGCAGAAATATACAGAGAAATCAGAAAAAACGGATTCCTGAAATAATAAAAATCACATTCTCAAAAATGAAAATCCTCCACCTCGAAACTTCTTCAAAAAACTGTTCGGTCGCCATTTCTGATGGTGAAGAATTGCTGTGTTTATGCGAAGAAATCTCCGAAAACTATAAACAGTCCGAAAGTCTGCATACTTTTGTGAAGTGGGCTTTGGAAGGCGCAGCAATCACGTTGAAGGATCTGGACGCCGTTTCCCTCGGAATGGGTCCCGGTTCATATACAGGTTTACGGATTGGCGCATCTTCCGCGAAAGGGTTCTGTTATGGTTTAAAAATTCCGCTTATTGCTGTAAATTCCATGGAAACCATGATAGAGCCTTTTTTAGGACAGGATTATGGATACATCATCCCCTTGATCGATGCGCGAAGAATGGAGGTTTATACGGCTGTTTTCAATGGAAGTACGGGCGAAATGCTCACGCCAACTCAAGCAAAAATTCTTGATGAACATTCTTTTGAGGATTTTAAAGATAAAAAAGTGCTTTTCATTGGCGACGGTGCACCTAAAACCCAGGAACTTCTTCACCTTACTAATGCGGAATTTAATGCGAATGTTTATCCTTCAGCCAAATTTTTGATTAAAAAATCGGTTGAGAAATTCCTGAAAAGCGATTTTGAGGATGTGGCGTATTTCGAGCCGTTTTATCTGAAAGAATTTCAGGGTGTCAAGAAAAAGAAAAGCGAAGAATAATCTTCGCTTTATTCTATTTTTTGATCTGTATTTCCTGTGGTTCCATCTGCAAATTCTGCCTCTTTTCCTGTCTTCTTTTCTGAAGCGTGGCCTCCTCCTGTTCGAGTTTTCTCTGCATTTCTCGCACTTCTTCGGGGACCGCGATGTCAATTTTCTTTTCAGGCGCTTTGGGGGCTGGACTCACTATGATTTTCCCCTGACTGTCGGTCATCTGTACTCCAATATCACTTTTAAGGTAAAGCAGCATTTCTTTGGCCTTTTCGCCTTCCGGTGTTTTTCCATAATTCAGGGCAATCTGTTCGAGCTGTAGGATCATAATTTCCTTTCCGCTTGTTTTTCCTGCATTAAAGGCATTCAGCAGCGACAGTTTCGGGACCAGTGCATCTTTTGGATAAGCGGTGAGCGCTTTTTCAATCGTGCTTTTGCTTTCTTCAAACCTTTCATTTTCATACAGGGCAAAAGCGGTTTTATATGAATTTTCTGCTTCCACATTCGACTTTACGAAAGAATTGTTCCTTGGATTTCTTGCGAATTCTGCGTAAGAAGTATATGGATATTCGGCCAAAAGAATCTGTTTTGCTCTTTCTCCGGCGGAAGGATTTTTTTCATAATTCATCGCGAAAATCTCGTAAAGCGTCTGCAACATTACTTTTTCTTCCGGCTTCTGATCTACCAGATCATACAGTGTTTTCGTAGCAAGCGGAGTGTTGGAGAAGAAATTCTCGTACATGATTCCAAGACCAAGTGAAGCCGTATCACGGTCTTTTTTGAGGCTCGACAGAACATTCTGGTCTGTCGGTATTTTTTCGGTGTAAAAAGAAGCTTCAAACCTTCTCGGATTCTGTACTGACGTAATGCCCAACGCATCATTTTTTAAATCATCGATGGAAGACATTCTTGCGGAATACCTCCAGTTATCGGACAAGGCTCTGTTTCCCCAAACCTGTTTGAACGTAGCCGAGCCTTTGGAGACATTGTTCTGGTTGGCAAAATAGAAGCCTTTGGAACCGGAAAAATCCTGAAAACCAGTGCTGTTATTGGCAAAAATTGAATTCGCAATGTAATCGCCGCCGGCAAAATCCTTGGCTCTTTCATCCCGTTTCCGGGCCAATTCTTCCTGTTCTTCCTTCGCTTTTATTTTGGTAATGTATGCAGCGAAGTAGTCATTCCGCTGGTTTTCATTCATTCGCGTTAAAGCCAGAATGCTGTCATTTTTTTTGATGAGATAATAGTTTTTTGCAATTTTTTTAATGTATTCCGACTGTTCCTTCAATAAAATTTTAGAAGGTTCGTAGGTCATTGAAGCCAATGCGGAATCATAAAAAGCTCCGGCTGAGATATATTCGTTATCCTCCAGATAGCTTTTCCCGATCTCATAATAATTTAAACCCCTGATCTGCGGATCGGAAACTTTTTCGTTCAGTGATTTCCTGAAAAAGGCAGAAGCTTCCTCTTTTTTTCCGGCTTTCGCGGCCATTAATCCCAACGCGTAGTAAAATTCATTTTTTCGGGAACCATACGTTCCTTTCTTGCTTATTTTTTCCAGATATTCCTTAGCGCCGTTGTAATCGCCTTTACCATTATAAGTTTTTGCAATTTCAATCTGCGATTTTACTTCAAACTCAAAATCATTCGCAAGCTGGTAAGCAGAAAGAAAACTTTCGCGCGCTTGTTCATTTTTTCCCTGACTTGCCAGAATCTGGCCTCTCAGAAATGCGACACGGCTTTTGATTTTGCGGTTTCCATTCACAGCAAACGCGTTTTCCAGTTCCTGAATGGCTTTGTCTTTTTTTCCTGAATTCAGAAGTGATTCGGAGAAGTAAATGCTCAGAAGTTTTTCATAATCTTTATCCAGTTTCTGACTTTTAAGCTGGGTGAAAATATCTTCTGCTTTATGGTAATCCTTCATTTTAGCGTACGCTAAACCCTGATAAATTTTTGCCAGAGGAATCCGTTTGTCATCCTTCATGTTGGTGAAAAGATAATTGAGTGCATCAAGCGCAGGAAGAGGTTTGTTTTGATAAATTCTTGACTGAGCTACTACGATATAAGCATCAAAAATGGCCTTGTTTTTTTCTTCACCATCTCTGGTTACCGAATATTTATCAATCGCTTTTAAAGCTTTGGCCTCAGCAATTTCCAATACAGTGGCGGAAGTGTTTGCAGGCTGTCCGGGAACCGAACGGGCGTTAGCAGTGGTTTTGTCTGTCAGAAGTTGAGTTTGTCCGAGTTCGCTTCCAACCGGCTGTTCATCATACGTAAGCAACGGAATATACGGCGCGTAAAAATTATCCTTATGTGCTTTGTCTCTGCTTTCAAACTCGTAATTCAGGGCATCTTTGGCATTGAAAAGCGTGTTGTAATTGGTTGAAAAGCCCTTCAGAAAAGCAGAACGTTTCTCCGGCTTCTTTGTGGCACAGGAAACAATCGCGATAAGTATGAGGAGGTAAAAGATGTTTTTTTTCATTATTCAAATATAACTGGCTAAATATCATTTTAGTATAATAAATATCAATTATTTATCTGTAAAAATAATGAAAAAATTATTTGGAACCATTTTATCCGTCAATTATTCCCAATCGCGCAGCAGCTGGTAGATGAGGTGGGTTGGAAGGCCCATAACGGTGTAGAAACTGCCCTCAATTTTTTTGATTTTCGCCATTCCGAACCATTCCTGGACGCCATAACTTCCGGCTTTGTCGAAAGGTTTGCAGCGTTCTATATAAAAATCGATTTCTTCATCGCCCACTTCTTCAATCTCTACAAACGCGACGTCGGTCTGCGAAACTGTTTTTTCGGAAGTTCTGAGGGTAATTCCCGTGTACACTTCATGCGTTTGTCCGGAAAGTTTCCTGATCATTTCTTTTGCATGTTCGGCATCCTGAGGTTTTCCAAGAACTTCATTTCCAACAGCGACAATGGTATCGGCAGTTATTAAAATTTCGTCTTTTTCCAGTTTTCGGAAGGCATTTGCCTTTAGTTCTGAAAGATATTGTGCAATTTCTTTCACATCAAGAGTTTCCGGATAAATTTCATCACAGTCTAAAGGAACGGTTTCAAAATCGTAGCCTAAACCCCGCAGGAGTTCTTTTCTTCTGGGAGACTGTGAGGCAAGAAGGATTTTCATTTTTTTTAAATTTAAACGGATTGGGTATTGTCTTCAATCCAGTTGCCCTGAATTTTCATGACCTGTTCAATTACATCGCGCACTGCGCCTTTTCCGCCATGGACAGGGGAAATGTATTCGGAAATTTCCTTTACTTCGGGAACCGCATTAATCGGGCAGGCGGAAATTCCGGAAATCCGCATGATTTTCATATCAGGCAGATCATCACCCATAGTCAGAATTTCATCGTTCTGCAGATTGTATTTTGTTTTGAACTCTTCGAATTTTTGAAATTTATCAGAAACTTTCGTATAATAGTCTGTAATTCCGAGATAATTGATACGGTTGCGCACGGCAGGATCGTCGCCGCCCGTGATTACTGCTATTTTGTAATTATTTTTTACTGCTTTTACCACCGCATAACCGTCCAGAACATTCATCACGCGGCACATGCTGTTATCGGGCATCAGATAAACACTTCCGTCGGTAAAAACACCGTCAACATCAAATACAAAGGCTTTAATGTCCGAAAGTTTCGATTTATAACTCATACATTTTTTTTATAGATTCGTTCATGGTTCTGTAGATTTTGAGATGTTCTTCATCCATCAGTAAAGATTCATGAAGCTTTAAAACCCTTTCGTCGTTCCTGACGGCGGGTCCGGTTTGAGCCAGTTTTGGCTCTATCTGCAAAATTTTCGAAGTCGTTTCCTCAATTAAAGGGAAAAACCACGAAAACGGAATATTTTGGGAATCGGAAATTTCTTTCGCCCTCGCAAACAGGTGATTCACAAAGTTGCAAGCAAAAACTGCGGTAAGATGAACGTATTTTCTCTTCTCGTAATCGGAAACGGCCACATTTTGAGAGATTTTCAGCGCAATATTTTTCATCAATTCCACATCCTCCTCATTTTCGCCTTCAATGAAGAAAGGAATTTCAGCATAATTAAGTTCCTTGGATTTCGAAAAGGTCTGCAACGGATAAAAACTTGCTTTCCGGTAATTTCCTTCCAGAATTTCTTTCGGAAGCGAACCTGAAGTGTGGGCAACCAGGCAGTTTTCTTTTTTAATCTTTTTGGAAATTTCCTGAACGGCATCATCGTTCACGGCAATCAAATAGAAATCGGCATCTGCGAGTTCTCCGGAAGAGTAAGGAATTGAAAACTTTTCAGAGATTTCTTTCAAGGCGTCTTCGTTCCTGCCAAAAATCTGGGAAATTTCAATTTTTTTATCGAGAAAAGCCTTGGCCAGATGAAAAGCAATATTGCCCGAACCGAGAATTACAATCTTCATGCAAATATATATGAGCAAATATAATTATTTGGTTTGGACTGAAAATTGGAATGCCTATTTAACTTTTAATTAAATTTGCCATCAAAACCACGAATGCATCTCCATGAAGATTAAGGAAGCCGAAATTATTGAGTTGATGTCCAGCGAAAAATCCCGTGAAAAGGGAGTTCGCCTGATGATGGATGCTTACCAAAGCCGGCTGTATTGGCATATCCGAAGATTTATTGTAGATCATGCGCTGTCTCAGGATATTTTACAGGATACGTTTATTAAAGCCTATTCAAACTTTCATCAGTTCAAGCAGGACAGTCAGTTGTACACCTGGCTTTACCGGATCGCAACCAACGAAGCGCTTCAGCAGCTTAACAAAATGAAAAAAATGCAGAAAACGGATGAAGATGCTGATTATCACATGCAGAACCTAGTTGCAGACAATGTACAAAGTGATGCAGGAGAGATTCAGGTTCTTCTTCAGAAAGCCATTCATACGCTGCCGGATAAACAGAAACTGGTGTTCAATATGAGGTATTATGATGACTTGCCTTACGAAGAGATGAGTAAAATTCTGGACATGTCGGTAGGAACACTGAAGACCAACTACCACTACGCCAAACAGAAGATTGAAGATTATATTAAAGAAAATTACGAAGAATAAATTTTTTAAAATGAAAAATTTTGATATAGAAAAATTGGAACGCATCAATGCCTTTAAAACTCCGGAAATTTTTTTTCCTGACGTTCAGAACAGGGTACTTTCGCAAACCGTTTTTAAAGAAAACAAAACAAAGGTTTTTAAACTGGATTTTAAATGGGCTGCCGCGGCAGCAGTGATTTTGATTGCAGGACTCACCGCTTTCTTTTTTACAGATAAACAGGAGCAGAACGCGACGGTTATTGCGGACACTGAAGTACAAAAAACCACTCCTTTACCGGCGCAACAAACCAAGAGTGAAGAAATGATTGCTTACGAAACGGTAAAAAAGGATTTAACCTCTGTGGAGAATATGAATCAGACAGATGTAACCGAATATGCAGAGAATAATGTGGTTTCAGTTAAAGAACCGGTGACTACACAAAACACTACGGCAAAAGCAGCAATGCTTACAGAGGCCGAACAGATCGATCAGCTTTTGGCAGTATTTACTGAAGTTGAACTTTCAGAGATCAGCAAGAATTCAGATCAGGACGTGTATTTGGATTTATATAATTAAATTTGAATAACCTAAAGACTTAAAAATGAAGATAAAGAATACCGTTTTTTTACTGTTTCTTTCGATGGGTTCGCTCATGTTTTCGCAAAAACTTACTTCCGATAACTGGAAGAAAATGAGTGAAAATGAAAGAAAGGAACTGATTAAAAAAATGTCACCTGAAGAAAGAAAGGCACTTTTAAAAGAATTCAGAGAAAAAATGATGATTTCTGAACTGGAAGTTTCAAAAGAGAATGAAGAGGAATTCAGAGATTTATATACCGAATATCAGGAAAGCCAGAAACAGATCAAAAACAAGTTCACGCCCAAGGAAACTTACGACAAACTAAGCGAAGAGGAAGCGAAAGCAGAACTTGAGCGCAGTTTTGAAATCGGGCAGCAGCTTTTAGACAACCGGAAAAAATATTCCCAGAAGTTTCAAAGACTTATTAAGCCGCAACAGGTTCTGGAACTTTTCCAGACCGAAGGTAAAATCCGGGAACGCGTAAATGAAAAACGAAACAAATTTCGGACTCCCAATGAAAGTTCATCTTTCAGAACCAAGTCTGCACCGGGGGGCTTCCGGAATTCAAAACGCCCATAATAGTTTATTTTTTAATGTTTGAACGCCCTTTGCAAATTTTGCAAAGGGCGTTCTGCATCTAATCATTCATAAAATCAAATGAAAACACTAAATTTGCAACCTATCCTGTAATTTAATGAAAAACATAAGAAATTTCTGCATCATTGCACATATCGATCACGGCAAATCCACACTGGCAGACCGCCTTCTAGAATATACCCATACCGTGACCCAAAGGGAACTGCAGTCGCAAACTTTGGACGATATGGATATTGAAAAAGAACGTGGAATCACCATAAAATCGCACGCCATACAGATGGATTATGAACTGAATGGTGAAAAATATATTTTAAACCTGATTGATACACCCGGACACGTGGATTTTTCCTACGAAGTATCGCGGTCTATTGCTGCCTGCGAAGGCGCGCTCCTTATTGTTGACGCGGCGCAGAGCATTCAGGCACAAACGATCAGCAATCTTTATCTGGCGCTCGAAAATGACTTAACCATCATCCCAATTCTGAATAAGATCGACTTACCGTCGGCAAATCCGGAAGAAGTGACCGATGAAATCATGAATTTAATCGGCTGCGAGTACGAAGATGTTCTGCGTGTTTCCGGAAAAACGGGCGAAGGGGTACACGAACTTTTAGAGCATATCGTTAATAGAATACCCGCTCCGGTTGGAGATGAAAATGGCCCGTTACAGGCTTTGGTTTTCGACTCGGTTTACAATCCGTTCCGTGGAATTGAAGCATATTTTAAAGTCGTAAACGGAAGCATCAAAAAAGGTCAGCGTATTAAATTCATGGCGACCGGAAAAATGTATGAAGCCGATGAAGTGGGAACTTTAAAACTGAAGCAGGCACCAAAAGCTGAAATTAAAACCGGCGACGTAGGTTACATTATTTCCGGGATTAAAGATGCGCGCGAAGTAAAGGTTGGAGATACGATCACCACGTTCGAAAATGGCGCAGAAAAAGCTATCGAAGGTTTCGAAGAAGTAAAACCGATGGTTTTTGCCGGAATTTATCCGATAGAAGCTGAAGATTTTGAAGAATTGAGATTTTCTCTTGAAAAACTCAGACTGAATGATGCCTCATTGGTTTTCGAGCCGGAAAGTTCAGCAGCATTGGGTTTTGGATTCCGTTGCGGATTCCTCGGAATGCTTCACATGGAAATCGTTCAGGAGAGACTCGACCGTGAATTTAATATGGATGTCATCACGACCGTTCCCAACGTTTCTTACCACGGTTACACCAAAAAAGATCCGGAAAAGATGATCTTGATTAACAATCCTTCAGAAATGACTGATCCCATGACGATGGATAGGGTAGAGGAACCTTTTATTAAAGCATCCATCATTACAAAATCAGATTTTGTAGGCGCTGTAATGACTTTATGTATCGAAAAAAGAGGCGAAATTGTTACCCAGAATTATTTAACTTCAGACCGCGTTGAGATGGTTTTCAATATGCCTTTGGCAGAAGTGGTTTTCGATTTTTATGACCGTTTGAAATCTATTTCTAAAGGTTACGCGTCTTTCGATTATCATCCGATCGGTTTCCGCGCTTCCAAATTGGTGAAGATGGATATTCTTATCAATGGCGATATGGTAGATGCGCTTTCATCTCTGATTCACGACAGCAACGCTTATTATATCGGAAAAAGAATGTGCGAAAAACTGCGCGAACTGATTCCGAGGCAGCAGTTTGATATTGCCGTTCAGGCCGCATTAGGTGCGAAAGTAATCGCGCGCGAGACCATTAAAGCTTTAAGAAAAGACGTGACGGCAAAATGTTACGGAGGTGATATTTCGAGAAAACGTAAACTCCTTGAAAAACAGAAAGAAGGAAAGAAAAAAATGAAGCAAATCGGTAGGGTTGAGGTTCCGCAATCGGCATTTATGGCGGTTTTAAAACTGAATGACTAAGCGCCTCAGCTATCTTTATAAAATTTAAAATTCCTGATATTTTCAGGAATTTTTGTTATTTTTAATAAATTTTACCAATGAAATCAGGTTTTTTCTTACTTTTTTTACTCTCACAGTTATTTTCTGCCCAACAATTCCAAACACCCTACGAAAAAGGCAACGGCAACCGGTCGGTGACTTACGAAGAAATGGTGAAATACTACGATAATTTAGACCATAATTTTGAAACCATTTCCGTTGAAAATTTCGGAGAAGATGATAACGGAGAACCGATAAAAGTGGTGGTTTTTGCGCCTTTAAATAGTAAAAAAAGTCCCGCGATTCTGATCAATAATGGAATCCACCCCGGTGAACCCGACGGAATTGATGCGACAATGATGCTCATGCGCGATCTGGCCATTGGAAAAATCTCCTCGAACAGTCTGAAAATTGCTGCCGTTCAGTCTTACAATATTTCGGGAATGCTGCGACGCGGAAAATACAGCCGTGCGAACCAAAACGGGCCTGAAGAATACGGCTTCCGCGGAAATGCCAGAAACTACGACCTAAACCGCGATTTCATTAAGAACGACAGTGAAAATTCCAGGAGTTTTCAGCAGATCTTTCATTATTATAAACCGATTTATTTTATTGATAATCATGTAAGTAACGGAGCAGATTATCAGTATCTTTTTACCTATATTTCCACCAATAAAGAAAGACTTGGGAAAACTTTAGGCGATTATTTCAACGTGAAAATGCAGCCTGAAATTCTGAAAAATTTAGAAAAGAAAGGGATTCTTACCACACCTTATGTCAATATTCACGGCGATTCTCCGGACGAAGGCTTTCCTGCGTTTATGGATTCTCCGCGTTATGCGACGGGTTACACGACACTATTCAATACATTGGGAACGGTGGCGGAAACACATATGTTGAAGCCCTACAAAGACCGTGTTCGAGCGACATATGAATATATGCTGGAATCGATGAATTTTGTTGGGGAAAATGCCGCTGAAATTAAGAAGAACATGGCGGAAAGTTCAGCTCCGTTGCAACCCGGAAACACATACACTTTACAGTGGAAACTGGATGACACAAAGTTTCAGCTCATTGATTTTAAAGGCTATGAGGCCGGTAAAAAGACGAGTGAAGTTTCCGGAAAACCAAGATTGTTTTACGACAGAACGAAGCCTTTCAACAGAAAAGTGAAGTTTTTTGATGAATATGTTTCCACAAAACAAATCACAATTCCGCGTTACTATGTGATTCCGAAATCCGAAAGAAAAGTGATTGAATTTCTGAAGCGGAACAACATTAAAATGCAGGAAATTGCCCAGGATTCTGCGATGAATGTTGAGCTTTACCGCATCGCGGATTTTAAAACAGTAAAAAATCCTTACGAAGGACACTATCTTCATTATGAAACCAAAGCGAGATCGGAATTCAAAAACAGAAGTTTCAGAAAAGGGGATTTTCTGGTTTCCACGAAGCAAGAGGGCGTGAAATATCTGCTCGAAACTCTGGAGCCGGAAGCTACAGATTCTTTTTTCAACTGGAATTTCTTTGATGCGGTTCTGGGACAGAAAGAATATTTCTCCGACTATGTTTTTGAAGATACCGCGGCAGAATTGCTGAAAAAAAGTCAGGTTTTAAAGACTGCTTTCGAATTTAAAAAAATTGCAGAACCGGATTTTGCCCAGGATTCAAATGCGCAGTTGGAGTGGATCTACAAAAACTCCGAATATTATGAAGGAAGTGTAAATCTGTACCCAATTTTCAGGATTCTGTAATTATTTTTTCGGCAGATTTTTTTTCAGCGCATAATTGGCATTGGCAATCGCTGTTTTCTCTTTCCAGTCCATATACCGATTCTTCAGCAGTTTTTTCATCAGATTATCTGCATTTCTCTGCACGGTCAGGTTCCAGAGCGAACGTGCTTTTACCGCTAAGGATTTATCCCAGGCCCGCAGCGAAATCGAAAAGCTACCGTCCAGATATTTCATCCAGTGCCAGTAACCCGAAGGCATAAAAAGGGTGTCGCCGTGTTCCAGGAAGCATTCCAAACCTTCCACGCCGTCTAAGGCCGGATATTTTTCGAAATCCGGATTTTCAATATCATAGTCTTCCAGCGCGTAGGTTGCATACGGAAGTTTATAGAGCCGGTCTTTCCATTTATAATCGAAAAGGAGAATGTGTTTCCGTCCGTTGAAATGGGTGTGGAAAATATGCGCCATATCAATGTCGTAATGAAGGAAAGTTACAGAACCTTTTCCGCCGAAAAACATACTCGGATATTTGTCCAGAAAACCACCCATCAAATCTTTTGGAGGGAGATAATCATCAAGGAGTTTTTTCGCCTGTTTTATGGGATCAAAAAAGAAAATCCGAAGATCGGTAGGCTCACTTTTAATTAAATCGATATAATCACCAAATTTCATTTTAGTTTTTGGTGCATTAATAGGAGCTGCAGGATCCGCTTTCGACGAATCATAGAGTGGAACTTCTGTTTCTCCCACAATTTCCTTCATATAATCGAGGGTCCATTTCTGGTAAGCCGGCCATTTTTTAGCCATGTTACGGATCACGACAGGCTTTTTCGGTTTCAGGTATTTTTCACGGAATTCTTCTTGCGAAATATCGTCTACAACATCAATCGGTTTTAAGTGAAGTCCCATATTATGAAAATATTAATTGTCAAAAGTATTAAATTTTTAAGCACCGCCATATATTTTTGATTTGTTCAGAAGGCAGATTATGATGCTTATCAATAATCAATCCCAAATTTGCTGTTAAAAGAGATAATTTGATAATGATCACTGAAATTGTTCAACTCAAAAGTTTTGTAACAATTCAAAAGGTTTTTTTACTAATACCATGACTATAAATTGAAACCATGAAACAATCGCTTACTTTTTTTCTGATTTTATTTTTCACCACCACTGCATTTGCACAGAAAACCATTACTGGAAAGGTAGTGGATTCTGACGGCGAAGTTGTTCCAAGTGCAAGTGTGACGGTTGAAGAGCCCGGCAAAGATGCCATTATTGCCTACGGAATTTCCAATGCTAAAGGTGAATATAAAGTTACTTTCACTACTTTGGAACCCAATGTGGAAATGAAAGTTAAGGCATTCAACCAGAAACCTCTGACCAAAACGGTGAAAAATGAGAATCAGAACCTCAATTTTTCGATGGATTCTGAAGCCACAGAAATTAAGGAGGTGAAACTGAAAACCAAACTCATCACCAAAAAAGGGGACACGATTTCTTATGATTTAAAAGCTTTTGAAAGCAAAGCCGACCGCACCTTGGCTGATGTTCTGAGAAAAATTCCCGGAATTGAAGTAAATGGTGATGGAACTGTTCTTTATCAGGGCGAACCGATTAATAAATTCTATGTAAACGGAAAAGATTTAATGGAAGGTGGTTACGGAACCATCAACAACTCATTGCCGAAAGATGCTGTACAGAAGGTGGAAGTGATGGAAAATCACCAACCGGTGAAAATTCTTCAGGATA
Organism: Kaistella sp.; assembly: GCA_019459085.1. Lineage (GTDB taxonomy): Bacteria > Bacteroidota > Bacteroidia > Flavobacteriales > Weeksellaceae > Kaistella. The sequence continues at coordinate 243,514 of JAIBEW010000029.1, forward strand.
AAGTTCCTTCGGAAAATGCAGCACTGAATGTTCAGTTGAAAAAATCTGTCACCATGACGGGGAGAGGAGAGGCCGGAACCGGCTTTGGCGATCCATGGCTCTGGAATTTAAAATTGACGCCGATGTTTTTCGGGCAGAAGAACCAGTGGGTCATCAACTATAAAACCAATAATAACGGCGAACAGGTGGAAAGTGAAGGAAATATCCTTTCATTCGGAAACCGTTATGAAGGAAGGAGAGGAAATGTCTCCCAAAACGACTGGCTGAATGTTGAAAATGCCTCGGTTCCCGACCTTCCGCAGAAAAGATACCTTATGAACAATATTCATTATCTGTCGGCAAATCTGCTTACGAATCCTTTCAAAAACAAAGAATGGGAACTGAAAGCCAATGCCAGTTATACCAATAATGTGGTTACCCGGGATTCTTATGATGAGGATTATTATTTCGCTACGCAGAATTCTGTTATAACCAATATTTCGAATAAGTTTTTTACCGATAAAGCAAAAGGAGAATTGATTTTCACGAAGAATGCCAAAAAAGGGTTCTTTAAAAACGTAACGACTTTTTCACAGTTCTGGAATGCAGACCGGACGAATGTGAACAGAAATGATTTTTATGGAGCCAGAACAGGTCAGCAGGCAATTGAGTCGCCTACTTCTTCGTTCCAAAACTCTTTAAGCACCATTATTCCGTGGAAAGAAAAACTGGTGAATTTCATGTCCTACATCAGTTATCAGGACGACAGACAGACGCTGGAAATTCTGCCGTCTTCTTATTTGAGATTTGAAAACACTAAAACTGACGCAGATGATTTTCTTTTTGAAAACACAGATTCTGTAATCCAGGATCTCCGCATTAAAACTTTAGAAATCAATCATTCCGCAAGTGTTGGTTTTTCTGCAAAAAAATGGACTTTCACGCCGGAAGTCGGGTTAAATTTTTCCAGAGATCAGCTCAATACCGAGTTTTCTACCGTGACCAACGGCGTTATTTCTCCGTACGGAACAGATTACACCAACGACCTTACGTTTACAAATGCAGTTCCGTATGCCTCTTTAGGAATTAACTTTAAAAGCGATGCCTGGATGCTTTATTCCCAGTTTCCCATTAATTTCAACAATATTAAAGCAGACGACCCGGCGAGGAACGTTTCAAAAACGGTAAATAAACTGACTTTTGAGCCTTCGCTTTTTGCGCAGTATTCATTCGCCTCTTTTTGGAAAGCCAGTGTAAGCGCGAACATGAACTATAACTTCGGAAGTACAAACGACAGTTATGCAGGATTCATATTTTCGAGTCCCACTTCGCCGTCTGCAATGAGCGCAGCCAATCCGCTTCCCGAAACATTTTCGAAATCTGCAGGATCAAGGATTGAGTACCGGAATCCACTGAACAACCTCTTCTTCAATGTAAATTACCGTTACAGCAATACAAACCGGAATATTATCGGGAATTCCTTTAACGATGGTTCGGGATTTACGACAACCCAATTCGAAGAAAGGGACAATCAAACCACCTCCAAAACTGCCGGAGCAGAAATCGGAAAATATTTTCCTAAATTTAAAAGCAATGCTTCACTAAACTTCAATAATACAGTTTCATTATCTGAGGCTCTCAACACTTTTCCGGAGCTGGGCGAAGTTTTTTATGAAATAAAAAGCACTTCTAACAGAGTTGGTTTTAAGTTGAACAATACTTATTTTTCGTGGATGAGTGTAGATTATAATCTTACCTATTCGTGGAACGAGCAGGAAAGTTTTCTCAATAATTCTAAGAACAATGGCTTTAACCATAATTTAAGCACCTATTTTTATCCGGTGGAGAACCATACCATAGGATTTATCTGGGACCAAATCAATTCCGGAAACAATCTGACGAGCTACAAAAATGCTTTTTATGACCTTTCTTACCAGTATACCTGGGCAGCAAAAAAAGTAGATTTTGAAGTGAAGTGGATGAATATTGCGAACCGGAAAGTTTTTGAAAGATATTCGATAAACACAACTTCTGAAAGTTTTACAAGAATGCAGCTGCGCCCAAGTCAGGTCATGTTTACGGTAAAATTCAATTTTAAATAATCGGTCATGAAAAAAATTGCAATCTTTTTTGTGTTGTTCTCATTGCTTTTTTCAGCGCAGAACAGCAGAGTGATTTATGAATACAGATTTCGCCCGGATTCTACAAAAACCGACAGTCTTAAAAAGGAATGGATGTATCTTGATATCCATGAAAACGGCTCAAAATATTACAGCAAAAGCGCTTTTGAAAGCGATTCCATTATCAATGAGAGCATCAAAAAACAGATGGCGTCCGGAATGAGAAGCATTTCGGTATCCAGACAAAGAGATGGCGGAGAAGTTGATTATGAGGTGGAAAAAACCTATCCCGATTACAAAACTTTTTTGGTAACCGATATTGGCAACGACTCCTATAAAGTGCTGGAAGACAGGAAACCGGTCTGGAGAATCTTACCCGAAAAAAAGCAGTTGGGTGAATTTGAAGTTCAGAAAGCGGCCACCAATTTTGCCGGCAGAAACTGGACTGCCTGGTTCACTACCGATGTTCCCGTTCAGGACGGACCGTATAAATTCTCCGGACTTCCAGGATTAATCGTTGAAATTTCAGATGAGACAGGCAGCCACCGGATGGAACTCAAAGGAATTAAAAAAATTCCCGAAACCAAACAGGAGAAACTGGACACCAAAGGTCAAGACATTCCGTTGCTCAGCAAAAAACCGATAGAAGTGAACCGCCAGCAATATGTAAAGCTGCTTAAACAGCACGAAAATGATCCGGTTCAGGGAATGCGCGAAATGCTGAACCGTCCTAATTCCAAAGTAAAAATCAATATCAACGGAAAAGAGATTTCGGAACCAAAAGATATTTTAAGAGAGATGGAAAAATCGGCCCGGGAAGAAATGGCGCGCAATAACAACAGAATAGAACTGAAACCATAAACGAAGCCCCAATTTTTGGGGCTTTATTTTTTCTGAATTTCTAAAAACTTTCATCATCCGCTGTAGGACCGTAACTTCCGGGAAGCGGAATATCGAGCAGACGGTAATAAACGCCCAGCTGCGCGCGGTGATGCGTGATTTGGTCCAGCGCAACCCTGATCGCTTCGTATTTGTTATAATCTGCGAGTTGTTTTTCACCCACATTCATCGTCCAGCGACCATTCAGATCCTCTTCAGTGATGTTTTCCAGAGCCTTTTTGCTGTTGGCATAATCATCTTCCAGTTTTTGCTGAAGTTCCTTTTTTGTCGTTAAAAAGGTAGGTTGATAATCACCGGCCGCAAAATCGAGTTTTTCTGTTTTCAGCATAAAGTCCGGCCAACCGAAAATTTCTGCAACATGAGTCGCTAGCGGCATCAGTTTCATGCTTTTTTCGTGCGGTGCATAATCGTTTTTTTCCTCGGGAAAAAGGGCAAAGAACTTTTTAGTGGTCTCATATTCCTGCTGCAGCTCTTTTCGTAAATGTGGTAAAGAATCCATAATTTTTTTATAAAGTTAAAAATTTCATCCGTACTTATAATTAAATCATTATTAAAATTTTCATAAAAATTTCTGTAACAATTATGGGTTAATTTGAACTAATAGGTAAATAATTAAAAAAGATGAAAAAAATAGTTACTTTGTTTTTGCTTACCATTTTCTTCGCTGCGAATGCACAGGAAACAGCAAACAGGTTTTTTTATGAACTCACGTTCAAACCTAAAAAAGGAATAGATGTTACTGAAAAGGTGATCATGGTTTTAGACATTACGAAAGAGAAATCAATATACCGCGACTACACGTTGATTGCACAGGATTCCATTCTTAAAGTTCAGATTGAAGCGATGCAGAAATCGGGAACGTTTAAAGACATTTCGAAGACGATTAAAATGCCGAAGTTTTCTGAAAAAATCTACAAAATGTATCCTGATATGAAGATTTTGTATATCGAAAGGATTGCAAATGGATTTACTCCTATGAATATAGCCTATAACGATGAGGTGAAATTCAACTGGAAGATTCAGAATGAGAAAGAAAAAGTAGGCACTTACAACACCCAGAAAGCTACAACAGAGTTTGGCGGAAGAAAATGGACAGCCTGGTTTTCTACCGATCTGCCGTTTCAGGACGGACCTTATAAATTCTATGGACTTCCCGGTTTGATCGTGAAGATTGAAGATGATGCCAAAAACTATACGTGGGAACTGAGAGGAAATAAAACAATTGAGAACTTTAATGAAGTTTCTTATGCCGAGAGCATTTCGCCAGGCGGTTCCGGAGGAAAACCGGTGGAGGTTTCCAGAGAAAAATTCAATAAAACTTTTGGTGATTTTAAGAAAGATCCAATGGCTTCCGCAAGACCTTATCTAAAACCTGAAGTGTTATCCCAAAAAATGCCCGGAAGCGATACTACGATCGGCGAAATGGTGAAACAGCAGGAAAAAATGATGCGCGATTTTTATGATGCAAACACCAATCCTATAGAAATTGATGCAGAACCGGCCAACGGAAAAAAGAAAAACTAAGCTTCATATCAGCTAAATTATATTGTTGATCCGGGAACAGAAATGTTTCCGGATTTTTTATATGAAATTGGTCATGTATACAGAATGTCCTTATTTAGATTAAATTTAAATAACTATATTTGCCTCACAAAATCTTCATATTGAAAAGAGACATTTCAGATAAACTTTGCTGCTTCCCGAAAAACAAAAACGGGAAAATTGTGGGCTACGAAAATGAAGACCTCAGAATGCCGAACAAAATCATTGAAATGGGGCTTTTGCCCGAAACGGCTTTCAGGATTCTTTATCAGGCTCCGTTCAAAGGGCCGCTCTATATTGAATTTGGTGATGAAAAAAGCAGAATTGCACTTCGGGAAGAAGAAGCACGCTTCATCATTGTTGAAGCCTTAAATTAGATTTCAATTTTTAATGGATTAAGGTGATGAACATGCAGGACACTTCTAAAAAAAAGCAAATACTTCTTGTCGGAAACCCAAATGTCGGAAAATCCACCGTTTTCAATCTCCTCTGCAACAAAAAACAGAAAACCGGTAATTACGCCGGTGTAACCGTAGCGAGCCATTCCGGAAACTATCATTACAAAGGTGAAAATATAGAAGTCATTGATTTGCCGGGCTCCTACAGTGTTTATCCAACCTCAGAAGACGAAGCCATTTTTTCCAAATTTTTAATTGAAGAACAGCGTAACTACGCCGGTGTGGTGTATATTCTGGAAGCGTTGAGCATTAAAAGAGGGTTGCTTCTTTTTCAGCAGATTCAGGATCTTGGAATTCCTATTTTACTGGTGGTGAACCAGATTGACCAGGCCGAAAGACGCGGAATCAACATCAATTTGGAGGAACTTTCGAAAGAATTAGGTGTTAAAGTACTGCAGACCAATGCCAAACAGAATCTGGGAATTGATGAACTCCGGGAGGAAATATTCCGTTCTGGGTTTTTAAAATCCGGTAAAATTTCCTTTGAAATTCCGGTAGAACAGAAAGGCCTTATTTTTAAAATTCTGTCCAATACCGAAGAAAACAATCAATATAAAGTCTGGACCCTGCTTTCATCGGATACTTATCTGGGCAAACTGGAGTCGGTTCGGGATCAGATGAATTATGAAGATGCCAAATGCTTGGTTCCCAAACGACTGCAGACTCAGGAAACCATCAGGAGATATCAGAATATCGACAGGATTATTGCTAAAGTGCTGTCTAAAAAACCACAATTCAAAGAACTCCTCACTGAAAAACTGGATAAAATCCTCGTTCACAGGTTTTGGGGTTATTTTATTTTCGCAGCCATACTTTTGCTGATTTTCCAGAGCGTTTTCTTTCTTGCCGAATATCCGATGAACTGGATCGACAGTATTTTTCTCTGGCTTTCAAACACCGCAAACGATACACTTCCCGAAGGACCCATTAATTCGCTTATTTCAAACGGAATCATTCCAGGACTGGGTGGAATCATCATTTTTGCGCCGCAGATCGGTATTTTGCTCTATTTCCTTTATCTTTTGGAAGATTCAGGATATATGGCGCGGGTTATTTTCCTCATGGACCGCTTTTTACGACCGTTTGGCTTAAACGGAAAAAGTATTGTACCGTTGGTTTCCGGAACAGCGTGTGCGATTCCTGCCATCATGTCGACAAGAAATATCGAAAATGTCAAAGAAAGGCTTATCACTATTTTGGTAACACCTTTTATGACCTGCTCCGCAAGACTTCCGGTGTACAGCATCATCATTGGGCTCATTATTCCCGATGAATATTTCGGAGGAATCAGTTATAAAGCACTGGCGTTGATGGCAATGTATTTTTTAGGTTTTTTTATGTCCTTAATGGCAGCAATTGTCTTAAAGAAATTCATAAAAAATAAAGGAAAATCATTCCTTGTGATGGATTTGCCGACGTATAAAATGCCTCTTTTCGGATACGATTTCCGGCTCATGCTCGAAAAAGTCTGGGAATTTATTACCGGTGCCGGAAAAATCATTTTTATTGTGAGTATTTTAATCTGGTTTTTCAGCTATTTTGGTCCTGATCAGAAATCGGATCACTGGTTGGCATCAGATGTTAAACTGGAGGATTCCTACCTGGCCAAAATGGGAAAATCAATAGAACCGGCTATTGCTCCGCTGGGTTATGACTGGAAAATGGGTGTTGGAATTCTCACGAGTTTCGTGGCAAGGGAAGTATTTGTGGGCACAATGTCGACGCTTTACAGTCTTGATGACGATGCACCGGAAGGAAAAGTAATCGATAAAATGCGTCACGATGTGAAACCGAACGACGAAAAAGTTTTTAATTTTGCAACAGGAGTTTCGATTCTTTTCTTTTACGCTTTTGCCATGCAGTGTGTTTCTACTTTAGCGGTGGTATACAGAGAAACCAAATCCTGGAAATGGACGGTCGCACAGCTTGTCGGAATGTCCGGAATTGCTTATTTAGCCTCGCTCATTGTTTATCAGCTTTTAAAATAGGAAATGGAAACATCAATTATTTTGCAGTATTTTCTGATTGCGGTGATTGTTATTTTCGCCGGATATGCTCTTTTCAAAATCATCCGGAAGAATTTCTCCTCAAAAAAATTCAAAAAAGGAAAACCCGGCTGCGATTCGGATTGCGGGTGTTCCTGACGCATTTATTTCCTCTGCTTTATTATTCGTATTTTTGCAAAAATTTAAATAATTCAGGCTATGTCTTTGATTAAAAGTATTTCAGGAATCCGCGGTACCATTGGCGGTAAAGTCAATGAAAATCTGACTCCACTTGATGTGGTAAAATTTGCTTCCGCATTCGGAACATGGCTTCAGAATAATAAAAATAAGAAAGATTTAACGCTGGTTGTAGGCCGTGATGCGAGAATTTCCGGATTAATGGTGAATTCGCTCGTCACCGCAACGTTGCAGGGTTTGGGAATTCACGTCATCGATTTGGGACTTTCTACAACACCAACCGTTGAGGTGATGGTTCCTGAACTTAATGCAGACGGGGGAATAATCCTGACCGCATCTCACAATCCAAAACAGTGGAATGCCCTGAAATTACTGAATGAAAAAGGAGAATTCATCAACGGCGAAAATGGCGCCGAAGTTTTGGCTTTAGCCGAAAATGAGGATTTCAGTTATGCCGAGGTGGATGATTTAGGACGGTATGAAACCCTAAATGATGCTTTCGATATTCATATTCAGAAAATTCTGGCTCTGCCAATGGTAGATGCCGAAGCGATAAAAGCTAAAAAATTTAAAATTGTTGTTGATGCCGTAAATTCCACCGGAGGTATTGCCGTTCCGCAGTTGCTCGAAAAGTTCGGTTGTGAAGTCATCAAACTTTATTGCGAACCAAACGGTCAGTTTCCGCACAATCCGGAGCCTTTGAAAGAGCATTTGGGAGATATCTGCGATCTTGTGAAAAAAGAAAAGGCTGATCTGGGAATCGTAGTTGATCCTGATGTAGACCGACTTGCGTTGGTGGATGAAAACGGCGATCTTTTCGGCGAAGAATATACTTTGGTTGCCGTGGCCGATTATTTGCTTAAAAACCGCAAGGGCGCAGCAATATCGAATTTATCATCGAGCCGTGCTTTAAGAGACGTTGCGCTAAAGCATGATTCTGAATATTTTGCAAGCGCTGTCGGAGAAGTAAATGTGGTGACTTTAATGAAGGAGAAAAATGCCATCATTGGTGGTGAAGGAAACGGCGGAATTATTTATCCGGACCTTCATTATGGAAGGGATTCTTTGGTGGGAGTTGCATTGTTTTTAACGCATCTGGCAAAAGAAAACAAAACGGTATCAGAACTCAGAGCAACGTATCCGAGTTATTTTATGGGTAAAAAGAAAATTGAACTCACGCCGGATATTGATGTAGATTCACTTTTAACAAAAATGGAAAATGAGTATCAAAACGAAGACGTTTCCACAATAGATGGTGTAAAAATAGATTTTGAAAACTCCTGGGTACATTTAAGAAAATCGAATACCGAGCCCATTATCAGGATTTATACCGAAGCTTTCTCTCAGGAAGAAGCCGATGATTTGGGAGACAGGATGATTGATAAAATAAAAAGTTTGGTTTAAATTAAATTTTTTATTAATTTTAGTATTGTTTAATAAAACGTTTTTCCAAGGTCTGTAAAGTAATTTCAGACATTGCAAAGACATTGAGATCATAAATTGGAAGAATTTTTTGACAACGAACTCGTAAAAAAGTTCGAAGAAATGGTAGAAAATAATGTGGAACTCTACTTCGAAACCGAAGAATATGAGGACATTATCATCTACTATCTTGAACTTGGGGATATCACTTTTGCTGATATGGCCACTAATTATGCGCTGAAACTGCATCCTAATTCCCTGGAACTTAAAAACAAGAAACTGGAGGTTTTACTGGAGCTCGAGAATTATCCTCAGGCGAAAGAACTCATCAATGAGCTCAAGGAAGCTTCCATGGAAATTACAGATTTTCTGGTGTGCTGCGCAAAGTATTATTCCAATCTCGGAAACCCGAGAAAATCAATTGAATACTGCGAAAAAGCGCTCGATCTTGAGGAGGAAGAAAATTTCCTGCATAATTTTATCGCGGATGAATACATCAATCTCGAAGATCCTTTCAATGCACTCAAACATTATAAACTGGCGCTGAATTTCGATGCGCAGGACGAATATTCTCTGGAAAACGTCATGTTGTGCTATAATCAGCTGAAAAGAGGGGAAGAAGCGATGGATTTTCTGAATGGCTATCTAGACCGCTATCCTTTTTCTGAAATTGCGTGGTACGAATACGGACAGTTTTATTTCAACAAAAAAAACTACGAACAGGCGATAAAAGGATTCGACTATCTTTTGGCGATCAATTCGCAGTCGGTGGGTGTTTATGCCAATAAAGCGGCGTGTTACGAAGCCATGAAAGAATGGCAAAAGGCAATTGAGGTGTACGAAGAAATGCTGGAACTGGAATATACCAAAGCATTTACTTTTTATAAAATCGGACTGTGCTATAAGGAGAACAAGCAACTTATTCCGGCGCTGAATGCTTTTCAGAAGTCGGTAAAGGAAGATCCGCAGTTTTATCTTTCGATGATGGAACAGAGCAACATCTATGAAGAAATGGGCGGCATGAAAGAAGCCCTGCATTTTGCCATGGAAGCTGTTTCTTTAAATGAAAATAATCTGGAATACCAGAAAAGACTCGCTTTTCTTTATATCGATTCCGGTAAATTTGAGGAAAGTTTGACGTGTCTGAAAAAGCTCGTGGATTTTGAGACCGGCAGATTTTACAACTGGTATGCCTATTCTGAAGTCCTGATGTTGATCGGTGAGTTCGAAGAAGCCATTACGGTTCTTAAGGATGCCACAAAAATTCACCACAGGGCTGAACTTTTTTATCAGCTGAGCAACTGTTACTTCCACATGAATAACAAGAAAGAAGGCAACAAAGCATTGGCAACGGCCCTGGAACTGGATCCTAATCTGCTCGAAGATATGCAGCAGAAATATCCTTTCATTAAGGATGAGGCTGGAAAGACAAAATCGAAAAAGAAATAATTAATTATCTAAAATGCGCTCAAGGCGCATTTTTTTAGTTTTTTACCAAAGGTTTAGCACGCAGAAAAATCAATCCTGCCAAAATAACAAACCCTCCGAAACCCTGTAAAAGCGTGAGTTTTTCCCCGTCCAGAATTCCCCAGATGACCGCAACAACGGGCATCAGCAACGTAACAGTGGATGCAAACAGGGGAGTGGAGATATTCAGAAGCCGGTAATTCATCATCATCGCCAAACCCGTCCCGAAAACCGAGAGCAGACTCACAAATCCCAAACCGATATAAAGATCGCGACCCGGTTCCAAATCCTTGAAAAATCCAGCCAGAACCAATGCGATGACGGAAGGAAGGATCAAAACAAACGAAAAAACATACGCGGATAAAATTTTAGCCGGAATATCTCCAAGTTTGGATTTTACGGTCGTTGTACTGATGGCGTAACAAAGGGTAGCAAGCAGAAGCAGCAGCATCGGAATTAATTTAAATTCTCCGCCAACGCCGCCGGAAAAAGCCAGAATACAGGTTCCTGCAAAGCTGATGGCGACTCCGGTCATCTGCCTTTTTGTCGTCTGGAATTTCCAGAGCATCGCACCCACAATAATTACGAAAATTGGCATCATCGAATTGATGATTCCCGCAATGCTGCTGCTCACTTCCGTTTCAGCAATCGGAAACAGGAACATTGGGATGAAATTTCCGGTGACCGCCGCAAGAATCAGCCATTTGATATTTTTCTTCGGAAATTTTTTAATGTTGATAATGGCGAAAGGAAGCAACAGAATTCCTGCGATGAGTACCCGCAAAGCGCCCACTTCATAAGGATTGAAATACTCCAGCGATTTTTTGATTAATATAAAGGAAGAACCCCAGATCACGGAAAGCAATCCCAATAACACCCATTTTTCTTTTTCAGAATTCATTGTTTCGTTTTAAAACTTTTAAATATTCTTTTTTGGAAATCATTTTTGCGCCTAAACTTTCCAGATGTTCAGAGTGGATCTGACAGTCAATGAGCTCAACATTTTCTTTTTCTTTCAGAATGTATTGAATGAATCCGGCTTTCGACGCGTTGCTGACTTTTGCAAACATGCTTTCGCCGCAAAAGACCTTGCCAATCTGCACGCCGTAAAATCCACCAACCAGTTCATCGCCCTGCCAAACTTCAATACTTTTTGCAAAGCCGTATTCATGCAGTTTCGTATAGGATTCCACGAGTTCTTCGGAAATCCATGTTCCGTCCTGATCTTTCCGGTAAGCATTTCTGCAGTTTTCCATCACTTTACGGAAGCATTTGTTCTCCGTAAAAGTAAAGACCTTATTTCTCAGGATTTTTTTCATCGATTTCGAGACTTTCAGTTGACCCGGATGAATCACGAAACGCGGATCAGGGCACCACCAGAGAATTTTCTCACCTTCATTAAACCAGGGAAAAAGACCGATCTCATAGGCGAAAAGAAGCCTTTCCGGCGATAAATCTCCGCCAATAGCCATCAAACCGCTTTCGGACACTGTAGATTCAGGATCCGGAAAGGAAATTTCATGGGGATTCAGGAAAATCATTTTTTAAAAATGAAATCCTGCTCTCGGAAAAGCAGGATTTTTTATGTTTTTTTAAGGTACAGGTCTAGAAAGGTAAATCGTCATCTTCTTCAGCAAAAACATCGGTTGCTGTAGATGAAGGTTTCGCTTCTGACTGTTTTGCTTCGGTAGGTTCGTTGAAATCATTTGAAGCATCCGCTTTTTCAATTCTCCAGCCGGTGATGGAATTGAAATACTTCACTTCTCCTTGTGGGGAAGTCCATTCTCTGCCGCGTATATTGATCTGCACCTTCACTTTTTCACCTTCTTTAAAGGTATTCAGAAGGTCACCTTTTTCCTGTAGAAATTCGATATTGATCGGCTGCGGATACTGCTCTTCGGTAAGAATCACCATTTCCCGTTTCTGAAAGCCACTGGCAAAAGTCTGAATATCAGATATTTTCTTTATTGTTCCTTGTAATTCCATAGTTTGTAGATTAATGAGTGTAAAAGTAATAAAATAGAAGCATAAAGAAAAGCAGCGGCAAATCTTTTTTAGCAAAAAAATAAATCACGAATTTAGTTGGTAGGAAAAGGAAAAGTTTTTATATTTGCATTCACTTAAAAAAGAGAAGAAGTTTTTTGCGGATGTGATGTAATTGGTAGCCATGCCAGACTTAGGATCTGGTGCCGTGAGGCGTGGGGGTTCGAGTCCCTTCATCCGCACTACTAAAATTTTTTGCGAAAATAGCTCAGCTGGTAGAGCACGACCTTGCCAAGGTCGGGGTCGCGGGTTCGAATCCCGTTTTTCGCTCACTTCTACTCGCCCTGGTGGTGGAACTGGTAGACACGCAGGACTTAAAATCCTGTGTCCGCAAGGACGTACGGGTTCAAGTCCCGTCCGGGGTACTTAAAAAAGCATTGTTAATCATTTGATTTCAATGCTTTTTTTATTTGATATTTGTTATATTTAAAACATGAATCAAAAAGAAATCGCCGCATTTTATAATGAATTCTCCGACCATCAGCTCAAAATCGGGGTGAATGAGCGGTTGATTTCACTCTATAAACGCCTGCTTAATTTGGGTCTTCAGGAAAAATCAAATGTTTTGGAACTCGGCTGCGGTATTGGGAATTTTACACATCTGCTAAGCAAAAAAGTGAGATCCGGGCACGTCGAGGCCGTTGATTTAAGTGAAAAAAGCATCGAGATCGCGAAACGGAATCTTGCCGGAAGAAAACGCATCAGTTTTACAACTGCCGACGTTGTAACTTACACTCCGGCAATTAAAATCTTTGACTTCGTCACCTTGATGGATGTGATTGAGCATATTCCTGTTGCGCAACACCCAAACCTTTTTAAAAATATCAGTTCTTTTTCGGGAGAAAATACATTGATCTGCATCAATATTCCGAATCCGGAATATCTTGAGTTCGCTAAATTGCATACTCCGGAACAGCTTCAGGTAATCGATCAGCCCATTCGTCTTCTGCCTTTATTGAATGTTATTGACGAAGCCGGTTTGGAAGTTACATTTTTTGAAAAATACAGCATTTGGGAAGTCGAAGATTATCATTTTCTGGTTCTCCGGAAAAAAAGAGCGTTCAAGCTCGAACATCTTTCCGATAAAAGGAATTTTTCTGAAAAAATCACCCATCGGATCTCTACCCTGATCCGTCAGATTAAATATAAGTAATCAAGGACAGGATTTTGGGGTGGATTATTTCACAGGCCCGAATCTTATCGTTATTTTTGTGGGATTACAGAAAAATGTCAGATATCATAAAACTTTTGCCGGACCATGTCGCCAACCAGATCGCCGCCGGTGAAGTGGTGCAGAGACCTGCATCTATCGTAAAGGAGCTGATGGAAAACGCCATCGATGCACACGCTACAAAAATAGAACTCATCATCCGTGATGCGGGAAAAAACCTGATTCAGGTGGTGGATAACGGCAGCGGAATGAGCGATACCGATGCCAGAATGGCTTTCGAAAGACATGCCACTTCAAAAATCAGCACGACTGAAGATATTTTCCGGATTTCCACAAAAGGATTCCGCGGCGAAGCGCTGGCTTCTATTGCGGCCGTTGCTCAGGTGGAACTTAAAACAAAGACAAAAGACGCCAAAAACGGAACGAATATTTATATTGAAGGCGGTGGTTTCCATTTTCAGGAACCGATTCAGACTGCCGAAGGTTCTAACTTTTTAGTGAAAAACCTTTTCTATAACGTTCCGGCGCGAAGAAAATTCCTTAAAAACAATAATGTAGAGTTCCGCCATATCATCGATGAGTTTCAAAGAGTAGCGTTGGCTCACGAAAATCTGGATTTCGAACTTTTTCATAATGATGATATTGTCTTCAGGCTTCGGAAATCCACATTGCTGCAACGCATCATCGAGGTTTTCGGCAGGAAACTGCAGCCGCTGCTGGTTCCGATCAGGGAAGATATGGGCTGGGTAAAACTCAACGGTTTTGTTGCGAAGCCGGAAGGAGCCAAAAAAGTACGTGGTGAACAGTTCTTTTTCGTGAACGGACGGTATTTCCGCAGCGCTTATTTTAACAAATCGGTTCAGGACGCCTTTGAAGGACTGCTTTTGCCGGGTTATATCCCTACATTTTTTCTTTTTCTGGAGCTTGATCCCGAAAAAGTAGACGTCAACATACATCCACAGAAAACGGAGGTGAAATTTGAAGATGAAAATCTGATTTTCGCCCTGGTACGTTCAACGATCAAGCGGTCTCTTGGAATTTATAATGTGGCGCCAAGTCTGAACTTCGACAGAGATACGAGCATCGATGCTTTTGTTCATCAGAAAAACAGCGGGGGAAATTTTAAGGCTCCGGAAATCACCGTTGACAGAGATTATAATCCGTTTATTGAAGAGCGCAACTCAGCCGGAGAAAAAATGGCGATGACCGAAATTTATCACCAGAATCTCTCGCCGGAACCTTCCAAAATCAACCTTTTTGAAGAAGAGGATTTTGATGAGGATCTGATGCGCCTGCCAAACGGTTACTGGCTATTCAACAAAAACGGAAAAACACTCATGTTGGATCTAGGAAGGATGCACCGTTTGGTCGTGAGCGAAAGGAATGCGAATAAAAAACCTTCCGGAAACAGCCATTCACTGCTTTTTTCGCTTGAGTATCATATGAATGAGACCGAGAAAAACAAGTTCCGCTCGATTAAAAAATTTCTGCCGGAGCTCGGTTTTGAAATGGTCATTGCGAATGATCATGTTTTGAGGATTGATGCCGTTCCGGAAGGATTAAAGGAAACCCAGGTCATGAAATTTCTGGAAGAACTTTTCGAAATCCTGGAGTACAGAAGTGAAGAAGAGTTCATGAATTTTTACAACAATAAATGGAGTAAAATCCAGAGCAAATCTCGTTTCGATTTCATCTATAAAATTGATGCGGAACAGGTGATCAGAGATTTTACCATACTGGGTTTCCCCGAATATTTACCTTCCGGGAAAAGATGTTTCATTGAGATTCCTCTCGATGAATTAAAAAATAAATTTTAAAATATGTTTCAGAATCTTACACCCATTACCAGAAATATCATTGTTCTGAATGTAGTGCTTTATCTGCTTTCCAATTTTGTCATGTTTCCGCAACTGTACGAAACGTTTTCAGTTTTTTATATAGAATCGCCGTATTTCAGGATTTGGCAGGTGATTACGCATATGTTTATGCACGCACCTTTCGGGCAGGGAATTGGCCTTACGCACATTCTATTTAACATGTTCACACTGTTCAGTTTCGGTCCTGTTCTTGAACAGGTTTTGGGACAGAAAAAATATATTATGCTCTATTTTATCAGCGGAATCAGTGCCTATTTCCTGAACTGTGCCTGGAACTATTTCGAAATTATGCAGGGCGTAAATCCCGAAGAAATTTACGCAATTCCCATGATGGGCGCTTCCGGAGCTATTTTTGGAGTTGTAGCAGCATTTTCAACTCTTTTTCCCGATGCCAAACTTTTTTTCATGCTTATTCCGTTTCCCATCAAGGCAAAATATCTTCTTCCGGGAATTATCGTTATTTCCCTTTATCTTGGTTTCAGCGGTTCAATGGGTGGGATTGCTCATTTCGCCCATATTGGTGGGGCAGTTGCCGGATTTTTAATGGCGAGATACTGGAAAAACAATCAGTACAGAATTAACTAGCGTGAAAACATTCCGGTTTATTTTAACTGCTGCACATATTGTTCTCTTCGCTTCGCTTTTGGGAACTATTGCCAACGCGTATGTTCCACCAAAAGCATTTCCGCTGTTCAATCTGCTTTCGCTGGCTTTTCCTGTGCTGATGATGCTATATGTTGCGCTTATTTTATTTTGGATCATTCTCAGGAAAAAAAGAGCGTTTATATTTCTGGCAGTTTCATTGGTTTTAATAATGCCGGTTCGAAGGTGGATCAATATCTCGGGCGACAGTTCACTTCAACCAAATTTGAGAATTATTTCTGTGAATCTTAAGGGAGAAAGATTCGGAGGAGATGAAATTGATGAATATTTTAAAAATTCAGAAGCCGATATTATTCTGAATCAGGAGCAGGGTGGAAACAGCAAAATTCCCGGTTATCCCTATCATATGGAGAGTTTAAGTGTGGTTGCACTGAATTCAAAAACTGAAATCCTCAAGCAGGGAAAACTGGAAGCAGACGGTGTTGGAAACGCTTTTTTTGCTGACATTAAAATCAACGGCAAGATCATTCGCCTGATAAATGTTTACCTGACACCGTTTGCCTTCGACAAAGGAAAAGTAAAACCCACTGAAGATTTTGATCAGAACAAAACCACCGTAAAATACATTTTAAAAAGACTGATTCCCGTTTTTAAAATCCATCAGGAAGAAGTTTTGGTGATTCAGAAAGCCATTGCAGATTCCCCTTATCCGGTGATTGTAGCGGGAGATTTCAATGCGGTTCCAAATTCCTACGAATATTACCAGATCGGGAAAAATCTGAAAGATGTTTTTGTGGAAACAGGCAATGGCAGTGCAACGAGTTTTCACGATTATAAATTTCCGATCCGGATCGACTATATTTTCTGTTCCCAGGAACTCACGCCCGTAAGTTATAGAGTCGACAGGAATGTGAAAATATCTGATCATTATCCTGTTATTGCAGAATTTAAAATCGAGTAAAATGAAATATTTATTCCTCTTTGTTTGTCTAATTGTTTTTTCATGCGGAAAAAACAACAAGACTGAAACTTCCAGTTTTAATCAGGAAAAAACGGTTATTCAGTATGATACTGTTGCTGTAGATTCTTTTTCTGCGGGCGCCGTTTCTGTAGATATTGCCCAAAAAATAAGAGCTTCATCCCAAAAATATGAGGATTCTCTGCTGCAGATCCATCAAAAAGAAGAAGCAGATAAACTTCAGAAGGAATTGAGCACAAAGGAAAAAGAAACAAAAAAATTGGCGGAAGAAAAGGAAAAAGCGGAAGAAACTAAATCAAAAGAAAAAAACTCCGCAACTGCTGAAACGAAAACAGCGGAAGCCAACAAAAATCCGTAATTTTATATCTTAAATTCAAAACAATGAAATTATTTTTAGCCGCAGGCATCGTATTCTTAACCCTACTTTCCTGCAAAAAGTCCGAAACAAAAATCGAAACTACCGAAAATCCGGACGGAAGTGTTACAACCACTACAATCGAGACTGAGGAATCTTCAAATCTGGACTCTGCCAAAATCAATAACACCGTCGATAAGGCCAAGGATAAACTCAACACCGCTGGTGAAAAAATTGACGATGCTGCCGATAAAGCCGGAGAAAAACTGAAAGAAGCAGGTGAAGATGTGAAAGATGCCGCCGCAAAAGGTGCTGAAAAAGTAGAAAAAGGCGCCGAAAAAGTGAAAGAAGATCTGAAGAAATAATAGGAATTTCCCCGGATTTACATATTCATTCTGAGAAGCGGCTCGATGTATTCGCGGTCGTTGCTTAAACGTGGGACTTTATTCTGTCCGCCGAGTTTTCCGCGTTCCGACATCCAGCTGTAGAACAACTGTGGTTTCGCCACATGAACAACAGGTCTTTTCAGGGTCATATTGTTATATCGTTTCGCTTCGTAATCGGAGTTGATGGATTTCAAATGACTGTCGAACAGGTCTGTGAAAAGATCCAGATCAGATGGCGGCGTGCTGAATTCGAAAATCCATTCGTGTGCGCCGCTTTCCCCGTCTTTCATAAAAACAGGAGCTCCTGTGAAATCCGAAACAGCAGCCTGTGTTCCTTCGCAAGCCGTAATGAGTGCTGCCTCAACATTATCGATCATGAGTTCTTCGCCAAAAGCATTGATATAGTGTTTCGTGCGACCCGAAATTTTTATCCTGAATGGATTGAGTGAGGTGAATTTCACCGTATCTCCGATTAAATAGCGCCAAAGTCCACCGTTTGTGGTGATGATGATTGCATAATTTTTCCCGATTTCCACTTCCTCCAGCGGAATGGCCTGCAGATTACTGCGGTCGAATTTATCCATTGGAATGAATTCATAAAATATTCCGTAATCCAGCATCAGCAGCATTTCATCGCTTCCCGACTGATCCTGAATGCCGAAAAAGCCTTCTGAAGCATTGTAAATTTCGTAATAATTGATGTCTTTCCCGATGATGTTGCGGTACTGCTCTTTATAAGGTTTAAAGCTGATTCCGCCGTGAAAAAATACTTCCAGATTCGGCCAAAGTTCCGCAATATTCTTGTTTCCGGTCTCAGCAAGAGTTCGCTGCAATAAAACGAGCATCCAGCTCGGAACGCCGGTCAGACTTCCGACTTCTTCATTTTTTACTTCAGCAATGATCGCCTTAAGCTTGCTTTCCCATTCCGACATCAAAGAGATTTTCTTGCTCGGTGTGGTGGTAATTTCTATCCAGAAAGGAAGATTTTCAATCATGATGGCGGACAAATCCCCGAATTTGGTATTGAAATCTTCATAAAGTTCCGAACTTCCCCCGAGTCTTAAATTTTTATTGAGGAAAAGGGTATTGTCGGGATGATTATTGGCATAAATTGAAAGCAGATCTTTACCAGCCTTGAAATGGCAGTCTTCCAGACTTTCATCGGTAATGGGAATGAATTTGCTTTTAGCGTTAGTTGTGCCTGAAGATTTTGCAAATTTCCGGATGTAACCGGGCCAGATGATGTCGGGATTTCCCTGTCTGGCTTTTTCGATATAAGGTTCAAAATCCTCATAGGTGACCACAGGAATACGCTCTTTGAAATCGTTATAGCTTGATATGGAGCTGAAGCCGTGAATTTTGCCGTACTCCGTATTTTCAGCGTGATAAAGCTGGGAAAAAAGGACCCCTTTCTGGGTTTCAATAGGGTGGGTCATGAAATTCTCGATCTGATCGATCCGTTGACGGATAAACCAGTTCACCA
This sequence comes from Kaistella sp., assembly GCA_019459085.1. GTDB lineage: Bacteria > Bacteroidota > Bacteroidia > Flavobacteriales > Weeksellaceae > Kaistella. The sequence continues at coordinate 262,482 of JAIBEW010000029.1, forward strand.
CGGTATTGAAAAGCGCTTTAGTTGCCATTGGGACAAATATAATAAAAACTAAGGAGACATTTAGCGCTCTCTGAAAACAAAAAATTCCGCTCAAAACTGAACGGAATTTATTAATTTATCATCTGCTTTTTAGCAGTACTCATCATAGGCAGCCTGAAGGTTTGCAGCGATTGCGCCGGCCGGATTTCCTTCAATATGGTGTCTTTCGAGCACATGAACCAGTTCGCCATCTTTGAAAAGTGCGATACATGGTGAACTTGGCGGGAACGGTGCTAAAAATTTTCTGGCTTCGGAAACCGCATCACTGTCAAATCCTGCAAAAACAGTCGTTAAATGATCGGGTTTTTTATCTCCTGTCAAAGAAAACACAGCTCCCGGTCTTGCAGCTCCTGCTGCACAACCGCAAACTGAATTGATCATCAGCAGGGTAGTTCCCGGCTCATTAATCGCCTCAACCACCTGTTCAGGTGTGGTTAAATCTTTGAAACCTTTATCGGTAAGTTCTGCCTTCATAGGCATTACTAATTCTTCTGGATACATAATATATTGTTTAAAGTTAATTTCTTGATTGATGTAAAAAGGATTTGATCCTTGAAAGATTTTACAAATTTAGTGCATTTTATAAACTAAATTTCATTCAATTTAATTATCAAAATCATTCCAAATCCCGATGACGGACAAAATGGCAAAAAAATCCCGGAATCTGCAGATTCCGGGATTCCAATCAAATCGATATGCAAAGGTTGAATATCTGTGTTAAATACGGAATTCGGAAAGATCCAAATTCCTTTTTAATTGCGATCAGGAAAGCAGTTTTTTGGCCATTTCGGAAATGCTTTTTCCGTCGCTTTTTCCGGCAAAACTTTTATTGGCAATGCCCATTACTTTTCCTAAATCTTTGATGCTTTCAGCACCTGTTTCCTGAATGATTTTCATCATTTCAGTCTCGAGTTCTTCTGCGGAAAACTGTTGTGGGAGAAACTTTTCGATGATTTTCATCTGCGCAACTTCCACATCGGCCAGGTCATTTCTGTTCTGTGCTACAAACTGGTCATAGGAATCCTTACGCTGCTTGATCATGCGCTGTACAATGGCGATTTCCTGCTCCGGAGAAACTTCTGCACCTCTGGATTCCGTTTTCAGGAGTAAAATCTGTGCTTTTACCGCACGCAGCGAGTCAAGAGCGACTTTATCTTTCTCCCGCATCGCGGTTTTTATTGCTTCGGTGATGGTTATTTCTAAACTCATGGGTTTTGATTTTTAATTAGTCGACATCTTTATTGAGAAATTTGTTCTCTCTGACCTGCATCGTGCCGTTGTTTTCTGAAAGAAAAGTATTGATGTTCTGCTCCGAAGCATTTGCTCCGTCTAAAGCAATATTTTTTCTTTTGAAAGCAGGAACCATTTCAAAATCGTTATCAGAATCCAGGTTGTGGTATCTGGAATTGAATTCCTTCAGTTTGTTTCTTCTTTCAAAAATTTTGTCGTTCGAAGAAGTTTTGGTGATGAAGGTGAAGTCGTCTTCTGTTTCAAATTTCAATTGTTCCTCTTTGATTTCAGCAGTTTTTTCCTCAACTTTTGGTTCTGTGAAAATTTCTGTTTTCGGAACCGGAGCTTCCTGAATCTTCGTTTCGGGCTGAGCTTGTGGAGTTTTTTCTGCAAAAGGTTCGTCGATAAAGAAGCTGAATTCCATTGGCTTTTCTTCTGAAAATGAGGAGTTCTGATTTTGAGAAGGAGCCGGTTTTTCTTCAAAGTCGAAATTGAAAGACTGCGATTCCATTCTGTCATCTGCACTGTCATCGTAGGAAAAAAGGTCGGTTTCCACCACTTCATCCTCCATTCGGGAGTAATTCTGAAGCGGAGTTTCGTTCATTTCTTCATTTTTATCAAAAAACCGGATCTCTGTTGTGATTTCTTCCTCAACAGTCATTTTTTTTTCCACCGTTTTTACGTTGAACTGCGGCGTTATTGCATCATCTTCATCATCAAGCCTGAAGAGACTTTTACCCGTAAAATCATCATTTTTAGATTCTTCAATTTCCATTCTCTGTTTGAATGGAGATTCTTTCGGCACTGCCGCTTCGCGGTGGTCGTTTAAAGTAAATTTAATCTTTTCTGTAGGTCCTGAATGTTTCTGGTTGTCTTTTGCAAAACCAGTTGCGATCACGAGTACACTTACGGCGTCGCCCAATTCCTCGTCGGTTCCCACTCCAAAAATAATATCGGCAGTGTTTCCGGCTTCTTTCTGAATATGGTCCATAATCACCCCGATTTCATCCATCGTAACCTCTTCCGAGCCGCTTCTGATGAGGAGAAGAACGTTTTTCGCACCGGTGATTTTGTTGTCGTTCAGCAAAGGAGAATCGAGTGCTTTTTTCACGGCTTCTTCGGCTTTATTTTCGCCGGATGCAATTCCGTTGGACATCAACGCCGTTCCTGAATTGGCAAGAACAGATTTTGCATCCCGGAAATCGATATTTACATCAAAATATCCGGTAATTACTTCTGCCATTCCTTTTGCAGCGTTCGTCAACACTTCATCAGCTTTCGAAAAACCTGATTTGAAACCGAGATTTCCGTATTGCTGTCTTAATTTATCATTATTGATGACGATTAAAGAATCGACATTATTCCTTAATTTTTCAAGACCCAAATCTGCCTGTTCCAGTCTTCTTTTTCCTTCGAAATTAAAAGGGATGGTTACAATTCCAACCGTCAGAATTCCCATGTCTTTTGCCACTTTCGCAATCACGGGAGCTGCTCCGGTTCCAGTTCCGCCGCCCATTCCGGCAGTAATAAAGACCATTTTTGTATTCTGGCCCATTGCTGCTTTAATATCTTCGATGCTTTCGATGGCCGCTTTCTCCCCAACTTCTGGGTCTGCTCCTGCGCCAAGACCTTCGGTAATGGTAACGCCGAGCTGAACTTTATTGGAAACCGGATTGTTGTCCAAAGTCTGCGCATCGGTATTGCAGATCACGAAATCTACCCCGTGAATTCCTCTCTCGTACATGTGTTTCAAAGCGTTGTTACCGCCGCCTCCAACTCCGATCACTTTTATAATTGATGAATTTCCTTTGGGTAAATCAAATGAAAATCCGTGCGTGTTCATATTTTCCATAGTGCTGTATTTTTTAGATTTATTCTACTTCTTCAAAGAATTTTTTAACTTTTTCCATTAAGGACTGGCCGAAAGTTGGTTTTGCTTTTCTGGTTTCCACCATTTCCCTGATTGCAATCTCTTCTGTCCGGAATTCAGCTGCATTTTCTGTGCTCACGACATTTTCCGAATCCAGAACTTTGGTTTTCTCCGGTTTTTCTTCAACTTCCGGAAGAATTTTCTTGTCCCTGATCTTTAAACTTTCCATTAAAAGTCCGATGGATGTTGCAAATTCGGGACCTTTCAGATACTGGTTTTTGTCATTCGCCACATATTCGTTTGCAAAACCGATTCTGCTGTCGAAGCCGGTTGTGTAATTGGCCAATTGGCGAAGATGACGCAAATTGGACCCACCACCTGTCAGAACGATTCCTGCAATGAGTTTTTTCTTCTGTTCGAAGGCGCCGTACGCTTTCAGTTCGGTATTTACCATTTCCAGAATCTCTTCAACTCTTGCATTTACGATCTGAGCCAGTGTTTTTAAAGAAATTTCCTTGTCCGGTCTCCCGTGAAGTCCCGGAATCGTTACAAAAGTGCTGTCTTTTTCAAGTTCAGGAACAGCAGAACCGAATTTTGTTTTGAGCTGTTCGGCGTGTTTTTCAATAATGGAACATCCTTCTTTGATGTCATCGGTAATAATTCCGCCACCGTAAGGAATCACGCAGGTGTGACGGATGATGTTGTCTTTGAAAATAGCGATATCTGTTGTACCGCCACCGATATCAACAATTGCAACTCCGGCTTCTTTTTCTTCTTTGGTTAAAACAGCTTCTGAAGACGCAAGTGGTTCAAGAGTGAGCGCTTCCATTTCAAGACCTGCTTCACGAACGCAACGGGCGATGTTTCTGATGCTTCCCATCTGACCGACTACCACATGGAAATTGGCTTCCAGACGCTTTCCATGCATACCGACCGGTTCCTGGATTTCCCCTTCAGAATCGACTTTATATTCCTGAGGTAGAACATGAATAATTTCTTCGCCCGGAAGCATGACCAGTTTTTTCACCTGATCTTTTAGTTTTTCAATATCGTCTTCGGTAATATATTGGTCGGGGTGTTCCCGCATAATATAATCGGAATGCTGGAGACTTCTGATGTGTTTTCCGGCAATTCCCACCGTAACGTTCCTGATGGGAACACCTGCGCTGGTCTGCGCTTCTGCGACGGCCATTTTTATCGAATTGATGGTCTGCGAAATGTTATTCACGATTCCTTTGTGAACGCCAAGGCTCTTCGCTTTCCCAACGCCCAGAATTTCAATTTTTCCGTGCGCATTTCTTCTGCCGACAATGGCTACGATTTTAGTAGTTCCGATATCGAGACCTACTGAATATTCGTTTGTTTCCATTTGATATGATTTGATTTTTTATTCTATTTTAACGGTTGCTTTCTTTTTCGCTGCCGGTTTGGCAGCTGAGGAAGCGGCTTTTTTCTTTGATTCTGAAGTTGCAGGCTTCGCAGCGGTGACTTTTGGCTTTTCTTTGATCTGCACTTTTTTTGCAGCAGGTTTCGCAGGACTTTTTTGCGCAGGTTTTTGAGTTTTATTTACCGACGATTCTTTTTTTGTGCCCGTCAGCGGGAGTTTCGCCATTTCTTTATTCCCGACTTCCAGAATACTGTCGTTTTCCTCAAAATTCGGATTTAAAGTCGTAACAATCTGGTTGTCGAACTTTACAGATATTTTCGTGTATTTTTCCGGCGCCTGATCCACTAAATATTTTTCGACAAAGGTTTTAAACCCTTTCACTTTAATCTCAATATTGTCGAGATCGCCTATCTCCACTCTGTAATTTCCTTCGCTTGTGAAGAGATGATAGCTTTCCTTCTCCTTCGCGATACCGATAAAATATTTCCTGCTGAATTCATCGCGGTCAATTTTATCAATGAGTTCAGCGAGTTTTTTATATTCAGATTTCTTCACATCGCCCATCACGAGCATGCAAGGATAAGAATAGTTGTCAGAAAGTGGAAACTCGTTTCCTTTTTCATCAACATAGAAATCTTTGCCGTTGTTATTCAGCCTGAAAGACGGAACACGTTGTTTGATGTCCAAATTAAGTTTGCCGTTCAGATTGAGGAAAACATTGGCACTGTCTACCGCCGGAAGCTGATTGAGCCTTTTTTCCAGAGCGGGAATGTCGAGGTCGCCAAGTCTTTTTGTCGGACTCGATTTTTTTACAATTTCCCTGATGTCTTTCTCGTCAATAAAATAAACAGGGTTTTTGGTTTTTGTCAGGTTTACAGAAACATTTTCCAGGGATTTCTCGTTGAATCTTTTCAGCGAAAAGCTCAATAAAAATCCGAGGATAATTACCGTTACGGCTATTTTCAGTATTCTGTATTTGTTTTTCATTTTTTTTAAAGCTCCTGTTTCAGATTTTATTTTGAAGCCATTCTGTAATTCCGTCGTATAAAGTATCAATATTTCCGGCGCCTACCGTGAGTAAAATATCGAAATCCTTTTCTTTTATTCTGTTGAAAGTTTCATCAAGCGTTGAAACTTCCTTTTTTTCGAGTGTAATTTTATCTGAAAGCCATTTTGAAGTAATACCTTCAAAATTTTCCTGAAGTTCGCGTGCCGGATAAATATCCAGAAGGATGAGTTCATCGGCATTGTTCAGACTTTCGGCAAAACCGTCAGCAAAATCGCGTGTTCTGCTGAACAGATGCGGCTGAAAAACGACCAACAGTTTCTTTTTCGGATAAAAAGTCTTGATAGACCCAATTACGGCGTTTAATTCTGTTGGATGATGTGCGTAATCGTCGATATAAATCTTGCCGTTTTCGAAACGGTGTTTTGTGTATCTTCTTTTAATGCCTTTGAAACCGGCAATTCCGCGTTTGATCGCCTCGAAATCCACTCCTAAACGGTGAAGGATGGCGATGGCGGCAGTTGCATTTTCAACATTGTGAATCCCCGGAATTTCCCAGACAAAATCATCAATTTCTTCATCGGGAGTGTGAAAATCAAAATATATTTTATCACCTTCTTCACGAATATTGTCTGAATAATAATCGGCTTCCTCATTCACGGCATAAGTTTTTGAGGGTCTGCCGATATTGATTCCTTTTCTCACGAAAAGCCGGTCGTTTTCCGGAACCAAACCTGCAAAATCTCTAAAACCCTGCTCAATAGTTGCCGTGTCGCCATAAATATCCAGATGATCAGCATCAATCGAGGTAATCACCGCCCAGTCGGGAGACAGCGTGAGGAAACTTCTGTCGTATTCATCAGCTTCAACCACTGAAAATTCATTGCCGTTGAAAAGAAAATTGGACTTGAAATTCTCAGCAATTCCACCTAAAAAACAAGAAAATGGAAGATTGGCTTCTTTACACAGATGCGCGACCAGAGACGAAGTAGTCGTTTTTCCGTGGGTTCCTGCAATCGCGATACAGTTGGTGTTTTCGGTAATCATTCCGAGCACTTTTGCTCTTTTCAGGACCGTGAAACCTTCGTCATTGAAATGTTTAAGAATCCCCAGTTTTTTAATGGCCGGAGTAAAAATAACGAGCGTATTTTCTTTGTTTAAGTCTGAAATAAGTGCATCGACAGTATCTTCAAAAACAATATCAATCCCTTCCGACACCAAAGCAGAGGTGAGCTTGGTTACGGTTTTGTCGTAACCCAGAACTTTTTTGCCGGAAGCATTGAAATAGCGCGCCAGAGCGCTCATCCCGATGCCGCCGATCCCTACGAAGTAGAAGTTCTGATATGTTTCTAAAGGTTTCATCTTAATTTTCTAATTTTAATTGGGCTAAAATGCCGTCCACAATTTCTTCCGTAGCATTTGGTTTCGCGAAAAACTGCAGATTTGAAGACATTTCGTGCCTCTGATTTTCATTTTCGCAGATTTCAACCAACGTATTCCAGAATTTCTCTTTCATTTCGGTGTCTTTCACCATTTTTGCGGCATTTTTATCGACCAGATTCATGGCATTTTTGGTCTGATGATCTTCGGCAGCGAAAGGAAACGGTACCAGCAAAACCGGCTTCTGCGCAAGCGCGAGTTCCGAAATCGCAATTGCTCCGGCCCGCGAAACAATTATATCCGCAGCGGAATAGGCAAGTGCCATATCTGAAATGAATTCCTTCAGCTGAACCGATTCTGTATTTTTGAATTTCGCATTTTCGCTCAATTCTTTATACTGCAGTTTTCCGGTTTGCCAGATGAGTTGGTAGCCCTTATCTGTCAGTTGTTCTATATTTTCTTTCCAGGCATCGTTTAAGGTTTTTGAGCCTAAAGATCCGCCAACAGAAAGAATGGTTAATTTGTTTTTATCGAGTCCAAGTTTTTCTTTTGCTGCATCAGTTTCCATCAATCCGGCAATGATATTCTGGCGGACAGGATTCCCGAGAAAGGCGGTTTTGTCCTTTGAAAAACCTTCCACATCGGGATATGCAGTGAAAATCTTTTCAGCCCTTTTGCTCAGAAGTTTATTTGTAATTCCGGCGTGGGAATTCTGCTCCTGAATAAAAATAGGAATCCCAAGTCCTGAGGCTGCGTACAAAGCCGGTCCGCTGGCGAAACCTCCTGTTCCGATGGCGAAATCAGGTTTGAAATCTTTAACAATTTTTTTTGATCTCGACAAACTTTTCAGAATTTTGATGGGCAAGCCGAGGTTCGACAAAAGATTTCCCCGGTCGATTCCGGCGATATCGATTCCTTCGATTTTGTAGCCGGCCTGTGGAATTTTTTCCATTTCCATTTTTCCGTTGGCGCCAATAAACAGAAATTCAGCTTCCGGAAATCTTTTTCTGATTTCCTCGGCAAGGGCAATTGCAGGGAAAATATGTCCGCCTGTACCGCCTCCGCTGAGTAAAATTTTTAATTTTCTGTTCATTTTTATATTTTTGAAACTGATATTTATGCAATATCATTTATCTCTTCATAATTTTGTTTTTTGCCCATTCCTTCTTCGTCGTACACCTGAATTCTGGAGCTTACATTTAAAATAATTCCGAGCTGGAAATAGGTAACGAGCATTGAAGTTCCTCCATAACTGATCAACGGCAAAGGCTGTCCTGTGACCGGTATGAGATTGATGGCAACAGCAATATTCACCGACAACTGTATGAAAATCATGATTCCCATTGAAAGTACGAGCAAGGACCCGAAAAACGCGGGCATTTTGCTTGCTATCATCACGATCCTGATGATCATGATGAGGTAAAGAGTGATGAGAAAAAATGCACCAAAAAGGCCATATTCTTCAACAATAATCGCAAATATAAAATCTGAGGCCGACTGAGGAAGCATCTGTTTTAAAGCGCTTTTTCCAGGTCCCATTCCGGTAATGCCGCCATGAACGATGGCCGCTTTTGCCTGCATGATCTGATAATTTTTTGCTTTATCGGCTTCAGATTCTATTTGATTTTCTTTTTTATTATCAAAAAAAACTTCAACACGGCTCATCCAGGTATGAACCCGGTTTCCGCCGATAAGACTTGTATTTAGCGCGACCATGATAAACAGGACGATTGCTACAACCGAAGTCGAAATAAATCCTGCGACATATTTCCAGTTCAGCTGTCCGACAATTAAAACCGCCACAGAAACCATGAGAATCATCAGAGCTGTAGAACCGTTGTCTTTCGCTACTAAAATGAATACCAATAAGATCGGTCCGAAAATGTATAAAATATTCTCAATAGGCAGCCTTTCCCGGTTGATTTTCTTGGTTAAATACCTGCAGAGGTAAATGATGAGGGTTAAATAGGCGAAAGAAGAAGGCTGAAAAGAGAAAGGTGTTCCCGGGATTTTCAGCCACCGCGAAGCACTTGCGCCGTCGATGGTTTGGCCGGAAAACATCGTGACAATCAGTAACAGCACAGAAATTCCCAGCAGAATGGTGCTCAGTTTTCCGATGTGTTCATATTTTACAAAACCAACTGCACGCATTAATCCCAAACCGATGACCACGAAAAACATGTGTTTCATAACGTGTCCGGTCGTGGTTCCGTTGTTAACGATATACTCCAGATTCGAACTTGCAGAATATACCGGAAATATGGAGAAAACGGAAATCAAAATGATAACCGCCCAAAGGACTTTGTCGCCTTTCAGGTATTCAAATTTATCTTCTGTATACTGGTCGCTCATTATTTTATCTGAAGTTTTTTACTTTTTTAGAACTTCTGCTTTAAACTGGTTTCCGCGGTCTTCGTAATTGTCGAATAAATCAAAACTTGCACAACACGGCGAAAGCAAGACCGTATCGCCTTTTTCGGCGATGGATTTTGAAACTTTTACCGCTTCCTCCATGCTTGAAGTGCTGTAAATCAGGTCTTTTTTGCCCTGAAAGAAGTCGATTATTTTATCATTGTCAAGACCAAGACACACGATTGCTTTTACTTTTCTTTTAACCAGTTCTTCAATTTCGGTATAATCGTTTCCTTTATCCACTCCGCCGACAATCCATATTGTTGGATTTTTCATGCTTTCCAGAGCGTAATAGGCTGCGTTTACATTCGTCGCTTTACTGTCGTTGATGAATTTTACACCTTCGATTTCTGCAACCTCTTCCAGCCGGTGTTCAACCGCCTGAAAAGTCATTAATGAATGGCGGATGCTTTCGTTGCTGATCTGCAGGATTTTTCCGGCAATTGAGGCCGCCAAACTGTTGGCAACATTGTGATTACCGACGAGAGAAAGCTCTTCAATCTTCATTGAAAATTCATCGTCAAGCTTCACTACAATTTTATCGTCGTTTACAAAACCACCTTCTTTCAGTTTTTCTTTGGTTGAAAACGGAATCATTTTGGCTTTAATCTCAAGTTTTTCCAGAAGATTCATGCTCATGGCATCATCCTTATTGTAAATGAAGAAATTGTCATTCTCCTGATTTTCAGCAATTCTGAACTTCGCCATGGAGTATTCTTCATAATTGTAGTTGTACTGATCCAGGTGATCCTGACTCAGGTTCAGCAGCAGAGAAATATGAGGTCTGAAATTTTGAATATCATCCAACTGAAAGGAGCTGACTTCCAGGACATAATAATCGAAATTTTCGTCGGCGACCTGTTTTGCAAAACTTTTCCCGATGTTTCCGCCCAAGCCAACTTTCAGATCATCGTTTTTCAGTAAATGATAAATGAGTGAAGTTGTTGTTGTTTTTCCGTTGCTTCCGGTGATGGCAATGATTTTGGCAGTCGTAAATTCTGAAGCAAACTCAATTTCAGAAGAAAGCCTGATTCCTTTCTGGTTGATTTTATAAATAATATCTGCTTTTTTAGGAATTCCGGGAGATTTTATGACCCAGTCGGCAGCTAAAATCCTTTCCTCATCGTGGTTTCCTTCTTCATACTCAATTCCGGATCCGTTCAGAAGGTTTTTATATTCATCTTTAATAATACCCTTGTCTGAAAGAAAAACTTCCAGACCTTTTTTCTTCGCTAAATAAGCTGCACCAAAACCGCTTTCTCCTCCTCCCAAAACAACTATTTTCATTCTAACTTCTTTATTTTAAATGGAAAATTCCACTATTAAATATGTCCAATTCAGGCGAATCCCTATCTTACTTTTAAAGTGATGAGACAGATAATCGCAAACATGACCCCGATAATTACCATTCGGTTCACAATCTTACTTTCATGATATCCTTCTTTCTGATAATGATGGTGAAGCGGCGACATCTTGAAAAGTCTGTTGTTCTGTGCATATTCGAGCCCGAATTTTCTTTTTCTGTATTTGAAAACCGCTACCTGAAGCATCACAGATAAGTTTTCGATCAGGAAAATTCCGCAAAGCACCGGAATCATGAGCTCTTTTCTTAAAATAACCGCCAAAACAGCAATTACTCCGCCCAACATCAGACTTCCGGTATCGCCCATGAACACCTGTGCCGGATATGTATTGTACCAGAAAAACCCGATGACGGCACCCACCAATGCAAGAGCAAAAATCGTTGTTTCACCCATGTTGGGGAGAAACATGATGTTAAGGTAATCTGCGAAAATGATGTTTCCGGAAATGTAGGCAAAGAACGCCAGCGCCAGCAGTATGACGACGCTTGTTCCGGCCGCAAGACCGTCGATTCCATCGGTGATGTTTGCGCCATTTGATACTGCCGTAACGATAAAAATCACAATCGGGATAAAAACAATCCATGCCCATTCGTGTGCTTCTTCCGGAGTCATCCAGAATAGCAGGCCGCTGTAATCAAATTCATTATTCTTAATAAAAGGGACCGTGGAAATAGTGGCTTTTTCGGTCGGCATAAAGTTGGTTTCCACATTGTTTCTGTTCACCACCGATGCGTCGGAATATTTTCTTTTAATCGTAATGTCAGGGTGAAAATACATCGTAATTCCAACAATAAGGCCTAAACCAACCTGACCGATCACTTTGAATTTTCCGCTGAGTCCGTCCTTATTTTTCTTTATTTTTTTCAGATAATCATCAATAAAACCAATGAGTCCCATCCAAACCACGGAAATGATCAGCAGCATGATGTAAACATTGTACACTCGTGTAAAAAGCAACACCGGAATTAAGGTGGCCATAATGATTATCAGTCCGCCCATGGTCGGCGTGCCTTCTTTCTGTTTTTGCCCTTCGAGTCCCAAATCGCGCACCATTTCGCCCATCTGTTTTGACCGCAGATAGTTGATAATTCTTTTACCATAAGCAAGCGCAATGATCAGAGAGAGCAAAACTGCCATTGCTGCCCGGAAAGAAATATAACGCAAAAGATTCATTCCCGGAATGTGAATTCCGTGAGCGGTAAGATATTCATAGAGGTAGTACAGCATTTCTTCCCAGTTTTTTTAATTATTTTGACATTTTTCTCGCCAGATCCAGAATCATTTCTTTATCGTCGAAATAGTTTTTTACGCCATTGATTTCCTGATAATTCTCGTGGCCTTTGCCTGCAAGAAGGATGATATCCTTGGGTTCGGCAAATTTAAGTGCCATTTTTATGGCTTCCTTACGGTCCGGAATTGAGGTGTATTTGCTGAAATTCTGGGGTTCAACACCCGTTTCAATCTCTTTGATAATGGCTTCCGGATTTTCGTTCCGCGGATTGTCTGATGTGATAATCGTAAGCGTCGATTTTCTCGTGGCAATTTTCCCCATTTCCGGTCTTTTTGCGTTGTCTCTGTCTCCGCCACAACCAAAAACGGTGATGAGCCTTTCATTTTTTGTGCGGATTTCGTTGATGGAATCCAAAATATTTTCCAGCGCGTCGGGAGTGTGTGCATAATCCACTACAATGAAGATTCCGCCGTCGGATCTCAGGGTTTCGAACCTTCCTTTCACTCTCTTTAAATTTGAAATGGCCTGCAGCACTTCATCCTCCGCAAATCCGCTCTCCACGGTAATCGCAAATGCAAGAAGGAGATTATATACATTGAACTTTCCGGTTAAAGTTGTCCAGAATTCTTTCCCGCCAAAGTTCAGAAGCATCCCGTTAAAATCCGCTTCCAGAATTTTTCCGTGATAATCGGCCATTGTTTTCAAAGCGTAGGTTTTTTGGACCGCTTTGGTATTCTGAAGCATGACGGTGCCGTTTTTGTCATCGATGTTTACAATGGCCACAGCATCGGCATTCAGTTCATCAAAAAACCTTTTTTTGGTTTTCAAATATTCTCCAAAAGTCTGATGATAATCCAGATGGTCGTGCGTAAGATTCGTAAAACCGGCAATTTTAAAATACAGACCTTCGGTTCGTTTCTGATGAATACCGTGAGACGACACTTCCATAAATGCATATTCACAGCCTTTTTCTACCGCTTTTGCAAGCATCTGGTTCAGACGGATCACATCGGGCGTCGTATGAGTCGAGGGAATTATTTCGTCGGCAATTCTGTATTCTACTGTTGAAATCAGTGCACATTTAAAACCAAGCTGACTGAAAATATCGAAAAGGAGCGTCGTTGTGGTGGTTTTACCGTTCGTTCCGGTAACCCCGATGAGGTTTAATTTTTCAGAAGGATTTCCGTAAAAATTAGCTGCAAGATTTCCAAGGGTTACTGATGCATCCTTCACTTTGATGTAAGTGATATCCGCTTCTTGATTTGAAGGAAGATCTTCGCAGACAATTACTTTCGCTCCTTTTTCAACAGCGGCGGCAATAAAGGAATGACCGTCAGACACCGATCCTTTCAGGGCAACGTACATTGAATTTTCAACAGCTTTTCGGCTGTCGAAAACGATTTCTGAAATATTCCGGTTGGTGTTTCCAAAAATTTCCAGAACAGAGATGCGGTTTAATAATGCTTCTAAATTCATCTGTTTTTAAGAATTAATTCTGCAGAGACAGATATATTCTTTGGTTTTTTTTAATCGTTGTGCCTTCCAGCGGAAACTGTTCCCGAATTTTGCCAACTCCCTTAAAGTCGACGCGGTATCCCAGGTTTTCCAGTTGTGGAATAATATTTTTTCCGATCAAACCTACTACGCTTGGCATCCGGTTTCCGTTTACTGCGATTTTTACGCGCGGTTTTACCATTTTACTCAAGTCGACTTTTCTGTCAACCAGAAGTTCCTCTTCTATGTTCTGCGGAGTTTTCAGGAAAGTTTTACCTGCAATTTCCTTAAAAACTGGTGCTGAAACGGTAGCCCCATAAAAACCCTTGGAATTGTCGGGCTGGTTGATCATCACGATACAGGTGTATTTGGGATTATCAGCTGGGTAAAATCCGGCAAATGAGGCCTGATATTTTGTAGGTCCCGGTTTCCAGTATTCAAATCTTGCGGTTCCGGTTTTACCGGCCATTTTCAGGTTTGGGGTAAAGATGCTTTTTGCGGTTCCTTTTTCCACTGCTTTTGTCAAAGCACTTGTCATCATATTAATCGCCTTTTCTGAGGCCATTTTACTGACCATCACTTCCGGTTTTGCTTCATACAAAATCTGGCCGTCTTTCATTATTTTATCAATGAAAAGAGGTTTCAGCATTTTTCCTTTATTGGCGATCCCGTTGTAAAAAGTGGTGAGCTGCAGCAGGTTGAATCTTGAGGAATAACCGTAAGCCAGTGAAGCCAAAGTAGCCGCGTTCCATCTGCTTTCATCCGGAGTCACAATATATGGTCTGGAAGCTCCCGGAAGTTCAATATCCAGTTTATCGAACATTTTCCACCTTCTCAGATGATCCAGAAACACCTGCGGTTTATCGGCATAGAATTTTGTAATCAGTTTTGCAGAACCCACATTGCTGGATTTCGACAAAACATCTGAAATATCATAGGTTCCGCCGCCGTGTCCGTCGGAAATCCTCTGTTTTGCGTAAGTCCAGATGCCGTTTCCTACATTCACCGTCGTGTTTTCATCAATAAAACCATCGTCCATCGCGGCCAAAAGAGAAACTGTTTTAAAGGTGGAACCCGGCTCAGTCGCATCTTTCAGCGCATAGTTATAGGCATCAACATAAATTCCCGGCTCAGTGCGCCGAAGATTTACCATGGCTTTCACTTTTCCGGTGGCTACTTCCATCACTACCACACAGCCGTGATCGGCATCAAAATTCAGCAACTGTTTTTCCAGTGCGGAACTTGCGATGTCCTGAATTCTGAGATCAATGGTGGTATACACATCCTGTCCGTCAACAGGTTCTTTTACTTTCCAGTAGTCGATCGGTTTCCACTGGCTTGAATTGATGCGCTGCTCGAGTCTCCGGCCGTCGGTTCCTCTCAAATATTTTGAAAAAGCGCCTTCAAGACCCGATTTGTATTGGCCGTTGTCCATCCCGATGGTTCCGGAGCCGATTTCGGTGGTGGCCAGTTCCCGTTTATAATTCCGGTCGACGATGAAACCGCCTTTGTTTTTTCCTTTTTTGAAGATAGGAAACTTCCTGATGCGGTCGTAATCATCAAAATCCAGCCCTTTGATTAAAGAGTAATACTGATTTTTGGCTTTCCGGTTGCTGTCGAACTTGGCCCGGAAATAACTTCGCGGTTTTCCGAACATTTTGCTCAGAGAATCGGTTAAATCCCCTATATTCTGGGTATAGACAGAGTCTTTAATGACTTTAAAATCAATAAAAATGTCATATCTCATGACGGTTGTGGCCAAAATAGATCCGTCGGCGGCGTACAGATTTCCACGGGCTGCTTTCAGAGTGGCTTCGCGATAATTTTTACTGATGTAATCTTCCTTAATTTCTTTGACATTGGTATTCTGAAGCACGACGATTCTGGCCAAAAACACCACAAACAGAAGGAAGGCACACCCTGCAAAAAGGTAGCCCCATCTTAATGTTTTTTTACGCTTTACGTCGTATTCATTTTGAACCGCCATCTGTACTGTCTAATTTTATCAATAGTTTATGAGGATGATTTTCTAAGGTCATTAGGGAATCCTGAAGCATTTCTTTGCCCAGTTCAGACTCCATTTTTACTTTTATGAGACGGCTCTGCGCATATGCATTCCGCGATTTATATTCTTCTGTTTGTTCTTTGAGCTGATTTACGGTTTCAATTTTCTGATTTACAAGGTGATTGCTGTAAATCATGATCATCATCAATACAAACAGCAGCAAAAAAAACTGGTAATGGTTTTTGATCTCGTCCCGGTTCAGGAAATTTCCTTTTACAATGTCTATAAAAGTGAGTTTCTTCTGGGGTTTGTATGTTGTTCTTTTCGCCATTTAAAATGCTAGATTTTAATTCCCGTTCTCATTTTCGCGCTTCGTGCTCGGGAATTTTCATCAATCTCTTCTTTTTCCGGTATCACCGCTTTATTTTTGAGCAGTTCAAAAGTTTTTGAATAATTTCCGTAAATATCCCTTTCCGGTTCCCCTTCAAACATGCCGTTTTTCAGAAATCTTTTTACAAGCCGGTCTTCCAGAGAATGATAGGAGATTACTACCAGTCTTCCGCCCGGTTTTAAAATCCGGTAAGCCTGAACCAGCATTTCCTTCAGCGCTTCAAGTTCCTGATTCACTTCGATCCGGATGGCCTGAAAAACCTGCGCAAAAAATTTATTCTGCTTAAACTGTGGAATGTAACTGAAAAGTTTTTTCAGATCTTCCGTGGTTTCGATCGGTTTCAGTTTCCGGTGATGTACAATTTCGCGGGCCAGTTTCCGGGCTTCTCTCAGTTCTCCATAATAATAAAAAATGTCGGCCAGCTGTTCTTCTTCATAATCATTAATGACTTTTTTAGCATCCAGAAGCTGTTGTACATTCATTCTCATGTCTAATGGAGCATCGCTTCGTGTTGAAAATCCGCGTGCGGCTTCATCAAACTGATGGGATGAAACGCCCAAATCAGCCAAAACTCCGTCAAGCTGCTTAAGTCCATACACCATAAGCGAATTCTCTAAAAACCTGAAATTCTGGTTAATGAGAGTGAAACGGCTGTCTTCAATATTATTTTTCAATGCATCCAGATCCTGATCGAAAGCGAACAGTTTTCCTTTTTCAGAAAGCCTTGCCAGGATTTCTTTTGAATGACCGCCACCGCCGAAAGTCACGTCCACGTAAATTCCGTGCGGATTTGTCACCAAATCATCTACACTCTGCTTTAAAAGGACGGGATTGTGATACATTTTTTATTTTTTTGAATAGGACTTTATTTAGAAATGCTGACGGTTTAGAGAGCCTGCTTAATTTTCATCATCAAAACTGATGTCGCCCATGACTTCTTCGGCCTGTTTTGCGAAATCTTCTTCGGAGGTGGCGATGACATTCTCATACGCTTCTTTATCCCAGATTTCAAACAGTTCTCCGGCGCTCGTAATCACGATTTCTTTTTTAAGACCTGCAAACTGAACAAGGTCTCTGGAAATCTGCAGTCTGCCTACATTATCGGGTTCCACGGTCTTTACACCGGCCGTAAATATTCTGATAAAATCAGCGTTTTTCTTAATGAAACGGTTGAGTTTATTCAGTTTTTCCATCAGTTTTTCCCAGCCCTTCATCGGATAAACTTCCAGACAGGGCTGAAACACAGAACGCTTCACGACAAAGGAGTCGCCCCCAAAATCCTCCATCTGTTTTACCAGCGAAGAAGGCAGTTTGAGGCGGCCTTTGTCGTCAATTTTACATTCGTATGTTCCGATGAAATTCTTCATTTGGGACAAATTTATATAATAATTTTTAAATCCTCCCACTTTTTCCCACTTTTTGACTTAATGTTAATAAGTTTTGTTTTTAATCATTAAATGTTTGATAGAAAAGCGGTTATGGAAAGAAGGACAATAATAAGAATGAACCAAAAATAATTCCTTGGATGTTCTTAAAATTCATACATTTATTGAAAATTCATTTAGGGTAAATGAAGTTGGTGTTAAATTTGTATTTTTGCAAGGCTGATAAGCGTTTATATGAGATTCATAACAAAAAAAGAAAAGAAATTCACTTTTATCGAGGCGGGTGAAGGGCATCCATTAATTTTACTGCACGGTTTAATGGGCGGTTTAAGCAATTTTGATAAAACCATCAGTTTTTTTTCTGAAAGAGGATACAAAGTTTTTGTTCCCGTGCTGCCCATTTATGATCTCACGGTTTTAAACACAAACCTCACGACTATTGCAAAATTCGTCGGGAAATTCATCGAAGAAAAAACCACAGAACCGGTTACGATTGTCGGAAATTCAATGGGTGGTCATATTGGTTTGATATTGACTTTGGCCAGACCCGATCTTGTTAAACATCTTGTACTGACGGGAAGTTCCGGACTGTACGAAAGAACTTTCGGCGACAGTTTCCCAAGAAAAAGCGATAAAGAATATATCAAAAAGAAAACCCAGGAAGTTTTTTACGACCCCATTGTTGCGACCGAAGATTTGGTTGACGAAGTGTTCTCTGTCGTAAACGACCGGATGAAGGGCATCAAAACCGTTATGCTTGCGCGAAGCGCCATCAAACACAATATGCTCAAAGATTTGCCGAGAATTCAAACTCCGGTTTGTCTGATCTGGGGGAAACAGGACAATGTTACGCCGCCAGAAGTTGCGGTGGATATGAATAAATTTCTTCCTGATTCCGATTTATATTGGATTGACCGCTGCGGACATGCGGCGATGATGGAAAAGCCCGACGAATTCAACGAAATTCTTTACAGCTGGCTTCAAAAAAGAGACAATAAGAAAATGGAAGTTTAATCTTCCATTTTTTATTTCCTTAAATTTGACAAAAATTCAGAAATGGTAATTAAAACAGCGGAATTTGTAAAAAGCAGTTCGAGATGGCAGGACTGTCCGGAACCGATATTTCCGGAATACGCCTTCATCGGGAGGTCGAATGTCGGCAAATCTTCCCTCATCAATGCCATGCTGAATTTTAAAGATCTTGCAAAAACCTCACAAACTCCGGGAAAAACCCAGCTCATCAACCATTTTATCATCAATGAAAAATGGTATCTGACCGATTTGCCGGGCTACGGTTACGCAAGGGTTTCAAAAAGCATGAGACGGGATTTCGAAAAAATCAACACAAATTATATGATGAACCGGAAGAATCTGGCCAATCTTTTTGTACTGATCGATTCCCGACATACTCCACAATTAATTGATCTTGAATTTATTGAATGGTGCGGCGAAAGCGGAATTCCCTTTTCCATCGTCTTTACCAAAACCGATAAACTGAAACCGAACACCGTACTTGCCAATATAGAACACTACAAAACCGAACTGCTGAAAACCTGGGAAGACCTTCCTGAGATTTACGTGACTTCGGCGGAGAAAAAAGTGGGCGGAGATGATATCCTGAAATTTATATCGAAAACCAACCAGTTTTTTGTTGAAAATAAAATTGTTTTTGAATGAAAGACCTCGTCTGGAACATCAAATCATTCACGGAAATCTCCACGAAGGAATTTCATAATATTGTAAAAGCCAGGATTGATGTTTTCGTAGTGGAACAGAACTGTCCTTATCCCGATCTGGACGGATACGATGAAAAGGCACTTCATTTATGGGCAGAACAGGACGGCGAAGTCACTGCTTACTGCCGGATTTTTGCACCCGGAATCAAATATCCTGAAGCCTCAATCGGCAGGGTCATGACCAATCAGAAATTCAGAAGGCGTAAACTGGGAAAAATCCTCATGAGATTTGCCTTAAACACCATAGAAGCCCAATTCAGAACGACTGCCATAAGAATATCCGCGCAGGATTACCTTTTACCATTTTATTCGGGATTAGGGTTCGAAGCAACGGACAAAAAATACCTTGAAGATGACATTCCACATACCGAAATGTTCAGAAAATAAAAAAGCGGAGAAATAAATCTCCGCTTTTATTTTTATTCCTTTTCGGGCTCCAGCATGCCGAGTTCGCCGTAATGTTTCTTGAATTTCGCGATCTTGGGACCTACCACTGCGCTGCAGTAAGGCTGAGTGGGATTCGCTTCATAATATCCCTGATGGTACTGCTCCGCCGGCCAAAATTTCTTGAACGGCACCAATTCTGTTACATATTTTCCGCTCCATTTTCCGGAGGCTTCTGATTTTTTAAGGGCTGCTTCTGCTTTTGCTTTTTCCGCGTCGTCTTTGTAAAAGATCACAGACCGGTACTGGGTTCCTACGTCATTTCCCTGACGGTTCACCTGTGTAGGATCGTGAAGGAAGAAGAACACGTCCATCAGCTGTTCGTACGAGATAATTTTCGGGTCGTAGGCGATCTGCACTACTTCGGCATGACCGGTTTCGCCGGTGCTTACTTCTTCGTAAGTGGGATGGTCTTTATGACCGCCGGAATATCCGGAAATTGCGGCATCAACCCCTTTCAGCATATTGAAACAGCTTTCCACACACCAAAAACAACCGCCACCGAAGGTGACATATTCTAAATTCTGTCTGTCCATTTTTTGAGTTTTTGTTAAGGTCTTCTTGCTTTCCTGCCCGTTGCAGGAGATCATCAGAACACTCAGCAAAAATAATAAAATCTTATTCATAATCTGATAACGGTTTTCTATCGTAAAAATTTTAAGAAATGATTAAATAATATGCTTTTGCTGGTCAGATCCTCTGAGATCATCCATGGGTAGATTATTTTACGGTTCCGATGCGGTATTTTACTCCTCCAACGCATTAAATTACCCCACCGATGAGGTTGATAACCTCAAACTTTTGGTTTAAGACTCCGAATTTCTGGTCACCTAACCATAAATTTCCGGTTCCTAACCCCATTGATCGGGTTAATTACCCCATTAATGGATTAAATTAATGGTACAGAGCAGTTCGGGACCGGGATGACGGGCTTGGAGACCGGGAATTGGTATGAAATAATTAAAAATTCGCAGGTGGTGTAAGCTTCAGCTAATTAAAATACAACTATAGTTATTCAATCAATATATTTTACAGGATTAAATATTTTCAGTCACTTTTCCCCGCCAAATCACTTGCTCCGAGAAGGCCGCATCTGCTTATTTATTAGGCACAGGTATTATATTTTTCTATCAGTTCGTCAAGGTTAATTTTTTCGGTTTCTAAATGTCCTGGTGCGCCATATCGTTTCATAAAATTCCATTTTGCTTTCCTATCAATTTTTATAGGGTGTATTTTTTCACTTAATGAGTAAACTTGTTTGCCCAAAAGTTTAAAATAATTGTCTTCATAAATTTCAAAGTCAGAGCAAGGAAATTTTTTGCTTAAGTTATATTCGGTGTCCCACAGATATAGTACTTCGTTATTGTTAAGTTCAACAATATACAAATTACTTTCGTCCTCATATTCTGGTGCAACTGCAATTCTTTTGGTTTTAATTTGACAAGTGTCAACCGTGCCTTTGTCAATTAGAGAAGTTAGTTGTTGCAAAAAATCTTTATGCTTTCTTTTTATTTTATAAATTTCGTAGGGCATAAATATGATAAAGGAAAATGCCAAAACTGCAATTGTCCCGAAAAGAAAAGTCCAAAAACTGTTGGGTATGATGATCGCAATATAAGAGAATCCAGCTCCTAAAAGACCTGAAATAAAAATATGGTAAACTCTTATTTTTCTACTTACTTCTTTTCCTTTTTGAGTTTTTAGTGTTTTCAAAAGGCGTAACTCGTCAGGATAAAAATTTCTCGTCTTATAAGTAATGTCCATATTTTAATAACAGGCTTTCGTTATAATTGTGCCTATTCCAAATATACACAATTGCTCTAATTAAATTATTTCTTCTACTATTTAGAACCTCGTCAGTCACTTTTCCCAAACCAAAGCACTGGCTCCGAGAATAGCTGCATCAGCTTCGTCGAGTTCGCTGAAAACGAGTTTTACTTTATCCCGGAAAATCGGAAGAAGATTCCGCTCCATGTGAAGTTTTGCAGGTTTCATGATGAAATCACCCGCTTTAATCACCCCGCCGAAAAGCAGAATGGCTTCCGGAGAAGAAAACATCACGAAATTAGCTAAAGCCTCGCCCAGTTTCTGCCCGGTATACCGGAAAACTTCAATGGCGGTAGGATCTCCTTTTTTGGCGCATTCGTAAACGACTTTTGAGTTGATCTGGTCTTCAGGATAAGAATTGAGCATAGAATCGGGAAATTCCGCGCGCATTTTTTTGGCAGTGATCGTAATTCCTGTTGCTGAAGCATACGCTTCCAGAGAACCTTCAGAACCGGTGCTCCAGTGTTTTCTGCCGCCGGGTTTTACGATGGTATGTCCGAGTTCACCGGCAAAACCGTCGTGGCCGTAAATTAAACTCCCGTTGGAGATGATCCCGCTTCCGACGCCTGTTCCGAGGGTGATCATGATGAAATCCTTCATTCCCCGCGCTGCACCGAACATCATTTCGCCCAGTGCAGCTGCATTGGCATCGTTGGTTATTTTGCAACGGACGCCGAACTTTTTTGTCATCAGATCTGTGAAATGAATCACACCTTTCCACGGAAGATTGGGCGCCTGCTCAATCGTGCCGGTAAAATAGTTCGCGTTTGGCGCTCCAACGCCAATTCCGTCGAACTGTCTTTGGGTGCCGCTGTGATTTTTCAATAAAGGCTCGATTTTCAGGTATAAAGCATCGATAAAATCCTCTACACGATCATATTCATCGGTTTTGATGCTTCCTTTCTCCAGAATCTCGCCACGGTGGTTTACGAGTCCGTATTTGGTGTTGGTTCCGCCAATATCGATACCGAGAGCAACCTGTTTAGACAAATCTATTAATGACATTTGATGAGGATTTAGTCTTTAAAAATACAAAAAATTCATATGGGGTTAACAAAAAACTTCTTCAGATTTCTGAAGAAGTTTTTTATAGAATATTGAAGAATGATCTTTTATTACGAAGGAATTTCGCCTTTGTATAGGAAAGAAACAATGTCTCTGTTTACTTTTTCCACCATTTCGGTGAAAAGGAAGAAAGATTCCTGTTTGTAAATCACCAAAGGATCTTTCTGCTCGTAAACGGCACCTTGCGAAGACTTCCGCAAATCATCCATCTCTCTTAAATGGAGTTTCCAGTTTTCATCAATAATGGCGAGTGAAATATTTTTCTCGAAATCGTTGATGAGCGATTCGCATTTGGTTTCGTAAGCTTCTTTCAGATCCGTAACAATGGTCATTGTTTTGATTCCGTCAGTAAAAGGAACCTGAATCATTTTGAACATTGAACCCTGGTTCTGGTAAACGTTTTCAATGATCGGGAACGATTTTTCTTTCAAAAGATTCAGTCTCATTCGGTAATCTTCTGTTGCCGCCGTGAAAAGAAGATTCGTGAGTTCCGTAACGGGTTTTGTTTTAAACTCATTTTCGGAAACCGGAGCTTCCATCGTGAAATGTTTGATGATTTCGAACTCAAACTCTTTATAGTCGCCCAGAGACTTTGTTTTTGAAACGATGGATTGGGAAACATCAAAGATCATGTTTGAAATATCGTACTTCAGGTGATCACCGAAAAGGGCGTTCTTTCTTCTTTTGTAGATGACATCACGCTGTTTGTTCATTACATCATCGTATTCCAGAAGTTTTTTTCTGATTCCGAAGTTGTTTTCCTCCACTTTTTTCTGCGCTCTTTCGATGGATTTTGAAATCATACCGTGCTGAATCACTTCACCTTCCTTATGACCCATTCTGTCCATCATTTTCGCGATTCTTTCGGAACCGAAAAGGCGCATCAGATTGTCTTCCAAAGAAACATAGAACTGGGAACTTCCCGGATCTCCCTGTCTTCCGGCACGACCTCTCAACTGACGGTCAACCCTTCTGGAATCGTGTCTTTCGGTACCAATAATGGCCAAACCGCCGTTCTGTTTCACATCGCCCAAAAGCTTGATGTCGGTTCCCCTTCCCGCCATATTGGTAGCGATGGTTACAACACCCGGTCCACCAGCAGATGCTACAATTTCCGCTTCTCTTGCGTGGAGTTTTGCATTCAGAACGTTATGCTGGATTTTTCTTAACTGAAGCGCTTTTGAAAGCAACTGCGAGATTTCGACAGAGGTTGTTCCCACCAAAACAGGTCTTCCCTGTGCTGTTAAACGCTCAATTTCTTCAATTACAGCATTGTATTTTTCACGGTTGGTTTTGTACACCAAATCCTGTCTGTCGTCTCTTGAAATAGGTCTGTTTGTAGGAATTACCACTACATCCAGTTTATAAATTTCCCAAAGTTCTCCGGCTTCCGTTTCTGCAGTACCGGTCATCCCAGCAAGTTTGTTGTACATCCGGAAATAATTCTGAAGGGTAATGGTCGCAAAAGTTTGCGTGGCCGCTTCAATTTTTACATTTTCTTTCGCCTCAATTGCCTGATGAAGTCCGTCGGAATAACGTCTTCCCTCCATGATACGGCCGGTTTGCTCATCAACGATTTTTACTTCACCGTCAATCACCACATATTCATCATCTTTTTCGAACAGCGTATATGCTTTCAGCAATTGGCTCAAAGTATGAACCCTTTCCGATTTTACCGCAAAATCGCTGAAAAGTTTTTCTTTCGCTTCAAATTCTTCTTCTTTTGTTAAATTTTTGGCTTCCAGTTCGGCAATTTCAGTTCCGATGTCATTCAAAACAAAGAAATCTTTGTCTTCATTTCCGGCAGACATATATTCAACCCCTTTATCGGTAAGGTCGATCTGGTTGTTTTTTTCGTCGATAACGAAATAAAGATCCTTATCGGCGATCGGCATATCGCGGTTGTTATCCTGCATATACTGACCTTCAACCTTCTGAAGAAGCGCTTTGTGACCGCTTTCGGAAAGGAATTTAATCAGCTGACGGCTTTTCGGCAAACCTCTGTACGCCTGTAAAAGTTTGAATCCGCCTTCTTTTGTATTTCCGTTTGCGATTAATTTTTTGGCTTCATTAAAAATGGCTGAAACTGTTTTTTTCTGGATGTCCACAATTCTGTCAACCGAAGGTTTCAGAACGTCAAATTCCTGTCGGTCTCCCTGCGGAACCGGTCCTGAAATAATCAATGGCGTTCTTGCATCATCCACTAAAACTGAATCCACCTCATCAACAATGGCGAAATTTAATTCTCCCTGAACCAGTTCGGTAGGGGAAGTTACCATATTGTCTCTTAAATAATCGAAACCGAATTCGTTATTGGTTCCGTATGTAATGCTGGATTGATACGCTTTTCTTCGGGAATCGGAGTTTGGCTGATGATTGTCGATACAGTCAATCGATAAACCGTGGAACTGATAAAGTGGACCCATCCAGGCCGAGTCACGTTTCGCCAGATAGTCATTTACCGTCACAACGTGAACGCCACGTCCGGGAAGTGCGTTAAGATAAATCGGCAAAGTTCCCACGAGGGTTTTTCCTTCACCTGTCGCCATTTCGGCGATTTTTCCGCTGTGAAGCACGACCCCACCGATAAACTGAACATCGTAATGAACCATGTCCCATTTCACAGGAGTTCCTGCAGCGTTCCAGTGGTTTTTCCAGATGGCCGTGTCTCCTTCAATTTCCACGAAATCTTTAGTTGATGCGAGTTCTCTGTCCATTTCCGTTGCGGTAACGCGGATTTCTCCGTTCTGTGCCAATCTTCTGGAAGTTTCTTTAATCAAAGCAAAAGCTTCCGGAAGGATTTCGTTCAGTACTTTTTCTTCGATCTGGTAAGAGTCCTTTTTCAAAGCTTCCACTTTGGTAAAAAGGGCTTCCTTTTCATCGATATTCGTTGAATTTTTGATCTGTTCTTTGGTCTCCTCGATCTGAACGGTAATGTCGGCGGTTGCAGTTTTCAGTTTTTCTTTGAACTCCGCAGTTTTTTCTCTTAAACCGTCATCAGAAAGCTCCAGAATGTTTGGTTCAACAGCTTTGATCTTGTTAACCACTTTTTTAACCTCCTTCAGGTCCGACGCATTTTTGTCTCCCAGAAACCCTTTAAGAACTTTGTCTATAAAACCCATATGTTTTAGCTTTAGGCTTAATGCAAGGCACCAAGCAATTTTGCACAACGTGCGTATGTTAATAAAATAGGCTTAAAGCATTCTGCCTAAAGCCTGTAACTTTTAGTATTCGTCTTCGTTCCAGAGAAAATCATCGTCCGTTGGGTAGTCGCTCCAAACCTCTTCAATAGATTCGTAAATTTCCCCTTCGTCTTCGATCGCCTGAAGGTTTTCAACCACTTCCATTGGTGCTCCTGTTCTTATCGCATAATCAATAAGTTCAGCCTTTGTCATCGGCCAGGGTGCATCACTTAAATAAGAAGCCAATTCTAATGTCCAATACATATAATTAAATTTTTTGCAAAAGTATAAAATTAGAAGAGATTACAAACTTTTTTCCCGCTGATTTTCAATTTTTTGTGTCGAAAAGATTTATTTCACAGCACTTAAAATCTTATCGCTCTTCATTTGATTAAAAAACATTTGGCGAGAGGGTTGTAACCCTGTTTCCGACTCATTTTCTCAAAAACCATTCCATAAATTTTTTTATGCCATTTTGGAAGGACGTTGTTGGCTGATAGCCGATTAATGCTCTGGCTTTAGAAATGTCAGCGTTGGTTTTGTGCACATCACCGGGCTGCATGGGCAGCACGTTTTTCTGAGGTTTTTTTTCGAGGCTTATTTCAATGGTTTCCAGCATCTCGTTAAGCGTAATGACTTCGCTTTCTCCGAGGTTAATGATTTCATAAACCCCGTTGCGGCTTTCGAGATATGAAATTGATTTCTGAATGCCGGCAACAATGTCCGAAATATACGTGTAATCGCGGGCGGAAGAACCGTCGCCATAAAACGGAATTTCCTTGTTTTCTGCCATTAGCTGCGTGAATTTGTGAACGGCAAGATCGGGTCTTTGCCTCGGCCCGTAAACCGTAAAAAACCTTAGATGAATCATGTCGATCGTGTAAAGATGATGATAAACGTGGCCAAGAATTTCTCCGCATCGTTTGGTGGCGGCGTAAGGTGAAATGGGCTGGTCTACATGATCGGTTTCGGAAAAAGGAATTTTATCATTGTTTCCGTAAACGCTTGAACTTGAAGCGCCAATGAATTTATTGATCTTGAATTCCCGACAAAGTTCCCAGATATTCATGGATCCTTTGATGTTCACCTCTTCATAATCTAGAGGTTTTTCAATTGAAGGGCGGACTCCGGCCAGCGCTGCCAAATGAATAACGGCATTGATCCTGTGTTTTGAAAATATTTTTTCCAGTCCGTTTTTGTCCCGGATGTCCTGATAATACAGCTGATAGTTGGGAGAAGAAGTCTCAAAAATAAGTTTCTGAACATCATGTTCCTTGGCGCGGAAAGTAAATTCAGAAATTTTTCCAACGGATTCCAATGTATTTTTAATTTTTATTTTATAATCATAAAAATCATCAAAATTGTCAATGTTAGTGACAGAATGTCCATTTTTAAGCAGATGTTCCACCAAATGAGAACCGATAAATCCGCTGCCGCCGGTAACAAGATAATTCATTTTCGTTATTTACCCAACAAATTTATTAAAATCAAATCATTATTTTTACTGAAAATATTTAAATATGCAGTTCTCCGGACAAATCCTGAAAATGGCTACGCAAAACGCGAAACCCATTCAATATTTTCTGAATCTTTCGGATGATTTAATCAATATGAATCAGCTCCTCGGCAAAAATATCAAAATCAAACATACCGGATATGAATGTGTGAACTGCGGTAAAGACGAAAAGGTGTACCGCATGGGATTCTGCAAAAAATGTTTTTTTGAAAGTCCTTATGCAAGCGATACGATCATTCGTCCAGAACTTTCCACCGCACATTTGGGAATCGGAGAACGCGATCTTGAAGTTGAAAAATCCATACAGCTTCAGCCGCATATTGTTTATCTGGCGTACACGGGAGATGTGAAAGTTGGAGTGACACGAGACACGCAAATTCCGACACGCTGGATTGATCAGGGCGCTACTTTTGCACTCCCGATTGCAATAACCGAAAACCGCTACGAAGCCGGAATGATTGAGGTAGCGATGAAGGAGCATCTTGCTGATAAAACCAACTGGAGAAAAATGCTGGAAGACGATTTTGAGGATGACCTGGATCTCGCTGATTTCCGTGAAAAAGTAAAAAATTATTTCCCGGAGAATTTTAAAAATTTCTATACCGAAGACCATACGATGGTCAGACTTGACTATCCTTATGAGGCTCCGGAAAAAATCACTTCTTTTACGCTCGATAAAATGCCAGAGTTCGAAGGTGTTTTAAATGGCATTAAAGGACAATACCTCAGTTTTGATGGCGGAAGTTTTCTGAATGTAAGAGCGCATGAAGGATATGTGATTGAACTCACCGTTTAAAGATTCATATAATCGTTATAGATAATAAATAAGGATATTTCAGAGGTAATTCCTCATATTATTCTTTTTATAAGTTGTAATTTTGTATGCAAATTTGTTTATTATTTAAAATATGAAAAAATGGCAGAAAGTTTCGGCGATTATATTGGGAGTATTACTTGTGTTATTCCTGATCGCGAATTTTGGTCTGAATTTCTGGATCCAGAAAAATCTTCCGCGTTACATTAAAAACAATTCTCATTATACCGTTTCTTATCAGTCGCTGGATGTAAATCTCGGTAACGGAAACATTTTCGCAACCGGAATTAAAATAAACAGCAAGAATCCGAAGAACCTGGAGGTGATTGGGCTTCAGGGAACGGTTGATACGCTTTCAATAAGCAGACTCGGGATTTATGATGCGGTATTTAATAAAAGCATCAGTTCCAGTAACCTGATTCTTAAAAATCCGAACATCAATATTACTTTAGCGAAACCAAAGGCTAAAACAACCGCTAAGAAGCAAAATCCTGTTGCTTTCGACAATATTTCAATAAAAAACGGAAACATTCAGATTTTCCGTCATACAAAACAGAAACTTTTTTCAGTAAAAGAATTGGTGCTGAATGTTGAGAATCTGGAAATGACTGAAGAATCTGTGGAGAGCAAACTTCCCGTAGTTTTTGATCAGTATGATGTTAAAGGACGGAATTTTTATTACCGTCCCGATAATGTGTATGCTTTCACGGCCTCCTTTATAACTACCGAAAACGGCGAAATGAGCATCAGGAATTTTGCGATGGTGCCTTTGCTTTCCTTTCAGAATTTCAGGAAGTTTTTCCCAAAAAAGCAGCAGCTTTACGACTTTAAGGCTTCGCAGATGAACTTTAAAGACATGTCTTTAAAAGACAAAGAAATTTCCCTCAGCAATGTTTATTTTGATAATCCCGATCTTAAAATATTTACAGCCGATGTAAAAACTGCAAAAAAAGATAAACCCTTCACTTACGAAGTGGAACTGGAAAATGTAGTGTTCAAAAATGCTGTTGTGAGTATTCTTAAACCGGATGGAACTCCGAAATTCAGTGCCGGAAATCTGAATGTAAACGTAATTAAACTGCGGATGGATGAAGAAACGGCAAAAGGAAATTTGCCTTTTTCGTTTGAAGATTATAAAATTGACGGCCGCCAGATTCTGTTTGCCTCATCTTCCCAAAAAATTACAGCGGGCGCTTTTGCGATGAACCCTCATTCTGCTGACATCAGAAATATCTCCGCAAAACCAACGATTGCAGGCTCCGATAAAACATTGCTGGACCTTACCGCGAGTCAGTTAAATTTAAAAATCAATGAATGGAAATTTATTGAGAAAAAACTGAAACTGAATATCGAAAATGTTCTGGTCAGCAATCTGAACGGCAAAATAAAGTCAGGCAGCAGTCAGGCGAAGAAAAAATCGAGTTTTGAAGGCATTCATTATCCGCTTTTGGTGAAAAATGTGGTGGTTAAAAACAGCGACCTCGTTTATGAGAGTCAGAATAAGCCTTTGGCTTTAAATCAGCTCAACCTCAATATCCAGAATATTGAAATGAACGCGGAAACTGTTAAAAATGGATTTCCTTTTAAAATCGGCAACTATCAGCTTTCCACCAAAAATTTCAGTTACCGGATCAGTCCATATTACAACTTGAGCAGCAGTCTTTTAAAAGTAAGCGACAAAACGCTGCAGATGGTTAATTTTGCGGTAAAACCTTTGGTGTCGCGGAGCCAGTTCATCAAAATGATTCCAACAGAAAAAGATCTGTATCATTTAAAAATCAACCAAATCAATATGCAGGGAACCTGGGATTTCCTCAGTAAAGAAAAATCACTGAAAGTTTCTCAGGCGACTTTAAACGGCATGAACGCCAATATTTTCCGCAGTAAACTTCCAAAAGATGATTTAACGGAAAAACCGCTGTATTCGAAACTGTTGAGAAGTATTAAATTTCCTTTCCTCATTCAGAATCTCGACATTAAAAATTCAGTTCTGGTTTACGAAGAAGATACCAAGCAGAGTGAAGGACCCGGAAAACTGACCTTCGGAAATTTCAATATGAATGTGAAAAATCTGAATTCAGGAAAAATGAAAGGCGCGCCGACTTTAGTTCCGATTACGATTTCCTGCCGTTTTATGGATGCATCGCCGATGAATATAAAATGGAGTTTTGATACGGCGCAGATGAATGATGCTTTTTCGATCGCCGGAAATATTTCTGATTTGCCTGCATCGCGAATCAATCCTTTTATTGAGCCTTATCTGAAAATCAGAGCGACTGGAGAGATTTCGGATCTGATGTTTAATTTTAAGGGAAATTATCAGGGCCTTAACGGAACTGTAAATATGAAACACAAGGATTTGCGCGTGGAAATTTTAAAGACAACCGGTGAAAAGAACAAAGTTCTATCTGCAGTAGCAAATATCTTTGTAAGAACCGATTCAGGGAAGTATCCTGAGTCAGTTGTGGTGGATAATGTGCCCCGCGATAAGACCAAATCGTTTTTCAATCTTTTCTGGAAAGGTATTGAAGAAGGTCTGAAAAAAACACTGATCGGAAAAAATATAGAGAACACCGAAAAATCTATTAAAAACACTGTTAAAGATACCAAAGGAGCGCTTCAGCAGGGAAAGAGCACTGTGAAGGAAACAAAGACAGCCGCCAAAGATAAAATTGAGAAAGTGAAAGAAAATGTAGGCACCAAGAAAGAGAATATTTCGGAAACGGTGCAGGAAAAGAAAGGTTTTTTCCGGAAGGTATTCAAGAAAAAAGAAAAAGCAGAAAATTAATTTCTGCTTTTTTTGTTATTCAAAATTGTATTCGTCGTCTTCTTCCACCGGAATGTTGCGGATAAAATTGTCAAATTCTTCGCCTGGATAATTGCTTTCGGCGCCGTAAGAATCAATGATCATTCCTTTTTTTCCGTCGGCTGACTGTGCAACATAAAGTACGGCATTGTCATCGGGATTGCTGTCGCCTTCGAAACGGTAAGATTTTTTAATCTCCATTTCATCTGCAGTATAAATTCTGTCTCCGTCTGAAAGTTTCATTTCGCAGTTTTCGTTCATTCTGAACTCGTGAGTGATTCCCTTTTTTGCCAGTCTTGCCATTACCTGACTAAGCGTAAGCATTGGTTTTGGTTCTTCCATAATTTCATTTTTAATATTTATACTCGCTTCAAAAACCGTGCAACATTCCTGTTTGCACCGGTAGAAACCTTACTTTTAATGATGAGGTTTAATGTAAATGAACAGAAAACCATTACTTCGCCAACTTTCTGAAACCCATTTCATAAAGGGCAAAACTGATGATATCTGCATTTTCGCCAATTACCTGATCAGTACTTCTGCCTGCGCCATGGCCTGCGTTCACTTCAATTCTCACCAAAACAGGATTGCTGCAGAATTGTTTTGCCTGAAGTTCTGCACCGAATTTGAAAGAATGGGCCGGAACCACCCGGTCGTCATGGTCGCTCGTAATAATCATTGTTGAAGGATAACAGACTCCTTTTTTAACGTTATGCACCGGTGAATAGGATTTAAGATACTCGAACATTTCCCTGCTGTCTTCCGCAGTTCCGTAATCATAACTCCAGCCGGCTCCGGCGGTGAATTTATTATACCGTAACATATCCAGAACGCCCACTCCGGGGAACGCCACTTTCGCCAAATCCGGACGCATCGTCATTGTTGCGCCCACAAGAAGCCCGCCGTTTGATCTTCCGGAAAGCGCCATAAATTCTTTGGAAGTATATCCGTTTTTCTGCAGATACTCGCCTGCCGCGATGAAATCATCGAATACATTCTTTTTCTGCATTTTCGTTCCCGCATCATGCCATTTTTTACCGTATTCTCCACCGCCACGAATGTTGGGAACCGCATAAATTCCACCGTTTTCCATCCAGATGGCATTTACGACAGAAAAAGCCGGCTGCAGGCTGATGCTGAAGCCTCCGTACGAATAAAGAATTGTAGGATTTTTGCCGTTTAGTTTTGTGCCTTTTTTGTAATTGATCATCATCGGAATTTTAGTACCGTCTTTGGAAGTATAGAAAACCTGTTCCGAAACATAGTTTTCGGGATTGAACTTTACTTTGGGCTTTTGGTAAATTTGTGATTTCCCCGTCTCTGCATTGTATTTATAAATGGTTCCGGGCGTTATATAATTGGTAAACGAAAAATACAGATCCTTTTCCTCTTCTTTGCCGCCGAATCCAGACGCTGTTCCTATTCCCGGTAAATCAATGGTTCTGATGAGTTTTCCGTCATAATCAAACTGTTTTACCGAAGTAACGGCATCTTTCATATACTTTGCGAAAAGATAACCGCCACCTGTGGAAATGCTTAACACATTCTGGGTCTCAGGAATAACATCCATCCAGACCTCAGGTTTATTGATGTTGAATTTAACAAGACGCATATTGGGTGCGTTTTTATCAGTCAGCGCATAAATGAAATCACCTTTGGTATCGACGAAATCTGTATTAAAATCATAACCCTTCTGCACCTCAATAAATTTTGTGTTATTTTTCAGATCTTTGATGTAAAGTTCGTTTCCGGAAGTTGCTTCGGAAGCGCTCAGAACTTCAAACCTCTCATCTTCCGAAACGCCAACTCCCATATATCTGCGTTTGAATTTTTCGCCGCCAATTACCAGTTTATCTTCTGACTGTTTAGTTCCAAGTTGATGAAAATACACTTTATGAGTGTCGGTTTTCGCAGAAAGTTCACTGCCTTTCGGCTTGTCATAGCTTGAATAGAAGAAACCTTTATCGCCCGACCATGAAGCTCCGGAAAACTTCACATCCACAATCGTTTCATCAATGATTTTCTTTGTAACGGCATCCATAACTATGATCTTGTTCCAGTCGCTGCCGCCTTCTGAAATGGAGTAGGCCACCAGATTTCCTTTCTTGTTGAATGAAACTCCTGCTAATGAGGTAGTTCCTTTGTCAGAAAATTTATTTGGATCCAAAAAAACTTCGGTTTTACCGGTTTTACCGGTTCTGTAAAGAACAGACTGTGCCTGAAGCCCGTCGTTTTTATAAAAATAAGTAAAATCTCCTTCTTTGAAGGGAGCTCCAATTTTTTCATAATTCCAGATGTCTTTCAGCTGCGCCCGGATTTCTTCCCGGAACGGAATTTTCGACAGATAATCATTGGTAAAGGCTACTTCCCTCTGAACCCAGTCTTTCGTGTCTTCAGCGCGGTCATCTTCAAGCCATCTGTAAGGATCAGCAACCGGTGTTCCGAAATAGGTATCGGAATGCTGAATCTTTTTCGTTTCGGGGTAATTCATTTTTTGAGAACTCAGCATGTTCATTGCAAGAGCAGTTACGGATAGGGTAATAATTTTGATTTTCATATTAATCACAATTTTACCAAAATTAGAAAAAATTAAATGATTTCCCCGACGACAGATGAACATTAACAAACTTTAAAATATGTTGGCTAAAAAAGGAACAGGATTTGCTTGTTTTCAGTTTCAAAATGTAAAATATGAAAAGAGATACTAAAGTTTTATTGGCAGGAGGCATCGGAGTCATCATTGGCCTCGGGCTTTTTGGGATTAAGAGATTTTTGTCTGAAAGAAATAAACAGTATCAGGATTACTACGCTGATTTTCACCGCCATTTTGATAAAACACATAAAAAAGAAGATAGTCACGGAGTCGAGTTTTTAGCCATGCTTTAAATTTCTGAATAAATGTTCTCAATCCTGTTTTCTTAGAATTCAGGATTTTTTTGTGGAAAACTTACGTCTTAAAACTGATTATTTTTTGTCTCTTAAATTTAATTTAGCACTTTACAAAATCTCTATTTTCTAATGTCAAGCGAAAACTTCATCAAAGGTCAGGGCGCACAGCGAAACGAAATCAACCGTTTCGACCGCTTTACTTTTGAACCCGAGGAAGAAGATTTTGTAAAAGAAAAGACGTCTTTCACCGAAGTTTTCCCGAAAACGATTGTCAATGCGGTAAAAAGTCCGGATCTGAGAATGGAATATTCCATGAATCCATACCAAGGCTGTGAACACGGCTGTTCCTACTGCTTTGCGAGACCAACGCACGAATACTGGGGTTTTTCTGCCGGAACCGATTTTGAACGAAAAATAATGGTAAAGAAAAATGCTCCGGAACTTCTGGAGAAATTTTTTCAAAAACGGAATTACATTCCAAAAACCATTATGCTGTCGGGAAACACCGATTGCTACCAACCCGCAGAAAAGGAATTTGAAATCACAAGAAAAATCCTGAAGGTATGCCTTGATTACCGTCATCCCGTTTCCATTTTGACAAAAAACGCGCTGGTTTTAAGGGACCTGGATCTTTTGAAACCGATGGCGGAGCAAAATCTTATTTCGGTTTCGTTCAGTATTCCCACCATCAATGAAGAAATTCGCAGGAAAATGGAACCTCGTACATCTTCAGCCAGAAATAAGATAAAAGCGATAGAAGTTCTTTCGGAAAACAAAATTCCGGTTGGTGTAATGGTTGCACCTGTTATTCCCGGACTGACCAGTGATGAAAGCCTGAATATTCTAAAAACGGTTTCAGATGCAGGTGCTAAAAGTTTCGGCTACGTTCTCGTGCGGCTGAATGATACGGTGGAACCGGTATTTGTGAACTGGATCAATGCAAATTTTCCGGACCGGGCGCAAAAAGTCCTGAACCTGATTCGCTCCATGCGCGGTGGAAATCTGGGCGAGAAAAGATATCACGAAAGATATAAAGGGGAAGGCAATATTGCCGAAATGATTCACCACACTTTTGCGCTTGGAAAAAGAAAGTTTTTCGCTGACAAGGAAATGCCGCGGCCTTCCACAGAGAATTTTACGGGAACGAAAGAACAGCAGCTAAAGCTGTTTTAAAAATGCTTCGTATTGAATTGGGGGGGGGGGGGCCCCCGCCCCAAAAAAAAAAAAAAAACACCCCCCAACCCCCCGCACGACACACAGCGGAAAAACCCACACCAACAGAACGCCCACCGCACAGCAACGCACCCAATATTACCCCCCCCCAAAAGGTCCCCCCCCACCCACAAATACAGCGCGAAAAACCGTACCACCATAAAGCAACCCAAAAA
>JAIBEW010000002.1 GCA_019459085.1 Kaistella sp.
TGGCTCCTGGCGCCAGCACCACGTGCACCGGTACGCATACGATCACCCAGACCGAGGTGAACGCCGGCACTGTGAACAACAGTGCGACCGCCACCGGCACGCCGCCGGGCGGCGGCACCACGACGTCGCCGCCGGACACGACGAGCACGCCGATCACGGCCGCGCCTGCGCTGACGATCGACAAGACCGCCGGCACGCCGAGCGGTGCGACCGCCGGCAGCACGATCGATTACACGTTCCTGGTGACCAACACGGGCAACGTGACGGTCACCGGCATCGTCATCAACGACGCCAAGCTCGACGCCGCGGCCGTGTGCCCGGTGACGACCCTGGCGCCGGGTGCTTCGACGACCTGCACCGGCACGCACACGATCACCCAGGCCGAGGTGAACGCCGGCACGGTCGACAACAGCGCCACCGCCAGCGGCACGCCGCCGGTGGGTGGTCCGATCACGAGCCCGCCGGACACGACGAGCACGCCGATCGCGGCCGCGCCTGCGCTGGCGATCGACAAGACCGCCGGCACGCCGAGCGGCGCGACCGCCGGCAGCACGATCGACTACACGTTCCTGGTCACCAACACCGGCAATGTGACGATCACGGGCATCGTGGTGAACGACGCTCAGCTCGACGCTGCGGCCGTGTGCCCGGTGACGACGCTCGCTCCCGGTTCCAGCACCACGTGCACCGGCACCCATACCATCACCCAGGCCGAAGTGAATGCCGGCACGGTCGACAACAGCGCCACCGCCAGCGGTACGCCGCCGGTCGGCGGCCCGATCACAAGCCCGCCGGATACGACGAGCACGCCGATCGCCGCCAGCCCGGCACTGACGATCGACAAGACGGCCGGTGTCCCCTCGGGCGCC
Source organism: Kaistella sp. (assembly GCA_019459085.1). Classification (GTDB taxonomy): domain Bacteria; phylum Bacteroidota; class Bacteroidia; order Flavobacteriales; family Weeksellaceae; genus Kaistella. The sequence goes on from JAIBEW010000002.1 coordinate 870, forward strand.
ACGGCCGGCAGCACGATCGACTACACGTTCCTGGTGACCAACACCGGCAACGTGACCATCACGGGCATCGTCGTGAACGACGCCAACCTCGACGCCGCGGCCGTGTGCCCGGTGACGACGCTCGCTCCGGGCGCCAGCACCACGTGCACGGGTACGCATACGATTACGCAGGCCGAGGTGAATGCCGGCACGGTCGACAACAGCGCCACCGCCAGCGGCACGCCGCCAGTGGGTGGCCCGATCACGAGCCCGCCGGACACGACGAGCACGCCGATCGCGGCTGCGCCGGCACTGACCATCGACAAGACGGCGGGTGTCCCCTCGGGCGCCACGGCCGGCAGCACGATCGATTACACGTTCCTGGTCACCAACACCGGCAACGTCACGATCACCGGCATCGTGGTGAACGACGCTCAGCTCGACGCCGCGGCCGTGTGCCCGGTGACGACCCTGGCGCCGGGTGCTTCGACGACCTGCACCGGCACGCACACGATCACCCAGGCCGAGGTGAACG
>JAIBEW010000012.1 GCA_019459085.1 Kaistella sp.
GCGTACATCGCAACAAAAGCGGGCAGCAAGACCGATCCTGCTACGAACACCGGATTGGCGCACTATCTGGAGCACATGCTCTTCAAAGGTACCGACAAGTACGGATCCCTGGACTGGGCCAAGGAAAAGGTTGAACTCGACAAGATTGACGCACTCTACGAACAGTACAACAAATCCAAAGACGAAGTTAAGCGTAAGGCCATCTACAAGAAGATCGATTCCGTTTCCGGAGTGGCTGCAAAATATGCCATTGCCAACGAATACGACAAGATGTTGACCGGAATGGGCGCACAGGGCACCAACGCGTGGACGAATTTTGAGGAAACCGTTTATACAGACGATGTTCCCTCCAGCTCACTGGACCGTTACCTGGCTGTTCAGGCCGAAAGATTCAGAAATCCGGTACTGAGGATTTTCCACACCGAGCTTGAAGCCGTGTACGAGGAAAAGAACAGAACCCTGGACAATGACGGAAGAAAGGTTTTCGAAACCCTTTTCGCGACTTTGTTCAATAACCACAACTACGGTAAACAGACGACGATCGGAACCGTGGAGCATTTAAAAAATCCTTCCCTTGTTGAGATCCGTAACTATTTCAACAATTATTATGTTCCCAACAATATGGGGGTGATCCTCTCCGGAGATTTTAATCCGGATGATGCAATTGCAAAAATTGATAAGGCCTTCTCTTATATGAAGAACAAGCCGGTACCGAAATATACCTTCCAGCCCGAACAGCCAATGGCCGCACCAATAGTTACGGAAATCGTTGGTCCGGATGCCGAAAGTCTCACAATCGGTTACCGTTTGCCGGGAAATAAAGACAAAGACGTTCTGCTTGCAGATCTTGTAGGGTCTATCCTCACCAACGGAAAGGCAGGACTTCTGGATCTGAACCTTGTTAAAAAGCAGAAATTGCTTCGTGCAAGTGCATTCACGTACACCCTGCAGGATCACGGAATCCTTTATCTTTCCGCGGCTCCAACAACGGGACAGACCCTGGAAGAAGTACAGACGCTGGTGCTTACCGAAATCGAAAACCTCAAAAAAGGAAATTTTGATGCTGATTTGATTCCATCAATCATCAACAACATCAAAAAAGAGAAAATTCAGAGCACCGAACGTTACGGCGACAGAGCATCCATGCTGCAGAGTGCCTTTAACGCAGAACTGGACTGGAAAGACCAGGTAGCATATGTAGATGACATCTCCAAAATCACAAAAGAAGACGTCGTAGCCTTTGCAAATAAGTACTTCGGCAATAATTATGTGGCCATCCTTAAGAAAAAAGGCGAGAACAAGAACCCGCAGAAAATTGAGAAGCCATCCATTACGCCTGTTGAAACGAACCCGGATAAGCAGTCTGCTTTCGTGAAAATGGTGAACGAGATGCCGTCTACGCCTTCTGAGCCTGTGTTCCTGAACTTCGACAAGGATATCCAGAAGTCCAAACTGGGTAAGGCTGAGGTTCTTTACGTACCGAATACTGATAACCAACTGTACAGACTGAGATACCGTTACAAAGTAGGAACACTGAATGACCCTAAACAGTCTCTGGCCTCCCAGTACCTTCAGTTTTTAGGAACCGACAAAAAGTCTTCTGAAGAAATCTCCAAGGAGTTCTACAAGATCGCGTCGAGTTTCAATGTTTCCACAGGTGAGGAATACACCATGGTGACCATTGAAGGTTTGCAGGAGAATTTTGATAAGGCGGTGAAGCTTTATGAAGACCTTGTTGTGAACGCAAAACCGGACGAAATCGCGCTTGCGGCGCTTAAAGCCCGTATTGCAAAATCCAGAAAGGATGCAAAAGCCAATAAGGGAGCCATTCTGCAGGGACTTACGAGCTATGCCATGTACGGACCGAAGAATAAATTCAACAACACGCTTTCTGATGCGGAAATCAACGCGATCACCGCTCAGGAATTGGTGGACAAAATGAAAAACCTGAACAATTATGAGCAGACGGTCATTTATTACGGACCGGAATCTCTTAAAAACCTGACTGGCAAACTGGGAACCATGCACAAAGTTCCGGCAACGTTTGCCTCTGCGGGCCCGCTGAAGACTTTCAAGCAGCTTCCACAGACCAAAACTCAGGTGTTGTTCACGGATTATGACATGGTGCAGGCCGAAACAAGATGGATCCGCAATACGGATACCTACGATCCGGCAAAAACCCCTATGGTCATGGTTTTCAACAATTATTTCGGTGGCGGTATGGGCTCTGTAGTCTTCCAGACCATTCGTGAAAGTAAAGCTTTGGCTTACAGCACGTACGGTTATTATGTGCAGCCTTCAAAAAAAGAGGACCAATATTATATGATGAGTTATGTGGGCAGCCAGGCCGATAAGTTTGGTGATGCCGTAGGTGCGATGAACGAACTGCTGACCACCATGCCTCAGCTTCCTGTAAACCTGGATCTGGCCAAGAATTCCGTAAAGAAAGACATCCAGACCGAAAGGATTATGCAGGACGATATTATCTTCAGATATCTGGGTGCTAAACAACTCGGTTTGAAAGACGATATCCGTAAAGACCTGTACACAAATGTGGACAAGATTACGATGAACGATCTTAAAAACTTCCATGCGACGAATATTTCGGGGAAACCTTACACGTATGCGTTGGTGGCTTCTGAAAAGAATATGAAAATGGACGATCTAAAAAAGATTGGCGAAGTGAAGAAAATTACCCTCGAAGAACTTTTCGGGTACTAAACCTTACAGAATACTACTTACAGAAACTGCTCCGGATTCGGAGCAGTTTTTTTTGGTCATTGCGAGGAGGAGGCACGACGACGAAGCAATCCCAAAGTTTTTATTTGGGCGCCTTTATCCGCCCATGTTTAACCGGAGGTCCCGTTCAACGGGCTTTCATCTCGTGTCCTGCGGACAAGACGAAAGCTTAGTTATTAGCTGTAGTGTTATTTTATTTTACCTTTTTACAAGCATAAAATTTATGAGATCTTTTTTTTCAGTTTTATTAAGTGGTTCTATATTAATTATGATTTCAAAATTTCTCTTATCATTAAATTGGGTTAAAAATAAACAATCATCAATTATGCTAAAGTGCTTAATTGAGTCCCATTTAAAACTCTTATTGCTTTGACTTGAGTCAATAGTAATGAACTCATCAGTTATTTGTATTTTACTTTCTGGAATTTCTTTTATCTTCTCAAAAAATATTCTTTTTTCTTTATAATAGTTTTTTAGCTGAAATGCACAAAATAATAGTGAAATTAAACCAATAATAAATAAAGAATATATAGATACTTGATTAAATTGTGAATAATTACGGAATTCTTCGTTAAAAAAGATAAAATTCTGTACCCCCACAAAAATAAAGAATGATGAACAACTCAACAAAATTAGAAAGGTATTTAAATGCTTTTTCCATATAAATTTCCAATATGTTTCATTTTTTCTTTTTTGCATCTCCTTACTTTGGATAATATTGATATTCATAGTATTTTTAAAACATTACGGCTAACTCTCAAATATACGCAACTTTTCCTGAAGGTTAAAAATGTAAGGAGACAAGGGAAGATTTCGGAAGAAAAGTACGGCGAGCGCCTTCTATTCACAAGATAAACTGAAGATCCGGAGTTGAATCTGATAACCTCGTGCGGCCGTGATTGTTTGGCAGAAAGATCGTTTTTAAAATGAATAAAGAGCCCCAAGTCGGGAGACTTTGCAAATTGGGTCTGCTGAACGTTACAGCATACTGCTTACAGAAACTGCTCCGGATTCGGAGCGGTTTTTTTTGTGTCATCACGAGGAGGAGGCACGACGACGAAGCAATCCCAAAGTTATAATTTGGGCGCCTTTATCCGCCCGAGTTTACCCTGAGCTTGTCGAAGGATTCCCGCTTTTTTCTGTTCCGCTTCGCTACACATAAAAAGAGCTCCACTCAGGTCGGGGCGCGGTGAAGGTTTGGTAGAAAGATTGTTTCAGGACGAAAGTACTGAGACGGGAGAGTTTGAGAGGCGGGCTTTCATCTCGTGTCCTGCGGACAAGACGAAAGCTTAGTTATTATCTGCAGTTAGAATATTTTTCTCACATACCTTACATCACCTCCACAAACGATCACCTTTGAATTTCTACTTTTTATATGGTTAATGATTTTTTCTAAATTTTTGTCTTTTTTAATAATATCATGTTTCCACAAATATTCAAAAGCATCAACTGCATTTGTTTGTAATTCTGTGTTGTAAGATTTAAGCATTTTTTCAAATATTGAAGTTTTACTTTTATCATTATATGAGTTATTATTATATCTCGGTATTTCGTAAATATTCTCTCCACAATTATTATAAGTTTCATCAGAAGTTTTGTCATTTACGAAGGATTCTATATTTGAATCCACATTGTAAAAATCATTGTGATCTTCAATAAAATTTGCTAAATTTTTATAGTTAAAGTAATAATTTTTTTTCATCCTTCTTTCATCATAAATTACTATTCCTACAATTGAATCATTCTGATGGTATGTGTAAATTTTAAAAATTTTGGTGTTTCCAATTCGATTAACATCATAATTGATTCCAATTAAATAAATTGACTCTTTCCAATTAAAATCAATATTCCTTTCTATTATTTTTTTCTCAATCGGAATGTAGTTACGAACTTCCCTTATAAATTTGAATTTTTTGTTGGTCAAACTATCGATATTGAAATTTTCGTAATTTTTTAAATAACCAAGTAATTCATATTCAGCATCATTCTCATAATCTTGAGCAAAAGATAATGAACAACTTAAGATGTAAATTATGAAAAAAAATATGCGCATTTTTGTGACTAATTGCAGATAACGTTTTGGGGCTTTGCGATGGTGGGGCAATCGAAGCACAAAACTTCAATTTTGCACAAAATTTGAACCGAAGAACAACCGTTGAACTTTGCAGTTTCGCCCCACTATTGCAAAACCCTTGTTATAGGTAGCTCTTTTTACCAAAACTTCCAACCTTTCTTTTTTATTAATTCTTTTGCTATTATCTTTTTCGGTGGTTTTGGATTATCTTTTTCATACTCAAATTGATTTTGTGCATACTCTTTCATTTTGTCAATGGTTCCATTGAAATAATATCCAGAACCAACATTCACAGCATAATTAATGTCAACTTTTACTCTACCTAAAACTTCATATTCTGTTTTGGCTGTTTTTAAACCAATTGCATAACACCAGCCTATTTCAATATCACTTTTCCAATTCGCAAATGATTTTGTAAGAATTTCAGAATTCTCAAAATCATTTAATGTCGGTTTCCCTTTACTACTTATCCTAGTTAAAGCAATCAAATTAAGTCCTAGTTCTGTGTCTTTTATAGCTTCCAAAACAATTACACCCCCATAATTCCCGTCTCCAAGTCTAAAAGTTACACAGTCTCCTTTTTCGAAAACTGGTTGACGAATTATTTTCTTTTTTCTTGACTTTGCCTTTAATCTTTCCGTTTGTAAGTCAGCAAGAAATTTGTCAAGAACTACTTGACGCTTTTTAATGTCTTTTTCGTCAGCATCAAGGTGTCTCCATACTTCAAGGTCTGCACCAGTTTCAATAACATTTTTTACTCTAGCGAAAATGTCGTTGTCTAGTTGTTTGCATTCCCATTGTGCTTTTGCTAATGCAAACCAAAAGTTATTACTGTCGTCTGTATCATCAATAGTTTCTTGATTGTCGGCAATTAATTTCTTTGAAATTTCTTCCACGTCAAGTCCGTCATTGTACAGGTCGAAAAACTCACTGTAAATGTCAGCATAAGTGTCGTTAGATGATATTGCTGTTCCCCAAGCTCCCATATTTTCTGTTTTTTGTCGGTCTTTTAGAGTTACCTATAACTCGTTTATATGTATAACAAAATCATACATATCCCACCAACTCCCGTTGGCTTTGTATAATAAGCGTCATACTTTTTCTCCCGCTAATCTACTCAAAAAACCCTCCCACGCAACTATTCCCCCATAAATTAATTATGGAATACACTCCATCTACCAAAAACCTTTAAAGACAATTAAAAAATTAAGTCGAAACCTTGCAAATTCAACAATAAATTTTTTAATTTTGGTGGAGCCCAAAAGAGAAGAAGCGCATCGCGATGCAGGTTGGTTTCAGCACAGAATGGGGGCGGTGCTGCTCAGGTTCCCGAAACTTTAAAGCACGCGCGCAACACACTTTCCGGTCTTCCGGAAAACGCCAAACACGCGTGCAACACACTTTCCGGTGAGGCGGAAAAGGCAAAGCACCCGCGCAACAGACTTTCCGGTGAAGCGGAAAACCTCCTGCACGCGTGCAACGGATTTTCCGACAGATTTTGCACAATTAAACACAAATATTATGAACGCAATTGATTTAAGAATGCTCCGCAATGCAGAATACCTGCAGTACATGAAAGATTTTGCGGGCATCATCAACCTCAACGGTCCTGCCTCCCTGCAGATCGCCGCCAAACTTACCGCCTTCACCACCGAAACCGCCGAGCTGGAAGACCTCTTTAAAAAAGCCCTTGCCAACGACCGCACCCGCATTATTCTGCAGCTGGATGAGCGCCGGGATAATGCCATCAACGGGATTTCTGCCTTTCTGCAGGGCTACTCTTACCATTACGAAGCCGACAAGAAAAAGAATGCCGAAAAGCTGCTGGCCAATATGGCGATGTACGGCAGCGGAATCGCGCGCCAGAATTATCAGTCGGAAACCGCAACGCTGAACAATATGCTGAACGATTTCGCGCAAAAGCCTGAACTGGCCGCGGCAGTGACGGCTTTCAGCCTGCAGCCCTGGCTCAGCGAGCTGCAGGACGCCAACACGCAGTTTAACGACGAATACCTCACCCGTACGCAGGAATACGGCACCGCCAATCCGGAGACCATCAAATCCAAAAGGGAGGAAGTGAATGAGACGTATTATGCGCTCCGCGACCGCATCGATGCGCTGCACACGCTGGTAGAAACGCCGCCATCGCCTTATACCACGGTGATTAATCAACTCAATGCACTCACCGATCAGTACAATGCTTTGCTGCTGCACCGCGTAGTGCCGCCGGAAAACCCGACCGCTCCTGCAGAATAAAACCTTTGACTATGACAGAAAAACCGCCGGCTTGGTGGTTTTTCTTTAGCAATACGCTAAAAGCAATAAGCCATAAGCCAACAGCTAATCTTGGCAACAAAATCCGGCTTCGGAAACGTAGGCGTTAAGAAAAATTATTATTCAACCGTTAAAAAATCTCCATGTTCGAAGCGCGCCATAATTTTAATACACATAAGCAAACCACGTTTCGCGCAAGTTTGGAGATTTTAGGTTGAAGAATAATTTTTTAGCCGGAGTTTCCAGGCCTTGAACTTTTGGTTCTTTTACTCATCATTTTTTATTGTATTAATGGTATTCGTGATATGCTGCGCAGTTGGTTCAAGCCAAAGGAACAGCAAATACCCTTTTGTAAAGCAATAAGCTAAAAGCCAGAAGCCAAATGCTACTCTATGTGCACTGCATTGCAATCCCCAACGCACCGCTTCAAATTTTCATTAACTTTATCAACTCAACAACTCAACTCCTAAACAACTCCACGACTCAACAACTCAACCTATTAAAATGAAATACACAGAACCCATGCTGCGCGAAGGCGCCCTGAAAGATAAAGTAGCGATTGTAACCGGCGGCGGAAGCGGTCTTGGCAAAGCGATGACGAAATATTTCCTCGAACTCGGCGCTAAAGTCGTCATCACTTCCCGGAATCTGGAAAAACTGCAGGCCACTGCAAAGGAACTCGAAGATCAGACGGGCGGCAAAGTGCTCTGCGTGGCCTGCGATGTGAGAAACTGGGAGGAGGTGGAAGCCATGAAGGACGCCGCAATAAAGGAATTCGGCCGGATCGATATCCTGCTGAATAACGCGGCCGGAAATTTTATCTCTCCTACCGAAAGACTCACGCATTCTGCCTTTGATTCCATTCTCGATATTGTACTGAAAGGCACGAAAAACTGTACGCTTTCCGTCGGAAAATACTGGATTGAAAATAAAATCCCCGGAACGGTACTGAATATTGTGACCACCTATGCCTGGACGGGTTCTGCTTACGTAGTTCCTTCGGCGTGTGCAAAAGCCGGCGTTTTGGCAATGACCAGAAGTCTGGCGGTGGAATGGGCAAAATACGGCATCCGATTCAACGCCATCGCACCCGGACCTTTTCCTACAAAAGGCGCGTGGGACCGCCTGCTTCCCGGAGATTTGCAGGAAAAATTCGACATGCGGAAAAAAGTGCCCCTCCGGAGAGTCGGCGAACACCAGGAACTGGCGAATCTGGCCGCTTATCTGGTTTCCGATTATTCTGCTTATATGAATGGGGAAGTCGTAACCATTGACGGTGGTGAATGGCTGCAGGGTGCAGGGGAATTCAATATGCTCGAGGAAATTCCGCAGGAAATGTGGGACATGCTGGAAGCCATGATTAAATCTAAAAAATCAAATTAAGATATCTGCAACCATCGTTGTAACAAAAACGGTTTTTTGTGCTACCAATTAAAAAATTAAATCCAATGAAACTCAATTTTTCCGGACTTGCGTTAGCATTTTCTCTGGCGTTTTCTTCGGTATCAGCGCAGAACGATGCTCCAAAGTACAGCTACACCGAAGCGTTCAAACCCTTTTTTTATCAGAATAACGGTACTGAAACCCGCTCTGCAAGTGGTAAACCCGGCCACCGTTATTGGCAGAACAGCGCCGACTATGTGCTGAATGCCACCCTGAACGACGAGAAAAAAGAAATCAGGGGTACGGCAGAAATCACGTACACCAACAACAGTTTTGATTCTCTGGAATTTCTCTGGCTCCAACTGGATCAGAATTTATTCAAAAAAAATTCGAGAGGAAATGCCGTAATTCCGTTAGGTGGAAGCAGAAATGGTGCTCACGGCGATTTTGACGGAGGTTATACCATTCAGTCGGTGCAAATGATTTCGTTGAACGGAAAAAAAATAAATGCGAATGCAAAATATACCGTCTCTGATACGCGGATGCAGATCAGCCTGCCCGATGAACTTAAAGCCGGCGGTGGCGAAGTGAAATTAAAGATCACGTATTCATTTACCTCACCCGATTATGGTTCGGACCGAATGGGTGTGGAAGAGACCAAAAACGGTAAAATCTTCACGATTGCGCAGTGGTACCCGAGAATGTGTGTGTATGATGATGTGATGGGCTGGAACACGCTTCCATATCTGGGTGCGGGAGAATTTTATCTTGAATACGGCAGCATTACCGCGAATCTTACGGTACCTTCGAATCATTATGTGGTCGCTTCGGGCGCACTGCTGAATCCGAAAGAAGTATATACTGACGAACAGAACAGGAAATGGGAGCTTGCAAAAAACAGCGATAAAACAGTGATGATCCGTTCGGCAGCCGAAGCGAATTCGGGATCTAAAACTGCAAATTCCACCAAAACCTGGAAGTTTAAAATGGAGAATACGCGCGATTTCGCCTGGGCTTCATCTCCGGCATTTATTCTGGATGCGGCAAAAATCAACCTTCCGAGCGGTAAAAAATCAATCGCAATTTCTGCTTATCCTGTGGAAAGCGATGGGAATGAAGCATGGGGAAGGTCTACGGAATATACGAAATCTTCCATAGAACATTATTCAAAACAGTGGTATGAATATACCTATCCTGCCGCAGTAAATGTTGCCGGAAATGAAGGGGGAATGGAGTATCCGGGAATCGTTTTCTGTCATCTGACTTCCAAAGGCTACGATTTGTGGGGCGTGACTGATCATGAATTCGGACACAACTGGTTTCCGATGATCGTGGGTTCCAACGAAAGGCTTTTCGCCTGGATGGATGAAGGATTCAACACCTTCATTAATTCCATTTCCGAAAAATCTTTTAACAACGGCGAATATTACCAGCCAAAAACCCTGCAGAGTATGTCTTTCGCCTTTAATAACGACAAAATGGAACCGGTAATAAGCGCTCCCGACAATGTAAAGGAAATGAACCTCGGTTATCTGGCGTATTACAAACCGGGCGCGGGTTTAACAATGCTGCGGGAGAATATTCTGGGCGAGGAAAAGTTCGATGCTGCTTTCAGAGAATACATTAAAAGGTGGGCGTTTAAACATCCGACTCCGGATGATTTCTTCAGAACCATGGAAAATGTTGCTGGAGAAGAACTGAACTGGTTCTGGAGAGGCTGGTTCATGAATAAATGGAAAATTGACCAAGGTGTGAAAAGTGTGAAATATGTTGACGGTAATTTTGCGAAAGGATCCCTTATCAAACTCGAAAATATCGGCCAGTTGCCGATGCCGGTTGATCTGGAAGTGAAATATAAGGACGGCACGAGTCAGAATATTAAACTTCCTGTTGAAATCTGGAAAAGAAATACGGAATGGACTTTCGAAGCGCCGACTACAAAAGAGATTGTTTCGGTAAAACTCGATCCTAAGGGGACCTTACCTGATGCCGACCTTTCGAATAATACCGTAAAAATGGGTGATGCAGCCACTGCAGAAAAAGTGAACCTTCAGGAATTTACAGGCGTTTTCTCCTCACCGAAGATTCCAGGTCTGAAATTCACCGTGAAAGTGGAAGACGGCAAACTCATGGCACAAGCCACCGGACAACAGTTTTTCCCGCTCGAATATGAGGGTGACGGTAAATTCAGTTTTGCAATGGCAGGAATTGACATGCAGTTCGGCAAAGACCGAAAAAGCTTTGATATCACCCAGGGTGGACAGACCATCAATTTCATAAAAGAGTAAAATACTCAACCGTCATTGCGGGCGGAACGGAGTGGAAAGAAGCAATCCCATTGTCAAAAGGTGAGGTTGCTTCTTCGCATGTTCCTCGCCAATACAGAGGTTGCTTCGTGGCTCCCTTCGGTCGCTCCTCGCAAGGACGCGCGTTATTATTTTCCTCTCTCAGTAAAAAACAAACCCGCCGAAGCGTAAAGCTTCGGCGGGTTTGTTTTTTAATCAGGGGAAGTATAAGTTTTATTCCGCCGGTCTGAAAACCAAACCGCTTTCATCAAAATAATCGAGGATAATGCGGTCGCCGTCGTTTACATTTCCGGCAAGGATTTCTTTCGACAGTTTATTCAGCACTTCCTGTTGTAAAACTCTTTTCAGCGGTCTCGCCCCGAAACTTGGGTCATACCCCTTGTTCGTGATATAGTTGATGGCGTCTTCGGTAGCTGTCATCAGGATTCCCCTTTTTTCCAGCATTTTGTTGAAGCCGCGAAGCTGATAATGTACAATTTTTCCGATTTCTTTTTTGTTTAAAGGCTGGAAGAGCACTATTTCATCAATCCTGTTCAGAAACTCGGGTCTTAAAGTCTGTTTCAGGAGGCTGAAGACTTCTTCCTTCGTCTTATCTACGATTTCATTCACATTGTCATCCGTAATATTTTCAAAATTCTCCTGAATCAGATGAGAACCGAGGTTTGAAGTCATGATGATGATGGAATTTTTGAAATTCACAACACGGCCTTTATTGTCGGTGAGTCGTCCGTCATCCAGAACCTGCAGCAACGTGTTGAACACATCGGGATGCGCTTTTTCAACTTCGTCGAGAAGTACCACCGAATAGGGTCTTCTCCGAACCGCTTCGGTCAACTGACCGCCTTCATCATAGCCTACATATCCCGGAGGAGCGCCCACCAGCCGTGAAACCGAATGTCTTTCCTGATATTCACTCATGTCAATCCGCGTCATATTGTTTTCGTCATCGAAAAGATATTCTGCAAGTGCTTTCGCGAGTTCGGTTTTCCCGACGCCTGTGGTTCCCAGAAAAAGGAAACTTCCGATTGGTTTTTTTTCGTCATTAAGCCCGGCGCGGTTTCTTCGAATGGCATCAGCGACAGATGTAATGGCTTCTTCCTGACCCACCACTCTTTTGTGGAGCTGGTCTTCAAGATGCAGGAGTTTTTCCCTTTCACTCTGCAACAGTTTCATGACCGGAATCCCCGTCCATTTAGAGATAACTTCAGAAATATGTTCGGCAGTGACTTCTTCTTTGATCAGTTCATTCTGGTGGTTCTGCATCTCGAGTTCGAGTTTTTGCAGTTCACTTTCTTTTTCCTTGATTTTTCCGTACTGAATTTCTGCTACTTTTGCATAATCTCCGGCACGCGAAGCACGTTCGGCTTCATGTTTCAAAGCCTCAATATCATTTTTAATAGACGTAAGATCTTCAGATTTCTGCTTTTCTTTCAGCCATTTTGCATTGATCTCGTTTCGCTGTTCCGAGATCTTTGATATATCTTCCTTCAGATGATTGATTTTCGTTTCATTTCCTTCCCGGGAAATGGCCGCCAGTTCAATTTCCATCTGCATGAGTTTACGGTCCAGGACATCGAGTTCTTCCGGCTTTGAATTGATTTCCATCCTGAGTTTTGCGGAAGCTTCATCGATCAGGTCGATGGCTTTGTCCGGCAGGAAACGGTCTGTAATATAACGTTGCGACTGCTCGACGGCAGCGATAATCGCCTCGTCTTTGATCCTTACTTTGTGGTGGGCTTCATATTTGTCTTTGATTCCGCGAAGAATCGAAATGGCAGATTCGGTATCCGGTTCTTCCACCATCACTTTCTGGAAACGTCTTTCGAGCGCTTTATCTTTTTCAAAATATTTCTGATATTCGTTTAAAGTCGTGGCGCCGATTGCCCGTAATTCTCCTCTTGCCAAAGCCGGTTTCAGAATATTGGCTGCATCCATCGCGCCTTCGCCGCCGCCTGCTCCCACCAGCGTGTGGATTTCATCAATGAAAAGAATGATCTGTCCGTCGGATTTAATGACTTCATTCACGACTGATTTCAGTCTTTCTTCAAACTCTCCTTTGTATTTTGCGCCGGCGATCAGGGCGCCCATGTCGAGGGAAAAAAGTGTTTTGTCCATCAGGTTCTCCGGAATATCTCCCGAAATAATGCGGTGCGCAATTCCTTCGGCAATCGCGGTTTTACCAACTCCCGGTTCGCCGATTAAAATAGGGTTGTTTTTTGTTCTTCTTGATAAAATCTGAAGGACACGTCGGATTTCTTCATCACGGCCAATGACCGGATCGAGTTTGCCTTCTGCTGCGAGTTCGTTGAAGTTTTTTGCGTATTTATTCAGACTTTGATAGGTTTCCTCAGAACTTGCTGAAGTGGCTTTTGAGCCTTTTCTGAGTTCATTAATGGCAGCTTCCAGACCTTTTTTCGTAACGCCCATGTCTTTCAGCATTTTTGAAACGTCGGAATTCACTTCCAGAAGCGAGAGCCAGAGGTGTTCAATGGTCACATATTCGTCGCCCATTTTCTTCGCGATATTCGGGGCATCTAATAAGACTTTGTTTGCGGACTGCGAAAGGTAGATGTTTCCGCCTTCTACTTTCGGGAGTTTTTCAAGATTTTCGCGGTTACGGTCTCTCACTAAACTGAGTTCTGCTTCCGATTTTTTCATCAGAAAAACAGAAATGTTTTCATCTACCTGAAGAATACCTTCGAGCAGATGCTGAGGTTCGATACTCTGGTTGCCGAATTCCATAGCTATTTGCTGTGCTTTCTGGATGGCTTCCTGTGATTTTACGGTATACTGGTTTAAGTTCATAGCAGTTGTTTTTTTTGGTTTTGAAAAACGAAGAACCCATACAAATTTACGGATTCTTACGTCAGTTATCAATCATTTTTTAATCAAAACCTTATCCGCAAAAACCATTCTTTATGAGTTGACCGTGTGTTTTAAGGACAAAATTTCCGTTTTAAGAGATTGAATGCGTGTTGGTTATGACAAAATTTCCGAATTTCATCATTTTTGAGATTGAAAGTAGGATAAATAAGCCAATTGACTCAAGTAATTCCAGTTGAGGAAAAATCCAGATATTGAAATGGATTTTTTACCCTTAAAAAAATCAGTATATTTGTTGGACTCACATTTTTCGAGTTTTTTTATAAAAATATGCATCATTTTCATTTATTAAAAACAGTACGGGTATCGAAGGAAACGAATGATTCCGTAAACATCGCTTTTGAGATTCCACAGCATCTGCGTCATGAATTTGCTTTTAAACAGGGGCAGTATCTGAATGTCCGCTTCATTTTCGGGGACGAAGATTTAAGACGTTCTTACTCCATTGTGAATGCGCCGAGCGAAGGAAATTCAGAACTTGAAATTTTGGTAAAACATCTGGAAGATGGAAGGGTTTCCACCTTTTTAAATACGGAACTTAAACCGGGTGATTCGGTGGAAGTACTTGCGCCAATGGGGCATTTCTTTACCAATTATCATGCTTCCAATGAGAAAACATATATCGGATTGGCTGCAGGAAGCGGGATTTCTCCCGTTCTATCTAATTTAAAGGAAGCTCTGTATCAGGAACCGAAAAGCAAAGCCTATCTTTTTTTCAGCAATAAAAGTGTAAATGATATTATTTTCAAAAAAGAGATCGACGGACTTGTTGAAAAATTCGCAGGACGTTTGAAAGTGATTTACCTCCTTTCGCGGGAGAAACATTATGAGGACGAACTGTTTGAAGGCCGGATTTCTGCTGAAAAACTGGAAAGCCTGTTTGAAAGGCTTCCTGAAATTAAAGTGCAGGATGCTACGTTTTTTATCTGCGGGCCTTCAGAAATGATCAAAGGAATTTCGGATTATCTTAAAAACGATAAAAAAGTGCCGTCGCTTCAGATCATGTACGAATATTACGCCGCTCCAGATGATGAAGAGAATGCGGAAATGAGCGACGAGTTTAAAGCAATTCCCAATTTGGAGAGCATGGTGACGCTGATTATTGATGATGATGAATATTCTTTCCATCTTAATTCGAAGAAAAGAAGCATTCTGGATCAGGCATTGAATGACAAACTTCCGGTTCCTTTTGCGTGTAAAGGCGGCGTTTGCTGTACGTGTAAAGCACAGGTCATGGAAGGGGAGGTGTTTATGGAAAAAAACTTCGCCCTTACGGAAGATGAGGTTGCTAGAGGATTCGTTCTTACCTGTCAGTGCCACCCCACGACGAATGTTGTGATGCTGAATTACGATGTTTAACAGAGAATTTTGGGGTTTTTGAAATCCTGAAAGTTTCAAAACCAAAAAACGATGACGAACTGGAAATTTGTAAGAGCAGTCGACGAAAATGAAGAATTCAGGATTGACGGAATCAATATCTGGAACCATTATTGGCACTGTGTCGACAAGAAAGTGGAAGTAAAAGGCCCGGATCAGGGAAATGTTTACTTCTTCAAAGAATATCAGATCGAGGGCAGCGATAAAACCATCAGTTTTGTCGCAGGGGAATTCATCGATTCCAAAGTCGGGATTTATCTGAGAGATGATTTGCACGATGGCAAATTTTAGGATTTAATAAAGATGATGTTTACTTTTTAGAATATAAAAAATGAATCAGGAAAAATTTTTAGAATACGTTCAGGCAGAAAATAAAGTGGAGCCGAAAGATGTAATGCCCGATGATTACAGAAAATTATTGGTGCGCCAGATTTCGCAGCACGCCCATTCCGAGATTGTCGGGATGCTGCCCGAAGCCAACTGGATTACCAGAGCGCCTTCGCTTAGAAGAAAAATGGCACTTTTAGCCAAAATTCAGGACGAAGCAGGTCACGGACTTTATTTATATGCAGCCACGGAAACTCTGAACAACGGCGAAATCGCTGCTGACAGAGATTCTACATACAACGATATGCTCTCAGGAAAAGCAAAATATTCGAGCATTTTCAATTATCCGGCGCTGTCCTGGGCGGATATCGGTGCAATTGGCTGGCTGGTTGACGGCGCGGCGATCATGAATCAGGTGATGCTGATGGGAAATTCTTACGGACCGTATTCCAGAGCGATGGTGAGAATCTGTAAGGAAGAATCCTTTCACCAAAGACAGGGTTACGAAATCCTCATGACGCTCTGCCGCGGCACAAAAGAACAGAAAGATCTGGCGCAGGAAGCATTGAACCGTTTCTGGTGGCCTGCTCTGATGATGTTTGGTCCGAACGATGAGTCTTCACCAAATTCTCAGAAATCCATGAATTACCGCGTAAAACGGGAAAGTAACGATGATTTAAGACAAAGGTTTATCGACGTCACTGTTGGTCAGGCTGAGTTTTTAGGCCTTAAAATTCCGGACGATAAATTGAAATGGAACGAAGAAACCCAGCATTACGATTTCGGTGATTTGCCATGGGATGAATTTATGGAAGTGCTGAAAGGCAACGGACCGTGCAACAAAAAACGTTTGGAAACCAAAAGAAAAGCGCAGCGCGAACATGCATGGGTAAAAGATGCGGCGATGGCGTATGCAGGCAAAATGGAAAACGCAACAAATACAAATTAAACAGATATTCAAATAATGAGCAATTTAGAAATGTGGGAGGTGTTTATCCAGACCAAACCGGGACTTTCGCACAAACATGCAGGAACCGTGCAGGCTGCAACGGCAGAAATGGCCCTTCAGAATGCAAGAGATGTGTACACCAGAAGAATGGAGGGAACTTCGATCTGGGTGGTTCCGAGCAAATATCTCGTAACCTCCGAAGGAGTGGATAAAGAAGCCTTTTTTGATCCGGCCGACGATAAACTCTACCGTCATCCGACCTTTTACGCGATTCCGAATGATGTAAAAAATATGTAGAATAGACAAGTAGATATCAGACTTCAGATCTCAGACCTTAGGTCCGAATCTGATATCTGAAATCTTCTATCTGAAATCTGATAAAATGAATCCACTTTACAATTATATTTTAAAACTGGCAGACGATACGTTGATTTTTGGTCAGCGTCTGGGTGAACTTTGCGGGCAGGGACCTTATCTCGAAGAAGATATCGCCCTTACCAATATCGCCCTCGATTATCTGGGTCAAAGCAGCAATCTTTTTAAATATGCCGCACAGATTCAGGGCGAAAATAAAACCGAGGACGATCTTGCTTTTCTCCGTCTTGAAAAAGACTATATGAACTGTCAGCTTTCCGAACTTCCGAACGGCGATTACGCACAGACGATTCTGAAAGTGTATTTTTTCTCCCTGTATCAGAAGCTTTTGTATGCGGAACTGATGAAAAGCTCTGATGCCCAGCTGGCTGCAATATCTGAAAAATCCCTGAAAGAGGTAAAATACCATTATACACACACTTCAACGTGGGTGAAAATGTTTGCCGGCGGAACTGAAGAAAGCAAAAATCGTTTAAATGCTGCCGTGGAGACGCTTTGGGAATACACAAAAGGAATGTTCGCGGAAACAGTTGGGGAATCAGATCTTTCAAAACTGGACATTATTCCCGATGCTGAAAGGTTATATGCTCAGTGGAAAGCCAAAGTTTCTGAAGATTTTCAAAAGTTCGGTCTGGAAATTCCGGAAAACACCTTTATGCAGAAAGGGTCCAGAACTGGCTATCATACAGAATATTTCGGATTTATTTTATGCGAACTGCAGTATATGCAGCGCACCTATCCGAACTGTACGTGGTAAAAGAGAGAAGTTTTAAAATGGGATACGGAAGTCTTTGTCGCCTGTCATTCTGAACGGAGCGCAGCGGAGTGAAGAATCTCTTAAAATTACCCTTTAAAAATAAATATTCGTTTGTTCTTTGTAGATAAAAACATGCAGAATTTACTGGAAATATTATCCCAAATCCCCGATCCTGAAATCCCTGTTATCAATATCGTGGAACTCGGGATTGTTCGCGATGCAAGGATGGTTTCTGAAAGTGAAGCGGAAATCGTGATCACTCCCACTTATTCTGCATGTCCAGCGATGTTTAATATTGAGGAAGACATCATTAAATTATTCAGCGAAAAAGGCATTACTGCAAAGGTCATCACCAAAATATCACCCATCTGGACGACCGACTGGATTACCGACGAAGCCCGCGAAAAGTTAAGGATCTACGGCATTACTCCGCCTGAAAAAGGGTCGGAAGAAGACCATCTGAATGTTCCGAAAAAATGCCCGCGTTGCGGCTCAACCGATACCAAACAGATCAGCCGTTTTGGCTCCACGCTCTGCAAAGCCAGTTATCAGTGCAATGTTTGCCTCGAACCTTTCGATTATTTCAAATGTCATTAAAAAAGAAAAGTAAGCTTTAATAATTCTTTAACCCCAAAAAATTAAAAAAATGTATACACAGATCGAAATTGTAACTCATTTTGACGGAAAACTGAAGATTGCTTATCTCAATCAGCCCGAAACAATGAATGCCCTTAATAAGCCGGCATTGGGGGATCTTAAAGACTTTATAGCCGAGTGCAGCGAAGATGAAACCGTTCGTTGCGTAGCCATCTCAGGCCGCGGAAGAGCTTTCTGTTCCGGACAGAATCTGGATGATGCCTTTGTTCAGGGTACTGATCATCATGAGCACCGCATTGTGGAAAGAATTGTTCTGGATTATTATAACCCATTGGTTACCGAGATCACCCACTGTAAAAAACCGGTTATTGCTTTGGTAAACGGTCCTGCAGCCGGAGCCGGAGCCATGTTGGCTTTAATCTGTGATTTCGTTCTGGCTTCTGAAAAAGCATTTTTCGCGCAGGCTTTTGTAAACATCGGGCTTATTCCCGATACGGGCGGAACCTATTATTTGCCTAAGCTTTTGGGAAGACAGCTCGCCAATTATCTGGCTTTTACCGGAAAAAAACTGAGTGCAGAAGAAGCTAAAAATCACGGTTTGGTGGCTGAGGTGTTCAACGAGTCGGAATTTGAAGCAAAATCGCTGGAAATTCTCGAAAAAATGGTGGATTTGCCTACAGCAGCGATTAAACTCACGAAAAAAGCATTTGCACATTCTTACGACAATACTTTGAAACAGCAGCTCGAACTGGAAGGAGAACTGCAGCAGCAAGCCGCCCATACAGAAGATTTTTACGAAGGTGTAGCAGCATTTTTAGAAAAAAGAAAGCCGAACTATAAAGGAAAGTAATATCATTTTAGGGCGTGGTTTTTTAGCTGAACCCTTTTCTTACCATATCATATGACAAAAATAGGAATCATCGGCTCCGGTACGATGGGAATCGGAATTGCTCAGGTTGCTTCAACGGCGGGCTGCGAAGTTTTTCTTTTCGATGTAAACTCGGATCAGACCGAAAAATCACTTTTGCAGTTACAGAATACTTTAAGAAAGTTAACCGAAAAGCAGAAAATTCCCGCCGAAAAGGCTGTTGAAATATTCAGCAATATCAAAAGCTGCACTGACCTTGCGGAACTCAAAGACTGCGATCTGGTTATTGAAGCCATTATCGAAAATAAAGAAATCAAGACAGAAGTTTTCAGAAAACTCGAAACTGTTGTGACGGAAGATTGCGTGATCGCGAGTAATACTTCGTCCATTTCCATTACTTCTTTATCGGCCGAACTCAGAAATCCTAACCGTTTTATCGGAATCCATTTTTTCAATCCGGCGCCTTTGATGCCTTTGGTTGAAATAATTCCCGGACTTTTAACTGAAATGAACCTTCCACAAAAAATCTACGATTTAATGAAATTGTGGGGCAAGGAACCTATTATTGCAAAAGATGTCCCCGGATTTATTGTAAACAGAATTGCGAGACCATTCTACGGGGAAGCGCTGAGAATTGTCGAAGAAAATTTGTCGACTCCTGAGCAGGTTGATGACGCCATGCGTTCCGTCGGGAACTTTAGAATGGGACCTTTCGAGCTCATGGATCTGATTGGGATTGACGTCAATTTTTCAGTCACCAAAACCGTGTATGCTGATTATTTTTACGATCCGAAATTCAAGCCCAGCCTTCTTCAGCAAAGGATGAGCGAAGCAAAACTTCACGGGCGGAAAACCGGAAAAGGATTTTATGATTATTCAGAAAGTGCGGTGAAACCAGCGCCGGAAAAAAATGAAGAACTATATCAACAGATTTTCCTGCGGATCATTTCGATGCTGATCAATGAAGCGGTAGAAGCAAAAAGACTGAAAATTGCCAGCGACGAAGATCTGGAACTCGCCATGCAGAAAGGCGTGAATTATCCGAAAGGTTTATTGGCTTGGGGAAAAGAAATCGGATACGGAAAAATCTCTGAAACTTTGCAGAATCTGCACAACTTGTATCAGGAAGAACGGTACAGACAAAGTCCGTTGCTTTCAAAATTATAATAATTGTGAAAAAAATACTATCTAAAAGTTTACGCGAAGCACTTTTTTTTACAGTGTTTATAACAGTATTCGGTTATCTTTCTGAGGAAAACGCTTCGCTTGGCCAATATATAGAAAGCGAATGGGCAAGGTTCCTTACAATATTGGCCATAATGTTTGCGGTGTATTTTGTGATTGGTTATATCCAATTTCAAAAAGATCAAAGAAAACAAAATTTGCGTAATCACTACAATAAATTAAATAATGACTCCATCTGAAATTGCAAAGTATATGCTCAATCAGGACGAATTTTCAAAATGGATGGGAATAAAACTGATCGAAATCCGCGAAAAATACTGCCTGATCGAAATGCCCGTAAAACCCGAAATGATCAACGGTCTGAAAACCGTTCACGGTGGCATCACGTTTTCACTGGCCGATTCGGCGCTGGCTTTTTCCAGCAACAACACCAACGAAGCTTCGGTGGCGCTGAACTGCATCATCAATTTCACAAAAGCCGTAAAAATGGGCGATATTCTGACTGCAGAAAGTGTTTTGGTTTCAGATACCCGCAAAACCGGCGTTTACGATATTTCGATTACAAATCAGCATAAAATTTTGGTCGCTGCCTTTCGTGGAACCGTGTATAAAATCGATAAGAAAGTAACGGATTTGTAGTTTTGGGTCGTACTTATGACGTCAAAAATTTTTATGGCGCCATTTCCGGCTGTCACTACTCGCTTGTTCTTTGTTTGTTAAGCGGCGGGCGGCGGCCCCCGGATACCAAAAAAAAACAAACCGGAAAGACGC
>JAIBEW010000003.1 GCA_019459085.1 Kaistella sp.
CCTTCGGCCCGCCCAAAAACCTCAGGGAAAAGGATTTTCCACTGCAATCGGGGCTATAACACGCTCCTGTTCTTCTCCCGACTTTCATCATTCACATAAAATTAATACGCCCTGAAATTTAAAACCCTTAAATTTGACCCGTTTAATATTTCCTCAAAAAAACAAAGAAGATGTTCAGAAAAATTCAGATCTTAGGATTGGTGGCGCTTTCAGCATTATCCCTGAATGCCCAGAAAAATAAAAATACGCAACTCGAAAGGCCGAAACTGGTTGTCGGTCTCGTTGTAGATCAGATGCGTTGGGATTATTTGTACCGGTATTATGAAAAATACGGAAACGACGGCTTCAAAAGACTTTTAAACAAAGGTTTTTCCCTGAATAATGTGCATATCAACTATGTTCCGACGGTGACGGCGATTGGTCACGCTTCCATTTTTACAGGTTCGGTTCCTGCCATTCACGGAATCGCCGGAAACGACTGGACCGACAAAACCACCGGAAAAAATGTGTACTGTACCACGGATGAAAGCGTTCAGCCGGTCGGAACCCCGAATAAAAAAGCAGGAAGCCATTCGCCGAAAAATCTGTGGTCAACCACGATTACCGATGAACTCCGTCTCGCCACAAATTTTCAGGCAAAAGTAGTAGGTGTTTCTTTGAAAGACAGGGCATCCATTCTTCCGGCAGGTCATAATCCGAATGGGGCTTACTGGTTCGATGATTCCACCGGATTTTTTGTAACAAGTTCTTACTATATGAAGGACCTTCCGCAGTGGATGAAAAACTTCAATGCGCAGAATTTACCGGAAAAACTCGTGGCAAACGGATGGAATACTTTGCTCCCGATCAGTGAATACACCGAAAGTTCCCCCGATAATTCAGTCTGGGAAGGACTTTTGGGAAGTGCGACAACACCAACTTTTCCATACAGCAATCTGGCGAAAGATTATCAGACAAAAAAAGACAATATCAGATACACGCCGTTCGGGAACACTTTAACTTTTAAAGCGGCTGAAGCTTCCATTGAAGGAGAAGATCTTGGAAAAGATCAGATCACGGATTTTCTCGCCGTAAACCTGGCATCAACGGATTATGCCGGTCATAAATTCGGCCCGAATTCCATTGAAGTGGAAGATGTGTATTTAAGACTCGACCGCGATTTGGCAGATTTTTTCAACTACCTCGATACAAAAATCGGGAAAGATCAATACACTGTTTTTCTTTCTGCAGATCATGGTGGTGCTCATGCTGAAGGATTTATGGAAGCCCATAAAATGACCACCGGTTTCTTCGGCGAAAATGCAGAAAAAACGATGAACACGCTGCTCAATTCGAAATACAAATACGATAAGCTCGTGATGGCAATCGATAATTATCAGGTTTATCTGGATCAGAATTACATGAAAGCCAATAATCTCAATTCCACTGAAGTGGCAGATTATCTGGTGGATGAACTCAATAAGGACCAAACGGTTCTGTTTGCCGTAAATCTTAAAAAAATAGGACAGGCGCCAATTCCGGAACCTTTGAAGACAAGAGTCATTAACGGCTACAACTGGCAGCGCAGCGGCGATATTCAGCTGATTTCACATGATTCCATGCTTCCGCCTTATTCAAAAACCGGGACAACACACAGTGTTTGGAACTCTTACGACTCTCACATTCCGCTTATTTTTGTGGGTTGGGGAATTAAAAACGGAGAGAGCAACAAGGAATTCAATATGACGGATATTGCACCAACTTTGGCTGCGCTTTTAAGAATTCAGTTCCCGAGCGGAAATATCGGCAATCCGATTGTAGAAGTTTTGGGAAAATAAACTCCCTTGAAGATTTTAATCTGACAAGGTAATCTGAAGAAAACTGAAAGAACAACAGCTCTACTGGATGTTACAGCGTTTTAATCGATAAAAAAATAACCGCTTCGGCGGTTATTTTTCTTTATTTTCTTCCTCAGTTTCTCCTTCTTCATCCTCATACTGCTCAAGAAAATACGCAAAAGTAAAATCTTCGGTTTCTTCTTCTGTATCTTCTAAAGTTACAAGCAAATCTTCAAACGTTTCGAGTTGATCCACGCCCATATTTACAAACTCCAGATGAAGCGGAAGTTCTGCAAATCCGGTGATGAAATCAGTCAGCGCATCCAGATTATCTCCGAAAAATTCCGGAAGCGTGATTTTTTCCTTCAGTTGGGCATAGAAATCCTCATAATCGCCGAGGTCTGCAAAGTCGATATGTACTGTTTTCATATTGTATTTTCTGTGTATTTATTCTAAAATCCTTTTTTCATCTAACATCTAACATCTTGTGTCTGATGTCTAGCATCTAATCTCTGCAATCTCGCCTCTTCCATCTACCGTTTTTCAAAACTTCTGTAATGATTTTTAGTCAGCCAAACGTCTCCTTTTTTGGTGAAGACAATTCGGTCGGCGTTTCGGTTTCCGCATTGGTAATTCACATCAGCTTCAAAATACTGTCCGCCTTTTGGCAGCCGTTTTTCTCTGTTGCTGAAAGTATCGCCACCAATGGCGCGACCCGGCAAAACATCGCATAAATTTCCTTTCGAGGCCACCCATCCGAGATTTCGTGCTTCGCCTTTTGTAATGTAGTAATCTGGAAGTTTTTTATTGGTTTTCACATGTTTAATGACGGTATTTTCCGCGGTCAGTTCATCAATATTTCCCGAAAAAGTGGCTGTTTTTGCGGTGCTATCTTCTTTTTGAACCGCATTTGATTCTGTATTTATTGAATTTGATGCGGTGTTCTTTTCCTCTTTATTACTGATAAGATTCATGAGCAGGAAAGCCGAAAGCAATCCGATAACGAAAAACAGAAAGAGCTTGATTTTATCTTTGTTCATGTGTAACTTTAAATTACTGAAGGTCTGTATGTCATCTATGCCTTTACACTATTAGTTTCGCCATTCTTCCGGAATGTAACAAATCGGAATCGGCTGAATTTTATGTTGTGCGGCTTTATTCATTCTTTTAAAAATCTTAAAAACTTCGAGATCTCTGCCGGAATAATCCGCTTCATTCTTCGTTCCCCATTCTTTCTGGATTTTTTCCAGTTCGGGATAAGTCGCACCAATTTGCTGCTCATCAGTTCTTTCCGTATCCCAAAGTCCGTCTGTCGGAATGGCATTCTGGATGGATTCTACCAGATTCAGCGCTTTGGAAAGTTCATAGACTTCCGTTTTATAGAGATCGGCAATCGGAGAGACGTCAACGCCGCCGTCGCCGTATTTGGTGTAAAAACCGATTCCGAAATCCTCCACTTTATTGCCGGTTCCGCAGACCAGAAGTCCGTTCAGCTGTCCGAAATAATACAGGGTAAGCATTCTCAGTCTCGCTCTCGTATTGGCAAAAGCCAGTTTTTCTGCAGGAAATTCCTCATCATTTACATTAAAAGAGCGGTACAGTTCCTCGAAAGCCGGAGTAAGGTTGAGTGAAATCGCTTCCACATTCGGAAATCTTGATTTCAAATCATCGATATGCTCCCAGGCGCGGTTTACCTGATCCTGTTTCTGGTGAATGGGCATTTCAATTAAAAGCGTTTTCAGACCCGTCATCGCACAAAGGGTTGAAACCACTCCTGAATCGACGCCGCCGGAAACGCCCACCACATAACCTTTTACACCTGCTTTTTCGGCATAATTTTTCAGCCAGTCCGTAATTCTATCGATGATTTTATCTGTCTGCATATCTTTTTTTTAGTGAAAGTTTAGGACGTTGGAATAAGTAATCCTTAAAATTTTCCTTATTTTTGTGCCTTAAAATTTGATGTAAAAATAATGAAGTTTTTTAGATATTTATTGTTTTCAGCGGCTTTCCTTTCCGGACTCATTTCCTGCAAAAAAAGTTCCGAAAATCTCTGGAAAGTCGAGATCGAAAACCCCGTGCAGAAAGTGGAAATCACCGATATTTCCAAAGAGTTTTATGACCAGGGTGTTCCTCTGGAAAGTTTCACCCAAAAATATCCGTGGTTTCAGGGAACCGTTTCTGATGAAGATTTTATCATCCGCCGGAACGATTCTGCCGAAGCTAAGATTTATCAGACTGCCATTTCAAAAATTGATCAGGCCAAACTGAATGCCGATTTGGCGCAGTTATTTTCCCACGTGCAGTATTACTTTCCTGAATTCAAGGCGCCGAAGGTTTTCCTTTATTCCTCCTCACTGCAGGGCGCAATGGATCCGATTTTTTTCAAAGAGAAGGAAAATATGCTCTTCATCGATGTTACCGGTTTTATGGGTGAAAACAACTCCTACTATAAAGGACTTGAGGTATATTACCAGAAATCCATGAACCCGCAGAACATTGTACCGAAAGTCGCAGGAATTTTGGCTGAACACTGGGTACCTGCAAATAAGGATTCCCAGAAATTTATTGATCAGATCATTTACAACGGTAAAATTATGACGCTGTTGGATGCATTCCTGCCGCAGTTGCCTGATCATCTTAAAATAAACTATTCCACGGAACAGTACGGGTGGGCGAAACAGAACGAAACCAACGTCTGGACTTATTTTGTGGAGAATAATTTAATTTTCAATGATGATCCGCGCTTGAGTTCAAGATTTATTTCGCCGGGTCCTTTTTCAAAATTTTATACCGATGTTGACCGCGAATCTTCGCCACAGATCGGAATTTATACCGGATGGCAGATCTGTAAAAAATTCTTTGCCGAAAATCCGGACACAAAACTGACCGATTTTCTGAAAATGAACAACCAGGAAATCTTCACCAAAAGCCATTACAAACCTAAAAATTAGTTTTAAAGAGTTAATTGAATTCAACTCATTATCCAATTGTTTTTTATGAGAAAAACCCAAATTACCATCGATATCGAACTGGACGAAAACCATGTTCCTGAAAAAATGACCTGGAATGCCGAAGACGGCGGAATTGAAGCTCAGGAAACCAAAGCTACCATGATTTCCGTTTGGGATGACAAAACGATGGAAGCACTCCGCATTGACCTTTGGACCAAGGAAATGCCGGTAGATCAGATGAAAATGTTTCTTCATCAGATTTTGATTTCTTTGGCAAATACTTACCAGCGCGCTACGGGCGAAGAAGACGTCGCCCAATGGATGGAAGAGGTTGCGGAAGAATTTGCCCAGAAATCAGCGATAAAAATGTGAGAATTTGATAATGAGATAATTTGAAAATAGGGAAACAATCAAGTGAAAATGAAAGAAAATATTATCTTGTCCAAAACGTTTGATTTTGCCTTAAAAATTATCGAATACTGTGAGGAACTACAGAAGCAGAAAAAATTTGTAATTTCGAATCAGCTTCTGAAAGCAGGAACTTCCATCGGTGCAAACATACGCGAAGCACAAAATTCTGAAAGTAAAAATGATTTCTTCATAAATTCAAAATTTCAGCAAAAGAAATAGAAGAAACTACTTACTGCTGATGCTTTGTAAATTTTCAGCAGATTATCACAATTGCGATCACTTAATTGATGATCTAAAAGAAATAGAAAATATTGTAAATAAAATAATTATTACTTCTAAGAGCAGCACTCGATAGTAATTATCTAATTTTCACATTAACAAATTATCTTATTAGAATTATGAATTTCAATACCAAAGTAATACACGGTGGTCAGCACCACGAATCGGCGACAGGATCTGTAAATGTTCCTGTATTTTTAACATCAACTTTTGCCCAGAAATCGCCCGGAGTGCATTCCGGATACGAATATTCCAGAGCTGCAAATCCTACGAGACAGGCTTTGGAAGACTCTTTGGCAAGCATAGAAAACGGCGCTAGAGGTTTAGCTTTCGGTTCCGGCTTAGCTGCGATCGACTGTGTTCTGAAACTGTTGAATCCTGGCGATGAAGTGATCGCCGTTGATGATTTATACGGTGGAACCTACAGAATGTTCACGCGTTTATTCGAAAAATATCAAATCAAATTTACCTTCGTGAATTTTGATGATGTTTCAAAGATTTCAGATTTAATCAACGAAAAAACAAAACTGATCTGGCTCGAAACGCCTACAAATCCTTTGATGAAGTTGGTCGATATAAAGGCGGTTACCGATTTGGTGAAAGGAAAAGATATTCTGGTTGCGGTTGACAATACTTTTGCAACGCCTTACATTCAGCTTCCTTTGGATTTGGGTGCGGATATTGTGATGCACTCCGCAACAAAATATCTGGGCGGTCATTCCGATGTGATTGCAGGAGCTTTGATTGCAAAAACAGCCGAACTCGGCGAAAAACTACATTTCATTCAGTTTGCAAGCGGCGGGATTTTAGGTCCTCACGATTCTTATCTGGTTTTGAGAGGGATTAAAACTTTGGCTTTAAGAATGCAGAGACATTCCTACAACGGTCTGGAAGTCGCAAAATATCTTGAAAATCATTCCGCGGTAGAGAAAGTGATTTATCCGGGACTGGAATCCCATCCACAATATGTACTCGCTCAGCGTCAGATGAAAGAGCCCGGCGGAATGGTTTCATTTACCTTCAAATCCGGAAAAAAAGAAGATGCGATCAGATTTCTGGAAAAACTGAAAGTGTTCACGCTTGCTGAATCTTTGGGCGGAGTGGAATCTCTGGCCAATCATCCGGCTTTGATGACTCACGCCTCTATTCCTGAAGACAAACGTGCAGAATTGGGCATTACCGATGATTTGGTTCGTTTAAGTGTTGGAATCGAAGATAAAGATGATCTTATTGCCGATCTGGAGAAAGCTTTTTCTTAAATGATCCGCAAAGCAAAAAATGAAGATTTAAGTCAACTTTCTGAACTCTTTGATCAATACAGAATTTTTTACATAAATCTTCTGACGTTCCCGCAGCTAAAAATTTTCTTCGAGAAAGAATTAAAAATAATGACTCCGAAATTTTCGTAGCTGAATGTGAGGATCAATTGGTCGGTTTTGTACAACTGTTTCCCATTTTTTCTTCTACAAGAATGAAACGTTACTGGTTGCTGAACGATTTGTTTGTCAATCAAAATTACCGTGGAAAGGGTTTTTCAAAAGAATTGCTTCAAGCAGCTAAATCCCTTTGCAAAACTTCGGATGCGTGTGGGATTTTGCTGGAAACAGGAAAAAGTAATGACGTCGGAAACAAGCTCTATACAGCCTGCGGTTTTGAACTGTACGAGTCCGTCAACTTTTATGAGTGGACCAATCCTGAAAAATAAACATAATCCATTTCTAATTTGCGATGACCGATTTTCAAAAATACACACAGCGTTATCTGGATTTGATTTCATCTGAAAACTGGCTGGAAGAACTTCGCATTTCTGGCAGGAATACCGTCGGGGTTTACCAAAATCTTTTAGAAGATCACGGAAATTTCGCTTACGCTGAAGGAAAATGGACATTGAAAGAACTTCTCCAACACCTGATTGACGCCGAAAGGATTTTCGCTTACCGTGCGCTTCGTTTCGCGCGAAAAGACAAAACAGAACTTGCGGGCTGGAACGAAGAGGAATACGCGAAAAGTTATTTTTCTTCCGAAAGAACTTTGAAAAGTTTGATTGATGAATTTGAAACCGTAAGAAAGTCATCCGTAATTTTCTTTGAAAATTTAAACTGTTCGCAGCTACAGGAAACCGGGATTGCTAACGGAAATGAGATTTCTGTGGAAACGATCGGCAAACTGATTGTCGGACATAATATTCATCATCTGAATATTATCGCGGAAAGATATTTACCGAAATTGGAAGCCAATAGGGACGGGCTTTAGCCGTTTAATGATTATTGTTGCGGATAGATATTGATGAATTTTAATCAATAGGAACGGGCTTTAGCCCGTTCTAAAAAGAGCATTACCATTGGCTTTAGCCGAAACTTATTATATTTGATTTATATGCTGCACAATGCCATCTATTAAAGTTTATATTCATTTGGTTTTCTCTACATTAAACCGAAAAAACTTTCTAAATACTCAGGATTTAAGGGTGAAAGTGTGGAAACATATCAAAGAAAATGCAACAGCAAAAGGTATTTTCGTTGATGTTGTAAATGGTTATTCGGATCATTGTCATTGTTTAATTTCGTTGGGTTCCAACCAAAATATTGAAAAAGTTGTACAGCTAATAAAGGGTGAAAGTTCTTATTGGATTAACAAAAATAATCTTACTGCAGAAAAATTCAGTTGGCAGGATGAATATTTTGCAGTTTCTGTTTCGGAATCCATGATTAAAAATGTCAGAAATTATATTATAAATCAGGAAATTCATCATCTTCAAAAAACCTTTACGGAGGAATACGATGTTTTTATGAAAAATTATAATTTCAATACATAAGTTTTTGCTAAAGCCCTTAAAAACTCAAAAAACAAGAACGGGCTAAAGCCCGTTCCTATTGAACCCAACGAAAGCAATTATCTCATCAATAGAACTGGGCTTTAGCCCAGTTTTTTATAGAATTATCAATAGAACTGGGCTTTAGCCCAGTTTTTTAAAAATCCCTCATTAGGCTTTAGCCGAAACTTATAAATTGGTTTTCGTACTTTAAAGAAGCTACATCACAAACGAAATAAACATTATGACCTGTCCCTGCTGCTCCGCAAAATCCTATGAAGAGTGCTGTAAACCTTTTTATTGCGGCGAAAAACATGCGCCAACTGCCGAAAGTTTAATGCGTTCACGGTTTTCTGCATTCGCCATTCCAAATGGCGAATATTTAATGGTAACAACAATTCCGGACAATAGAAAACTGCACAATAAAGCAGATCTTCAGGAATGGGGAGAAATAAATGACTGGACAAAACTGGAAATTATAAAAACACCTTCTGAAAATCAGGTAGAATTCAAGGCGTATTACACCGATGAAGACGGAAAGCCACAGATTCACCATGAACTTTCTGTTTTTCAGAAAATCCGGGAGCGTTGGTACTATGTTTCAGGGAAGTTTTTGAATTGAGTAACGACAGAGAACTAAGTTTTCGGCTTTTCATTCTTCTTTTTCTGTCTCAGGACGTACAGGTAAAGGCTTTCCACTTTTGTTCGCGCCCAGTCGGTTTTTCTTAAAAATTTTAAGGACGAATTAATGCTCGGATTGTCGGTGAAGCATTTGATATTGATCTGCTCTCCAAGTTTTTCAAAACCGTCGTAATAATCTACCAATTCTTCAAGAATGGCGTCAAGACGTTTTCCGTGCAGCGGATCTTTAGATTTCTCTTCCATATTAAAAGCAAAAATAACGATAAAACTTCATTTCGAGATTCAAAAATTTAAAACCCGGATTGTCATTCAATTATTTTAATTTTGCCTTTTCAACAGAAATATTTTATTCGAATAAAATGCAGAACATCATCGACATATTAAAATCCGGCGGAACCATCCTTTATCCAACCGATACCATTTGGGGAATCGGCTGCGACGCGACAAATCCGGAGGCCATTCAGAAAATTTTTGAAATCAAAAAAAGAGAGCCGGCAAAATCGTTCATCATTTTGGTAGAATCTGAAAAACGTTTGCAGGACCTTGTTGACGTGCCGGAAATGGCCTGGGAAATCATGGATCTATCCGAAAAACCGGTGACTTTAATCTACGATAATCCGAAAGGTTTGCCCAAAGAACTGCTTGCCGAAGACGGCAGCATCGGAATCCGCTGGGTGAAAGATGATTTTCTGAGAAAACTGATCACGAAACTCAACAAACCTCTGGTTTCCACATCCGCCAATATGAGCGGACAGAAATCGCCGATGAAATTCTCCGATATTTCCCCCGAAATTGTAGCTGCTGTTGATTTTGCCGTGGAAGAAAACCGGGAGAAAATATCAGAATATTCAGGTTCTTCCATCATCAGAATCTGGAAGGATAACCGAATCAAAGTTATACGGGAATAAATTTGCTTTGCCAAAAACTTTTTTGGACTTTTGCACAACTCAAAACCGCACACGACTTTTGCGGCATTTGCTCTTAAATATTGCGGTCAAACCTCATGAATATCAATCTCAACCAAAATAAAAACCTTAAACTTTTCAAGCTGATTTCTGCTGTTGCGGAGCAGAACAACCAGTCGGTTTACGTCGTTGGCGGCTATGTCCGCGATCTGCTCATGAAAAGAGAAATTCCCAC
Source organism: Kaistella sp. (assembly GCA_019459085.1). Lineage (GTDB taxonomy): Bacteria > Bacteroidota > Bacteroidia > Flavobacteriales > Weeksellaceae > Kaistella. The sequence goes on from JAIBEW010000003.1 coordinate 10,056, forward strand.
CGATATTGATTTTGTGACAGAAGGTAACGGGATAGATCTTGCGAATGCCGTTGCGCAGGAAATCAGTCCAAAATTAAAAGTTTCCGTTTTCAAAAACTACGGAACCGCGATGTTCAGACATGAAGGCCTCGACTTGGAATTTGTAGGCGCCCGAAAAGAAAGCTATGCGGAACATTCCCGTAAACCTGATGTTGAGACAGGGACGCTGGAAGACGACCAGAAACGGCGCGATTTCACGATCAATGCATTGGCTATTTCTCTGAACAAAGACAATTTCGGTGATCTCATTGATCCTTTTGACGGCATTTCAGATATTGAAAATAAGATCATCCGGACGCCACTTGAACCGAGCCGGACGTATTCCGATGATCCGCTCCGGATGATGAGAGCCATCCGTTTTGCCTCGACTTTACACTTTGAGATTGAAGAAAATTCCCTGAATTCTATAAAAAAAGAGTCAGAACGGATCAAAATTGTTTCAATGGAACGCATTATGGTTGAATTCAACAAAATAATGGTTTCCGAAAAACCTTCTGTCGGACTTAAACTGCTTGAAGAATCGGGACTTTTGGCACTCATCCTTCCTGAACTCACCGCTTTGAAAGGCATCGAAGAAGTAGAAGGGCAGACTCACAAAGACAATTTCTGGCATACGCTGGAAGTGCTCGACAATATTTCTAAAAACACCGAAAACCTCTGGCTTCGTTGGGCAGCTTTGCTTCACGATATCGGTAAAGCACCCACGAAAAAATTTGTTGAAGGTGCAGGCTGGACATTCCACGGACATGAATTTCTAGGTTCAAAAATGGTGAAAAGCCTTTTCCACAGACTGAAACTGCCGCTCGGAAGCGATATGAAATATGTACAGAAATTGGTGAAACTTTCTTCCCGCCCGATTTCCCTGATTGATGACGGAACTTCGGATTCGGCGCTGCGCAGGCTGCTTTTTGATTCAGGGGAAGACTTGGAAGACCTTTTCACGCTCTGCAAAGCTGACATTACGACAAAAAATTCATACAAACAGGAAAAATTCAAGAAAAATTTCGAATACGTTGCTGAAAAAATAAAAGAAGTGGAAGAAAAAGACCACGTCCGTAATTTTCAGCCGCCCATTTCCGGAGAGGAAATCATGGAATTATTCAACCTGAAACCCGGCCGCGAGATTGGGATCTTAAAAGAAAAAGTAAAAGAAGCCATTCTGGAAGGCGAGATCGCTAACGACAAAGAAGAAGCACGGAATTTCGTCATCAAAGAAGGTGAAATTCTGGGTCTGAAAATGGCGTAAACCTGTCTTAAAATATTAAAAAACCCTTTCAAATCTGATTTGAAAGGGTTTTCTGTAATTTGTTATCTGTTAGAAATTATAATTCACGCCAAACGTAAAGTTGCGCGGTCTGGTATTGTAACCGATCACATCGGTGTAGGAAGTATTGAACAGATTTCCGATATTCAGGTAAGCTTCAAGTTTCGGAGTAATTTTCTGGTTGATGTTCAGATTGAAAAGATTGAAACTTTCCACGACCACATTTTTAGTGGAAAAACTGGCGGAATCATAGTACGCATCGTCCCTTTTAGAGACGAACTGATGACTGAAATTCACTCTTGTTGTTTTGAACGGAAGGATTTCAAGATAAGAATTCACGCGCTGTTTCGGTTGTCTGAGCATCGTGGCTTTATTATCTTTTTCCACAAAACTGAAATTTCCGCCAAAATTCACCATCTCATTCAGTTTGTAACGCACTCCGACCTCAAAACCATTTACTTTATTTTCCTCTACATTCTGGAACTGTCCCGTAAAATCAGGTAGATTTACATACGTAAAAACATCTTTTTCCTGCCTCTGGAAAAAACTCGTGCTGAAAAGCAGACTTCTGTCTTTTCTTCCGATTTCGAAATTAATGTCCTGAGTAGAATTGGTTTCGGGTTTCAAATCAGCATTCGGAAGGGTATAAGGCATGGAACCGAAATTCTGATACAGTGTTGGCGCAATAAAAGCCGTCGCGTGCGAAATTCCAAGCTTCCAGTACAGCGTCTCCATTTCACTTAAATAATAAGGATTGATGCTGTACACCAAATGGTTTCCGTATTTTGAATGATGCGAAAAACGCAGACCTGCATCCAGATGAAACGATCTGTGTTGAAGCTGCGCCAAAGTAAAAGCTTCGTAACTGGTTGAATGGGTTTCCTTGTTGATCAGAACGTCCTCCATTTCGGTACTTCCGTAAGGAACTGCGCGGCTACCCAAATTCTGCTTTTCATACACCAAACCGCTTGTAAGTTTGAAGTTTTCAGCGAACTGATGGTGATTGTTGAGTTCTACATACACCTGTTCCCCGATGTACGAAAAACTGTCGTTGTAAGCTTCGCCAAGTTTTGTCTGGCTGAGTCGTCTGTTTTTGGAATACCGTGAAAGAAGCGAAAATTCGCCTTTATCGTAAAAGTATTTGGAAGTATTGCTGAGGTAAAACTGATAATCTTTGTTGCGGTCTTCCGAATCGGCAAAAGCCCCCAAATCGTAGTCAAAAAGATGATTCGTGTAATTTCCGTCGAATGTAGTCAGCCATTTTTCCTGTCGGTACGTATAACTTCCACCGATATTCTGTTTTTCGAAACCGTCTTTCTCGAAATTTTCGCCGGCAGCGGATGAAATTCCTTTTGATTTTTCGTTCAGGCCTTTCAGCTGGAAATAATGATTTCCTTTTTTTAAACCGGCCGAAAAATTCTGTGCGTATGTGTCGAAACTTCCCGCTCTGGCTCCGATATTCAGTTGCATTGGTGTTTCAGCGGTGTTTTTGGTTTTGATGTTGATGACGGAAACGGTTGCATTGCTTCCGTACAGAACCGAGGAGGCGCCGTTCAGGATCTCGATGCTTTCTATATTTTCGGCCGCGAAAAGTCTTAAATCGGAAACGGTATAATCGTTTGCGGTGACATCCTTCAGTGGAATTCCATCGATAAGGATTAAAACATTAGCGGATTTTCCGCCGTTGATTTTTAAAGATTTGGGTTCCTGAGCATTGTTGAAATTTCCGCTGATCTGAATGCCTGAAACCTGATTAAGGATTTCGCTCACATTCTGACCTTTGAATTTTTCAAGATCCTTTTTTGTGATGAGTTTTACGTTTTTTCCGGCCTTGTAAGCCGCTTGTGGGGTTTTGGACGCAATCGTGACTTCCTCAATCGTGGATTCGATTTCCTGTTGGGCAAAAATGTTTGAACTTACGACAAGCATTGCTCCAACAAAAATTAATTTTCTTTTCATTTGAAATAATTTAGGTTAAAGTTTACTTATCGGAAAAAAATGCAGGTAAAGACTGAACAGAACTGTTCAGAAATTTCGCGACTCTTCCTCCGAAAGCGTTTAATAATCATTCTTCCGGCAAGGTCTCCTGACTTTCACTTTTGCTTCACCTTCCCGTTTCCAGTGGTTTTTTTGAAGCAAAACATTTCAATTTTCAACTTTATTCTGAATAAAAAAGCCTAAAAAATCTGTGATCTACAGTTGCGGGGACAGTTCACGGTTTGCACGTGATTCCCTTTTCCAAAAGTTTTGCGAAATTATTAATTTTTCTTTGAAAAAAGTGAAAATTTTACAGAAAACTTGAATCAAATGAAAATGGCAACAAATCTCTTATCGATTTTGTCTTGAAAATTTCTCCCTGCAGCGACGCAAAATAAATTTCAATGCCCTCTTTCTGTTTGGCTTCATACTCCAGAATCGACTGGCGGCAGGCGCCACACGGCGGAATAGGAGGGGAGGAGACTGCGTCTTTCGGCGCTCCGATCACAAAAAGTTTTTTGATTTTCACATCCGGAAAATTGGCTGAAGTCCAGAATATAGTGGTTCTTTCGGCACATAAACCCGACGGATAAGCGGCGTTTTCCTGGTTGCTTCCTGTAATGATTTCGCCGTTTTCCAGAAGAATCGCGCAGCCAACATCGAAGTGGGAGTATTCTGAGTATGCGGTTTCGCGGATTTTTCGTGCAGCATCAAACAGTTTTTTTTCAGTTTCATCAAGATGCGCGTAGCTCTTGATCGCTTCAAAATAAATTTTAAGTTCTTTTTCCATTGATAAAAATCGGAAAGTAAAGGTAAATGTTTTTGTTTACGTGGCAAAAATCCTGCTCAGCCGGAATTATTGGTGAATTATTCCAGAAAAACTAAATTTGTAATCAACAATAAAATCAATAAAATGCTGTATACTCCTTTAAAACTGAGAAATATTGAACTTAAAAACCGTTGGGTGATGTCGCCGATGTGCATGTATTCCTGTGAAGAAGGTGTCGCGAACGACTTCCATTTCGTGCATTACGGAAGCCGTGCTCAGGGCGGAACCGGCCTGATTATGGTCGAAGCGACTGGTGTAGTTCCGGAAGGCAGGATCACGAATAAATGCATGGGAATCTGGAATGACGAACAGGCCGCGGCACTGAAAAAAATTGTAGATTTTGTTCACGGTAATTCAGAAAGCAAGATCGGAATCCAGCTGGCACACGCCGGACGAAAAGCTTCTACCTGGAACGGAAAGCAGATTTCTCTGGAAGAAGGTTGGGAAACCGTTGCGCCTTCTCCGATTCCTTACGAAGAAAGTGAGAGAATTCCACATGAACTGACGGTGGAAGAAATTAAAGATTTGGTAAAAAGTTTTAAAAAGGCTGCAGAACGAGCAATAGCATCAGGTTTTGATCTCATTGAAATCCACGCGGCACACGGTTACCTGATTCACCAGTTTCTGTCGCCTTTATCCAATACGCGAACTGATGAATACGGCGGAAGTCTCAAAAACAGAAGCAGGTTTTTGATGGAGATTGTGGAGGTTGTAAATAAGTTGCTGGATGAAAACCATCCGCTTTTCGTAAGGATTTCCGGAACGGAATATGCTGAAAACGGCTGGGATCTTGCCGAAAGTGTGGAACTTTCAAAAATGCTGAAGCAGAAAAACGTTGATTTAATTGATGTTTCCAGCGGTGGAAATATTCACGGAGCGAGAATTTCGGTGTTCGACGGTTATCAGGTTCCTTTTGCTTCGCGGATTAAAAAAGAAGCGGCAGTGAAAACCGGAGCGGTGGGAATGATCACCTCTGCTGAACAGGCAGCGGAAATTCTGCAGAACGGCGAAGCAGATTTGATTTTTGTGGCAAGGGAAATCCTGAGAAATCCTTATATCGCAGTTCGGAATACATTTAAAACCGACGAAAAATGCTTTTTTCCGGTCCAATACGACAGAGCGAAAATTTAATTTTCCGCACTCATATATTTTTTGTAAAATTGAGGAACATTTGAAAACCTTATGAACCTGGAAAAATACATGCTTCCGTGTCTCAACAAAAAACTCTTTGGAGTGGAATGCTTTGGATGTGGTGCTCAGCGTGCATTTCTGTTGGTAATAAAAGGAAATTTCTCGGAAGCTTTTCATCTTTTTCCGGCCATCTACACCGTGATGCTTTTTTTCGGGGTGGTGGCTTTAAACTTTATCGATAAAAAAAGAAATTACGGAACGGTCATGATTTCCCTGGCTGTGCTGAATGTCGTGATTATGGTGGTTTCTTATTTCTTCAGACATTTCACAACTTAAAAAACTATAAAAAAGACGATTATGAATCAACAAAAATTACCAAATGCCACCGCAGTGCTCGTGCTGGGAATTATTTCCATTGTGGGCTGCTGCTGTTACGGAATTGTAGGACTGATCTGCGGAATCATCGGATTGGTTCTGGCCAAGAAAGATGAAGCTCTTTACAGCGCAAACCCAACCCTGTATTCCGATTACCAGAACCTGAAAACGGGTAAAATCCTCTGTTATATAGGCCTTGCGCTGAGTGCACTGACTTTGATCTATATGATCGTGATGGTGGCGACAGTGGGCTTGGATGCGATGATGGATCAGGAGTTAATGCAGGAGAGAATGAGAGACCTAATGGGACAGTAATAAATCCCTTAATAAAAAAGAGTCCGCAATTCCAGGAATTGCGGGCTCTTCGTTTATATATAGAGTAGAGTTATTTCCCTCTTTGCGGAGGATAGTTGGCCATAATTTCAGCAACAATCTGAGGAATCTGTTTCTGTTTGGCTCTTGGAGAATCTACGGAAACTCCGCTTCCGATTCCCTGCCACACAAGTTTCTGGGTTTGTGCATCAATAAGATCTACAATCAATGCTCCTTCGTTGTAATTGGAAGACCATGTTCTGCTCATTCCTACTCCCCAACCGAATGGTCCGCCCCATCCGTACATACCGTAAGGTCTTGAACTCTGAACATCCTGGATTTTTTTGTGATTGGCTTTTACATTTACAATAAGATCCGGATTGTCGGATACGCTCAAGCCTTTTGTCTGCAACTGTCTGGAAACTTCGTTCAGAACGCGGTCTTTGTCGATGTCATTCAGTTTCAGATCATCGATCCTTAATTTATAGGTTCTGTAATTGGTGAAATTGGCGGTTTCGGCATAATCAGACCTTACATTGAAAGGGCTGCAGGAAGTTAATCCTAAAGTTGCGGAGGCAAGAATCAAAAAAAGATATTTTTTCATGATGGTGTTATTTTTTATTTGGTTTTTTAAAGGTGTCGGTCTTTTTATCATATCCGTAAGGGCAGTGTTTACAGCCACTTTTGCAGCAGTAGCCGCGTTTGAGGTGGTAGCTTTCCGTAAAAACTTTATAACCCTGTTCGTTATAGTAAAAGTCTTCGTTTTCTTTGATGCTTTTTTCGCTCATGGGTTAAATCAAAATGGCTGAAAATTTTATCTTTGTTCCATGATCATGGTGTGCCAAAGACTTCTCAAAAATACGAAAATTTCAGGGATCACTTTATTTCCTTTTATCATTCTGAGAAAAGAGGAGGATAGACAGAACAGCGTGCTCATCAACCACGAAAAAATTCACCTTCGGCAGCAGCTTGAACTCTTGGTGGTTTTCTTTTACCTGTGGTATGTGATTGAATATTATTACTGGTATTTCCGGCTTGGAAACCGCTATCTGGCATACAAATCCATTTCCTTTGAGCGCGAGGCGTATGCCAAGGAAGAGGATCCGGATTATTTAGCATCAAGAAAAATATGGAGTTTTTGGAAATATTTTTGAACCATATTATTCAATTGAAATTAGTTAAAATTTTTTTAATGAAATTTGCGTCATGGAAATTCCTGATATTTCAATCCCGATCACCGAAATTCCCTTGAGCGGGAACATCCGTCTTTTTATAAAAAGAGAAGACCTGATTCATCCTGAAATTTCCGGAAACAAATACTGGAAACTCTTTTATAACATCAATCACTATCTTGAACGAAAGCCAAAAAAACCTTTCATCATTACTTTTGGCGGCGCTTTCTCCAATCATATTGCGGCCGTTTCTGCTTTGGGAAACGATTTTGGAGTACAAACTTTGGGCATCATCCGTGGAGAAGAACTTCAGCAGAGATGGCAGGAAAATCCAACCCTCAATTTCGCTCATACAAAAGGAATGGATTTCCGTTTCATCTCCAGAGAAGAATACCGCGACAAAGAATCTTTAACCCTAACACTAAAGAATGAATTTCCCAATTCCTTAATTATTCCGGAAGGCGGAACCAATAGACTTGCTGTAGAAGGCATCCAACATATGCTGAATAACGAAACAAAAAGTTTTGATTATCTTTGCACCGCAGCAGGAACCGGCGGAACCGTTGCCGGAATTTCGAAATTTGCAGAAACAAACCAAAAGGTTTTGGGATTTAAGGTGGTGGATGATGGATCGCTGACGCAGAAGGTCTTTGAGCTTTCAGGAAGATGCAATTTTGAACTGATCGGTGCACATGATGGGAGCTATGGCAAAATAACAGACGAAAATGTGCGTTTTATCAATAGCTTTTCAGAAAAATACGGCATTCAGCTGGATCCGATTTACACCGGAAAAATGATAAAGCGGATTTTCGAACTGATTGAAGCGGATTATTTTCCCGAAAACAGCAACATTTTAGCCTTCCACACCGGTGGATTACAGGGAATTGAAGGCGCAAACCAAATGCTGCAACAAAAGAACAGAGCGTTCATTAAAATAATAAGAAGTTGAAAAACAACCGATAATGAAAAAAATATTTCTTGCTTTTGCATTGATTATTTTATCACAATTCCAGGCTCAGAAATGGTCCACGGAACAGCAGTACATCCAAAAATTTGCACCTTACGCGGTGGAAGAAATGGAAAAATTTAAAATTCCGGCTTCCATCACTTTGGCACAGGGACTTCTGGAAACCGGCGGCGGACAGAGTCGTCTCGCGCAGGAAGGCAAAAACCACTTCGGCATCAAATGCAAGGAAGACTGGACAGGAAAAACGATGAAACATACCGATGATGCTCCGAATGAATGCTTCCGCGTGTACGATGATCCAAAACAGAGTTATGAAGACCATTCAAAATTTCTGGCCGAAAGAAAATACTACGTCAATCTCTTTAAACTGGATCCCAAAGACTATAAAGCTTGGGCACATGGACTGAAAAAAGCAGGGTATGCCACCAATCCGCGGTATGCTTATATTCTGTTGGATAAAATTGAAAAGCATAAACTGTACGAGTTCGACCGCACCGACTCCGAATCGGTACTGTATGCCATTCTGAAAATGTTTCCGGAACTCAACACCGACAGAATTTTTATGGCACAGCTGGATCAGAGCAAAATGAAGGAGGAACCGAAGACCATCAAAGTTCCGTACAAACAGACTTCCTATGCAGAGCAGCAGAAAACGGTTGAAAGAATAAAATCAAAAGGTGAGATCCTGAACACTGTGCTTGTAAAAAACCATCCCAACGGCGGACTGAAATTCATTATTATGCCTGAAGACACGAACCTGAAGTTTATTGCCAATAAATTCGGAATTTCTGAAAGCAAAATCATGAAATGGAATGAACTGGACAATGACAAAGTTCAAAAAAACGACCTCATTTTTCTGGAACCAAAAAACAGCGATGGCAATGTGGCGACCTACAAAACAGAAGTTGGTGATGATATGCATCTGATTTCGCAGAAATTCGCCGTGAAACTCACGAAACTATACGCCAAAAACAGGATGAACGAAGGGGATATTCCAACTGTTGGACAACTGATTTATCTACAGGACAGAAAACCAAGAAATTAATTTTTTTTATTAACAATACCGGAACGCGCCCTTGGGCGCGTTCCGGATTAAATATTTTACTGAAATGAAATACGAAAGAAGTTCAGCACTTTTTGATGAGGCCTACCGGTATATTCCGGGCGGAGTGAATTCTCCCGTTCGTGCGTTTAAGTCCGTCGGCGGAGTTCCGATTTTTATGAAATCGGCGAAAGGTGCTTATATGACCGATGTTGATGACAATACCTACATCGATTATATCAATTCCTGGGGTCCTGCTATTTTAGGACATACGCATCCTGAAGTTTTGGAAGCCATTAAAAAACAGGCTGAAAACGGTTTTTCCTACGGAACACCTACCGAACTGGAAACTGAAATCGCGAAATTTATTGTAGAAAATGTTCCGAACATCGATCAGATCAGGATGGTTTCTTCGGGAACCGAAGCGTGCATGAGCGCGATTCGTCTGGCGAGAGGATATACTCAAAGAGATAAAATTATCAAGTTCGAAGGCTGCTATCACGGTCATTCCGACTCTTTTTTAATAAAAGCAGGCAGCGGTGCAGCGACATTCGGAAATCCCAATTCTCCCGGAGTAACCGCCGGAACGGCGAAAGATACTTTGATTGCCCGTTACAATGAAGTGGAGCAGGTGGAAGATCTTTTCAGGCATAATCAAGGAGAAATTGCAGCCATCATCATTGAACCTGTTGCAGGAAATATGGGCTGCGTGTTGCCACAAAATGATTTCCTTCAAAAACTGAGAAAACTCTGCGATGAAAATGGTGCACTTCTCATTTTTGATGAAGTAATGACGGGCTTCCGTCTCGCTTTTGGGGGTGCTCAGGAAGTTTTTGGGGTGAAAGCCGATCTGGTAACCTACGGAAAAGTGATCGGAGGCGGACTTCCAGTCGGAGCTTTTGCCGGAAGAAACGAAATTATGGATCATCTTGCTCCGAAAGGTGCAGTGTATCAGGCGGGAACGTTAAGCGGAAATCCGCTTGCAATGCGCGCCGGACTTACCACTTTGCAGCTGATTAAAAACGACGCCAATTTTTACCAGAATATCAATAAAACAGCTGAAACGCTCGATTTTGAAATCGGGAAAATCCTGAATGAAAAAAATATTCAGCATGTCATCAACAGAAAAGGCTCGATGATGAGTGTGTTCTTCCACATCAGTTCGGTGTCCAATTTTGATGAAGCGGCTGTAGCCAACCATTCCTTATTCAATAATTTCTTTCACCAACTCCTGAAAGACGGAATCTATCTGCCACCGAGCGGTTATGAAACCTGGTTTATTTCTGATGCCATTAAAGAGAAAGAAATCGAAAAAACCCTTAAGGTGATACAAAATTTCACTTATCTCAATGAATAAAATAACAAAAACCACCGGATTCCGGTGGTTTTTGTTTGATATGAAAAAAACTTGAAAAATTTACTGTAGTGTTGTAAGGTCTACTCCTTCCACTGTAGACCAGGCTCCTCCTGGAATCTGTACTTTACCAACTGTAGAGGTTAAAGTGATTGTTTTAGGTGCTGTGGAAGGGAATCCTGAATAATAATATCCGGATATATTATCTGAATTTAAAATATTGACAGGAGAAACTAATATTTTACCAGTAAGGACCTGAGAGATATCAGTAGGAGCGTCCTGAATAACGACAGGATAAGCATTTTTCCCGCCTGTATTTACATAACCTTTGATGTATACATTTGAGAATTTACCATTTCCGTGTTTTTTGAACTGGATAGCAGATATTTCTGTAGAACCAGCTGATTCCGGATTCGTTCCTGTAGCTCTGATTAAGGTAATTCCGTTTACTTTAGGGGCATTGGCATCTGAATTGTTAGAGGATTCTATTTCCATACCGAAGTTTCCGATACCAGTTTGGTAAGCGAACCAGTTGCTGTTATCCTGTCCGTACCATCCATCTTGCCAGTCAAAAGAGTCATCATAGTTTCCGTAAGAAATAAAATTCTTTGCACTTACAGTACCGCCGAAAAACTCGATTCCGTCATCCGTTCCCTTGTAAGAAACAAGATTTTCAAGAATTGTTCCTGCACCAACAGCGTAAAAAGTAAATCCGTTAAATTCGGAATTACCGTCTCCGATTTTTTTACCTGCATATTCTACACGTATATATCTGAATACTCCGGAATTGGAACCGATGTCGCTTCCACCGTAAATCTGATTTAAACCGTCTTCAGACGTAGCAGTTGGGCCGCCTCCGTTTGCTTTAATCGGAGCATCACCGTAAACGGTAATTCCGCACCAGTCTCCAGGAGTTTTTGAGGTCGTGGTAAATACAATTGGTTTTGTAGTGGAGCCATCCATATAAGCTTTAGAGCCTTTAAGTAAAACCAATCCCGATGCCGTGCTTGTGCTTACGGTGAAAGTAGCACCCGGCTCAATCGTAAGTTTCACGCCGTTGGCAATTTTTACAAGGCCTTCCAATGTATAATTTCCTTCTTTGATCAAAAGATCCTGGGTGATGGTTCCTTTAAGAGTTCCGGAACCGTTCATTACGTTTCCTGTGGTTCCCGTTCCGGAATTGTTGGTAGGATTGTTTGCATCCTCCATAATTTCAACGGTACATGAATTGGTTGCAAAAGCAAGTGCTGCAGCCAGAGAAAAAACTTTTAGAAATTTTGTTTTCATTATAATACTTTTTTATTTTTTAGTTAGAATTTATAGCCCACGCTCATGTTGAATGAGATACCTTTTTTATAGTCTTCCATTCTGAGGTCATCCGAAAGAATTTTCACAGTACTCTCATCGCCCAATTCGAGTTTATAGGTTTGATCAAGTATATTGTAAATTCCCAGTTTTACTTCCACTTTTTTAGTGATTTCACCCTGCAAAATAAAATCAAGCTGGTTGAATGGCAATTCGTAAACATTATCCAGTGACCCGAATCCTACCCCGTAAATCTTTTTTCCGGTAACATTATATACCAGAGACATGGTTCTCTTAAGATTATTGGAATTTTTGAAATCGTACTTTAAATCGGCGTTCACCATCCACGGTGCTGCGCCCTGTAAAGTTCTCTTGCTATTAATATTGGTTTCGTCTTCCTGTGCCTGAGATCGCTTGACGTCAGAATAAATAAAGGTAGCATTCATTCCAATTGACCATCTGCTCAGATTTTCTGAAAATCGGTTTAAATTGATTAATGTTTCTAATTCAGCACCGAGTAAGGTGGCAGTTTTAGCGTTGAAAAAGGTAATTAAAGTTCCGTTGGAATTACTCGACGGAATATAGCTTCTTTCAATGGCTCGGTCAATTTTCTTACCGAACACATTAATGGCCAGCAGTTCATTGTTTTTAGGGAAGATCTCGTATTTCAGATCCACATTATAATTCTGACTATTGTCTAAACCTCTAAAATTTTCTCCAAATGTCGCGTTGGGTCTGTCGTAGTTTCCTGCAATATTGTTATTGTCCGGGTTTATGTACTCTATCGGCAATATTTCTATTAGAATAGGACGGGTGATGGTTTTACTTGCAGAAAATCTGATGTTTGATTTCGTGTTGATTGCCTTTTTCACTGATAAAGACGGCAAAATATACGTCCTGTTTTTAACAATATTTCTGAAGCCTCCGTTCACATCGTCACTAATAGCTTTCCAGCGGATGATAGACATATCTTTTTCCGCTCTAGCACCCGCCAAAATATCCCAGGTAGGATTGGGTTTGTAATTGATGCTTCCGTACCCGGCATTTACATACTGATACATGAAGTTTTTAAAATTCGGCTGATTACTTTCTTCATATTTAAATAAGCCATTCTGTATCGCTGAATTGAAGGATTGATCTGGACTGTCAATATCAATAACTTGTCCCGCAGAAGAGGAAGCTTTTGAAAATATGAATCGATAGGACATTGTTCTCTTGTCAGCAAAACCGTTATAACCCAATGTGAAGGTTATTGGATAAGTGTTTTGGTCATTTTTTTCTCCAAGAGACAGTTGATATTCCGCTAATCCGGAAAAATAATCAGTACCGCTTAGATCCAGATACTGTCTTATCATATTATTTCCACCATAACTCATCAGCAATTGGTTATCACCAGTTCTAACCCCGTAAAAAGTTTTTCTGTCCGGTTGCTCATACCAGTTGTTTACCCAGCTGCCTCCTAATTTGAAGTTGTGGCGTTCACCGATTTTTTGACTCGCTAATAACTGAATGTCAGTTAATCTTGAAATATCCTGCTGGTTGGTTCTGAAAAACATAATATCCTCAGACTTATTATCTCGGTATCCATCATAATCTTGGATAATATTGTTGGAGTTTTGTAAAAAAGTGCTGACCAAATTAATTTTGGTATTCGCTATTTTATAACTGAGGCCCAATAACGCAGAGGACTGTACGTTATAGTTGTATTCGGTTTTATAAAGCTTGTTCTTAAAATCCCCGTTAGTATCAAAGGTATTATCATTACCTTCACGAAACTCATATTCGGTACTTTGATTGAGACTGAAAAGCATCCCTACATTTCTGCTGTTTCCGAATTTTTGCGAAGTGGTAAAGCCAATACCTGTATTGGGAAATGATTTTATATTATCAACATTCCAGGAGTCTTTAAAAGACGTATTCGGGATTGTTACTGCACTTGGTCGGAAATCACGAATTTCATCAGGCAACTGTCGGTCTCTGGAATTTAAACCGATATATCCATCCATTGAATTTGCAGATGGGCTGATCTTAAAATCGTCTCTGAAAGTGCTCAGAGAGTTAAATCCCACCGAAAACTCAAGTTTTGTAAACTCAGTTTCGGGCACCAGTGTTTCCACATCGAAGGTGGCACCGGCGAAATCGCCAAAGAGATTGGCGTTATATGTTTTATAAACATCAAATTTCCCCACGATATCGGTAGGAAACTGTTTCAGTTCAATAATTTTCTGGAATGGGTTGTTCGATGGTGTTGCAAGACCGTTTACCAGAAGAGAGTTGTATCTTTCTTCAAGACCTCTTACAAAAAGACCTCGGGATTCAACGGTGTTGATTCCGGTAATCTTTGTAAGCCCCTGTTCCAGGTTCGAAATTCCTTTTCTGGAAATCTCTTCAGCACCAATAGACTGTTTCTGAACGATGGCTTTTTTCTGTTCCATCAGAATGGCAGTCTCAGTTTTTCTGTTGCTGTTACCCTGTATAACAACCCCTTCAATTTTACTTTCTTTCTTAATGGTGTCATTAACTTCCTGCCCGTAAAATACGGCGGCCGATGATGTTAAAAATAGAACGGCGATACTCAGTCTCGTGGTTTTCATTTCTCTTTTTACTTTTTTTTCTTTCATTGCAAAGGAATGAAGAAAGCACACAAAAGGTGTTGACTCAATCTTAACAATGGATTAAATAATCATTAAGAAATCTCTTCAATATTAACTTAATATGAACTTTCAAAACACTGCGGCACGCATATTAAAATTGATTAACTTTGAATGGTTAAAACGTACAGATGAGTCAGAAAAAAATTCTCCTTATAGATGATGAACAGGATATTCTCGAAATCCTTTCCTACAATCTTGAAAAAGAAGGGTACCGTGTTTTCACGGCAAATAACGGAAATGAAGGGATCGAAAAAGCAAAGGAAATTATTCCCGATCTCATTCTTCTGGACGTAATGATGCCCGAAAAAGACGGAATCGAAACCTGTCAGGAATTACGGAAGATAAAGGAACTTCAAAAAACACTCATTGTGTTTCTTTCGGCCAGGAGCGAGGAGTTCTCGCAGCTTGCAGGCTTTCAGGCAGGCGCAAACGACTACATCGTGAAACTCATCAAGCCGAAGGTGCTCACTTCCAAAGTCAATGCCCTTCTACAGCTTACTTCCCAGGTTTCTGATAACTCAAAAAATATTGAAGTTGGTGATCTCATCATCGACAAAGACAATTTCAGGGTTTCAAAAGCCGGACAGCTCTTTCTGCTTCCCAAAAAAGAATTCGACCTGCTGTATCTCCTCGCTTCCAATACCGATAAAGTGTTTAAAAGAGAAGAAATCCTCGAAAGAGTATGGGGAAATGATGTGATTGTAGGAGAGAGAACAATTGACGTCCACATCCGCAGACTGCGCGAAAAACTCGGAATTAACACCATTCAAACGCTGAAAGGAATCGGTTACAAATTAGTTGTGTAACTTAGCTGGATGAGGTTTCATAAACTTACCCTGATTGCATCTTTTTTTCTTACAATTGCCATGTCGGTTGTGGCTTTGGTGTTCGATTATTCCAAAGAAGAAATCATTCACGATAAAGGAACTTTTTTCCTTACCCTTTCTTTGCTCATTCTGCTGATATTCGTCCTGAATTACGTTATTCTTGACTACCTTTTTAATTTCTACGGCAAAAAACAGATCCGCAGAATTTCCACTATTTTACCTGAAGAATTCGTTCATGACAATCAGACAGAACTGAATTTTCAGGAACTGGGCGAGCGGGTTTCTCAGTTCAGCCAGAAAAATGCCACGGAAATGGATACGATGAAGGAAATGGAAACCTACCGGAAAGAATACATCGGGAATGTTTCGCATGAGCTCAAAACACCGCTTTTCTCAATTCAGGGATATGTTGAAACCCTTATGGATGGTGGTGTGGAAGATCTTTCCGTCCGCGATAAATATCTGGAACGGATTGATAAATCGGTTGAAAGACTGCTCACGATTGTAAAAGATCTCGACATGATCAACCAGTACGAAAGCGGGGAAATCACGCTGAAAATTACGCGTTTTGACATCAATAATCTAGTCAGGGAAATCATCGATCTTCTGGATCTCGAAGCCCAGAAAAAAAATTCAACAGTAGTGCTGCAGGCCTCTTCGCCGCAGATTTTTGTCAATGCCGATAAACAGAAGATTTCTCAGGTGCTCATCAACCTCATTTCAAATGCCATTCATTATGCGAATCGCGAGCAGGCTCAGATTATGGTGAGAACTCACGTTCTTAAGAACAAAATTCTGGTGGAGGTGGAAGATAACGGAATGGGAATAAAACCCGAGGTTCTGCCGCGTATCTTCGAAAGGTTTTACCGCGTTGAAACGAGCAGAAACAGAAGAGACGGTGGCTCCGGTTTGGGACTGGCCATTGTAAAACATATCATGGAGGCACACCACGAAAATATTACAGTGGAAAGCGTGTATCTCGAGGGTACCAAATTCAGTTTTCTCCTCGAAAAAGCCAATGCTTAAGTTGAGAAATGTATAAAAATATTTTCGAAAAAAAAGACCCGTTTTTTTTTTTGGCCGATATTCATTTGTTTTATCTTTGTCCCCGAAATAAAATCTGAAAATTCACACAAAAAATTTAAAAGTAAAAAATGGTTTATAAGATACGGGTGATTTTAGACGCCAAAGAAAATATCTTCCGCGATGTAGAGATCAAAGAGAAACAAACGCTCTGGAATCTGCATTTGGGCATCAAAAGTGCCTTCAGCCTTCAGGGAGATGATCTTTCGGTTTTTAATATTCTGGATGAAGATGGAGTAGTGGTGAAATCGGTTCCATTAGAAGACATGAGTGATGACGGCGAGGGCGAAATTGCGTCCGACGTTTACCTCAATGAAGCGTTTGAAAATGTGGGGGATAAACTTCACTTTCAGTACGGTTTCATGGATCTGTGGGAGTTTTTCTGCGAACTGGTCGAGGAAATCGATGAAAAACCGGCGGTTAATTATCCGATCACGGTCTTCCGCTTCGGAAAAGTGCCTTTGAAAGCGCCAAGCAAATCCGGCGGCAAGAAATCTTCAAAAAATTCCGTGATTCCTTTGCTGGATGATGATTTTGATAATTTCGACGAGAGTTTCAGTTCCGGCACTTTCGAAGATGAAGACGATGAAAGTTTTGATGATGAAGAAGACGATGACTACAAAGATGATTTCTTCGAAGAAGACGATTCCGAAGAAGTATAAAAATAGAAAAGACCCCGAATTTCCGGGGTTTTTTTATGGAAAACAGCGTAAAATTCATAATTTTAACGATTCGATTTTCCACATTCTTCCTGAACTACCAAAAATAAAATATGTCCGATCACTGGAAACATTCCACCAATATTTACGAAGTCAATTTGCGGCAGTACACCAACGAAGGGACTTTTCTCGCGTTCGAAAAGGAAATGCCGCGCCTGAAGGAAATGGGTGTTGAGACATTGTGGTTCATGCCCATTACGCCGATCGCAGTAAAAAACAGAAAAGGAACTTTGGGAAGCCAGTACGCTGCACAGGATTATATTTCCGTAAATCCCGAATTCGGGACGTTGGAGGATTTCAAACATTTGGTGAATGAAGCGCATAACTTGGGTTTTAAAGTCATCCTCGACTGGGTCGCCAATCACACCGGTTGGGATCATGTCTGGACCAAATCCAATCCTGATTTTTATCTGAAAGATCCGAACACGGACGATTTTAAGATTGCTTCCGGAATGGATGATATCATTGAACTGGATTATTCCAATCCCGAAATGAGACAGGCCATGATCGAAGCCATGAAATTCTGGGTGCGCGAAACCGGTATCGACGGTTTCAGATGCGATCTCGCAGCCTGGGTGGAAGCGGATTTCTGGCAGCAGGCGCGTCCGGAAGTGGAAAAACTGAAACCACTCTTCTGGCTCGGTGAATTTGATGAACTCGACAATCCGGAGCACGGAAAAATTTTTGATGCGAGTTACAGCTGGATCTGGATGCATAAAACAAAGGAATATTGCGACGGAAAAATCTCCCTGGCCAACCTCAAAGACCTGCTTTTGCAGTATTCAGCTATCGGCGACAGCTCCATACGCGCCTGGTTCACGTCCAACCACGACGAAAATACCTGGAACGGCACCGAATACGAAAAATACGGGATTCTCGCCAAACCACTCGCGGTGTTTTCCTCCACGTGGAATGGCGTTCCGCTTATTTATAATGGTCAGGAACTGCCTTTGACCATTAAACGTCTGGAATTTTTTGAAAAAGACCCGATTGCGTGGACCGGAACTTATGAACTGCATGAGTTTTATAAAATTCTGCTGACGCTAAAGTCCAAAAATCCCGCGTTGCGTGGCGGTGATCCTGAAGTAAAAACCTTTCTGGTGAAAACGTCAGCCGATGATAAAATTCTGGCTTATCTCCGCCAAAATGGAGAAGATGGGGTCTTGACAGTGCTGAATATATCGGAGGAATCCGTTGATCTTTCAATTATGGATGATCTCATCACCGGAAATTATAAAAATGTGTTTGAAAAAACTTCCAGGGATTTCACTGCGGATAAAAGTTTTGTGCTGAACGCCGGAGAATACGCGGTTTTTGTAAGATAGAAAGACAAAGTTTTATTTTCTGAGAGGATTGTTTTTAACAGGATTTTCCATCATTCTTATGAGAGTATTGAGTTGGTCTTTGTCTAAATTCGTCACATTTTTTTTGAAATAGAATTCACTTGCCTGTTCAATTCCTTTTGTCCTGTATAAGAAATTAAATTCTTGCGCCGTCCATGTAATACACTGCCTTTGAGTGGTATTTCTTTCAATCTCCTTTGTTAAAAAATATTCAAAAGTTAGATTTTCCCGTCTGTTTAAACGCTGTCTTTTCACTTTATTAAATATTCTTCTTGAAACATTTAAAGATTGACATTCTGTTTTTTGTAATATTGAAAGAACTAGATTGTTTTCACTGCTTTTGGGATTTACCTTTTCATAGGCTGAGTAAAAATTTTTTGGTAGTTCCTTCGATTTATTGATTTGGGAAATGAAATTATTTAACTCCCGGGTGTTAAGATTTTTTTCAAATTGATTCCAGTGATAGGTATATACAGACATGAATAGAATCAAAAAAATTCCGATGATTAAAATCCAGATTTTAAAAATTGTTTTCATTTCTACAGTTGTTTCATAAAATCGCCCTTTATGTAAATATACGGTGCTTGTAACAGTTTTACTAATTTATGTTATTAATGCAAAAAAATTGGTTCTGGCACCATTAAAATATAATTGCCTAATTTTGCACCCCGAAAAGAGTCAGATAAAATTGCCGCCATAATATTACAAACAACACGGCAACTGGAATGACCTTTCAGAATCACAAAATATTTGCATATGAAAAGAATTGGCGAACACCGAAAACTTCTGGGGGTTGATAAAACCGCTACATTAAAAGACCTGAAAACAATTTACAGAAATACGATGAAAGATGCGCATCCTGATAAATTTGTGAATGACGAAGAAGCCAAACTGGAAGCAGAAGAGAAAAGCAAATCGGTGATCGAAGCGTACCATTTTTTGGTGAGCATTAACCCGGAAACTCAGGAAAAATACAAAGAAGAATATACCGAAACGATCTCTAAATCGATTATTCAGGATTTTCATTATGAAAAACAGATCCTGAAAGTGCAGCATTTTAACGGTAAAATGTATGAATACATCGGAGTTCCAAGAAATACCTATATTAAAATGGTGAACGCCGATTCTCCAAGCCGTTTTGCCAGAAGACATATTTATGGCAGCTATATCTACCGAAAGTCAGGCGAAGCGATGGTGGATTAATTTTCTGTAGGATCAATCTTGTCAAGGTTGATAAATAGTAGAAAAGCCAGATTCATATCTGGCTTTTTAATTTATTGTTAAATATTTTTAATGTAGAATATCATATTCAGGATCCTCGTTTTCTTCGTCCGAGGGCAACCAACCGTTATTAATACTTTCAACCAGGTTAATGAGATGATCCTTGACGCCTTGTTTCATAAAATCTACACATATAATTTTGTCAATAGTTTTTTCCTCATGATTCGCGCAGGTGGTTGCAAACCACAGACCTTCTGAAAAACTATTGTGCCACGTTGTGATTGGTGAATTTTTAAAATCGTCAGGACTTTCTATACTTTCGTTATTAGCAATTTTTTTTGCAATGATCACTTCATCAAAAATATCGTGGATGAGTTCACAAAATTCTCCGGCAGCACACAAATAAAGCACATTATTATCAATACTTTTGTCTGCCAACTTGCTGTAAATACTCACGTCGTTTCCTTGACCAACCGGAAAGACAAGCCAGTTGTGTGTCGGTAAATTGTCAGTCCAATTAATGTTTTCCCAAATATTGATGTAAATAATTTGTCTGCCGTTGACGTTTCCTATTACTTCCAATTGATGATAAAATTTATATCTAATATATCACTTTCTAGTATTTATTGAAACCTTCTAAATGATTTATTTGAGCAACATTGACAAGGTCAATCCCGCAGATTTTTAAGATTGGTAGAGATTCTTATCCTTTCCTCTTCAAAACCCGTCCCCTTGGTTCATCGCCTTTATACAAAGCAATTTCAGAATGCAGAAATTGTGCAGCGGCAGCCGAATCTTCCACTTTTGAGGCACTTCGTTCCAGCATTTCGGTTTCGAACGCCGTCAAGACACTTTCTCGAAGTCCTTTTTCCCGCCATTGAGAAGTTCTGCAGTTTCCGTAAATTTCCCGAGCCAAAGCCAGCGCATCCAAAAGTGCCTGATTAGCGCCCTGACCTTTGAACGGACTCATCGGGTGCGCTGCATCGCCGATTAGCGTTACTGATCCTGCTTTTTCCAGTAATTCCTTTTCCAGCAAAGCGCGGTCATAAACGGGATAACCGGAAACAAGATGTTCGGGAGTTGCCGCTAAGATCTGCGGAATCGGATCATGCCACTGCGTCCTGAGTCGCGCTTCTTCTTTTAGCGCATGAGATCCTTGAACACTCAAAGTCTTTGCTTGATCTTCAGTCATCGGGAAACTGAGTTGCCACATCACTGAATCTGCATCGTAAGGCATCATGTAAATTCTTTCATT
This sequence comes from Kaistella sp., assembly GCA_019459085.1. Taxonomy (GTDB): domain Bacteria; phylum Bacteroidota; class Bacteroidia; order Flavobacteriales; family Weeksellaceae; genus Kaistella. The sequence continues at coordinate 30,925 of JAIBEW010000003.1, forward strand.
GCCGTTGGCCGTCTGAAATACCGTTGCCGAATCCAGCAAAGAGCTTTCAACATTTTTTAGCGAACTCAAAGGACAGATTCCGAGAATCACAATACAGTCGAGATAACGCAGCGGAGAGATTTCATCACCGATCAAAAGACTCCGCACTGCACTTCGGATTCCGTCAGCGCCGACGACCAGATCCGCGTTGGTGGTTTTTACTTTTCCTTTTTCTTCAAAACTAAGGTCGATTCTACCATCTTCAGCTTCTTTAAAATTGATTAATTGATGATCCCACTGGATCATTTTGTTTCCGCCGAGTTGGTCCAGCAGCGCCGCGCGCAGAGCCTGTCTTGCGATATGCACATTAGTCCGCGACTGCGTTTTTTTTGTACCGGTTTCAAGCCATTTCCGCATTCCCCATTCGCCGACCACATTGCCGTCCGGCGTATGAACCAGATGTCTTGTTGAAACAACGCCTTTTTCCAAAGAAAAAATACCGAATCCCTCGATCGCTTTGCTGGCCTGCTGCAGGGTGAGTCCGTATCCCTGAGACCGCGAATCAAAAGTGCTGTCGCGTTCGTAAATGGTAAAAGGAATTCCGCGGTGCTTGCAGGCCACGGCCAGCGCAACACCACCGATTCCACCACCAATGATCGCAATATGTGGTAAATTTTCATAATCCGGAGCAGGAAAGTTTTCCGAAAGGATCAAGCCGGAGCCGGAACAGTCCGGACAGGAATAAAGGTGAGGAATTGGATGGACGGGCGCTTTTCCTTTACGGTCTGATTTTTCAAATGCTTCGAGTTCTTTCTGGTAACGGAGCCGCACACTTTTGCGGATTCTGCGCTTTTTTTTGCCGCGTCCCAAACATTCCGGACAGACCGTCCAGCACGCCATTTCATTTTCCATGTTTTTCAGTTCTTTCATATCATTTTGACTAGGACGGACTTTTATCTTGGCAGCAGGTTTGACGGATAAAAAAGGGTTTTGAATAGATAAAGATTGGGAAAATTTTTTTAATAATTCCACCAATCGCAAAGATACCAATTAAGGAGAAGACGCAGGTGGTCTCGTCAACGATTAACCTTGTCAAGGCCAATTCTTTCTCGTCAAACACCCCCCTCATATAGAATTATGAAGCACCACAAACTCCCACGGCTCCATCGTTAGCGCCAATTTCTCTGCAACCTGTTGCGGTTTTTCGGTGAAGAGGTTCGTATACATTCCGGAATCAAAAGAGGTCTCAAAATTAACCTGAACAGTTTCTATGCTTAAATTAAAAAAAGCCAAAACCTTATCGCCGTTTTTCTCCCGGACAAAAGAAATCACCTGATCCATTCTGTCGTTCATGATCCTTACCATTTCGCCGCCGCGGCTGCCGTTCCAAAGGGCCTGGTTTTTATGTTTCAGTTCGAAAAGGGTGGTGTAGAGTGCTTCGTTTTCATGTTTTTTCCACTCGATTGGGTCGCGTTCGAAGAATTTCAATGAGCGGCCAAGGCCTGCTTCCTGACCGTTATACACGAGCGGCATCCCGTCCATCATCACCGTGAAAACGGTTGCGGCTTTTAAGGCTTCCCCAAAATTGATGTATTGGTTGCCTTCCCACGAATTCTTGTCGTGATTATCGATGAAATTCATTCGGATGCCTTCTTTGGGAAAAATCGAAACATGTTCGGCGATATAAGCTTCTCCGAGCGTTTTCGCGCTTTTATTGTTGATGGCGATCTGATGCAGGATATTCCATAATGTCCAGTTGTAAGTAGCATCAAACGCTTTGCGGTGAAGCTCTTTGTCTTCGGCTTCTGCAAGCATAAAAACCGGCTTGATGGTATCGAGTTCGGTTCTGGCATTTTCCCAGAAATCAATCGGTACGAAACTCGCCACATCGCAGCGGTAACCGTCGATATCGTATTCTCTGACCCAAAATTTCAGCGCATCGGTCATATATTTTCGGAGTTCCGGTCGGCTGTAATCAAAATCGATGATGTCATCATAATCACGCCACGGTGTCGACTGTAATGTACCGTTTCTAGATCTCATATACCAATCCGGATGGTCCGTGACCAAAGCATTGTCCCAGCTGCTGTGGTTCGCCACCCAATCCAAAATCACGTACATTCCGTGTTCGTGAATGGCTTCGACAAGATCCCGGAAATCTTCTTCAGTTCCGAATTCCGGATTGATTCCCAAATAATCTTTCACGGAATAATAGCTTCCCAGACTTCCTTTCCGGTTGATGACACCAATCGGATGCACGGGCATAAGCCAGATAGTGTCAATTCCCATTTCTTTCAGCCGCGGAAGCTGTTGTTCGACGGCTTTGAACGTGCCTTCCTCTGAAAACTGCCGCACATTGAGTTCGTAGAGGGTTGCATTCTTAACCCAATCAGGATTCTGAATCTCTACATATTTTTTAGGTTCGTACCTTTCGTCCGTGTGCGCTGCCATTATTACTTTACAATTATAGGATTAAAAGTAGCATTTAATTCATAAACGCCATTCATTTGTACCTCGATAAATTTTAGGTGTAATCTTTGCTGAAGGTCATCGAGGCTTATAAATCCAAAATTCATAATCTAAAATTCAAAATCTCGTATGATTCCAAAAAAAATTCATTACTGCTGGTTCGGCGGCCAGCCAAAAAACGAACTGGCAGGACACTGCATCGCTTCATGGAAGCAAATTCATTCCGATTTTGAAATTGTGGAATGGAACGAAAGCAATTCTCCGATCGAAGATAATAATTATGTAAAAGAAGCTTTCGCGCAGGGAAAATGGGCCTTTGTTTCCGATTATGTGCGCTCTAAAGTCATGTATGAACACGGCGGCGTTTACATGGACACAGATATGGAACTGAAACTTCCGCTGGATGAATTTCTGGACGAAAAGGCGGTTTGCGGTTTCGAGGTGAAAGGCGTTCCGTACTCGGCGTTTTGGATGGCAGAGCCGAAACATCAGTTGTCAAAGGATTTTATGGAATGGTACAACAGACAGGACGGTTTTGTGGAGCGCATCAATACGGATATTTTTTCTGAAATGCTGGAAAAGGAATACGGCGCCGACCGCTACAGCGATACGGTTCAGAAACTTAAACACGGCGTTACGCTCTATCCGTCAGTCTATTTCTCGCAGGATTTGCCCAAAAATTATGTAAGCCATCATTTCAACGGATCCTGGTTTGGCGGCGATGCCGAAAATACACACAAAAAAATGGTCAATGTTTATGGTCTTCTGGAGCGGCTCGTGAATTATCCCGATGCCGCAAAAGCCGTGAAAAGCATTATCAATGATCACAAAATCATCGACGCAAATGCGGTGCTGGATTTAATTCCGAAGGAGAAGATTAGGGAGTATTTGGGGGAGAAATATTAAGACTTATTTAATCGATTTAGGAGTTTTGTGTCTCCCTCGTCACTCACAAACTCCAACAAATCCCCCGGTTGGCAATCCAAAGCCTTGCAGATGGCTTCCAAAGTACTGAAGCGGACGGCTTTTGCCTTGCCGGTCTTCAGAATGGAGAGGTTAGAGAGGGTTAGATCAACTTTTTCAGAAAGTTCATTCAGGGACATTTTCCGTTTGGCCATCATCACGTCTAAGTTTACAATTATCGGCATCGTTTAAACAGTTAAATCGTTTTCGTTCTGCATTTCAATTCCTCTTTTGAAGATGGCGGAGATGATATAAATTACTGCTGCCATCAGCACAAATGCCTGACTGTCGGCCCAGAATTCATTTAAATTGTCGGTCACAAAACCACGGTGAACTAAATTCTGAGCAGATTGACTCGCGAAGTAACTTAACAGTCCGATGGAAAGGGTGTAGTAAGAGATTTGCGCGATCTGTTTCGAGACCGAGCTGTTGAAAGGTTTCTTCAGATCAAGCGTGCTCACCAATGTAATGACGAGATAAAAGAGGACTGCTTTCAGCACCGAGATGACGAGTATGAAACTGTACATGCTGAAAAAAGCCCTTTGGCTGCGGTCATGCATTTCTCTTAAATCCAGTTTTTGATAAAGCTTTGGAAGCATTTCTGGCTTATACAGGCTGTAAATAAAATTGACGATCAATCCACCGGCCTCAATGCACAGGCCAACGAAGATGATCCAGGCCACGATATGCAGGGCTTTAAATACAAGGTTATCCGTTTTTGACATGATATTGAATTTTAAAATTATAGGCAAATGTAATAAATATTTATTGATAAACAATAAATATAGGTTGTTAATCAAATAATTTATTTTCTTTTTTCATGAGAATTATTTTCGACAAATTAAATGTGAGCGCATAGACGCTCCATATGGTCCTGTTTTTTCCTGACCAACAAAGGCTTTATTTAAATTAATTCAATTGATTTTTTAAGGATTATGTTCAAAAAGAAACAGCCTTAAATATTTAAATTTAAGACTGTTTATAAGGTCAGATATTTGAGTTTATTTATGCCCGACGCATATTTTTACGGATAAAAGCAGTACTAAAATAGATCAATGAAGCGAGCAAAAACACAATTCCAATCATTCCGAAGAATTCCATGAATCTGATTAACATATTGGGTTCTTTAGGGTCTCCATCCATGATAAAACCAAAGGTAGTAACGATAGAAGAAACGGTGAGGATGTTGAATAATTTTCTTTTCATGGTTGCTGAGTTTTATATTAGCTATCTAAATAACGCCGAGGTTTTCATTTTATTATTGCTTAAATCGTAGTCCAGCAGCTTTTTCATGACACCCTATTACTTACTGTAATACTTCCCAATTCCCGCTGAATCAAACGTAAACACATTCTGGTTTTCCGAGCGGTCCAATTTTTTACTGACAGTTAGGGCCCACAAAATAAGCTCTTTGCAGAAGTTCTGATCTTCCGTGCTGAGTTGGTCTGCATATTCCTCAATGAATTCGGAGAGTGGTGTGATGCTTTCCAGTTTCGAATAAAATTCAATGTCGGTGTCGTTATAATTGAGTTCAACCGTGTTTTTATTGAACCATTGGATCAGATCTGTGTAAGGCGTTTTGATGCCTTCTTTTTCGAGTTTCGGAATGCGGGGGAAAAGCTGTTCAAACTGAACCATCACCGCCTGATCGATAAGTAGTTTTGCCACGTGATCGGCGCCCTCCTGTTCGCCTTCGTACACGAGTTCAATCTTTCCGGTGATCGAGGGAACGATGGACATGAAATCCACGAGGCGGACAGTAGTTTTTTCTACATCGGATTCAATCAGACGCAGTTTTGCGGCAGCCATCAGATTTTCCATCGCGGAGATTGTCAGTCTTGCGCTGACGCCGCTTTTCGCATCTACAAATTCGCTTTCACTTGCCGCAAAAGCCACTTCTTCAAGCAAATCTTTCGCTAAACCAGGCACTGTGAGCTGGGCTTTATCTTCCGCGGAAACCAGAGCTTCCTGTTCCGTAATCTGTCGGGCAAGGGCGATGGTTTTCGGGTAATGTGTAAAAATCTGGGAACCGATTCGGTCTTTCAACGGAGTCACGATGCTTCCACGGTTCGTATAATCTTCCGGGTTTGCCGTAAAGAGAAACTGAATGTCGAGCGGCATCCTGAGCTGGAATCCGCGGATCTGCACATCGCCTTCCTGAAGGATATTGAATAGGGAAACCTGAATCCTCGCCTGCAAATCTGGGAGTTCATTTAGTACAAAAATGCAGCGGTTCGCGCGCGGAATCATGCCGTAATGCAGCACCCGTTCGTCTGAATACGGCAGTTTCAGCGTAGCCGCTTTAATAGGATCGATATCACCGATCAGATCGGCAACATTCACATCGGGTGTGGCAAGTTTTTCAAAGAACCGGTGGGAGCGGTGCACCCAAGAAACGGGCGTTTCATCACCTTGTTCTGCAATAAGGTCGCGGGCAAATTTCGAAATAGGCTGAAACGGACTGTCATTGATTTCCGAGCCTTTTACGATCGGCATATATTCATCAAGCAGACTCACCATGCTTCTCGCGATGCGGGTTTTTGCCTGTCCGCGCAAACCGAGCAGGTTGATGTGATGACCCGCTAAAAGTGCTTTTTTCAATTGTGGAACGACCTTATCCTCATAACCCCAAAGTCCTTCAAATACCGGTTCTTTGGCTTTAATCTTTGCAATGAGGTTCGACTGAATTTCTTCGTTGATGGTTTTATGGGTAAACCCTGAATTCTTTAATTCCTTGAATGTTGTATCGTTTTTCATATATTTATTGTTGGGTGATGGATGTGTGATGATAGACGTCTGACGTCTGACGTCTGAATCTAGTGTCGAACATCTGATGTTTTGATTCTTGGCTCTTGACTCTCGGTTCTACCCTAAATTCTCCTAATCCTGTTTCTTTCATAATCTTCAAAAATCATCTCGCCGAGACCGGAAAGTCCGGTAAGGAAAGCTTTCCCCTGATTTTGTGCGGTAAAAGCTTCCACAAATTTCCGGAGGTAAGGATCCTGGGCAATCATAAAAGTGGTGATCGGGATTTTCAGTTTTCTGGCCTGTGCGGCTTTCGTAAGGCATTGCGAAACGATCATTTCATCGAGGCCGTTGCTGTTCATATAAAATTCTCCGGTAGGCAGCTTGATGCAGCTGGGTTTTCCGTCGGTGATCATAAAAATCTGTTTGTTCGTGTTTCTTTTCCGTCGGAGGATATCCATGGCCAGTTCAAGTCCGGCAACGGTATTCGTGTGATAAGGACCGACGTTTAAATAGGGAAGGTCTTTGATTTTAATCGGCCACGCTTCATTTCCAAAGACAACAATATCGATGGAATCTTTCGGATATTTTCTTCTGATGAGTTCCACCAAAGCCATGGCCACTTTTTTAGCAGGTGTGATGCGGTCTTCACCATAGAGGATCATGGAATGGCTGATGTCGATCATTAACACCGTGCTCATCTGTGCTTTATGACGCGTTTCCTCCACAATCAGATCATCTTCTGTAAGCCGCAGATCGGAAATTCCGTTGTTGATCTGGGCGTTTTTCAGGCTTTCGGTCATATTCACGGTGTTGAGGTCATCACCATACTGATAGGCACGGTTTTCCCCGTCACGCTCGTCGCCGACGCCCACTTTTGAGGTGCGGTGGTTTCCGATTCCGGTTTTTTTAAGTTTTCCGAAAATCTGATCGAGCGCAAACTCGCGCAGCGCCGCTTCGAGTTTGGGCGTCAGGATATTTTTGCCTTTTCCAGTTCCAATGTTGCCGTCTTCGGGATTCTTTTCTTCCTTGATGTATCCGCGTTTTTTAAGGTCTTCTTCAAAATCTGCGAGCGTATACTCATCGGTGAAAATATCGTATTCCTTATCGAGCATTTCGAGCCATTCAAAAGCCTCCTCAATATCTCCCGAAGTGTGGGTGAGTAAGTCTTTGAAAACATCAAAAACCCGGTCGAAATGGGAAATCTCTTCTGGGGTATGTTTGGTGAACGTAAAGCCTTTACTGAAATTCAGGTCTCTGTTCTTCATTTTTCGTGCTGTTTATGAAGGCAAGTTATGGAAATATTGTTCCATTGCAAAGGGCAGGAAATAGATATTGGTAATGATGGTGATATTAAATTTACAGTCGCAGTTATGAGGAAAAGAATGAATGGTTCAACCCCAATTTATTTCTCCTCTTTAACTCTCCATCTTGTCTCGCGCCATTCTTTCTGCTCTTCTTTGGTCAGAAAACTCCATGCAATCACGCGGCTGGATTTGTTTCCGGTACCGAGCGGGAGGGTTTTTATCTGCGTGATCTCCATTTCGTCCAGGATTTTATAAATCCCTTTCAGGTTCGACTGTTTCGAAACCAATGTCGAAAACCAGTAAAAGTTGGTCGAAAACGCTTTGCTTTCCCTTACCATTTTCTGAATAAAAGCCGATTCGCCGCCCTCGCAGATGAGTTCACTGCTGATGCCCGCAAAATTGAGTTCCGGAGTTTTGGTTTTCTTGCCGCTCAGGTTCTGCACTTTTCTGCGGCTTCCCTTTTTGGCTTCTTCCGGAGTGGAATGAAAAGGCGGATTGCAGATGGCCATATCAATCTTCTCTTCGCCGCTAATTATTCCGTTGAAGAAAGCTTCCGGATCTTCCTGCAGACGGCATTCGATCTTATCCTGAAGCGAGGCATTCGATTCCACAATTTTTTTCGCGGATTCGATGGATTGGGGATCAATATCGGGACCGATGAATTTCCAGCCGTATTCGGTCACCCCAATCACGGGGTAAATGCAGCTCGCGCCAACACCGATATCCAGAACCGTTATCTGATCACCGGTCGGGATCGTTCCGAAATTACTCTGGCCCAAAAGATCTGCCATATAATGCAGATAATCGGCTCTTCCGGGAATGGGCGGACAAAGATTTTCGGCGGGGAAATCCCAGTTTTTGATGCCGTAATAATGGCTGAGCAAAGCTTTGTTGAGGAGTTTTACCGCTTCGGGATTGGCAAAATCAACGGAATCGTCGCCGTATTTATTGGGTTTGATGTGATTGGCCAGCTCAGGCTCGGCAATCTTCAGGGCATTTAAGTCGTAACGCTCGCGGTTTCTGTTGCGGAGGTGCAGTCTTTCTTTGTCCTGGGTATTTTTATCTGTTGACATGTATTATTTTGATAAGTGGATGTGATTCAAGTGCTTGTATATTTCTTTACAGTCAATTCAAACTGGTCGATATCAAACGGCTTCGCAAGATAGTCATCTGCGCCGGCTTCCGCAGCAAGTTCGCTGATATTGCTGTTGGCCGAAAAATATATCACAGGAATGTGTTTTAGATCTTCGTGGGCTTTGATTAGTCTCGTGGCCTCAATTCCGCTGATGTCAGGCAGCCAGTTGTCCATCAGGATAAGATCAGGCAGATATCCTTTGATCTGCTGTTCAACATTCGTGGTCGTGGGCGAGGTTTTTACGTCGCATCCGACATCGTTTAAAATTTCTGTACACAGTTCCAGAATTTCCAGATTGTCATCGAAAATAAACACTTTCTTTTTTTCGGTGGTTAAAGTTTTTTCAGTCATTTCGCTAGTTTGTTGATATAATCTGCCATTTCCTCAGGATTTAATACGTTATCAATGGCTGCATGTTCCAGTGCATATTCCGGCATATAGCCGGCAACCGCCGATTCAGGGTTCTGAACGATAGTTTTGCCTCCGTATTTTTTCACGTGCTGCAGCCCAATGGTCCCGTCGCTGTTGGCCCCGGACAGAAGGAGGCACACCAGATGTTCCTTATAGACTTCTGCGGCACTCTCAAAGGCAACATCAATGGAAGGCCGTGAAAAATTGATTTTTTCAGAGGCGTCGAGTGAAAAGGTATGATCGTTTTCAATGAGTAAATGATAGTTCGACGGCGCAATATAGAGGGTTCCGGACTTTGCTGTTTCTTTTTCATCAATTTCCTTTACCTTGAGTCGGGTCTTTGACGCCAAAAGCGTAGTAAGAATGCTGTCTTTGCTGGGTTTACGGTGCAAAATGAGAATAATAGGGAAGTCAAGTGAGGGATCAAGACCCGGAAGGACTTTTAACAGTACATCCAGACTGCCTGCTGATCCGCCGATGACCAATGCTTCACAAGATCCCATTTTATTTGATTTTGCGCCAAATTTTTTCTCCTGACAGTTTCTCGAAGTTTTCAAAAACAGGGGAGAAGTTCAGGCTTTCCTTTGTTCCTAAAGCAAGATACCCAAATTTTTCCAGACTGTTGTCGAAAAGTTCAAACACTTTGGTCTGCAGCGGGCGGTCAAAATAAATAAGGACATTGCGACACAGAATAAGCTGGAATTCATTGAACGAATGATCGGTTACGAGATTGTGCGTTGAAAAGATGATTTTTGATTTTAGCTCATCATTGAGTTTCCCCAGCGAATAATTGGCAGCGTAGTAATCGGAGAACTGTTCGCTCCCGCCGGCTGCCATATAATTTTCGGTATAAAGCTGTATTTTACTCATCGGGATCATCGCCTGCGAGGCGTTTTCCAAAACCAGATTGTTGAGGTCAGTAGCATAGATGAGCGATTTGTGCAGCAGGTTCAGTTCTTTTAAGAAGATGGCGACAGAGTAAGCTTCCTCACCGGTACTACACCCCGCCACCCAGATCCGGATAAAGGGGTAGGTTCCGAGTCTTGGCAGAATATCATTCCTTAACGTTTTATAAAACTCGGGATCTCTGAACATTTCCGTAACGTTGATGGTAATTTGCTCTACGAAACGTTTGAAGTAGCCGGCTTCGGACCTGATTCTGTATCGGTATTCTGCAAAACTTACAAAACCATCCATTTCGTACAGCCGCAAAATCCTGCGTTTCAGCGAAGCCCTGGAATAACCGGTAAAATCATACCCGTAAATTTCCAGTACATCAGCAAGGAGGGTTTCGATATGTTCATCAATATTTTCCGAATGCACTTCCTATTTAATTAATTGGTTAAGCAACTGTACCAGTTCATCGACATTTACCGGCTTCGACAGATAGCCGTCAGCTCCTGCTTCGAGGCACTTTTCCCGGTCTCCGGTCATGGCCTGCGCGGTAACTGAGATTACCGGAAGGTCTTTCAGTTCTTCATCCGATTTCATTTTTGCAATGGCTTCATAGCCATCCATTTCCGGCATCATCATATCCATCAGTACAACGCCGATGTTGTTATTGGAGGAAAGCAGTTCGAAGCCTGTCTTCGCGCTGAGAGCTGAAATACACTGGTATTTTTTCGCTTTCAGAACGGCCTGAAGAGCAAATATGTTTTTTGGATCATCATCGATGATGAGAATTTCTTTTTTAATTTTCATACGCTGAAATTTAAATTTTATCGTACAGCCAGACTCTTAGCAGGGAAACCAACTGATCAATATCCACAGGTTTGGAGATATAGTCAGACGCGCCCACGGCAATACATTTCTCCCGGTCACCCATCATCGCTTTCGAGGTGACGGCCAGAACAGGAAGGTTCGTAAACTGAGCAGAAGACCGGATTTCACGGATGGTTTCGTAGCCGTCCATTTCGGGCATCATCATATCCATCAGAACAACATCGATTGCAGGATCCTTCTGAAGTACTTCAAGGGCTTCTTTCCCATCCATTGCAGGTATGACGTTCATTCCCTGCAGCTCCAGAGCTTTGGTAAGCGAAAATATATTCCGCACGTCGTCGTCTGCAATCAGCACAGTTTTGTCTTTTAAAATATTACGCAGTTCGCCCTCATGTTCAGATCCAAGGATTCTCTGCTGTTTTTTTCTGTTTTTTTCTTCAACAAGATGAAGGAACAGCCCGGCTTCATCCAAAATACGTTGGTAGGAGTAGGCAGTCTTAACCACAATGGAATCTGCATATTTTTTTATGCGGTTTTCCTCTCCCTGCGAAAGGTTTTTACCGGTAAACACAATGATTGGCAGATGTTCCAGACCTTTGTTCTGTTTAATGGTTTCCAGGGTGTCATACGCATTACGGTCCGGTACTCCCATGTCGAGGATGACGCAGTCTATTTCTCGGTTATGCAGTGACTCAATGCTGTCTGACACATTATTCGCGATATCGGTCGTAATGTTGTTGGCACTTAAGAAGTAGCTGAGTGCTTTGGCGTGCTGCTCATTCTCTTCAACAATCAGTACTTTTTTAGGCGAGCGGTTCAGGGCATTTTCCAGTTTGCTGAAGATTTCCTGCATCTGCTCGAGAGCAAACGGTTTATTGATGAAATCTACCGCGCCTCTCAATAAGCTTTCCTGTTTGAATTTCATGGAAGACATGATGTGAACAGGGATTGGTTTGGTCTGAGGATTTGACTTCAGTACTTCCATAACCTGCCAACCGTCCATTACAGGAAGCTGAATATCCAGTAGAATAGCGAGCGGCATAAACTGCTTTGCCATTTCAATACCAGCATCGCCGCGAACAGCAACAATGCCTTTGTAATTTTTAGTTCTCGAAAAATCTAAAAGTATTTTCGCAAAAGCGGTGTCATCCTCAATGATGAGAATCACTTTATCGCCCTCCCTGATATTCTCCCTGTCGTCCGGAATGGGTTGCGGAATGTGTTCAGCAATAAATCTAACAGGTGCTTCCTGCAATATCTCAACCTGTTTTAGAGAGTTTTCATCGGAATCCTCAGGTTGCTGGTTAGACTGAACTGTCGCAGCATCCACAGGTACCGTCAGGGTAAATTCGCTTCCGACGCCTTCGGTGCTTTTAAGGTCAATTTTTCCTCCAAGTAAGCGCGTAAGTTCGCGGCTGATGGAAAGCCCAAGTCCTGTGCCGCCGTATTTGCGTTGTGTAGAGCCATCGGCCTGCTGAAAGGCTTCAAATACCAGCCGAAGTTTGTCTTTTGGAATGCCGATACCGGTGTCCGTTACTCTGAAGATTATATTTTCCTTCGAATCGTCATTAGAAACCTGCATCATTATGCTGCCTTCGGATGTGAATTTAATAGCATTGGAAAGGAGATTCTTCAGGATCTGTTCCAAACGGAGTTTGTCAGTATGCAGAATAGGGGTGGTGCCTTTTTCTGTTTCAAAATGTAACTGCAGGTTTTTATTCCTGGCCATCGGATCAAACAGCATCTTCATGTCCGCAGTTATTTCTTCCAGGGGTACATGATTGATTTCCAAAGTCATCTTACCGGATTCAATCTTGGAAAGGTCCAGGATTTCATCAATAAGCGTAAGCAGGCCTTGTCCCGAACTCTGCATCACCTCTGCAAATTCCACATACTGCTCATCCAGATCTTCACTTTCGGACATTAATTTCGAGAGGAGCAAAATGGAGTTGAGCGGGGTGCGGAGTTCATGCGACATATTGGCAAGAAATTCAGATTTGTACTTCGTACTTTGCTCCAGTTCGAGTGATTTCTGCTGAATGTCATTATTGTGCTTCTCGATCAGAGCATTTTTTTCTTCCAGTAGACTGCTTCTTTCCTCGAGCTCCTGGTTGCTTTGCATTAATTCTTCCTGCTGTACCCTTAGTTCTTCATCTGATGCCAGCAGTTTCTGTGATTGTGCCTCTAGTTCCGCGTTGATGTTTTCGAGTTCTGAATGCTGCGTCTGCAGTTCTTCAGACTGTGCCTGCGTTTCTTCCAGAAGTTCCTGCATTTTAATCCGGCTCTGGGCGCTGTAAAATGCAAGACCCATATTACCCGATACCGCATCTAAAAATTCCAGCTGTCGGGAGGAATAATGCTGGGTCGCGCCCAGCTCGATTACCCCTATGGGGACATGATATCTGGTGATCGGGAACGCGATAACACTCTGAGGTTTTGTATTTCCGGTGGCATAACTGATGGTGGCATCATGATCCGTGATGTTTTCGACTACAATAGGTTGAGAGGAGCGGAAAGCCTCGCCCGCGATTCCCTCACCAATCTGCAGTGTTTTTTTAACACCGCCGTCTGCGGCAAAAGTGCCGGTCAGATGCAGCTGGTTGTCCTCTCCCTGAAGATAGATGGCCGCAACCCGGCTTTGAGTGTGTTGGGTGATGCTTTCCAGAAGATCCGCAGCGAGCGTTTCGATACTCTTTTCTCCCATCGTGCGGTCATTCAGTTGTGCAATTGCCGAACTCAGCCATTCTTTTTCCTCCAGTGACTGAAATGAATTCTGCAGCGATTCCGCCATTTGGTTCAGCGGTTCGGCAACACTTCCGAGGCTGTCTTTGGCATTCTGATCCAAAAGGATATGGTAATCGCCCCCCGAGATTTGCAAAGCCACCTTCTCAATGGCCAAAAGGCGGTTCTCGGTCTCCTCGTTCTTCAGTTTCAGTTCCTGGGCAAGCTTCGATTTTTCACTGAAATCCTGTGAAACCCTTCGGAAGAATACCAAAGTGATTGTAATAGCAAGCAGTGCCGAAAGAATGATGAGCAGGGGAGTATAGCGCGAGAACTGCTCCATTGTTTCGGTGCGGGATTTCAGGATGGCCGTTTCCTCGGTCTGCATGCTGGCGACAGTCGTGCGGATCTCGTCCATATGTTTTTTACCCGCCAACAGCTGTTCAGCGGTTACGGCTTGATTCCTTTTTTTGTAGTTGATATTCTGTTCCAGAATCTGCAGCCGCGCCCGAATGTTCATTTGCAGGTTCTTAAAATTGCCTTTTTGGACACCGGTTGGAGAAATCTCAGAGGATAAGCCCTCAATGCCGGCTGTTATTTTTTCCTTTGCCGTGGTATACGGTTCCAGAAAAACTGGATCGCCTGTCAGGAGAAATCCCCGCTGGCCGGTTTCTGCATCCTTCACATAAGACAGAACACTGTTCAGGTCTCTTATGATTCGGTTACTTTTGCGAACCATCTGCGAACTCTCAATCAGATTCTTGATGCTGATGTAAGATGCAAAGGAACTTATGAATAAGAGGATAAGCGATAATCCCAGACCGTAAAGCAGATTTCTTTTAAAAGTCATATTGTTGGTTATTGTTTTAATCCTTTTCAGGATGTAATGGTAAATGAAAATAAAATTCAGATCCTTCGCCAAGTGTACTGTTTACGCCTATTCTTCCGGCATGGCGGTCGATGATTTCTTCGCAGATATACAGGCCGATACCGAGTCCCTGAAAGCGTTCGGAGGTTTCCTCAATCCGGTAAAATTTCTCAAAGATTTTTAACCGGTGCTCTTCAGACATGCCGATTCCGAAATCCTTTACCGAAAAATAAATTTCATTGCCGCGCAGTTCTGAACAGATATGGATTTCTTCAGTTCCGGGTGCATATTTTACGGCGTTGGTAATGAAGTTCACGATAACCTGTTCTATACGCATTTCGTCTCCATACACAAGGCCTTCAATCTGGCCTTTTTTTACAAATTGAATTTGGGGATTAGACTGCTGCATGATTTCCAGAATATGATCCAGCAACTCATCAAATAAAAAATATTGGCGGTTGAACTTTAGTTTGCCGCTTTCTATCTTCGACATGTCCAGAAGGTCGGCAATAAGTAAATTCAACTTTTCGATTTGAGTCTGTACTTTCTGCAGCCGGGTCTTCACGGTCTGAATGTCATTTTTATCCAGACTTCGCTCGAGTAGCTGAATGTAACCCTTGATGCTGGTCATTGGGGTCTTCAGTTCATGACTGGCAATGCTGATGAATTCATCTTTTTTACGTTCTGCCTCTTTACGGAACTCAATTTCTTCCCGCAGGGCTTTCTGCATATCATTCAGTGCCCGGCTCTGTTCATAAATCCGGTAAAAGGTCTGTACTTTCAGGAGAAGGATATTCATATCCACAGGTTTGCTGATATAATCCAATCCTCCCGATGAATAGCCGCGGGTGATCATTTTAACGTCGGCACTGGCGGCAGACAGAAAAATAATGGCGGTTTCTTTTGCTTTGCGGTAGCCCGAAATCGTTTCCGCCACTTCAAAACCATCCATTCCCGGCATCTGAACATCCAGAATGACCAGTACATACGATTTTTTAAGTATTTTTTTCAGCGCTTCTTCGCCAGATGATGCGGTATCTACCTCAAAATCATTCTTCTCAAGTACTTTTTTTAAGGATATAATGTTTTCCTGTGAATCATCAACGATTAGGATCATTTGCAAAAGAGATTAAATTGTATAATAAAAGACACCAAAGATAATACTTTTGGGTTTATGGCAAAGTTAAAAGCCTGATGAGACATTCAGCAGGCGTTGCTCTCTGAAGGATCTTATTGCTGTTCAGGCTTTGACGCCAATAAACATCTAAAGGCAGTGTTGAGTTAAAATTGCGAGACGGCCAAATTATTCAGGTTCATGTCGTCTCGGATGCCAGACGGCGCCATCCTGTTCAGGATCATGCTTTCTCGCAAACGAGAAAGGGCAAACCAGTTTGGGTTCATCGTTTCTCGTTTGCGAGACGGGGCAAAACTGTTTTGGTTTAAGGTTTCTCGCAACCGAGACGGCGCCATCCTGTTTTTTGGTGCGGGAATAATATGTTTTACCGACGATCACTAAAGTCAAGTCTAATAAATTAATACGGTACTGAAGTAGGAGTAGTCGGTTTCTTTGGTCTTCAAAATTGAGATAAAAGTTCATCTTCCTCATCAGGTTTGTTGTATGCATCTGCTTCTGTCAAATGCCCGTCCTGGTCACTTATCCGTGTTAATTTTTTTCCCTGCCTGAACACTAATTGCAGTCCGTGTTCCTGTTCCCAGTCACATTCGCAGGCGACCTGAATATAAATATCCTGTTCGTTATAAGGTCTTCTTGCCACATAGATTTCTGTGGGGTGAATATGATTCCAAATGTCGTTTTTATCGGTAATTTGTCTTAAAGGCGCGTCAGTTTCATCAAACTCAATATCTTCCAGGAAGTCCATACAGTTTCTGTAAGCCAGTTCTGAAATGGAATTCCGGTCTGCTTCATTTAAATGCAGAAAATTTGTTAAGGCTACATCGGCCTCTTCAATAAAAGTGTGGTCGTCTTCCGGTTCAAATTCCACAAATGTTATGATCAGTTTTTCGTTGTTAAAGTATGGAATTTCAATGGGTTGACTTTTCCACCAGTCCGGAAAAGTGTCGTCCTGCAGTAACCGTCCGATTATTGTTGAAGAGATCTCTTTTTTCATTGTGTTTGGTGTTTTATGTAAACCATTCCTGTCCCTTATCCAGGCGCACTAAAAAATCTGTAAACGAAGTTCCGATTTCAATATGATGATTTCGGTTCAGGTCAATGAAGGGCGAAAGCACAATTCTACAACGGCTTTCCGCAACAGGCTCAATGGCAATGAACTCACTGCTTCCATTTCCTCCAATTCCAAGTGTTTTGGGTAGGCTGCTGAAAATCCCATATTCCCTATTGTTTTCTACAAGTTGATCAAGGTCCCAAAGTTTCACAAATTCCTGACCTATAAATCCTTCAAACCCGGAGTAGTTTTGAAGATAAATTCTGTAGTCAGCCGGAAGCCTGAATTTTACGATACTTTCAATTTCATCAATAGTGGCTAGGGGCTTTTCCATACGCTTGTAGCAATGGTAATGGATAAGAATGTTCTCAAATATTTCCATTTTATTTTTTTAATTCCGCGAAGATGGAGCAGCCGTAAGCAGCTGCTATCCAAAATGGCCTCCAACATAGCGCTGGGTGAGTTCATTCTGGGGGTGATTAAAAATCGCATCGCAACTGTCAAATTCAATGAGTTCGCCTAAATACATAAAGGCGACTTTCTCGGAGATGCGCTGTGCCTGCTGCATATTGTGGGTGACAATTACAATGGTAAAATCCTTTTTGAGTTTCAGGATCAGTTCTTCAATTTTTTTGGTACTGATGGGGTCAAGGGCAGAGCAGGGTTCATCCATCAGAATCACCTCGGGCCTTAGCACCACAGTCCGGGCAATGCAGAGACGCTGTTGCTGGCCTCCGGATAATTTTACTGCTGGCTTTTTCAGTTCGTCTTTTACTTCGTCCCATAAAAAACTTTCCTCCAGGGCGTGTCGGATCAGCTTGGGGATCTCGTTTTTTGAATAGTTGTGAATTTTTAAAGCGTATGAAAGATTTTCATAAATGCTTTTCGGCAACGGATTCGGTTTTTGAAAAACCATACCTATGCGTTTACGGATATCGGTTACTGAATTTTGACTGTCATACAGATCCAAATCATCTAAAAAAAGTTTGCCTTCTATGTGCGCGTCAGATGTTAAATCGTGCATCCGGTTGAAACAGCGGAGCAGTGTAGATTTTCCGCATCCCGAAGGGCCGATTAATGAGGTGACCTGATTTTTTGGGAAATCAATATTGATGTTTTTTAGAATGTGTTTCTTTCCGAAATGGAGGTTCAGATTTTCTGCCCTCAGTTTTATGGTGTCCATTTTCAATCTTGTGTTCTGTTTTTATAACGTAAATAAAAAGCGACGATATTCAGTAAAAATACCAGCAGTATCAATACCGTCGCAGTGCCGTACGCTAACGGTCTTACCTGCTCTATAGCATTGTGCTGGGTCGATAACATGTATAAATGATATGGAAGTGCCATAAATTCCTGATTGGGCGAAGTGATGACCCCGTTTATATAAAAGGCAACACCCGTAAACAGGATGGGTGCGGTTTCTCCGGCAGCCCGGGAGAGCGTTAAGATGACTCCGGTAAGAATTCCGGGCAGTGCTTTTGGCAACACAATATCCTTAATCGTTTCCGCCTGGGTGACCCCCAATGCCAATGTCGCTTCCCGCAGGCTGTTGGGAATTCTTTTCAACGCTTCTTCAGTCGTGGTAATGATATAGGGTAAGGACAGTAGGCCTAAGGTTAGACCGGCTGATAATATGGATGTGCCGAAATGCAGTGCCTGTACAAATAAGGCCAAACCAAATAAGCCGTAAATGATAGAAGGAATGCCGGCCAGATTTCTGATGGAGGCACGGATAATATTGGTCAGCAACGAGGGTTTGGCATATTCATTCAGGTATACTGCACAGGCGACCCCAAACGGAACCGCAAACAGGGTTGTAATAAAAGTGAGTGAAACGGTGCCGATGATCGCCGGAAGAATTCCCCCCTTCGTCATTCCGTTGGTAGGAAAAGACGATATGAATTCCCACGACAGACTCGAATATCCTTTTGAAAAAATATCCCAAAGGATAACACCTAAAAATAAGCATACCGTGAACGTGCTGCCGCAGAGCAGCGCCCAGTTAAGGATATTGTAAATTTTTTTCCTCGTCATCATCACGCATGGAATTTTCGAAGACGGTTGGCAAAGAATTCACCTGCAAAATTTACGGCAAGTGTAATCAGAAATAATAAGGCAGCAATAGCAAACAGTGCAAAGTAATGAGTCGTCTGGTAGGGTACTTCACCCATTTCAATGGCAATGGTGGCAGTGATGGTTCTCACAGAATCTAAAAATCCTTTCGGCATCGCAGCGGCATTTCCGGTGGCCATCAGCACCGTCATCGTCTCGCCCAAAGCTCTTCCGAGGCCGAGCATCACCGCAGCGATTAGCCCCGGAAGTGCTGCAGGAATGGTGACCTTAAAAAGCGTTTCCCATTTGTTGGCTCCTAACGCAAGCGATGCTTCCCGGTGCGATTGCGGTACAGCGTTAATGGCATCTTCGCTGATGGTAACGATTGTAGGTAAGGCCATCACAGCCAGTAAAATGGAACCGTTTAATGCGTTTAACCCGTTCTGGATCCCGAAAAGATAAGACAGACCCGGACCTACCAAAACAATTCCCAAAAAACCTATTGCCACTGAGGGAATGGCGGCCAGCATTTCGATGATGGGCTTTAAAAACATCTGCACTTTCTTCGGAGCCATTTCTGATAAATAAGCAGCTGTAAAAATTCCTAACGGCACCGCGATGATCATAGAACCCGTGGCAACAAGCAGGGTGCTTACCAACAAAGGGACAATGCTGTAATGGGTTTCGGGGTCCCACTGCGACCCGGTAAAAAAGTCGATTGGTGATACTTTAAGGAAAAATAAAATACTGTTCGAAAACAGCATAATAAAAATACCCGCGAGCAGGGCGATCGTGATGAGTCCAGTGCTTTTAAAAATAATTTTAAACAGACCATCAATCTGTTCTCTCTTTCTTGTGTTCATTTTCAGTTTATAACAGGATAATACCCCGATTGCTGGATGATTTTTGCCCCGGTTGCCGATTTTTCAAAATCCAGGAACGGCTTTATTTTTTGATAGTCGGATTTACGGTAATACTGAAACAGCGGCCGCTGAAAAAAGTATTCGCCTGATGCGATGGCTTCTGTATCCAATGGCGAAATTGCCCTCTCTTTTCCATCATACACCGTCAGGATTTTCAGTCCGTCGGCATTGCCGTTTAAAATATACCCTGCACTTACATAGCCGATACCCGATGCATCTGCCTTAATGGCTTCCAGAATTTGGGCGTTCCCGTTCATTTGCTTGGCATAGGGTGAAAATTTAATGTTCAGAATATCCTTTACATAGTCGTGGGTGCCGGAATTGCTTTGTCTTCCGTAAATCGTGATGGGCATTTTGGTATTGGTGACCGAGGACCAGTCGGTATATGCACGGCTGAGGATTTTGGCCACAGTTCCGGTGCTGATCGAATCAATGCCAAGCTGATCGGAAACGACGAAAGCAATGGCATCCTGCGCAAACACAAAAGAATCAATTTCAATTTTCTGATGCCTGAACATGTTAATTTCCTCATCTTTTATGCTTCTGGAAGAGTTGGCGATGTCGGTATTGCCGTTTAATAAAGAGGCAAAACCCAATCCTGAACCGCCTCCTGAAACAGAAACCAGCAGCGTGCTTTTGGTATTATGAAACTCTTCTGCCAAAAGAACTGCAAGATTCACTTCGGTATCAGAACCTTTAATCTTAACAGTTTCATGGCCGGAGGAACACCCAAACAGTGCAAAAAGAAAAAGCGGCATGAAATATTTCATAACGCTAAGTTAGTGGTATGATGATACTTAAATGTTAACGCAGTGTTACGTTTTTATGACGAGATAAAATAGGAGCGTGGTAGGGACTCATGGAATTCGAGCAGGGTCTATGGGTCCTGTGAAAAAGAATAAATGTTCTGTCAGGTAAAAGGCGTAAAGCCGGTTGTCGGCTCTTAACTATTCGGCTGCCTGTATCCATTCAGGTATGATATCGGTTAATTCAGCCTTGCTGTTTTCGATTTCCGCTGAATTTTTAAACGTGATAACTGCTCTGTCATTCTCTTTCCACTTTAGCATTTTGCTTTTGTTGGTGATGAGTTTGTCCTGAGTCTGTTCCCGTTTTTTTGCTCCGCGGTGAAATATCAGCTGGACCTGCTGAGCCGGCGGCTGAATTCTCATGGTAATCCGGTCTGCGGTTCCAACGCAATAGTTGGGTCCGTTCCATTTTATATTTTCAGTCAGATGATGATCTGCCCCTAAAATGATGATGCGCAGCTGCTCAATTTCTTTGCGGAAGGGGTGCTTTTGCTGGTCGAGAAAATCGGTGACTTCGCTGTTTAAGTGAATGGTTGGCTCAGCCATAACTTGATTTTAAGAATATTGGTTTCCTGAGTAAACAACGGAATAAAAAGTCTTGTAGTATATAGCACCAAAGACCTTTTAAAGATCAAAATGTTTCCTCACTTCGGCGATCATCTGATTTTCGGTAAGATGGTCAGCTGGTTTTACGCTGATCGTCTTGCCATCAAAATGTTTATCTGACTTCAGTTCGTTGTAAAGTTCATCCTTTGCATGGGTAGAACCGAAAAGGAGAATATCATCAAAATTTTTCAGGCGGTCTGCAAGCATATCGTAATATTCCTTACTAAGTTCCTGTTCACGGCTGTGCTTTTGATGCTCATTGTTGGTAGACCGGTTATTCCCCAATCGCACTCCGTCTCCCTGTTCACCTGCAATACGCAAGTGAGATTCCTGATCGGAGTTCACTTTTTCGACGATATTGGAATCTTTGCTTAAATCAATAAAGTATGCCTCTGAGTGATCCAGCCATACTCCTACCTGTTTGTTGAGATTATTTTTCATAATGTTTTTTATTTTCAGATGGGCTTGTTTTCTCTTTCAACCTGATTTTGTGAGCACACGTTTTTATAACATTTTACTTCTATGCAAATGTATCTGATGGATGAGCTGCTTCAAATGACAAAAGTCAATTACGGAAGTGATCTCAGTCAATCGTGAGTAGTCAATCGGAAAGATAAGGGAAGAGTTGCCTCTTAACTTGGACAAGTAAGGGTATTGATCTACAAATTAAAAAGGAGGTTTAGTCCTAATTTTTTTTGATTTATGGCTCTTTCTGGGCTGCAATTTTCTCTTTAAATGGTTCGCTGTTTTCAATGGTGCTGAGGAATTTTTCATCTGAACTGGCAAGGGTCAGGAATTCGAATTTGCAGAAATAAATATGTTGTAAACCGTTTTGCTCCAGTATTTTTTCGAGGTGTTCCGACGACAGATATTCCAGAGAAAGCGTGTTGGGAATGGGTCTGTTGAACTGATAAATACATAAATGCAGCGTGTTCAGTTCTAAAATTCTTTTGAGGCCTTTGAGGTCGGTGGAGACATCAAATTCCATGTTTCGTACCTGCAGATGCTCAAAAGCTTCGCCGTTTTTCATTTTAATATCGGTTTCCCACCACGCAACCGCTTCATTGGGTCTGAACTTGTGAATAAGGATGTGATCGTATCTTTTATCAATCAGCGACCATATTTCGTGGTTGGATTGTATTTCAAAAAACAGTTTTTTCATTTCATATTATATATTATCGGCACTGCTTTTCAGATATTCAGTGTTAATTTCGGTTTCAGAAATGAGCAATACACCAACATTAAATATCCAAAAATTAAAAAATAGCTTCCATTCGGCGAAAACCTGATGAGTTTTTCCCAAAACGATGCTGTCTGATATTCATAATCGGTTTGGTTAAGATAAGCATTGGGAGAATGATCATGTTGAAGAAGATTTTTGTCAGGTTTGTAGTATAAAACATACAAGCTGTTGGTTTTTTCTGTATCCGCTCCATAAGCAATTTGTTGGGTTTTTTCCATAAGATTGAGGAGCTTTACCAAATCACCATAAGAATTCTCATTACCCAATTGAAACCGCAATCCGGTTTTGTCAAATTTTTCTTTTTGAAGATTTTGAATCATTCCCATAAATTCTTTTTCCTTTGTTTTACCGAAATTTACCGGAACCTTTACGGGGGTATATTTCCATCCTTCCATAGGAACTTGGGAGTACTCAGGAGATTTTTCACCTTTTTTTGCTTTATAGGGAAGTCCCATATCAAGCCCTCTTAAATTCATTTTTTCTAAGGTGGGCTTTGTATAATACAAAAAAAGTAGAGGGATGCAAATCAGACTGATCATTCCGCTCACATAATATATCTTTTTATCTTTTTTCATTTTATACTTTTTTACAAAACATTGCAAGCACTAATGGTAATAATTCCGGGTTACTCACTGGGGTCTATATTGATCACAACATAACAGTTTTTACTTCACAGTTTCACCTTCATTCGCTTCAAAACCATACCGAATTGCGGCTTCCAGAACTTCAGTGTTGAGGTCTTTCAGCGTTTTGAACTTAATGCAGTAGCCCGTCACGCCCGCCGATTTTTTTTCCGTAAGTGGTAGCCAGATAAGTTTTGTCATCGAGTCCCATGATATAAACGGAGATTCCGGTGGTGTTGGCGCTTAAACCGATCTGATAAAACTCCTTTGTTTTGTCGTCGGCGTACGAAATGGTATACGATCCGTATCCGATATTGGGATTTGAAACCGTCTTGTTTTCACTGTTTTTACCGTCGAGAAACCAGAGCTTACTGTTCGGCCTGATGTTCTGAATAACTTCGTGTAGCGTCTGCATTTCGCTGCGTTTTGGTTCAGACTGAGCAGAGATATAGGCTTTGATCTGTTCTTCTGTATTCATAATGTAAAATAAGGGTTACCGGAATCTTCAAACCAATTTACTGGAAATGAACTACAACAGGGATACTTTAACAGTAGCCAATCTCCAGTGGTTACAGATCCGAAGGCATGCGGAATCACACTTGTTGTTTTTTAAAATTTCCAGAGAATTTTAAAATGAAAGGAAAAACGAGGAGCGGGATGCACAGCCAAAGCATCGTTGTAACGGAAAGAGCATTGAACTTCTTTCCTTTTCGGTTGTTGTTCAGGTTCTTGCGCAAAGTATTAAACTGTTTTTTTTCCTTTTCTTTCAAATCTAAGAGATAGTCCGATTTCTGCATGGGAAAATGTTCGGGAGACAGAAAATCAATCGCTAAATACGTATCGTGCCAGTCACCTACACACTGCTGTTGCTGATCAATAGCTGCTATATCTATTTTGATTTTATCCTGTATTTTTTTCGGCAGAGCCTCATAGAAATACAGAATCTTCTTTATTTTCTTTCTGTAACTGTGCAGATTTTCCCTGTCGATATGCTGCAGGAGGTTCTCTGCTTTTTTCCACTCTTTTTTAAAATATTTTGAAATGGTCTTTTTTTCAGGTAATAATTCTGGCAAGCGGGTTTCTTCACGAAAATGCTTGATGCGGATAAGATGTTGTGGTCCATCATCAATCAATTTCTGACCGGCAGTATGTTCTTTACTTCTTAACTCCGTAATAAGTTGTTCCGGAGGATTTGGAACCGCATCCAGCAGTTGCAGGTTAATCTGTATAAGCCTTATTTCTCCTGCCTGATGAAACAATGGCTTCAGTAAAGCCGTGTTGTATTTCTCTTTATAAACCTTTTCAGCAAATGAAAACAGGGCATTTATTTTTTTTATATCCACCCTCAAATGGTGTAGATATTTGGATTCTTTATTTTTCCTATAAGAAGAAAGATTCCATTTTATGGATTCCAGACGATCAAGGACGTAATGATTCAAAATATTCTTTTCCATCTCTGATAAATTATTGAATGCATTCTTTTAGCTGGCCTTAGTGATAATGGACAATTCCGCGGGAAATTGTGCGGGCAACATGAGAATACAGGTAAAACTTATTTATGATCTACAATGAATTTTTCATCAAAACAACGCTCAGTAATGTTTACAATAGGTCCGAAGTATTTTTTGCTTTAAAGCTGAAGGTTCCGGATGCAATTTCTCTTCATTCTAAAATCTGCCGTAAAATTTAGAAATATTAAAATAATATTTAACTTCTTCACCATTGGGTTTTACAAGGGTTAAAACATCAAAAGGCTGCTTTTTATCGTCAAACGTCAGGCTCTGACTTTTCATCTGACAGCCGCTGCATTTTTCGCGCACTATTTCGTATTCCTGTGCAACGCTCCCGACTTTTATTGCTTTTTCCATTGAACTTCCGTCATTTGTAGTCAGATCCTGAGTTGATGCACAGTTCAAAAATGCAAAGCATATTGCTGTTGCAAAAAGAGGTTTAATAGTTCTCATTATTATTGGTTTTAGGATTTAAATTAATTTTGGTGTTGTACTAAGTTGCTATTTTTTTAAAGTGTTAATGATTTCATTTATTTCTACGGAAATTTCATTATTTAATGTTGTCTTTTTCTTTTTCTGAGAATCAATAAGGTCAAAATGTAAATCAAAACAATGGCGAAGGGTATGGCGATAAATCGATGTTCGGGTAAAAGATACCACAGCGCTACAATGCATATGGTTCTGACCAATACGTGAAAAATCCCGGCCCAATGTTGGATGATCCACGAAAATGGCAACCACATTAATCCGGTCAAAATTCCTACAGTCATAGGAAGGGAAGTATGGTCGACAAGGAAAAATGGGATGGCGATGGAGTAGACCAGAATGGCTTGCCCGGCCATAAACAGAAAAAGGGTGTCGAATTCGTTTTTCGGTTTCTTTTTATCCAGAAAATTTTCGCCCGTAAACTTTGAAAGGAACAGACCTAAATACACAATGCTTCCGGTTCCTATAAAAATGGTCCATACCGCGATAAAATCCGAGAAAAAAATCCCGACCACCCCAATAATTGCCCAAACTATCATGCCCGCTAAAGGGGTAGCAAGAAATTTTTGATTGGCAAATTCAGTGCGCTGTTCTTCAAGGGTTCTGTTCATTGGTTCAGTTTTTTAATGTACGAAAACGTTTTGAGGCTTTCTTTCGTTGCGGAAACAGGGTTCATGCAGTTCCCTCGTACTGCAATTTAGCGCATCGATTCCCGGATGCAATTTAAAAATAAAAACAAATGTGTAATAGCCAAGGCCACTAATTTACAAAACACTTTTCCACTCTCCATTTTCTGCAAACGCTTTAATCGTCTCATTTCTTTTGGCCAGAAGCCTTGTCATATACTTCGTGACAACAAGTTTATCAGCCACATTTCCCAGAAACCCCAGCGGTGACTGAAAATGAAATATATCAGTCATAATGGTTTCGTTTCCGTCTTCTTCAAATAAATGGTCGTGCCTCATGAATTTGAAAATTCCCTTAATTTGTTCATCTCGGAACTGACTGGGAAAGTTGAAAACCGTAATTTTCGTTGTTAGCCTTTGCTTTATGCCAAAATGTACCGCTTCCCAGGTCACAAACTCGTTTAAGTTGATAAGACCTTGGGTGCAGCCATCAACTGCTGATTCATTAGTATGTGCAGTTGAAATCTTGTGCAGGTCAATGCTTCGCGACAGATCGAAGCAAATCTGCGGCGTGTTTTTTATTCTCGTGGTTAATTTAATTAATGCCATTCATCCATTCTAATTTTCCCCGAACTAAAACACTGCACCGGCAATTTCATCAAAACCTACCATCGCAAAAAACGTTAATCCATAATATTTCCAATATAACCGATTTTCCAGAAAGGCATGTATTCGTTCCAGTTGAAAAAGAATGAGAAAAAGAAATGGATAAACGGAGCAGAAAGAAAACTGAGTACAACATACCATATTGCTTTCTTCAGATTCATTTTCAGCACGGCTGGAGGCAGAAAGACCGTTACTAACATGGGTACAGGATAATAGATCCACCATTCTAAACCCATGTTTGCCCCATATTTACCAAACAGCATTCCGAAGACAACAACGACAATGGACAGCACATAAACCGTATATTGCTTCGCGACAAATTCATGCTTTTTAAGGACCATTCTAATCACGATTATAAAAACCAACAAAGAGAAAAGAATCATGATCGGGAATCTGTATGAAAAGGTGCTTTCTAAAGGATTCATGTTGGGACTTTATAAATGATCGGGTATTTCAGTTGACATATAAGACCTGTTGTATTTATTTGAAAATTATGAAACAGCAGCGAAGCCAAATTACACATTGTAGTAACTGCCGTTAGCGGGTCGCTGGGCTTTCCTCGTTCAGTTTTCCGTAACTGTTGTTGTATATTTTTCCTTTTTTTTGATGGGTGAATTTCAGTCCGGACCAGATTTCATCAATACTTAAGCACGTGCTTTCCACAAGTCCGAAATCATACCCCAGTTTAATTACGGTTTTAATGTTCAGATCGGTTCTCAGTTTTCCACCTTTCGGCCACGAAACCCAAAACATTCCGTTGGGTTTTAAATTGGCTTTTAACTTTGGGAAATAATCAATAAATTCTGCTTGCGTTTTTACAAACAGATGAATGTAGTCGAAGGTTTCTTCCAGTTTTGTTGAAATATCAAGTATTGGCAGGTTGATCTGACTAAGAACTTCTAGGTCTGCATTGATGAATCCAGCCCGAGAGTTTTCCTTGATCCCCATTTTCTGAGCGACTGATCTTGTCATTTCTGTCTTTTTTTACAAACTTACACCATCAAGTGAAACCAGTCACGAATAGCGGCATTGCTACCTGTGGCTTTCGTTACTTATGCGGTCAATTTGGACCGTCATTTGTCTTTTAGAAATCAAACAAATCCCCTAATAATCCTTTTTTCTTTTTGTAGTGATGTTCCCGGTCTGTTGAATACCGTTGTTTATCAGAATAATTTTCCTGTTGTACATTGGGGGCATTTTGCGAGGAGCGTTCAATGATTTTATCAAGTTCTCCGCGGTCAAGCCACACTCCACGACAATCCGGACAGTAATCGATTTCAATACCGCTTCGGTCTGTCATGACAAGGTTTACATTACAGTTTGGACATTTCATATGATTGTTCTTTAATGATTTATAAATTACTTATTGTGTTCTGAATAGAATCAAGTTGATGTAAAAGGTGATTGTTTTATCAAAGTCTTTGTAAATATAACAAAAGGAACAACGAGCGAAAATATTTATGAGGTAAACTTCAATCCCACTGATAGAAATACACTTTGCTGTTAGCAACAGTTTCTATTATTTCCTAGCTTTTAAAACCAAATCTATATTTAATTTCTGAATTTTTTCTGCAAATGCTAAAGAATCTAAGGCAACAATTGAATCGCGTTATTAAACTTATCAATTATCCAATATAATTTAGTTTTTCTCTTATCACTAACATTTAAACTTTTGGCGACAATATACCGTTCGTCGAAATTGTATTTAATTACTTCTTGCGGAACTATTGCAGTTCCAAAGTTCTTCTTTTCATTTCCTAAAAGAATTTGTGATTCCCTTCCATCTCCCAGAAAAAAATATCCATTCACTAAATCTTCAGTAATGCTTGTGTGATTGTAAACACAGGAAATGCAAAGAATAAGAAGTAAAATTAATACGGTTGTTTTACGCATATTTAAAATGTGCTAATTTGACTGATATTTCCGGTGACGAAAGTACCGCAAACTGTTGGCTACTTCTGTTGCGCAATCTTTAGTTCAGCGCCACATCTTCGGTCATTACCGTCTTGTTTTTATTGACTATTTCGACTTTTATCAATTGGAATTCTTTGATGTTGACAATTTCCCGTTGCGCATTCGTCTTCACCTGTTGTGCAATACGATTTATAGAATCGTCGTCAAATGCAACTTCATTATTATAGTACAGGCTCACCATTAAATTATTTGATTCTGAGTTGGATATCAAACTGTTTTTGTACGCGTATTCGTAGCCCACTTTCACGCTGTCGGCATTTTTAAATCTGTTTTCAAATGAATCTGATGAATGTAAATATTGAGGTGCAACCACTTCGTAATCGGGTTTAATTTCCTGATGACAGCTTAACAAAGCTCCTACAAGAAAGACAGAGAACAGGATTTTTTTCATTAGATATTGAATGTTTATGTTTTATGTTTTTTTGAAAAACGGTTATAATCTTGAAAAGAGCACACAAACGATTGGCTATTTCTGTTTGCAGGGTTTGTATAACAAATTCCTTGTAAATATTACAAAATGATCAATCAGCAAAAAAAATTTATGATGTAACTTCAACCCGCTAATAGACCAGTATGTTAGTTGTAGTTTTTCTTAATCTCGCTGCAATATGTGGCTCACTTCTTTTCCGATATCTATTTTTTCAAGTATTTTTTCAGTTTCTATTATATCTATTTTCGTCTTTTTCCAAAAAGGATAAAATAGAATCTTTGAAGTTCCAATATTTACAGGCTCAGAATCTGGATACTCAATTTCAATAGTTGTTTTAAAAATCGTATTACCTTTTATATAATTCGTTGTCTTTATCCTGTTAGTTAATAAATCAACAGTTTGACCTATACCTTTATCCAGATTGTCATAATCTTCGCCAAAATGAGTGTGATTGAATCCGTATCCAACTGTTAATTCTGTTTTGTCAATCATTAGCCAGAAATTTGAATCGTGTAGTTCCAGAATTTCATTTCCATTTTCAATCTGAACATTAATTTTTTCGCCTAATTTTTCTTTTAGGAGATTTTTTATTTCGTTAAATTTTCTTTGGTGACGTTGCATTGGCGAAATTACCGCTTTTGATAAACATCTGTTAGCAGATGTTTTTTTATTTACAATCTCTATTATATGCGTTTACAATTTTTTCCTTATCCGATGTATTATAATTTGCTGTTTCATTCCATTCTTTCAAAAGACTTGGGCAATCATTTATTAATTCTGCAATTCTTTTTCTTGGATTTAATACATTTAAATAAACAATTTTATCATTTTTAACCATCACCGGTAAAATTCCGGTATAGCCATTACTTGTATAAACTTTATAAAATGATAATTTTCCTGTAATATTTTCTTCATAGAAATTATTTAGATCATTTTTTAAAATAGTAAAGTTTCTATATCCATTAGAGGTATGTGATGCAAAAGACTTAATTTGTTTTGGACTCAAACTCATTTTTATTCCGTTTGCTATTACATTTACCCTTTTATTAGAGAAATTAATAATTTCACATTGAATAGTATCATTTTTATGATTTACATAAAATTGATCATACTTTTTTTGAGCATACATTAAACTTCCTAAAAATAATAAGGAAAAAAGAAAAATTTGTTTCATTGTTTTTTATTTGTGATGTGGTGTTAAAATTTCTGCAAACGGTTGGGTATTTCTGTTAGCGGGATTAGGATAACAGGACTTTGTAAATATAACAAAACGAACAACTAGCGAAAATCTTTATGATGTAAACTTCAACCTCACTAATACAGAAACACGGTTACCATATGTAGTTTTAAAGGAAGTACCCTCCAACTAACTTTACGTAAACTTCTCTATCTCCAATTTTATAAATTGGTAATATACTTCCATCGGAGAGTTGTTTCATTTTTTGGTCAAATTCTGCTTTAGGCCCGGAATATATTAAAATTTCTAGTTGTTGCAAAACTTCTCCCGCTGTTAACACACAAATAGGAGTTTTTTCACTTTTTCCATCACCACTTTGTTCTATAGTTTTAATAATCAGATCTTTTTGTTTAGAACACAAGTTTGCTTTGTGATTATCATTTAAGGCTGAATAAATATTTATCATATCATCAAGTAAACTTTTATTTAATGGATTTTTTAAATATTTAATTTCCGCCTCTCTTACTATTTTTTCTGCTTTACTTTTTGATAGTTTTTTATGTGCAGGTTTCCAAAATTGCCCAGATTCACTATTGTAATTTCCGATAGTGTATTCCATTTCAACAAATTTACTTCCATAGTAAAGTTGATTTAACTGTTCTTGGGATAATTCATCAGGATTTTTTTTGAATTTTTCAAGTAAAGGATAGAAGTGTTGATTTGGATTTTCAGTCACATTTTTTTTAATCAAATCAGTGTCAATTTGTGCTAAAGACAAACTAAACAAAAAACTGAAAAATAAAATAAAAGTATTTTTTTTCATATTAAAAAAGTATTTTGGATACTATTTCGGATAACGGTTGGGTATTTCGGTTGGCGGGGATTGTGGTAACAAGTGTTTGCAATATAACAAAATGAACAATTATAAAGGTTACTTTTAATTCAGTTGAAAAGTAATAGGCAATCTTAAATTATCATTTACCTTTCTTCCGTCCATTTCTGACGGAATCCAATTGCCACTAGTTTTATATAATGCAACCTTTACTAGAGTGTTAAAATTGTCGTTATCGCCTGTCGCTGTCACATTTTTTATCTGACCCTCCTTGTCTATTGTAAAGGTAAGTTCAGAGCGTAAACCTTTTCCATCATAATTATAGAAATATGGGAAGTTTTCAATTATTAAAAATTTTCCAATTTCATTTCTGAAGCCTCCAATTCCCCCATTTTTATAATCCAAATATTTTATTTTTTCAGGAATGTGGTTTTTTAAAACACCTTCTACTTTTTCCCCATTTTCAAATTTTTCAATTTTTTTTATGAATTCATTTTGGTGGCTTGTAAATTCTGCACTGTCTTTTTCCATAATAATCTTTCAAAATTTTATTATACTCAATAATTCTCTCCTTATTAAGCTCTGATAAAATGGGAAGATGTTTTTTAGGTCGTTTATTCTCTTTTTTTATTTCTTCAATTTTTTTGTCATAAATATGGTCAACCTTTTGTATTTCTTCAAGTTGAGCGAATACCAATGTAAAATTCAGTAAAAAGATTGAGATTATAATCCTTTGTTTCATTGTATGCAATTTGTTTTTAGTGTTACAAATAATATTTCAAATATATGCATTGCGCCAATACGCTCTATATCGTGTTGCGAATAACTGAATAAATATTTTCGCATACATTGATTATCAGTTTAAATATTTTTAATAATTCTGGATTGAGCAACTCTACTTGGAAGGATTTTCAACGCTTTTATGCAGTGTTTTCTGTTACCACAACCTGAGTTTCATGAAGATTAAAGATAGTTTTTGAGGAACATCACCCATCTGTTATGCCGCCGGTTTTCCAAATAATCCTTAAATTGGCGGCACAAAACGGCTTCCTTTTCAACCTGAATTTATATATGGATAAAACACCACTCGTCATCACCGTAAAGACCCGGCTCACCGAAAAGATCAAGCATCTGGAACTCCTCATTTCCCAGACCCGGGAATCGAACACCGAGACCAAAAGCTCGATGGGCGACAAATACGAAACGTCCCGCGAGATGGTGGAGCAGGAGATCCGCAACCTGCAGCGCCAGCTCAGCGAAACCCAGGTCCAACAAACCGCTGTAAAAAAACTCCTGCCTGCCGAAAGCAGCGCATCAGATTTCGGGGCATTGGTGGAAACCGGCGCCGGACTTTTTTACATCGCCACTGCGGTTGGAGAAATCATTCTGGATGACCGGAAGATCATGACTGTCTCCAGTGAAAGTCCGCTTGCAAAAGCCCTGCACGGAAAGAAGAAAGGGGAGTCCTTCACACTGAATGCAATGACCCATACCGTTAAAAATATTTATTAAATTTGGACAATATTGTGTAAAATGTAAAATGTATTCATGTACAATGTAAAAAGGATGAAAGATTAATTATGAAGGATGAATGACATCATTGGTTGAATGACCAATTATGTAGCCGGTTTTTTGAGCACCGCCACAATATTCATCACTTCAAAAAGTTTCGACTCATAACTCATAACTCATCCAAAATCCATAATCCAAAATTTATTAACTCATAACTCATAACTCATAACCCATACTTCATAACTCATCCTTCATCCCTCAAAATGCAAAACTACCTCTCCCTCCTTCAGCATATTCTCGACAACGGCACCGATAAAACCGACCGTACCGGAACCGGCACCCGAAGTGTTTTCGGTTACCAGCTCCGCTATGACCTGTCTGAGGGTTTTCCTCTGGTTACAACCAAGAAAGTGCATCTGAAATCGATTATCTATGAGCTGCTCTGGTTCCTGAATGGCGATACGAATATCAAATATCTCACGGATAACGGCGTGAGCATCTGGAATGAGTGGGCCGACGAAAAAGGCGACCTCGGCCCGGTATACGGTGCGCAGTGGCGCAGCTGGACCGGCGCCGACGGTAAAGTCGTAGATCAGATCACCGAACTCATCGACCAGATTAAGAAAAATCCCGATTCCCGTAGGCTCATCGTTTCTGCCTGGAATGTGTCGGAGATCCCGAATATGGCTTTGGCGCCGTGCCACGCATTGTTTCAGTTTTATGTTGCCGACGGCAGAGTGTCGCTGCAATTGTACCAGAGAAGCGCGGATGTATTCCTTGGAGTACCATTCAATATCGCCAGTTATGCGCTGCTTTTGATGATGGTCGCGCAGGTCTGTGATCTGGAAGTGGGTGATTACGTTCACACTTTTGGCGATGTGCACATTTACAACAACCATTTCGAACAGGTAAAAAAACAGCTTACGCGAACGCCGCGTCCGTTGCCGGTCATGAAACTGAATCCTGAGGTAAAAGATATCTTTGGTTTCAGGTTTGAGGACTTTACGCTGGAGAATTATGACCCCTATCCGGGAATAAAAGCGCCGGTTGCGGTGTAAAATATGAAGTGAAGCCAGTCTTCACTTTTTTTGTAACGGTTCGTGATCTTTTCAGACTAATTTTTCAACCAAATAACCCGATATATGAACAGATTAACTGCTTTTTTGGCCGTGCTGGTCTTCAGTTCCGGTTTTGCGCAGACCTTCAACACGGAGAAAATGAACACCTTTATGAACGCGCTGGATCAGAATAAAAAATTCATGGGCAGTGTCGCCGTCTCCAAACAAGGCAAAACTGTTTACAACAGTGCATTTGGCTTTGCCGACGCTGAAAACAACATTAAAAATACCCCCGACACGAAATTCAGGATTGGTTCCATCAGCAAGACGTTCACGGCAGTTCTCGTGATGAAAGCCGTGGAAGAAAAAAAGCTGAAACTGGAGGACCCGCTTTCAAAATATTTCCAGCAGATTAAAAACGCTGACAAAATAACAGTGGAGCACCTGCTGAACCACCGAAGCGGCATTCACAACGTTACGGAGGTGTCGGATTACTTGGTGTGGAGCAAGTCGGCGCAAAGCCCGGACCAGATGGTCACCCGGATTGTTTCAGGCGGAAATGACTTTGAACCCGGAACTGCAATGAGCTACAGCAATTCGAACTATATTCTTCTGAGCTATATTCTGGAATCCGTTTATAAAAAACCTTTTTCCAGACTGCTGGAAGAGAAGATCACAAAACCGCTCGCATTAAAGAATACGTATTATGGCGGAAAGATCATCCCTTCAAATAAGGAAGCCTATTCCTATATTTTTACGGGAAACTATGTAAAAGACGGCGAGACGGATATGTCGGTTCCTTCGGGAGCAGGCGCGGTGGTTTCCACTGCGGCAGATCTGTTGAAATTTGCAGAGGGGCTGTTTAACGGAAAACTCGTGTCCGCAGAGAGCCTTCAGAAAATGATGAAGATGACCGACGGTTACGGCTACGGTCTCTTTACCGTGCCTTTTAATGCCTCAACCGGCTATGGACATAACGGCGGGATTGACGGATTCACTTCGGCACTCTATTATTTTCCGGACACCAAAATTGGCTATGCCATGATCAGCAACGGGTCGGCCTTCGATAACAACCGAATCTCCCTTGCCGCACTGAGTGCAGCTTCCGGAAAGGATTTTGAAATCCCGTCCTTTAAAACAGTGACGGTTCCTGCAGAAGAACTGAAGAAACTGGAAGGCACCTACGCCTCTCCATCGCTGCCGCTCAAGATCACCGTCACAGTGAAAAACGGTCTTCTCTTTGCCCAGGCTACAGGCCAGAGCGAATTTCCGCTCGAGGCAACCTCCCCGAAAACCTTTAAATTTGAATCGGCAGGAATTGAACTTGAATTTGACGCTCCTAAAAAGCAGATGATCCTGAATCAGTCCGGAGCCAGCTATACCTTTACCAAAGAATAACGATGAAATCACTTAAAATCAACCTCGAAGAGCAGGCTTCTGTTGAAAAACTGGCTGAACTTCTCACTCAGATCAAAGGGATCAGATCTGTGGAGATCGTGGATGATGCCCAAACGGAAAGCGATCTTCAGAAAGCCGTCACAAAAGGGAAGGAGCAGCTGAAGAGCGGTGATTTCGACGGTTTGATGAACGACCTTGTTGAAACTTTTTTAAACAAAAAACCTTAAATATTTATGAAAAAACTGATCATTTCCATTGGTTTACTCGGAATTCTCTTCACAGGGAGTGTCTTTGCGCAGACCGATACTTCGGGCAGGACCGAATACCGGTTAACGCACACAAAATCTACCGAACTCAAGCATACCAAACTCAAAGTAAACTTCGATTATGCCAAAGAGCAGATGAACGGCGAGGAATGGCTCACGGCAAGTCCGTATTTTTACCCTTCGGATTCTCTTGTTCTGGATGCCAAAGCCATGCTTATCCACGAAGTGGCACTCGATAAAAACGGTACAAAAACCCCTCTGAAGTATACATACACCGACGATAAATTAAAGATCAGTTTAGACAAAACCTATAACCGCAACCAGGATTATACGGTATACATCAAATATACCTCCCGTCCGAATGAAGTGAAGTCGAAAGGCAGCGCTGCCATTACCGATGCGAAAGGCCTTTATTTCGTCAACGCACAGGGAAAAGATACCGACAAGCCCATCCAGATCTGGACTCAGGGGGAGACCGAAGCCAGTTCAGCATGGTTCCCGACGGTAGACAAGCCGAATCAGAAGACCACTCAGGAAATCTATATGACGGTTCCCGATAAATACGTGACTTTGTCTAACGGACTCATGAAATCCTCTACTAAAGAAGCCAACGGATTGCGAACCGATCATTGGGTCATGGACAAAAAACATGCGCCTTACCTCTTTTTTATGGGGGTCGGAGATTACGCCGTGGTAAAAGACAAATGGAGAAATATTCCTGTCGATTATTATGTGGAAAAGGAATACGAACCGTACGCCAAGCAGATTTTCGGGAATACTCCGGAAATGATGGATTTCTTCTCGAAAAAACTGAACTACGATTATCCGTGGTCCAAATATGCGCAGATCACCGCGCGCGATTACGTTTCGGGAGCGATGGAGAATACCACGGCCGTTCTTCATCAGGAATCTGCGCAGCAGAAACCCGGCGATCTCATTGATGAAAACAAATGGGAAGATGTGATCTCTCATGAACTTTTTCACCACTGGTTTGGCGACCTTGTCACCACCGAAAGCTGGAGTAACCTGACCGTGAACGAATCTTTCGCGAATTATTCCGAATACCTCTGGAACGAACACAAGTACGGGAAAGATTTCGCCGATTATACGTTGATGAAAGCTGCTGAAGGGTACTTCCGTGATCCTGCAAACGTGTCGAAAGACCTCGTACGGTTCAATTACCATTCTCAGGAAGACATGTTCGACGGGGTTTCGTACAACAAAGGCGGCTCTACGCTGCACATGCTCCGCAATTATCTGGGCGATGATGCCTTTTTTGCGGGCCTTAACGATTATCTGAAAACCAATGAATACGGAACCGGCGAAGCACAGCAGGTCCGGCTTTCTCTCGAAAAAGTTTCGGGAAAAGACCTGACGTGGTTCTTCAACCAGTGGTATTACGGCAGCGGCCATCCGAAAGTCTCTTCCACAATGACATTCGAGCCGGTGAAAAAACAGGTGACGGTAACGGTGAGTCAGGATCAGATGGGCGGAAATTTTCAGTTTCCTTTGGCGATTGATGTCTATGAGAACGGCAAAGCTTCACGTAAAAACGTGTGGGTGAGTGCAAAGGAAAAAAACACCTTCACTTTTGCGGTTTCCAAAAACCCTGAATTCGTGAACATTAATGCAGACGGTGTTTTACTCGGTGAATTTACAGATACAAAAACTCCGGAACATTATGCGATGCAGTACAGCGGGTCGAAGGAATTCCTGAGCCGCTACAGAGCCGTGGAAAATGCGGCTGAGAACGCTGCTATAAACGCTGTTTCACTGAAAACTCTGGTGACAGCACTGAAGGATACCAACTTTAGAATCCGAATGAAAGCCTTAAGCGCACTGGATCTGTCGAAACCCGACCAGGCAAAGTCTGCGCTGGCTGAGGTGGAGAAGATGGCTGCAAACGATCCGAAAACGCTTGTACAGAGTGCGGCGATCTCGGCTTTGGCGAAGACCAAGGATAAAAAATACCTGCCTCTTTTTGAAAAAGGCATGAACGCGGTCTCAAATTCTGTAAAAGCGAGTTCCCTGACCGGGATTTCTGCGGTGGATCCTGCAAGAGTAGTGGCTTTGGCCGATAAAATTGATCTGGAAGGCGCGAGTGATGACCTGATTGCTGAATTGCTTCCTGTTATCGTGAAAAATAAGATTGAAAAACAGATGCCTGCGATTGCGTCAACCGCGGCATTCTATCCGTTCCTGAAATTCCAGAACCCTGAACTGGGTGCTGCTGCAGAAGAAGGCTTCAACTGGATTATGAATTCCGACAACCTGAAAGCCACGGAAAACGTAACGAAAGTGCTGACTCAGGTGAAAAGCCAGATCGGCGAAAACCCACAGGCGAAAATGATGATCGTGCAGATCCTGAAAGACGGCCTCGCAAAGAAAATGGCGGTCCTCAAAGCCAATCCATCAAGCCCGACCATCAATCAGCAGGTTGATCTCATCAACA
Organism: Kaistella sp.; assembly: GCA_019459085.1. GTDB lineage: Bacteria > Bacteroidota > Bacteroidia > Flavobacteriales > Weeksellaceae > Kaistella. The sequence continues at coordinate 68,072 of JAIBEW010000003.1, forward strand.
AAGCGATTGAGGCGTATAAATAATTGAATATTTATTTCACCAAAGGCTGTTCCGGAAGGAGCAGCTTTTTTTTTGGGTTACTGAATGACCGGAATTAATTGATATTTTAATTAAAATATAGTATATTAGAGATATAAGCAAAAAGTATAAATGTTATGGCAGTAGATTTCTTAGAGTTATTGAAGTTTATTCAAGAGAAGAAAGGTGTTTCGCTATATAATGATTTCTTAGTTAAAGTCGCCCAACTTAGAGAAAAATCAGGTGAGCACATTGAAATAAACATTCCTGAAAAACTACTAGAAGAATTTCTTCGCTCAAAATCTTCAGATTAGGAGAAATTTCTGATCCTTTTATTATATGGATGTATTCGAATTGTTCATTAATTGCAGTTTTATGAGCAGATTAAACTTCACACCCCTAAGTCATACAGTTTAGATACTCGCAGTGACGGAAGTATATATTCTTATTAATCCATACCGAATGTAGTAATTCCGATTTGATCGTCACTAATTGAAATCACGACAGTTAAATACCCAAAAAAATCTGGATCAATAATGACGTCTTTATTAAGCCAGCCCTTATTTAAGAAAAAATGTTTTTCTGACTTGAATTTTATAGAATCAAACCACTCCTTGGTTTTCAGAAAATTCTTTTGGAATATTGGTAAATCATCTCCCCAACCATCTTCTGACCATAACTTCACAAAGAGTTTTTCCAATTCCGCTGTATCAACGTAAGAAAAATCTGTTTCTTTTAATTTGCTCAAATCAATTGAGCCATAGATGCTCCCGGTGGAATTTTGTTCTTCTAGCAAATCTTGGAAATGATTTGCATTTAACAAACCATTTTGGATTTCCCTTATTAAATCAAAATCTGTTTCTTTCTTTTCATATACATTAATGCACATAAAACCTATGTAAGTTTTGTCGTCGGCGGACCAAAGATGTTTATTGGGTAGGTACATTATTTTCAATAACATTTATAGTATAATCTCTTATCAGCGAAAATTTATCAATTAAGTCGAATATAGAAATTATTTCGCGCAAGTCAGGCTGCATATCATTTGTAATCAGTTAATCAAGCTTATCTTGGATGGTTGCCGCCGACAGGCCATGAATCAGCACCGATAGTACAATAACCACCGCAGTCACCTGAATCAGTTCGGTGGAATTCGGGAAATCCGTCTGCCCGAAAGCGTACATCAGATAGAAAATAGAACCAACTCCGCGGATCCCATAAAAGGAGAGCGCAAATTTCTCAAAAGCAGAAAGGTCGGTTCCCTGCAGGGCGATCCATCCGCTTATCGGCCTGATCACCAACAGTACGGCCAGTGCGGTAAGAATGGTGTTCAAATTCCACAACTCATCAATGGTCGCACACACATAAATCCCGATAATGATGAAAAGGAAAGCGACAAAAATCCTTTCAATTTCCTCGGTAAAATCATGAAGTTTGTCCATGTGTTTCGCCTTACGTTCGCTGTTGCTGAACGCACACGCTGCCACGAAAACGGCAATAAAACCGTAACCGCCCAGAATTTCCGTGAGTCCGTATGGCAGAAGAGTCAGCGCAAGTGACAGGATTCCGCGGCTGATAACGGAATGGTGACTTTCTGAGGTCACTTTAAAGATCAGCTTGTAGAGTAGCCACCCAACCAAAAATCCAACAATTCCTCCGACTGCAATTTTGTACAGGACTTCCATATAGAACCATTCGCCAATCCATTGGGTATAATCAAGACCTTTGGCTGCGAGAAAAATCGCAAAGTACGTGAACGGAAAAGCCAGTCCGTCATTCATTCCGGCTTCTGAAGTAAGTCCAAGACGGATTTTCGAAAAATCTTTTTTGCTGGGCCGGCTGGTTTGAAGATCAGATGCAAGTACAGGGTCGGTTGGAGAAATAAGCGCGCCAAAAAGCACGGCTGCAGCAGGAGCAAGACCCAGAAGCCACCAGCCTGCGTATGCAGCGCCCACAATCGTCAGCGGCATTGTTATGAGCAAAAGTCTCAGTGAATATTTCCAGGTTCGCCAAGCGAATGGTTCTTTGATCTTCAATCCTGCATTGGTGAGTGCCACCAGAACGACAAACTCCGAAACGCGCCGGATAATGTCGGAATGCTGCATAATATCGAAGTCGGTGTATGCCCTTCCCGTAAAAGCGATGAGGATTCCGATGATCAGGTACAGAATAGGAGGTGTTATCTGTTTTTTACGGAAAACATTGGGAATAACGGCGGCCAGCAAAGTAATGATTCCGGCAGCCAGCAGGTAGTAATTGTAAGCGTCGTGAACAAGTAATTCTTTCATCGTAAGGGTTGATTGGAAGTATAGCACCCTTTACCGGACGCAGATTTGTAATTTCTCTCTCCTTAACAAAAACCGTGCGGTTTAAGGATCTGCATTCTGTTTTTTGTGAAATTTTTCAGATGCGGGATGGCGGGAAAACAAATCTTCTTGACGATTAGTCTAAAGAATGCGTATCCTCGAATAGGAGTTCACCCTTTTATTATTTTAATTTGTTTTCTGAATTGTTCATCAGTTGCAACTGTTGTAAAGGCAGTATTTCGCTTTCACGAATCTTCTCGTTTTTTCTTTCTTTAAAATAGAGATAAATCGCTTCAAAATCCAGATAGCTCCAGTCACACTCCAACAGTTTGAGCTTTATCTTTTCGGTTTTATTAAGGAAATTAATCTGTAAACCTTCAAAGTGAGTTTTGTAATCTTTAAGTTCAAAAAGTTCAATCCCGGTAGCGTTAATTTTCCAAGTTAACTGATATTCTTTTAAACCTGATTTGTATTTAAATGTTACAAGTTTGTCATTGAATTCAACGTATTTGACTTTTTTGGAAAAGTATTTAAGGGTTGAGAATAACAAAGCATAAAACGCTGTAATTCCTAAGATGGCATAAATAATGGGAGTTTCAATGAATACCGGTTTTTCAATGAAAAGATAGATCCCAACAATTATGGGAGCGATGAAATACAACGTTTTGTAACTGAAGCCTGAGAAAAAAGTTTTTGTTGTTTCCTGTTGTTCCGCAGTAAAAATTTTATAAGGTTCAGAATTCATATACAGTAGGGGGTTACTCTATGCGTTGGTACTTCACTTTTATGGTTTGCAGAGATGAAAATTACAATGCTATTATTTCCCTTTAATCTCCTTAATCTGTTCCTTCGCAAACCTTTTTGCCTGTTCATCACCATATTTTACAGTGAGTTCATAATATTTGATGGCATTGTTCTTATCTCCTGTGAGTTTGTAAGCTTGCCCGAGGTTACTTAAAACAATGAAATCTTCTGGATTCAGACGATGAGCTTTAAGCAGTGGTTCAAAAGCTTTTGAGTACTGTTTCTGAACCATATAAACAATCGAAAGATTGGATAAACTCTCGATGTGATCCGGATAATTTTTCAAAACCGCCTCTGCGATACGTTTCATATTATCCAAAAGCGCATCATCTCCCGTGTTGTAAAGGTGAATCACATAAGTTTGAATATTGCTGAGGAAATATTTTGAAGTCTGTTCATAGGGTTTGCTGTCGTCCCACTTCCATTTGTTGTCATTTACCACAGAATGGTCAACTGCGCGGATTATTTCTGTGGTAAAGTTTTCATAGTCCCCGATCTGTCCGAGCAAATAAATTTTTCCGAAGCGCATGTCGAGCCGGTCAGGATGTTTTTCAATCCCTCTGTTGATCCAGGAAAAGCCTTTACTGAGAAGATCGGGATCGTACTGAATGTCTCCATACATATAAGCCACCGGTTCTTTCTTTGTCTTGTCCTGATCCATGAGTGCCAGAACATCATCTCCTTTCGGATTTTGACCCAATGTTATGACCTCTTTGCCTGCCTTATTAACATAGTAGTTATAATAAGCGATAAAGAGTTCGGGGTCATTACGGTCTGTCTTTTCCCAACTTTCCAGAAGTTTTACCTGTCCAACAGTATCATTTTCTGAAACCAGTTTCGCAAATCTGGTCTTGAAGGTCTGCGAATTTATCTGACCGGTAACCACAGATAAAGCCAAAAACAAAAGCGTAAAATGTAATTTCATCGCAGTGAATTTTAAGGATTGATTATAGCATTAAAATTAACAAAATAAGTTGGCATTCGTACAAAACTGCAATACTTGTATAGAGTTAAGTAGTTTAAAGCTGGTACAACGCAGCTTAGTAAAGGGCGGCCACCTTATTTTATTACAAAAGCGACAATAAATAACCGATGACGGAACCCCCTAAAACTACAAAAGCGCTGTTGAGTTTCCGGTATCCAAATGCGACGGCAACACTTAAGACGGCAATCAGAACTGTGCGCCAATCGGTAATCGTTTCTTTCCCCATTTCATAACATACTGCTGCAATAATGGCAACAGAGGCGACATTTACGGCATCCAGAAAGGCTGAAAACAGTTTTGAATTCCGCATTTTCTTGACGATAGGGTTGAGCAGCGCCACAAATACAAATGATGGCAGAAATATAGCGACTGTGGAGACGGCTGCTCCTGCGAAACCGTTGATCTGATAACCGATAAAAGTTACCGAAGAAAAAACGGGTCCGGGCGTGAACTGTCCAACTGCGATGGCATCGACCAGCTGTTGCCGGGTTAAAAGTCCTCTTGAGACCAATTCAGCGTCGAGAAATGCAAACAGAACATAACCGCTTCCGTACAGGATGGAGCCGATTTTCAGGAAAATCCAGAAAAGGTTGGCGTTGCTTACAGAAAGCAGGGTAGTGTTGGTGATCTGCAAGAGCGATAACGGAAGAAAACTGTTGAGGCTGTTGTGCTTACTGTTCCGCAGATAAGCCAGAAGCAAGGCAAAAAAACCTGCTCCAAACATCAGCGAGGTTTCATTGATGTTGAGTAAAGAACCGACCAAAACAAGTATTCCGATGATGATGAGTTCTGTGGACTTCAAGGATTTTTTTGGCAGCGGAAAAACCGCACCGAGAATGATGGCGATAATGGCGGGTTTTATTCCATACAAAAAGGGCTGCACTTCGGGAACCTGGCCAAACTGTTTATAGAGGTAAGCAAAAATGCCCGTAATAAAAACGGCAGGGAGAATAAAACAAAGACCGGCAATGATCAAGCCTTTCCAGCCGCCTTTTTCGTGACCGATGTGGATGGCCATTTCGGTGCTGTTGGGACCGGGAATTAAATTCGTCGCGCCCATCAGATCCAGAAAATGCTGTTCGGTGATCCACTGCCGTTTCTGCACTACCTCTTCGCGCATCATGGCAATATGAGCAGCAGGCCCGCCGAAACCGATGATGCCGAGTTTCAGAAAAAGTCCGGCGATGTCTTTTAACGATGCCTTTTGCTCCATTTTTTTGTCAGAATTCTCCTTTTTTGTAAAGACTGAAGGCTTGAAATGATGAGGTTTATCGGACTAAATCTAATGGTTATTCCGCTTCACTGTTGAAATTCACCGTATCGTAGAGGTCTTTCCGTCGGTCGCTCATCGTGCGCACCGCACCGTAATGGTGCAGTTCCTTGAGCAGATTGAGATCAACATCCACAATTAAAGTGGTTTCGGTATTCGCGGTTGCTTCCCCTTTAATCGCATTCGAAGGAAATGCGAAATCAGAAGGCGTGAAAACAGCTGCCTGACCAAACTGAATGTCCATGTTGTTCACACCCGGTAAATTTCCAACACAGCCTGCAATCGCCACATAACATTCGTTTTCAATCGCTCTTGCTGCAGCACAGTGGCGGACGCGCGTATAGGCATTTTGGGTATCGGTAAGATAAGGAACAAACAGAATCTTCATTCCCTGATCGGCTAAAATCCGTGGCAGTTCCGGGAATTCCACATCGTAACAGATGACAAGTCCGACTTTTCCGCAGTCGGTATCGATGACTTTAATCTCGTTTCCGCCTTTCATTCCGTAATATTTTCTCTCGTTCGGCGTAATGTGGATTTTGCGGTGTTCATCAATCTTACCGTCGCGGTGCAGCAGATAACTGATGTTGTACAGTTCGCCGTTCTCTATAATCGGCATGCTTCCAGCGATAATGTTGATGTTGTAACTGATGGCGAATTCCGAGAGTTTGTTTTTGATTTCTTCGGTGAGCTCGGCGAGTTTAAACATACTTTCCCTTTCCGAAAGATGGTTAAACGGAGCGAGCAGAGGCGTATTGAAGAGTTCGGGGAACATGATGAAATCAGATTTGTAATCGGCCATTACATTCACAAAGAATTCAACCTGTTCGTAAAATGCCCCGATGTTTTTGAAATGCCGCATCTGCCACTGAACCAATCCCAGACGAATGACAGAATCCTGCATCGTATTGGGTTTTTTGCTGTAATAAATGTTGTTCCATTGCAGCAATACGGCATTCTCTTCGGAATGCAGGTCTTCCGGCAGATAGTTTTTAAGGATCCGCACCGGCAGAAAGCTGTTGGACAGCTGGAAACTCAGTACAGAATCGTAAATTTCCTTGTTTCTTACCTTCTGGATATATTCTCCTGGCGAAAGTTCCGCGCTGTGGAGGTGATAATTCGGGATTCTGCCGCCCACCATAATCGATTTCAGGTTCAGCGTTTCGCAAAGTTCTTTTCTTACGTCGTAAAGCCTTCTGGCAAGGCGGAGTTTGCGGTATTCAGGATCTACAAAAACCTCAATACCGTACAGAACATCCCCCGTATCGGAGTGCGTGTTGAAGGTGTAATTTCCGGTAATTTCTTTGTAAGTATGCTCGTCGCCGTATAATTTGTACTGAACGATGATCGCGAGCGAAACCGCCGCAATTTTACCGTCTACCGTGATGCAGGTTTGCCCCGCAGGAAAAATGCGCAGCAGTTTCTGGATGCTTTTTTTTGACCAGATGCTTTCCGACATCGTAGGATATGCTTTATGCATCGTCTCCTTCAGTTCTTCGTAATCTTCTATGGCCAGTTTTCTGATATCAATCTGCATCTGTTTGTATATTTCGTTTAGTACTATTTAACTTTTGCAAAGATAAGAAGCAAAAACTGAATTCCATCAACCCCTCAAAGATTGATTATACTGCAAACTCCTTCGGTTCTTCAAAAGGTTCTCCGGAGATCTTCGTCACAAACATCGCGGCAACGGTGTCTCCGGTTGAGTTGAGGACTGTTGCAAGAGGATCTACCAAAGTTCCGATAATCATAACCGCCGGTATGGCCTCTACCGGAAGCTGATACACCGAAATCATAAGCATTTCGCCGATATAACCGCCGTTCGGGATGCCGCCCGCGACAATACTTACGAAAACGGTGATTCCTATAGCCAGCAGCAGGTTCATCGGATCGAAAAAATCCCGTCCGATAATCAGAAATGCGACATAAATTTTAATAATCGAAGACATGGAAGAGCCGTTTTTGTGCAGTGTACTTCCAATAGGGATCACAATATTCGCAATCGCATCCGGAACACCGATTTTCGCTGCGGCCTGAAGATTTGCGGGCATTGTGGCAAAACTGGAGCAGGTAGAAATGGCCGTGAGACTCGGATAAATATTGTTTTTCCAGAATTTTGTGATGCCGTCTTTTCCTTTTGCCATAAAGGCATACAGCGTAAAAAACACAAAGAAATAAACGGTTCCAGCGGCGTAATAGAGTCCGAGAGGTTTTGCGTAAAATCCGAAAAGCTGAGGTCCCACCGTGGCGACCTGATACGCAAAATAAGCGCCCAAACCGATTGGTGCGGCTTTCATCACAAGGAGCAGAAGTTCCTTCATCACTTCGTATCCCGAAGCGAGAAATAAGGTGAAATGTTTTCCGGCCTCACCGGTTTTGCGCGCAGCGATTCCGGTGAGGAAAGCGAAAATAAGCAAAGCCAGCATGTTTTTGCGGGAAAAGAGTTCGGTAAATTCGCCAACGGTGAAAAAGCGCACAATACGGTCTCCCCACGAATCCTCAGCACCCGTTTTTGGGATTTCTTCAGGAGTCGAAGGAAGTGCTTCTGTCGGGAAAAACCAGACGGCTGCAATCGTAAACAGTGCTGCAATAATGATGAAGAGGAGAAATGTGAGGATCATGGAAAATATAATTTTCCCGAATTTCGACTGCTGTTCCAGCGACGCGATGGAGTTTGACACCGCAAAAAACACAAGCGGAACCACACTCACGAAAAGCAGGTTCAGGAAAATATCGCCCAACGGTTTCAGATAGGTGACCGCCTGCGGGAAAAAGATGCCGATAATGCTTCCCACGATGATTCCGGTGAGGAGCAGCATAATTCCCGAGTAGTTTTTTAAGACTTCCTTCATGATTGCAGATTTTTGGCAAAGATACAGGTTAAAGCGTTTTCGGCAGATATTAAATCGTCCACTGGTCGTTTACGACGGCGATAAGGTAATATTTCCCTTCATATTCCTCAAAAACCAGGCGAAGCGCGTTCCAGTCCATGCCGCTGTATTTCTCCGATCCCAGAATATAGTTTTCGGTAAAATCGGCTTTCGGATACATTTCTTTTAAATTATTGAGAGAATTTCCGGTTCCTTTGAAGCTATTCAGATGGTATTCCGACTGCGTAAAGTCCCTTTTAAACACCCATGTTTCGAGATAATCTTTCAGCGGGAGCACCAGAATATCGCCGCTGCCGTCTTTTTCTCCCCATGTGAATTTTGTTCGGGTCGAAATGTATCTTAAAAAATCCTCACGGGAAAAATGTTTGTCTTGTTCCGGTCTCACGTAAGCATACATCGAAAAATGGATGCCTTTTTCGGGATGAATAAAAGTGGAAAACTGCTCATAATTACGAGCTTTTAAAGACTGAAGAATTTCACGGTTCATATTTTTCAGCATTTCTTCTTTGCTCAGTTCGGGTGTTTCCGCAACAAGCGCTGTATCAGTTTTAATTACGATAACGCCTTCTTTCTGCACTTCAGATGTTTTGCTTTTTTCTTTGGCGCAGGCGGATAAACAAAGTGCCGTGAGAGTGTAAATAATGTTTTTCATCAGGATTTATTTAAGGTGAACATGTATTCCCAGCGTGAAGTTTCTTTTAGCGGCCGGGTTGTAAAAACGGTTTCCGAAAGCGTTGATGTCGTAACCAAGACTATAGGTGGTATTGTACAGATTCTGGATGCTGAGTTTGAAATCAACATCAAACCTAAAGGATTTTACAGGATAATTGAAAGAAACATTTCCGATAAATGACGGTTTGTCGATGACGGTATTGGAATCATTCATAGGAGTTGAGGCATTGTAAAAATGGGTGAAATCCACATAAAGTTTATTGAAAAACTCCAGATTCACAAGACTTTGGAGCGACACTGAAGGCACACCGGTAAGCCTGTTTCCGGAAAAGTCCGCGCCGGCTTTTACGTAATTTTTAAAAGTGAAATCATAGAAATTTCCTGAAAAATAGAGTTTTACGCTGTTGAAGATAGGGGAGCGGAGGTCCAACTTCCGGCTTTCCACAATAAATTCAATTCCCCGCTGCACGGTTTCGCCAGCGTTGACGAAATATTCCTCCCCGTTTTCATTTTCTCTTCTTACAATCGCATTTTTGAGTTGGAAATCGAAAAGGCTGACTTCTGTAAACAGAAAATTACCCCACTGTTTTCTCAGTCCGAGTTCGGTGTTCCAGCCATATTCAGGATTCAGACCGGTATTGATTTCCTGCGCCGATGAACGGATTTCCTCGGTTGTAGGAGCAGAATTTCCTTTACTGAGTTTCCCGCGGATGGTAGATCCATTGCCCAAAAGGTACGAGATGCCGAAACCGGGAAGAAAATCATTTCTGAATTTGCGGGCACCGTTTTCCTGCTGCGGTAAAATGCTTTCCCAGCGGTAATTCATAAGATTTAAACTTCCGGAAATGTCGATGAAGAGACGGCCTCCGTATTCTGCTTTTTGGGAGAGGAAGAAAAAACTGCTTTTCGTGCTGATGTCATCGAAGTTCTGCGGATTTGTGGGATTTCCTGAATTATTGTCGAAATTCCTGATGATTCCTTTCGATGAAGCGCCTTCAAAACCGAGTCTGGTCTGATAGTACGACTTTTCGAAGTTTTTTTCAAAATTGAAATGCGTGCGGACTGCAAAATTGTTTTCGAACCGCTTTTCGTAATTGGTGATGAAAGAATTTCTGAAATCGGTATAACTTCCCTGTACCGCCATGAAATGGCTGAAATTTTCATCAAAGCTGAAAAAATTCGACAGCCCGGCAAATACCGTTTTGTTGTAAATTCCGGCTTTCTGTTCTTCAGCGCTTGGTAAGGTTCTGGTTCCGGGTCTTGCCTGGCGCGGATCGGCCTTCATCTGTTCAAAAGTAAGTCCGCCCGGCGTTTCATAATGCAGATCTGTGAACAGAAGCATCATCTGCATCTGGCTGTTTTCAGAATAAGTAAACAGGTCATTGAGAAAAACAAATTTTCTTTCCAAAGCCGCCTGAGTTCGGTAAGAATCCGTGGTTTCGTAACTGCTGTAAGCCTGAAAAAAGTGGTTTTTCAGATTCTCTGCATAATGAAATTTTCCCTTGAAATGTTCGTAGCTTCCACCAGACAAACCGAAACTTTTCATTTCCCTGTTATTGGTTTTAAGCAACGCCGTGCCGCCGGTTGCAGCACCGAAATCGCCGCCTTCCGGACCTTTATAGATTTCCATCTCGCTGATGATTTCCGGATCAATGATATTCAGGTAGGTATTTCCTGTCGCATCTGTAAGTGTAAAATCATCCAGATACACTTTCACATTCCGGACGCCGAAAGGGGAACGAAGGGTGCTGCCGCGAACCGAAAGCCTGTAACTTCCGGGTGAGCGCTCTTCCATTTTGCTTCCGGGTAAAAGATTCACGGATTCAAGCAGCCGGTCGGGTGTATTCTGCTCCAGAAAATCTGAACCGGCAACCGAGACCGACTTTGTAGAGGTGATGAATTGTGCAGGTTTGCGGTAAGCATCAATGCTGACCTCGGAAATTAAAGATGCAGAATCTTTTACCTGTGCGCTTAGAAAAAAGCAGGAGATTAAAGAAAAAAAAGAAAATAATCTGACATTCATCCTGTAAAATACGGGCTAAAATAGAACATTCCGGCGGAAGTTTTCACAGAATTTAAATGATCATCTCTTAAAATTTTTCTACATTTGATTAAATCATTTTCTTTATGGCTTATATCGATTATTACAGGATTCTAGGCATTGATCAAAAGGCCTCACCGGAAGACATCAAAAAAGCCTACCGCAAGCTGGCGCGGAATTACCATCCGGACGTGAATCCGGGAGATAAGGAAGCCGAGCGGAAATTCAAGGAAATCAACGAAGCCAACGAAGTGCTCAGCCACCCAGAAAACCGCACCAAATATGATAAATACGGCGAACACTGGAAACACAGCGAAGAATACGAAAAAGCCCAGCAAAGCCAAAGACAGGGTCAGCAGCGGCAGAATTACGGCGGCGGATTTTCCGAAGCGGATTTTGGAGAAGGTGAGGATTTCTCAGATTTCTTCCAAAGCATGTTTGGCGGCGGACGCGGTTTCTCAGGCAATGCCCGCGGCAGCGCTTCGGGGAAATTCAAAGGTCAGGATGTTTCTGCGGAACTGAACCTGCATCTTCGCGACGCTGCGGCAACGCACCAGCAGACTTTTGACATCAACGGAAAAAAAGTACGCATCACGATTCCGGCGGGTGTTGCCGACGGACAGAAAATAAAACTGAAAGGCCACGGAAATCCTGGACATAACGGCGGACCGAACGGCGATCTTTACATTACCTTCAATATTATTGATGATCAACACTTTAAAAGAAATGGCGACGATCTTACGGCAGAGTTGGACATCGACCTTTACACGGCTTTACTTGGCGGTGAAGTCAGCATTAAAACCCTCAGCGGCGATGTGAAGCTGAAGGTAAATCCCGAAACGCAGAACGGAGCGAAAGTAAGACTTAAAGGCAAAGGTTTTCCGGTGTACAAAAAAGAGGGAGAATTCGGCGATCTTTTTGTGACCTACCGCATCAAGCTTCCGACCCATCTGACCGCGAAAGAAAAAGAATTATTCCAACAGTTAAAAGATTTACAGAAATGAGCGACAGAATATCCCGCGAAGAACTCGTAAAGATCTACAATATCGAAATCACTTTTTTCGATGAGCTTGAAGAATCAGGCCTGCTGAAAACGGAAAGGGAAGGTGAGGTGAAATACCTGTTTTATGATGAACTGCCGGCTTTCGAACGTTTTGTCAACTGGCATTACGACCTGGAAGTGAATCTTCCCGGTCTGGAAATCATTCACCGGCTTCTTTCCCAACTCGAACAGCTTCGTGAAGATAACCGCAGAATGCTGAAAGGAAGTTTTACAGAAAACTTGGAAGACATTTGATCTCAAAAGAAAACCCTCAGCAAAAGCTGAGGGTTTAATCTGTCATAAATTTAGTCGAGCCAGCCCATTTGCTGCATCCATTCATCATTGTAGATCTTGGCTACATAACGGGAACCATGATCGTGGAGAAGCACAACAATAATATCGTCTTTCGTGAACTGATCCTGCATCTGCTTCAGCGCTGAAATCGCACTTCCGGCAGAATACCCGCAGAAAATTCCTTCTTCTTTCGCGAGTTTTCGCGCATAAACGGCTCCGTCTTTGTCCGTCACTTTTTCGAAATGATCGATAACGCTCATGTCGAAATTTTCCGGGATGATGTCTTCACCGATCCCTTCAGTAACGTAGCTGTATGCATGTTCCGGATGAATTTCTCCGGTTTCATGATATTCCTTTAAGATGGAACCGTAAGTATCGACCCCAATAACCTGGATGTTCGGATTTCTTTCTTTAAAAAATTTGCCGCAACCCGTAACCGTACCGCCTGTTCCGGCACCGGCCATAAAATGGGTGAGTTTGCCTTCGGTCTGTTCCCAGATTTCCGGTGCGGTCTGTTCGTAATGCGTTTCGCGGTTTGAAAGGTTGTCGTATTGGTTTACATACCAACCGTTTTCGGTTTCTTCAGCCACTCTTCTGGAAACAGAATAATAAGAACGCGGATCCGTTGGAGTAACGTCGGTCGGACAAACAATCACTTCTGCTCCGACAGCTCTTAAAATATCGCATTTTTCTTTGGACTGTTTTGCGTTGGTTACGAAAATACATTTATAACCCTTGACAATCGCAGCGAGAGCAAGACCCATTCCGGTGTTTCCGGAAGTTCCTTCAATAATGGTCCCTCCCGGTTTCAGACGGCCATCTTTTTCGGCATCTTCCACCATCTTCACGGCCATTCTGTCTTTTACGGAATTACCGGGATTGAACGTTTCCACTTTCGCCAAAACCAAAGCAGGAAAATCTTCTCCAAGGACTTTATTTAGTTTCACCAAAGGCGTATTGCCGATGGTTTCGAGGATATTCTGAGCGTATTTCATAGTATTCTTGTAAAATTACTGGATTTTTGAAGCGGCAAAGTTACCGATTATCATTTATACTTGATGGCCTTAACCGGTGAAATTTTACTGATGAGGTAACTCGGCAGGATAAGCGCGACGGCGGAAACCAGTAAAATTCCCAAAGAAATTAAAATGGGATAAAGCGGGTTCAAATCAACGGGAACCGTACTCACATAGTAATTTTCGGGGTTGAGTTTAATGATGCCAAAAAATTTCTGAAGACTCAGAAGTCCTAAACCGATGACGTTCCCGATCAACAGGCCGGGAATCATAATCATGAGCGTGTAATTGATGAAGATCGCGCGGATCTGCCCGTTCGTGGCGCCCAATGTTTTCAAGAGACCGATGGAATTTGTTCTTTCAATAATCAGAATCAGCAAAACCATCACGATGTTGATCACAACAACAATCAGCATGATGGTAATGATGAGCGTAATATTCGTGTCAAAAATCCCGATCCAGTCGTTGATCTGAGGATATTTATCGGTCGCTTTTTCGATATGGTTTTTGTAGCCTACAAGTTTTTCAATTTCCGGTGCGTCTTTGTCGATATGATTGACGTTTTTCAGAAAAATATCCAGGCCGCCGACTTCGTTTTTCTCCATTCCGAGGATTCTTCGTGCATGATTGATTCCGCCAATTACAAACTGGTCATCAATCATCTTGATGTCGGTCTTGTAAATCCCTACCACTTCAAAATTACGGTAAATGGGTTTCTGATTTTCGGTAGAAAAAACGGCAACAATGCTGTCTTTCACTTTTAAATGGAGATCAGAAGCGATTTTCTGAGAAAGCGTTACGCCGTGGTTATAGCCCTGTTCGGTGACGACCGGTGTGGTTCCTGATATGAGAAATTTTTTGAAACGCGCATGGTCAAAATCTTTTCCGATTCCTTTGAAAATGATGCCGGCAAAATTATGTTCATTCCTCAAAATCCCCGTTACCGTAACTTCGCTCTGAACCGCAGCTACATCATCCAGTTTTGTTATTTTTTCAATCTCGAGGCCTTCCTTTTGCAGCACCGATGAATTGTAGGAAGAATTCGACTGCTGGGATTTTACGGTAATGTGGCCGCTGAAATCGGACATTCTTTCCTTGATGGCTTTTTTGGAACCGATACCTGTGGAAATGGTGATGAGCGAAACAATGATTCCCAGCGCTACAGAAAGCCTTCCGATAAAGACAATAACCCGTGAAAGATTATTTTTGTTACCTTTGGAAAACGCAATTTTGTTAGAAAAATAGATGGGAAAATTCAAGGAAATGATTTTAAGTGTCAAAAATATATATTTAGTTCTTATTTGCCTAATTTTTTTGGGTTTATTCGGAGATTTAAAGGGTCAGAATCCCGACCTGAACTGTTTTAAAACCGGAGCTGACCGACCTGAACTTTACCTTCCGCTGCTGAAAGGCAAAACAATTGCCGTGGTCACGAACCAGACCGGACTTTTGAAGGACAAATCCTTTCTCGTAGATTTTCTCGTGAAGAACAATATTGAGGTAAAGACCATTTTTGCTCCGGAGCATGGCTTCCGCGGCGATGCAGATGCCGGTGAACACGTGAAAAACGGCGTTGATACAAAAACCGGAATCCCTGTGGTTTCCCTTTACGGCGACAATAAAAAACCAAAACCTGAGCAGCTGAAAGGTATCGATGTGGTTTTATTTGATATCCAGGATGTTGGCGTAAGGTTTTACACTTATATTTCGACTTTGACTTATGTGATGGAAGCCGGCGCGGAAAACGGGGTGGACATCATCGTTCTAGACCGCCCGAATCCACACGACGGTTATATTGACGGACCGGTGATGAAAGACCGGTGGAAAACTTTCGTCGGCATGCACAATGTTCCTGTTGTTTACGGATTAACAATCGGGGAGTACGGAAAAATGGTGAACGGTGAAAAATGGCTGAAGAATGGAGTACAGGCAAAATATACACTGATCCCGATGCTGAATTATCATAAAAAACAGCGTTACGGCGTTTCCGATAAGCCTTCGCCCAATTTACCAAACGATATCGCCATTAAACTTTACCCAAGTCTGTGTTTTTTTGAAGGAACTCAGGTTTCAGTCGGGCGCGGGACAAAGTTTCCGTTTCAGATTTACGGCAGCCCTTGGACGAAAAATATGCCCTATCAGTTTACACCGAGACCGCAACCGGGCGCAAAGGATCCTTTCCTGAACGGACAACTCTGTTTCGGCGAAAACCTTTCGGATTATTCGGGAGATTTAAGAGAACTCAATCTTGAATGGCTCATCAAAGCCTATAAAAATTATAAAAATCCTAAACAGGAATTCTTTCTGAAGAATCTGTTTTTTGATAAACTTGCGGGATCAGACGAACTCCGGAAACAGATCACCGCCGGAAAATCATCAGTAGAAATAAAATCTTCGTGGAAAAAGGAACTTGAGGATTATCAGAAAATCCGTGTCAAATATTTGTTGTACGAAGACTAGTCGAACTCGTGTTTGGTATCATCATCTTTGTTGCGGTTGATAAACCACATCCCAATCGTTAGTCCAATCACTCCGGCTACGGCCGTCATCAAAGCTCTTTCCAGTTTGTCCGGTTGGTTATTTCCAAGATAATTCATGAGAAATAATACCACGAAAGTGATGAATGCAATTACTGCGTATTTTCTGCTTTTTATATCCATTATTTAAGTTGATAAGAAATCATAATTCCGCCTCGGTACGGAATAAATTCTCCGCTTCTGTTCCATTTGTCAGTTTCATCATAACGGATTCCGAGTTCTTTATGGTATCCCTTATAAAAGCCCTGATTGCTGCCGGCGCCAAGATAAACATCCGCATTCAGCTTTTCACCCAGTTTGAACTGATATCCAACTGTCGCTCCGAAAAGTATTGAGTAACCGTCCTGATAAAGGTCCGATTCTATATAAACCGGCGAGTTAACAGTTAATTGATAAGGATCATTGCTCCAGTAATTGGATTTCTGCATTATATAGCGTGCTGCTGAGATATTTGCGCCTACATACCAGTGTTTGAAAGCTTCATTAAAATAATATCTTGGTTCGAAACCCAACATATACACCTGTGCATACTTTCCGTCGAAAGATTTCCAGGGAGAAATAAAAACATCTCCCTGAACGGTATATTTGGCTCCAACCTGATATTCGAGACCTGCGTTGATGATTCCCAGCGGGATAAACAGCGCATTTCCTTTTACATAAAGCTTCTTTTCATTCTGCGCCCATGATAATGAAACCAGAAGCACCAAAAAGAAAGTCAGCTCTTTCTTATTCAGCATATTATTTTATTTGTTGAAGAAGTTTTTCGGCCAGAGAGAAATCTTTTTGAGACTGTTGGGCGATGTATTTTGACATTTCGGCATAAGATTTTGCCAGATCTTTGTCTCCGATTTTTAAAAGGATTTTTGCCAGGATATAAGTGTTTTCTACGGTTTCTCCTTTCATAATCGATTTTTCCGCCCATTCCTTCGCTTTCTGCAGAGAAGCTTTGTTCGTTACATAGTCGGAGAAGATCCAGGCCGCCTTAAGCAGCTCCATGTTTTCAAAAAGCTCGGGATTTTTGTAGTACGCAATTGCGGTTTTTTCGTAGGCCGGATAATTCGCCGTCTGTTCGTGAAAAGCCAAGAGCGCCTTGTTCAGAGTTTTTTCAGCTTCTTCCTGACCCACTAAAGGCACTGCGTTTTCAAGAAAATATTTTTCGTTAACGGTTTTTTTTGCACTGTCGAATGAATTCTGAAGCACTTTCTGTAGTTTCATTTCATTGTCGAACTGAGTGTACGTTTCAACCGGTAAAAATTTAACAATTTCATCTTTACGGGTTCTGAATAACGTATAATTGGGATCTTCCACTGATTTGATAAAATACAGCAGATATCCGATTTCGTCTTTGGTGAGTTCTCCTTTTTTGCGGGTGACAAAATATTTTTCCGATGCCTTTTTAGCGAAATCAAAGTCGGTGTTCATATGCAGTTTCATTGCGTTCATCAGGAACTCAGGATTGTTTTCGCCTTTTTCAAACCTTTCCTTCATCGAGCCTTTTTTATTGTTCGGCGAATTAGCTTCTTTTCCAAGACTGATGAACATTTCTTCGGCCATATAGCCCATATTCTGCGAGATCAGCTGACCGTCTCCGTTGATAAACAGATAAGTTGGGTAAGAACGCACTCCGTATTTCGCTGCAATTTCGCGACCTTCCCCTTTTTCCATATCGAATCTGGCGTTTACAAAGGAAGTATTGTAATAATCTGCTACAGAAGCTTTCGTGAAGATGTTTTTCTCCATTAATTTACACGGGCCGCACCAGTCGGCATAGGCATCAATAAACAGGAGTTTGTTTTCCTTTTTTGCCTGGGTAATAAGTTCGGAAAATTTCAGATTCTGAAAATTGATGGACTGCTGTGCAGAAAGCGAAAGCGCAAAAAAGAATATAAAAAGGGAAGTTATTTTTTTCATTTTTTTTCAAAAGATTTATGCGAAGATAAATATAATTATTTCAAACATGCTTCCAGTGTTGTGGTTTTCATGAGTTGATACATAAAATATATCGCCGCTCGATGGTTTTCCCGTGTCATTTTTTTTTCATTATTCATATAGAAAATATCTTTTGCTCAGGACCTCCAATTTTAACGGTTTGAACGTTCCAAAATTGTGCTACTCTTCACACAAATGTTTTGCTAACTGTTTTGCAACTTCCATCTCATCATTTTAAAATTGCCCTAATTTAATATTGTAAACCGTAAGTTACTGCGCTACCACGAATTTCTTTCTGAAATTATTCGGCGTCTCTGCAGTTGTTTTTTTAAAGTATTTTCCGAAATGCGATTTGTCTGAAAACCCCAGTTCGTATGAAATTTCTGTCACCGACATATCGGTGTTCAGGAGCAGTCTTTCCGCTTCCAGAATCACGCGGTTCTGAATATAATTCTCTGCAGAAATGTCCAGCTTTTCCTTTACAACAGCATTCAGATAATTGGCGGTGATGCTGAGTTTTCCGGCGTAATCGGAAGTTCGTTTAAGTTCCTTAAAATGCACATTCACGAGATTTTTAAAATCTTCGACATAAGAAATCTTTTTATTGGTTTTAAAATCAATATAATTTTCTCCGCCGGTTTTTCTGATGTATTTCAACATGGAGACCTTTAGCAGCAGGCATATAATTTCTTTATTCAGAATGGTGTTTTTTGAAAATTCCTTTTGTATATCGGTTATATTCAGCATCAATTCTGAAAATTCCGGTTTACTGAAATCTGCAAACGCAGGAAGGTCTGAAAATGCAGTGTCATTTTTGATCTTCATATTTCCTGTATAAATCATGTTGTAAAATGATCTTGTGAATAAAACGACCTGTGCTGAAAAATCCCTTAGTTCCGAAAATCGGAAAATCTGGTTGTAATTGATGTAAAAAATCCTGCCGGTTTTCATTTCGTGAAGCGTACTGTCGATCATCAGATTTCCTGTTCCGCCCTTTACGATAAGAAGGGTGAAAAATTTACTTTTAAAGGATTTTTCGTCGTTTAAGAAAAGGCCCAAATCTGAAAAATCTGCCACAACGAACTCCCCGTCAAAGGATTCAGCGCGTTTCAGACTGTTTATGGTAATGGAATGGATGGAGGAAGTCGACTGAATTGGCATAAATGGTCTGTTTCATATTTTATACAAAAGTAAAAAATACCACTGTTAAAATGTGGTATATTTCACATTTTGCGTGGTATGTTTTACAACAGGCCTCAATTATTAACGTAAAAATTATATCAGTTCATATTGTGTAGAATCTCAAGTTCGGAATGCTGTAGCACAGAAACGACTTTCTTATCTACATAATCGGAGTTCATTGCCCGCAGAACTGCCATATAATTCATCGTGAATTCAACCGTGTCGCCGACTTTAAAACCCGAACTGTTGGTGTCCAGGTCCAGAATCAGCATATCTGAACTGGCTCCGATGATCTTTACAAAAGGCAGGCGTGGCATTATATTCTGGTGGTCAATGTCCAGCAAGCCGATGTCTACAATGGCGCGGACGGAACTTTTGTTTTTGTCACTCTGATCTAATTCCGGTTTTTCACCCGTAAGATTGGTTCCTGCTGTACCGGATGGCAGTTTCGGTTTTTCCATCAGTTCTATAATTTCGACAGTAAGCGTGAAAACATCGTTGTACATTCCGCTGATTAATGCATCATCATATACATCAGTTCCAAAAAAAAGCGTTTCGCCAACCCTGAAATGATTGATTCCTTCCGGAATTTCATTTCTGAAAATCAAAGGCACAGTAACCGAGGAGCCGCCGGAAATAAAAGGTATTTTCTGATCGTATTTTTCTTCAAGAATTTCTTTGCAGCGTTTTAGGGTATGAAGTTTTTCGCGGTCCGGAAGGATTCCGTTCAGGCAGTTTAAATTGGTTCCCAAACCCACTATCTGAATATTCGGCAATTGAAAAACACCGGAATAAAAATGTTCGAGGTTTTTGACCATTATTCCTTCACGAAGTTCCCCCATTTCAACCATCAGAACCACCCTGTGAATTTTATTCTGCTTCACGGCTTCAGCGGAAAGTGCTTTCAAAGTGCGGATTTCGGTATTGAAACTCACATCTGCAAATTCAACAATGCTTTTTACCAGGCGATTTGCCGGTGGTTTTATGTAAATCGTGGTGGTTTCTGGAGATATTTTTTTGATGATTTTAAGGTTGCTTAATCTAGAGTCGCATATTTCTTTATCCGACATATCCAGCAGCACCCGCAGAAATTTCTCGTTTCCGCAAAGCAATTTCCCTACAATTGCCCAGTCAATCCTGTGTTGACTGAACAATGTGTCGAGAAACGAAAAATTATGAAAAAGTTTAGATGAGTTAAGAGTAATGTAAGACATTTTTATTTTTTTAGCCTCATTTCGAGGTATTTACTGGTAAAACCAAGTTTTTCGTACAGAAACCGGGCAGGATTTTCGGGCTCGCAATGCAGCGCAATATCGCCTTCTGACATTTCTATGGCTTTCTGCATCAGTATTTTACCGATTCCTTTTCCGCGTGTATTTTTGTGCGTGGCAATGTATACAAGGATGTTTTCAGGAATATAGCCGCTCATGCCTGTTCTGTTGATCACAACAGCGCCGTAAACTTTATCGGTATCACCGTCAATGGCGGTAATGACCAGTCCGCCGGGTTTTTGGTCTTTTCCCATTGCATAAAGCATGGCCTTTTCGATATCTGCTTTCGGGTCGCCGAATTCGTCAAGATTTTCGTACAGAAAATCGGTTACTTCCTGAAGTTCATTCGCTGTGGTGTTATGCTGTTCTGAATAGGTATTTATTTTAATCATTGTTTAGTTTTTTATCCGGGAATCGGCAGTGAGATATCGTAATGGTTCATATCTGTATTCTCCTCCGTAGATGTTTTGGTTTTAGGCTTCATGAAAAGCAAAGCCACATCAGTATCATTAATTATTTTTTTAAAGAAATTTTCCGCGAATATCGATTTCCAATGCAGTTCATCTTTACCATTAAGGATCAGAATATCGGAATTTTCGTCTTTAGAAGCTTGTGAGATGGCCTCGGCCTTGTCGTAGGCAAAAACCAGTTCCGATTTAAAGGTTTTCATTTTATTCTTTAGTTTGTTTTTAAGCATTAGAAATTCCTGCTGTAAAGCAGGTAAATTCTGTTCGTCGCTCACGCCGTAAAGACTGATAATGGAATTGTTCTTATCGGCAATGGAGAGTGCAAGTTTTAATTTCGTGTCCAGGTTTTCCGTTACGCGAACCGGAAACAGGATTTTTGAAAAATCATTTTTTTGAAAACTCAATGGAACGAGCAGTACTGAACAGTTCACATTACAAAGTACACTGTAGGAACAGGATCCTAAGAGAAGTTTTTTCAGGTTTTGTTCGCCGGATGTTCCTATGATGACCATATCTGCATCTTCCAATCGAATAAAATCATTCAGTACCTCTACAAGATAGCCTGATTTTACAGAAGTTTTGATCTGCAAACCCGTATTTTCTTTCAGAATTTTGTTTTTGGTAAGCAAAAGATTTTGAATGCCACTGTCTATATTTTGCTGAACAGTATCAGCGCCAATAATCTGTCTTCCAGTGCGGTCAATCAAATGATAGGTCTCTGCCACATGAATCAAAGTGATTTTGGCCTGATGGCGATTGGCTATCTGTACGGCTAAACGAAGCGCATTTTCAGATTTTTCAGAAAAATCGGTGGGAACTATTAGGGTTTTGATATCATTTTCCATCATCATTATATTTTACGGTACAAAACTAAGAAGCCTAAACCGTAATTTGTGTAAAGAAGACGATACATCGTGGCATAAATTACTGATAATGAACAGCGTTCATAATTGTGAAGGCAGTCAGTGACAGAATCGGAAGACGGAAGAGTATTAAACAATCCATTTTGCGCAACTTCGTTTAGCATTTTGCATGCCATTGATGAATAAATATTAATTTATTTATCAATAATTTAATATTATTGTTAACTTGTGTTAAATAAATGGTTATTATGATAAAAATGCAAATAATGGTGAAACTATTGTATCTTTGCGACCGCTTATTTTATAGTGCAAAAGTATTGTACGGATAAGGACTTAAATTACCTATATATGAAAAAGATATTATTGATAGAAGAAAATAAAGTAGTTTCCTCGTCTCTTAAATTTCTCCTCGACAATTCCGGTTACACCATTAAAACTGCAAAAGACGGAAAAGAAGGACTCAGTATTTTATCCGCCGACTATTTTGATCTTACGATCATTGAACTGAGATTGCCGATTATTAATGGTACAATGTTGATCAATATGATTTCTGAGAGTCCTTTTCTGAAGAAAAGAGCAAATAAGATTTTTGTGATGACCAGTAATTCTACCGAAGAAATGCTGGAACAGATGTTTGAATTGGGCGCAGATGACTATCTGAAAAAACCCTTTTCAGCAACTGAGTTTCTAATGAGAACTAAAAAGCTTTTAAACTAGGATATTTGGAAAACAGCACAGCATTACACCTTTCTATAACCATTGCCGAAGAGTTCTTCGCCAGATACGGTAAACTTTTTGAATACACATTACTCATCACTATCATTCTTGTACTGATCATCGTTTATTTGATGGTGTTTTTGGTGAGAAGGATTAATTTAAAGAAAATCCTGGCGAAAAGAGATGCTGAAAAACGGATTCCGGCTCTTGTGGCTGAACATATCCTCACTCCTTATCTTGAAAAAATTCCGGCGGAAGACATACAACTGCCTATCGCAGCATTCAGGAAGTTTATCGGTAAAAGCAGATACCGAAGAACGGCATTTATCTATGTTCTGGTTGATTATATTCATCTCTACACCGGTAATCTCGGTGAAGTTTTCCTGAGGATTTACAACGAACTGGAGCTGTATGAAAGTCTGGAAAAAGACCTGAAATCACAAAATGTGAAAAAAATCATCTTGGCCATTGATGAACTTGATTTTTTCAGGGTGAGAACTAAAGATATCCTGCGAAGGATTAATGAACTCCAGCACCACAAAAAAGCTTTGGTGCGCGAAGCCGCCAATTATTATATACTGCAGGTTACAGATGCCGATCTCCATCTTTTCTTTACCAATCTGAAACATCCGCTTTCCGAATGGGAGAGGCTGCAGTATTTTAAACTCATCATCACCAAAGAGCATTCTCATTTACCGCACTTCTACAAGTGGATCACACCTGAATCTGAGCCTTCAAAAATCCTTTTATGTGTCGATTTATGTATTTATTACTATCAGGTTGATGCTACAGAAAATATAATGGGATTGCTGGAGACCGACGATCTTCAGCTGAAATGCAAACTGCTGAACTCACTGGGAAGATTTTACACCTCGCATCATGCTGCTGAAGTGAAAGATCTGTATTCCAATTCCTCAGATTTAATGAGTAAAATGGAAATCCTGAAAGCACTTGGCCGTATTGGTGGTGTTGATCAGCTTCATTTCCTTGCTGAAAAATTCAGAGAAGAAGATAACGGACTGTTGAAAAAACACGCAGCAATTTCTGCGTATAAAATAGATCCGGAGTGGACACTGGAATATTTTGAGGCGCAACCGGATACCTTAGAATCAGTTGTTCTCGCTCATATTACGAATTCTCTCTTAAAATATTAAAATGAACGACCTGCTTATTGAGATTTTAGAATTCGTGTATTTAAAGGCAATCATCTATTACAGTATTGCCCTCATGATTTCCTACATTGTACTGCTGATATTTGCCGGAATTAGTATAGACCGGAATCTTTTTTTCAGCCGGCTGCGTCATAAAGAAGATCTGCTTCAGATGCACAATGCGCCTGGAGTTAGCATCATTACTGCTGCTTTTAATGAATCGGCTACGATTACAGCGAATGTGAACTCACTGCTTAATCTGAGCTACCCGAAATTTGAAGTGATTATTGTTAATGACGGGAGTACCGACGATACTTTAGAAAAAATGATTTCCCACTTCGAACTTATAGAGGTTACTTATTATTATGAAAAAAAACTCGATTTCGAGCCGATCAAAGGCTTTTACAAATCTTCCAACAAAGCTTACGCTAACCTTTTGGTCATCGATAAAGTAAACGGAAAATCGAAAGCTGATGCCATAAATGCCGGTTTAAATGTCTCCAATTTCCCTTATTTTCTTAATACTGATGTAGATTGTGTACTTCACCGCGACACGCTCCTGTATTTTATGAGTGAGATTCTTTCGGAAAGAAAAAGAGTCATAGCAATTGGCGCAACCCTCAGAATGTGCAACTCTTTTGTCTTTAAAAACGGGATTTTAAAAACGATTCAACTGCCGAAAAACCTTTGGGTTCGTTTTCAGGAGCTTGAATATGTGAGGTCTTACCTTTTAGGAAAAATGGGATGGTCTTATTTTAATGCCGTACCAAACGTATCCGGCGGACTGGGATTGTTTGAAAAGGAAATTGTGATGAAAGTTGGGGGTTATGATTCCAAATCCTTTGGGGAAGATATGGATATCATCATCAGAATCTGCAGGTATATGCTCGAAAATAAGCTCGAATACAAGATCAAATATATTCCGCAGGTGCTTTGCTGGACCGAAGGTCCCGACAGTCTGAAGATTTTAATTCAGCAGCGGGTACGCTGGTCCAGAGGTTTATGGCGGATTTACGGGAACAATAAAAAAGTGTTTCTCAACCCGAAATATAAAAAACTGGGACTCGTGATTTATCCGTACAACCTGTTTTTTGAAGTTCTGGCGCCGATTATTGAGTTCTCCGGGGTCGTGTTCATGATTTCCTATTACATCATTTATCAGCAGGGGATTATTCTGATTCTGCTTTTTATCATCTACTTTTTCTCGGCATTGGTCAGTACATTTTCGGTGCTTTACAATCAGTTCATCCATAATTATTACAAATCCCACCGGGAAGTTTACTTGTTGATTTTTACCGCTTTTCTGGAGCCGCTGATCTTTCATCCGGTCATCGTTTTTTCTGCATTGAAGGGGTATGCGAACGAAATCATCAGAACAAAACACGTTTGGGGAGATATGAACCGAAAAGGTTTTAAACAAAATGAAATTAATGAAAAATAAATATTTAATACTGCTGTTGTTTTTTATCTCGACGTTTAGCAGCAGCCTTAATGCTCAGCAGAAACCGGACACCGATAAAATGCTGACCGAAGCAATTGCCGCCAGAAACACCAAAGACTATCCGAAAGCAATAAAAATCGCTGAAGAAGCACTTTCTTACGCACCTGATTATCTCGATTTCCGGATGTTGCTGGGTTATATCTACAACCAAACGAACCAGCCTGATCTTGCGATTCCGCAGTTTAAAATTGCGGAACGGAATCCTGATTATCAAAAGGATGCAAGAGTGGGTTTAGGAATTTCGTATGAACTTAAAAACGACCGTCAGATGGCGATTGCGACGTACAGAAAACTGCACGATGATTATCCTGATGACTTGCTTTACCTCCAAAAAATAAAGACGTTGGAAGAGGCGGTACAAAATCCTGCGGAAGTTTTAACTGTTGAAGAAAAGACACCTCAAACAAAGGTCACCGCCAGATTATCGGATGAACTCAGTACAGACTCCCTGAAACAGAACCGAATTGGGCTGCTGTACATGCCCGCTTTCAGGAAAAATAGCAATTTTCATATTTTTTCGCTCGAATACCTCAGAAAAACAGCGGACAAAAAGAACACGCTGATCGCCAGAATTAATTACGGTCTCAGAAATTCCGATGAAGGAATTCAGTTCGAAGCTGAAGATTATTGGGTACACGGTGAGAAAAACTATTCATTTTTTAATGCCGCCTATTCAGCAAGTGAGATTTTTCCTGAATTCAGAGCAGGTTATTCCTTATATACCGCTTTACCAAAAGGTTGGGAGCTTGAAACGGGAGCAAGATACATTCATGCCGATGACAATAATATTTATACGCTTGTTGTTGGAGCCAGCAAAGAATATGATAACAACTGGTTCAGTCTCAAAAATTACATCACCGCATACCGGAAAGAGTATTATCTTTCGCATGTTTTCACGTGGAGGCATTTTCTGAATTATAAAAGAGATTATCTTTCTCTGATTTTAGGTTTGGGTACTTCTCCGGACCTGAGAAATTATCAGTTTTCATTTAACGGCTACAAGGATAAATCGATTGGTTTGGGTTACCAGAAAAAACTCGGTTCTCATTTTTTAGGCTCTGCGACGACTGTTTATAACCGTCTCTTGGTTGGAAATGGCCGGTATGTAAACCGTGTGGATCTGTATCTGAACCTCTATTATCAGTTTTAAACTTTAAACATTTCATCAGGATTTGGGTAGTATCTCATTATTTGAACTTCCGGAATCTATATTGTTTCTTTTAAAATAAGATTTTATGAATGCCGAAAAGAATCAGTTGATCATCTAAATGCATTGAATAACACATTTTTAAGGCAGCATTTATAAGAATGTATTTTTTGATATGACCAAGGATTTGATTAATATTACACAATGAAATTTTTTAAGAAGTTTTTAAAATATACGGGGATTTTTCTCGGTTCTCTTCTCGTCCTGCTCGTGGTTTTTGCATTAAGCCTGCAGCTGCCCGCAGTTCAGAACTTCTTCAAAGGAAAACTTGTGAGTTATCTGGAAGAAAAAGTGAAGACTAAGGTAACACTGGACCGTGTTTATATTGGTTTTCCGAACAGTCTGGTCATGGAAAATCTTTATCTCCAGGGTCAGCAAGTGGATACACTTCTTTTTGCACGAAAACTGGATGTCGGTTTAAATATTCCTAAACTTCTGAAAAATACCGCCGACCTTACTTCCATTGATCTGCAGGGCGTGAAGGCGAATGTGGTGCGGAATAACAATGGCACCTTCAATTTCGACTACATTATGGAGGCATTTGCCACCAAAGATGCTGAAGCCAGCCCTTCGAAACCTTTTATCATTTCCCTCGATAAAATCAATCTGAAAGATATCGGGATTTCTTTTATTGACAATCAGTCGAGGAACGACATCAATCTGTATTTCAAATCTTTTGATACCCGTGTAAAAACATTTGATCTGCAGAACAATTCCTATGCGGCGAACGACATCAATATGGATGGGCTCCGTTTAAAACTTAAACAGGATCTTCTGGAAGAAGTCGCTGAAAAAGTGGAGGAGAAAGTAGACTCACTGAACCAGAGAAAACCCATGAAATTAGGTCTGAATAAAATCAAACTGACCAATTTCAATATCGATTATGGCGACGCCAACACCAAGACTTTTGCTAAAATCCTCTTTAAGGAACTCAGCACCAAAATAAACAGCCTGGATCTTGAAAAAAGTAATTTCGGAATCGAAAATGTGCTGCTGAAAGGCGCTGACATTAACGCCAAACTTTTTTTGCCGGCAACGAATGCCAATGCCAAAGGTGCCGAAACTTCCGGAAAAACTGTGGATTCGGAAAGTTCACTTGCTCTTTTGCTGAAAAAATTCGTGCTCGAAGATGTAAAAGTGGTCTACGACAATACCGCGATTGCTCCAACTCCACGGGGAATGGATTTCAACCACCTGAATTTTTCCAAAATGAACCTCGAGCTCCGGAATTTCAAAATGAAAGACGGGACTTTCGCAGGTACGGTTAATTCGGCGGAAATTAAGGAAAAACGCGGTCTTGATATTCAGCAATTTGAAACCGATTTTGTCTACGGTGACCGCGAGGCTCATTTGAAAGATCTGTATCTGAAAACTTCCAAAACCCTTCTGCGCGACGAGCTGGTGCTGAATTATAATTCGGTTGAACAGCTTACCGCAAATCCGGGCGTGGTGAGGATTTTGGCCAATATCAGGAATTCCAAAGTCGGTTTTTCTGATATTCTGATGCTTGTTCCATCGCTGAGAAGCACGGCTCCTTTCAACAAATATCCGAATGCCATCTTAAACGTCAATACAAGATTGAAAGGTTCGCTGAATGATCTTCTCATCCAGAATCTGGAACTTTCGGGGATCGACCGGTTCAAAGTCAGTGCTTCCGGAACGGTGAAGAACGCCCTGAATCCTAAGAATCTGTACTATGATTTAAATATCCGGGAACTTTCATCTACTGCAAAAACGGTCTTTAAACTCGTGCCTAAAAATACCATTCCGGCTAACATTTCTCTGCCTTCGTATTTTAAAATCGTCGGAACCGCAAAAGGAAATACTGAAGTCGTGAATACGAACCTGAAACTCACTTCCACTTTAGGAAACGCGGGAATCCGTGCGTCGGTGAATATGAGACAGAAAAATCAGGAACGTTATGACATCCTTGCCAATCTTCAGAATCTTCAGATCGGACATATCATTCAGAATAAAGATCTAGGTGCAGTCACAGGACTGATTTCCGTTAAGGGCCGGAGTTTCGATTTGAAAAATGCGGTTGCTGACCTGAAAGGGAATATTGCTTCAGTTCATTACAATGGCTACACCTACCGCAATATGGCGATGACCGGAAAAATTAACCGAGGCGCGTATGTTATCAATCTGGATTCCAGAGATCCGAATGCCAATCTTAAACTTCTGGCTTCCGGGGTTTACAGCGAAAAAAATCCATCGGTGAAAGTGAACGGAACCATCACGAAACTG
Source organism: Kaistella sp. (assembly GCA_019459085.1). Lineage (GTDB taxonomy): Bacteria > Bacteroidota > Bacteroidia > Flavobacteriales > Weeksellaceae > Kaistella. Next base: position 96,483 of record JAIBEW010000003.1, read on the forward strand.
GATCTTCACAAACTCGGTTTTTATGCGGATCAGATGATTCTAGCGGGCGATATTGACGGCGATTTCACCAGTCTGGATCCCGATGCGCCGAACGGTTTCCTTCATCTTCAGAATTTTGCCATTTCCGATACCAAGGACGTTTTTCCGATTCAGGAAGTTAATCTCACTGCAACTTCAACAGCCGACAGCAACCGAATTGTCCTGAAATCTCAGATTGCCGACATTGACCTGAAGGGAAAATATAAACTCACGCAGATTTTCGCTTCTCTACAGCAAACCGTCGATCAGTATTATCAGTTCCAGAAACCGGGGACAAAAGCCGTAAAAGTTGATCCAAACCAGTTTTTCACCTTCAATGCGGTGGTAAAAGATGATGATCTACTCCGTAAATTCGTTTCTGAACTCTCGGAATTTGAACCCATCCATTTAACCGGAAATTATGACGCTGATTCCAGGAAACTGGAAATGAATGGCCAGATCCCGATGGTGACTTATGGTAAAAATATCATCCGCGACGGGGTTCTGACGGTTAACAATTCAAACGATGCGCTTGTTTACAGCCTGAGTTTGGCTGAATTTAAAAATGAAAGCATTGCACTGACGAAAGTGAATCTGAACGGTGACGTTAAAGACAATCTCATCACGTACAATGCCTCCACAAAAGACGAAAAAGAAGCGACCAAATTTTTGCTCGCCGGAACGGCAGAAAAATTGGGAGATCTGACCCAAATAAGCCTCAATCCGGATGGATTGATCCTAAATTATACCAATTGGCAAGTGTCTCCGGATAATTACCTGCAGATTGGCAGCCGTGGCATTTTAGCCAATAATTTTGCCATTTCAAATGCCGGTAGCGAAATTCGGCTTCAGTCGGAAAGCAGTGCCCCGAACAGTCCGCTGAACATTTCCATTAAAGATTTCGGGATCGAGACCATTACGGAGATGATCAAAAAAGATTCATTGCTAGCGAAGGGAAATATCAACGGTACCGCGCAGATCCGGGATCTTAAAAACAATATGACGTTCACCTCTGATTTGGCGGTGACGGATTTGTTTGTGTACGGAAGTCCGGTCGGAAATCTTGCGGTTAAAGTGAATAACGAAACCAGTCAGCTGATTCGCGCCGATGTAGCACTTTCCGGGAATGATAATGATCTGAAACTTCTGGGAACTTACAACACGAGTTCAAGTACACTGGACATGAATATGGAGATCACCCGACTTCAGATGAAGACCGTTCAGGGGCTTTCAATGAATGCCGTTGAAAATGCGGAAGGCTACCTTTCAGGGAATCTTAAAATTGGGGGCAACACAAAAGCACCTTCTGTTCTGGGGACAGTGAAATTCAATGAAGTTGGTCTCGGAATTAGGCAGTTGGGAAGTAAATTTAAAAACATCAACGACGAAATTCAGTTTACCGGCCGCGGTATCGAATTCGATGATTTTAATATTAAAGATGATGCCGGAAACGCTGTTGTTATTGATGGAAGCGTGCTCACGCAAACGTACCGTGATTTTGCGTTCAATCTTGATGTGAATGCTGATAATTTTAAAGTGGTGGATTCCGAAAAGAACAACGACCGGATGATGTATGGCGTATTGGCCGTAAATGCAGACCTGCGGATTCGGGGCGATCTGGATTTACCGAAAGTCGACGGAAATCTGTCCGTTACCGATAAAACCGATTTCACGTTTGTTCTTCCGCAGTCATCGCCTTCCTTACAGGACCGCGAAGGGATTGTAGAGTTCATCGATCAAGACCAGATTGCACTTCAAAAAACCATTAAAGCAGATTCACTTACGAACCAAAGCGACATCAAGGGAATGGATGTGAATGTGAATATTGAGGTGAATAAAGAAGCCAAAATTTCCCTCGTCATTGATAAAGCAAACGGAGATTTTGTAAAACTTCAGGGCGAGGCTCAGTTAACCGGTGGCATCGATCCTTCAGGAAAAACAACTTTGGTCGGCGTGTATGAAGTGGAAAAAGGCGCCTACGAAATGTCAGTGAGTTTACTGAAAAGAAAATTCGATATCCAGAAAGGAAGCACCATTACCTGGATCGGCGAACCGACCTCTGCTAACGTGAACATTACGGCCGTTTATACGACCGAAGCCGCACCTTTGGATTTGCTTCAGCAACAGCTAACAGGAGTTAACGGCAGCGAACTGAACCAGTACAAACAGCGGATTCCTTTCAATACTTTACTGAAAATGAACGGCGAGCTCATGAAGCCTGTCATTACCTTTGATATTACGACTGCTGAGGAAAACAGCTCCATTTCCGCTACCGTTTTAGATAATACACGGGCCAAACTTGATCAGTTGAGACGCGACGAAGCTGAAATGAACAAACAGGTTTTTGCATTGTTGCTTTTGAACAGATTTATTGGTGAAAATCCTTTCCAGAGCGACACCGGATTATCAGCGTCTACAGTTGCCAAACAGAGTGTGAGCCGGATTCTTTCGGAGCAGCTGAATAATCTTGCTTCCGATTTAATTGGTGGAGTAGAGCTGAATTTCGACTTGGAATCTACTGAAGATTATTCGACCGGAGACCGGAATGAAAGAACAGATCTGAACGTAGGTTTAACGAAAAGACTTTTTGATGATCGGCTGAAAGTGACGGTAGGCAATAATTTTGGTGTGGAAGGGGACGCGCGGCAAAATGAGCAAATGACCAATATCGCAGGAGATGTAACGCTGGATTACAGCCTTTCGAAAGACGGAAGATATATGTTACGCGCTTACCGGAAGAACAATTATCAGGTTGCATTACAGGGACAGGTGATTGAAACGGGTGTCGGCTTCATCATTACCCTGGATTACGACAAATTCAGAGAGATTTTTGAGCGCAATAAAAAACAGAAAGAAAAGAACCTACCAACCGTAAACACGACTTCAAAATAATGCAGAAATACAGTCATATTTATTGTAAAACAGTCGCAGCACTGTCGCTGTTTGTCGTACTTTCATCGTGCAGCAACACCAAATTCCTGCAGGAGGGTCAAATGCTTTATACCGGAGCAAAAATCAACGTTATTAATGATACGCTTTCCAAAAAAGACAAATCGAATCTGAAGGAAGCGCTTCTGGAGCAATTACGGCCGAAACCGAATTCTTCTTTTTTAGGCTTAAGGCCCCAACTGTATATTTACAACATCACAAAAGAACCGAAGAAAGAAAAAGGTTTGCGCTACTGGCTCAAATATAAAATCGGGGAAAAACCGGTTCTGCTTGGAGATGTAGACCGTGAATTCAATGAAAAAATCATTGTAAATTATTCTGAAAATAAAGGCTTTTTCAATGCAAGAGCCTCTTCGGATACGATTTCGAAAAACAGAAAAGCGAAGGTCATTTATGAATTAAGACCGGGTGCACGTTATCTGATCAGCAGTGTGACTTTTCCTGCAGATTCTTCGGTCATCAATTCAGAAATACAGGTTGTTAAAGCCGAATCTTTTCTGAAAGTTGGTAATCCTTTTGACCTGGATGTGATTAAAGCGGAGCGTGAAAGGATTGATGAACACCTTAAAAACAAGGGATTCTATTATTTCAGTCCCGATAATATTGTCATTCAGGCCGACAGTACCGTTACGAAGGAACCAAAAGTAGAACTTTTTGTAAAACTCAAGGACAATACCCCAACGTTGGCGAAAGAGCAGTTTACAATTGATAAAACGGTCGTTTTTCCGGACTATAATTTAGCTGATGTAAAGCTCGGTAAGTACGGAATCCCTTACAAAACTGATTCGGTAAAAGTGATCAATGATTTGTATATCATTGATCCTGAAAATAAATTCAAATCCAAAATCTTCGACCGCGCACTTTATTTTCAGAAGGGTGATCTGTATAACCGGAAAGACCACAATCTATCCCTTAACCGGCTTATCAGTCTTGGTGTTTTTAAATTTGTGAAAAATGAATTTGTCGTTTCTGATTCACTCAACCATAAATTTGATGCTTATTATCTTTTAACACCGCGGCCATTTCAGTCGCTGCGTTTGGAAACTTTAGGCAAGACCAGTTCTGCCAACTATACCGGCGGAGAAGTTAACCTGAACTGGACGCACCGTAATTTTTTCCGTGGAGCTGAACAGCTGAAAGCAGCAGTGTTCGGCGCATTTGATGTACAGGTCGGCGGCCCGAAAGATGCCAACAACATCATCAGAGTAGGCGCAAATGCACAGCTTTCAATCCCGAGAATTGTTGCGCCTTTCAAGATTTCTTCTTCAAGTGCCTTTGTTCCGCGGACGAATTTTGATATTGGTTATGAATATCTGAGCCGTACTGAACTCTATACCCTTCATAATTTTACCACTTCGGCAGGCTATCTGTGGAAAGAAAATGAAAGAAAAGAGCATCAGTTAAAATTATTGGATGTTACCTTGGTGGCTCCGCAGAATATCACCGAAAAATATCAGGAACAGATCGACGGTAATCCTGCAGCAGGAATTTCACCAAATCCCTCTCTTCAGCGGGTTGTTGATAAGCAGTTGATTTTTGGGCCAACTTACAGTTACACCTACACCAACACCATGCTTCCAAAAAAGAATACGTTCTATTACAGAGGAAGCGTGGATCTGGCCGGAACAATTGCAGGTTTGGTCACGGGAGCCAATGCAAAAGCAGGAGATCAGAAAGAACTTTTTAATATTCAGTTCAGCCAATATGCAAAAACAGAACACGATTTCCGCTATTACCGAAAAGTGAATGATAAAAGTTCGGTTGCAACCAGATTTATTGCAGGAGTGGGTTATCCGTACGGAAATTCCACAACCATTCCGTACGTGAAGCAGTTTTTTGTAGGCGGAAGCAACAGCATCCGTGCATTCCGTGCCAGAACATTAGGACCCGGAAGTTATGACCCGAGAAGCCAGAACGCAACGTTTTTCTTTGACGAGTCGGGAGACGTGAAACTGGAAGTGAATGCAGAATACCGCGCAAATATTTATAAATTTCTGAACGCGGCTGTTTTTGCAGATGCAGGAAACGTGTGGCTCATCAATGAAGATCCGACGCGGCCGGGAGGAAAATTTTCAAAAGATTTTGCGAAAGAGATAGCGGTTGGAGCCGGAGTTGGTTTGCGTCTTGATTTCTCAATCCTCATCCTGCGACTCGATTTGGCGATGCCGCTTCGGGTTCCGTATTATGAAGAAGGGGAGCGCTGGACTTTCAGTCAGATTGATTTTGGCAACAGTACGTGGAGAAGAGACAACCTGATTCTCAATATTGCCATCGGTTATCCGTTTTAAAGGTAGGATTATCCATTTATTTAGGGGTATAATTGCGGCCGATATTGATTTAAAGGTTAATTATCATTCACATTGCTGATTTTTAAAAAATGGAAGATTTGTCTTAAAGCTTTACAGCAGGCCGTTTTTTGCATAAATTCATAAAAATCCTGAAATCTATATCCTTTTATTATAAATAAATATTATATTTTATTATGGTTTTTTTATAAAATTTGTACTTTTGTATGAAAATTATTAAAAACCATGCTTTTAAATTTGTTTACCCGTAAAAAGGTTTCATTTGTATTTTCAGAGGACGACTGGGAATATGATGCGGCCCGAAACAATTACTGTCTCACCATCAGTACTGGCAAAGCCAGAGTCGGTTCTTCCTCAAAAGTGTGTCTGTATAAACTTCAGGGAGCGATCTATGTGTTTATGTCTGAAGGTTTCGAGACGATTAAGGACAATTTAATTATTTATTTTGCGCAGTTCCCGTTTAACGGAAAGATCACAATTAAGTAACCGTTCCTTCAACACTTCCAGATTCAATATGAAAAAAGCCACTTCTGAAAGTGACTCTGATTCATTTTATGTTTTAAATGAATTTTTAAATTAATATCTATATTTTCACCTTCTTCAGCGCAAAAGTAAAGGTGCTTCCTGATCCCAGATCACTCTCTACGCTTATTGTTCCGCCCTGTGCTTCAATGAACTCCTTACTGATAGCAAGTCCCAAACCTGTTCCTTCTTTTTGGGTTCCGGGAACCCTGAAATACCGGTCGAAAACTTTACCGAGGTATTTCTCCGGAATTCCGGTTCCATAGTCTTTTACAATAAATTTAACCTGACCTTCTTCTTCAGAAACTTTTACCTTTACCGTTCCGCTTTCATAAGAGTACCGAATGGCATTGGAAATGAGATTGATCAGGATCCAGATGGTTTTTTCCTCATCAGCAACCACCTTAGACAGATGATCGGGACAGACGACTTCCATTTTTATATTTTTCTGTTCTGCCTGTGTTTTAGTGGCATCTGTGGCCCAACGTACAAGTTCTTTTGGATCCGTAGGTTCCAGCGACAGTTGAATGTTTCCGCTTTCGACCTGCGTAAGATTAAGCAGTTCTCCTGTGATTTTCAAAAGACGGTTCGAATCATCTTTAATACTGTCGATCAGCTGTTTCTGTTCATCGTTTAATGTTCCTATGTTCTCATTTTCGAGCAGTTGGAGACTCATTTTCATTGATGAAATTGGTGTTTTGAATTCGTGGGAAACGGTACCGATGAAATTGGTCTTTGCCAGATCAAGTTCCTTGAACGGAGTGATATTACGCAGCAGGATAACGTGACCAATCAGTTGAGAAAGCTGTTCACCCGTAGGAATTACCTGAATATCAATCAGTTCCTTTTCAAAATAACTTTCTTTACCGTCAGCAAAAATCTTGATGGGTTCTTTTGTTTTCCGGGCTTCAGGATTAATCAGTTCTTTTATTAAATCCCTTACCAGATCATTGGTTACCGCCACGTCCTGAATCTGCCGGCCAATAAAATTCTCCTGTTTAAGGCCTGAAATTTTTAAGGCTTCATCGTTGGCAAACAGTACTTTTTTATTTTCATCAATGCCGATAACCGGATCATGAAGGTTATTGATGAGCGTTTCAATTCTTTTTTTTCCTTTAATGATTTTATCGAGTTTGCTTTCGGCATATTCTTCCAGTTTTTCAGCCATGGTATTGAAGGATTTTGCCAATTCTCCAAATTCACTGTTGCCTTCAAACCGTACACGTTCTTTGTAGTTTTGATTCGCAATCTGTCTGATGCTTTCTGTAAGTTCCTTAATCGGATTGGCAATATTTCCAGGCAAGTTTATGAGCAAAATAAATGCAATCAAAAAACAGAGGGTTCCTGCCGCAGAAATCCAGAATACCGCACGGTCTGCAGTGGTACTGGCAATACTGCTTTTTCTGTCAATGGCATCCATATTAAGACGCATAAGCTCAGCAATATCATTTCGGATGGAAGAAGCCAGCAGTGAATCCCCGGGATTCAGTTTTAACCTGTTGAAGTGGTTGGCAAGGTTCAACGTTCTTTCCTCTTCCCCAACTTCTGTCACATTAGCTTTCTGTTTAGTGAGATTTTTTTCAAAAACCGAAACGGCCTCTCTGTTTGCTGGAATTTCCTCCAACGCCAGGAGCATATTTCGCGAATACTGAAGGGTGTTGTAATTGGCTACGAGAATATTATTAGTGTCCCTTTTCAGCGCATTTACATAGAAGATACTCATTGCGGCCAGTAAAAAAATAAAGGCAAACAGCAGGCCTACGCCAGAGATGAGTTTCGTTTTAATTTTCATTTTTTTTCTTTTCTTTTAAGAGAAGCATAATTCTGATGGTGTTCAGTGTTGCAGGATTCACTGGCTAACTCAGTATAACGATATCAACATTTTTCGCCGACAGTTTTTTTAAAAGCATGTTGAAGATACCGGTGGTCAGGATAAGATTCCATAAGGTTAAACGGGGTTTTCCGATACATACGGTCGTGATTTTTTTCTCTTCAACCTGACTGATGATGGCTTTAGGTATTGATGAATGCTGTACATTGATGATTTCAGCTCCCAATTCAGTCGCTAATTTATAATTATTAATCAAATGCCTCTGTTTGCTTAAAGCGATTTTATCGGCATTTTCAGCGGGAGTCTGCACATAGAGTACAAACCATTTGCTATGATAATAATTCGCAAGTCTTGCTGTTTTTTTGATGATGGTTTTTGCGGATTTATCGTTGCTGCTGATGCAGGCTAGGAACCGCTCGTGTTTTAAGGTATTGGGTTTCAAAACCTCGGTTTCCACCTTTCTGTTGACCTGTGTTGCCACTTCTTTCAGGGCAAGTTCCCGAAGCTGCAGGATATTGTCGCTCTGGAAAAAATTGGTTAAAGCCGCCGCGATTTTTTCGGCGTGATAAATTTTCCCTTCCTTCAGCCTCCCGATCAGTTCGTCTGCCGTAAGGTCAATGTTCACCACTTCGTCTGCCTGTGCCACCACGCTGTCCGGAATTCTTTCCTGTACCGAAATTCCGGTGATGTTTCGTATTTCGTCATTAAGGCTTTCGATATGCTGAATATTTACCGCTGAAATCACGTTGATTCCCGCATCCAGGATCTCAAAAACATCCTGCCATCTTTTTTGATTTTTACTGCCTTCAATATTGGTATGCGCCAGTTCATCAATGATCACCACTTCGGGCCGGAGATTAATGACTGCCTGAACATCCAGTTCCTCGAGTTCTTTTCCTTTGTAGAATAAAGTTCTCCGCGGAATCAGCGGCAGCCCTTCCAAAAGGGCTGCCGTTTCTGCACGGCGATGCGTTTCGATATATCCGATTTTTACATCAATACCGTTACGCAGCAAGGTGTGCGCTTCCTGAAGCATTCGGAAGGTCTTCCCGACACCTGCACTCATGCCGATGTACAATTTGAATTTTCCCCGACGCGATTTTTTAATCAGCTGGAGAAAATGTTCTGCGGTTTTTCTTTCTTCGTCCATTTTTCTGCGGTGTTGGATGTTTTTTGAGACAAGAAATACTGAATAACGTCTTTTATTTCACTTTGTTTAAAAACTTACAGCTAAAGCTGTTGTGGCGGAGAAGCTGTTTGAGTTGAAATTTCCGTCATGTTTAACAAAGATAGCGTCTTTACTGGCCAGATTTTTAATTTCAGTCCGCCAAACCAGATTCGGTAAAATCGCATAATCTGTATTCAGGGAATAACCAAAAGTTTTAAACCCGTTCGACGTTCCTGTTGCTATAATCACTCCTGCTTTATCCTGATAATATTCGCCTCGCGCGGTGATGCTGAACTTATCTGTAGAAGTGTATTTGGCTACTAAAACGGGCGTATACCAGGTATTGTAACTGCTGCTTCCTTTTTCTGTCTGTTCGGCTCCGATATCAAACCCGGCAGTGAGTCCAACCTTATCGCTGAGCTGATAAATGGCATAAAGGTTATGGAAATAACGCATTTGCCTGGTGCTGTCGGGTTTGTCATTTCCAATAAATGAACCGCTGTTCAGCGTGAGTTTTGCATTGGGTTTATAGGTAAGTTGATGTCCGAAAGCGGGTGTAGAATTCCCGTCAACCTTTTGTATGCGCTGCCATCCGTTCAGCACCAAACCGCTGACAAACCACTTTCCGCCGGGCGAAGTATAAGAAATTTTTGCACCTGTTTCAAAGTACGGAGAGTTTTCTGCAAACATACTGCGGGTCAGGGTCCAGTTGTCCTTTCCCGTGGCACTTTCGAAACCGAGATGAGAGGGAAGAATTCCGGCATCGATCCAGAGATCGTGTTTTTTGGAAATTTTCAAACCGATGTAGCCTTCATAAATATTCTTTAGAACATCAGGTTCCGCAGAATAATTGGCACTCATGTAAGAACCTAACCCGATAGCGACATTCGCTCTCACCTTTTCGGTACTGTAGTTTGCTTTTAGATAGGCGAGATTCAGGCTCACTTCATTATTTCTGTTGTGGCTGTACACAAATCCGGGACGGGTGTTGTTGAGCGGTCTGTTGGCATCAAACTGATAATATACTTCCGCATATCCGCTGAGAGTAATTTTTTTTACTGAATCAGATTCGGTTACTGCCTGAGCCGACAAACTTCCTAAACTTCCTGTAAGAAATGCAGCGATTATTAATTTTTTAGTCATTATTCTGTTATTATAAGATTGTTTTTATTTTTTTAATTGGTCTAATGCGATATTCAGCTTCAGGACATTTATTTTTTCAGGGCCGAAAAGACCTATGAGAGGACGTTCTGTTTTTTCTGCAATCAGTTTTTCAAGGCTCTGAGGACTTAAATTTCTGATTTTTGCAATCCGTTTTACCTGAAATTTCGCAGCCTGAACTGAAATATGAGGATCCAGACCGCTTCCACTGGCGGTAACCAGATCAACAGGTATTTCCGCTTTTGTCATTCCGGGATTCGTGATTAAAAGGGTATCAATTCGGGCCTGAACTTCTGCGAGATATTCTTCGTTAGATGGTCCTTTGTTAATGCCTCCGGATCCGGCTGCATTATAATCAACGGCTGACGGACGGGAACGGAAATATTGATCCTGCGTAAAAGACTGCCCGATATTGGTGTAATATTTTTTTTCCTGATGTACTGTGATTTCTCCCTTTCCATTGTTCGGGGCAAGTTGTGCAATTCCCCAAACAGCCAACGGATAGAGTACTGCAAAAAATATTAGGGTCACTGCGGTAAGCTTAATGGCCGGTAAAATGTGTTTTTTCATTGTATATGATTTTTAAATAAATAAAGAGACAACGATATCGATGATTTTAATCCCGATAAACGGAACCATCACGCCTCCCAATGCGTAAATAAGCAGATTTCTGCGTAATAATGCCGACGCGCCGATCGGTTTGTAAGCAACGCCCTTTAACGCCAGCGGAATCAGGAAGGGAATGATCAGTGCATTGAAGATCACTGCCGATAAAATGGCACTTTGAGGACTGCCCAGATTCATAATATTAAGGCTTTGAAGTGCAGGGATCGCGGTGATAAAAAGAGCCGGGATGATCGCGAAATATTTGGCCACGTCGTTGGCAATACTGAAGGTGGTGAGTGTTCCGCGTGTCATGAGCAGCTGTTTGCCGATTTCCACGACCTCGATGAGTTTGGTGGGGTCATTGTCCAGATCCACCATATTTCCCGCTTCTTTTGCAGCCTGAGTTCCGCTGTTCATCGCAACACCCACATCTGCCTGCGCAAGCGCGGGTGCATCGTTTGTTCCGTCGCCCATCATGGCGACAAGCCTTCCTTCAGCCTGCTCTTTTTTGATGTAATTCATTTTGTCTTCGGGCTTGGCTTCGGCAATAAAATCGTCCACACCTGCTTTCTCGGCAATAAATTTAGCGGTCAGCGGATTATCACCCGTCACCATCACCGTTTTAATGCCCATTTTACGAAGCCTCGCAAAACGTTCCTGAATTCCGGGTTTAATAATGTCCTGTAGTTCGATCACGCCCAGAACTTTTTCATTTTCTGCTACGACCAATGGAGTGCCGCCGTTGCTGGAGATTACCTTTACTTTCTCTTCAGTTTCCACAGGAAAAGTATGGCCTGCTTTCTCCGAAATATTTTTAATAGCATCGGTCGCTCCTTTGCGGATCCGGGTGTTTTCGAAATCTATTCCCGAAGTTCTGCTCTCTGCAGAAAACGGTATAAATTGGGGATTTTTTACATCAAAAGTCTGCGGATCCACTCCGGACAGTTCAATAATTGATTTTCCTTCGGGAGTAGAGTCACTCATGGAACTCAATACCGCAGCTCTGATCATCTGTGCTTCGCTGATGCCGTCTGCAGGGTAAAAATTGGTAGCCTTTCGGTTTCCAATAGTGATGGTTCCTGTTTTATCCAGCAGAAGAACATCAATGTCTCCCGCAGTTTCTACGGCTTTCCCGCTTTTGGTGATGACATTCGCACGTAATGCGCGGTCCATTCCTGCAATCCCGATTGCGGAAAGTAATCCTCCAATCGTAGTGGGAATCAGACAGACAAAGAGTGCAATAAAGGACGCAATCGTAATGGGCGCATTGGCAAAATCGGCAAAAGGTTTAAGCGTGACGGTTACAATGATGAAAACCAATGTAAAGCCTGCCAGCAGAATAGTCAGTGCGATTTCGTTTGGCGTTTTTTGTCTGGACGCACCCTCGACCAAAGCGATCATTTTATCCAGAAAACTTTCCCCCGGTTCGGTGGTGACCTGTACTTTGATGTGGTCGGTCAATACTTTTGTACCGCCGGTTACCGAACTTTTATCGCCGCCCGATTCCCGGATTACAGGCGCAGATTCCCCCGTGATGGCACTCTCGTCGATTGTTGCAAGACCTTCAATAATTTCTCCGTCGGTAGGGATGATGTCGCCTGCTTCACAGATAAATACGTCTCCCTTTTTAAGTTGTGAGGAAGAAATCATTTCTCCGTTTTCCAGTCTTGCAGGAGTTTCTTCGCGAGTTTTTCTTAAACTGTCGGCCTGTGCTTTGCCACGCGCCTCAGCAATGGCTTCCGCAAAATTGGCGAAGAGCAGCGTCAGCAGTAAGATGAGGAATACGGCAAAGTTATAGCCGAAACTTCCCTGGGATTTTTCTCCGGTCAGGGTCCATAAAGAAACGATGAGCATCACGGCGGTTCCGATTTCTACGGTAAACATCACCGGATTCCGGAACATGAGTTTTGGATTGAGTTTCACAAAAGAGTGCACTAAAGCTTCGTTCAGCAGCTCTTTTTGAAACAGGGAGGTATGATCTGATTTCATTTTATTATTTTTATAAGTAATGCTCATTATTTCATTGAAAAATATTCGGCGATAGGTCCTAAAGTCAGCGCAGGGAAAAATGCCAGCGCAGCAATGATGGCGATAACTGCAAATACCATCAGACCGAATGTTGAGGTATCTGTTTTTAAAGTTCCATTTCCTTCGGGGATGTATTTTTTACCGGCCAGTAATCCCGCGATGGCGATGGGTCCGATAATGGGTAAAAATCTGCCTAAAATCAAAACAAAACCTGTTGTGATGTTCCACCATAAATTATTGTCGCCAAGTCCTTCAAATCCGCTTCCGTTGTTCGCCGAAGAGGATGTATATTCATACAGGATTTCGCTGAACCCGTGATAGCCGGGATTGTTAAGGGTAGATGCGCCCTGTTCCGGAAAAGCAGTGGCCAAGGCGGTGCCCACTAAAATCAGGAAAGGATGGAGGAGGGCAATGATCATCGCGATTTTCATTTCTCTGGCTTCAATTTTTTTACCCATAAATTCCGGAGTCCGGCCCACCATTAATCCGCTGATGAAAACCGCAAGAATAATGAAGATGAAAAAGTTTAAAAGTCCGACACCGTTTCCGCCATAAAAAGCATTTACCATCATGGCCAGCAATTCATTCATTCCCGACAGCGGCATGGTACTGTCGTGCATGGAGTTCACCGAACCGGTTGAAATTACCGTGGTCACAATACTCCAGAAGCCGGAAGCGGCTGCACCCAAACGTATTTCTTTTCCTTCGGTCGCACCTAATGTATTATCAATTCCCATTGCTGCAATAGTGGGATTTCCGTTCATTTCCATATTGATGTTGGGAATTGCAAGCAGTAAAAATCCAACCGTCATGACCCCAAAGATCATCCACGCAAACTTCTTTCTTCTGATAAAATAGCCGAACGCAAAGATCATCGCCATCGGAATGATGAGCTGGGCTACCATTTCAACCATGTTGGTGAAATAACTGGGATTTTCAAAAGGATGTGCAGAATTGACTCCGAAGAATCCTCCGCCGTTGGTTCCTACGTGTTTAATGGCAATAAATGCAGCAGCGGGACCGGTAGAAACTTCTACAGTATCGCCCTGCAAAGTAGTGATCTGATCTTTGCCATCAAAAGTCATGGGTGTGCCGTTAAAAACCAACAGCAAAGCAACTGCAAACGAAACCGGCAAAAGAATTCTGGTGCAGGATTTAAGGAAAAAGTCATAGAAATTTCCTAACTCAACAGTAGTTTTCTCGCGAAACGCCCTGAACAGAATGGCAGCGGCAGCCAAACCGGTTCCCGCACTTACAAACTGCAGAAACATCAGCCACATTTGGCCCAGATAACTGAGACCGGTTTCCCCTGAATAATGCTGCAGATTGCAGTTCACCACAAACGATATGGTTGTGTTAAATGCAAGATCAGCGCTCATGTTCGGGTTGTTGTCGGGATTGAGCGGCAGCCACTGCTGAGTCATTAAAATTCCCATTCCGAGGAGAAACCAGACAAAGTTAATGGTTAATAATGCGGTCATGTGCTCTTTCCAGTTCATTTCTCTGGTGGAGACGATGCCGCTGATTTTATAGAATATTTTTTCTATAGGGTTAAACAGCGGGTCGAGCAGTGTTTTCTCGCCTCCGTAAACCTTGGCAATGTATTTACCAAAGGGTATTGCCAAAGCAATAGACGCGGCAAACATTACGATAATTCCTAAAATTTCTGTGTTCATTTTTTATACAGTTTATAATAAGCGGTTTAAAATTTTTCCGGTTTCAGCAATACATAAATGATGTAGAGAAAAACCAAGATGGCTAGGATGAAGAGTGCAGTCATGTTATTGAATTTTGATGAAGTTGTTATTTGTGAAATCTCGTGTGTGAAGTTTAGGTCAGTTCTGTTTTAGATCTTCTCAAAAAAATCTATTGATTTTAGAAAGAGTGCAAAGCAGGCTGCTCCTGCAGCAGTTAAAATAATTGTCAACATTGTTTTTGAATTAATTTGTTTAGTATGTGAATATGTTCAATCAGAGTTTAAAATTCACGCGTTACAACTCTACATACTAATGACATACCGGCAGTGTCAGTTTAATCTTAACTAATTGAATGTTAATTATTTAATAAGTGATTGCAAAATTTAGGAAACAAAAAAAGCCTATCAAAATGATAGACTTATTATCAGAAGGGAAGGATTGGATTTGAATTTTTTAAATTTCGTTCAACCTGTATTCGTCAATTTTTCTGTATAGCGTAGCAATGCCAATCTCCAGAAGGCGGGCCGCTTCAGCTTTATTTCCGTGGGTATGGTTCAGAACCTTCTGAATGTGGAGTTTCTCCACACTTTGGAGTGAAAAGGCCGAAAGTTGCTTTCCGGATTTCACGGACGATTTAATCTGAATTTCAATGGGCAGATCGTCTAATGACAGTTCTGTACCTGTATTCAGGATTACCGCTCTTTCGATGACGTTCTTAAGTTCGCGGATATTCCCTTTCCATAGATGTTGTTTTAAAGCGGTAAAAAAATCGGGATGAACAGAGAGGATTTTTTTATTCATTTTATGACCGAAAAAATCAATAAAATGCTGTGCGACAACTGCAATGTCTTCAACTCTTTCCCGCAATGCAGGCAATGGGATCTGAAAAACCGAAATGCGGTAAAACAGATCTTCGCGGAAGCGACCAAGTTCTATTTCATGCTCCAGATCGCGGTTTGTGGCTGCAATAATCCGCACATTTACTTTTGTAGGTTTTGTTTCGCCTACTTTTAAAAATTCTCCGGACTCGATGACCCGCAACAACTTTGCCTGCAGGTCCAGAGCCATTTCGCCCAGTTCATCCAGAAAAATAGTCCCGTTATGCGCCTCTTCAAACAGACCTTTCCGGTCTTTTGACGCACCTGTAAATGCTCCGGCTTTATGACCGAACATTTCGCTTTCCAGTAAATCATGGCTGAAGGCTGAACAGTTTATGGCAACAAAATGCTCCTTGCTTCGGCTGCTTTCCTGATGGATGGCCTGTGCAAAAACTTCTTTACCGGTTCCGGTTTCGCCGGTTAACAGAACCGAGGTGTCTGTTCTGGCGACTTTTTTTGCCAGTTCAACGACCTGAATTAAAGATTTAGACTTTCCTATGATTTTATCAAACGAATGCTTTTCGTCCAGCTGTTTTTCCAGCTGCTGCACTCTTTTGGTCAGCGCAGCCTTTTCGCATGCACTGTATAAAAGCGGGATGATTCTGTTATGATCATCACCTTTCGTGAGGTAATCAAAAGCGCCGTTTTTCATGGCCTGCACACCGTCAGGAATATTTCCGTAAGCGGTAAGCAGAATAACTTCGGTAGCCGGATATTTTTCTTTGATGATTTTTAAAAGTTCCACGCCGCTTCCGTCAGAAAGCCTTACATCGCAAAGCACGACATCAATTTCACACTGCGTCAACTTCTTCAGCCCCGACCTGCAGTCAGAAGCCTGTAAGACCTCGAATCCTTCCAAACTGATGATTCTGGCAAGTAAGGATCTGATTTTTTCTTCGTCGTCAATAATCAGAATTTTTTTCAAAATAGAAAATGTTAAATAGGTACAAATCTAGCAATATATTCGCTGCTGCAGCACCTCTGTAGAAAATCTGTCGCACGAAGTATAGTACAATATCGGGCGGCAAACCCAGTTATAAGCTCAGATAATTAGGTAATTTCAAGGAACTTGTATAAAATATGTTAAAAAGATTGCATATTTCATTTATAGTTGTATCTTGCAACCGTTTTTATATCCGAAATCAATTGATGTTCATCCATTGTTGAGTTTCCTTTATAATTGACAATCAAGTATTAATTTTTTAATTTTTTTTATGATGAACATTTTTGTTTCAAACATTAATTACGCAACCAAAGAAGAGTCGTTGCAAGATTTATTTTCAGAATTTGGAGAAGTATCTTCTGCCAAAATTATCACAGACAGAGAAACCGGGAGATCTAGAGGATTCGGTTTCGTAGAAATGAGCGACGAAGATGGCAAAAACGCCATTGAAGCTTTAAACGGAAAAGAATTGGACGGTAAAGAACTTAACATTTCGGAAGCTAAACCAAGAGAAGACAAACCAAGAAGAAGTTTCGACAACAACCGAGGCGGAGGCGGAGGTTATGGTGGCGGCAACCGTGGAGGTGGCGGTTACGGTGGAGAAAGTCGTGGCGGTTCAAACTGGTAAGATTTTATCTACAAAAATAATCAAGCGGCTTTTAAGCCGCTTTTTTTGTGTTCTATTTTTTGCTGTTTTTTCTGAGGAGAACATAACCGTCATTAAAGTAAATTCTTTTGCTGGTCATCTCCTCAACCGCAATATTTTCGAAAATGATTTTTACGCTGTAGTCTCCCAATTCACCTTCCGTTGAAATTTCAGGGACTTCAAACCTTCCGGTTTTATCCTGATACTTTTCGGCTGTTTGTATGATGAATTCAGAAACATCCCACTTTTCTGTGCCATTCAATGTGATTTCCAAAAACGGATTTTGAACGCCGTTTCTATTTTTTATGCTGAAAACATCGTTATTAACCGTAATGCCTTTGTCGTAAAAGCTGCTGATCCTGCTTACATAATCGTAATCCGAAATATTCTGAAATTTATTTACAGACACAATTTCAACACGGTGCGAATCCGTTTTCTTCGTCTGTTCCACATTTTTAAAACGGTTCCGAAGGCTATACTGAACTCCGGAGGAATTCAGGTCGTTTAAACTTTCAGCGATCGCTTTTTGGTCGGCTGTCGTTAGAAAATTCAGCAGTACCTTTTTTTCCTGCCGTTCTGCAAGGAATCCGAATTTGTCTGAAACTTCATCAGCAACGGTATCCGAAACTTTTTTACCAAAATCAATTGTGCCGTTTTTAAGCAAATTATTACTGACTAAAACATTTTTTAATTCCGTTTTCTGACTTCTTTTTGCCACCGAAAAAGCATTAAGAAACGGAAATACCAGCGAAAACATCCCAAAAGCAAACAGACTTACCGGCACAAATTTGATGGTGGAGTTTTTAACAAAAATAAAATAAAGGACTACGGAAGTCAACCACAGAGCCAGTAACAGCACAAAATACCTCGGTTCGGTATAACCGTATTCTAAAATTCTCGTGAAGATGGCTGTGAAAAGTAGGATGATGAGCGGAAGCAGCGTAAAATAAAAGATTTTTGAAAATATCTTCACCCAGGATCTGGTGGAGCCTTCTTTTAAAGGATGAACGAGCAGTAAAGCCAAAATTCCCACCACCGAATACGCCAGAATAAGATACGACACCCAACCGCGCGGCAGTTCCCAGTTGATGAGGATTTTCGCGGAATAGAAGTAGAGGATCACCGCGTAAATCAGCAGCAGCGGAATAAGGATGTACTGGGTGAAAAACTTCAGGATCAACGGATAATTCCCGTCTTTTTCAAGATGTTTCAGGCCTTTTTCATTAAACAGTAAAAAGATGAAACAGCTCCCGAAAATGGATAAAAGATAAAATGTTTCCGTGTAATACCGGTCATCCAGGTTAAAGTCGAAAAGCTTGTCTACCGCCAAAATCGCCAGTTCAACTCCGCCGGTTAAAACGCCTGTGAAAACTGCGGTTAAAAAAGTACTGATGAAAAGATTCTTGTTGTACTGCCAGAAATTCAATTCCTTTTTAGCGCCGATAAAGGCAATAAAAGAGACGAGAAGATGCGACAGGATAAAAGTTGGAATGATCAGAAATGCATACCGTTCACCGAAATGTTTTTCTTCATCAGGAAGTAAAAAATAGAAGAAAATCAGGAAAATAACACCGGCAATTTCGATCAGCAGACCTTTTCCAATCCTTTCGGAAAGCATTTTAAGGGCAAACATGAGCGAAATTCCCAAACAGGCCACCAACGAAAACCGGATGAAAACAAAATAATTTTCGTTGGCACTGTAATTCCCGTCAGCAAAACACATCAGTGAAACCGCACCGAGAAAAGCCATCAGCAGAACCATTGGGTAACCGGTGAGGACGGTTCCTGTTTTTCCGAAAATTTCCCTGATTTTTTGGCGCATGATCTGGAGCTTTATTTTTTCTTCTTTTTGTCTTTCTTTTTGCCTTTCTTCTTCGGTTTTTTGTCCGAGGTTATTTCTTCAATAAAATCACTCATGGCAGTTTCCTTTTTGGTGGCCGAAACTGAAGTTTTGTTTTTGAGGTTTACAAAAGGTTCAAGCTCGGTGGTTTTCAGCAGTTTTTCATCAAGAAGGGTTTTTACGAGTTCAGTTCCTGAGTTCTGAAAGTAGCTCGCTAAAAATATTTGAAGCTGAAATTTTTTATAATCTTCAAGTGGAACGGCAACGGTATATTTGAAAATCCTGCCTTCTTTTTCGGTGGTTAGGAAATCTTTTTCCACCAAAATCTTCATAAACGTCGAAACGGTGTTCTGATGGGGTTTCGGTTCAGGATATTGCTCCATAACCTCTCTCATGTAGGCGGAATTAAGTTTCCATAAAATGTTCATCAGTATTTCTTCGGCAGGAGTCAGCGTCTTTATTTTCATCTGTTTTTTTATGTTATTCTTTTAAATTTGAAGTTATTGCGAGGTTAGTGTTGCACCTGGATATAGGTATAAAGATAAGTAAAAGAAACCAATCCCGCGATCGCAAAACCGGTGAGTACTTCCCGCGGAGTGTGTCTTTTCAGAATAATTCTGGTGATTCCAACGATAATAGCGATGCCCAACCAGATAATTCCCAACGCTGCGTTTTCCGAAAAAAATAAAGCCGCGACAAAAACATTAAAAGCGGTGTGCATGGAACTTTTGATGAAATAATTGCTCAGTTGCAGGACCAAAAGGAGAATCAACAGAAAAAACATGACGAGGTCAAGCGTTTCATTTTTAAAATAATCGAAAAGAAGGTAAGCGATCATCGCTCCTGCAATAAAAAAATACAGGCTTTTCCTTTGATTTCTGTTCGAAACATCCATGTTCGAATACCTGCCTTTTTTTACGTTCCAGACAATCCACAACGAAATGGGACTCACCGTGAGAAGTAAAATGGGCAGGAACCGCACCGAAGCTTCACGGAGGGAGTAATTTTCGGTACTGAAATACAGAAAATAGATCATCAGCGACGTGAGCGGATTGAAAAAATTGGAAATGAATTTCGAGATTCCGGTAACGATGGGAGAGGGGGTTTTAAGCATAATCCAAATTAATGTTCCAAAAATAAGATTTTTTACTTTTTAAAAGTTTAATTTCTCGTTACAAGCAGCCATATAGACAAAGTTTTTATTATTTTTGCTGAATAGTTCAATTTAACATGAAAGAATTTTCAAAAGAAGTGTACCTGAAATGGTATGAAGAAATGACGATGTGGAGAAGGTTCGAGGACAAATGCCGTTCTCTTTACCTCAAACAGAAAATCAGAGGATTTTTACACCTATATAACGGTCAGGAAGCCATTCCTGCCGGTTTTACTCACGCAATGGACCTGACCAAAGACAGCATGATTACGGCGTACAGATGTCATATCCATCCGATGGCAATGGGCGTTGATCCTAAAAGAATTATGGCTGAACTTTGCGGAAAAGCTACCGGAACTTCCGGTGGAATGGGCGGATCTATGCATATTTTCAGCAAAGAAAAAAGATTTTATGGCGGTCACGGAATCGTAGGCGGCCAGATTCCCTTAGGTGCAGGAATTGCTTTTGCCGATAAATATTATGACAGAAAAGCGGTGAACATCTGCTTTTTCGGTGATGGTGCGGCAAGACAGGGTTCTCTTCATGAAACATTCAACATGGCGATGAACTGGAAACTTCCGGTGGTTTTTGTAGTGGAAAACAATCAGTACGCAATGGGAACTTCCGTAAAAAGAACAGCCAACCACGAAGATATTTACAAACTGGGACTGGGTTACGAAATGCCTTGTCTTGCGGTAGATGCGATGGATCCCGAAAAAGTGGCGGAAGCGGCTTATGAAGCGATTGAAAGAGCAAGAAGAGGTGACGGACCAACATTCATCGAAGCCAGAACTTACCGTTTCAGAGGGCACTCAATGTCCGATGCGGAACCTTACAGATCGAAGGATGAAGTGGCGGAACACAAAAAAGACGACCCAATCGAAATTGTAAAAAACAAGATTTTGCAAAATTCCTGGGCAACGGAAGAGCAGCTTACAGCTTTGGACGAAAAATCCCGCGGTTTTGTAGAAGAGTGTGTAGAATTTATGGAACAGTCACCATATCCGGATCCTGAAAAAATCTACGAATATGTTTATGCACAGGAAGATTATCCGTTCCTCAACAAACTGGAAAACAACTAAAATAATGAGGTTTAAGGTAATATGGAAAATTACATATTACTTTTCATTATCAAATTATCAAATCAACTCATTATCAAATAAGAGATTATGGCAGAAGTGATTACAATGCCCCGACTTTCCGATACCATGACGGACGGAAAAGTGGCGAAATGGCACAAAAAAGTAGGCGATGCCGTTAAGGAAGGCGATATTTTAGCAGAAATTGAGACCGACAAAGCCGTGCAGGATTTCGAATCGGAATACAACGGAACAATTTTATATATCGGCACTGAGGAAGGAAATTCTGCGCCAGTAGATTCAGTTTTGGCCATCATTGGTGAAGAAGGTGAAGATATTTCTTCTTTAAAAGGAGGAGAAACCGCAGCTGCAAAATCAGACGGAACTTCCGAAGCGAAAAGTGAAGGAATTCCGGAAGAAAATAAAACGGAAAATAATGTAACCGACGTAGAAACCACTAAACCGGTTGAAAAAGAAGGGTCAGAATCTTCAGAAGATGTTTCGGCAGATATTCCGGAAGGAGTGGAAGTGATTACAATGCCCCGACTTTCCGACACGATGACGGAAGGAAAAGTCGCGAAATGGCACAAAAAAGTAGGCGATGCTGTGAAGGAAGGCGATATTCTCGCAGAAATTGAGACCGATAAAGCCGTTCAGGATTTCGAATCCGAATTCAACGGCACGATGCTGTACATTGGCACCGAAGAAGGCGGCGCAAGTCCGGTAGATACTGTTTTAGCCATCATTGGACCTGAAGGAACTGATGTTTCCGGAGTTATTTCCGGCGGTGGGAAAAAAGCGGAAACCAAAACTTCAGAATCAGAAGACAAACCGAAACAGGCTGCTCAAACAGCAGAAAAAGAGTCGGCTCCTGCAGCTTTATTTTCATCAGGCGAAAGAGTCGCCATCTCTCCTTTAGCCCGAAAAATGGCGGAAGACAAAGGAATTGATGTTCATGCTTTGAAAGGCAGCGGCGAAAACGGAAGAATTGTAAAAAAAGATGTGGAAAGTTTCACGCCTTCCACTCAAACTGCTCAAGCAACTGACGCAAAACCTGCTGTTGCGGGTGAAGCGAAGCAAACTCAAACTCAAACTGCGCCGGCAATGAATTTTGTGCAGGGTGAAGATTCAGAAACCCCGAATTCACAGGTCAGAAATATCATCGCGAAAAGACTTGCAGAAAGCAAATTTACTGCACCGCATTACTATCTGATCGTTGAAATCAACATGGATAAAGCGATTGAAGCCAGAAACGAAATCAATTCTCTGCCCGATACCAAAATTTCCTTCAATGATATGGTGATCAAGGCTACCGCGATGGCTTTAAGAAAACATCCGCAGGTAAATTCAACGTGGCATGCAGACAAAATTGTTCATCACGGGAATATCAATGTTGGTGTTGCAGTGGCGATCCCTGACGGTTTGGTGGTTCCGGTGCTGAAAAATGCTGACCAGATGAATTACAACCAAATCTCAGCTTCGGTGAAAGATATGGCAGGTAGAGCAAAATCAAAAGGTCTGAAAGCCAATGAAATGGAAGGTTCTACCTTCTCGGTTTCCAATCTGGGAATGTTTGGGATTGAGACTTTCACATCCATCATCAACCAGCCGAATTCAGCGATTTTATCAGTCGGAGCGATTATTGAAAAACCGATTGTTAAAGACGGACAGATTGTCGTAGGAAATACCATGAAACTTTCCCTTGCCTGCGACCACAGAGTGGTTGACGGTGCAACCGGAGCGCAGTTTTTGCAGACTTTAAGAACGTATCTGGAACAGCCATTGACTTTGCTGCTCTAAAAAAATAAAAAATTTCATGAAAATCCTTTCAAAATGTTTTTGAAAGGATTTTTTCTTTAAATATAAAATCAATTCACTATTTTTGAAGCTATGATCAGAGCGAGTAATATTCATAAATCGTACGGTGATTTAGAAGTCCTGAAAGGCGTTGATATTCACATTAAGGAAGGGGAGGTGGTCTCCATTGTCGGGGAATCCGGCGCAGGAAAATCGACACTGCTCCAGATTTTAGGAACTTTGGATGCTCCCACAAATCCCAAAAATTTCAATACCGAAATTATGTTGGATGGGCAGTCCTTCATCAATATGAGCGACAAGCAGTTTTCTAAATTCAGAAATGAAAATATCGGTTTTGTATTTCAGTATCATCAGCTTTTACCTGAATTCTCCGCGTTGGAGAATGTGCTTCTGCCGACCAGAATTTCCGGAAAAAACGAAAAAGAATCGCTGGACAAAGCCTATTCGCTTTTTGAAGATCTCCATATCGCGCACCGGCTGCACCATAAACCCAATGAAATGTCGGGTGGCGAAGCGCAGCGTGCCGCAGTGGCAAGGGCGCTGATCAATTCACCGAAAATTATTTTTGCCGATGAACCTACCGGTAATCTGGATTCCAAGAATGCAGATGATCTGCACCAGCTTTTTTTTGATTTAAGAGACAAATACCGTCAGACTTTCGTGATCGTAACCCACAACATCCATCTGGCGGATACCACGGACCGGAAACTCGTGATGAAAGACGGACAGATTATTTATTAGATAATGTTTTTGAAGCGATTCATTCTGTTTTTAACTTTTTGTTATAAATTTATATCCTGAATCCACTCATTCAAACCAAATGTCCCTTAAATTCCTTGCTGAAGATGACCGACCGAGAGAAAAATTTTTGCTGAAGGGCAAAGATTCACTCTCGGATGCAGAACTTCTCGCAATAATTATGGGCAGCGGGAACCGCGACGAATCGGCAGTGGAACTGGGCAGAAAAATCCTGAAATCTGTCGGTAACAACTGGCATAATTTATCGCTGCTCAGGATTTCTGATCTGATGAAATTTAAAGGAGTTGGTGAAGCGAAAGCGATTTCCATCGCAGCAGCCCTGGAAATGGGACGCCGACGTGCTGCTCAGGAAGTGCCCGAAAAAGTTCAGATCAGCAGCAGCACCGAAAGTTACCGGATTCTTTCTCCTTTTTTATCAGATTTGCAGACGGAAGAATTCTGGGCCTTATTTCTGAACCAGAGTAACAGGGTCATTTCCAAAACAAAACTCAGTTCCGGCGGGATTAACCAGTCGGTTGTAGACATCAGAATTCTGTTTAAAGATGCCCTCGAAAATTTTGCGACCGGTATCATCATTGCACATAACCATCCGTCCGGAAACCTGAAACCCAGCCAGGAAGACCTTAAAATTACACGCCAGATTGCAGATGGCGGAAAAATCCTCAATATTCAGTTGCTCGATCATTTAATAATCACCCAAAATGCCTATTTCAGTTTTGCTGATGAAAGTTTATTATGATCAAAAGACTGAAATACACAGAAATCGACTTCAAAAAATATGAAAACTGTATTGAAAATTCTGTACAGAAAAATTTCTATGCCCGGAAGGAAGTACTGGATTTTTTAAACGGAAACTGGGAAATTCTGGTCTTCAACGATTATGAGTTTGTGATGCCGGTTCCTTTGAAAAGAAAATTCGGATTTCAGTTTGTGCTGATGCCGCTGTTCTGTCAGCAGTTGGGTGTTTTTGGAAGAACGGACAGCCCGGAAATCAACCTTGAATTTCTGACTTTTTTAGAGAAAAATTTCAGAACGGTGATGTATGCTTTTAACTGTAAAAACACTTTCAAAGGTATCGCCGTTACCAAAAAAAATTATTTCATCGGAATGGGTGATTATGCTTTAAACCGAAAAAATTATTTTAAAGGAAGAAAATCAACCGTTAAGTCAGCACAGCATCTGAATTTTAAAGAACTTCAACTAGATTCTCAACTGCTTGAATTTATTAAACAGCATTTTAAAGGTCTTGATAAAGCTTCTGATCTGCAAAAATTTCTGGCGTATGTTACGTATTTGAATCAGGAAAAAAAACTCAGAATTTTCGGAAGTTTTAAGGACTTAAATTTAACCAATCTGGCTTTACTAACCGATTCCGATTCTACTTTTTCTCTGCTCGGACTGATCAATAATGCTGAATTCCGGGATGAAAACGGCTCCTCATTTCTTATCGACCGGATTCTTAAGGAATATCTTCATGAGAGGTCTTTCGATTTTATGGGTGGAAATATCCGCGGAATTGAAGTGTTTTTTAAAAGTTTTGGTGCCGAACTGCAGGAATATCCCGTTCTGCAGCCTTCAAAACTCAAAATTATCACGAACATCTTCCTCAAACAGCAATAATTGCTTATTTTTGCAATCTCAAACAGGCAGATGAATCTCGAACCATTTTACCCGTACGCTTTTGCGCTCCTTATTGCAGTTCCGCTTTTGGTTTTGTTGCGGCTGTTCGTGTTCACCTACATTAATTTGAAGAATAAAGAACTCGATATTCTGTCGGTAAAATCCAATAACGTAAACAATCTGCAGGCGTACGAAAGAATGACGCTTTTTCTGGAACGTTTGAAACCATCGAATCTTGTTGCCAAATTCAACAGCGATCTGAATGTACACGAATATATTTTCCTTCTGGAAAAAAGTATTTCCGAAGAATACGACTACAATTCGTCGCAGCAGCTGTACATCAGCAAAAATTCATGGCAGAATATTGTAGAATGCAAAAACGCCATCATTAAATTGCTTCACAGCACGTATGAAAACCTAGGCGATAATGCGGATCTGAAGGATTTTAAAACCGTTTTCCTGATGAACTATGTGGAAGGTGAGGATTTTATTTCAGACAGTCTTCAGCTGCTGAAAAAAGATGCTTTGTTCCTGACCGCAAAATAAATAATTAAATAATTAGAATAGATAAATGATACCAAATTTTAAAGCCCACCCATGGCACGGAATTTCAGCAGGTGAGGAGGCTCCGGATGTTGTAAATGTTTTTGTGGAAATTGTTCCGAGTGATACCATTAAATATGAAATCGACAAACAGAGCGGTTATCTTAAAGTTGACCGCCCACAGCAGTTTTCAAATATTATTCCTGCGCTTTACGGATTTATTCCGAGAACCTACTGTCATGATGAAGTTCTGAAACTGGCGATTGAAAGAGGTGCAACCGATGTAATGACGGGAGATTTGGATCCACTTGATATCTGTGTGCTGAGTTCACACAACATTCACTCAGGAGGAATGCTTATGGAAGCCATCCCGATCGGAGGTTTTAAAATGATCGACAAAGGTGAGGCTGATGATAAAATTGTTGCCGTAATGAAAGGCGATCACGCTTTCGGACATTTCAGAGATATTACTGAACTGCCGCAGGCTGAAGTAAAAAGACTGATGCACTACTTTTTAACCTACAAAAACCTGCCGGATGAGCCTGCAAAATGCAGAATTGAGGAAGTGTACGGATCTGAACATGCCAAGAAAGTGATATTGGCTTCTCAGGAAGATTATGCCAGCAAGTTCGGAGGCTAAAAAAATATAATTTATAATACAAAAAGCAGGTAAAGTAATTTTACCTGCTTTTTTGCTTTTTAAGCCAATTGATAACGATTTTTTAAAAATATGAAAAAG
Organism: Kaistella sp.; assembly: GCA_019459085.1. GTDB lineage: Bacteria > Bacteroidota > Bacteroidia > Flavobacteriales > Weeksellaceae > Kaistella. Next base: position 122,787 of record JAIBEW010000003.1, read on the forward strand.
TACGTGTGAATTTTCCTATATTTAACACATTATTAACTATTAAAACTTAAAATATCTATGGACTTATTTTATTTAGTACCGGTTTTTGGGGTGATTGCATTGATCTATACTTTTGTGCAAAGCGCATGGGTGAGCAGGCAGAATGCGGGCAGCGACCGGATGAAAGAAATCAGCGGCCATATTGCCGACGGCGCAATGGCTTTCCTAAAAGCGGAATACAAAATCATGATGTATTTTGTAGTGATTGTAGCTGTTTTACTGGGAATTATGGGCGCATCAAACGCCAATTCCCACTGGTCAATCGGTTTGTCATTTGTAGTGGGAGCTTTCCTTTCCGCTTTGGCAGGATTTATCGGGATGAAAATCGCCACAAAATCCAATGTCAGAACCGCGGAAGCTGCCAAAACATCTTTATCCAAAGCTCTTAAAGTCTCTTTTACAGGAGGTTCCGTAATGGGAATGGGCGTTGCGGGTCTGGCTGTACTCGGATTAGGCGCGGTTTATCTCATTATCAAACAGATTTTTGCGCCTGATTCAGGGGTGAATACACATGAAATGGAGAAAACCATTGAAATCCTTACCGGATTTTCACTTGGTGCAGAATCAATTGCCCTTTTTGCAAGAGTAGGAGGCGGAATTTATACCAAAGCTGCCGATGTAGGTGCAGATCTCGTTGGAAAAGTCGAAGCCGGAATTCCGGAGGATGACCCAAGAAATCCCGCCACGATTGCAGATAATGTTGGAGACAATGTTGGTGATGTTGCCGGAATGGGAGCAGATTTATTCGGTTCTTATGTGGCAACGGTTCTTGCCACAATGGTTTTGGGAAGGGAAACTTTTTCAGATGATGCGTTCGGTGGTTTTGCACCGATCCTTTTGCCCATGTTAATCGCAGGAACAGGAATTATTTACTCGATTATCGCGACATTTTTCGTGAAGATCAGTGAAGATTCAGATCTGGATACTTCAAGAGTACAAAATGCTTTGAACTTAGGAAACTGGGGAAGTATTGTTCTTACCGCGATTTCTTCATACTTTTTAGTGAATTATCTTTTGCCGGACACGATGGTTTTGCGGGATTTTGAATTCACCAAAATGGGAGTTTTCGGCGCAATCATGGTAGGTCTTGTCGTAGGAACATTAATGAGTATTATCACGGAATATTATACCGCAATGGGCAAAAGACCCGTAAAAAGCATTATCAAACAGTCTTCTACAGGTCACGCGACCAATATCATCGGCGGACTAGCAGTGGGAATGGAATCCACTTTGCTTCCGATTCTGGTTTTAGCGGGCGGGATTTACGGATCTTATTTGTGTGCCGGTCTTTACGGTGTTGCGATTGCAGCAGCGGGAATGATGGCGACTACTGCCATGCAACTTGCAATTGATGCTTTCGGCCCGATTGCAGACAATGCAGGTGGAATTGCCGAAATGAGTGACCTGCCGAAAGAAGTACGCGAAAGAACGGATATTCTTGATGCTGTTGGAAATACCACTGCAGCTTCCGGAAAAGGTTTTGCCATCGCTTCCGCAGCGTTAACCGCCCTCGCTTTATTTGCAGCGTTTGTCGGAATCGCAGGAATCGACGGAATTGATATTTACCGCGCCGATGTTCTGGCCGGACTTTTTGTTGGAGGAATGATTCCTTTCATCTTCTCTTCACTGGCGATTACCGCAGTGGGACAGGCTGCTATGGCTATGGTGGAAGAAGTGAGGCGTCAGTTCCGCGAAATTCCCGGAATTCTGGAAGGGAAAGCCGTTCCCGAATATGAAAAATGTGTAGCCATCTCAACGGATGCTTCCATCAAAAAAATGCTTTTACCGGGAGCTATCGCAATTGTTTCTCCGCTTTTGGTTGGATTTATTTTCGGACCAGAAGTTTTGGGAGGATTCCTGGCCGGAGCAACGGTTTGTGGTGTTCTGATGGGAATGTTCCAGAACAATGCAGGCGGAGCGTGGGATAACGCTAAAAAATCTTTCGAAAAAGGTGCTGAAATCAACGGAGAAACCTATTACAAAGGTTCTGAGCCTCACAAAGCTTCTGTAACCGGAGATACGGTGGGAGATCCTTTTAAGGATACTTCCGGACCTTCTATGAATATCCTCATTAAACTGATGTCTATTGTTTCTTTAGTGATTGCACCAACGTTGGCGATCATGCATAAAGATCAAATTGAGGCCAACAGAGCTGCTAAAATAGAAAGCTTACTGAAACATTCTTCGGCTGCTGCCGCTTATGGAACAGATGCAAATGCCGTAACGGGAATGAATTTGGGAACTTCTGATTCCATTTCAAGCGGTGTTGTGAAAGGTCATTTGAACGAAGAGGGTGATTTCGTTTACGAAACCGGAGAAGTTCAGGAAGTTAAACTCAACAATAAATCAATTGCACTGGGCAAAGGAAGCCAACTTTATCATCTTTATCAGGGAGTTCAACTTCAGGATAAAACAGTATTGGATGCAAATTCGTGGTACACGCTTGAAAATCTTTATTTCAGAAGCGGAAGCAGCGACCTGAAAATGGGTTCTGAGACCCCGCTGAATAATTTAGCTGAAATCATGAGCGCTTATCCTGAGATGAGAATAAAACTGGGAGGTTATACCGATAATACGGGAAGTGAAGAAACCAACCGTACCCTTTCAAGTCTGAGAGCGCAGACCGCGAAACTCAAACTTCTGGAACTCGGAATTGCTGGCAACCGGATTGAAACTGAAGGATTCGGTTCTCAGTATCCGGTATGCGGAGCAAATGACACCGACGAATGCAAAGCTCAGAACAGACGAATTGACGTAAAAGTTTTGAATTTTTAAAAGTCAGCAGCAGATTTAAATGAGGGCCGGAGATTTTCTCCGGCTTTTTTATTGAAAGCGCTGATGTTTTGAGCAGATTTGAAAAATAATTGTATTTTTAAAATTCTAAAATATGAAATATGAAAAAAATCCTGATTCCGCTGTTTTCTGCAGTTCTACTAACCAGTTGTGCATCTGTAAACTATTCCTACGAAGGCGGCGCCTTCAAAGAATCCTATAATTCCATTTCGCAGGATGATCTTAAGAAAAACCTGTATGTAATCGCCTCAGATGAAATGGAAGGCCGCGATACAGGGAGCCCTGGCCAGAAAAAGGCAGGGGAATACATGATTAAACAGTATCAGAATATGGGGGTTTCTTATCCTACCCCAATGAATTCTTACTACCAGAAAGTTCCGGCATCTTTTATGAACGCAAAAAGCAGAGGAGGCGAATCTTTACCGGATTCCGAAAATATTCTGGCCTTTATTCCCGGAAGTGAAAAACCGAATGAAATCATTGTCATTTCCGCACATTATGATCATGTTGGAACCAAAAACGGCGTGGTGTACAATGGTGCCGACGATGATGGCAGCGGAACGGTTGCGGTGATAGAAATTGCAGAAGCGTTTCAGAAAGCGAAAAAAGCTGGGCATGGACCTAAACGTTCACTTCTATTTTTACATGTAACAGGTGAGGAACACGGCCTTTTCGGTTCTGAGTTTTATGCTGATAATCCGGTTTTTCCTTTGGCCAATACGGTTGCCAACTTAAATATCGACATGATCGGGAGATGTGATGCCGGAAACTGCGGCAAAGATTATGTGTACGTTATTGGTTCGGAAATGCTGAGTTCAGATCTGAAAAAAATTAATGTGGAAGCGAACAACAAAACCGCAAAACTCGAACTGAATTACAAATACGACGATCCAAGTGATCCGCAAAGACTGTATTACCGTTCTGACCATTATAATTTTGCTAAAAACGGCATTCCGGTAGCTTTTTTCTTTGACGGAATTCATGAAGATTATCACAAACCGACTGATGATGCGAATAAGATTGATTATTCAGCCCTTCAGAAGCGTGCGCAACTGGTTTTCGCTACAGCGTGGGAACTGGCCAACAGAAAAGACCGAATTGTAGTCGATAAAAAATAATGGGTAACGTTGGTTACAGAAAATCCGTCTCTGCAATGAGGCGGATTTTTTTTGTTTAACGGGGTGGAAGGTTAAGAGGTTAGAAGGTTGGGGAGCTAGAAGTTAACGACAGAATCACTATACATTTTACATTGTACATGATACAGTATTAGGCCTTTTCTTCTGATCTCTGTTGTAGCTTCACCGGGAATCGAACCCGGATCAAAAGTTTAGGAAACTCCCATTCTATCCGTTGAACTATGAAGCTGTAATGGATTACAAAAATAAGAAGAAATCCTTTACGGAAAAGGGTAGACGCTCGATAAAAAAGAATCCGCTGTTTAGCAGCGGATCCAATAGATAAATACATCTCATTTTTTAGTTAAACACCACTAAAAAAGCACAGCCGACGGTGCTGTGCTTAAATTTTTATACTAAATTTAAAAGTAATTCTATAGGTTTCAGAAAAGAGTTTGGTCTTCACTTCAGTCTTATTTCACTGTAAATGTAAATAATATTTTAATACGGAATGTAAACCAAATGTTAAAATTCACACTTTACTAACATTTTTTTGTGGATAAGTGAAAGGTTTTACATCAAATTCATTTCACCGGAACAATTTCAAATTCCTGATCCAAAATTTTCACCAGTTCCGCTTCAGTAATTCCCTTATCGGATTTGAGGTGAAAATGAACCATCTGTGTGTCTTCCAGCTTCCATTTTCTCTCTAAAGTGAGGTCCAATACCGACTGAAGCTCCATGTTTGTGCTTTCAATCATAAATATTTTAGTCCCGGCTTTGTTATGGACAATTGTTGAAATGTTACTGTCTTTGCAGAACAGACCAATCACCTTGATTTCATAGTTCGGTTTCTTCTGATCAATGATTTTCGCGTGATCATATATCAGATAAGGGATCAGAATAACTACCAGATTAAAACACATGTGGAAGAGGACGCTCCAAATAAATCCGAGACGAAGACGGATATACCCCAAAAAAATTCCTGTTACCGATTGCGAAAGTACAAGTAAAGGCAGTAGTAACAAAAAGAGGGGAGTCCAATCGTTTTTAAAATTTAAAGAATGTGCAAAACCAAAAAGTAGAGCTACGGTATAGAAAATAAGTGAAAAATTATTTTTCCAAAACTGTGAAAAAAAAGTGCGGCCTGTAATCTTATCAACAAAGCGGAACACATAATTTCTTTCATATTTAAGTGGGAAACGGAAAACAAGTTCTTCCAAAACCGGCGCAATGATTACAGCGAAAAGCAGAATAGTACCTATTGTATACTCGAACAAGGAAAGACTTTCAATTTTCAGAAACTGCTCATCAACATAAGACAGTAAGGGAATAATTACCGCCATATTCAGAATCAGCACTGCGAAAAAGAGTACCGTAAATATTCTGTATTTATCGTTCAGGCTGATGTGATCTGAGAAGCTGTATTTCGGACTTTTCAGAAACTGTAAAAACTTCCTTATCTCTGTTGAAATATCCTTTATCATTCTCTAGAGTTTCTCTTTCAGAAACTTCGCCGTATGGCTTTTCTTATTCTTGATTAAATCTTCCGGTGTTCCTGCAAAAACCACTTCACCGCCGTATTTTCCGGCTTCCGGACCAATATCGATAATATAATCGGCAGATTTTATAATATCGGGCTGATGTTCAATTACAATCACCGAATGACCCAGTTCAATAAGCGCCTGCAATGAAGTCAGCAGCTTGTTGATGTCGTGAAAATGCAGTCCTGTGGAAGGTTCATCAAAGATAAATAGTGTTTTGTCGGTTGTAGCTCCTTTCACCAGAAACGAAGCCAGCTTCACGCGCTGCGCCTCACCACCGGAAAGCGTTGAAGAGCTTTGCCCGAGCTGCAGATAACCTAAACCAACTTCCTGCAAAGGTTTCAGTTTGGTGACAATTTTATCCTGATGATTTTCTTTAAAGAAGTCCAGCGCCTCATCCACAGTCATGTGAAGGATGTCGGAAATGTTTTTTTCGTCGAATTTGATCTCGAGGATTTCGTTTTTAAAGCGCGTTCCCTTGCAGGTTTCGCATTCCAGCTCAATATCGGCCATAAACTGCATCGAGACGTTAATCACGCCTTCGCCTTTGCAGTCATCGCATCTCCCGCCGTCCACGTTAAATGAAAAATGTTTCGGTTTCAGGCCCTGAACGGTCGCCATTTTCTGTTTCGAAAACAGGTCACGGATGTCGTCATAAGCCTTTAGATAAGTTACAGGGTTGGAACGAGAAGATTTCCCGATCGGATTCTGGTCGATGAGTTCAATATTTTTAATGAGTTTTTTCGGGAATTCAACCGAATCGTAATCGCCCTTCTTACCGCCCATTCCCAGCTGTATCTGAAGCTCATTGGTCAGGATTTCCTTCATCAGTGTTGATTTTCCGCTTCCCGAAACACCGGAAATTACGACGAGACTTTCCAAAGGAATGTCAACATCAATATTTTTCAGATTATTCTGTCGCGCGCCTTTGATTTTGATCCATTCTTTTGCTTTTCTGCGCGATGAAGGGACTTTTATCTCCAGCTTTCCGGTCAGGTATTTTGCCGTCAGAGATTCGGAATGTTTCAAAGCTTTGAAATCGCCTGCAAAAACTAATTCTCCTCCCAAATAGCCGGCTTCCGGACCGATGTCGATGACATAATCCGCGGCTTTCATCACATCTTCATCATGTTCTACGACTATTACGGTATTTCCCAAGTCACGGAGATTTTTTAGAACCTCAATCAGATTTTCGGTATCGCGCGAGTGCAAACCAATAGACGGTTCATCCAGAATATAAATGGAACCCACGAGCGAACTCCCCAAACTGGTCGCCAGGTTAATCCGCTGCGATTCTCCTCCGGAAAGGGTGTTGGAAGTTCTGTTGATCGTTAGATATCCCAAACCTACTTTCTCTAGGAACTCCAGACGCGTCGTGATTTCGTAGAGCAGTCTTTTCGCAATTTCGGCGTCGTGTTTGTTGAGTTTGAGGGATTTGATGAGTGGCAGAAGTTCATCCAACGGCAGTTCGATCATCGACTGGATGTTATGGCCACCGATTTTTACCCATTTGGTCTCCTCACGCAAACGAAGGCCTTCACAAGTGGAACACGTAGTTTTTCCGCGGTATCGTGAAAGCATTACACGGTACTGAATTTTATATAAGTTTTCTTCCAGCATCTTGAAAAAACTGCTGATGGAAGGGAAATTCCGGGTATTGTCACCTTTCCATAAAAAATTCTTCTGCTCTTTTGTAAGCTGATGGTAAGGTTTGTGAATAGGGAAGTCTTTTGCTTTTTTAATGAAATCTTTTTTCCAGGCACTCATGCTTTCGCCTTTCCAGCTCGCAACGGCTTCTTCGAAAACCGAAAGATTTTTATTCGGAATCACGAGATCTTCATTGATTCCGATGACTTTTCCGTAACCTTCACATTCGGGACAGGCGCCATAAGGATTGTTGAAACTGAAAAAGTGGACATTCGGTTCCATAAATTCCATGCCGTCGAGTTCAAATTTATTGGAGAAATCGGTGATTTTTCCGCTTTCAATATTCTTCAGCGAGCAGTAACCGTGTCCTTCATAAAACGCCATCTGAATGGAATCGGCAAGCCGCTGAAGGAAACTTTCATCCTCTTCATAACTGAAACGGTCGATGACCAGATGAATTTCCATGTCTTTTTCCGGAACGAAACCGAAACTTTCGAGATCTTCAATACCTGCAACATTTCCGTTGACTTCCAGACGCGTAAAACCGGAAACTTTCAGGGTTTTAATCATTTCCGAAAACTGCGAAACTTCAAAATTCAACGGACTTCTTAACAGGAAAGTCTCATTTTCAGATGCTTTAATAAAATTGATGACATCCGTTACCGAATCTTTTCTCACTTCATTTCCCGAAACCGGCGAATAAGTTCTTCCGACGCGCGCAAAAAACAGTTTCATATAATCGTAAACTTCGGTGGAAGTTCCGACCGTAGAACGCGGATTCGAGGAAATGACTTTCTGCTGAATCGCAATTGACGGCGCCAAACCTTTGATGTCATCGACCTTAGGTTTTTCCAGTTTTCCCAAAAACTGCCGCGCATAGGAACTTAAACTTTCCACATACCTGCGCTGACCTTCGGCATAAATCGTGTCGAAAGCCAAAGAGGATTTGCCGCTGCCGGAAACTCCGGTAATGACGATGAGTTTATTCTTCGGGAGCAGCACATCAATATGTTTGAGGTTATTGAGGTGTGCATTTTTTACGAAAATCTGTTTCTTAATATCTATATCGGTCATTGTAGCCATGGGTAAATTGAGACCTACAAAATTACGGTATTTAACCCGAAAATGCAGAACTCGAATTTTAATATTTCATGCACACTTCTTTAATATTCACTTTTCTGCCGCCGAATTCTTATTTATATTTGCCGCTTCTTTTTAATGAAATTTTTACCGCTAATCACAACAGCGGTTCATGAAATCTTTTGCAATGACAAATACTCTTTTCTCCTTGATTTTTTTAGGAAGTGCAGCCGGACTTTCTGCGCAGGAAAACGAAAATAAAATCCCGGAAATTACCGTCCAGGGGAAATTTATAACGCTCCCTCTCGAAAGTGTGAATGCAAATATCACGATAATTTCCAGAAAGGAAATCGAAAATTCTCCGGCAAAAAGCATTGAAGAAATTCTGGCTCAGTTTACGGGGTTCGACATTCGCAGGAGAGGCGGAAACGGTGTTCAGGCAGATATTTCGCTCCGTGGAAGCAGTTTTGAGCAGGTTCTGATCCTCGTAAACGGAATCCGGATGAGTGATTCTCAAACCGGACATAATTCCATGAGCATTCCTTTTGATCTGGTTTCTGTCGAGAGGATTGAAATCATTAAAGGTCCGGCTGCAAGATGTTACGGGAACAATGCTTTTGCAGGCGTCATCAACATTATTACAAAGCCAAGTGCGGAAGAGAAAGTGACTGTTTCAGCGAGTGGCGGAGATTTTGACACGTATTCTTTAGGTTTGGGCATGAATTTCGGAAATGAAAAACTGTCGAATTTCATTCAGATGAATTCATCAGGCTCTGAAGGCTACCGTTACAATACCGATTACAAGATCAACAATATTTATTACCAGAACCAATATCGTTTAGAAAATGGAAACATTAGGTTTCAGGCGGGTATTCAGGAGAAAAAATTCGGTGCAAACGGATTTTACGCAACGCCTGCCGCAACAGACCAGTATGAGGAAACTCAGGCTTCTGTCGCAAGTCTCGGAATCGATAAAAAAACCGAAAAATGGTATTTCAATTCGAATATTTACTGGCGGAGAGGTCAGGATATGTATGAATACATCCGAAATAAACCGGAAATCTACCGGAATATGCACATCGGAAATAACATCGGCGGAGAAATTAACGGAAGTTATTTTTCAACCTGGGGAACAACAGGACTTGGTGCGGAACTGCGCAAGGAGTTTCTGGCCAGCAACAATCTTGGACACCGCGAAAGGTTCGTTACTCAGGTGTTTTTTGAACATCATTTTTCATTTTTTGAGAATAAACTGAATATTGTTCCCGGAATTTCATGGGCCAATTACAATGAAGAAGGCCATTTCTTTTATCCCGGTCTGGAAGCAGGTTATGACTTCAGCACCAACCATAAAATCTACGGAAATGTGTCCAGAGTCAGCAGGATCCCGACTTTTACAGATCTGTATTATGTAAGTGAAACCGAAGAAGGAAATCCGGATCTTAAGCCCGAAAATGCCGTTTCAGCAGAATTGGGTTACCGTTTTCAGAAAAACAATATGCTTCTGAAAGTAAGCGGTTTACTGCGCAACTCGGAGAATTCCATCGATTGGGTAAAACAGAACGCGAACGACATCTGGCGTGCTGAAAACATCGGAAAAATTGATACAAAAGGCATTGAAGTGGAGTTGGGGCAGCATTTTAATTCGTTTATAAAATCCTATTCCGTGGGTTACACTTTTTTAGAAAGCCGTTCGCAGCAGCCTGCCAATCTGCTTTCGCGTTATGTGATGGAAAACCTTAAACATCAGTTCGTGGCCAAACTGGAAAATCAGTTCTTCGGAAAATTCACAAATCAACTCATTTACCGTTATCAGGAAAGGGTTTCGACCGGAAGCTACCAGATTCTTGATGAAAAATTAAGTTATGATTTCAGAAAGCTGAACCTGTACGTTCTAATCAACAATATCACCAATTCCGACTATACCGAAACCTTCGGTGTTCCGATGCCGAAACGTTGGTTTCATATTGGTTTCACGTATGAAATTGGGCTGTAAAAGTACAATCGCAAATCAGGTATGTTAAATTCTGTTCATATTCGCAAAAAGCATTATTTTCGCGGGATGAAAAACCGGCTCGCATTTCTCGTTATTCTTTTTATCTTTTTTAAAATCCCGGCGCAGCAGAACCATATCTCAAGCTTCAGTGCACTTACCGTCACCTATAAATTTCATCCTAAATTTTTTCTTTATGCGGAAGGACAGCTTCGCGGAATCGAAGATTATTCTTATCCGGATTATTACGAAATTAAAGGCGGAATAGGCTATAACCTGACAAAAAACCACAAACCTTTCGTCGGAATCGGCCGCTACGGAAATTATAAAAACCAGCTGATGGATAAAGAAGAATTCCGCGTTTGGCTGCAGGATGTGATTGATCTTAAGGCGGGAAAATTCAAGATTGAAAACCGTTTCAGAGCCGAGAAAAGCTGGTTCTACGAACCGCAGGATGATCTGCATTCAGGCAGAATCCGTTTAAGATACCGCATGAATATTTCTGTTCCGTTGAATGCCAAATCGGTTAAGCCCGGAACGGTTTTCGCAAATGTATATGATGAAGTATTTTTTGTGACGACCGAAAATCCACTGTTTGCCAGAAACAGGGTGTATGGCGGCTTCGGATATCAGATCGATGAAACTTTCGGAATGGCTTCAGGATATCTTTGGCAGAGAGAATTTGCACAATCCGGCAACAAAAATTTACATTTCCTTTATCTGGCACTTAACATCACGATCGACGGTTCCGACGAGAAAAATTACGAGTTTCCGGGAGCAGATTAATATTTTTCTTTCAGGTATAAATACGCACTCAGGTATTTGTTGAGCCTTCTCATATCCTTTTCTGTGAGCGGCTTCGTAAAACGGGTCAGATCCATATTGTCGTGTAAATCATTGATTTTTACGGCGACTGCAAGAGCGGAACGCTCGGTTTGTTTGATGAATTCAGTGTAATCCTGATCCGGCGGATCCTTGGTCAGACATTCGATGGCGAAAACAATATCATTCGGAAACCCTTCCTCTAAAAGGTATTCATAAGTGATTTCGGGGCAGTCTTCCACTGCGTCATGCAGCACACCAACCATCTTTTCGTCGTAAGTGTTGCCGGAATTCATCACGCGCATAATATGGCCGATATAGGGCGCACCGAATTTATCTGTTTGCCCTTTGTGGGCTTTACTGGCGATTTTTATGGCTTTGTTCAGCAGCTCTTCTTTGGTCATTGTTGAAATTTCGATATTCAGTCTTTTCATTTTTCAGTTTCCACGCAACTGCTGTAAAACGTATTTTTCAAAAATAGGGAAATGCTTTAATTTTTCAAAACATTTATTAGGTTAAATTCTGGTGCGGATTGTCTACTGGTGGAATTGGAAAGGAACTGGAGATTTATAAGGGGCTTTTGAGGAAGGCATCCTGATCAGGGTTCAAAAGGAAGAACTACGATTTTTATTTAAGCTTCAAACCTGCTAACAAAAATGACACATAATCTGCGCAATATTTTCATATGTTTAAGCGATAAGAAAAACAATCAATTCTATGGACTTTTATTCTGAATTTTAAATCCCCTTTTTTCCTACCATCATTTATCAGTTCATAAATTCTCCCATTTTCAGAATCTAAATAGAATTGATGATATTTAATTGTTTTATTTGATTCTTTTAGAATGTGTTCATAGATTTTTTCAGTTCTTATACTGCAAGAATCGCTTTCTTCGATTTTATACTTTTCAACTCTGAAAGTAGAGTAGATGTAATTTTTAAATATTCTTGGTTTTAAATCAAGATTTATTTCCGCATTTAAAACACTTTTCATCAGTTCATTCATTACCAGTCCAAATTCTTCTGGATTTAAATTTAATTCGGAAACCATAATTTTTATTTGTTTTTCAAATGTCGAATTGGTTTTTGGATATAGTTGTTTCTGCTTTACATTTTCAAAATTCCAGTAATCAAAATACACATTTGAGAAAAAAGGAATTGCATAGAATTTCTCATTTTTTCTAAAAACTAAAACTTCATCATAATCTTCTTTTTGAGGATTTTTGTAAAGTGATATTGATAAAGAATCCAAATTTACTTCCTTAACTTTTTCTAGTTTATTATCAATCATAGGAAAATTTTGCAGAGTCAGTTTTAAACTATTCTCTGCAGAGTCAAATCCGTTTCCCTGTGGTTTTGCACACGATAATATTAGTAATAAACAGATAACCGCAAAATACTTAATCATTATTAATTTGCTAATTTTCATCTTGATACCTTTTTGTATAAGATTTCTGATAACTCAAATATGCCAATATATTACCATACCTCCAAATTTTCAAATGTTGTAACCGAGTTACTTATGTTTTTCTCATTTTAAGATATGTGTACCCTTATGAAAAATGCGGACATCCTTTTAACACTGCTGTTTTTTTGGTAGATATTGCATATTTCTAATCCTTAAATAGCAAAACGCCCCTGTTTTCCGAGGCGTTTTGCTATTTAAAATATGGATGGCTTTGTTCCGCGCAACACATTAATAGTGGCCTTTCTCTACAAAATGCGCTGCTACTTTTTCAGTTAAAGCGATCACATTCGGTTGGTTGGTGTATTTCGTGAATCTTCTTAAGCCTGAAAGCATCATTCTTTGCTCGTCTCCTTCCGCAAAAGATACAATTCCTTCTTTTGCCGCAGCGATAATTTTTTCTACCGCTTTGTAAAGGTTCAGCTGAGCCATCGCCACTTCTACAGAATCTGCACTGAAATGTTTTTCAGCTCTTAAAACTCCGGATTCAGCCATATAAATCTGGTTCAGGATTTCGGATGCATTAAGCAATAAATGTTGCTGCTTCTCCATTTCCATCATGTATTTCTGAAGCGCTGCGCCAGAAACCATTAAAAATACTTTTTTAAGGTTGGCGATTACCGCTTTTTCTTCACTCAAGAGTTCAGAATAATCGGGAACATCGAAGGAAGGAATTCCCATCAGTTCTTTTCCGATCGCCATGGCAGGACTCATCAAATCGATTTCACCTTTCATGGCGCGCTTGATGAGCATTCCTACGGCCAACAGACGGTTGATTTCATTCGTACCTTCATAAATCCTGGAAATACGCGAATCCCTCCACGCTGCTTCCATCGGTGCATCTTCAGAGAAGCCCATTCCGCCGTAAATCTGAATTCCTTCATCGGCAGTATGCTGCGTTAAATCGGAAACAAAAACTTTCAGAATGGAAGCTTCAACAGCAAATTCCTCTACACCTTTCAGTTCAGCATGCTGATGGTTCATGCCTCCCGCAATCAGTTCATCGATTTTATCCTGAACATCTTTCGCTGCGCGGTAAGATCCGGCTTCAGCAACAAAAATGCCTGTCGCCATCTCCGCGATTTTCTTCCGAACCGCACCAAAGGTTGAAATCGCAACGCCGAACTGCTTTCTTTCGTTCGCATATTTGGTAGCAAGACCGAGAATCCTTCGCTGTCCGTCAAGATTCGCCGCTGCAAGTTTAATTCTTCCCACATTCAGGGAATTTAGAGCGATTTTGAAACCATTGTTTCTTTCGCCCAGCAGATTTTCCACAGGAACCTTCATGTCATTGAAGAAAACCTGACGGGTAGAAGAGGAGCGTATGCCGAGTTTGTGCTCTTCCGCCCCAAAAGTAAGCCCTTCAGTTCCGGTCCTTTCGACGATAAAGGCGGTGATGTTCTTGTCGTCATCAATCTTGGCAAAAACAATGAAAATCTCAGCAAAACCTGCATTCGAAATCCACATTTTTTGTCCGTTGATGATGTAATTTTTCCCATCTTCCGAGAGTTTGGCTCTGGTCTTTCCGGAATTGGCATCAGAGCCGGCATCCGGTTCCGTCAGACAGTACGCTCCGAATTTTTTTCCTGTAGCTAAATCCGGCAAATATTTTTTCTTCTGCTCTTCCGTTCCGTAAAGAAGGATAGGAAGGGTACCAATTCCCGTGTGTGCGCCGTATGCTGTTGCCAGCGAACCATTTGCTCCGGAAATATAATCGCAGGTGAGCATGGTCGTTACGAATCCCATTCCGAGGCCGCCATATTCTTCCGGTACTGTCACGCCCAGAAAACCCATTTCGCCGAGCTGACGCATTTTTTCTTCGGTTAAGGCATAATCTTTCTGTTCAAATCTTTCGCGGTGCGGAATGACTTCTCTTTCAATAAATTCTTTCGCAGAATCGCGCATCATTTTTTGTTCATCAGACAGGTCTTCAAGGGTGAAGATGTCTTTGGCCGGCGTTTCTGTAATCAGGAAATCGCCGCCTATCAGGGTTGTTTTGGTTGTATCGTTCATGGTCTTGAAATTTTAAATTATAATATTAGATTAAAGATCAAAGAAAAAAGAATAAAGACTTTTACATTAATGTTTTCTGGAAGCCGGAAATCATTTTCTGCAATTCAATGATTTGATTTTCGATAATTTCAGAATGCTGTTCGGATATGTATCTACGCTTAGTAGAAATTATTACTTGAGTTTGTATTTCGTAGAGGGAACCAAGACTGATTTCCAGAAACCGATTGAAATCTTTATTGGAAGATCTGCTTGAACCTTCTGCAATATTTGATGCAATCGAAACCGCTGATCTTCTTATTTGAGATTGCAAACTATAAACTTCATTTTTTGGAAAGTCTGCAGTTACTTCATAAATCAAATCAGCCAGATCAATGGACAGTTTCCAAATATTCAGATGTTTGAAGTTATGCTTCATTTTGGAAATCTTTATTCTTTGCTCTTTTCTCTTTTTTTTTCTAGAGTAACTCAAATATAGAAGCTGCTCCCTGTCCGGTTCCCACGCACATTGTGACCATTCCGTATTTATTGCCGCGTTTTCTCATTTCATCCAGAAGCTGAACGGTAAGTTTTGTTCCGGTACAGCCGAGCGGATGTCCGAGTGCGATTGCGCCGCCGTTCACATTCAGGATTTCAGGATTCAGATCCAGTTCTTTTTTAATTGCAACTGATTGGGAAGCGAAAGCTTCGTTCAGTTCAATCAGTTCAATGTCTTTGAGTTCGAGACCTGCCTGTTTCAGAGCCTTTGGAATGGCATAAATGGGTCCCATTCCCATGATTCTCGGCTCTAAACCTGCGGCTGCATAGGCAACAAGTCTTGCTTCCGGTTCCAGACCTAATTCCTTCACCATTTCTTCGGACATCACAATCACGAAAGCCGCGCCGTCGCTCATCTGGGAGGAGTTTCCAGCCGTTACGCTTCCACCGTTTGCAAAAACCGGACGAAGTTTTGCCAAACCTTCTAAACTCGTGTCTTTTCGTGGACCTTCATCAACCGAGAAATCAAATTTTTTGGTCTGCATCTTCTGGTTTTCATCCAGGAAATTATATTCTACCGGAATGGAAACGATCTGGTTGGCAAATCTTCCCTCTTCATTGGCTTTTAAAGCCTTCATATGC
Source organism: Kaistella sp. (assembly GCA_019459085.1). Taxonomy (GTDB): domain Bacteria; phylum Bacteroidota; class Bacteroidia; order Flavobacteriales; family Weeksellaceae; genus Kaistella. Next base: position 138,413 of record JAIBEW010000003.1, read on the forward strand.
GACTCGAAAGAAAACTGATCCTGTTCTTCGCGGGTAATTTTGTACTGATTCGCGACTTCTTCTGCGGTGTAACCCATTCCCCAGTAATAATCGGGATTGGTTTTTGCGATTTCGGTTTCCGGAACGGGCTTGTAGCCACCCATCGGAATGTAACTCATGGATTCGGTTCCGCCGGCGATGATACAGTCGGCCATTCCCGCCTGGATTTTTGCCGATGCAATGGCGATCGCCTCAGAACCTGACGCGCAATATCTGTTTACCGTTACTCCAGGAACTTTGTCGGTGTTCAATCCCATCAACGAAATTAAACGCGCGACATTCAAGCCCTGTTCTGCTTCGGGCATTGCATTTCCTACGATCAAATCGTCAACTCTGTTTTTATCGAGTTGAGGAACGGCAGCCATTAATTTTTCAATGACGGTTGCTGCTAAAACGTCTGGACGTGTAAATCTCAAACTTCCTTTTGGCGCCTTGCCAACGGCTGTTCTGAAACCTTTAATGATATATGCTTGTTTCATTTTGTTGTATTTAGAAATTAGAGGTTAGAAGTTAGATTTTCTAACTGTTTATTAATGTTGTTTTAAACTTATAAATCATTTTCTGAATTTCATTTAGATTATTCAGTAAGGGTGAGGCGGCTTCATCAGTTTTAAAATTTAAATCAACCAACAGAATCAGTTGCGTTTCCAGTTCATAACAGGATCCTGATGCAATTCCTAAAAATTGATTAAATTCCTTGGGATTATTTCGTCCGGCACCTTCGGCGATATTAGATGGAATTGATACAGCACATCTTCTAATTTGTGAAATAAGACCAAATTTTTCTTCAGAAGGTAAATGGTCTGTTAAAAGATAAATTTCTTTAACCAATACCATTAATTTCTTCCAAATAATTAAATCGTGTAATCGGTGTGCTTTCATCTAATTTCTAATATCTGACATCTAAATTCTAATTGCGAAGCGGTTTCCCATTCTGCAGCATGTACTGAATTCTTTCCAAAGTTTTTCTTTCGCCGCAAAGCTGAAGGAAGGTTTCTCTTTCAAGGTTCAGTAAATACTGTTCTGTAACAATCGTTGGTTCCGAAAGATTTCCACCGACCAAAACGTTGGCAAGTTTGTCCGCGATAAGTTTGTCGTGCGCAGAAATATATTTTCCGGTCAGCATCTGGTCTGTTCCAACGTAGAACATTCCAAGAGCATCTTTACCCAAAACTTTTACTTTCTGCTCGATTGGCTGCGTATAACCGTGTTCGGCTAAGCTTTTTGCAAGCATTTTTGCAGTCATGATCTGACGGTTTTTATCTACGACTACTATGTCTTTATGTTCTTCCAGGATTCCCATATCGAACGCTTCGTACGCTGATGTGGCTACTTTACCCATCGCGATATTCATGAAAGCATCACGCAGACGGTTATTTTTCACATCATCGCTGTGGAATTCACGCGAAGTTCTGATTGCCAGTTCCTTGGTTCCGCCACCGCCCGGAATTACGCCGACGCCGGTTTCCACAAGTCCGATATACGTTTCTGCTGCGGCCACAACGCGGTCGGCGTGCATAGTCATTTCGCAACCGCCTCCCAAAGTCATTCCGTGAGGAGCAACTACGACGGGAATTGAGGAATAACGGACTCTCATCATGGATTTCTGAAAATAGGCAATCGCCATATTCAGATCATCCCAGTCCTGTTCGATCGCCATCATGAGAATCATGGCCAAATTGGCTCCAACGGAGAAATTTGAACCCTGATTTCCGATGACCAGACCGTCGTATTCTTTTTCTGCGAGGTCGATCGCTCTGTTCAAACCGTCCAGAACTTCGCCGCCCAGAGAATTCATTTTGGAACGAATTTCGAAATTGATGATTCCGTCGCCCAGATCCTGAATAGCAGAACCTGAATTACTCCAAAGCGTTTTGTTTTTCCGGATATTATCGAGGATGATGAAAGATTCCTTCCCAGGAATATTACTGTAGTTTCCTGAGTTTTTATCGAAGAAAATGCTCTGACCTTCGTCATTCACTTTATAGAAAGTTTCAACAGTTTTAACCCAGTCTGAAACTTCATAACCCGATTCTTTTGCCAGTTCAATTCCTTTCTGAACGCCAACCGCATCCCAGATTTCAAACGGGCCGTTTTCCCAGCCGAAACCGGCACGCATCGCGTCGTCGATTTTGTAAACTTCGTCGGAAACTTCCGGAACTTTGTGGGAAACGTAAGCGAAGAGGGCACCCAAAGATTTTCTGTAGAGTTCTCCGGCTTTGTCTTTTCCGCCGATGAGCACTTTGAAACGGTCAATCGGTTTGTCTATATTTTTTGTAAGTTCGAGGGTAGGGAAGTTCGATTTTCCCTGGAGTTCATACTCCATCGTTTCGAGGTTCAGTCCGTGAATCTCCGATTTGCCTTCCGCGTTTTTGATTTTTTTGTAGAAACCCTGCTCTGTTTTGGAGCCGAGCCATTTGTTATCGACCATTTTCTGGATGTAATCCGGAAGCGAGAAGACGTTATTGAAATCATTGGCTTCAACACCGCTTTGGTTAACGCCGTTGGCAACCATTACCAAAGTATCCAAGCCAACAACATCAGCAGTTCTGAATGTTGCAGATTTTGGTCGGCCGATGACAGGTCCCGTCAGTTTATCGATATCGGTCACGTTCAATCCCAAATTTTTCACTTCGTGCAGAAGATTCATCATCGAGAAAACGCCGATTCTGTTCGCAATAAACGCCGGTGTATCTTTTGCCAGAACGGTAGTTTTTCCTAAAAACTTCGCGCCGTATTCCATATAAAATCTGGCAATTTCAGGATCGGTTTCCGGAGTTGGAATGACTTCCAGTAACGGTAAATATCTTACCGGATTAAAGAAGTGTGTTCCGGCAAAATGTGTCTTAAAATCATCGCTTCGGCCATCAATGAGAAAATGAATCGGAATTCCCGAAGTGTTGGACGAAACCAGAGTTCCGGGTTTCCTGAACTGCTCAATCTTTTCGTATACCGATTTCTTGATGTCGAGTCTTTCAACCACCACTTCGATAATCCAGTCGGTGTTTTTTATTTTCGGAAGGTCGTCATCAAAGTTTCCAACCGTAATTCTTTCCGCAAATTTTGGAGTATATAAAAGAGCAGGACTTGCCTTTTTAAGTTTTTCAAAATTTTCAGAAGCAATTCTGTTCTGCACAGATTTATCGTCTTTGGTCAATCCTTTTTTCTGTTCAGTTTCTGACAGTTCGAAAGGGATAATGTCGAGCAGAAGCACTTGAACACCAATATTGGCGAAGTGCGCCGCAATTCCGGAACCCATAATCCCCGAACCGAGAACCGTAACGTGTTTGATTCTTCTTTTCATATTCTTATTTTTTGTTGTTCAGATTGTTGGCAATTTTCATAATTTCAGACATTACTTCCTTGAAAACGTCCATTTTTTCCTGAGAAATACTGTCTACCACCGTTTTATTGAAATTTACCACCACTTCTTTAGATAAATTTCTGCTATTCAGTCCTTTATCGGTTAATTTTATAATGACTTCGCGTTTGTCGCTTGTGGTTTTCTCTTTGTAGATGTAGCCGTTGTCCTCCAGAAGTTTAATGATCCTGGTGAGCGAAGTGGGTTCTATCGCCATTTTGGGCCCCAGATTCGTACTTCTCGTGCCTTCTTTAGGATCAATTTTTAAAAGGGTCAATGCCTGAACCGCTGTTGCATCGTGGTCATGTGCAAGGTCGGAGTACATTTTTGAAACCGACAGCCAGGTGGATTTCAGCAGTAAATCAATATTCTCAACCTTTTCAATTTTTTTCTTTTCCATATTTTTCCGATGGGTGTTTCACAAATATAACAAAAAATACTATGCATGCATAGTATTTTTCTTGTAAAATATAAAGTATTGATTTAGTGAGCGTTAATTCATATGAGAAGCATAATAAAAACCTGCTGAAAAAATTAAACAAAATCTGTGAGTAACGATTTAATGAAAGTTCTCAATTAAACTTAACATTTCTTTAAAGGATGTACATTTTTCTTGAATAGTATCATCAGAAATCTCCCAAAATGGTGTTTTATATTCAAATTTCAAATTGGAGAGGTTCTTTCTGCAGTTTTTCTGGAGAAACGAGTAGAGCATTTCTTTCTCTAAATCCGGTGCAAAAATCTTTGGCGGGACAAATTCATCGCTAAAATAAAAGATTTTCGGGTTCAGCAATTCATCATGCCGCAGCAGAATATCTTCTGTAATTCCCGCATCCAGCTTCTTGTCGTTGATTAGCCAGATTTTATCGGCAAACTCCTTCGAAAGACGCCAGTCGTGGGAAGAAAAAAGAATGATTTTACTTTGATTTTTAGCCAGTTCCCGAAGTAATTTAAGAATGATAATTTTATTTTCCTCGTCCAGATGAGTGGTGGGCTCATCGAGAATAATCATCGGCGAATTTTGTGCTAAAGCCCTTCCTATAAATGCTTTCTGTAAATTTCCGTCGGAGAGTTTCTGTAGCGGAAAATCACGGTACTGCATCAAATTAAGACTTTCAATAATTTCTTCAACTTCCAGTTTGTCGGATTTTGTAAGTTCGAAATAATAAGGATAGTGAATGTACTTGCCCAGGGACACCAGATCAGTCAGTGTGTAATTTGCCGGAATCTGCGATTTTGAAAAAACAACTGCAACCTGTTCTGCAATCTCTTTATAGGAAAGGTTTTTAACATTTTTCTGATTCAACAAAACTTCACCGCCCAAAACAGGAATCTGATGCAGAATACTTTTAATTAAAGTGGTTTTCCCGACACCGTTGTTCCCGATAAGCAGACCGATTTCCCCTGAAGCCAGCGCGGTTTCAACGCCTTCTATTAAAGGCGTTTTATAACCGATTGTTGTATTCTTTAATTCTAAAAACATCTTACACCGTTCTTTTATTCAACATCATCATTAAAATCACCGGAATTCCAAACAGCGATGTAATGACATTCAACGGAAACTGACTAGTTTCGGAAACAATGGAGAAAAACTCCATGATGAATATTCCGAGGAGCATATTCAGAATCCATTGCTGCCAAAGTTTTGCCGGATTGAAAATCATTCTGGAAAAATGCGGAACCACAATTCCTATGAACAGAATAGGTCCTAAAAATGCCGTTACAGAAGCCGAAAGCAGTGATGAAGCCACTATTACAAAAAGTTTAAGCCGATTAAGATTCACACCGAGACTTTGCGCGTACGAAGTTCCCAAAGAATTTCCGATCAACGGTTTTATCGCATTGAAACTGATCAACAATCCAATGATCACGATAACGGTTAACACCAAAATCTGATTGGTTGAAACCTGATTATTAGCTCCGAAACTCCATAAAATATAGTTTTTCAGACTCTGATTTTCAGCATAAAACTGAAGGATTGAAACCACGGCGCCCGCCAGTGCGGAAATCAGAAACCCGAAAATGATCAGAAATGATTTATCCCGAAATCTTCCGGAAAATGCGAGCAGAATAAACATCAACACGAAACTTCCGGCAATGGCCGAAATGCTCAGGAAACTGTTCTGCAAGAACTCAGGAAGTATAAAATCCTTAGCGAAAAAGATATAAAAGGCGACACTTAAACTCGCCACCGAGGTAATTCCCAAAACCGACGGACCTGCCAAAGGATTCTGGAAATATTCCTGCAGCAGAAACCCCGACGTTGGAATAGAAATGCCGGCCAAAAGCATCGCCAAAACGCGGTTGATGCGCAATTGCGCGATTTGGGAGTTTAGTGAATCGGAAGAGATATAATCAGAAAAAGTAAGTTTCAGAAATCCGATATTCAGGTTAATGACGACTGATAAAATAATCCCGATAGTGATGAGCAGGCAAATGATTTTGAAGTTTTTGCTCATAATAATAACCTTCAAGTTTATAAACCTGAAGGTGATATTTATTTAAAAGAGTTAATTTTTTCAGCAAGCATTTCTTTGCTCATCATCCCAACGGTTTCATCAGTTTTGTCGCCCTTCCGCATCATGGTAAACGGAATCGAACCGCCGTCCCACTTTTTGAAATTTACAGGGAAAAATTCTGGCGAGAGTTTTTCTCCGTCCACCAGAACGATGTTGTCAGAAAGATTATTTTCTTCAGCAAACGCTTTCACTTTGGTTTCCCAGTCTTCTCGGGCATCCAGACCAATAAACGTAAATTTAATTGGTTCCGTTTTCAGTTCCTGCATTTTTTCCTTGAAATGAGGGATTTCCCTCATACACGGTCCGCACCAGGTCGCGAAAAAGTTCGTGATATACAGCGTATCATTATTCTGTTTTGCAAGCATTTTCGAAGTCTGTTCCGGTGTTAATTCAATCTGTTTGAAAGGCATGATGCTTTCCGTAGGCACGTTGGATTCCGGAACCGTAACCGAATCGGTTTGGTAGTTTTCTGAACTTTCGGCAACCGCGGTTTCTTTTTTACAGGAAGAAACTAATGTGATTACAAGTAGACTCAGGAGTATTTTTTTCATTTTATTTTTATTATTTTTGAAACAATATTGATATGGAAAATCTTTTACCCAGAGCGAAGCAGGCAGAATTTCACCGCCTAAAATTAACGAAAAAGCGACAACTGACCAAAAACACTTTTGAGATGGAATTTGATATTCCGGAAGTGCTGAAACCGAATTTCAAGTTTGAAGCAGGGCAGTATGTGACTGTAAAATACCCCTCGAAAGGAACCGTTTTTCAGAATGATTTTTCCCTGACTTCAGCCCCATTTGAACAGAAAATTACTTTAGGAATCAAGATCAATAACAAAGAAAGTTCTACAAATGATTTATTCGGCGGTTTCGAAGTTGGTGATAAAGTGGAAATTTCTGAGCCGAAAGGCCGCTTTACTTTGGTTTCAAAGCCTCATGAATTCAGGACCATCATCGGTTTTGCCGGAGGAATCGGAATTACGCCGTTGATCAGTCATTTCAAAAATATCTTATACCGTGAACCGAGAACGCGGCTTTTCCTTTTTTACGGCAACCGCAAATCAGAAGAAATCGCCTTTAAAAATGAACTTGACGCGCTGGCTAAAAAATACGGAAACCGCCTGCAGATTTTCTATTTTTTTTCACAGGAAACCATGTCGGATAATTTATTTCACGGCCGTCTCGACGAAAGAAAACTAAAACTGATCATCAACCAAATCCTTCATCTGGATGATACTGACGAAGAGAGCACGATTTGGGACGCGGTGGATGAAGTGCTGATCTGCGGAAAAGGAGAGATGATAAAATCGCTCGCCAACGCCTGTTACAACAACGGAATTCCGAAAAAAAACATCCATTTTGAGCTTTTTGAAGAATACAATGAAGATATTTATCCGCAGGAAAAAGAATTTCCTCTGATCGAAGATATTGAAGTGGATTTTAAACTTTTTAACAGCCATTATTCCACAAAACTGGAAGACAACAGGTCAAGGCTACTTCAGCAGCTTTTGGTACAGAAATTTCCGTTGCCTTATTCGTGCAAATCCGGAATCTGCGGCAGTTGTGAATGCATTCTGGAAGAAGGTGAAGTTGAACTTCTGGAAAATGAATACCTGACGGAAAAAGAAGAAAAGAAAGGACATATTCTTGCCTGCATGTCGGTGATTTTGAGCAAAAAAATAAAGGTTAACTTTGATCTGATGTAATCGCCCGCTAAAATGTGTAAATGAATATCATTTGAAAAAAATACTGGATTTTCTGAAGTCATTTTTCAACCTTGTTGAAATGGGGATTTTGCTGATGATTTTAGCAAATATCTGGGTTTTCGCATTGACAAACGGGCGCACTTATACCAAAATTTCCAAAATTCCACCGCGCGAGACTGCGTTGGTTCTGGGAACATCACCGAGAATGAGGTCCGGACTGTCAAATCCCTATTTTACGTCCAGAATGGATGCCACTGCATTGCTTTATCATCACGGAAAAATAAAAAAAATCATTGTAAGCGGGGAAAAAAGTCAGGGTTATGATGAACCCTCGGCTATGAAAAACTATTTGGTTTATCAGGAAGGTGTTCCTGAAAATATCATCATTGAAGATCCAAGAGGTTTTAAAACGCAGACGAGCATCAGCAACTGTAAAAAAGTTTTTGAACAGAACAACGTTATTATTGTTTCACAGGGATTCCACAACCTTAGAGCGCTTTTTTATGCCCGAAATAATGACATGAATGCACTGGGTTTTGATGCGCACGATGTTCTGAGCAACCAAAGTTATTACCGAAACCAATCCAGAGAGTTTTTGGCACGCGTGATGGCCGTGGTTTATTACCTTTTGGGGATTGACGGCGACTAGTTATTTTTCAGACCGCAATTTTTCGCAAAAAAATTCTGCTTTTTACAAGGCAGAATTTTTTTTTATTAGAATGGATAACCAAAGGCAAAGTTCAGCGTAGGTTTCAATGGCTGGATTTTGCTGAATCTCCATCGTTCACCGTCCGGTTTGTTAGGGTCATAAATTTTATATGCAAGATCGAGTCTAAGAGTGATGTACGCAACATTGATCCGCAGCCCAAAACCGCTGCCGACTCCCATCTGGCTTAGGAATTTATTGAATTTGAACTGATCACCAAAACCTGAATCTTTAAGGCTCCAGATATTTCCCATGTCGGTAAAAATCGCTCCTTCGTACATGTTGGTAAACGGAATCCGGTACTCGATGTTTGTGGTGAGTTTTACATTATCCATCACATAGGAACGGACTCTTTCATCCAGCTGAGAATCGGCAGGACCGAGGCCTCCAAAAGCAGTCCATGCGCGGATGTCATTTGAACCTCCGTTAAAATAAGACCTTACGAACGGCATTTGCGAAGAATTTCCGTAAGGAATTCCCAACCCTATAAACTGTCTTAAAGCGAGGGTATGTTTACCGTTTGCAAACTTATAATACTTACGCACATCAAAATCAAATTTAACAAACTGTGAATACGGAATATTAAAAATGGTTTTCTGCTGCTCAGAAAGAATGTTTTCCTGGGTGTTTTTGGAATTGAAAATGCTGAAAATGTTTCCCGCACTTTCTATTTTCCCGCTGAAATAAAACGGATTGTCATAATCTTTTTTACCGATTTCGTTATAAATGAAATTGTAGACGAACGAGGAAATCAAAACATCCTGAGTCTGCCGGTTCTTGTTGATCACCGACTGACTGAAAGCGTTGAAATCATTCATTTCCACGGCATTTAAAGCCGTCTGAAAAGCAAGATCATTCAGAATAAGGCCAGAAACCTGGTCTGATGAAATCTGCTGACCGTTAAATTGCGCTCCAACTGCAGGATTGTTTTCAAAATAGCGGCTAAACATTCTGTCTCTAATTTCACCTTCGGCTGGAAAAAATTCGAAATAACGGTCTTTGTTTTTTGTTAAACTCAACTGCGTGTTGAACAGCGTGAGCTTGTGCGAAACTATATCATTGACGTTTGCAAAATAATTGAGTCCTGTGTTGAAATTCATCCTGTCCATTCCTACATTATTCTGCTTGGAAACTCCCAAACTGATCGATGAAGTCGGCGAATATCTTTTCGGGATAAGTTTGTAATAAGTAAACGGCAGAAGCAGCCGCGGGAAACTTAAATTGGCCTGCGCAGAAATTTCATAGGCGAAAAGTCTATTATCGGTGTTTTTTGGATCCCGAACGGAGCCGAAAATCCCGGAAATGCTGGTGGATAAATTTTCTGCCCCGCCAAAAACATTTCTTGTCGTAAGGTCTGCAGATGGTGAAACTCCGAAGTTCAGGATTTGGGAATAATTGATGTCGGTTGCGAGTTTCAGTTCAAATTTTGGGAGTGGTTTCAGCAGGTAGAGTACATCAACAATACTGTCGTTGGGTGAGTTTAAACCATCCCTTCTCAGGGAATCCCGCGCTTTCAGAATGCTGAAATTATTCATGGCCAGAATATTTCTTTTCGTAAGGTCCAGATCTTTCTGGTTAAAGATGTCTTTTGGCGTAAGCGTCATGGCTCTCCACATTGCGCGCGTTTTGAACTGGTTATCAATCTTGTGAAAACGGATCCCGCGAAGGGAATCTTTTTCGGTATTTTTCGGAAAATCATTGGCGTTTTCCACGATGGCGACATCAATATTACCGATGGTGGCAACTTTATAAGGGGTATCAACAGAATCTTTGTGGATGTCCATGATTAATGGAACCTGCTTGCGGCTCGTTAACGTGTCTGCCGTAAAATATATTTCATCATTTCCATTATTAAATCGGTAATAACCTCTTTCCTTCATCAGGTCATTCAGCCTTTTGATTTCCTTTTCCAAATTCGTCTGATCCAGGATTTCTTTTGATTTCACGAGGCTTTTGCGTAAATCTTCCTCATAAATTCTTTTGATGTTGGGATCAGGAATATTATAATAATAATCCTGAATGTAAGTCGGATCTTTATGGGTAATGAGGTAAGTTACTTCTGCTTTTTTTGCTGCAGAATCCAGATCGTGATTGAATTTTACTTCAGAATCCCAATAACCACGGTAAACGAGTCTTTTTCTGATGGAATTGGCGCTGGTTTCGGTTCTTCCCTGTTCCAGAATTACCGGTGCTTTTCCGACTGTATGAAAAAACCGGTCCCAGAAAAGGCCTTTTCCGACATATTCCGGATGTTCATATTTGATGAAAAGTGAATCCCTTAAATTCTGGTTCCGCATTTCACCGGGATAAGTCATGTATTCATTGAGGATAGAATCGTATTTTGGATTGGCGAAATTATACATCCATAAACCAACAGGAAGTAGAAAAAGTTGCTTTTTATTGGGTTTCTGGCTTACGTAATTGGGCAGTTCATCATCGAAGATTTTACCGTCTTCGTACTTGAATTTATTCTTTGTAAGCAGAAATTCGCCGTCAGGGACTTTTTTGGTGGTGCTGCACGCATAAAGAAACGCAGAAATGATTGCGAAACTAATGAATAATCGATATTTTTGAAGATATTTATTAAAATGCTTACCACTCATAAAATTAAGATTTTACAGTCTTTGGATAAAAAGAAATTCAGACAAAAATACAAATTGTTTTTGGTTGAGGGTAATAAAAATATAGCGGAACTGCGGGCTTCACCTTATAGAATACAGGAAATATTTTCCACTCAGCCCGAAAGTTTACCGCCCGGATTATGTGAAATTACTCCGATTTCTGAAAATGAATTAAAAAAGATCAGTTTTTTACAGCATCCGAAAGATTCTGTCGCGGTTTGCGAAATAAATCCTGAAATATTTTTGGAAAACTGTTCGGTTCAATTGATTTTAGACGGAATACAGGATCCCGGAAATTTAGGAACGCTTATCCGACTGGCCGACTGGTTCGGGATTGAGCAAATCATCTGCAGTGAGGACACGGTTGATTTTTATAATCCGAAAGTGATTCAGGCGAGCATGGGTTCTTTTACAAGGGTGAATATCGTTTATGGAAATTTGAATGAAATTCTGGAAAACATACAGAACATTAATATCGGGACCGATATGGAAGGGGAAAATCTCTATGAATTTAACTTTCCTGAAAAAATCAACCTTATTTTAGGAAACGAAGGGAATGGAATCCGCCCGGAAACAGAACACCATCTTCACCACAAAATCACGATACCCCGATTCGGGAAAACCAAAGCGACTGAAAGCCTGAATGTTTCGATGGCCGCCGGAATTATTTTGGGTCACATCTATTCCAACAGAATGTAAAAAAAAACCGCTGAAAAGCGGTTTTGATATTTATATGAGCTGTTCCATACTGGATACACTTCTGTTTTTCTGGTAATTTTCCAGTTTTCTGCGGATTATTCTGAGGAGCATTGGCGCCAGATAAATCAAGGCCAGACCGATGATCTTTTTTTTCCAGCTTGAGTTGTTAACACTTTTCACCGCCAAATTGGTTACAAATGCAGTGGCTCCGAGACGGATCGCGTCTTCAATAAGGCCTGTTTTTACAGCAGAACTTGCAAAACCGAGTACCGCACTTTTGCCGACGATATTTTCCTTCACTTCATTCTTCACTTCATCAAAAATAGCATCTGTCTTCAGCGTGGTTTTTGTTCCGCCGTCTTCAGTTGGCACTTCTTTCAGGTATTTATCTGTAAATCCGTTCGTAAATGCGCTTAAACTTTCTTTTGTATTTTCAAAAGAGAGCAAATCTTCGAGACCTGAAATATCCTGTTTTAAGAGTTCTTTTTTTCTGCGAAGTTCTTCTAAACTTTCATATTTATTTCCCATAATTTCAGTCGTTTAATGACTCAAGAATTTTATTCGCCACCATGTTTTTAATGGCATTTCTTTTTAAAAAGAGTGCGATAAGCACCAAGAGATAAAATCCTGCTACAATAAGCAGTCCGTAGCCATAATTATTAAGGTAGGTTCCGATTAAAAACCCCAGTCCAAATAAGAGCAGAATGATAAAAAATAAGGCTGAAAGCGAAGCCAATAGAAGAAAGGTAATCATTCCGATAATCGTAACGGATTTTTCGGTGACTTCCATCTTCAGCAGATCGGCTCTTTTATAGGCGTAGTCTTTAAGAATATCTAACATGGCTTAAATTTTTATAAAGTTACAAAAAAAGGAACTTAAATCGTTTAAGTTCCTTTTTTATATAAATAACGGAAACTAATTAAGATTGCAGTCCGTCTAATTTTTGTTCTACGTCTTTTGCAACGTTTGCAGCTGTATCAACCGCTCTGTCTTTGTACTTGTCATATCCTTCTTTTACTGAAGAAGTAAGATTTTGAGCAGTTTCTTTGAAAGTTGAGGAAATAGTTCCATACTGATCCTTAACCTTTCCGGAAACATCCTCGAATTTTTCTTTTGCGATTTCAGTTACTTTACCGTACTGATCTACAGCCTGATCTTTCAGGTCATTCGCTTTGTTTTTGATTTTTTTTCTTGTTTCTTTTCCTTCTTCAGGAGCGTACAGCATTCCTAAAATAACTCCTGCTGCAGCGCCGGCTAACAATCCTGCTAAAACTCCTGCTGCGTTATTACCTTTTTTTGACATCTTAATGTATTTTTAATAGTTAATGATTCTTTAGAAAAAAGAATGAATCTTTTATACCTGAATTTCAACAACAAGCATACCAAAAAAGATTTGCCGTTCTTAAAAATATGTTAAATGTTTGTGATATGCGACAGAATTAGGGCAAGTGTCTCCTTCTTATTAAGATTTGTATTATCGATTAATATGGCGTCATCTGCTTGTTTTAATGGTGCTACAGATCTTTCGCTGTCGATCTTATCTCTCTTGATCAGGTTCTTCTTTACCGACTTTTCATCAGTGGTCAAACCCAATGACTGCATTTCCAGAAAACGTCTTTTAGTCCGTTCATCAGCACTTGCGGTTAAAAAGAATTTAAAGTCAGCATCCGGTAATACTACTGTTCCGATGTCCCTTCCGTCCATAATAATTCCGCCTTCCAGAGCTCTGGACCGTTGGAGATGAAGAAGAAAATCCCTGATTTCAGGCTGTTTGGCAACAAAACTCACCTTCTCGGAAATTTCGGAAGTCCTGATGTCATCTGAAATATTCCTATTGTTGAGATAGAGTACAAGTTCACCCTTTTCCTGACGGAATTCAAGATGAATCTGATTTAAATTTTTTAAAAGTGTTGAGAGGTCAATCTCACCTCTGTCATTTAGGCAGTTTTGTATGGCATAAAAAGTGACAGCCCTATATAATGCACCCGTATCCATATGGATGAGTCCCAGTTCTTTGGCGATGAGTTTTGAAATGGAGCTTTTCCCGGTAGAGGAATATCCATCAACAGCAATAACAGGTTTTTTCATTTGAAATTTTTTCAATTTTTTTTGAAACTGAAAACAGAAATTTAATAACGGTTACCGGTGAGATCCATAGAAATACCGATCTGGTTGGTATTTGATGAATTATGGTACCTCACATGCGCAAAATCGATCCTGAAAGCGGAAATTTTAAACCCAAATCCTGCAGATAAACCTGCAAAACTTCTTTGATCCAAAACCGCAAGTTCGTTCCCGCGTTTCACATTATAGCCCAATCTGATATTGAAATTTCTTTCAGGAAAAAGTTCAGCACCTACCGACAGATGATCCATGATTTTTCGAGGCAACTTCACTTCCTGGCCATTGTTGTTAAATTCCGAAGAGATATTCAGCTGCTGCAGATCGTGCGCAGTAACAGTAATTGCAACAGGAAATTCCTTCAGAATTTTGGTATAACCGAGGTCAACCCGGAAAGGCATTTTTTCTCTTTCACCATTGAAAGGCTTGATCTGATATCCAAAATTTCTGGCGACCAGCGAAACTGTTTCGTTTGTTTTTGAAAAATGATAACTCACTCCCGCATTTCCGGAAACCGCCATGGATGAATAGGTGTCGATTTTCGAGGTGATGAAGTTTACATTCGCGCCAATCGTCCATTCGTCTTCAAACTGAAGTGCATAACCTACACCAACAGAAGCATCAAGCGCTCCGAATTCTCCGTTTTCAAAGCCGGATTCATCGGTTCGGGGCATTTTGCCGTAATCCATATACCGGATATTGGCAGAAACCAAATGGCCGTTCTCAAGATCCCTTGCGTAACTGATGGTTCCGTATTTAGAACCGGCGAGATAGGTAGCGGCATTCAGCGCAATTTTATGGTGCATTTCGGCATTCATTAAAGCAGGATTTACGGCAGAAAAACTGACGTCATAATCCCGGATCGAAACAGCATCGCCACCCAAAGCAGCCTGTCTTGCCGAAACCGGAATATTCAGGAAAGGATAAACCCTTGTCCCGCTCTGCGCATGGCAAATGAGTTGTGAAAGCAGGAAAGAAAAAAACAAAACTTTCTTCAATGTGAGATATATAGTTAATGCAAAAATAATTCTTTTTAATACTTATCAAAGTTTTTCTTAATTTATTTGCAGATAAATATAAATCATTAACGAAATTATGCTCGAATCCTTATATTTGCATCGATTAAAATAGCACAGAAAAACTAAAATTACAGCCAAAATTTAAAATGAAATATAAAAGAATCCTTCTGAAACTGAGTGGTGAAGCATTGATGGGTAACAGATCCTACGGAATTGATAATGACAGACTCATCGAATATGCCGCCGAAATAAAAAAGGTGGTAGATAAAGGTTGCGAAATCGCCATTGTTATCGGAGGAGGAAATATTTTCAGAGGATTGGCCGGAGCTGCAACAGGAATGGACCGCGTTCAGGGAGATTATATGGGAATGCTTGCAACAGTCATCAACGGAATGGCACTGCAGGGAGCGTTGGAAGATGCCGGCATTAAAACCAGACTTCAATCTGCCATAGAAATGGATAAAGTGGCCGAACCTTTCATAAAAAGAAGGGCCGTAAGACATCTTGAAAAAGGAAGAGTCGTTATTTTCGGTGCAGGAACAGGAAATCCTTATTTCACGACCGATACTGCCGCAACACTCAGAGCCATAGAAATCGGCGCCGATGTGATCTTAAAAGGAACACGCGTTGACGGGATTTATGACATGGATCCTGAAAAAAATGAAAATGCTGTTAAATACAACTCACTGACTTTCAATGAGGTTTACGAAAAAGGTCTGAAGGTCATGGACATGACTGCATTTACTTTAAGTCACGAAAACAGCCTTCCTATAATTGTCTTCGATATGAATAAGGAAGGCAACCTGCTCAAAATCGTAGAAGGCGAAAACATCGGAACTTTAGTCAATATATAATTGAGTAAAGAAATATTTCCGCTAACAAAATGTGTCAACTATCAAATTTTAAATATACAATGGAAGAATTAGAACTGATTGTAAATATGGTAAAGCAGGAAATGGATGCGGCAATCAAACATTTGGAGCATGCATTTCAGAAAATCCGCGCAGGGAGAGCCTCGACAGCAATGGTTCAGGATGTAATGGTGGAATACTACGGTGCTCCGACTCCGCTGAATCAGGTAGCCAATGTGATGGTTCCGGATGCGATGACGATTTCCATCCAACCGTGGGACAGAACGGCAATCGGCGCCATCGAAAAAGCCATCATTAATTCAAATCTGGGATTTGCACCTTCCAATAACGGAGACAACATCATCTTAAATGTACCTCCATTAACCGAAGAAAGAAGAAGAGAGCTTGCTAAACAGGCTAAAACAGAAGGTGAAGCAACCAAAGTAACCATCAGAAACGCCCGTCAGGACGGTATGAAGGAACTGAGAAAACTCGAAGGGGTTTCCGAAGATCTGATCAAAGGCGTAGAAGCGGATATCCAGGAAATGACCGACAAATATGTTAAAATCTGCGACGAGCACTTTAAACAGAAGGAAACGGACATCATGAAAATCGGATAACAAAATAAAAAAAAACTTCAGATATTTCTGAAGTTTTTTTATGTCCGCTTCACTGATATCGCTGATGCTCTTTCTTTTTCGAAAACTGATTGATGATGGGTTTAAAAAACGTCCTGTATTTTTCGATATCAAACAGTTGCGAATCGGTGAGCGCTTTATACGTCATCCAGACCCCGAAAGGAAGAAGAATAATATTCGGCAGCCAGGCCGCAAGTTTAGGATTGAGTGTCCCGCTCCAGGCTAAGTTTTCTATCGAAAGGTTCATGACATAGAAAATGATGAAAATTACGATGGCGATGACCACCGGAAGCCCCATTCCTCCTTTTCTGATAATGGAACCCAAACTGGCACCGATCATGAAAAAGATCATGCAGGTGAACGAATACGAAAGGATTCTCTGCTGATATATGACAATTTTACTGTAATTTTTGATGACCGGTTTTAGTTCCGTTTCCTTATTTTCAACGGCCTTTTTCTGGGTATCAAGTGTATTGTACGCCGAAAAAAGGATTTCCATTTTCTTGTCTTTCTTCAGCGTATCCAGTTTAAACTGTTCTTTTGGAACGCCGATAAATTTTGCTTTGTCAATATATCCGATGTAATTGTTGGCCTGCATCAGTATCTCATCATTGATGTTGCTGAATGTTTGGGTATTTTCTTTTTTAGTTTTTACGATGGTTTTATTGAGCTGATTAAAGGTCTGAAAACGGTAATCATCGGTGATCTGTTCCTTTTCAATCGCTTTATTGATGACTTCGCTGATGTCGAAATGCGAGGTAAGCGTATCGAATTTTATGGCCTGATCGGGTTGTTTCAGCCGGGCGTTGTAATCCATGTTGGCAACGTTTTCATCAAAAATATAACCGTTATACAGAACCAGTTTCAGGTAATTTTTATTTTCTGCCTGCACAAATTTCCCTTTTTGCGCCACAATCGACTGCTGGTTTTCGAAAGCACTTGCCTTTTTGTGAACGAAAACACCTTCTATATTTTCGCCGTTTTCCCCATAAATTTTATCAAACTTTACAAGGTAATTCGGGATTTGATCAATAAACTGTCCAGGTGTGAAATTCAGAGCAGGTTTCGTGGCCGCAATATTATACAGCATATTTTTCGCTTTTTTCTGAAAATCGGGAATAATATTGTTGGAAAAGAAAAACAGCATCGTTGAAAGAATCGCCACCACAACAAAAAGCGGCATCATAACGCGTGTAAGTGATATTCCAGCTGCTTTCATAGCCGCCAGTTCATACCTTTCGCCAAATTCGCCGAAGGTCATGATCGAAGACAGCAGAATCGTAAGCGGAAGCACCATACTCACAACGCTGACCCCGAGGTAAAAGAGAAGTTTAAGGATTTCCCAGTAACTCAAACCCTTTCCCATGAATTGCCCAAGCTGAATCCAGATGATGTTGACAATAAAAATAAAAAACAGCACACTGAATATGAAGAAAAAAGGACCGAAAAAAGTTTTAATAATATACTGGTCGAGTTTTTTTAACATTTGCCAAAATTAATGAAAAAGCCACAAAGTTGTGCTTTGTGGCTTTAATTTAAATTATTCTTGATTAAAGTTCGGTAACGATAAAGTTTTTGTATTTGCTTTTATCAAAAACGAACATATCTGAACCTAAAGGTTGGTTTTCCTTGTATTCTTTGATCGCAATTACCGACACATCTTTATTGCTGCCATGCTGCTCCAGTTTTACCATCTGTTTTTTTGCAGAATCCACGAACAGATATACATATTTCAGTCCGTTGGATTTTACCGGTGTCAGTTTGATAAAATCTGTCTGAACGCCGTTCACCGTTTTTTTACCGGAGTAAGTTACGTTATAATCTTTTCTGTAGGTGGTCAGATAGTTGATCGGCGAGAACATCACATCAGTTCCGTTTGGTTTTGCAACTGTTACTTCCTGATCTTCAACATTGATGTTATAGATTTTATTTCCGTCGAAGATCTGTTCAGTTTCCATGATCTTCAGTTTATATTTCGGCCCGGCTGCATAAAAAATTCCGGTTTCGGTTTTGCTGACCTGTCCGTTCGTTCCCGAACCGAATGTAAACTTGAAATAAGTATTGTTTTTGGAATTGTAATTGGTTGTCACTGCATCAAGAATGGTTTTCGATTTCGCATCAATTTTCTGAGCCGATGCAAATCCGACGGTTCCCGTAATTAAACTTCCCAATATAATTTTTGATAAAAATTTCTTGCTAATTAATTTCATTTTCTTTTGTTTTTAGATTCGATTAACAGTTAAAGTTAAACTTCTGTTTAAAATTTAATGTTTTCGGAAGCAATAATTTCAAAAAGCGTTCCAAGAAAAGATAAAGGATGTTAAAATGTCTTATTCTAAAGCTTTTTCAGATCATTCAGGAAGTTTTCCAGCGAATTTAAATCACTGATCATGACTTCTCTTGCTTTGGCACCGTTGAATCCACCCACGATTCCGCTCGCTTCCAGCTGGTCCATAATCCTTCCGGCACGGTTGTAACCGAGTTTCAGTTGGCGCTGAAGCATGGATGTGGAACCTTGCTGCGTGGAAACAATGATTCTCGCCGCATCCTCAAAAAGCTGGTCTTTTTCATTCGGGTCAAAGGCACCGACCGTGGAAGTAGTTTCTTCGCTGGAATATTCCGGAAGCATGAATGCGGTGGCGTAACCTTTCTGTTCGCCGATGAATTCAGCAATTTTTTCAACTTCCGGGGTATCGACAAAAGCACACTGCAAACGCATGATTTCATTTCCGTTGAAATAAAGCATATCTCCTTTTCCGATCAGCTGATCGGCTCCCGGAGAATCCAGAATCGTTCTGGAATCGACACTCGAAATTACCCGGAAAGCAGCTCTTGCCGGGAAATTCGCCTTAATCATCCCTGTAATAACGTTTACTGAAGGTCTTTGCGTCGCAACGATTAAATGGATTCCCACCGCTCTTGCTAATTGCGCCAGTCGGGCGATCGGGAGTTCTACTTCTTTTCCTGCAGTCATAATAAGGTCTGCAAATTCATCCACCACCAATACGATATAAGGCAAATAACGGTGACCGTTATCAGGATTCAGCTTTCTTTCCGTAAACTTCTTGTTGTATTCTTTAATGTTTTTACAAAAAGCGTTTTTCAGCAAATCATAACGGTTATCCATCTCAATACAGAGGGAATTCAGCGTGTTGATCACTTTGTGCGTATCGGTAATAATCGCGTCTTCACCATCCGGAAGTTTTGCGAGATAATGTCTTTCAATTTTTGAATAAAGAGAAAGTTCCACTTTTTTAGGATCCACCATCACGAATTTCAGTTCGCTCGGATGTTTTTTATAGAGTAGGGAAGTCAGAATAGCGTTAATCCCGACGGATTTTCCCTGTCCGGTTGCTCCAGCCATCAAAAGGTGTGGCATTTTCGCCAGATCGGCCATGAAGATTTCATTCGAAATGGTTTTCCCGAAAACCACGGGCAGATCCATATCGGTATTCTGAAATTTATGTGAAGCAATCACACTCCGCATCGAAACCATGGAAGGATTTTTGCGCGGAACTTCAATCCCGATCGTTCCTTTTCCGGGCATTGGTGCGATAATCCGGATTCCCAAAGCGGAAAGATTCAGGGCAATATCATCCTGAAGTTTTTTAATCGAAGCTACACGGATTCCGGCTTCGGGCACGATTTCATATAAAGTTACGGTGGGCCCGATCGTTGCTTTAATTTCTGCAATGCCAACATTGAAATTCTTGAGCAGACCGACAATTTTATTTTTATTTTCTTCGAGTTCTTCTTTGTTGATGGAGATTTCTTCGTTGCCGTAATCCCGTAGAAGATCAATCGTAGGCATCTGGAATTTTGCAAGGTCCAGCTTATGGTCATAAAGCCCGTGTTTTTCAACCAGTTCCAGAGATTTCTGATCCGAGGCATCCAAAACATCCACCGTTTTTGCCACTTCCACTTTAAAATCGATGTGATCGGTAACTGTCACGTTCGGGGAAGCTGAAACGGGATTTAATGTGACTGAATTTGCTGCTTCAGCGTCGTCAAAAGAGGTTTTATTGGGAGTGGAAATCGTTTCAAAATCATTGGAAATTTCAACTTCAGGAAAGCCTTTAACCGGAATTTCGACAGGAAGCGCGGCAGTTTGCTGAATGGTAGAAGCTTCTGTTCCGGAAGCTTCATTTGCCATTTCCTCGAGTTCTTCATCTGCTTCAAAATTCTCAGAACTCGGCATCATGGCCTTCACTCTTCCCAAAGTATTGTCGTTCAAATCATTCAGTTTCGATTTTACATTATTGGGATTCAGATTAAATTCCAGGACGAAGTAAAGCGCGATACTCACGAAAAGCACCAGCCAAAGGCCCACTGTTCCGATCACCGCATTCAAAAAATCTGAAATCTGAAAACCGTAAACACCGCTCAGAACTCCTTCGCCATCCGTCACCGCGCCCATAAAAATAGGAAGCCAGCAAATAAAGAACAGGGAGTGACCAACTGTTTTCCAGGTTTTAAAATAGTTTTTCTTCAGAATCAGCATTCCTAATACAAAAAAAAGAAATGCCACTACAAAAGCCGCAATCCCAATACTTTCAAAAATAAAGATATTCCCGAGCCAGTCTCCGATTTTCCCGAAAAAATTGGAAGATTTTACGGTTTTGTCGAGCATGGTTCCGGCCTGGCTCTGGTCGCCTTTCCAGTTCATGAGATACGAAATGAAGGAGAAGGTGAGGACCACGGAAGTCAGTACGAATAAAACGCCGAAAAAAATGCGTGGTTTCGAAAGGGTTTTCCCGTTTTCGGGTTGTTGGGTCTTTGGTTTTTTGGTGTTCTTTTCCATAATGTGAATGAGGGCAAATTTAATATTTTTTATGTAAAATATCATGTTTAAAAATTCAAATAAAGGCAATAAAACGATTTTTAATTCGTCATTTAGAATTATAGGTTGTATTTTTGCCCCACGCGATTTTTAAGCTTTGAAGGTCACCGGTAAGGTTATAAAAATTGAGGTTAACGTTCCAATCAATTCAAAAAAAATTTTGATGAAAAAAATCCAGAGTATTTTTATTTCTACGCGAACAATGGCTGTTTTGCTGATTATTTTTGCATTTTCGATGGCCTACGCCACTTTTCTGGAAAATGATTACGGAACACCCACGGCGAAAGCTTTGATTTACGAAGCAAAATGGTTTGAAGCGGTGATGTTGTTGCTGATTCTGAATTTCGTTGGAAATATTTCACGATACCGACTTTGGCGACGCGAAAAATGGCCGGTATTGGTATTTCACCTTTCTTTCATTTTGATTTTCCTTGGTGGCGCCATTACGCGTTACATCAGTTACGAAGGAATCATGCATATTCGTGAGGGAGAAACTTCAAACGAAGTCATTACGGATAAAAACTTTTTTAAGATTCAGATCGAAGAAAAGGGAGATATTCTCAATTATCAGGATGTGCCGTACCTGATGTCTCCGCTTCACAAAGATTTTAAAGCAGGTTATGACTATCACGGCAAACAGATTTCTGTAAAAGCCATCGATTATATTCAGCGAAAAAAAGACAGTCTGATCGCTGACCAATCAGGTGCCGAATTTCTTCACGTAGTTTCAGCAGGAGAATCAGGAAGAGAAAATATTTACATCAAAGCAGGCGAAGCCAAATCGGTCAACGGAACGCTGGTTTCCTTTAACCGCGCCATTGAAGGAGCGGTTGAATTTCGGAATGAAGGTGGAAAACTGATGATCAAAACACCGGTTGATGCCAATTTCATGACCATGGCGACTCAGGCTACCGGAACAACGAAAAAAGACGAAGTCCAACCTTTGGTGTTGAGAAGTTTATATACGATCAATGATCTGAAACTGGTCGTTCCTGATGGTTTGAAAAAAGGAAAACTCATTGCATTTGAAGGGGACAAGAAAAAAGACAAAGATCTGCCGGATCAGCTGACGGTTGAAGTTCAGGGACCCAAAACCAAACAGCTTGTGGACCTTTCTGTAGAAAAAGGAAATCCGAATGCATACAAGCAGGTTGCTCTGGACGGAATGAATTTAATGATTGGCTTCGGACCTAAAGTGTACACGACGCCTTTTGCACTAAAACTGGAAAAATTTGTAATGGAAACTTATCCCGGAAGTTCATCGCCAAGTGCTTATGAAAGTCATGTTCAGATTATAGATCAGGGAAAACAGATTCCTTATAAAATTTATATGAATCACGTGCTTAATCACGGCGGTTACCGCTTTTTCCAGGCAAGTTTCGATCCCGACAGAAAAGGGACGGTTCTCTCTGTAAACCACGATTTCTGGGGAACTTTGGTGACATATATTGGTTACATCTTTTTATTTTTAGGAATGTTTGTGGCTTTCTTCTGGAAAGGCTCCCATTTCTGGAAACTGAACAAAAACTTAAAATCGGTGAACCAAAAAAGAGCGGCAATGGTGATTTTGCTCCTGCTGAGTTTAAATTTCAACGCGCAGACCATCGATACGCATGGAACTGATAGTTCTCCACAACAAACGCATTCTGCAGACGATGGCCACAACCACGGCAATGCAGATGCACTGCTGCAGGAGCCGGCTCCTAAAAAAACACAAAATTCTTTGGCTTTAAGGTCGCCTAAACCTATTACAGCCGACGAGATTATCACCAGAAACAAAATCTCAGAAGAACACGCGGACAAATTTGGTTATCTGCTCGTTCAAAATAGGGAAGGTAGAATTGTTCCGATCAATACACAGGCTTTAGATGTTTTAAGAAAACTTTATAAGAGTGATCGTTTTAAAGGCACGGATGGAAAAAGTTTATCGGTAAACCAATGGTTCCTGTCGATTAACACCGATACGGCAAGCTGGACGATGGTTCCAATGATTAAAATTAATAAAGGTGGAGAACAGTTACTGAAGAAAACCAAAGCCAATGCAGAAGGTTACACCTCTTTAATGAACATGTTTCCGGCAGATGAAACCGGCCAACTTCACTACGTTTTAGAAGAAGATTTTCAGGCAGCATTTGCTAAAAAACCTGCAGATCAAAGCAAATATGATTTAGCAGTGATTGATCTAAACGACCGTGTTCAGGCCTTTAATGAATTTTTCAGCGGGCAGTTTATGAGGATTGTTCCCGTGCAAAACGATCCCAACAGCACTTGGCATTCCTGGCTTGACCAGAATTTTGAACCGGACATGGTTTCCCAGAAAGTGATGGGTCCTTATTTCTCGAGCGTTCTGGAAGCGCAGCAGACCGGTAACTGGAGCAAAGCAGATGCAGAACTCAAAAAACTTTCAGATTATCAGCAAACCTGGGGTAAAAATGTAGTTCCGTCTAAATCAAAAGTGGATTTAGAGGTATTTATGAACAATCTGAATTTGAATTTCAAACTGCTTATTTTCTACACATTAATTGGAGGTTTGCTTTTAATTTTGGGATTTGTAGAACTTTTCCGCCCAAGCAAAATTTTAAATAAAATAATCAAAGGCATAATTTTATTAGGAGTTGTAGGGTACTTTGCACATTTTTTAGGATTAGTTGCAAGATGGTATATGTCGGGTCATGCTCCTTGGAGCAATGGTTATGAAGCCATTATTTTTATTTCGTGGATAGGGATTTCTGCTGGTTTATTTTTATACCGTAATTCCAACGCTTTAATTCCTGCAGCAGGATTTATGGTGGCGGTAATTATGATGGGATTTGCGCACGGAGGCTCGGCACTGGATCCTCAGATTACGCCGCTCGTTCCGGTTCTGAAATCGTACTGGCTCATCATTCACGTGGCAATTATTACATCCAGTTACGGCTTTTTTGCCCTCTCTATGATTATTGCAGTCATTACTCTGGTGTTCTACATCATCTCAGGAAAAAAATTATATAAAATCCATCACGATACGACCATTAAAGAATTGACGATTGTATCAGAAATGTCTTTGACGATTGGGCTTTTCACTTTAACCGTAGGGAACTTTCTGGGCGGAATCTGGGCCAACGAATCCTGGGGAAGATACTGGAGCTGGGATCCGAAAGAAACATGGGCATTCATTTCGATCATGGTATATGCATTTGTTCTGCACATGCGTCTTGTTCCCGGTTTGCGCAGCAGATGGTCCTTTCACGTGGCGGCAATGTTTGCATTCTGCTCGATGGTGATGACGTATTTCGGGGTGAATTATTATCTGAGTGGACTTCATTCCTACGCAGCAGGTGATCCGGTTCCGGTTCCGGCGTGGGTGTACATCGGTTTGGCGGTGATGTTTATTTTGGCTGCCGTCTCATTCTTCAAATTCAAGATTCTCAAAAAATCACTGGATAAGCCCTCATAGAATACTTTCAAAATAATAAAAAACACCCAAAAGTTATCTTTTGGGTGTTTTCTTTTTAGATAAAAACCTGCAGTGATAAGAAGGAAAGAACTGGAATCAGATAATAAAGCGTGTTGCTGTTTTCTATTTGTTTCCCGAACAGTCATTAAACATTTCTGCCCCGAAATAAAACACAAAAAGCCACGCAATCCCTTTCAGGGTGAAAAATATCAGACCGCCGATTCCTACACGTTTAAACCACTTCTTGAATTTCGAATTTCTGTCGGTTTCGGGATGCTCTGGTGTCATTTTTAAACTTTTTCAAATATAAATATATATCCTGAGTCCGCAGAGTAATTCCCCGGATTAATAATTTTTATTATTTTGATCTGATCTTTTCTTGATTGCTGACTAATTCGCAACTGCGATAATAATAAAGTGTTAAATTTATGGTAAAAATGATTCTGCATCCCTCAGATCTGTCCGAAATTCTTACCTTTAAGCACACTCAAATTTTAGATGTATGTCCAAAAATAACAACGATTACGGTATCAAAATATCGCTTAAAAATTTAGGAATTTCAAAAGAAAACAAAGGAGTCTCTTCCGGAGGTAAATATTTCGCCAATGGTGATCTTATCGAAAGTTATTCGCCAACCGACGGAAAACTTATTGCAAAAATAAAAACAGCAGATGCTGATGATTACAACAAGGTCATTGAGACCGCAAAAGCAGCATTTAAGGAATTCCGGATGGTTCCTTCTCCGAAACGCGGCGAAATGGTTCGTCAGTTCGGTCTGAAGCTGCGGGAATATAAAGATGATTTGGGAAAACTTGTTTCTTATGAAATGGGAAAATCGCTGCAGGAAGGTTTGGGCGAGGTTCAGGAAATGATTGATATCTGCGATTATGCAGTAGGCCTTTCGCGCCAGTTACACGGTTACACCATGCATTCCGAAAGACCTGGACACCGGATGTACGAGCAGTACCATCCGCTGGGAATTGTAGGAATTATTTCTGCCTTTAATTTTCCGGTAGCAGTTTGGGCTTGGAACACCGCGCTTTCCTGGATCTGTGGAAATGTAACGGTTTGGAAACCCTCTGAAAAAACACCGCTTTGTGCCATTGCCTGTCAGAATATCATCAATGAAGTTTTAAAAGAGAATAACTTACCGGAAGGAATTTCTACAATGATCGTGGGCGACCATAGAATCGGCGAAATGCTTGTAAATGATAAAAATGTGGCATTAATTTCATTTACCGGTTCAACGCGGGTAGGTAGAATTGTGGGGAAAAACGTTGCGGAAAGATTCGGAAAATCGATTCTTGAACTGGGCGGTAACAACGCCATTATCATTACCGAAAATGCAGATCTGGACATGTCCATAATCGGTGCTGTATTTGGTGCAGTGGGAACAGCCGGACAGAGATGTACTTCCACAAGACGTCTGATTATTCACGATTCGGTTTACGACGAAGTAAAAAACCGTCTCGTAAAAGCTTACGGACAGTTGAAAATAGGAAATCCGCTGGATGAAAACAACCACGTTGGACCATTAATCGATCAGGATGCGGTAAAACAGTACTTGGATTCCATTAAAAAATGCAAAAAAGAAGGCGGAAAATTCGCTGTTGAAGGCGGGCTTCTGGAAGGCGACACCTACGAATCAGGATGTTATGTAAAACCGTGCATCGCCGAAGTAGAAAATTCTTATGAAATCGTTCAGCACGAAACTTTCGCCCCGATTTTATATCTGATCAAATACAGCACTTTAGAAGAAGCCATCGCATTGCAGAACGATGTTCCGCAAGGATTGAGCTCTGCAATCATGACCCAGAATCTCCGTGAGGCAGAACTTTTCCTTTCCCAATCCGGTTCCGACTGCGGAATCGCCAATGTGAATATCGGAACTTCCGGTGCGGAAATCGGCGGTGCTTTTGGCGGCGAAAAAGAAACGGGCGGCGGACGCGAATCCGGCTCTGATGTATGGAAATACTACATGCGCCGACAGACCAACACCATCAATTACACCACGAGTCTGCCATTGGCACAGGGAATTAAATTCGATCTGTAAATTGTATCACTAAATCCAAAATAAATCTGATTTTATAAAAATGAAATCTGACCCTAACACTTAACTCTTCACAATATGAACGACGCGATTGCTTCTCACCCACACACCACCAATAAAGTAAAAGAAACCCTTTCAAAACATCTTCTTGCTGACGGATTCGATTTCGTGATGGATTTCGAAAAATCCCACGGGAGCTGGATTCATGACCGTAATTCCGGACGGGATTTTCTCGACATGTTTTCGATGTTTGCTTCCGCATCAATCGGATATAATCATCCTTATTTAATGGAAAAATCGGCTTGGCTGGGCAGAATGGCTGTTAATAAACCGACTTTGGCGGATGTGTATTCACAGGAATTTGCCGACTTTACCGACGTTTTTGCAAGAGTTGCGATTCCAGCAGAACTGCAGTACGCGTTTTTTATTGAAGGCGGAACCATGGCCGTAGAAAATGCGATGAAAGCCTGTTTCGACTGGAAAACCAGAAAGAATTTTGAAAAAGGACTGAATCTGGAAGCCGGAATCTGCATCCACTTCAAGCAGGCATTTCACGGCAGAAGCGGTTATACGTTGAGTTTAACCAATACATCCGATCCCAGAAAATATCAGTATTTCCCGAAATTCGAGTGGCCGAGAATTCTCAATCCGCATCTGAATTTTCCGGTAACGGAAGAGAATCTGGAAGAGACTGTAAGAAACGAAAATCTTGCATTGCTTCACATTCAGGAAGCGATTTTAACGAATCCAGATCAGGTGGCGTGTATCATTATTGAGCCGATTCAGGCTGAAGGAGGTGATCACCATTTCCGCGATGAATTTTTCGTGGGTTTGAGAAATATTTGTGATGAGAATGAAGTGCTGCTGATTTTTGATGAAGTACAGACCGGAATCGGACTCACAGGAAAAATGTGGGCTTTCCAGCACTTCAGTGTAGTTCCCGATGTCATTTCATTCGGTAAAAAAACCCAGGTGTGCGGAATTTTAGCCAATAAAGAAAAATTCGACGAAGTTCCCCATAATGTTTTCAGAGAAAGTTCAAGGATCAATTCCACTTTCGGCGGAAATTTTGTGGACATGCTGCGCCTTCAGATGATTTTGGAGGTGATCGAAAAGGATAATCTTGTTGAGAACGCCAGAATCGTCGGCGACTATCTGTTGGAAGGTTTGATAAATCTTCAGGAACAGTATGCTGATAAAATTTCCAACGCAAGAGGACGAGGATTAATGTGTGCAATCGATTTGCCGACCGGCGCAGAACGCGACAGACTCCGCGAAATCCTGTACGATGACGGACTGATTATTTTGGCTTGCGGCGAAAGGGCGATCCGTTTCCGTCCGCATTTGAATGTAACGAAAGAAGAAATTCAGCTGGCACTCGATAAAATTGCGGCCAATATCGGAAAGATCTAGAATGGAGAAAAATAGGCCGTATTTGAATTATTTTCTGGTCAGCTGATTCAGTTTTAAGAAAAGTTCACATTGAAATTCGTATTATTTTTGTACTTTTAGGAATCAAAATAGAAATGAATATGGAAAGAGAAACTAGAGTCGCTGTTTTTGAAAGCGAGAAACCGTCAGAAATTCAATTGATTAAATCAAAACTTGATGCCCAGAATATTGTGAGTTTTTTAAACGATAAATACATGTCTTTTACCACCACACCCACCGCAAATACGGTGAAACTGATGGTAAACCTGCCAGATGAGCAGAAGGCTTTTGAAGTCATTGATGCCTATTTAAAGGAAACCGATTTAGATCTGCAGAACAGTTTAAATAACTGAACATCATTTTAAATTTTACGTTTTACAGAAGCCGGATCCAAATTTAATTGGATCCAGCTTTTTTTAATGATGATTTAATAAAAACTTATTTTGCGATATTCAGCGGTTTAATAATTTTATTATAGTTTTGGTTAAATTCAGAAATAATGGCAGAAAACCCCGAATTGAAGTTGCGGAAAGCACAACCCTCCGATGCGCAGGAAATCTGGGAGATTCTGCAGCAGGCCATAGAAAAACGGAGATTCGATGGCAGCCTGCAGTGGCAGGACGGTTACCCTAATCCGGAAACCGTCAAGAATGATATCGAAAAAGGGGCGGGCTTTGTTCTAAAAAACGGACTGCAGACCGTCGCTTATTCCGCCTTGATTTTTAATGATGAACCTGCTTACAGCAGCATCGACGGGAAGTGGCTTTCAGACGGAGACTTTTTGGTCATTCACCGCGTGGCCGTATCCGAAGAGTTCCGTGGAAAAGGCGTGATCAAAGAAATGTTCAGGCTTTTTGAGGAATATGCATTACAGAATAACGTTTTCAGCATTAAAGTTGACACCAATTTCGATAATACTCCGATGCTTGCGATTTTGGAGAAACTCGGTTACACCTATTGCGGTAAAGTATACGTGCGCAGCGGAGAAAGAATGGCTTTTGAGAAAATTCTTAAAAAGTGATTTTGGTTGATGAATTCATGAATGAAAAGAATATATCCGGTCTATCAAAATAAAGGGCTTTCCTGATCTGTTTTATTTTCCTTTGTCTTAAATTTGACATTCATTAAAAATAACAGAAAACAGCATGAGTTTAACACACGTAAAAGCCTTCGGAACCGAAGCAAAAGATAAAGATTTACAGGAAATGACGATTATGCGGCGAGAAGTTCAGCCCAAAGATGTTGAAATCGACATCCTGTATTGCGGTGTATGTCACAGCGATCTGCACACCACCAGAAACGACTGGGGCGGAACGGTTTATCCTGCAGTTCCGGGACACGAAATCATTGGAAAAATCACAAAAGTAGGTTCGGAAATTACCAAATTTAAGGTAGGAGATCTGGCCGGAGTCGGATGTTTGGTTGATTCCTGCAGAGAGTGCGAAAGCTGCAAAAAAGATCTGGAACAGTATTGCCTGAACGGTTCCACAGGAACTTATAACAGTCAGGACCGTTATATGGCGAACCAAAGAACTTACGGAGGATATTCCCAAACCGTTGTCGTGGATCAGGATTTTGTCTTGAGCATTCCTGAAAATCTGGATTTGGCAGCTACTGCACCGCTTCTGTGCGCCGGAATTACTACGTACTCACCTTTGCGTCATTGGAATGTGAAGGAAGGAAGCAAAGTGGCCGTGATCGGATTGGGTGGTCTCGGACACATGGCTGTGAAGCTCGCAAAAGGAATGGGAGCGGAAGTGACTTTATTCTCCAGAAGCCCTGATAAAATTCAGGATGCTTTGAATCTTGGCGCCGATTCAGTGGTGATTTCCACTTATGAAAACGAAATGAACGCTGTAAAAGGAAAATTTGATCTGATCATTGATACCGTTCCTTACGATCACGACGTCAATCCATACATCACAACACTCGGTATCAGCGGAACGCTAGTTTTGGTGGGCTATCTTGGGAAAATGGAGGATATGCTGAATACGGTTCCGATGATTCTGGGACGTAAATCAGTAGCCGGCTCTGTAATTGGCGGCATCAAAGAAACCCAGGAAATGCTTGATTTCTGTGGCGAAAAAGGAATCACTTCTGAAATTGAAATCATCAAGATGCAGGACATCAACGAGGCTTACGGAAGAATGCTGAAAAGCGACGTGAAATACCGTTTCGTGATTGATATGAAATCTCTGGCCTGATAAACGCTCACCTTTTTAAATAATTTAAAAATCTTTGTTGAGTTTGTGATAAAAAGCAAATGAAGCAAAGATTTTTTTAACTTTAATCCAGATTCATACTTATGCTTCAAAACTTTATCTTTTTTCTGGTGATTGTAGGCATCATCATGCTTCTGATTATGCTGGCCAATAAAATTAAAGTGGCATATCCCATATTATTGGTTTTCGCCGGCCTCGGAATCAGTTTTATACCCGGAATTCCGGTGGTTCATGTGGAGCCGGAACTGATATTTTTGATTTTCCTGCCACCCTTGCTCTATGAAGCTGCCTGGAATACCTCCTGGAAAGAACTTTGGCGCTGGCGGCGGATCATTTTCAGTTTTGCTTTTGTCGTGGTATTTTTCACGTCCTTATCTGTAGGTTTGGTTGCCAATTATTTTATACCCGGATTTTCTCTGGCTCTGGGTTTTTTACTCGGCGGAATTGTTTCCCCTCCCGATGCAGTAAGCGCTGGAGCCATTCTGAAATTTGTGAAGATCCCTAAACGTTTCTCTTCAATTCTGGAAGGCGAAAGTCTGCTGAATGATGCATCATCCCTGATTATCTTCCGCTTTGCAATGGTAGCCACGGCTACCGGGCAGTTTGTATGGCAGGATGCTGCCGGAAGTTTCGTCTGGATGTGTCTGGGTGGGGCGGCGATCGGGATTTTAATTGCTTTTGTCTTTATGAAAATGCATAAGCTTTTGCCCACCGATGTGAATATGGATATCATCCTGACGCTGATGACCCCTTTCATAATGTACATCACTGCGGAAGAACTGCACGCATCAGGAATACTCGCCGTGGTAAGTGGCGGCCTGTTTCTGTCCAACCGAAGTCATACTTTCCTCTCCAGTTCTTCGCGGCTCCGCAGCGTGAATGTCTGGGAAAGTTTCTGTTTTCTGCTCAACGGTCTTGTTTTTATGCTGATTGGCCTGAATCTCCCGCAGATTGTGGAAGGAATGGGCGCTACCAGTATTTATACCGCTTTAGGATATGGGGTACTGGTTACGGTAGTCCTGATCGTCGTACGTTTTTTTGCCGCTTATATGGCAGTGATCACCACAATGGTGATGAGAAACTTTATTTCAGTCGCCGATCCCCAGCGGCCGAGCTGGAAGACCCCCATCATCATGGGATGGAGCGGAATGCGCGGGGTAGTGTCTCTTGCTGCAGCACTGTCGATTCCCCTGACATTGGAAGACGGAAGCCCGTTCCCGCAGCGGAATTTAATTTTGTTCATCACTTTTGTAGTCATTCTTTTGACTTTGGTTGTGCAGGGACTTACTCTGCCTTTGCTGATTCAAAAGTTTAAAATAGAGGATCCGGACTTTACACGACCGGTGAAAGAGATTGATAATGAGATCAGAATTGAGCTGTCCAAAATCGCCGTCGAGAAAATCCGAAATGAGTATATGGAGAAACTTGATAGATTTCCGGTGCTGAAAGACCAGCTACAGGTTTGGGAATCCCGTTTGAACAGTTCTGAGATTATCTTCAACTATGATGAATATAAGAAAATTTATGTTGATATCCTCGAATCCCAGCGGCAGTGGCTCATCAGCAAAAACCGCGAGGAGTTGCTGCTCGATGAAGAAATAATCCGCAAACATCTAAGGCTTCTGGATTTGCAGCAGGAAAAAATCGCGATGGGTTGATGGTGCTGATCAGAAATGCGAATCAGCGTCATTGGTAAATGCGATAAACGAGGTTCGGTTTGTTCCGAACTAATACATATCTTTGCGGCTGAAACATTATGAGCAGTACTGTACAAATAGATCAGGATACTTTTCAGGATTTGGTAAAGTTTTATGGGGAAACCTTTAACCTGCCGCCACTTGCTGCGAAAATTTATGCCTATCTGATCTTTGATTTTGATAAAAACGGCATCTGTTTCGAGGAATTTGTGGAAATTCTTGCTGCAAGTAAAAGTTCAGTTTCCGCCAATCTCAACCTGCTTTTAAACGCCAACCTCATCACAGATTTCAACAAGATTGATGAACGGAAACGGTATTTCCTCATCAATGAAAATTACATTGTTTTACGCTTCGAAGAAATCATCGAAAAAATGAAACGGGAAATTCAGATTCTGGATAAACTCAACAGTTTCCGAAAAACGAAAAGTGCCGAAACCAATCCGCGCTTCGAAATTTACAAATCACTCTTAAATAAAAATATTGTCAACATTCAGGATACACTGCTTAAACTTTAAAAAATGAAGAATAAATTAATCATAATTTCACTTTCTGCGCTTTCCGCACTTTCTGTTTTGTCGTGTAAAAAGGAGGAAGAAAAAAAGGAAGGTCCCAAAGAAGTTCCTGTTGTTGAAGTTCAGGTAAGGAATGTGACGGGTTACACGAGTTTTCCGGCTGCCATTCAGGGCCGCGTCAACAATGAAGTGCGCGCAAAAATTCAGGGATATATTACCCAGGTTTTGGTGGATGAGGGGCAGTATGTAACGAAAGGGCAGCCGCTCTTCCGCCTCGAAACCAATATACTGAATGAATCTGCAGATGCTGCACGTGCCGGCATCGGCGCCGCCCATTCGGGAGTTGCAGCAGCAAAGGCTAATGTAAGTGCCGCTCAGGCTGGTGTTAATGCCGCTCAGGTGGAAGTGAATAAATTACTGCCTCTTGTTCAGAAAAATATCATCAGCAATGTGCAGCTCGAGACCGCAAGAGCGAATCTGGCCCGTGCTCAGGCACAGCTTTCACAGGCAAGAGCCGCCCAACAGCAGGCGAATGCGGGTGTTTCGCAGGCCTCCGCTAATTTCAAAGGCGTTCAGGCCAATATTGATTTTTCCGTAATTCGGGCTCCGATTTCCGGAGTACTGGGGAAATTGCCTTTAAGAGTAGGGAGTTTGGTGGGACCCAGCGATCAGTCACCTTTAACAACGGTGTCGGACACGAGTGAAGTGTTCGCTTATTTTTCAATGAACGAAAAAGAATATTTTAATTTTCTGGAAGAAGCATACGGCGCAACGGTACCCGAAAAACTCAGAAACATGCCAATGGTGGAACTTGAACTCGCAAACGGCAGCACTTATCCGGAAAAAGGTAAAATTCAGGCCGTGACGGGTCAAATCGATCCGCAGACCGGAACCATTCAGTTCCGCGTTTCATTTCCGAATGCCGAAAAACTGCTGAGCAACGGAAACAGCGGAACAATCAGAGTGCCGAAGTTGTACAGTCAGGCGTTGGTGGTTCCCGAAAGTGCTACTTTCGAGCAACAGGGACTGGTATATGTATTTAAAGTGGAGAAAGATACCGCGCAGAATGTGTTGATCAACGTTACC
The DNA here is from genome assembly GCA_019459085.1 of Kaistella sp. GTDB lineage: Bacteria > Bacteroidota > Bacteroidia > Flavobacteriales > Weeksellaceae > Kaistella. Next base: position 171,970 of record JAIBEW010000003.1, read on the forward strand.
GACCGGGTGAATAACCTCGTGGTGATAAAAGACGGGATTAAAAAAGGCGAAAAGATTGTCGCAGAGGGTGTCGGAACGCTGAAACCGGGAACTCCGGTAAAAACCAAACCTGCTAATTTCGACGAGATTGTTAACGCTGTAAAACCGATTTTCTAATGGTAAAACATTTCATAAACAGGCCGGTTCTCGCCAGCGTTGTATCCATATTGATTGTAATTCTCGGAATTTTAGGTTTGCGGGCACTTCCTGTAACGCAGTATCCCGATATTGCGCCGCCTACCGTGAGTATTTCTGCAAATTATACCGGCGCAAGTGCCGAGACGGTGATGAACAGTGTCGTGATTCCGATTGAGGAACAGGTGAATGGAGTAGAAGGAATGGATTATATTTCTTCTTCCGCAGGAAACGACGGTTCCGCACGAATCCAGATTTTTTTTAAACAGGGAGTTGATGCCGATATCGCGGCAGTAGAAGTGCAGAACAAAGTGCAGCGTGCGGTGCCGCTTTTGCCGGGCGATGTTACGCGTTCAGGGGTCACGGTACAGAAACAGCGGACCAGTGCTTTAATGTTCCTTTCTTTTTATACCGATAATAAGGATTTGGATGAAGTTTGGCTTCAGAATTATCTGAATATTAATGTAATCCCGGAACTGAAAAGGGTAAACGGAGTGGGTGAAGCGCAGGCTTTCGGTGGTAAGAACTTCTCGATGCGGGTATGGATCGATCCGTCAAAAATGGCGGCTTACGGTCTCGTTCCGGCTGATGTTACCGCTGCGATCAACGAACAGTCACGTGAAGCCGCTGCAGGACAGCTTGGCCAAAACAGCGGAAGTGCTTTTGAATACATCATTACCTACAAAGGAAAATTCAACGAGGCGAATGACTACGGAGACATCATTCTGAAATCCCTTGGAAACGGACAGTTCTTAAAACTGAAAGATGTTGCGGAAATTAAACTCGACGCCCAGTCGTACAATTCAATTGGTGAGAATAACGGCCGCCGTTCGGTAAGTATGGGGATTTTCCAGACTCCGGGTTCCAACGCGCAGCAGATCATCAAAGACATCAAGATTTTTCTCGAAGAAAACGAGAAAACACTGCCTAAAAACGTCGGCTACACGATCAACTTCGATACGAACGACTTTTTGGAAGCCTCAATCGGAAAAGTAATTACAACGCTCATCGAAGCGTTTATACTCGTATTTCTCGTGGTATATCTTTTCCTGCAGGATTTCCGCTCAACGCTTATTCCGGCGATTGCCGTACCGGTTTCGATCGTTGGAACATTCTTTTTCCTGAACCTTTTTGGCTACTCTTTGAATCTCCTGACGCTTTTTGCCCTTGTTCTTGCGATCGGAATTGTGGTCGATGATGCCATTGTCGTCGTCGAGGCAGTTCATGCCAAAATGGAAAACGGTTTCACAGATGCTAAAAAAGCAACTGTAAGTGCGATGGATGATATCACCGGTGCGATTATCTCCATTACACTGGTAATGGCGGCAGTATTTATTCCCGTAACATTTATTACAGGGCCAACCGGTGTATTCTACCAGCAGTTTGGGATTACGCTGATCATAGCGATCCTGATTTCGGCGGTAAATGCGTTAACACTGAGTCCGGTTTTGTGTTCTTTATTCTTAAAGCCCACTCCTGCACACCACAAAGAGTACCGTAAACTGAATTTTCTGCAGAAGTTTTTCTATAAATTCAACGCTGCGTTCAAAACCACAACTCACCGTTACGGCAGGCTCTTCGTATTCCTGCTGCGTCACAAATGGGTGACCCTCATTATTTTCGCGGTGGGCGGACTGTTTTTCTGGTGGTCGAATTCCACAATGCCTTCAGGATTTGTTCCGAAAGAAGACCGTGGAATCATCTTTACCGATGTGGCGCTTCCGCCCGGAGCATCCATGGAAAGAACTTATAATGTCCTGAAGGATTTACAGAAAGAAGCGATGAACATTCCCGGCGTAGCCAACGTCACATTTACCGCCAGCCGCGGATTTATGTCCGGAAGTGGTTCCAATGCCGGACAGGCCTTCATTAGGCTCGCGCCGTTTGGAGACCGGTCGAAAGATTCAGAACAGTCGGTGGAAGCCATCACAAAAAGGCTTTTCGGACTGACCAATAAGTTTCCGGATGCAAAAATCGTATTCTTCTCCCCGCCGAGTATTCCCGGATTCGGAACGAGCGACGGTTTTTCTGCAGTTTTGCTGGACAAATCGGGCGGAAGTCTAAGACAGCTCGACGGTGTTGCAAAAGAATATCTGGGTGCCTTAATGGAAAGACCGGAGATTCAGTTTGCATCAACCTCTTTCAATACCAATTACCCTCAGTTCGAAATGGTGATTGATGTGCCGCGTGCAAAAGAAACCGGAGTTTCAGTTTCCGATATTTTAAGCACGATGCAGGGATACATCGGCGGGGTTTATGCTGCGGATTTCACCAAGTACGGAAAACAGTTCCGGGTAACGGTTCAGGCTTTTCCCGACTCCCGAGATAAGCCCGATGATCTGAGCAGTATTTTCGTGAAAACCGCTTCCGGACAAATGACGCCGATATCACAGTTCGTAACGATGGAAAAAACCTTCGGTCCGAAGTCGGTGGAACGGTACAATCTCTTTTCTTCGATCTCCATTTCGGGATCCAATAATGACGGTTATTCAACGGGAGACGCGCTTAAAGCCGTTCAGGAAGTAGCTGCAGAAAAGCTTCCGGCAGATTATGTGGTGGAGTTTACCGGACTTTCGAAAGAGGAACTGAGTTCCGGCTCGCAGACCGCCATTATTTTTGTACTGAGTCTTGTATTTGTATATTTCATCCTCGCAGCGCAGTATGAGAGCTTTGTTCTGCCATTGGCCGTGATCATTTCGCTACCTTTGGGAGTTATAGGCGCGTATTTCGGACAGAGAATTGCGGGTCTCGAAAACAATATCTATTTCCAGATTGCCCTGATTATGCTCGTGGGACTGCTGGCGAAAAACGCGATCCTTATTGTGGAGTTTGCCATCCAAAGGAGACACCACGGCGAAACTCTGGCCATGTCTGCGATCAATGCGGCCAAAGCCAGATTAAGACCGATCCTGATGACCTCTTTTGCGTTTATTTTCGGAATGCTTCCGCTTGTATTCGCATCGGGAATCGGTTCAATTGGGAACCGTTCCATCGGAACAGGAGCAGCAGCCGGACTTTTAATCGGAACATTCTTCGGATTAATCGCCATTCCCGTGCTGTACGTGATCTTCCAGTGGCTGCAGGAGAAAATCAAGCCGATCAAAGAAAAGGAAATCAATTTAGCAGAATAATGTTGACCGCTAAAATAAAAAAAATGAGAAAACAATTCCCTTTAAATATAGTTGTACTGTCGCTCGCGGCGCTGTTATTTCTGTCTTCGTGCAAGACCAGAGAGAATTATGCTCGGCCGGCAGAAGCGGCGAACGAAAACCTTTTCCGTACCGATATGCTCCCAAAGGATTCCACGAGCATTGCTACAATGTCCTGGCGCGAAATTTTTACAGATCCTCTTTTACAGAAGCATATTCAGAACGGCCTCGAAAATAACCTGGATATCAGAATCGCACTCCAGAACATTATTGCGGCAGAATCGTATCTGAAGCAAAGAAAAGCGGCTTATCTTCCGACGCTTTCTGTGGGACCGTCCTATACGTTTCAGACCCAGTCGCTGAACACCCAGTTGGGTCAGCTTTCGGGCAGCCGGAGGTACAACAATATATATGATTTAAGCGCAGATGTCTCCTGGGAAGCCGATATTTGGGGTAAACTGAAAGCGCAGGAGAAATCCCAACTCGCAGAATATTACGCCACATTAGCCGCTCATCAGGCGGTGAAAAGCGATCTTGTGGCCGCCATTGCGTCGGGTTATTATCAGTTACTGACTTTCGACGAGCAGAAAAGAATCATTACCGAAACCATCACGCTCCGTAACAAAAACCTCGAGACGACCAGAGCGCTAAAAGAAGCCGGAACACTTACTGAAGTGGCTGTGCAGCAGAGCGAGGCACTCGTCTTCAATGCAGAAGCGCTTTTAATTGATATTGATACGCAGATTGAACTTCTGGAAAACTCCATGAGTTTATTGCTGGGCGTTCCTTCGCAGAAAATAGAACGCAGCACCCTTGCCGTGCAGAAAATGCCTGCTCAGTATCAGCTCGGATTCTCGGCAAATCTGCTTTCGAACAGAGCCGATGTAATGGCTTCGGAATACAGCCTGATGTCGGCTTTCGAACTTACCAATGCTGCAAAAGCACAGTTTTATCCGACTTTAAGAATTACCGGAAGCGGAGGTTTTCAGAGTCTGGATATCGATCACCTCTTCAGCATCAATTCCATTTTTGCGAATGTGATGGGTGGACTGCTTCAGCCGGTGCTGAACCGGAGACAGATCAGAACGGATTATGAAGTCAGCCTTTCGAACAAAGAGAAAGCCTATCTGGATTTCCGGAAAACACTCCTGAATGCAGGAAAAGAAGTGTCGGATGCACTGAAGATTTATGAATCTCAGGACCGGTTTATCGAATTTAAACGAAAAGAACTTCTGGCGTATCAGAAATCGGTGGCGTATTCTCAGGAACTCGTGAATTATGGCATGGCCAATTATCTTGAAGTGCTGAATGCGAGTGTAAATTCTCTGAATGCGGAACTCAACATCTCGAATGCGCAGTACGAAAAAATGAAGGCCGGTGTTGAACTGTATCAGGCGTTGGGCGGCGGCTGGAGATAGGATTCGTTATATTTTAACTGATGAGCATCACTTTTTCAGCTGAATTTTCAAAAAACTTTTTGAATCGGGCTCAACACCCAAAAAAAATTCTTATTATTGCACATCGAAATACGAAATGGGGGATTAGCTCATCTGGCTAGAGCGTTAGACTGGCAGTCTAAAGGTGGTCGGTTCGATCCCGATATCCTCCACTCTAAAAATAAGGCACTTACATAAATTGTAGGTGTCTTTTTTTTCTCACCTAACAACTTTTATTACAACTATAGTCAGTACTTTACTAAAAGTTCAAGCACTGCAATCACAAGCCATCTAATTATAAAATAATGATTTATCTTAAAATATTCTAATATTTACCAAATAATGTTAATTTAGCGGCAAATTAACCTCCATGAAAAAGCTCTCCATGAGCGCACTGTTGTTCGGTGCGGCCCTTGCTCTGCATTCGCAGGAAGTCGAGTGGCAAAAGGATCTCAAGTCCAATACCCAGAATTTCCTGAGTCCGATATGCATCACCCTCGACGGGCAGTACCTCATTTCAGGCAGCAGCATGCAAAAAGCCCAGCCCTCTTCCGTAAGTTCTGACGGTGCCGCCAGGCAGAATAACGGGTACGACTACCATCTCGTGAAGCTGAACCAGCAGGGAGAACAGGTTTGGGAAAAATATTTCGCCGGAAACAACCATGATTTTTTATCCGCCACTGTGGCCACACAGGAAGGCGGATTTTTAGTGGCAGGCACTTCCAATTCTTCTAAATCATTGGATAAAAAAGATGCAGGTAAGGAAGGTTCTGATATCTGGCTTTTAAAATTGGCAGAGAACGGGACAGAAGAATGGCAGCAGACTTTGGGAACGGCGCAGAATGATGAAGCAAGAGCGGTGATCCAAACTACTGACCTTGGTTATTTTGTGGCGGGAACCAGTTCAAATCTGAAAAAAGGTTTTGGGTCGAAGGATGTATGGATCATCAGGCTGGACAAAACCGGAAAGAAGACGTTCGAAAGCGTGTTAGGAGGCAAAGGAATGGAGGTCGTGGAGAAGATGATTCCTACTATCGACGGTGGAGCTGTACTGGGAATCTATTCCAGAAGCGGAGCTGCAACAGGCAACAAAACAGAAACCAATACAGACGATAAAAAGAATCCCATACCGGTACACTATACCGCTAAACTCGGAGATAACAACGGAGAAGGCGATTATTGGGTGGTGAAAATCAGCAAAGAAGGCAAAGTGGAATGGCAGAAGAATTTTGGTGGCAAAGGAGACGATCATCTGAGAACACTGAATATGACCGGAAGCGGATTCATCATAGGTGGTGAAAGCCGGTCGGAGCGTTCAGGGAATAAATCAGTGGGCGCAGAAGAAGGCACTGATGTGTGGTTGGTCGCGCTTAATGAAAAAGGAGAAGAACAGTGGCAGAAATCGTACACCTTTGGCAACAGGGATGTGATGATGAGCCTCAATGTGCTCAACAATGCTAAGGACAACGGAACAAAAGGTTTTTTACTCGGCGGGTATACCCATGCAGAAGGCAGGATGGAGAAAGACGATGAAACGTTCTGGATGCTTTACCTGAACGGAGAAGGTAATGAAGTGTGGAGAAAGCATGTAAAGGGAGAATCCCGGAAAAAAGAAGAAAGGCTCATTGACCTGAAAATGAACAAGGACGGCTCAATAATCCTTGCAGGAACCAGCGCAGAAGAACTGGGTAAAGAGAACTGGAAGATTGTGAAGCTAGGAGATAAAATGATTGATGATATCATCGAGAAACAGGACATCAGGATCTATCCGAACCCGGTAGAGGATTACTGTTATGTCGAAATTGGATTTGAGTTTAAGGAAGCCACCATCGAACTCTATGACATGGGCGGAAGAATGGTGAACACCATCAAAACCAAGAACAGCGTAACAAAAATAAACACGCATGGCTTGCCTCAGGGCGCGTATCTGGTGGTGGCAAAGACGGAAAACAAAACTGCGAATGCTAAAATAATTAAGAAATGAAAATAAGAAATTTCTTTTTGCTGATTTTATCATTTGTTTACTGTTTATCACATGCTCAGTCAGCGATAAATTATGAAAATGAGAAAATATCTAAAATAATAAGCCCTCCTTCCCCGGAAGCATATAAACTTGGAACGTTTGGTGAGATCCCTGTTGGTCTTGTAAATGGTACTCCAAATATTACCATTCCACTTACAATGATAGCAATGGATGAAATTGAAATACCATTCGTTCTTAATTATTCCAGTTCCGGAGTTAGAGTTGATGACATGGAAGGTTATGTTGGACTGTCATGGCAGCTTGTAGGGGCTGGTGTAATTACAAGGACAGTAAAAGATATGCCTGATGAAGACGGAGATTATCATTTTTCAGATATTAATATAAGCGAAGGGGTTTCAACTAATACCATAGCTGCCTTTGCGTATTTGGATCATATTCAGGAGCCTGCCACAGACAGCGAGCCGGATATTTATAATTTCCAATTCTTAGGAAAAAGCGGAAAGTTCATTTTTGACTCTGATCAAAATATTGTGCTACTTGACAAAAGTGACCTGAAAATCACCAGAAAGTCGGAGGTAGGTATAGGATATTATTTTGAAATTGTTGATTTAGGCGGTACTATCTTCGAGTTTAAAGAACAAGAAACAAGCTTGGCCTTAAAAAGTGATCCCGGCAGTCTTGTCACAACTAAAACTTCAGCGTGGTTCCTGAGTAAGATAAACAATCCGAAGACGCAAAAGGAAATTAACCTTACATATGAGCCGAATGAATATACATATACTGCATATAAGTCCCAATCTTTGAAATTTGATAGTAACACAAATCTGATTGGATTTGATTTTGTTCAATCGCAATTCCAAAATTACCCGCCTTTTTTATCACCTGAAACCAACATAAGGATTCATATTAAAAGCAGGGCATTAAAAGAAATTACCGGTGAAAACATTGGTAAAATAACTTTTAATTACCTGCAGGATAATAACAGTTCATCAAAAAGACTCACTAATTTAGTTTTGGAGGATACGTCCGGGAACATCATAGACAATCTTACTTTTCAATATACCCATACTGTAAATAGTCGTGTTTTTCTCTCTCAGGTCAGCAATATCAAAAAGCAAATCCGCCATTTATTCAATTACATAGATCCGGACAGTTTTCCGCCACGGCTTTCATATGCGCAGGATTATTATGGGTACTTTAATGGAAAATTAACTAACACCACGCTTATTCCAAACGTTTATGCAAGTATGTACAGTAGTTATATTGGAAATCACTATAATTCCTTAGCGGAAAGATTGCCTAATATTATATTTAATAAAGTTGCATTGCTTAATAAAATAACTTATCCAACTGGTGGTTATACACTTCTAAATTATGATGGTGTTGATGAAAAAATGGAATATTATAATCACATGGTTTTCTACCCCGACACTCAATCTTTTAATTTAGGTAATTTAACATACGAGAAGGACGATGAAGGAAATGTCACCACTTCAGGTATTCCTATGTCTTATCAATTAACAGAAAGTAAAACAATATATTTTCAAGGGCATTCCGAACTGTCTCCAAAATGCTCTGCATCGAGCCAGCCTTTAGATCACTTATCTGGGTTTCTAAAAATATATAAGGACGGAAACTCTGTTGCATCGAAGAAGTTCATTGCAAATACAGAAGTGTTTTCAATACTCTTACCTGCTGGCAATTACACATTTTCAATTGAAAATGTTTTTTTGCCGTGTTCAAAAATTTTTGTTAATGTTGGAGATCAACCGCTAATTCCAGCTCATTATGAATTGCAACATGTTGGCAATATGGTTACAACTGCCACAGGATCACGGTTGAAATCTCTCATTAACTATGATTCTAACGATAGTTCGTTGGGATCCACTTTTTACAATTACAGTGGGTTTCAGAATTTTTATCCTTATGATTTTAAATCATTCTCCGCAACACTTTACTATGTAAATCAAAATCCTTTTGTCAACACTTTTATGCATATTAATGCAAATGATCAAAAATCTTTTGTCTCTACAGCCCAGGATTTTTTATATGATCAAGTGGATGTCAGTTATGGAGGCAGCAACTTTGAAAAGGGAGGAGAAACTCATTTTTTTGATCTCATTCCTGAGCCTCCCAACAAGGTTATTAATGGCTTTCAAAACTATGATTTCAAAATGTACTCTTATGTTTCGAGAGATAATGCTAAAGAGTCTAAAGTGGAATATTTTGATAAAAATATGAATAAATTAAAAACCGTTGAATACTTTTATGGAGAAAGGTCTAACAACAATAAAACATATTATGGAATAATGGGATATGAAATATTTGCACGAGTAGCGGCTGCAGATCAAGGAGACCCAGGGTATAGTAATTTAGACCCCATCTATGCATTACCAGCCTCCACGCTCTATAGCTGTGCAGGGCCTCAAAGTCCTTTGCTTGCATGTTCAACTATGCCAGCAGGTACTCAGATAGGAACTTTACTTCCATTGTATAACGTGCAAATCTCGCAGTACAGCATTGGTTCGTTCAATAAATTTCTACGTTCACAAATAACTACGGATTATTTTAACGGAAATCCTATGCAGAAGACCACCGAGTACTTCTACAATAATCCGTCTCATTTTCAAATAACTGATCAGAGAATAACTTTTCCGGACACTTCGAAACAAGAAACCCATTATAATTATGCCGCCGAGATAGGTAACCAATATTTGGTAGGTAAGAATATGGTGGGGATTCCTTTGGAAACCATAGTTGTGAAGAAAAAGGATAGCGCAGATGTCAACGGGAAAATTATTTCTCAGACAAAAATCGAATATCCGACTTCACAAACAGAGGCAAACAACAAAACCTCCGGTTTGCCACTGCCTTTTGAAGTTTTGAGCAAGGATTTGCAAACGAATAGTTTAAGCAAAGAAATTGCATATACCAAATATGATGCGACCAACGGGAATATTCAGGAATATAGAATAAAAGATTTAACACCAGTTGCAATCATATGGGGATATAACAAAACCCAACCAATTGCTAAAATAGAAGGTGCAACGTATTTACAAGTGCAAAGTTTGATTACTGATATTGTGAATGCTTCCAATACAGATGCTGCCGCCGCACCCAATAATGATGAAACATTGTTTTTAAACCTTCTGGACAGTTTCAAAAAGAACCCAGGGCTGTCTGGATTCAAGATCACCACCTACACCTACGATCCATTGATTGGCGTTAGGAGCATCACCCCACCTTCAGGAATACGGGAAGTGTATATCTATGACTCGGCTAACAGGCTGAAGGAAATTCGTGAACAGAGCCAGACCGGCAATATCTTGAAGGAATTCAAATACAACTACAAACCATAATCATTATGAAAAGATTTATATACTTATTTGGTTTGCTGTTGGTATCAGGAATGGCTGCTGCACAAACCGATACTGTAAATTATATCCAGAGCAGGATCTTGCTGGAGCCTGTCACGGACTCCACCTTGCTATCTTCAGCCAAACAAATCCGCACAGTGCAGTACTTTGACGGTTTGGGAAGGCCACAACAGGTGGTGAATGTAAAGGCTTCACCCGCGCAGAAAGATGTGGTAACCCCTATTGAATATGACCTGTTTGGACGGCAGGTAAAGGATTATCTTCCTGTCCCGCAGTCCGGGACGCAGAATGGTGCGATTTATACCGCCCCACTGAGCAATGCTTCTTCTGTGTATGGTGCAGAGAAGATCTATGCGGAGAAACTTCTGGAGAGCTCTCCTTTGGACAGGATACTGCAGCAGAAACAGGTGGGAAATGACTGGGACAACCATCCGGTCCAGTTCGGTTACAATTCCAATAATGCAGCGGAAGTAAAGAAATACATGGCAAGCTTTAATTATACCACCTTTGAAGCAACCATTAACCTGTCAGGAACTTTCGGCGACAACCAGCTGTACAAAAACACTGTAACCGATGAAGACGGCAATATAAGCATTGAATTCAAAAACGGACAAGGCCAGACGTTACTGGTAAGAAAACACGACGGCTCCCAGAATGTCGATACCTATTATGTCTATAATGAATATGACCAGTTGGCTTTCGTTATTACCCCTTTGGCAAGCGTCGCTCCAGCTTTAGACCAGACCACTTTGGACAATTTATGTTACCAGTACAAATACGACGGCCGCAACCGCCTTGTAGAAAAAAAACTGCCTGGGAAAGGTTGGGAATGGATGGTGTATGATCAACAGGACCGTCTGGTCGCAACAAAAGATGCCCAGAATCAGTGGTTATTTACCAAATACGACCAATTCGGAAGGGTGGTGTATACCGGTTTGGCAGATTTAGGAACCAGCAGGCAAACGGTACAGCAATCATTTGATAATTTACAGGGAGCCGCAGCTTCAAATAATGAAGCACGGCACAGTGCAGGTTTCTATAGTGGTAACATGCTGATTTATTACAGTAATGTTTCCTACCCAACAGGTTTTTCAAAGGTGCTGTCGGTAAACTATTATGACACTTATCCTGCAGGTACACCCACAATCCCTTCCACTATTCTCACGCAGGCAGTTTTGCCTCAGGATGCACAGAACAGCAACATCAGCACGAAATCTTTGCCTACCGCCATTTATGTGAAAAACATCGAAAACGACAACTGGACTAAAAGCTACACATGGTATGACACTAAAGGAAGGGCGATAGGAAGCCACACCATTAATCATTTGGGAGGATTTACGAAGACCGAATCGGAACTTGATTTTGCTGGAGCAGTGAAACAGGCGAAAACTTATCACAAAAGGCTTAATGCAGATACCGAAAAGGTGATTTCAGAAACCTTCACTTACGATCCCCAGAACCGATTGTTGTCACACACCCATCAGATCGACAGCAACTCGGTGGAGATTCTGGCTCAAAACGAGTACAACGAACTCTCTCAGCTTAAAACTAAAAAAGTCGGGGGTAATAATGCAGCGTTGGCACTGCAGACAATTGATTATGCGTACAACATCCGCGGCTGGATGACGGGCATCAATGATCCCAATAACTTAGGCAGCAGTGACCTGTTCGGCTATAAGATCAAATACAATACGGTGGAAGGTCTGGAGACCCCTGACGCGGTCTTCAATCCGGGTCTTCAGGTAAAAAGCAGGTATAACGGAAATATTGCAGAAGTGGACTGGAAAACCGCGACGCAACAAAATGAGCCCCTCAAAAGATATGGTTATGCATATGACCGGATTAACCGGTTGCTGGCAGGTTTTTACCAAAAACAGGGGAATGAATCTGCAGGGGAATATCTGGAAATCATGGGATATGACCTGAACGGGAATATAAGCAGTTTAAAAAGATCTGAAGCGGTTCCTGCCGGAGCTACAACCGCGCTGATGATTGACAATTTAGGATATCAATACACCGGCAATCAGCTGACAACGGTAACTGAAAATCAGGTAGGCAACAGCCAGGGTTATCCCTATCTTCCGGTGCATAACATTATCGGTTATGACCTGAACGGGAATATGACCTCCCACCCGGATAAAGGTTTAGGCTCCATTACTTATAATTTCTTGAACCTGCCCACAGCTGTAAGTGTTGGAAGTGGAAAACAAGCCAAAACGACTGGATATATCTACAGAGCAGACGGGGTGAAAGTTTCAAAAATGTATAGCTTTGGTTTTTCTCAATCATCAACAACGACGACAGACTATTTGGATGGATTCCAGTATATTACAAGTATATTTGATCTTAATGTTATAACGCAATTACATTTTGTACCCACTGCTGAGGGTTATTTTGATTATCAGAACAATTTGTATATTTACAATTACCTGGACCACTTGGGGAATGTTAGGTTGAGTTATGCGGATAATGATGGTGACGGAACTGTGGTGCCTCGGGATATGACAGTTAAAAACTGTGTTGATCTGGGAGACGGGAACATCGCATGTACAAGCGTTTGGAAACCCGGTGAAATTGTTGAAAGCAATACCTATTATCCTTTTGGATTGCAGCATGATTACACCCAGACTACAACAAACGCCTACCAGTACAAGTACAACGGCAAAGAACTCCAGGAAACAGGAATGTATGATTACGGAGCAAGGTTCTATATGCCGGATATCGGAAGATGGGGTGTCATAGACCCAAGAATCCAATATACCCAAGAAGCTTACAGTTACGTTTGGAACAATCCAATTTCTTTTAATGACCCAACTGGAATGGAAGGCGAATTAGCATTTCCAATTCGGGATGGTGTTAAAGATGGAGAAGTATGGCATGATTCAGATGGGTTATTTACTTGGGATAATAATAAAGGTCATTGGATTGATGCTAATAATGGAAGTTCTGTAATAACTCAAGTTTCCATGTTAAAAAAATCTAACGACAGTAGTAGTGATGGCGCCTATATTCCAGCAATAACTGTAGGTGCTTCAACATCAAAAGCTGGAGTAGGATTAGCTATTCTTGCCGTTGTTGGAATTATTTGGACAATTGACCATGCAACAAAACCTTCTCATCAATGGTACACACCTCCTCCTACAACAATTGCAGATCCAGGTGCGGGAATGCGAAACCTAAATTCAGAATCTGAAGCTGATGATACCGATGTAAATGGTGTTAAAGTACCCCAAGAAGGGAAACCTGATGCAAGAACAGAACCAAAAGATTTACAAGAGCAATTAGCAATTGAGGAAGCAGAATCAGGTGAAGGAGATACTATTATGAGTGGAAAATTAAAAGATCCTAAGTATAACAATAATACAAAAATGAAGCATACTCATGATCATGGTGATGGTACAAAGACAGAAGTTCATTATGATATAGATAATAAAACTGGTAAACGTTCAGGATTTAAAATAAAAGACGGAACTAATGCTAAAAGTAGAGGGCATCGTTATCCATAAGAATTAAAAATATTTGAAATGAGAGTTAAATATACTAAAATAGACAATCCAGAAAAAGTAAAATATAAAATAAGTTGGCAAATACCTTATGACCGTTTTCCGCTAACAATAGAAAAAGAATATACTGTTTATGCAATAGAATATACTGAGGAGGGGCGAATAAATTTTTTCATTATTGATGAAGGAGGAAATATTTATCCGCATAATTATCCTTCTGAATTTTTTATTGTTACAGATAATAGAATGTCGAAATACTGGGAAGGTTTTACGGGTAAAGAGAACTATCCTATACTTCCTTTCTTTCCAAACCTAATTACTTTTAAAGAATGGAAATGTAATAAATTCTTTGAAGAAGAAATGATGGATAATATTGGCAATGCAAATGTTATTTTCCAAAAATATCAAAATTTAATTGATAATGAATTTCCTAATGATCAATTGGAGAATGCTGTTTCTGTTGGGGATAATTGGGTAATGTGTTTTAATTGTGATAATTCTTGGGAAATAACTAATAATAATGGTGTAATAGAATGTCCAAAATGTTATACTAAACAAAATAATCCATATTATATTTAAAGCCCCCTTTCCTCTCGCACGATTGCATCGTGTGGCAGATATACGAAACCCCGCTTTTTGCAAGGTACTTATCAATACAAGTACAACGGCAAGGAGCTTCAAGAAACGGGGATGTATGATTACGGAGCAAGGTTGTGTGGCTGAATCTGAGACTACATTTGAAATAAAATATAGTATTCTGATTAATTCAAAACTATTTATGCAGTTCCTTTACAACAGGCAAAGTTCTAACACTGCTATTACAAATCAATTATTTATAAAATACTGATAATCAGCAGTATGTGGTTTTATGTTTATCCTAATTACTTGACTGTCAATTACTTGTCATTTTAACTAAAGTGTAATTAATTATAGGAATTTAAAAATTTGTCATATCAGATTGATAATAATCTATTTGTCAGAAATAGTTCAGATATAACATATAACGAGGTGATTGTTTTGGATCGCGTAATCTTTCTCCGCCCCACCGCCCTTGTCTTTTTGATAATTTTATTTTGAAATTTGAAAGTGGTTTTTTGTTACGTTCAAATTATTTCAGCTGGAATTCCTTTGCTGCCACACCATCCACCATATTCTCTTTAAAATATTTCTTTTTATTTCCATCGTATAAATACCGCTCTCCTGTCTGTGTATCAAAGATCATTTCTCCATCACTATATTGTTTTATAAAATATCTTCCGGCGTTATTACTGGACTTCCCAATTAAGATGCCCACAATCAAACATAACAACCCAACTATAAGGGCTAAGGAGTAATTTTTATTCATGTGTCTTGTTTTACTTTGAGTGAATATTAGTGATTAATAAATATTTGATATGTCTTGGTAATTTCTACTCGTAGCTTCTTTAATAAGAATCTTGTACTTATTAATATCAGATCTTTGTAAACTATCTAAAAAATTAATTACTTCCTTATTTTGAACATTATCCCTTATTTCTTGGAAAATAAGCAAAGAGTCATTTTTAGTGAGCGTATTTTTTTTCTTCAGATTAATAATTTCTTTTTTTAATTTTTCATTTTCTGAACCACCACATGAAGCAATTGAAAATAGTGATATTACTGCAAATACTGTTAATAAATATTTATATTTCATTAGTTTAGTTTTTCAAATATAATAATTCTTTAAATCAATATTTTTTTTAGTCATTTTAATTCACTATATTAGAGGGTACACCACTAACGGTGAGCGATTTAAAGAATGGAAAATAAAAATTTATTAAGTGAGGTTACTAGAATAACTGAATTAGTGCATAGTAGTGAAATCCTAGATGCTATCGATAAAATGACTGAGGGCTTTAAACCGATTGCTAGAGTGTGTGAAAACCACCCAATCTTAGATACGTTTCCGCATATATCTACGCAAATATCCGCAGTATTAAGTAATGTAAATTCACTTAATTTTCCTGCTATAGTTATACCCGATGTTTATACATCATTGCACCAACAATTCAAAGATAATTTGCCTACAATTTCAGGCAATATTTCACCATACTCCGGCGCTAGTATTAGCAGTTTCAATCCAGAAACGCATACTTTTGAGGTTAATGAGAAAACGGTGTACTTACTTCGAAATCAAGTGTTAAACGTTCATCTGATTGAAGATTAAAATTGTTTATCATAAGTTTTCCCGATTTTGAATAACAGCATCAAGTACATTTAATTTACTACATTTATATTTAGCAAATAAGTAACTCTTAATTTTATACTATGAGCGATAGTGGCGTACTAAAAGCAACACACGAGGGAAAATTAAAGATTGGTGATATTGAATTAAATGTCGCAGTTCTTGAGAATGGAACCCGAGTAATAACCCAGTCAGCGGTTTTTAAGGCGTTCGGAAGGACGAAAAGAGGACGTTCTAAAGACGATATTCGGGTGCTCAATAGACCCGCTTTTATTGACGCAAAGAACCTTCAACCCTTTATTGATGGGAAGTTGGACGCAGTGCTCAATTTAATTGAATATAGGTCAAAGAACGGAATTCTTATTGAGGGGTATGACGCATCCATTTTACCGAAACTTTGCAGGGTTTATTTAGACGCTAGGGAGGACGGTAAACTAGTTACTCAGCAAATACCTCTAGCAAGAGCAAGCGAAGTACTATTAATGTCTCTTGCCAACGTGGGAATAACAGCATTAGTAGATGAAGCTACCGGTTATCAATACGAAAGAGAAAAGGACGCATTACAGGTAGTCTTGCAGGCGTATATCAATAACGAACTATTGAAGTGGCAGAAAATGTTTCCCGATGCATTTTACTATGAAATTTTTAGATTAAAGAATTGGGGTTTTACAGTATCAGGAATTAATAAAAGGCCTGGCGTTATTGGCAAATGGACAAACGAACTAATATACAAGCAACTTCCAAAGGGGATATTGGACGAATTAAAAAGTAAAACGCCTAAAAGTACAGAAGGTAATTACACTGCGAGATTTTTTCAGAGCTTAACTCCCGATATAGGTCATCCAGCATTAACGGCGCAAATTTATAAAGTGATAGGATTAATGAACATCTCTAATAATTGGGATGAATTTAAAAGTCATTTTAATAAAATGGTTGATCGAACAAATGGCCAGATGGAAATAGATTTTGACTCAATAGATAAAACGATTGAAGAAGAAACTAAAAAAGAAAAATTAAGCGACCACAATGATATTCAAACTACATTAAATTTTACCTCAAAAGCTGATGATGATATAGAAGATGATGCAGATGAAGACACAGAATTAGTATAAGTGAAATAATAACTATTAGATAAAGAGTAGGTTATATCGAAACAATCACAAATAATGAACAAATTTGAATTTCTAAAAGAGTGGTATTATAAAGAAGATGACCGAAAAGATTGTCTGAACAATTCGCTAAATATTCCTATTGGAATCTTAACTGCGGTTCTTGCTGGAATATATTTTTTTTCAAATAAATATAACTATGCACAGGAGTCATTTCTACTGCGATGTTCATTTTCAATCTTTGCAATAATCACAATTATTTTTTGGCTAATTTGCATATATTACCTAATTAAGTCATATAATGATTTTTATACTGGCTACTCATACAAAGCGTTTCCAAATGCGAATTTTTTGCATAAAGAAGAAGAAGATTTAAAGGTATATTTAGAAACATATAAAGATGACCTTGATTCGAACATAACTTTAGATATTTTAGTTCAACAAAACGTTGAGAAAACCTTAATAGAATGTATTGACCTAAATGTTTACAACAATGATAGAAAATCCGCATATTTACATAAATCAAAAATTCATCTTTTGAATTGTATTTTATCGCTTTTCATTTTATCTGTACTGTTCACAATTAACTATATTAATCATGAAAAAGAAGAAATTTATAAAGTTCAAATCATAAAAACAAAATAATGAAAGACGACCAAAGAAAACCGCCGCCACCATCACCGCCAAGACAAGAGCCGAGAATAATCAAAGAGGACAAACAGCCTATAAGGCAAACTCCTCCGCCTCCACCAAGGCCAGCAAATCGTTAAGAAAATAATGCCGAATTTGAACTCAAACTCCAGTTCGGCCTTTTATCATAATGCACGGCATAGAACGGGCTTTTCCGTAAGTTTTGGTTCGCGTTTATACTCTATATTGTTTTATTAAGTTTGTTTCGGTAGCAGACCTAACTCCGCTCCTCAAGCCGCACCTGACAAAAGCGCCCGATGTTAGCAGACATTGTAAAACAAAAAATACCGTAAAGGAAACTTAAATGAACTACAGTAAAAATAAGCATTTTGTTTTAGGACTACTTTTGGAAACAAAGCTAAACTTTGTTGAAGAATATCACGAATTCAGAGAATTGCTTTTGTCAACTGATCAAATAGTAAAAAAAAGCAAATTAAATTTTGATGATGTGAAAATTATTTTGGCGTCATTATTAGGGAATGAAGAAATCAAATTTTCTACGGATGAAAATGATCGTAGCGGCTATCAAATTACAAATAAAGGAGTGTCAGCATACGAGGATGAAAAATATCTTCGAATCAGAAAGGAGCGTTCAAGAGCTACTTGGAGTTTCTTTTTATCAATAGCGTCGTTTGTTGGATCTGTGATCGCAATACTCATAGCGCTAAAGCAACTTGAACCATCAGAACATCAACCCCAAAAAATAAATGAAACTGTTTCAAGACCAACATTTCAAAAAAAAGATTCTTTGCCGCAAGTTAAAAAAAATTCTTTAGAAGGTAGGAAAAGGTAGTTGGGACAAACTCCTAACTGCAAATTACGCAACATTTATTTATGGGTGCAGTAAGGTTTCTTTTTGATAACTTCTTTTTCGTTAGGCCGAGCAAGCCCTATTCTGATCTTCCAGCATACTAACTGGCGACAAATTAATTATAACTTTATTAACGAAACAATGAAAGAATTTCTGGAAGATATTGATAATTGGTACTTAATAAAATTATTAGGTGGATTTTCTTTAATCCTAATTGGGTTACTAAAATTTTTTTCAGATTACTTCCTAAAAAAACTTAATAGTTCATCTGATCATTTTTACAATAAAAATCTAGAGAGAATTAAAGGTGAAATCCTGAAAAACAACACATTACTTACTTCTTTAACAGAAAACCACCTATCCTCATCTCAAAAAATATTAGATAAAAAAATTCAATCTTATGATATTTTATGGTCAACTATCTTAAAAATAAAAGAATCGTTACCCTCAGGTGTATCAATTGTACATAAGATATTAATTGATAGTGAAATAACAGATGATAATGCTTACAAAAGATTCTCTACAAATCCTTTAATAGGCAAGTTAATATCATCTTACAATGGTGATCTCGAAATGAATAAAATTATTGCCTTAGGAAATCCTATATACCAAATTAGACCATACCTAAGTGATACTGCATTTAATTTGTTTTATACTTATCACGGCGTAGTCGGGCGTTTATGTTATAAATTTTTAGAAGAATATTCAAAAGAAAGAATATATAATTGGAAGACCGACCCAGCGACAAAACAATTGTTAAAAACAACTTTAACAGAATCTGAAATTAATTATATTAACAGTATCAATATTGCGAGTTTTGATACACTACTAGAATTATTAGAATATAAAATTTTAGTTGATTTGAAAAGTAATCTTAAATTTAATGATTCCACTAAAGATACCATAGAACATTTAAAAGATATTGAAGACCTGCTAAATGCAAAACTAAGCAGTAACTAAGATTGTAAATATTAACTTATATTCTGATAATCAGAATATCTGTAAACCGCTTAACGTACTTTTTGAACCTATGTAAAGATATCTGTTGACCGTACAAATAATATTGGAAGCCGTTTAAAGAGTCTACAACTGCAACAGGTTTGTTTAGGCTTAAGGTCATTATTTCTTCTCTGGTCATCTAAGGGTAGTTAGTAATGGACTACTGTACAATGAATGCGGCATATTATAATTTAGGTCAAACTTCGCATTTAAAACGTGTGCATTTATTCCCTTTATCTGTAGATCATTACTTTCCATAGTTTCCAATTTTTGTGTATTGATGGGAAGTGTATACGGTAATTTTGCACATGAAGAAAAGGTGTTCAGCTTATCAATTATTTTGCACTTTATTTCACGGTGTAGGTTGTTATTTAATGATAAGTCATTATAATACCTCTCCTTTTCAATACTGAATTTATTGCGGTTTGGATGGGTAATCAATTTATCCCAGAATTCAGGCTTAGACCTTTTATTCTTGACATGCAGGTTTAATAATAACACCTTATCCCATTCATTTAAAAGTGACTGATACAGTTTACTATATTTCTCACTATTTAATAAGTCTTCCACTGTATATATGCCCAACGGTCTAATCATATTACTCTTTTCCAAATGAACTTCAGTTCTGATGGTATTTTTTTCCACTCCATAGTCTTGAAAATTGCTTTGCAATCCTTTAGCATATACTTTTAACTGTTTTGTTGTTCCGCAAACTTTATAGTATGGCCACTGAGCATTAGGGCGTTTAAATAACTTTCTACCCCAATATAAAGTTCCGTTTATGTAATCTTCTATGTCTCCTTCAGTTATGCTATTTATTGCATATTCTAAATTTACTGCATCAAAATATCTTAATTCTTCTTCATGAATTCCAATTGAATCAAAAACGCTTTTAATCGTTTTTATACTTTGCTCAGTTGTGAAGTCGTTGCCGTTGTGTAAATTATTATTGGAAATGTAATGTGGAGAAAATGAAAAATCGACATGCCTAAAGGTTATTTTACCATTCTGCAAAATCTTATAAAATTGCAGATAGATACTTCTGTCATTGTCTCTATAATTAATATAATGGTGATTGCCACGTTTATCAATTTTAAGCTTATAAGCGCTGTAATCGTAAAGATGGTTTATTATCTCCTGCTTGTGGTTCCTAAACTTGGTGAAATCGATCATATTCTCGGTGCAGGTAAACCTGTGGGTATTTTAGGCAGGGAATAAGGATTGAAAACCGTTGAAGACATTATTAAACCCGCGGGTAATCCGGTGGGAATTATGGGGTTGTAAATCTTCCTAAACAGATCGTCAAACATCCCTTGCCTGTTCATTTCCATTCCCATAGAGGCTGCGCTTACTCCGGTTTGAATAAGATTATTTACTCCATTCGCCCTTTCTTGTCTTGCAACGTTCAGTGAGTTACCGAGTCCTGCAAGGTCTGCGTTCTCACGGTTTTCTGTCATGTTCTGAACCATCTCGTTACCCCGTGCAATAAGCTGTTGTCGTTGTTTTTCCTGCTCATCTAAATTGGCTACGATCTGTGCCTCCTGTGCATTTGATTGGGCGATCATTTGTGGTGTAAGTGCTGAAATCGCTCTGCTACCTCCTTGTGCGGCATAAGCAGCATTAGTGGCAATTGCTCTCGCTAAATCTTCTCGCTGTCTGTCTGCGCCTAATGTAGAAATCTGAGTGTTCTCATATGGGTTCGTAATGTCCTGACGCTCATAGTTATCTATCAACTTCTGTGTTTCCTTCGCACGCTTATTAGCGGATGTGGTTTGGAGGATTGAAGCCCCTGCGGATATTCCCGCTACTACTAATGGTATTGCTGCTGGCATGATGAGGTGTTTTTAGGATTAGAAATTGTATTTTGGCTTTCTGCTGACGGTTGTTTTAGCCTGTTTTTAAGCTCATCTATATAACTTTCCGTCACTTCGTATATAATTGAATTTTCACCCTTTAAAAGCGTTTTAAACAGCCTTTGTTCAAGTGTTGCAAGCTCATCGATAGAAATAATTTTATCGGGTCTTATTGAGTCTGTTTCATCGAAATACTGGCTTCGTACTTCGTCTAAAAAGTTTAAATCGTGGCTCATTGTGATACAGTGTTTTGTTTTGTCGTTGGTTTACCGGAATTTTCGCCTTTCATTACTGAATAAACTTCGTCCCATAAAAAAAAATACTTTCTTCCAAAAGGTTTGTGACTTGGAAATTTTCCCAATCCTATCAGTTTATAAATATGCTGTCTGCTTAATCCGGTTCTTGCAGATACTTCTTTAATACTCATAAAATCCTGTGTAATCATAATTTGTAATTATTTGTGCAGTAAATATATAGCCGGTCTTATCGGAATGGCTGTTTGCTTCTTTTACGTGTTTTTAGTTACTTTTTTTTAATCTCCTTTATTTTATTATTTATGTCTAACATCATGGTAAACAGACCGAAATATTCACTACTATTTTTTGGAATGTCAGGCATAAAAAAACCCACCTTGTGAGTGAGTCTAAACGTGTTGGTTAATTTTAGTTGGATCGAGTTTCTTCTTCCTCTTCTAACTCTGTCATTGACTTAATTTTGGTATTCGTAAATATTTCTGAAATCTCGTTCCAGTCGTAATATACTTTACCGTTGTTAGGACGGTAGCGCGGAAATTTTCTTTTATTATTCAACTGATAAACATATTTCTCAGTGTATCCAGTTCTTCTACTTAACTCTTTGAGGTCAATCAAATCTCTCATAATGATATGTGTTTTAATTTTTATGTTCATTTTCACTACAAAGATATTAAAGAATATAAAGATGAATATGTAAATACCGTAAAGTTATCAACAAAAATGAGTATAAAACGAAATAAAATGTAATTTCTATTGCGAATAAATCAATGATATTTTTCGCTATTTTTGTTAGCGATCTGATATTCAGCGAGAAATCTTTGCATATTTTATAAAACAAAAAACCACCTTATTAGGGTGGTTTAATGTGGCAATAAATTAAAGTACTAACTATTTCTATACACACCAATCTTTGATTTCTCGCAAAACTCGTCCATTACTTTAAGTATGTATTTCATATCCTCATATTGGTTAAAAGTCTTTTGCCGTTCTTTTTCTGACAATGCTTGATATGTTTCTGTCTGTGTAAAGGCAGAAAACCAATCTTGCAACGATACATTTTCAAAGTTTAAACTGTTATGAATTGTTTCACTTAGATCTTCAATAGTGTTAAATAAAATTGAAGTTTCATCTTGATTAGTTGTGGTTTTTGTGTTCATAATTTTATTTATTTTAGGAATTTACTTTGTAAAATTTCACTGATGTCCTTGTTCTCATCTATACTCAACAAACCAACATACGACATTGTTGTATCGATTTTTGTATGTCCTAATCCTTTTGATATATAGGACAGTGGAACGTTATTTTTAATTTGAATTTGAGTACTGGTGTGTCTAGCCCACTGATAAGATATATTCTCTGTTATGCCATTATCTTTGGCAAACGCCTTTAAATGCTGATTTATGAATCTAACAAAGTTTTTTATTTTCTTGAACTGCTGTTCTTTAGTATCAGTTTTACGAATAATGTCAAACAAATAATCATCATTGTTTATCTTACTATTACCATACTGCGCAAATATATTTAAATGGATGTCTGATAAAGAGATAGATATCGTATCAATATTGTCTTTTCGCGTCTGTTTAGTTTTAGCCCTTACAAACTCAAAATGTTTTTCTTTTATATCGGAAAAACGCATTAAGGCAATGTCTTTCAAATTCATTCCATTTGACAGATAGCTAAATAACCAAAAATCTTTAGCTTTTTGTTGTTGTGGCGTTTTTGCCTCAGCATTAAAAAGGATTGCAATCTCATCTTCTGTTATTCCCTTTAATGTTTTTTTTGTTTTTGGTATTACATAACCATCAAGGTTTCGATGTCGTGAATAGAAAGGATATAATTCTGGCGGAACTACTTCGTCCTTAATCGCTTCGTTATAAACTGCTCTAAGGTTCCGCATATATATACCAACTGTACTTAGGCTTTTGGGTCTAGATCCGCCTTCCACGTACCAAATCTCAAAATCTTTGAGCCACTTAGTTGTTATGTCCTCAAATAAAAATTCTTGTTTTTGTTTATTGCGTTCGGTTATAAATGCAATAAACCTTTTAATTGTTTGATCGTAACTAACTCCCGTACCAACTATTTCTTTCTTTTGGCTCATTGATTTAAAATACTCGTCAACGGTTAGGATTGTATTTAAATTTTTTTTCAAGTATAATTCAGTAAACCGGCCTAATGTGAATACCTTCAGTTTTTCAGCTATGGACTTTGCGTGATCAACTTCTTCCTTGAGATTTATCCTATACTTTTTTATATCAATCTCTTTTCTTTTATATTCTATACTCTTGTTACCTGTTGGCTCTTTGATAATCCAGTCAAAATCCTGTTTTGTAAAACTTAAACCAACTCCAAAATACTTTCTTTTTTTAGTGCGAGTATCATACACATTCAGTTCTACTGGATATGTGCCGTCTTTTTTCCTACGTAAATCTGTACATCGAAGGGTAGGGGTGATCGTGAATTTATTCATAGTGAAAGTTGTTATAGATTTTAATATAACAACAAATTTAACAACTATTTTTAATACAAACAAGTAAAAAGAAATAAAAAGAACTATAATGAATGCTATATAAAGTATTGCTCTAAAGTAGTTTAGGTAATAGTTTGTGTATAAATGTAAAAGAATATAAACTAATGTATTTAGACTGGCAGTCTAAAGGTGGTCGGTTCGATCCCGATATCCTCCACTGTTAACTTCATATCAGGCACCTGCATATAATGTAGGTGCCTTTTTTTGATCCATCACAACTATCTTCTCCTAAAATTATTAGGAATGTAAACAATTATTGTACGAATAAAAAAAAGTGGCTTGTAAGGCCACCTTCTAAGTAAACAACATCTAATAATTCCTATTTTTTAATTGTTTTAAAGGTTTGTAGGGATCCGTCTTTCAACTGCAGGGTTACCATGTACATTCCGGTCTTGAGATCGGAAAGTGCCAAATCTTTGGTTACTTTACTGATATTTTTAACCACCCTTCCGGAAATGTCAGTAACAATAATCGAACGGACATCTTTGATATCAGAAATTGTTAAGGTACTTTCAAACGGATTTGGATAAACCGTAAGTCGGTTTTTGTCAGTTTCTGAAGTACTTAAACTTTTTAATTCGTATGAAAGATTGTCAATGGACAGACTGTTTGCTGGTGTGCCGGGGTTTTTAAGTGCAAGCTGTGTTACACCCGCCGGAAGTGCCGGAATATCGAATGAAAAAGGATAAACTGTTGCGACAGTTGGAACGCTGAAAGTAGTTAACTGAACAAAGGCGTTGGTGGTGTCCAGATAGCCGATCTGCAGAATCCCGTTCGCAGTAACCGACGCTTTTGCATCAAACTTCAAACGGTAATCCCCTGACTGTAAGGTAGACATGGGTGGCAGTGCTACATACGCGATATAAGTTGTTCCCGAAGTCCACAGGTACAGTCCTTTAGTTCCTGTAACTACAGAGGAAGCACTGTTGGAGATATGCCCTCCCTGTGCTGTACCCAAATTGGTCCAGCAATTCGGCAGTATACCACCTGAAGAACCGTTTCCAACACCCGGATAAGCTTCAAAACCTTCAGCATAGGCTCCTGTTATAACATCACAAAGAGTTACAAAAGTTAAAGGTGCCCACGCACTGGTCGTGCTTCCGCAATTGGACCGCACCCAAACATAATAAGCGGTTGCGGCATTTAAAGGAGAGAGAGCGCTTGATGTGCCCGTAATTCCGGATATGGTAGGAGTTGTACTGGCAGTGGGGGCAGTACTGCTGCTTCCATAATACACTTCATACGTTGAAGGTGTTGGGGTAGTTGGCTGCCATTGAATCTGAGCGCTGGTCGTGGTTACTGTATTTGCAGCTAATCCGGTGGGCATAAAACATGAAGGCGGAATCCAGCTGTAGGTTAAGCCTGCAGAAGGCATACCGGGAATGGCATTTGTAGAATTGAATGCCTGAGTGTTGCTTACAGCGGTTCCGGGGATGGAGTTGATAAATTCTACCGTCGTTGCATTGGTTCTGTTGATATAGTCCGCAGTGGTTAATCCTCTCAGTCCTACCTGTGCTGTTCCGGAGACTGCAGTGCTTCCGATGGCAAAAGCAGCATTGTCATAGACCATGTTGATGATATTGGAAGTCTCCAATAAACGGATCTGGAAAGAAAACGTAAATACATTCGTGGTGGAGGTACTGCTCACAGGTCTGAAATTTCTCCACTGTATAACGAGTTCCCTGTTAGGAGCAGTTCCTACAGTTTCGTAACTCATACTTCCTGTTACACCGTTGATGTCAAAAACGCTGCTGGTATCACGGCCGAACGCAGAAACAACACCGTTGAAAGCTACCGTTGAAGACAGAGGTGCGGTAAGAGTGGTAGAGGGAGTTGTTGCACCAAAAGTGATATAACCGTTAGAGGACATATTCAGCGAAGTGTACATAGTCCCGTTAAAATTGAAGTTAAAGGGAATAGAAACCGGATGTACAACACTGTTCATACTTAACGCAGCCGTATTGCCAGTGGCGGTTTCCAAAACGGTACCGCCCGTAATCGGAACATACGTGGCTGCAGATTGCGAAAAACTGTAGGCACTAACCTGTGCCGTCACATGAGCCGTCATACTTACAAAAAAGCAGAGACCGGCGATAGATTTTTTCAAAACGGAAGAGAGTTGAATTTCCGGAGAAAAAATCAGGTCGTAAATTTTTTTCATACGTAATTTTTTTTCAGTTAGTGAATCAAAATTAGTATTTTTTTAATTAAATAAGTAAAAGTGATGTAAAAAAATAAAAAGATATACATACATTAACGACTATTGCGATTGTTTAGATGGAGGCGATTGATAAATGTGGCTATAAGAAATATACTTCGGGTCACTTACAATTCCATACGCAATGAATTGTTTGGAAAGCAACGGCAGTGCACAGTCTGTAATCATTACCTTCGCACGTTCATCAGGCGGACTGATATAGGCTAAGAATTCCTCCACCGCTGCCATCTTGTGTTCCGGTTTGTTTAGTTCTTTCAATAAGTTGTTGAGTATTAAACTGCTGTAGCCATTCGCTACCTGTTATTCTACAAACCCATTCTGAGGCATCGCCCCCAACTGGAAAAAACTTCCTTAGCTCCATTCAACCACGCTTATCTTCGGATGAAGGATTAATCTCGTAATTCAAGAAGCTTATAGAGATTCTTCACTCTGCTGATGAACTTCGTTTGCAGACTTATCGTCAGAGTTCAGAATGACAGCTTCATCGCAATGACCTGTATATCGTTCTTCACGCTGTCATTCCGACGAAGGAGGAATCTCCCAATCAGAGAAGCTTGAAAAGATTCTTTACTCCACTTCGTTCCGCTCAGAATGACAGGAAAAAAGCTATTTCCCACTGCGAAAAATTCCTCGCTGAGAACGGTGGCTTTACTTGATAGCCGGAAAAGTTCACTTTTTTTATAAAATTTCCGATATTATTATGCTATCCATTACAAATTTAATATCTTTGATTTTCTTCATACACTAAATAATTTGTTAAAATAAAGCCATCTTCTCAGGTGGCTTTATTTGTGGAGCACAGCGGCGCATCAAATTGCTTTCGCGCAGAAATTATTGGGCACACCGGAAAAAAATTATTTTAATGGTCTGTCTATAATCAGCAACCTTTTTTTAATTTGTAGTTTTGTATGTGAATTTTAAATGCAGGTAAATTTCAAAATACTGTTGCTTTCTTTTATCCTCGTGTTATTTCTGGCACCTGGTATGGCGTTGGCATGTGGCAAAAAGCAGCAGCATGTTCTTAAACCTCAGATTCAAAGTAAGACTTTCCTCAAACGGTCCTTTGCACAAACTGAAGAAGGTTGCAGAGGTGGTGAATGTATAAAGGAATGCTGCCATCCTAAATCACATGAATGCGGTACCGATGGATGTTCCGGCAGCTGCAGCGGAAATCTTTGCAGTACGGTGCAGTATATCGTTCTCTCTGAAATCAGGTTTTTATCTGATTTTCTGAATGGTTTTGCATGGTTGGCCCCTGATAATTCACAGTTTTATTATCGCAACCCTGTCTACTCCTCCGGATTTCACCGGATTTGGCAACCGCCGAAAATAGGCTAGTTTGAGTACATATCAGCCAAAGTTGTGTCCTGTTCAGTTTATATATCTTTTTTAAAAACCTATTTCAATGATGTTGTCAATAGTACATCATTGATGATGGGCACATTTTTCTGCCACTGGCTTTTTAACCGGATAAGAATTAGGATTCTTTGAAATGCCGTCACATCGATGGAGAAGCTTAACATGTGCATATTTAAAACCCAGTCTTGATGCTCGCGCATAGCTGCCAGGAGATTTCCAAATGTAAATAATCCAACTTTTAAGATTAAAAAAATGATCCTTTATATTAAAAATATGGTGTGCAACCGATGCAAAATGGTGATAAGGGCTGAACTGGAAAGTTTGGGCTTACACCCGGTCGCGGTGGAATTGGGAGAAGTGGAAATTGCTGACTTTCCCGATACAGAAGAGAAGATGAAGATTGCAGACCATTTACAGAAGTTAGGATTCGAACTGATTGATGACAGAAAGAGCCGTACGATTGAGAAAATCAAATCGCTTATTATACAGCTTGTTCACAACGATAACAGTGACCTGAAATTTCCCCTTTCAACACATATTTCTGATGAGCTCGGGCAGGATTACGGCACCTTAAGCAAGCTTTTTTCTGAAGTAGAGGGCGTTACGATCGAGAAATATTTTATCGGCCAGAAGGTTGAAAAAGTGAAAGAACTGCTGATCTATGACGAGATGACCATTAATGAGATTGCCTACAAGATGAACTACAGCAGCGTGGCCTATCTGAGCAACCAGTTCAAGAAGGTCACCGGCTTTTCACCTTCACATTATAAAAGCCTGAAAGATAAAAAAAGAAAACAGATCGATGAGCTGTAAAAAGTTACAAATCTCTCACTAAGTTTTACAACGATTTCGCGCAACGGGCTTCCGACCTTTGTTCCAATAAAAAATTAAAAAGATGATGGTACACCAATATCAAGTTACAGGGATGACTTGTTCAGGTTGCGCAGCAAAGGTTAAATCTGCTTTGTTGATGCTGGAGAATGTTACAGATGCAGTGGTATCGCTGGAAGAGAACAGTGTTGCAGTCACGATGGACCGGCACGTTTCTCTCGAAAAACTGCAAAACGCATTGCCCGGGAAATATCAGATATCCGCTACCCATCATAATGAGATGGCAGAGCAGGCGAAGGGATGGTTCAGTACATACAGGCCTATTCTGCTTATTTTTTTCTACATCACCGTTATTACGCTGCTCGTGCAGTTTGCAAACGACACTTTCAGTTTTATGCAGTGGATGCGGCATTTTATGGCGGGGTTCTTCCTCGTGTTTTCATTCTTTAAAATACTGGATCTGAAAGGTTTTGCGGAAAGTTACAGGATGTATGATATTGTCGCCGCAAAAATACCTGCTTGGGGCTATGGATATGCGGTAACCGAATTGGCTTTGGGAATTGCTTTTCTGATCAATTTCAATCCGCTGCTTACAAACTCGGTAGCGTTTATAGTGATGGGGATCAGCATCATTGGGGTTCTGCAGTCCGTGCTCAACAAAAGAAAAATCCAGTGTGCCTGTCTGGGTGCAGTCTTCAGCTTACCAATGAGCACTGTTACGATTATTGAAGACGGATTAATGATCATCATGAGTGGTCTGATGATTGCTCATCTGCTGTGATAAGCCCTATCATGCAAACAGCAGCAGAAAGGCCGCAGTGTTGCGTATTCCATAATAATCACGTACCGGCACGCGGTGGTTTAATACCCATCTATTAATATTAAAAATAAATAAAATGAAATATCTCCTTTCGCTCTTGCTGTTTATTGCGGCATCCGCAAACAGTTCTGCACAAAGTCCCAGGACTTTTTACACCTGCCCCATGCATCCACAGGTAGTGAAGTCAGCACCCGGCGACTGTCCCATTTGTGGCATGACCCTGGTGAAGAAAACCGTTACCGTAAAAAAACCTGCAGCAAAACCTGCACCGGCTAAGAAACCGCAACCTGCAGCTGCACCCAAAAAGGCATTAACGGTTAAAAAAAATGTGGTGCAGAAACCGAAGGCTGTGCCTAAAGCTGTGGCAAAACCCAATCCTGTTGTTAAAAAGCCAGCGCCTCCAAGGCCTAAAGCGGTATCAAAAGAGCCGGAGCCTGCCACCGTCAAAACACCGGAACCCGCTTCTGCGGATCTCCATAAAAAACAAAATATAGCTGAGCAGTTCACGTGCCCGATGCATCCCGAAGTCATTTCAGACCAACCCGGCAAGTGTCCCAAGTGCGGCATGAATCTCGTTCCGAAAAAGGATAGTGAGGAAGACCATTCCGTACACGAAAATGCGCAGAAGGAGGGTGTACACAAAATGATCATGCCGGTACCCGCGAAAAATCTTAAAGGTGGACGCAAAGTAACCTATCACCTTTATGTGAAAGACACTCTGGTGAATTTTGCGGGCAAACAGAAACGGGCCATTGCTGTAAACGGACAGATTCCAATGCCGGAACTCGTATTTTACGAAGGAGATACTGCGGAGGTCGTTGTTCATAATCTTATGGATGAGGAAACTTCATTGCACTGGCACGGTCTTCATCTTCCGAATAAAGAAGATGGGGTGCCATGGCTTACCCAAAAACCTATTCCACCACATTCCACCTATACGTATTCGTTTCCGGTCATCCAGAACGGAACACACTGGTATCACTCACATAGCGGTTTGCAGGAACAGATCGGAATGTACGGCATGCTCATTTTGAAAAAACGGGCCGGAGATCCTACCTTCCGCAGAGGAATCGATGATTTGCCCACAGAAAACCTGATTTTGAGCGAATGGACCAACCTCAATCCTCACAATGTCCAGCGGATGCTGCATAATGCCAATGACTGGTTTGCCATTAAGAAAGGCAGCACTCAAAGCTATGCTGAAGCCATAAAAGAGGGTCATTTTAAAACCAAACTCACCAATGAATGGAAACGGATGCTGGCTATGGATGTGAGCGATATTTATTATGATGCATTTCTTATTAATGGAAAAACTGAAAGCCAGCTGTCGCAGTATAAAGCCGGAGACAAAGTGAGGCTTCAAATCGCCAACGGCGGGGCATCTTCCTACTTTTGGCTCAATTATGCAGGGGGCAAAATTAAAGTCGTGGCAATTGACGGGTTGGATATTGAGCCGGTTGAGGTGGACCGTCTTATCCTGGCGGTGTCCGAAACGGTAGATATCGTAGTGGAGATACCGGAAAAGAACACCTCCTACGAACTCCTCGTTACACCCGAAGACCGCACAAAATCTGCTTCCGTTTATATTGGCGAAGGTATTAAACAGCTAAAGGCACCGCTTCCGAAACTCAAATATTTTGAAGGGATGAAGATGATGAATGACATGATGAAAATGAATGGCGACATGAAGGATATGGGAATGAAGATGAGTTACCAGACCATGGATATGAATCAGGTGATGTATCCTGAAATGATTGCTGAAAACAGCAGAGCAATGAAGGAAACATCTCCTTCCGGGGAAATGGATCACTCCCGGCACGATATGGCGACTTCCGGTATCACCACATTGAATTACGGAATGATGAAATCGCCTTATGATACCTCGCTTCCGAAAGATCTGCCAGTACGTGACCTCAAGTTCACCCTTACCGGAAATATGAACCGTTATGTGTGGAGTATGGATGATAAAGTGCTTGCGGAATCCGAAAAAATATTGGTGAAAAAAGGAGAGATCCTCCGCATTACACTCTTCAATAATTCCATGATGCGTCACCCGATGCACCTGCATGGTTTTGATTTCCGGGTACTCAATAAAAATGGGGTACAGGCTCCGCTCAAAAACGTGTTGGACGTTATGCCGATGGAGACCGATGTCATAGAATTTGCTGCAAACACCGATGGCGACTGGTTCTTCCACTGTCATATCCTCTATCACATGATGGCAGGAATGAACCGTGTTTTCGCAGTGGGTGACACTCAGAACCCTTTATTACCGGACAAAGCAGCCGCTTACAAAAAGCTCCAGCGCGAAAGCGATATGTGGCATCTGATGGCCGAAAACGATTTTGCCACCAATGGAAATGATGGAATGGCGATGGTCTCCAATACCCGCTGGAACCTTACTGCTGAGTGGAGGTTAGGATATTCCGCGGAACACGGCTATGAGACGGAAACCCATTTGGGCAGATATGTAGACCGTATGCAGTGGTTCATGCCGTTTATAGGTTTCGATTGGCGTTACCGAAGAATGGGTATGGACGGAGCGGAGATCAATATGTTTAGACAGCAGAATACCAAAAACGAAAGAGCAAAATTCTCTGCAGGTTTTCTGTATACACTGCCGCTTTTGATCAATTTTCAGGCAGAAATTTATACCGACGGAATCATACGGCTCCAGCTCATGCGTGAAGACATTCCTTTAACACCGCGTTTGCGCGGGGCTTTCATGGTAAATACCGACAAAGAGTATATGGCAGGACTCAAATACATCGTTTCGAAAAATTTCGGCATCTCTACCCATTACGACAGCGACATGGGATGGGGTGCGGGTTTAACAGTGTCCTATTGATTCCTTTAGGCACAGGGTGGCATAAAATGAATTGATGTAACCTTTCCTTAACTCCATTAACCCGCTGTCATTCCGACGAAGGAGGAATCTCCCGATTCAAGAAGCTTAAAAAGATTCTTCTGAACTGCGTTCGTCCTCTTCGTTAGAAACTGCGTTTCCAACTCGATGCTGCTGCGCTCCGTTCAGAAATCGAAGATTCGACGAAGTCGATGACAGCTTCATCGCGATGTGCCTTTTATACTACTACTCGCTGTCATCCCACGAAGAAGAAATCTCTGATAAAAATGACCTAAATAGAAAGGAGAGATGGTGGATTGAAATTTTCACCTTTTATGAGCATGTGCCGAATGATGACGGATAATTTTCCGGCCACTCTAAAGCATACCAACTCCCACTCTAAAGCCACCCTGATGCATGGAAGTGCCTGAAAATAGGATGCTGTATTGATCTGAAAATTTAAGGATCCTGGATAAGGGGATACAAAAGATGAACGCTTTATTTCCTGCTCCCATTTGGCTTAATTTTGGCTTCTGTTGGAAAAACTTTTTGTGAAAAACCCAACTTTCATCCGCTTTACCGACAAAGGCATCTACTGCATTCCGGGGAAATTCTATATAGACCCCTGGAAACCGGTAGATATGGCGGTCATCTCCCACGGCCACGGCGATCATGCAAGATGGGGGATGAAGAAGTACCTCTGCCACCACTACACAAAACCTATTTTAAAACTCCGCATCGGGGAGGATATCGACGTGCAGAGTCTCGGGTATGCGGAAGAGATCAGCATCAACGGCGTAAAGGTTTCCTTTTATCCTGCCGGTCATATCGTGGGGTCGTCGCAGATCAGAATGGAGTACAATGGCTACGTCATCGTCTTCTCAGGTGATTATAAAACCGATGACGACGGGCTCTCAACGCCTTTCGAACTCGTAAAATGCAATGAATTCATTACCGAAAGCACCTTCGGGCTGCCCATTTACAACTGGCTGAAACCGGAAGCTTATTCGGAACTCATGCAGTCCTGGGTGGAGCAGAACCGCAGCAACGGAAAAACCTCTGTATTCATCGGCTATTCGTTGGGGAAGGCCCAGCGCATCATGAAATCGGTGGAAGGCAGCGGAAAGATATTTGTGCACCAGTCTATCGGCAGACTGAACGAAGGGATTGAATCTGTTGGGATTACTTTACCGGAGTACGAGACCATCGACTTCCTCGGGAACTTTAAGGAAAGCAAGGGCGAGATCGTCATCCTGCCGCCGGCTTTGCTCGACTCGAATGTCATTAAAAAAATCCCCGAACGCGCAACGGCCATCTGTTCAGGCTGGATGCAGGTGCGCGGCTCCAGAAGGTGGCGTTCTGCAGACGCAGGATTTTCCATTTCCGATCATGCCGACTGGAACGGACTGATCAGTACCGTGATAGCCACCGGAGCGGAAAAGGTGTATGTGACCCACGGTCAGACGGCCGTTTTTTCAAAATATCTGAATGAACTCGGCATCGATGCGGTGGAGCTGCAGACCATTTTCGGTGACGAAGAACTGGACGAAAAAGAGATCCTCACAAAAGAATAGCCTGCATGAAAGATTTTGCCCAACTCATCAATACCCTCGACAGTACGAACAAGACCAATGCAAAAGTGGATGCAATGGTCTATTACCTGCAGACCGCAAATTCAAGCGACCGTCTGTGGTTCCTGGCGCTGTTTACGGGGAAAAGACCCAAAAGGCCGGTCAATACCAATCTTCTGAAACAGTGGGCACTCGAAATCACCGGGCTTCCCGAATGGCTGTTTGTGGAATCGTATTCTTCAGTGGGCGATCTGGGTGAAACCTTATCCCTCATCTTACCCAATCCGAATGAATCCATCGAAAAGACGCTTACCCAATGGATGGCCGAACTGATTGCCTTGAAGGATCTGACTGATGACGAAAAGAAAGCCTATGTACTGGAATCCTGGAACGGACTCAACCACCTCGAGCGTTTTATATTCAATAAGCTTATCGGCGGAAGCTTCCGCATCGGCGTATCGAAGAAACTGTTGATCAACGCGCTTTCCAAATATTCGGGCATCGATGCGAATATTCTGATGCACAGCATCATGGGGAAATGGAAGATCGAGGAAGAAGATTTTGAAAACCTCATTCAGGGAACCAATATAAATCCCGATGATTCCAAACCCTATCCGTTCTGTCTCGCGTATCCGCTCGAAAAGGAGATCGAAGAACTCGGCGACCGCCAAAACTGGCAGGCGGAATACAAATGGGACGGCATCCGTGGGCAGTTCATCAAAAGAAATGATGAGGTCTTCATCTGGTCCCGCGGTGAGGAACTCGTGACCGAACAGTTTCCGGAAGTCGTATCCGCCCTGAATGAAATGACAGGCAATTTTGTCATCGACGGCGAAATTCTTGTCGTGAAAGACGGTCAGGTGATGAATTTCAATGAACTCCAGAAACGTCTGAACCGCAAGACCATTCCGAAGAGGATGCTCGAAGAACTCCCTGTAAAGATATTCGTCTATGATATCCTGGAACTGGAAGGGGAGGATCTCCGTGAAAAACCCCTCACCGAGCGCCGCCTTCTTTTGGAAAGCCTTATCAAAGACCATCCGACCGGAAACATCCTGATTTCAGAAATCGTAGATACAGAAACTTGGGAGGAGCTCACTGAGATCCGTGAACGTTCAAGAGACAACAATTCCGAAGGCATTATGCTGAAAGAAATAAACTCCCATTACCACGCCGGAAGGAAAAAAGGCGACTGGTGGAAATGGAAGGTGAGCCCGCTCACGATTGATGCGGTTCTCATCTATGCGCAGAAGGGATCGGGAAGACGAAGCAGCTACTACACCGATTATACGTTTGCGGTAAAAAGCGGTGAGAATCTCGTGACCATCGCTAAAGCCTACTCAGGACTTACCGATAAGGAGATCATGGAAGTGAGCAGATTCGTGAACAAGAATGCGATTGAGAAATTCGGCCCGGTCCGTACCGTAAAGCCTGAACTGGTATTCGAGATCGCTTTTGAAGGAATAGGTTTCAGTAGCCGCCACAAGAGTGGGGTGGCCGTGCGCTTTCCGAGGATTGTCCGCTGGCGGAAAGACAAAACCGTAGAGGAGATCGATGATATAGAAGAAATCAAAAAACTCATAAAATAAAAGTCAGATTTTGACTGCTTAAAACGTATATGTCCGAGAAATTCCGGAATTCCGACGGCTATCAGATCATTCAGAAATGGATGGAATCCAAGAATATGGAACCTTTCGGTTTTCAGGCAGAAACCTGGTACAAATATTCCCGCAATTACTCCGGAATGGTCATCGCACCCACCGGCTTCGGAAAGACGTTTTCGGCATTTCTGGCGGTCGTCATCGATTTCATGAACCATCCGGAACAATATAAGCACGGCATGAAACTGCTCTGGATCACGCCGCTGCGGGCGCTGGCCAAAGACATTGCCAAAGCCATGAGCGAAGCGCTCGAAGAAATCGGCCTCGACTGGGAAGTAGACGTAAGGAACGGCGATACACCGAAAGACATCCGCGCGAAGCAGACCAAAAAAATGCCCGATATTCTCATCATCACGCCCGAAAGCCTCCATCTGCTGCTGGCTCAGAAAAACCATCTTAATTTCTTTAAGAACCTTCAGTGCATCGTAGTCGATGAATGGCATGAACTGCTGAGTTCCAAACGCGGTGTCATGACCGAACTGGCACTATCCCGAATCTTCAGCTACCGGAAAGACCTCAGAATATGGGGAATAACGGCTACTATTGGAAATCTTGATCAGGCTATGGAGGTGCTTATTCCCTATGATCTCAAAAAGACTAAAGTGGTCGCAAAGGAGAAGAAGAAGATCGAGATCCATTCTGTGTTCCCTGATGATCTTGAAATTCTTCCGTGGGCCGGTCACTTGGGAACCAAACTCGCCGACAAAATCATTCCGATCATTCTCGCCAGCAACACGACTTTGGTATTCACGAATACGCGCAGTCAGGCCGAAATGTGGTATCAGGTGCTGCTCACCGTGCATCCTGATTTTGCCGGCCAGATCGCGATTCACCACAGTTCTGTCGATAAAGACATCCGCATCTGGATCGAAGAAAACCTTTCTTCTGGATATCTGAAGGCAGTCATTTCCACTTCTTCACTGGATCTTGGCGTCGATTTTAAACCTGTTGATACAGTGATTCAGGTCGGTTCCAGCAAAGGGATTGCGCGTTTTTTACAGCGCGCCGGCCGAAGCGGACATTCACCATTCGAGACTTCAAAGATTTATTTCGTTCCGACGCATTCTCTGGAACTCATTGAAGTCGCGGCTTTAAAGGAGGCCGTAAAACAGAACCGCATTGAACCAAGGGAGCCTTTGGTCTTGTGTTACGACGTTTTGCTTCAGTTCGTCATGACTTTGGCAGTGGGGATGGGTTTCGAGGAAAAAGAAACGTACCAACAGATTGTCGGGACCCACGCTTTCAGAGAAGTCACGCCTGAAGACTGGAACTGGATCCTGTCTTTCATCACGGTAGGCGGAAAACTGAAAAACTATGAAGAATACCACAAGGTCGTGGTGGAGGATGGTTTGTATAAAGTTGTATCCCGCAGAATTGCGATGCTGCACCGTTTTAATATCGGAGCCATCGTAAGCGATTCGATGATGAAGGTAAAGTTCTTTAGCGGCGGTTATGTCGGCATGATCGAGGAATATTTCATATCGAAACTCAAGAAGAACGACCGATTTGTTCTGGCCGGAAGAGTGCTTGAAGTTTCCCATATCAAGGAAATGACCGTATTTGTCCGAAACTCTTCCGGAAAAGCCATCGTCCCGAGTTATCTGGGTGGAAGACTGCCACTTTCCTCCTCATTGAGCGGTTTTCTACGACAGAAACTTTCAGAATCACTCGATGCAAAATCTTCCGAAAAAGAACTGAAATTCTTGCATCCGCTCCTGGTCAGCCAGCAGGAAAATTCCCATATCCCGAAAGAGGATGATTTTCTGGTGGAAAAGATAAAGACCCGGGAAGGGTTCCATCTCTTCATGTATCCGTTTGAAGGGCGGCTTCTGCACGAGATCATGGCTGCTTTGGTCGCCTACCGCATCTCGAAGATCTCGCCGATCTCTTTTTCGATGGCGATGAACGATTACGGTTTTGAACTGTTCTCAAAACTCGAAATTCCCGTGGATGACAGCAACATTCAGGAAATACTCAGCAAAGAAAATCTGATCAAAGATGTATTGAGTTCGGTAAACTCTACCGAAATGGCAAGAAGGAAATTCCGTGACATCGCTGTGATCTCGGGAATGGTCATCCGCAATTACCCGGGACAGCAGAAAAACAATAAAAACCTGCAGTCATCAGCCGGACTTATCTTTAATGTGCTCGAGGATTATGATCCACAGAACCTGCTTCTGAAACAGGCGTATGCGGAAGTATTCTTTCAGCAGATTGATGAAGCAAGACTTGCACAGGCGTTCAACAGGATCCACGACAGCCGGATCATTGTGAAGCATTCGAATGCCTTTACACCGCTGAGTTTCCCGATTAAAGTCGACAGTATGCGCCAAAGTCTGAGCAGCGAGGAACTCTCGGCAAGGATTTTGAGGCTTAAGACCGAAGCCATGAAAAAAAGACTCCGGAAATGACGCTGAAAACTATCACGAAAACCATCAGAAACGAAGAATTCACCTTTACCAATGAACGGGCACTCTTCTGGACCAGAGAGATGACCCTAATCCTGAGCGATCTTCATGTGGGGAAGACTGCCTATTTCCGAAAAAATGGAATTCCGGTGCCTTCAGACATTCTGAGTGATGATTTGGCACGTCTTGGAGCACTCATCGAACATTTTAACGCCGAACAGATCATCATTGTTGGAGATTTTCTGCACGCCGGCAAGAATTCCGATTATACGATTTTTGAAGAATGGCAACAGCAGTTTCCCCAGGTCCGCATCAGGATCATCAAAGGGAATCATGATGTGTTTAAAGCTTCCTTTCTGGAAAAGAAATCCATAGAAATTTGCGGTTCAGAACTTGAAATACTGCCTTTTACCTTCATTCATGAGCCGGAAGACAGGGAAGGGAGTTTCTTGGTATCTGGACATCTGCATCCGGGAATTACGCTGAAACTGGAACGGAATAAAAGCGTGAGTTTGCCGTGCTACCGGTATTCTGAGACCCAACTCGTTCTTCCTGCGTTCAGCAGGTTTACCGGCCTTGATACGAAATCCTGCGGCGAATATCACTGCATTGCCTTTTCCGAGAACCTGATCTTTGAAATGGACGGTTCCGGACAGTTTTCCTGATCAGGACAAAAATGGAACATTAATTGTTTGTTCAAAACCGTCTTTCAACAAGATATTCACATAAAAATTACCAAATGATTTCAAAAATTAATGACCTTCCCGGCAATATGATCGGCTTCCGCGCTACGGGCGATGTAACTGCAGAAGATTTTCAGAACACCGTGATTCCTGAAGTAAAGGAATTCCTTAAAACCCAGGACCAACTGAACTACATGCTCGTGCTGGACACGGATGTTAAAAATTTCACTTCCGGTGCCTGGATTTCCGATGCCTGGCTCGGCCTGAAGGAACTCACCAAATGGAACCGTTCGGCGATCATTTCAGATTCCAAAACGATCAAAGTGGTTACCGATATTTTCAGCAAAGTGATGATCGGGGAGTTCAAAGTCTTTGAACACAGCGACTATGACGCTGCTGTAGCCTGGGTATCAGATCAAAATTAACCACATTAAAAATATACAATTATGTCAGAAGCAATTTCACCAAAAGAAAACCTTACCAGTGAGCAGGCCATCAAAAAGATGAAAGAACTTGCAGAAGCGGCAGGGAACTGTTTTTTCACCACCAATATTGATTCCAATCTTCCGCATACGCGTCCGATGGCGCTTCAGGAAGTTTGCGAGCATGGTAACCTCTGGTTCATCAGTTCATCAGAAAGTCATAAGAACGAAGAGATCTCCAACGATGCCAGAGTACAGCTCTATTTTCAGAACAACGGCAAGTACGAATATCTTTATGTTTTGGGTCAGGCGTCCATTCACAAAGATCCTGCCTTGATCGAGAAATACTGGACTGATTTCGCCAACGCTTGGTTCGACGGGAAAGATGATCCGAGAGTGACCATTATCCGTGTGAAACCGGTGGATTCATACTATTACGAAACGAAAGAGAACAAACTCGTAGCCATGGCAAAAATGCTGTTGGTAGCTGCTACCGGTGCCAAAATGGAAGACGGAGGAGTAGAAGGGAAATTGGAAATATAAAGTTTCATAAAAAATTCTGATTTTTAAAATAAAGTTTTTACATTTGTCCCCTCAAAACAAAACCGAATGTTCAATCAGTTACATCATCATCATTTTCATACTTGCACTCACGCGAGCTGATCATGATATGCTGTAAAATCAAAAATATCTAATCCCGCCTGAGTAAATCAGACGGGATTTTTCTTTTTTTCAAATCATCTTTCTCCCTTCGGTTTACTCATGCATCTTTAAAAGTAATTATGAGTAAACTTAAAATAGCCCTGCAGAAAAGTGGCAGGCTCAGCGAAAAATCGGTGGCGCTTCTGGAGGAATGCGGGCTGAAATTTCCCAACGGTGGTGGAAAACTCATCACCGAATCCAGCAATTTCCCGGTCGAAATACTTTTTCTGCGCGATGATGATATTCCGCAGTATGTAGAGCAGAAGGTGGCCCATATCGGCATCATCGGCGAAAACGTTTTGCTGGAAAGCCGTAAAGACATCAGCATTTCCGAAAAACTGAACTTTTCCGGCTGCAGGCTCAGTCTGGCCGTTCCTAAAGAGATTGATTATGAAGGCCTGAGTTACTTCAACGGAAGGAAAATAGCAACGACCTATCCCAATATTCTTAGTGGTTATTTAGCGGAAAACGGAATCAGTGCAACGGTAGAAGTGATCTCGGGCAGTGTGGAAATAGCTCCCGGAATTGGTCTTTCAGATGGCATTTGCGACATTGTTAGCAGTGGATCCACCTTGCTGTCTAACGGACTCCGGGAAGTGGACTCCGTTTTAAGAAGTCAGGCTGTGATGGTTTCCAACAAAAATCTTGACCCGGAAATTCAGTTGATTTTAGACCGGCTGCTGTTCCGCATTCGGGCGGTTCGAAAAGCCAAAGAGAACAAATATATCCTGCTCAATTCCCCGAACGGGAGACTTGAGGAAATCATCCGCATTCTTCCGGGAATGAATAGTCCAACAATACTTCCGCTGGCGAAAGAGGGTTGGAGCAGCCTCCATTCAGTGATCAGTGAAGAAAAGTTCTGGGAGATTATCGACGAACTGAAAGAGGCGGGTGCCGAAGGAATTCTCGTGGTTCCTATTGAAAAAATGATTCTTTAAACCTTAAAATGTATTCCAAATGAAAACCATTATCAATCCTGCATATAGCGAGTGGGAAAATTACTGTAAAAGACCGGTTCTTGTGCCTGCAGAAGACCTTGAAAATAAAGTGAAGGACATCATTGAGCAGGTAAAACTGGGGGGTGACCTTGCCGTAAAAAAATGGACGATGCTTTTTGACAAGGCCAGTGATGTGAATCTTAAAGTAAGTGCCGAAGAAATTGAGGAGGCAGAAACGGGTGTTCCTGAAGAACTGAAAAAAGCAATCGCTGTTGCTGCGGACAATATCCGCACTTTTCACGAAACCCAGAAAATTGAAGAAGCAGTCGTGGAAACAATGCCCGGAGTGAAATGTTGGAGAAACAATGCAGCCATCGAAAAGGTGGGCCTCTATATTCCGGGTGGTTCCGCTCCGTTGTTCTCTACGGTTTTAATGCTGGGAATTCCGGCTCTGATTTCCGGCTGCAAAAGGATCGTGCTGTGTACACCGCCTGATGGGGATGGAAACATCAATCCTGCAGTTTTATACACGGCTTCTTTCCTCGGAATTAAAGAAATTTATAAAGTGGGCGGTGCACAGGCCATCGCAGCTTTGGCTTACGGAACAGAAACGATTCCGAAAGTCGATAAAATCTTCGGACCCGGAAATCAGTATGTCACCAAAGCAAAAGAACTCATCCAGAAAAGCGGTGTAGCCATTGATTTGCCGGCCGGGCCAAGCGAAGTACTCGTGATTGCGGATGCTAATGCTGATGCCGATTTTGTGGCTTCGGATCTTCTTTCGCAAGCAGAACACGGACCGGACAGCCAGGTAGTGCTGCTGACAACCTGCAACGAACTTCTGGTACAGGTTAAAATAGCCCTGAAAGATCAGCTGCGCGTTTTACCAAGATCAGTTGTGGCTGAAAAAGCACTGGCGAACAGTTTCGCAGTTGTTTTCGAGAACCTGAGGGATTGTATTGAATTCTCTAACGTCTATGCTCCTGAGCATTTGATTTTAGCTGTGGATAAAGCCGAGAATTATGCAGCGCAGATCCGAAATGCAGGCTCTGTCTTCCTCGGAAAATATTCCTGCGAAAGTGCAGGTGATTATGCGAGCGGTACCAATCACACCTTACCTACCAATGGTTACGCCCGCAGCTACAGCGGCGTTTCCCTGGACAGTTTTGTAAAGAAAATCACGTTTCAGAACATCAGCAGAGAAGGACTGAAAAATATCGGAAATACGGTTGAGGTCATGGCGGAAGCTGAACAGCTCTGGGCGCACAAAAATGCAGTTTCAATAAGATTAAAAAAACTCCGAGATGAAAATTGATATTCACAAGCTTGTAAGAAAAAACATACAGAATCTGGCTCCATACTCCAGCGCGCGCGACGAATATTCCGGAAAGTCCGGCGTATTCCTGGATGCGAATGAAAATCCTTACGGAAGCAATAACCGTTATCCCGACCCGCAACAGAGTGCATTGAAAAAAAGACTGGCAGAACTGAAAAACATCAGTGCCGACAGTATTTTTATCGGGAATGGCAGCGATGAAGTCATTGATCTGGCGTTCCGGATTTTTTGTGAACCGAATCAGGATAAGGCTTTAACTTTCAGTCCTACCTACGGCATGTACGAGGTTTCGGCTAAGATTAATGCCGTGGAACTCATAAAACTGCCTTTAGAAGAAGACTTTCAGATAAACACCGGAGTTATGAAACCTTATTTAGAAGACAAATTCTTGAAACTCATTTTCATCTGTTCGCCGAACAACCCTACCGGAAATTTACTCCGTACCGGTGACATTGAATTTATACTTGATCGTTTTAACGGAGTCGTCATGATTGATGAAGCATACATTGATTTCTGTTCACAGGCTTCCTTTATCGAAAGACTGAATAAATACCCCAATTTAATCGTGATACAGACCCTGAGTAAAGCATGGGGACTGGCCGGATTGCGTGTTGGAACCGCTTATATGAATACAAAGATGCTGTCGTATTTCGACAGGGTTAAAGCGCCATATAATATCAGTGCTCTCAATCAGGAAACCGCGTTGCAAGCCCTGAAAAAGGAAGCAGATCATAAGAAGCAGATCACGGAAATATTAAATGAAAAAGAGATTCTCCGTCATAAACTGATGCATTTAAAATGCATCAGAAAAGTATATCCTTCCGATGCCAACTTTCTTCTCGTGGAGGTTGAGGATGCTGACCGGCTTTACCACAAGCTAATTGAAAAGAAAATTATCATCAGAAACCGCAGTTTGGTCATTAAAAACGGGGTGCGGATTTCGGTCGGAACGCCTCAGGAAAACCAACAGCTCATAAACGCTCTAAAAGAAATTACAAATGACTAAAAAAGTTTTATTCATCGACCGCGACGGTACACTGATCAGGGAGCCGGAAGATTTTCAGAACGACAGTTTTAATAAGCTGGAGTTTCTGCCGTACGCCATCAGCAGCCTTTCGCGTATTGCGCTGGAACTGAACTACGAGCTGGTCATGGTCAGTAACCAGGATGGTCTCGGTACCGATTCCTTTCCCGAAGATACCTTTTGGCCGGTGCAGAATTTCATCATCAACACATTGGAGAATGAAGGAGTATCTTTTGCGGATGTCTTCATCGATCCATCTTTCGAATGGGAAAACAAACCCACCCGAAAGCCCGGAACCGGCATGCTCAACAAATACATACACGGAAATTATGATCTGGCGAATTCCTTCGTGATCGGCGACCGGCTTTCCGATCTGCAGCTTGCGGAGAATTTAGGATCCAAATCAGTA
This sequence comes from Kaistella sp., assembly GCA_019459085.1. Lineage (GTDB taxonomy): Bacteria > Bacteroidota > Bacteroidia > Flavobacteriales > Weeksellaceae > Kaistella. Next base: position 215,269 of record JAIBEW010000003.1, read on the forward strand.
TTCATCAGTGAAGATCAGTCCTCAACTGCAACTCTGGTAGCGCGCGACTGGCGGGAAGTCTATCAGTATCTCAAATCCGTACCACGGATCGGGAAGGTGAAAAGGGAAACGCTGGAAACCTCTATCAGCATCGAGCTTAATCTGGATGGAAACGGCGTTTCGGACATCGATACGGGATTGCCGTTTTTTAACCATATGCTGGAGCAGATCTCGAGACACGGAAATCTGGATCTTACTGTTAAGGTGAAAGGTGATCTCGAAATTGATGAGCACCACACTGTTGAAGATACCGCTATTGCTTTAGGCGACGCATTTTACAAAGCGCTCGGAAACAAAAAAGGCATTGCCCGTTATGGTTTCCTGCTTCCAATGGACGATTGTCTGGCACAGGTTGCCGTGGATTTTGGCGGCAGACCGTGGCTGGTTTGGGAAGCTGATTTTAAAAGAGAGAAAGTAGGTGATATGCCTACCGAACTATTTTTCCATTTCTTTAAATCATTCAGTGATCAGGCAAGATGCAACCTGAATATTAAAGCCGAAGGAGAGAATGAACACCACAAGATAGAAGCGGTCTTTAAAGCCTTTGCCAAATCGGTGAAAATGGCGGTGAGCAAAACAGAAAATTATAACATACCAAGCACAAAAGGAATCATATGATTGCCATACTCAAATACAATGCAGGCAATGCCGTTTCTGTTGAAAATGCGGTACAGCGACTGGGTTATCAAACGGTAATTACAGACGATTTTGCCCTGCTAAAGACTGCCGCCAAAGTAATCATTCCCGGCGTCGGTGCAGCGGCTCCGGCCATGAATTATTTAAAGGAAAAGGGGCTTGATGATATCATAAAATCCCTCACCCAACCGGTCTTGGGGATTTGTCTCGGCATGCAGCTGCTCTGCGATTGGTCTGAAGAGAGCGATACACAGACTCTGGGAATCTTTAAGAATAAAGTCCTGAAATTTCCGCCAAAGGATTTGGTCCCCCACACCGGCTGGAATAACTTCATTTCTGTGAAAGGCAGTCTTTTCGAAAATGTTCAGCCACAGGACAACTGTTATTTTGTTCACAGCTATTATGCAGAACTCAGTGAGGAGACCACCGCGGTCACAGATTATATTTTACCCTTTTCTGCGGCTTTGCAGAAAGACAATTTTTATGGCACCCAGTTTCACCCGGAGAAATCTGCCGGTCCAGGCCTCCAAATACTAAAAAACTTTTTACAGTTATGAGAATTATTCCGGCCATCGATATTATAGGAGGGAAGTGCGTGCGCCTCACGAAAGGCGATTATTCCACCCAAAAGACATACAGCGAAAATCCCGTCGAGATGGCGAAAACATTTGAAGATGCAGGAATTCAGTATCTGCATGTCGTGGATCTGGATGGTGCGAAAGCGAAACAGATCATCAACTGGAAGACTCTGGAACTGTTGGCATCGCAAACCGGTTTGAATATCGATTTCGGTGGCGGCATAAAGTCGGAGACTGACGTTCTGACGGCTTTTAAATGCGGTGCGAAACAGATTACTGTAGGAAGTATTGCAGTGCAAAACCCGGCTCTGATGCTGGAGTGGCTGAATCAATACGGCGCTGAAAAAATCATTCTAGGAGCCGACTGCAAAGACCGCATGATCGCGACCGGCGGCTGGCTCGAAAGCAGCAGTCTGGACGTGCTGAGCTTTGTTCAGGAATATGAAAGTAAAGGCGTAAAATACAGCATCGTGACCGATATCGATAAAGACGGAATGCTTTCGGGTCCAGCTTTTGACCTGTATGAGGAAATCATTTCGGAAACCGGCATTCATCTTATTGCAAGCGGTGGAATTACCACAATAGAAGATCTTACCCGTTTGAAAAATATTGGGTGTGAAGGAGCAATCATCGGTAAAGCCCTCTACGAAGGCACCATTAACCTAAAAGAACTGAGTGAATTATGCTGAAAAAAAGAATTATCCCGTGTCTGGACATCAGAAACGGGCGAACGGTAAAAGGAATCCGTTTCGGGGACATCAGGGATGCCGGTGATCCGGTGGAACTCGCTAAACGGTATGTTGCGGAAGGAGCCGACGAACTCGTTTTCCTTGACATCACTGCAACACTGGAAAACCGGAAAACACTGACGAAACTGGTAACGCGTATTGCTACCGAAATCAATATTCCGTTTACAGTGGGTGGCGGCATCAATACCGCTGAAGATGCAAAAATCCTCATCGATGCAGGTGCGGATAAAATAAGTGTGAATTCTGCGGCAATTATGCGTCCGGAACTCATCAGTGAAATTGCGCTGTTATTTGGCAGCCAATGTGTGGTGCTTGCCCTCGATACCAAATTTACAGAGAATGATTGGAAGGTTTTCCGCAGCGGCGGCAGTATTGCAACCGACAGGAATGCGACCGAATGGGCGCAACAGGGTGCCTCACTCGGGGCCGGAGAAATCCTGCTGACCTCAATGAACGGTGACGGCACAAAAAACGGTTTTTCACTGGATATCTGCCGCGAAGTTTCAGAAGCAGTCTCAATCCCCGTCATTGCATCAGGAGGTGCAGGTACCAAGGAGCATTTTTCTGAAGTTTTTTCCCAAACCAAGGTTTCCGCCGCGCTTGCGGCCAGTGTCTTTCATTTCGGTGAAATTCCTATCCCTGAACTTAAACTGTATTTAAAAACCAAAAACATTCCCGTACGATGATAAAACCTGATTTCAGTAAAACATCCGGCCTGATTCCCGTAATTATTCAGGATGAAACCAGTCTGCAGATCCTTATGTTGGGCTATATGAATGATGAAGCTTATGAAAAAACCCTTGCTGAGAAGCGGGTGACCTTTTTCAGCCGGAGTAAAAACCGCCTTTGGACCAAAGGGGAAACCTCCGGAAATTTTCTTTGGGTAAAGGATATGAGAATGGACTGTGATCAGGATACACTGCTGATCATGGTTATTGCCGACGGGCCAGCCTGTCATACCGGAACAACGTCCTGCTTTTCCACCAAACCTTCAAAAGGCTTTCTGTACAGGCTTGAGAAAACCATTCATGAGCGGATAGACGGGAATGTGGAAAATTCATATACCAATCAACTCTACAAAAGTGGTCTCAATAAAGTGGCACAAAAAGTGGGGGAAGAAGCGGTAGAACTGATAATTGAGGCGAAAGACGAAAACGGTGAACTCTTTAAAAACGAAGCCGCCGATCTGCTGTATCACTTCCTGATACTCCTGAAAGCCAAATCGTTCACCCTGGAGGAAATTGAAGAAATTTTAATGGCGAGGGAAAGTTAAGCCTGTGAAAAGTATACCTCGCAACAGTATGATAGGGGACAAAAAAAGGATGCCGAAAGGCACCCGATGATTATTTAAAAGTGTTATTTATTGTAGTACAGATGGTTTTCAGAGAGAAAATCAATCAGACTGCTTTCGATCTGTTCCTTATTGCTGAGGTAAAACTGTTCCGGGTCGTCTTCGTTGCCGCCGTCTTCTTTTTTACCCAAAAGTATTTTTCTTTCAAAGGATTTTCCGTTGATTTCAAAGGTTACGTTGCGCACCTGTCCGCCGTTCTCCGTTTCGGTGGAGCCTAACTGAAGGATGGTGATGTCATTTTCCTGAAGTTGAAATGTCATGATTTAGTGTATTTGATATTTTTAATGCTGTTTTGATGAACGAATTTACAATTTTTTTGCAAACGGATTCCTTTCTCCACTGCTTTTTAACATCAGTTTTTATTATATTTGAAGGGCTTTACAGAACGTACAGAGTGCTGTAATACATTTAGGAAAGTTTAACTCCATCTAAACAGCTTAAGTACAATGAAAAACATTATCATCATAATAAGTGCAGCAATTCTTTTGGTTTCCTGTGGAGCCTCCAGAAACGCGGTAGTCAAAAGGGAAATTCCCACCAAAACGGTGAAGAAAACAGAAGATCTTCGGAATCTGAATGCCGCTTTCTCAGGGAAGATCTCCAATGCAGTACAAAATCTTATAAAAGATTCAGAAAAATACCTCGGAGCTCCTTACAAATATGCCGGAAATACTTCTGCCGGCTTCGACTGTTCCGGTTTTACGGAAAAAGTATACGGCGAGAACAAAGTACAACTTCCACGCAGATCTTCTGATCAGGCTAATACCGGTAAAGAAATAGAGATTCGCAAGGCCGAACCCGGCGATCTTCTCTTTTTTGCAACAGCCGGCGGAGACAGCGTTTCCCATGTCGGAATCGTACATGACATCGGTTCAGACGGCGAAGTGAAATTCATTCATGCCTCTACCTCAAAAGGGGTCATCATTTCGTCCCTCAACGAAAAATACTGGAACAAAGCCTATCTTTTTACACGCAGAGTTTTGTAAATTTGCACCGCCTTTCGCTTAAAGCCTAATGCTTGAAGCTTACCGCTCAAACTTTAATCTAACACCTATAACCTAACACCTATAACCTAACACTTATGTTACAGCAAACCATCGAAAATATCTGGGAGAACCGGGAACTATTAAAAGACGCAGAAAGTCAGAAATCCATACGTGAAGTCATCCGTCAGTTGGATTTGGGCGAACTACGCGTTGCAGAACCTACGGAAAACGGCTGGAAAGTAAATGAATGGGTAAAAAAAGCTGTGGTCATGTATTTTCCAATACAGAAAATGGAAACCATTGAAGTGGGACCTTTCGAGTTTCATGATAAAATTCCGTTGAAAAGAAATTATGCAGAAAAAGGAGTGCGTGTTGTTCCACATGCAGTGGCGCGCGAAGGTGCTTACATCGCTCCAGGAGTGATTCTGATGCCTTCTTATGTGAATATCGGTGCGTATGTAGATTCAGGAACAATGGTGGATACCTGGGCCACGGTTGGAAGCTGTGCTCAGATCGGGAAAGATGTTCACCTGAGTGGTGGCGTTGGAATCGGCGGCGTATTGGAGCCGCTTCAGGCGGCACCGGTAATCATTGAAGACAATGTTTTCGTTGGTTCCCGCTGTATTGTTGTTGAAGGCGTTCATGTAGAAAAAGAAGCAGTTCTGGGAGCAAACGTTGTGTTGACGGCATCGACCAAAATAATTGATGTTACAGGAGACACTCCTGTTGAAATCAAAGGAAGGGTTCCGGCCCGCTCGGTGGTGATTCCGGGAAGTTATACGAAACAGTTTCCGGCAGGGGAATATCAGGTTCCGTGTGCACTCATTATCGGACAGCGAAAAGAATCTACCGACAAAAAAACTTCGCTGAACGACGCTTTGCGCGAAAATAACGTCGCAGTCTAATCAATTACCTTTATGGCGATTCCCAAACAGATTTTCCAGACTTTTAAAACCGAAAAGCTGCCCTGGCTCACCCGTTTTTATATCAGGAGAATGCTTAAGCGCAATCCCGGGTATTCTTATCATTTTTATGATGATGAAAAAATCGTCCGTTTTCTTGCTGAAGAATATCCTGAAGAATACCTGAAAGCCTACAACAGACTCACGATAGGAGCGGCGAAAGCCGATTTCTTCCGGTACGCCATTCTCTATAAAAAAGGCGGAATTTATATTGATATCGACAGTGGCGTGAGAACCAGATTCAGTGATTTTATAAAAGAAGATGATGTGGCTTTGGTGACCGATGAGGTTCCGCCGACGTATTATGTTCAGTGGGCGCTTTTCTATGAAGCCGGTCATCCATTTCTGGCCAAAACCATGGAAATGATGCTGGATAATATTAAAACCCACCGTTTTCCGCACAACGTACACAAAACTACAGGCCCGTCTGTCTACACGCTCGCTGTGAAGGAATGTCTGGAACAAAATCCTGATATTCCGTACCGGTTTATGGAGCCCGATTACGGCAATCACATGCAGTTCAAATACAGAATGGGGAAATTTTTCCTCTACAAAAACAAATCGGAACACTGGAAACGGAAACAGGAACTCACCGATATTATAAAACCGGAGGAAAACTCATGAAAATCGCCTTTGATGCCAAACGTTTTTTCAGCAACGGTTCCGGCCTTGGCAATTATTCCCGGGACTTGGTCCGGATTTTAGCCGCTTATTATCCGGAAAACGAATATTTTCTTCTCAATAAAAACAGGACGGAGAGAGGCGCAGAAATACTAAACCTTCCAAATGTTTCATTTATTCCGACCTCGAAAGGACGTTTCTCGCGACAGTTACAAATGGGTTTGGACGCACAGAAAATCAACGCGGACATTTTCCACGGGCTTTCGGGTGAACTGCCTTTAAAATGGGGTAGTGAGCCCATTAAAAAGGTAGTGACGATTCACGATCTTATTTTCATCAGATTTCCCCAATACTACAGTTTCTTTGACCGGAAAATTCACTTCTGGAAATTTAAAAAAGCTGCAGAACAGGCAGATTTGATCATCGCCATCTCGGAACAGACAAAACGCGATATCATCAGCTTTCTCAAAGTTCCCGAAACCAAAATCAAAGTGATTTATCAGGGCTGTCATCATTCCTTTAAAGAAGAAAAATCTCCGGACTTCCTGCAGTTGGTTAAAGAGAAATTCTCCCTGCCAGAACGGTTTATCCTGAGCGTGGGAAGTATTGAGGAAAGAAAGAATCTTCTGAAGACCGTAAAAGCCTTACAAGGAACTGAAATTCCATTGGTTGCTGTAGGGAAAAAGACAAAGTATTACCAAAAGATCAAGCGCTTCATCAGTAAAAATAAGATGGAAAATCAGGTTTTGTTTCCTGAAAATGTTTCGATGCACGAACTTGCAGCGATTTATCAGCTTGCAAAGGTCTTCGTTTATCCAAGTGTTTTTGAAGGTTTCGGGATTCCGATTATTGAAGCGCTGTTTTCCGGAACTCCTGTTATTGCGGGAAACACGAGCAGTCTGCCTGAAGCGGGAGGTGGAGATTCCCTTTATATCCATCCTGAAGACATCGGCGATTTAAAATCAAAAATTATCTTCCTTTGGAACAATGAAGCCGAAAGAAAACGCCGCGCCGAAAAAGGACTCGTGTACGTTCAGAAATTCGGTGATGAGATTATTGCAAAAAATATGATGGAAATTTATTCCGCATTAGCAAAATAATCATACATTTATCATGCAGCATCTGTTATGTAATGCATGGAAAATTTCAACCTTAATGCTTTAGTCCGCGAAAATATTAAATCTTTATCCCATTATTCGGGGCTGAGAGAGGAATATTTTGATAAAAATGCAAAATTCCTTGATGCCAATGAATCACCTTTCGGAACGTGGAACCGTTATCCTGATTCCTTCCACTGCGACCTTAAAAAACGCATCGCCGAAATAAAAAATCTGGAATCCGACCGCATTTTCCTCGGAAACGGCAGCGAAGATTTAATTGATCTGATCATCCGGATTTTTTGTGAACCCAAGAAAGATTCCATTATCGTGATGGATCCCACTTATTCGATGTACGAATATTACGCGGTACTGAATGAAGTAAAGGTGGAAAAACTTCAGCTTGATGAAAATTTTGATATCCGTAGGGATGATTTTGATGAGCTGAACGCCCAAAACGCAAAAATTATTTTTTTATGCTCCCCCAATAATCCTACCGGCAACTGCGTAAAAAACATTGAATATTTCATTAAAAATTTTAAAGGTTTGGTGGTGGTGGATGAAGCGTATCATCTGTATTCTTCCGAAAATTCAGCCATTGATCTTTTAGACAAGTACAGCAATCTCATTATTCTGCGTACGCTTTCCAAAGCGTTTGGGATGGCCGGACTGCGGATCGGGATCGGAATATCATCCAGTGATATTGCGCAGCTCATCAGCAAAGTGAAGCCGCCATATTCCATCAGCAATGCTTCGAAACAGAAAGCGCTTCAGGAACTTCTGAATCTGGAAGCGATCAAGGAAAAGATTCAGCAGGTTTTAGTGAGCAGAAACCATTTGCGAGAAAATTTAATCAAAATAGATTGTGTTAAAAAAGTTCACCATACGGAAGCCAATTTCCTGCTGGTGGAATTTCATAACGCTGAAAAAGTGTATCAAAATCTGCTGACAGAAAATATTGTCACAAGTCTTAAGCATCCCGAAATACAGAATTGTATCCGAATTAATGTAGGGACTGAGGAGGACAATGAAAACCTGATCAGTCATTTAAGACTTCAAAAATAAAATCCCGAACCAAAACAGTTCGGGATTTTTATAATTTCTTGGTCTACAACTACTTGGTGATGATGATCTTCTTCGTAATTTTCTGATCCTCAAATTCAAAAATTCCAATATAGACTCCCGACTGAAGCCCGGAAACATTTATTTGGGAGGTGTTTTCAGTTTTAGAAATAAATGCTCCTGCTATATCCGTAAGCGTAAACGTAAAATCCTTAATTTTGCCGGGCATTACAATATTGATGAAATCTTTGGTAGGATTTGGGAAGATCTGAAAATCATTTTCGGAAATTTCGTTCAGTCCCAAATTTTGTGTGGAAGCCACGGCGAAATGCTGAAGCGCCCCAGCTGCCGCCTTTCCGACATTGTAAACATATACCGGATCTACATTTGCAAACGTATCGTTGGGTGTATGTTCATTATAGCTGCGGTTGTATTCATAAAAACCGGTAATAACTTCTCCCTTATCTTCAAACGGCATATAATCAGACGCATATGCAGGATCTATAGCGGTTTGTAATGGCGAGTAAAGATTCGTACACGTAGCCAGTTGTTGAGTAACTGCTTGTGAAGCCACATTATTGGAGAGTGGACTTCCCTGATCTTGGTCGCAGTAAATGGTATCATTTAGATTGCCGATTTGTCCTCCCACCTGATCAATATTGAATACAAGACGAATATCCAGTTGACGGACATTATTTTGATACGCGACTGTATTTACGTAATGGGTGCTTCCCACCAATCCCTGTTCTTCACCGGAAAAATGAATAAACTTTATGGAATATTCTGTAGGAATGTCCTTTAAAATGCGTGCTGCTTCCAGTATGATGGAGGTTCCGCTGCCGTTGTCGCTAACGCCCGGTCCTGCAACGGTATCAAAATGTCCGCAAATAATTACAAAAGTATTGGGATATAATGTTCCCACTTTAGTAATAATTAAATTTTTTGAAGTGGTACTTCCGATATTAAATTGATCTTCACTGATCTGGCTTGCAGCGTATCCGTAAGAAAGATACTTATTCTTGATCCAGTTAAAGGTATTCACATTATTCGTGGAACCGGTGGTCTTTGTTCCAAAGCTTCCAAACTGCTGAAGGTTGGTGGTGATATTATTCTGCAATACCTGATTCGACCGATCCTGATAAGCCTGAATGAAACTCTGTGCCTGAAAAAGAACGGTGAAACATAAAAGAAGAAGAACGTTTATTTTTTTCATATTTTAAGAAAATTTCCGGAGGTTGTTTTATATAAAAATCCCGGGAAAAATCCCGGGATTAATATTGATAACAAAAATTCTACATTATTTTACTTGATCTACAACTGCTTTGAAGGCTTCAGGATGATTCATTGCTAAATCGGCTAAAACTTTTCTGTTCAGTTCGATGTTGTTGGTTTTTAGAGCGCCCATAAACTGGGAGTAAGACATTCCGTGCTCTCTTGCACCAGCGTTGATACGCATGATCCAAAGACTTCTGAAACTTCTCTTTTTCTCTTTTCTACCGCGGTAAGCATATTGCATTGCTTTCTGCACGGCGTTTTTAGCTACGGTCCAAACGTTTTTTCTTCTACCGAAAAAACCTTTAGCCTGCTTGATTACTTTTTTTCTTCGAGCTCTTGAAGCTACTGAATTTACTGATCTTGGCATAACTTAATTGTTTTTTTTGAAAAGGGCGGTAATTTATTTCATTACACTTTTGTGCTCCGTTTCAGGGTTAAATTTTCTGAATTTCGAGAATTCTTATAAACCGAAAGGATTTATAAAAACTACCTAAGGGCTAATTGACGTAAAACGCTCTTTTTGTCCACTTCTGCAACATAAGAAGTCTGCGTAAGATTTCTCTTTTGCTTCGTTTCTTTTTTAGTCAGAATGTGGCTTTTAAAAGCACCTTTTCTTTTAATTTTACCGGTTCCGGTAAGCTTAAAACGCTTCTTAGCACCTGATTTCGTTTTTAATTTTGGCATTTTGCTTAATTTTATCTATTTGTTATCAATTCGTTGTGATCACCATCTGTTCATAACAGCTTGGTGTATTATTTTATCGGCTTCTTCGGGCTCATCATCATGATCATTCTTTTGCCTTCCAGTTTCGGCAGCTGGTCAACTTTCCCAACATGCTCCAGATCCTGTGCAAGTTTCAAAAGAAGGATTTCTCCCTGATCTTTGAAGATGATGGAACGTCCTTTAAAGAAAACGTATGTTTTCAGTTTCGAACCTTCTTCCAAAAACTTCTCAGCGTGTTTTTTCTTGAATTCGTAATCATGATCATCCGTTTGCGGACCGAACCTGATTTCCTTTACAACAACTTTCACCTGTTTGGCTTTCAGCTCCTTCGTTTTTTTCTTCTGCTCATAAAGGAATTTCTTATAATCCAGAATTCTGGAAATATAAGGTTCTGCCTTGTCTGAGATGACCACCAAATCCAATTCCTGCTCTTTTGCAATCTCCAGTGCTTTTGCAACCGGATATACTCCGGCTTCAACATTGTCGCCAACCAAACGCACTTCCTTTGCACGGATTTTCTCGTTTATCTGGTGCAAATCTTCCTGAACGCGTCTTTGTGGACCTCTGCCTCTGTAATTAAATTTCTGTGCTATGGTGTTTATTTTAAATGGTTAAATTCTGATTTTTTTAAATTGCAGCTTCTTTTTTGAAGTAACTGATGAAATCCTCGACACTCATCGTGCCCAAATCTCCTTCACCTCTTCTTCTTACAGAAATGGTACCGTTATCTTCCTCATTTTCACCTACAACAAGCATGAATGGCAGCTTTTGCATCTCTGCATCACGGATTTTTCTTCCGGTTTTTTCATTACGCTCGTCAATCAAGCCGCAAATATCGTGATTTTCCAGCAATTGTGAAACTTTTTTCGCATATTCTATGTATTTTTCACTGATGGGCAGAATCGTGAACTGATCCGGCGCCAACCAAAGCGGAAAATCGCCCGCAGTGTTCTCCAGAAGGATGGCAATAAATCTTTCCATTGAACCGAACGGCGCTCTGTGAATCATCACCGGACGGTGTTTTTCGTTATCGCTTCCGGTGTACCAGAGATCGAATCGTTCCGGTAAGTTATAATCCACCTGAATGGTTCCCAATTGCCAGCTTCGTCCGAGTGCATCTTTCACCATAAAATCCAGTTTAGGACCATAAAATGCTGCTTCTCCGTATTCCACGATGGTTTTCAGACCTTTTTTCTCTGCAGCCTGGATAATAGCATCTTCGGCTTTTTTCCAGTTTTCATCGGACCCGATATATTTCTGTTTGTTTTCAGGATCCCTTAATGAAACCTGGGTCACAAAATCTTCGAATCCTAATGATTTGAATACGTAGAGCGTCAGATCAATCACATTTTCGAATTCAGCCAAAAGCTGATCTGGCGTACAGAACAGATGTGCGTCATCCTGAGTAAAACCGCGGACTCTTGTGAGACCGTGAAGTTCTCCTGACTGTTCGTACCGGTAAACCGTTCCGAATTCAGCAAAACGTTTCGGCAAATCCTTGTAAGACCACTGTCCAACCTTATAAATTTCGCAGTGATGCGGACAGTTCATCGGTTTCAGCATGAATTCTTCACCTTCATTCGGCGTTTTAATCGGCTGAAAACTGTCGGCTCCGTATTTATCCCAATGTCCTGAAGTTACATAAAGTTCTTTCGCACCGATATGCGGAGTCATGACAAATTCATAACCTGACTTTTTCTGTGCTTCAGAAAGGAAGTTTTCGAGTTTTTTTCTCAATGCTGTTCCTTTCGGCAACCATAACGGAAGACCTGCTCCAACTTTTTCAGAAAAAGCGAAAATTCCGAGTTCTTTACCCAGTTTCCGGTGGTCGCGGCGTTTTGCTTCTTCAAGTCTTTCCAGATATTCGGTCAGATCTTTCTGCTTTGGAAATGAAATTCCGTAAACACGCGTAAGCTGCTTGTTTTTTTCATCGCCTCTCCAGTAAGCGCCTGCTGCATTTAAAATCTTCACGGCTTTTACGATTCCGGTTGACGGAATATGTCCGCCGCGGCATAAGTCAGTGAAATTATCATGAGAACAGAAGGTAATTTCACCGTCGTTCAGATTGGAAATCAATTCAGTTTTGTAAGGATTGTCGGCATATTCTTTCAATGCATCGGCTTTTGATACAGGATAAAGGCTGAATGTCGCGTCTTTCTTCGCGTTTTCCAGCATTTTCTTTTCAATTCTTTCAAAATCCTTGTCTGAAAGGGTTTCGTCGCCAAAATCTACATCATAATAAAAACCCTGATCAATTGCAGGACCGATTGTCAGTTTTGCATCCGGATAAAAATCCATAATCGCCTGCGCCAAAAGGTGCGCCGAGGAATGCCAAAATGCTTTTTTTCCAAGGTCATCGTTCCACGTAAGCAACTGAAGCGTAGAATCTTCCGTAATCGGCGTGGTTATTTCAACCTGGGTTCCGTTTACAATTGAGGAAATGGTGTTTCTGGCCAAACCTTCTGCGATCGATTTTGCTACTTCAAGCGGAGTTACTGCGCTTTCGAATTCCTTGATGCTCCCGTCGGGAAGAGTGATTTTTATCATTTTGTACTGAAAATTTAAGAGGCAAAAATACGGATTTTCCCTGAAAGCTTCTTCCTGTTTTCCGGAAATTAAAAGTATTAATCGTTTTGAAGTTTTATAAAAGCCGTTTCCGGAATGAGTAAATAAAACAAAAAAATCCGGCTCCATTTAATGAAGCCGGATTAAAATGTATTAAACGGTCTTAAAAGGTGGTGTTATTTCCCTGAGAATCCATTTCGTTGGTCATTCCTTTATCGGCGACCGTATATGATCTGTATTCCTGTGTTAAATACAGGTCGTTCTTTGCCTTGTTAATAATTCTTGCTCTTTCTCTGTCGGTCAAATGATTATCCGGAGATGCAGATTCTTCCTGAGCGTACCGATCTTTTGTGAAATCGTTCACGTTAATGGCACCCTGTTCATTCATGATTTCCTTTGCTTTCTCAGCGCGGTCTAAATTATCGGTATAAACGGTTACCAAATTGCTTTTTGTACCGGCATAACTGTATCGGTTTTTATCTGTTTCATTGTCCCCAAAAAGCCAGTTCCAGAATCCGGTTGTTTTTTCGTCTTCTTCATATTCAAAATCAGTTTCTCCTGAAATTTCCCCTGAAGTGGAGTAGCGTGAAACTCTGTAATCTTCTTTCGCAAAACCTGCGTTATCGAGCTTATTTGACGCCTGATCGGCATCATCGGTAGTTGGGAACATTCCCACAACGGTGTACGACATAATTTAAGTTTTTAATGTTAATTTAATGTGAATTTTTTAACATAATAACAAAAACCATGACAAAATGCGCCGCTATTTCAATTTTAGAATTTAATTAACATTTTTAATACTCCAAAAAAAAGCGGAAATTATTTCCCGCTGTTGGGTTCTATGTTATCGGTTTTTCCGTCAGGATGAAGTTTAGATGTTTCATCGATTTCTTTCTTTGTCTTATCATCAGATTGTATTTTATCTGAAGAAGCCGGGATATTCGGGAGGTCCTGGTTTTGCTTTTTTACATCAGAATCTTTATTTTTCTCCTGATCTTTATCTTTGTTCATATCTGTATTTTTAAAGTTTAGTAGTGTCGATCTCACCGGTTTCATCCTCGATCGTATAATTTAAGGCTTTTGCCAGAACAAAAATGGTGTTTAAGTTTTCAAGCAGCTGTTTTCTTCCTTCGTTCCGAAGCCTGTTCTGATTCACTGTTTTATAGGCATTGTCTTTCGCGGATTTTGTAATTTTCTTCAGGTCATCCTGATCAAAACGGTTGAAAAAAGAATCATCCATCGACTGGATTTCGACGCTTGGGGTGATGCGGATGTCAGCATCAGGCAATTCTTTTATAACCAGTTTTTTGTTGACTGAATCCACCTCCAGTTTCATTTTGTTTAAATCGTAGGAAACCTGCGCATTGGTCTTTGTGAAAGTAATCAGTTCTTTTTCCACAGATGGTAGAATTCCTCCGCCCAAAAGCTCAGAAGTAAACTTTGTTTTCTGCATGCTCGAAAAGTCCTGTTCCATGACCACCATCTTGTTCATCTTCCTGATTTGGTTCGTAATGATATAGAAGTCGTTATGGACTTTTTCGTCGGATTTTTTGGTGATGCTGTTCCATACGAAAAACAGGAGCAGCATTGCGGCTGCCCCCAAAACGAAAATGATTATTCTTTGTTGATTCTTCAATTGCTAATGATAAAGGTTATTTAATGATTTGCAGCAAATCTCTTTCGAGCCAGCCGCTTACCGGACTTTCCGTAATTCTACCAACTTCCTTGCCATCTTTCTGCACGATTACCGTGGGAACTCTGTCGATCTTGAGTTTTTCGTGTTCACCACCCGGAGATTTTTTCTGACGGTCAACGGCAATCATCGTAAGGTTTTCATCCGGAAACTTCACGGTTTCCAATATTTTCATCAAACGCGGGACTTCACGGTGGCTGTCTCCGCACCATGTTCCCATCACCAAAACGATGGTGTAGTTGTTGAGATTGCTTTCCATCAGTTCGGCGACCGCATTTTTATCCAATGCATATTCCTCATGCTCCTTTGCATACCAGTCGCTGAACGGAGCTTTCAAGAGCTGGTCTTTGGTCTGTACACCAAGTAATATTTCTTCTGCTTTTTCGGTTTTTACTTCCTGATTTGGCACTACTTTCTGAGCGTTACACGATGTAAACATGCATAATAGGCCTGCTGTAAGTACGGTATTTCTGATGAATTGATTCATTTTGATAGGATTTAGTTTTCGAGGATTCTGTTTAAATCGGCCGGAGAATAATATTTATTTTTTAGAACTTTATGATCGGAGCGTCGGTGAACATTTATTTTTTCACCGGAGATTTCAGCGAAAGCTTCTTCACCTTTCTCCTGGTAATAAGCGATGGTTTCTACTGCTTCCTCATGCGTAGCGCAGGCTTTTGACATGTTGGAACGCTGAACCTCATTGAAAAGTGAGACGAATTTATTACCCAATCCAAACTCCAGCACCGCGCCGCTCAGCACATACTGCAGGTCACACAAAGCATCGGCGATTTCAACCAGATTGTTATCTGCAATGGCTTCTTTGAGTTCGTTGAGTTCTTCCTGAAGCAAAGCAATGCGCAGTTCGCATCTTTCTTTCGACGGGATTTGAGGCTCATCCAGGATTGGAGCGTTGAAAGTCCTGTGAAATTCAGCCACCTGATTCAGTGCGTCTAGTTTTTCCATTCCATAATTTTAACAAATATAAAAAATCTTTGCGGGAAGTGAATGAAATAAATACTGAAGAACTTATTGAAAGTTTTTTTCAGTAAACTGCACAAAAAAGTCCGGTACACGTACCGGACTTTAATTTATTTGATAACAAGTTCAAACAAAGATTACTTTTTATAAGCAGCATCTTTAATTCTCGCTTTCTTACCTCTAAGGTCTCTGAAGTAATAGATTCTCGCTCTTCTTACTTTACCTTTTCTGTCTAATTCAATTTTCTGAAGAGCAGGAAGGTTCATTGGGAATACTCTTTCTACACCCACATCACCACTCATTTTTCTGATGGTAAATGTCTTGGTAAGACCGGTTCCTCTTAACTGAATCACGGTTCCTTTAAAGAACTGAGTTCTTGTTTTCGCGCCCTCTTTAATTTCGTAATACACAGTGATGGTGTCACCGGCTTTGAATTCTGGGAATTCTTTTTTTGTGATGTACTTGTCCTGTACGTACTTTACTAAATCCATTTTAATAAAAAATTTGTTTTGTCGAGCTAAGCAACATTCACGTCCTTCGTCAGAGGTTGATTAACAGGTCGCAAAAATAAGATAAATAATTCTAACAGCCAATACCTTAACTAATATTTCTGAAAATTCCCGGAAATAGTTGGTGAAAAGGTCATTTGGGTTGGCGTAAGTCGATGGTACTATATGTAGAAACCATTCTTTTCATTTCATGAAGTTTCAAACCTCCATCAAATCAATCCATTAAAGCAAATGCAGAAATCAATAATATTTCATATTTTTATTCTCTCAAAATTCGCACTGAAAATGATAGACAAAAGAGTAAAAAATGCGCAGGAAGCCATTGAAGGCATCAAAGACGGAATGACCTTAATGTTAGGCGGATTCGGCCTTTGCGGAATACCTGAAAACTCAATCGCCGCTTTGGTAGAGAGCAATGTAACGGATCTTACCTGCATCTCCAATAACGCCGGAGTAGATGATTTCGGTCTTGGACTGCTTCTTCAGAAACGGCAGATCAAGAAAATGATCTCGTCTTATGTAGGTGAAAATGCGGAGTTCGAGCGCCAGATGCTTTCCGGAGAACTTGACGTGGAGCTGGTGCCACAGGGAACTTTAGCCGAAAGAAGCCGCGCTGCACAGGCAGGAATCCCTGCATTCTATACACCGGCCGGATACGGAACCGAGGTTGCAGAAGGGAAGGAGACCAAGGAATTTCACGGAAAAATGCATATCCTCGAGCATGCTTTCGAAGCAGAATTCTCCATTGTAAAAGCCTGGAAAGGCGACCACGCCGGTAACCTGATCTTCAAAGGCTCTGCACGGAACTTCAACGCGCCTATGGCCGGAGCAGGAAAAATCACCATTGCTGAAGTAGAGGAGTTGGTGGAACCGGGAGAACTGGACCCGAACGAAATCCATATTCCCGGAATCATGATCCAGAGGATCTTTCAGGGAGAGAAATTCGAGAAAAGGATTGAACAGCGAACGGTTAGGAAGCGTGACTGATAAATAGTGTCAGTTTAATTCCTCCTATATCAATATAATAAAGCGCTCCAATGGAGCGCTTTTGTTATGATGTGCTGCTATTCAACTGATAATTTCAGTGTCTTTGGATTTTTGCTGCCATGTCTGATGGTTAAAACGTAGAGCGCAGAATCGGAGTGCTTTTGGGAGAAGGTTTAATGCATTTTCAAAACGTCCATAAACACCTGAAATGAAGCCCTATGGCAATATTTATTTCCTTTCCCCGATCTGCTGCCTCCACATTGCATAGTAAAGTCCTTTTTCTGCTGTAAGGTTAAGGTGAGAGCCGGTTTCTACAACGCTGCCGCGCTCCAGCACAAAGATCCGGTCTGCATGCATGATCGTGCTCAGGCGGTGTGCAATGAGTACGGTGATCTGCTCTTTTTCTCTGGAAATCTCGCGGATCGTAGACGTGATCTCTTCTTCAGTTATACTGTCCAAAGCCGATGTTGCTTCATCGAAAATAAGAAGATGTGGTTTTCTTAAGAGTGCTCTTGCGATGGCGATTCTTTGTTTTTCGCCGCCGCTCAGTTTCAGTCCGCCTTCACCTATAACGGTCTCCAAACCTTTTTCAGCTCTCTGAAGCAGGGCAGTACAGCTGGCCTTTTGTAAAGCCACCGTTAGGTCTTCCTCTGTGGCGTTAGGATTTACGAAAAGGAGATTCTCTCTGATCGTACCTGCAAATAGTTGGGTATCCTGCGTTACGAAACCAATCTGATTTCTCAACTCATCAAAATCAAATTCTTTTCCGTTGATGCCGTTGTAATAGATATCACCTTCGAGAGGACGATATAATCCTACCAACAGCTTTACAAGCGTGCTTTTTCCTGATCCGCTGGGTCCTACAAAGGCAATGGTTTCGCCGCTTTTTACATCAAATGATATATTGTTCAGGGCTTTGTACTGTGCCGACTGGTGCTTGAAGGATACATTTTTAAATTCGAGCTCTTCGATTCCGCCGATCTGTTTCGGAGTCTGAGGCTTTTCTTCGGCAGGTTTCTTCATCAGCACATCGAAGTTTTGAAGTGAAGCTTCGGCCTCGCGGTAAGAAATGATGATGTTTCCGATTTCCTGCATCGGCCCGAAAATAAAGAATCCATAGAACATTAATGACAGATACTGGCCCGGCGTAACGATATTCTGAAAAATAAGATAGAGCAGGGTGAACGTAATCATCTGCTGAAGGAAGTTCACCATTGTACCCTGAATAAAGCTCAAAGAACGGATGCTCTTTACTTTTTTGAGTTCAAGCCCCAGGATTTTATAGGTATTGTTGTTCAGTCTTTTCACTTCCTGATTGGTTAAGCCAAGACTTTTTACAATCTCGATATTTCTTAAGCTTTCCGTGGTACTTCCTGCAAGACCGGTGGTTTCGGTAACAATGGTTCTCTGGATATTTTTGATTCTTTTGCTGAGCAGATTTGTTACGAAAGCAATAAGGAAGATCCCGATAATATACACCGGCATAATAGACCAGTGCAGTCTTATGGCATAAATGGAAACGAAAACGATACTCACGAGAATCCCGAAAAAGACATTGATGAAACTCGTGATGAATTTAACCGAATCTTCCCGCACTTTCGTCAGGATTGATAGGGTTTCACCACTCCTTTGGTCTTCAAATTCCTGAAAGGGAAGTGCCATGGAATGCCGAAGCCCGTCGGTAAATATATTGGCACCGAATTTTTGGGTGATCACACTCACTGCATAATCCTGAAACGCCTTAGCAATACGGCTGATCATTGCGGTACCGATGAGGAGGCCGAGAAAATAGAAAACTCCGTTATAAATTCCGCTTCCGTACAAGAACTGATCGAGGTTTCTGGGCAGCAGTCCTTCTTTATCGAAAGAGTTGGGATGCGTGACAAGCTGATCGAGGATATTCCCGGTGATCGCGGGTGCAAAGAGCGAAAATACCTGATTGACGGTCGCCAGAAATAAGGAAAGGATGATTAACCATTTATGCGGTTTCAGATAATGTAATAATGTCTTCATGTACAGATAATAGGCTGCAAAATTACAGATATAAATCTGATTGCCTATGATTATTCAGTTTCGCGAAAGAAGATTTTAATATTAAAGTCAAAATGTTTAAATTGCATTTTAATTTTCAATATGCTCACAAAAGAACAGATCGCGCAAAGAATCTCAAAAGAAGTAAAGGACCGCTATTATGTGAATCTGGGAATCGGAATCCCGACACTTGTCGCCAACTATGTTCCACAGGACATTTCCGTAGAATTCCAAAGTGAAAATGGGGTACTGGGAATGGGACCTTTCCCGTTTGAAGGAGAGGAAGATGCAGATCTCATTAATGCCGGTAAGCAAACCATTACTACGCTTCCCGGAGCTTCTTTCTTCGATTCTGCCTTCAGTTTTGGGATGATCAGAAGTCAGAAAGTGGATCTTACCATTCTCGGAGCCATGGAAGTTTCCGAAAACGGAGATATTGCGAACTGGAAGATTCCCGGCAAAATGGTGAAAGGAATGGGTGGCGCTATGGATCTTGTGGCTTCAGCGGAAAACATCATCGTAGCCATGATGCACGTGAACAAAGCAGGTGAGAGTAAAATCCTGAAAAAATGTACGCTGCCTTTAACCGGCGTTGGCTGTGTGAAAAAAGTGGTGACAGAACTTGCTGTTATGGATGTTACCCCAAAAGGTTTCAAACTTCTGGAGCGCGCACCGGGTGTAAGTGTTGAAGATATTATAAAAGCAACGGAAGCTGATTTAATCATTGAAGGAGAAATTCCGGAAATGGTTTTTTAACTCCTTATATATAAAAGAAAAACTCCCTTCCAATTTTTTTGAAAGGGAGTTTTTCTTTTCATAAACCGAAGTAACGATTTCATTTATGGCTCGAAACTCTCGTATTTGCCGTTTTCGTAGAACCAGATGATCCGCTTAATCTTATTTTCTTGATTTTCAACAGGTTGAGTGTTTATCGTACTTTGAAGCGTTGCTAATCGCTGAGAATCGCCTGTATTTTCTTTTAATGCATAAGTTTGAGGAATTTCAGATTCTCGCGAAACTGATTTCTGAACTTTATCTTCACTTTCGGTGACTCCAAAGTTTTCGTCATTGATCAGTGAGAAAAGATCCGGAATCGAAGTGGG
The DNA here is from genome assembly GCA_019459085.1 of Kaistella sp. GTDB lineage: Bacteria > Bacteroidota > Bacteroidia > Flavobacteriales > Weeksellaceae > Kaistella. The sequence goes on from JAIBEW010000003.1 coordinate 235,217, forward strand.
TTTTACTTTCTCAGGAACCAGTTCCTCCTCCTCACTTTTCTTCATTTCCCCTTCGCCTTTTATGAG
>JAIBEW010000023.1 GCA_019459085.1 Kaistella sp.
AATCATTTACTTGGTTGGGGATTTTTTTGTTGTTTTAGAATCAAGAGCCAAGAGCCAAGAGTCAAGATCCAAGAGCGCGCGCCGATGGTACTGTCTCGTCATGAGTGACGAGAGGAGAGTAGGTCGTCGCCAGTTTTTTTAAAGCTCATCAATTTATTTTGATGGATTTTTTGCTGTTTTAGAATCAAGAATCAAGAGTCAAGAGTCAATATGATGTAGGCTGTAAGCAATACGCAGTATGCAGCAATCGGTAACAAGCGCCAATACTTAAAGCCTAAAGCTTTCTGTCGGGTTAGATTTGGATCAGTGACAAGCGTGTTATTATTCGTAACTAGAGTGTTAACGTTTCAGGCAAGCCTGTTATCGCTTAACATCAAGCTTGATAATCATCAACGGTAAGCCTGATAGCTCTAAAAGACACACTTATTAGTGCTAATGTACTGATTAATGGGGTAGAAAAAGGAAATAAGTAGCGGTTAGGATTCCCCTAATAATTCTGTTAAAACCGGCTCAGGATGCCCCAATGAATCTTCGTGTCTCCAAATTTCACAGGATTACCGAACTCATTCCCATTCGAAATCTGAAAACTCATCAGACCAATCGGCAGAAAGAAATTGAAGCCAAGACCAAAGCTGTAGAGCTTGGGCTTCTGGGCCAGTGTTTTGTTGTTTAGTTGCGCGTACTGTCCAAACACGTCGAAAAAAGCCTGGTTTCCGATCAGATATCGGTATTCCGCTCCGGCGAGCGCATAATAATCCCCTAAAAGCGAATTCTCATTGAATCCCCGCAACGAATTCCAGCCGCCGAAACGCAGCAGTTCATTAGAAGTGAGTTCCGTTTTCGAGTTCAAAAGCGCTCCTTCAGCCTTCAGGTTCAGGTAATTGTTTCCTTTGATGTGGAAGTTCCGTTCACCGTAAAAATAATACCGCGATTGTGCCGAAGATCCTTCTTCTGTACCGTACAGCACCGAAAGCAGGTCATATTCTGCACGCAGTTTAGTCCGGTACATAAACAGTTCAACTTCCGAAGGCTCGCTGAAGTCGTACCAAACTCCAATACCCTTTTTAGTGAAATCTGAACCCTGTACATAGAGGGAATCGAGGACTGTTGATGTTTCGAAAGTTCCCCGTAGTCCCAGTTTCTGCCGGTTATTCACATGAAAATACACCGACGGCAGAAACTTTACAGTAGCAAAGGTTGAATCCTGACGGTAAATATTGGCATTGATATTGGTTCCTAAATTCGACTTAAAAAGATAGGGAATATCGCTCTGAAGATCGAAAGTCTGGCCTTTGTCGGGATTCCGCTGCCAGAAAATATTGATGCTTTCGAAACCATTGAACATGTTGCGGAAATTCACATTCAGGCTTCCGTTAAAGGTAAATTTATCGGTCTTGTCGTTTCCGAAACCAAGGACGCCGTCGAAGGTGTTGGATTTCTTTTTCTGAAGGAAGAGGAAAACCTGGGTTGAATCTTTCGTGAAAAGTGTTTGAGGAGGCCTTTCCAAAGCAATGAAAGGATGGTTTTGCAGGGACTGATTGATCTGAACCAGATTCCTGTCGTCATAGATTTTGCCCTGGAATTCCTTTTCCAGATTTTTCACAAAACGTTTCGGCACCTTTTCGTACCCTTTGATGACAAACGCATTTATCTTTCGTTGTTTGCCTTTATTGATGTCGATTTCAACCTCCGGAACGCCGTTGATCATGCCGAGAAACCGTGTTTTAATCCGGCTGAATGAATAACCCTTATCGATGAAATTTCTGTTAATGACTTTTTTGAGAGAATCGAGGTTTTTAGTGAAGAATTCCGGTTTTGTCTTTAATGTTCTGGCTAAGGAATCAGATATTTTAACCGTTGCTTCGTTGAAGTTTTTGCCTTTATCGTAGAAGATTTCGGTTTTTTTGCCGTTTACCGAAACGTTTTTAAGTTCAGTGAGATAATAATAACTGTTCTGCGAAAGCGAATCAAGGAATTTTACGGCAGAAACCGAATCTTTAACCTGCTTTTTCTGCTCGGTTTTCACATCAATTAACCAAAATTCCTTTTGCTGTGCATTTGCGAAAACACAGATGAAAAAAAGTATAAAAAGGAAATGGATTTTCAACGGAAGGGGATATCTAATGTCAACTCTAATTAGCTGAGTTTATTATATTTCTTCATGAGTTTTTCATAAAAAAGCTGCGGCAGGATCCATTTTAGCGGCACACCGATTTTCTGACCGAATTTCCCCAAATAATAATGCGGCTTCCAGGAGTTTTTATTCAGCAGATTTTCAATATAATTTGCCACTTCCTCCGGTTCTGAACCCTCATCAACATGCGCATTCATCAAAGAATATACGTGGTCAAAGGTTTGCTGATACGGTTCCGAAACCTTTGTTTTAACCCGGTTTTCGGCAATTTTTGTTTTGATGTCGCCCAAATGCAGCGTGCAGACTTCGATATTCCACGGATACACTTCATAACGGATTGCCTCCGTCACTTTATCGAGCGCCGATTTGGAGGCGGAATAAAATCCACGGAAAGGCAGACCCATTTCGGAACCGATGCTCGAAATATTGATGATTTTTCCTGCTTTCTGTTCCCGCATTGTGGGTAAAATGGCGCTTATCATCTGCGCCGCACCCACCAGATTAAGGTTGAAGAGTTTGAGGATATCTTCTTTTGACGAATCTTCCACAGCTCCTACCATTCCCATTCCGGCGTTGTTGATCAACACATCGATTCGGGTTTGTGTTTTTAAAATTTCTGTAATGGCATTCTGAACCTGAGAGTTATCGGTAATATCGGTCGGAATGGTTGTAAAATAAGGTGATTCCACCATTTTTCTGCTCAGTCCGAAAACATGATGTCCTTTTTTACCGAAAAACTGCGCCAAAGCAAAACCGATTCCTGCAGATGTTCCTGTGATGATGATTGTCATTTTTTGTTATTCAATAAGTTCAGCAAAATCCCGCCAAAAGTCAGGATACGATTTTTCAACGACTTCGGTACTTTCAATATTCAGTTCTTTCACGAGACAGAAAGGCGCAAAACTCATTGCCATTCGGTGATCGCTGTATGTTTCGATGATGATATTTTCATTAGGTTCAAAAAACTTTAACGAAAAAATGGAGTCTTCAGTAATTTCTGAGATACAGCCGATTTTAAACAGTTCGTTTTTCAAAGCCAGAAGCCGGTCGGTTTCCTTTACTTTTAAAGTCGAAAGTCCGGTGATTTCGAAATGAATATTCAGTGCGGTCGCAGTTACGCATAGTGTTTGTGCAATATCCGGACAATCGTTCATGTTCACGATAATTTTTTTCGGATAAATAAACTGCTGTTCCGGAAGAAGCGAAATTCTGCTTTCAGAACCTTCCGAAATGGTATTCACGCCAAAAAAACTCCAGTAAAGATCTTTGATCACCGAATCGCCCTGAAGTGAATACGGCCGGAAACATTTTAGATTGATGCATTGCCGCCCGATTGCAGCAAGGGAGTAAAAATACGAAGCCGAACTCCAGTCGCTTTCTACAACGAATTTAATCAGCTGTGAAGTTTTTTCAGTTTCCAGGTTTGGTGAAATCTGGATCAGATTTCCCTCGCCATGATTTGGAATTCCGAGATTTCTGAGAATTTTAAGCGTCATATCCAGATAAGGACGCGAGGTGACCTTCCCTTCCAGGTGAATTTCGAGACCGTTTTCCAGCTTTGGACCGATCAGCATTAATGAAGAAATAAACTGGCTCGAAATGTTGGCAGGAATATGAACTTGGTTTTTTTTGATTTTTTTTCCGACGATTTTTAAAGGCGGAAAACCCTCATTTTCCGTGTAGGTAATTTCCGCCCCCAGTTCATTCAAAGCATCTACGAGGGGCTTAATAGGCCTCTCTTTCATCCTTTCAGAACCGGTTAAAACAACGGTTTTACCTTCCTGAATCGCAAAATAAGAGGTGAGGAAACGCATGGCAGTTCCGGCATGATGAATATCGATGACTGGCGCGTCGCTTTCCAGCGCGTTTTTTAAAAGCTGCGTGTCCTGTGAATTGGAAATATTCTCAATAATGATGTTTTCAAAAAGCTTGTGCAGGATTAGCAGACGGTTCGAAATGCTTTTGGAACCGCTGATTTCTATGGTTTTATTCCCCAGTAATTTTGACTTTTTTAAAAACATATCGAAGACATCAGTTATTTCAGCTTTTCGTTATTTTGATGACGGTCGGAATCTCTTTCGGTTTTCTTTTTCATTTTGGCGTCGAAAGCGGCCTGAAGATCGGTTCCTGTTTGGTTTGCCAAACATAAAACAACAAATAAAACATCGGCAAGTTCTTCGCCCAGATCTTTCGTCAGATCACTTTCTTTTTCGCTTTGTTCCCCGTACCGCCGTGCAATAATTCTGGCCACTTCGCCTACTTCTTCAGTGAGAATTGCCATATTCGTGAGCTCGTTAAAATACCGGACTCCAACGTTTTTTATCCATTCATCAGCTTCCTGCTGGAGTTTTGTGATTTCCATGATTCAGTTAATTTACTGATAAGCACCTACAGTAGGGCTGGATGTTCTGCTGACTTTCACGATATCAAAAGGAACAGTTGCCGCGACAGCCACGTCGCCTTTGTTTTTCGCAGGTGAATCTGCTGCAACGCGTAAATTCATCATTTCCGTAAAATGATTCGTGAATTTGGGATCCTGATTTTTTAAGGACGAAATCACATTAGGATTCGCATCGAACACAAATCCTGCGCTGCTTTCGTATTTTAAAAGGGAATTCCTTATCTGATAATTGAATATTTGCCCTGAAATCGGTTTGAACTGTACCGAATTGGGCACATTCCCGTAAACAACAGAATTCTTCAGATTTAGTGTTAAAGCACCGTTCTCCGTCTGTCCGTCCGGATTAAGCCATTCGTTTGTTACATAAATCCCGAAAGCGGCAGTCGTAGCATTCAGATTCCAGTAATTGGCGATGGTGGAATGAACGATATTGTAAGTTCCGCCTTTGTAAATTCCAAAAGCCGCATCACCGCAATTATTCATGACCAGATTCTCAGTACTTACTGTTGAATTCACTGCATAAATTCCGTATTCCTGGAAAGTATGGATGATGGAATTCTTAATATTCGCAGTGGTTTCTTTTAGATCCAGACCTCTTGTTCCGCCGAAAATTCTCGCGTAATTCATATTAAGCTGCGAGCCTGATTCGAAACGGATAGAATTCCAGTTTTTCGGAACAGTGTCGTATTTGGTATCGTTCCGGTCGCCCCGGAAAATTACTTCACTGGTCAGATCTCCGTTCACATTCATGATGGCGCCCGCAGAAATCTTCATTCCGCTGTTTTTGTGGAAATACACTTTCGTGCCCTGCTGAATATTGAGAACAGATCCCGGACCCACCGTTAAATCGCCGTAAATAATTTTGGCTTTGTTGTTGGTCCAGTTGATGTTTCCGGTTAAAATATTCGTGTTGGAGCCCGTTTTAACAAAAAATTCGGCATCCTGAACGACTGAAAACAGTGTAACATGTTGTGTGGAAGCCGGACTCTGGAAGACAATCTGGTCTTCGGCAATTGCCTGAACGCCGATTGCAGTTGGCGCAATTTCCACAAAAATATAAAGGCTGTCTTTTTTTCTTAAAGGAACATTGCTGAATTCATACCCGGATTTTCCGTCAACGTTGATGCGGTAGGGAGATTCTACGCCGCCAAAAAGGGAAATTGTCGGAATTAAAATATCTTTGTCTTCGTCATTATACACTTTCACGGCATAGGTTTCTGACCGAACCTGATGGTAAACCGTATCACAGAATACCGTATCACGCGAAAATCGCAGGTCCTGAGTCGGCGGATCAAAGGTAATATCGTCGCGGTTGCAGGAAAAAACCAGAAGCAGTGCCCAAAAGCCAAACGCGCTCAGTATTTTAAGTTTCATAAGAGTAGAATTAAGGATTTCAAATTTAATGAAAATTAGTGAAAACAAATACGATTAAAAATTTTAGGTTTCTTCTTTGCGTAATCAAAAAAAAGTTCTATTTTTGCAGTCTAAAATTTGGCAGAGGAATACCATTACTGTTTCAAAAGCAAATTTTCTAAAATTTAAATAATCAGTTATGAAAAACGGAATCCACCCAGAAAATTATAGACTTGTTGTATTCAAAGATATGAGTAACGACGAGATGTTTATCTGCAAATCTACAGCAGATACCAAAGATACCATTGAATACGAAGGAGAAAGCTTTCCTTTGATCAAAATGGAAATCTCATCTACTTCTCACCCATTCTACACCGGTAAAACCAAATTGGTAGATACAGCAGGTAGAGTAGACAAGTTCATGAACAAATACAAGAAATTCGCAAAATAATTTTTGCCGCATTTATAAAAAAGTCTTTCAATTTTTTGAAGGACTTTTTTTTATTGTAAATTTGAAGAGAAAATTACTCCTTTAAACTGATAATTATATGCAGCTTGTTTTTTCGGATGCGCAGTATTGGGAAGACTTCCTTCCGCTCACTTTTACCCGGCCTGTTGCAGAAATGCGATGCGGAATCCTGACTTTTTCTGAAAGATGGCAGAAATTATTGGACAATTCCGATATTTCTTACATCACCGAGGATTTTCTTCAGCATAAATTCAAAAAACCGGAAGCGGTGGAAAGCCTTTTCATTGTTCCGAACTTTTTACCATCAGAGCAGGTTCTGGATCAGATTAAAAATCTGAAACTTGGTGAAGCACTCGTCTTTGAAAACGAACTTCTGGCGGTGAAAATCAACATGCAGAACTTTTCATTAAGCCATATCGAAAAGATGACGGACATTGACGAAGAGATAACTTTTTTCAGGAAAACCACAGATCTATTTTCCTACAACCAAAAAGCCATCGATTTCGATTTCGATTTAATTACAAATGGCCGGATGTCTCAGGAACTGTCATCAACAAATGGTTTTCTGGGCGATAAAAAAGATCTTTTTATTGAAGAAGGTGCGTCGGTGGAATATTCCACCTTAAACACCAAAACAGGCAAAATTTATATCGGAAAAAACGCCGAAGTCATGGAAGGATGCCACCTTCGCGGTCCAATTGCGCTGTGTGAAGAATCAACATTCAATCTGGGTGCTAAAATTTATGGCGCAACAACCATTGGTCCGCATTCAAAAGTCGGCGGCGAAGTGAATAATATTGTCATGTTCGGATATTCAAACAAAGGACATGACGGCTTTGTCGGGAATTCTGTGATTGGCGAGTGGTGTAATCTTGGTGCAGATACGAACTCTTCGAACCTTAAAAACAATTATTCCACCGTAAAATTATGGAATTACAGGCTTAAAGATTTTGAAGACACCGGTTTACAGTTTTGCGGATTAATTATGGGAGACCATGCCAAAGCCGCGATCAACACGCAGTTCAATACCGGAACCGTTGTCGGAATGGCCGGAAATATTTTCAAACCCGGTTTTCCACCCAATTATATTGCCAATTTCAGCTGGGGCGGATTGAAAGACGATGAGAAATTCAGACTCGACAAAGCGTATGAAGTTGCTGCAAGAGTGATGGAAAGAAGGAAAATAGCTTTTACAGATGAAGACAAAGAGATTTTTAAATATGTTTATGCAGAATACTGATGGTACTCACGCAAATATTACCTGGTTATATTTTGATAAAAAACATCAGACTTCAAACTCGTTTTGAAGTTTTTTTATTTTGATGTAATATATTCCGCAAATTAGTTGTCTTACCTACAGAAACAAAACTATGACTCACGAAACCTTCAGAGATACGGTCTTTTGTCTTAAAGACGAAATGTACCGTTTTGCGAAAAGATTCGTGATGAGCAGTGACGAAGCGGAAGATGTTGTTCAGGATCTGATGCTGAAATTCTGGCAGAAAAAAGAAGAACTCGCGAATTTTGGAAGCCTGAAATCCTACGCCCTGAAATCCGTTAAAAATGAATGCCTGAACCGGTTAAGGCACCACGACGTAAAAATGGGTTTTGCAGATTTTCAGGTGTACAGGAGCGAAAGGTATCAGATGGACACTAACAATTTAAAGGAACAGATTCTTCAGTTCATCAATGCGCTTCCGGAAAAACAGAAAGCCGTAATTCACCTGAAAGATGTAGAGGAATATGAAGTGAAAGAGATAGCGGAAGTGCTGGAAATGGAAGAAAATGCAGTAAGGGTGAATCTGATGCGCGCGCGTCAGAAAATCAAGGAGCAGATTCAGAAACTCATGGACTTCGAAAACAGAATGATTGAAAATTTATAAATGACTCATCATGCAGAACGACAAATCACAGGAAAAATACAGCGAAATCTTCCGCGAACTGAAAGAAGAAAAAATGGACTGGAATTTCGAAGATTTTTTAGCGAAAGCCGAAAATACCGAGATTAAAAGTCCTGAAGTTTCAGGAAAGAAAGGCGCCTCTTTCCCGAAAATATTCCTGATGGCAGCAAGCCTTGTACTGCTTGTTTCCCTCGGAATTGTCTTCAAGTTTTTCAACGGTCCAACGCAAACTGAACAGAGCCTTTTGGTGGAAAACGAAATCAGAAAACAGAAAAATGATTTTGAAAACAGCAACATCATCGCTGCCCTTCAAAACGAAGATTCCGTAACGGTGGCTTCCGACAGTCTGGTCTCTGATTCTGCAATCAGCGGAAATAATGAGGATGTTTTGGATAAAATTCTGCCCAAACGCGGAAGATTGAAAAAGCAGGTGAGACCTCATTTTGTTCAGAATTCTGCGCCTTTAAAATCTGCACCCGTCAATTCTGTTTCTAATTCCGATTATGAATCTGATTATGTGATCATCAACGGACAGAAAATAGAAAGTGAGCAGGAAGCGATTGACCTCACCAAGTATTCCTTCCGCATTCTTTCTGAAAATATGTCGAAAACAGTGGCACAAACTGATGCTCTTAACAACTTAAACATGGATTACTAAAAATTTTAATGATGAAAAAATTACTCTTAATATTTGCCCTTACTTTTTCGTATTTCTTCAGTGTAAATGCGCAGAAAGAAAAACTGGATATTCTTTTTGAAAAATACCAGGAAGCCGAAGGCGTGACTTCAATAAAAATCGCCAAACCAATGTTCAATATGCTGAACAAGCTGAATATCGGCGATTCAGAACTCGACCAAATCAAACCTCTGCTGAGTAAAATCAACGGTTTACGAATTCTGATCATCGAAAAACCGGAATCATCCTCCAACCAGGATCAAAGACAGCAGCATATTTTCCGGAACCTTCAGACCGATATTTCAAATTCCATTAAAAATATGAAATATGAAGAACTGATGACCGTAAACAGCAAAGACAATAAGATAAAATTCCTTTCCTCGGATGCGGTAAACGGAATTCTGGATGATCTTCTGTTAAGCATCAATTCCGAAGACAATACGGTGCTGATGATGCTCGACGGGAAGATCTCGATGGAGGATGTGAACAGGCTCGTGAACGAAGCAGAGAACTCTTCCTCAAGAACCTCTTTGGTCACCGAAAACATCAGTTCACAAGGCGTTACACAGGTCCGGAATGTCGGTAAATTTACCGGAATTAGAGTTTCGAACGGGATAAAAGTTAATTTCACGCAGGGAGATAAGCAAACCGTAGTCGTGGAAACAGATCCGAATCTCCAGCAATATGTTTCTACAGAAGTGGAGAGCGGAATTCTGGTGATTTCCGTTAAAAATAAAAACAAAACCGACGTGAAATTCCGAAAACTGCTTGTAACGATTGAAGCGCCAAGACTTTCCTCAGTTGCCTTAAGTTCGGGCGCTCTTCTCACCACAGTGAATACCGTTAAAGAAGATTATTTTAAAGCCGACGTCAACTCCGGTTCCAGCCTGAACGCCGATGTCAGTTCCAATGCGGTGGAAATGGAAATCACTTCCGGCGCTAACGCTAAACTGGATGTTGATACCGGAAAAATAACGGTGACCGGAACCAGCGGCTCAATGTCGACAGTTGTTGGAAGAACTCAAAGTGCAGTTTTTGACCTGACGAGCGCCGCAAGCTGCAACGCGCAGGATCTGATTGCATCAACCGCAACGGTTTCCACGACTTCCGGCGCGAATCTGAAAATTCATGCAACCCAAACGCTTAATGCGACTGCGACTTCCGGTTCATCGATTAGGTATAAAGGGAAACCTGCGAACTCTTCCGGAGTGATTAAAACGACCAGTGGCGGAAGCGTAAAACCTTTAAACTAAAATCATGAAAAAACTTTCAATCTTACTGGCTGCTGTTTTGTTTATTTTCACCCTGCAGTCCTGCGTCGTATCGCACCAGCCGAATATGGGCTTCTTCGATAATCCACATTACGATTACAAAGGCGCAACTTTTACGAGCATCAATGTTCCGATGTTACTTGCCAAGCCTATTGTCTCGAGAACGCTTCGTGAAGAAGGCGAAAGTGAGGAACTCATCGATCTCATCAGAAAAGTAACTGATGTGAAAGTGATGACCGTTGAAAACGGAAACCCAAAAATGCTCTCGGATTTTGCGAAATATTTAACCACGAACCGTTTCGAAGAATGGATGACGGTGAAAAAAGAAAATGAAACCATAAAATTCCAGGCGAAACAGACCGGTGAGGTCATTAAAAAACTACTGATCACGGTGCATTCAGGCAGCGAACTGGTTTTCGTAGATGTTTCCGGCAAATTCACCGCCGATGATATCTCGAGACTCATTAATTATTCCGAGAAAAAAGACTTGAGAAAGCTCGTCTCGAAATAAATTGAAATAACCCCAGATTTTTCTGGGGTTATTTTCTTCAAAGCAGAACCTAATATTAAATTCAATTAACTCAATCCAAACAATTTTCATTTTAAATAAAAATACCTTAATTTTGCAAAGAAAGTAAAGATGTCTATTCAAAGCAAAATCGTAGAAACGGCCATCACTTTCGATGACGTTCTTCTTATCCCTTCTTATTCAGAAGTTCTGCCGCATCAGGTTTCCCTGAAATCACGGCTTTCCGATAAAATTACTCTTAATGTTCCCATCGTGTCTGCAGCAATGGATACGGTAACCGAAGCAGAAATGTCGATCGCACTCGCCAGAGTCGGCGGAATCGGTTTCATCCATAAAAACATGCCCATCGCCGAACAGGCAGCACAGGTGTACAGAGTGAAGCGTTCCGAAAACGGAATGATTTCCGATCCTGTAACTTTATCCAAAGACCATACTTTAGCTGAAGCCAAGGAAATGATGGCCAATTTCAAAATTTCCGGACTTCCTGTGGTTGATAAAGACAATAAACTCATCGGCATCATCACCAACCGCGACGTAAAGTATCAGGAAAATCTCAGTGCAAAAGTGGAAGAACTGATGACGAAAGATAAACTCATCACTTCCGATAAAGCCACAAACCTGGAAGAGGCAAAAGATATTTTGTTGCGAAACCGTGTTGAAAAACTTCCGATCGTGGATAAAGATTTCAAACTGGTAGGTTTGATCACCATAAAAGACATCGACAATCAGCTTGAATATCCAAACGCCAACAAAGACGAAAGCGGCAGACTGATTGTCGGCGCCGGAGTTGGAGTGGGAGAAGATACAATCGAAAGAGTTTCAGCCCTCGTGAAAGCCGGTGTTGATATTATCGCAGTAGATTCCGCACACGGACATTCGAAAGGAGTGCTGGATAAAATTTCAGAAATCCGCAAAAATTTCCCGGATCTCGATATCGTTGGCGGAAATATTGTTACCGCAGAAGCGGCAAAAGATTTAATAAAAGCAGGTGCAAATATACTAAAAGTGGGAGTGGGACCGGGTTCCATCTGTACTACAAGAGTTGTTGCAGGAGTAGGAGTGCCGCAGCTTTCAGCGATTTATAATGTTTTTGAATATGCAAAAAGCAAAAATGTTGCGGTAATTGCTGACGGAGGCGTAAAACTTTCCGGAGATATCGTAAAAGCTCTGGCTTCCGGAGCCAACGCGGTGATGCTGGGTTCACTTCTGGCCGGAACAGATGAAGCGCCGGGCGAAGAAATCATCTTCCAGGGTCGGAAATTTAAAGCATATCAGGGAATGGGATCGCTTTCAGCCATGAGACGTGGCGGGAAAGAACGTTATTTCCAGAGCGAAGCCAAAAAATTTGTTCCGGAAGGAATTGAAGGCCGCGTTCCACACAAAGGAAAACTCGAAGAAGTCGTATTTCAGCTAACCGGAGGCATCAGAGCCGGAATGGGCTATTGCGGAACGAAAGACATTGACACTTTGCAGAAAGACGGCAAAATGGTTATGATAACCGGAAGCGGACTAAAAGAATCGCATCCGCATGATGTGATCATTACGCAGGAAGCGCCGAATTATTCTGTCTAAAAAAACTTAAAATATAACAATTCAAAACCTGCCAGTTTTAAAACTTTGGCAGGTTTTTTTTAAATTCGCTGCATGAATAAATATCTGATACTCTTCGTTGTGGTTTTCCTGACCGGCTGCAAAACCGTAGAAACGCAGTTTTCCGGAGCTGCAGGTACAGGTAAAAGCGCAACTGTTATTTCAGAAAATAATGAAGCCAAAGAATTTTATAAATTAACGGAGCTCGAAAAAAAAGGTAGAAACCAACGAACGGCTGAAGTCCTGACCTATCTTTTGGGTGATGATGATGCGGAGGATCCTTTTACCGCTGTTGTGATTGACAATTTCTCCAACTGCGATATCATTGTAAGAATTGTGGAAATAAACGGAAACGGAATCTACAATCTGCCCATTTCCAAAGGCGGTAAAAATTATTTGAAAATAAAAAAAGGTAATTACACCCTTAAAACGAAGATGTGCAGTGCTCCATATTATTCGCAAAAACAGATTGTGGAACCGCTGATTCTCAAGCTATCCGAAAATTAAAGCCTTTCATGATTTTGAAAGCCTTTTAGTTTTAGTTTTTCTTACTGAGTTTTTCCTTGAAATCATCGATTCTGAAATCGGTTCCGGCATTGCCTTTCTCTATTTTTTCTTTGGAATAGAGGCGGAAATCATTCTCGGTTTTTTCGAGCAGATAATCATAGGGTCCTACGGATGAAATGAGTTTCACCAAAACCGGAGAAATTTCCAGACAAATGAAAAGTCCCATGATGAAAGCCGCGGCCAAACCAATAATGGCGGAGTTTTTCCCGAGTTCATCCAGAGCCTGAAGCCGCGCCGCAAAACCGTTGAAACGGTCTTCGAAGGTTTCAGTTTTGTTCCTTTCGGTTTCGATGTTGGTATAGACTTTTGAAATTTCTTTGTCCAGATAATCCAAGCGTGGAGTCACTGTTTTCTGATAGTTTTCCAGATCCTGGCGGCGCTGTTCCTTCAGTTGGGATTTCCGTTTTGCGTTCGAGCCGAAACCTACTTTTCCGCTCGTTAAACCGCTTTGTTTCCCTAAAATTTCTTTCTCGAGTTCCACCGCAGCGGAATCGTAAGATTTCTGATAATCAGCAATTTTGGTTTGAATCTGTTTTTTTTCGGTTTCAAAAGGTCCTGACTGCTGCAGAATCCTTCCGTTCATTTCTGCCTGAAGCTGGGTTTTGTTTCTCTGAATAATGGTATTCAGCTGTTTGTTGACTTCCTTTTCAAAGATTTTCAGTTCCAGCGGTTTTGAAATAATGATTCCCAGAAATGTGGCCAAAATAAGTCTCGGAATGGCCATTAAAACCTGATTCCACCACGTTCCTGTTTTTTTGATGGAGGAAACGATGTAGCGGTCCAGATTAAAGATCATCAAACCCCACAACACGGCAAACGCTGTTGAAATCCAGACGTCATCAAACACCGTAAACATCGCATAACCTGCGGAAAGTGTCGCGAAAATGGCCGTAAATAAAACAATCCCGCCGATGCCTGCAAATTTGTTCCATTCAGATGGTGTTTTTCTTAAAATATGAATATTTCCGCCGGAGCAGATCAGGAGAAACTTCTGAAACCAGTTCATTTTATGGTTTACGGGATTCGTATTAAGATTTTGCGTTTTCATATTCAATTGGTATTTTAAAACGTAACAATGTTACAGATAGTATTAGGTTTAACCAAGTAAATGTTTTGTGTATTTTCTGTAAATTGATTTTACAAAATAAGCTGTTGAAAATTAGGAAGTTAATTTATTTTAAGCGGTCCGGATTCTGTTTCAGGAAACTGTCCCATCCGGTGTAATTTTTATCTGTAACCACATTTCCGGAGTTGAAATGATGGCAAACCGCTACCGCCAAACCGTCGGAAGCATCGAGATATTTTGTAGGAAATTCCTTTAAATTCAGCAGACTTTGTAACATCCCGGCGACCTGTTCCTTGCTCGCATTTCCGTTTCCGGTAATCGCCATTTTAATTTTTTTTGGAGAATATTCGGTAATCGGAATGTCGCGGTGCAATGATGCCGCCATCGCTACACCTTGTGCACGACCCAATTTCAGCATGCTTTGAACATTTTTTCCAAAAAAAGGAGCTTCGAGAGCGACTTCATCCGGATGGTATTCATCAATCAAAGCCAAAGTCTTGTCGAAAATAATCTTAAGCTTGGTTTCATGATTCGGGTATTTTTTCAGAATCAGCTCATGAATCGAAACCATTTTCATCTTTCCTTTTTCCACAGAAATAATTCCGAAACCCATGATGGTCGTGCCGGGATCAATGCCCAATATAATTTTTTCAGTTTGCATTGGAGCAAATTTAAGATTAAGGGATTGAAATGCAGAAAAAATTGTCAGAATTATTTTGATGCATAACAAAATTATGTATAGCTTTGTTATGCATATGAAAAAGAACGCTTTATACAAAGGAACCCTTCAGAATATCATCCTTAAACTGTTGACAACAGAAGTGAAGATGTACGGTTACCAGCTTACTCAGCGGGCAAAGGAACTCACGAAGGGAGAACTGGAAATGACGGAAGGCGCACTTTATCCGCTGCTGCATAAACTGGAAAATGATGGAATCATCCATTCAGAAATCCAAAATGTAAACGGACGCGACCGTAAATATTATCTGCTCACCGACAAAGGGAAAAGACAGCAGGTGACACAGGAAGAGGAAATGAAGTCGTATCTTTTTAATTTAAATGTAATTTTTAAAATTCAGGCCGATGAATGATTCCCCTCTCACCCAAATTCGCAACTATCTTTTGGATAAAAAACTTCCGATTGATATTTTAGTGGAAGTTCAGGATCATTTTATTTCCCAGATTTCTGATCTGGAGAGAGATGATAATCTGAGTTTTGAGGAGGCATTTGAAAAAGTAAAAAAAAGCTGGCAGAAGGAGTTGAAGCCTTATTGGGACGGCGGTTGGGATTTGTTCGATAAAAACAACATGACGCGTAAATTCGAAAGGCTGTTGATCTGGACTTCCCTCAAAAAATGTTTCAAATACTCCTTAGTGGCAATTGTAATTCTCGCTCTTGTCTCTAAAATAGTAACACTGCAGTATTTTACCGGATTCTTTCTTATCGCGATACTGGGAATAATGCTTTGGCCCATTATAAATCTGTTCCGAAGATGGAAAACGTTTATGCTTCCGAAAAAATATGACGATTATGTCCTGACCCTTTACCAATCCTTTAATTTCATAAATTTTGTATTTGCATACTCTTTTTATCAGGTGATTTCCGGTTACCGACATGGAGGCGCGCGATTCAAGGATTTTTTCACCACTTTTGAGTTGAATGCTGACATACTGGCTGTTGTTGTCTACTTTTCCATCATCAGCATCAGTTTCTTTGCACTGATCTCGCAACAGGAATACCTGAAACGAATTGAAAGAATAAAACCTTTTCTCAAATATCTGAAATCGTCATGAATGAAATGCAACTCACTCAAATCCGCACCTACCTTTTGCAGAAAAAACTTCCGATCGATATTTTGATGGAAGTTCAGGATCATTTTATTTCCCAGATTTCTGATCTCGAGAGAGACGAAAATCTGACCTTTGAGGAAGCCCTTGAGAAGGTGAAAAAAAGCTGGCAGAACGATCTTCAACTGTATTGGGACGGCAGTTTGGATTTGAACGATACGAGCAGGTTCACAAAGAAAATGTACCGGCAGATCAATCTGGGAATTCTAAAGGAAACCATGAAAACTGGAGTCGGCATTGTATTCCTGTTATTCATTTTGGCGCAGTTTACCGGTGTATTTGTTTTTAAGTATGTGTTGACAGTGGCAATTGTAGCTCTTACTTTTTTCCCTTTGATCAATTACCTGGTTCACCCACAAGAATTTAACCTGGCAAAAAAATATGAAAATTATGTCCTGACTTATTATCAGCAGTCTGCGGCAATATTCTTCAGTTCATTCGCGGTCTTATTGCCGAATATTTTTGAGATTTATGATCATTCCGAGGCGGTATATAGCGTCTTCCGGTTTAGTTTTGCACCTGTTCAGGGTTTCTCGCCGTTTCTTTTCTGGAGTGTGTTTTTCTTTTTGATTTTTGGAAATGTGTTGGTTTATGTAAGCCAGAGAAATTATCTTCGACAAATCCATAAAGTAAAACCTTTTCTTAAATACCTTACCCCTTCGTCTTAAAATATTTACTTATTTTTAGTAAAATTTTATCAGATGAACCGTAAAGAATTTCTCGCCACCACTTTTTCAGCCGGTTTAGGTCTGGCTTTTATGCCAAGCTTACTGAGCTGTGTCACGCCAATAGCAAACCATAGCGTATTTGATCCTTTGATTTTAGGTGTAGGAGATCTTCGGAAAGTCCGCGGAAATATCTCCCGCTACACCAATAAAGGCGGAACGGTCGGGGTTTTTGAAACAAAGGAAGGTTTCCTCATCATCGATTCGCAGTTTCCTGATGCGATACAGCCGGTGCTGGACGGAATTTCATCAAAAGGCAAACCGGTACTGTTTCTCTGCAATACACATCACCACGGCGACCATACTTCCGGAAACATCGCTTTTAAAGATCAAAATACCAAAGTTGTCGCTCACCAGCGCGTACCGGAACTGCAGCGGAAAGCTGCTGAAAAAAGCAGCAAACTCGCCGAACAGCGTTATGCAACTGTTCTTTTTGAAAAGGAATACAGAATTGATCTGGGAAATGAAAAAGTGACGGGCTATCATTTTGGGAACGGACACACTTTTGGAGATGTGATGTATCATTTCGAGAACGACAATGTGGTTCACATGGGCGATCTGATGTTTAACAATGTGATTCCGGTTTACCGCACCGCAGACGGGTCGGATTCCCGAAACTGGATTAAAGTGCTGGAAAAAGCGCTGGCGAAATTTGATGATGACACCATTTTTATTTTCGGCCATGCGAACAAACCTGAACTGACCACCGGAAACAAAGCCAATCTGAAAGAAATGGCCAGTTTTCTGGAAGCTTCAAATGATTTTGTACTGAAAGCCATCAGTGAAGGAAAATCTACAGAGCAGCTGATGAAAGAAACTGCTTTTATTCCCGGTTTCGAAAACCGTAACACGCCGGAACGGTTTGCAGGATTTCTGGATGAGCTGAGGAAAACATTACTAGGTTAAATTCTATCTTCTAAGATTTTGATAACCATTAGTACCTCTTTATCTTCCTGACCGGAACTGAATTCCCGTTGAAATAATCCAGTGTAAATTCATATTTTGTTGTCGGGTCAAAAATTGCCCCAATTAAAACACCAGTCAATCCATAGAACATATAAAAGGTTTGGTTTTTACCATTCACATTCCCTATAAAGTAAAATTCTTCTTCTCTCTTGGTGGCTTTAGAGTAATTATTATCATCAGGAACTAAGATGTAGGGCTGCCCTTTATAAACAATGGCAAAAGTTTTCTTTATATCTACTGATTCTTTCTTACCTTCCTTCAGATAGTAAACCTTATAAATCTTATCTGGATTAGCAGCAAATTTAACATCTGAAATAATTTCTGACGGATACTGAGTCTTAAATCGGTAGTAGTTTTCGTAAATGCCATCCTTTAATTCATCTTTATATAAAGGATACTGCTGCTTATCTACATGAATAAAGTTCTGCAGGTCTTCAAAACTGTAAGAATAAATGATTTTTGGAGTGCGGTTTAAATTTTTCTCAAGAAAGCCACTAATAGTTTCATTAATTCGCCTATAATTTTCCTTCTTAGAGCTAAACACTGACTGCTTTACGATTTCATCTGCTTTATCAATAGGAGAATACTTGCCATTACTGTTCCTGGAAAACAAATAACCCTGGAAATGAATGTAGTTTCCAGAGTCCCCTCCCGCAAATGCTAACCTTTTAACATAAAGAACGAGTTCACCCTTTTCTGCATGATCAGGATTTAGCCCGTCAACAATTTTCTGAAACTGAATCCCAAGCGGTATTTCCAATACATGAGGTTTCCCTTGAAAGGCCCCTACAGATGTGGTGTCTTCCCGGACATCAATGACTCTTATCTTAGAATATTTACTTGCTTCAACTTTTAATTCGGGCATATCGAAGTTAAATATTTCCTTTTTCTGACCGTGAAATGAACACGACAGAAGAAAAATCAGAAAATAACATCCTTTTAAATATAATGGTTTCATCATATTACATATTTCTTCTGTACATTCCGCCCACTTCAAACAGGGCATTCGTAATCTGCCCAAGCGAACAGTATTTCACCGCGTCCATCATCAGTTCAAAAAGATTGGCCTGATTAATTGCGCCGTGCTGCAGATCTTCGAGTGCTTTCTGCGTGTTTGCCGCATTTGCACTTTGGTAACTTTCAAGATTTTTGATCTGAAGCTGCTTTTCTTCTTCCGTAGATCGGATGACTTCACCCGGCAGGACTGTTGGTGAACCGTCTTTTCCAAGGAAAGTGTTCACGCCGATAATCGGATATTCGCCAGTGTGTTTCAACCATTCGTAATGCATGGATTCTTCCTGAATTTTGGAACGCTGATACATCGTTTCCATCGCGCCCAGAACTCCGCCTCTTTCAGTAATTCTGTCGAATTCCGTATAAACAGCCTGTTCAACTAAATCCGTCAGTTCTTCGATGATAAATGAACCCTGCAAAGGATTTTCATTTTTTGCCAAACCAAGTTCTTTATTGATGATAAGCTGAATCGCCATTGCACGTCTTACTGATTCTTCAGTCGGCGTTGTGATGGCTTCGTCATACGCATTCGTGTGCAACGAGTTACAGTTGTCGTAAATCGCGTAAAGTGCCTGAAGTGTTGTTCTGATGTCGTTAAAATCAATTTCCTGAGCGTGAAGCGAACGTCCGGAAGTCTGAATGTGGTATTTCAACATCTGGCTTCTTTCATTGGCCTGATATTTTTCGCGCATCGCTTTTGCCCAGATTCTTCGAGCCACCCGACCGATTACCGCATATTCCGGATCGATGCCGTTGGAGAAAAAGAAGGAAAGATTAGGAGCAAACTCATTGATGTCCATTCCTCTGGAAAGATAATATTCCACATAGGTAAACCCGTTTGCAAGTGTAAACGCGAGCTGGGAGATCGGATTTGCGCCGGCTTCGGCGATATGATATCCTGAAATGGATACTGAATAAAAATTCCTTACTTTCTGATCGATGAAATACTGCTGCACATCGCCCATCAGTCTAAGTGCAAATTCAGTGGAGAAAATACAGGTGTTCTGCGCCTGGTCTTCTTTTAAAATGTCGGCCTGCACGGTTCCGCGCACGGTTGCAATGGTTTCCATTTTAATTTTTTCATACGCGTCTGCGTCCAAAACTTCATCACCCGTCAATCCGAGTAATTTCAGTCCCAAACCGTTGTTGGAAGGAGGAAGTTCACCGCTGTACGTTGGGCGGTTCAATCCTTTATCATCAAATTTTTGTTTTAAAGCAGATTCTACTTTATCCCAAAGATTGTTTTCTTCAATAAATTTCTCGCAGTTCTGGTCAATGGCTGCGTTCATGAAAAACGCAAGCAGCATCGGAGCCGGACCATTGATCGTCATGGAAACGGAAGTCATTGCATTTACGAGATCGAAACCTGAATACAGTTTTTTTGCATCATCTAAAGTCGCGATGGAAACTCCCGCATTCCCGATTTTTCCGAAAATATCGGGCGGAAAAGCCGGATCCTGACCGTAAAGCGTCACCGAATCGAATGCGGTGGAAAGTCTTTTCGCATCCATATCTGCCGAAACATAATGGAATCTGCGGTTGGTTCTTTCCGGTCCGCCTTCACCCGCGAACATTCTCGTCGGATCTTCACCGGTTCTTTTGAACGGATAAATTCCTGCAGTAAAAGGAAATGCGCCAGGAACGTTTTCCTGACCTTTCCAGCGGATGAGGTCGCCCCAGTCCTGGAATTTCGGCAAAGCGATTTTCGGGATTTTTAAATGAGAAAGGGTTTCGGATTTGGTTTCCACCCTGATCTCTTTTCCGCGGACGAGGTAGGTGTAGATATCCGCATCGTGCTTCAGTTTGAAATCATGCCATCCGTTCAGGAAATACGTGTTTTCCTGAGAAAGTTCTTTTTTTGTTTTCTGGAAGACCTTTTCGATCTTTTCCTGACAGTGCTCATCTCCTTCAAGGGCAAATTTAGCACCGTCGAGCTGGTACATTTTTCTGGCAATTAAAGCCTGTTCAACAACATCTTTATCGTAAGAGCGGTTGATTTCAACAATTTCCGAAAGATAGCGCACCCTTTTCGGAGGAATAATCGTGGTTTCCTCAGAAACGTTCTGTTCTACATATTCGCTCAGATTTAACCCTTCAAATTTTGAATTGACTTTTTTAATGAGTTCATTGTATAATTCTGTAGTTCCCCAATCGTTAAACTGGCTTGCCTTCGTGGAATACACAGGCATTTCGTCTAAATTCTTGTCGAAAAGCACATGATTTCTCTGGAACTGTTTTTTGACAGCCTGAAGCGCATCCAAAGCTCCGCGTTTATCAGATTTGTTTAAAGCCACCAAATCCGCATAATCCAGCATATCGATTTTTTCCAGTTGAGTGGAAGCACCGTACTCCGGCGTCATCACATACATCGAAACATCGGCGATATCGGTGATTTCAGAACCCGACTGGCCGATTCCGGAAGTTTCCAGAACAATGACATCAGGATGGGCAATTTTTAAAATATTTAAAGCGGAATGAATGTGTGGCGAAACCGAAACATTGTTCTCACGCGTGGCCATCGAACGCATATACACGCGAGGATCGTTGATCGAGTTCATCCGGATCCGGTCGCCCAAAAGCGCACCGCCCGTTTTCTTCTTCGAAGGGTCGATTGAAATGATGGCGATCTTTTTTTCAGGATTTGAACGCAGGAATCTTCGAACGAGTTCGTCGGTCAAAGAAGATTTTCCTGCACCGCCGGTTCCGGTAATCCCGATAATCGGAATCGTGGAATCTTTCGCGCGCTCATTGATGGCTTTTACCAGATCGGCTTTTTCTTCAGAAAAATTTTCCACTGCAGAAATCACTTCAGCAAGGGATTTTGAATCTTCAAAACTGATTTTATCCAGATCTTCAACATGAATATCTCTTCCGGTCGGATAATCGGATTTTTCAACCAGATCATCGATCATGCCCTGCAAACCGAGTTCGCGGCCATCATCCGGAGAATAAATTCTCGTTACGCCGTAATCCATGAGGTCTTTGATTTCTTCGGGCAGAATAACGCCGCCGCCGCCTCCAAAAATTTTGATATGGGAAGCGTTTTTTTCCTTTAATAAATCGCAGATATATTTGAAATATTCGTTGTGGCCGCCTTGATAAGAAGTCAGTGCGATGGCATTTGCATCTTCCTGAACTGCGCAGTTCACGACTTCTTCCGCAGATTTGTCGTGCCCGAGGTGAATGACTTCAACACCGGTTGCCTGAATGACGCGGCGCATGATATTGATGGCGGCATCATGTCCGTCGAACAGAGCGGCGGCAGTAACGATTCTGATTTTGTTTTTTGGAGAATATTTTTGGGTTTCCATAGATGATTTTTCGATGTCCCCAAAGATAGGAAAATTTGGAAATTCGGGAAAAGAAAACCCTTTCGGGTTGTGAAAGGGTAGAAGACAGCTATTGTTTGATCAGCGTCCAGGTACCGGAAAAATTTCCTTGCGTCCACGTTCCGGAATAAGTATTGTTATCGGAGCTGAGGTTTCCGAGGAGCTTGAACCCAGTAGCAGGCGACGGACTACCGTTGAATGAGGCTCCAATAAGACCATCGTAATAAATTTCATTAGAATTACTAATGCTCGAGTGTCTCGTAATGGTGACGTTGTCGCTTTTTGAAACTTCTATCTTCAGCGATCCACTATCGTTTCCTGCAAAACTTCCTGCATAGGTTCCTTTGTAAGGCGAAACATAATTTTCTTCTGCTTTCCGGTCCCAGTAATTGTCCATGATCTGTTGACAGGAAATCAACGGAGCTAATGCCAACAGGAAAAAAAAGAGTTTACTTTTCATTAGATCATTTTTTCAAATATAATAAAAAAGGAATTCCATTTTAAATAATTATTTTTGCGCAAACATATTTTATGCAGCGTGCCATTATTTATTTCTTCGCCGGAACCGTCATCAGTTTTCTTCTGAATTATTTTCTTTTGGGAAGTCAGGGTTGGGAACTTGATCTTTACTACGGTTTTGCGTTCGGCTCGGCATGGGGGATAGCCTATTTTCTGGATGATACAAAATTTACGCTGCCTCAGAAACTCGGGATTTCCTTTCTCGCAATGGGACTTCTGATTGTTGCTGGGGTGCTTTTGTTCAGTCTGGAGAAAGCGGTACCGTCTGTCATTAAATTTTCCATGGTTTTTGTGGCTTATTATCTTATTGCAAGTTTCCGGGGCTCCAAATCGTTAAGAAATTAGTAAATCTGAAGGCAAATTCAGCCATAAAAAATGGCCCATGAATGTGGAATAAAATCAACAGATTCAAATCCTTAGCATAATCTTTACCGAAAACATTTCCAGTTCCGAAAAAAAACTTTACCTTTGCACACCCTATTTGGGGAAAATAATGTTTAATCGTTAAACGAAAAAGTGTGAATACATTAAGTTACAAAACCGTTTCAGCTAACAAAGCTACCGCTAATAAAGAATGGGTTGTGGTAGACGCTGAAGGACAACCGTTAGGAAGAATCGCTTCTAAGGTTGCAAAGATTTTGAGAGGTAAGCACAAAACGAATTTTACGCCCCACGCAGATTGTGGAGATAACGTAATCGTTTTGAATGCTGGGAAAGTAACCCTTTCCGGGAACAAGTGGGCTGACAAGACTTACATTTGGCATACTGGTTATCCAGGTGGTCAAAAGTCGATGACTGCGCTTGAACTTCAGAAAAAAGATTCTTTAAAAGTTTTGGAAAAATCCGTAAAAGGAATGCTTCCTAAAACCAAACTGGGATCCCAACTGTTTACGAACCTTTATTTATATGAAGGAACTGAACACAAACATGAAGCTCAGCAGCCAAAAGTTATTAATATTAACGAATTCAAATAATTAATATGTCAATAGTTCATAAAATCGGAAGAAGAAAAACCGCTGTTGCAAGAATCTACATGAAACCTGGTTCAGGAATCATTACGATCAACAAAAAGGATTCTAAAGACTACTTCGGTACCGACGTTTTGGTTTACAAATTGAATCAGCCGTTTTTGTTGACAGAAACTGTGGGTCAGTATGACGTTACAGTGAATGTTTTCGGAGGCGGAATTACCGGTCAGGCTGAAGCCATCAGATTAGGTCTTTCTAGAGCATTGTGTGAAATCAACGAAGAGTTCAGATTATTGCTTAAACCACACGGATTGCTTACAAGAGATGCAAGAATGGTGGAAAGAAAGAAACCAGGTCAGAAAAAAGCGAGAAAGAGATTCCAGTTCTCAAAACGTTAATTCAAAAGATTCAAGATGCAAGACACAAGATACAAGACATTGGTTGGAAATCTTGGTTCCTGGATCTTGGCTCTGTTATCTAATCAAAAATGCCCCCTTTAGTTTAGCACCCAAACTATTCTCCCATCTAAAGAAAAGTTGATTGCGAAAAAGCGGCACGTAAACTAAAAACAAAAAAGCGACATGGCAAAAGCAAATGTTAAAGACCTTTTAGAGGCAGGAGTACACTTTGGTCACATGACCAGAAAGTGGAATCCAAATATGGCTCCATACATTTTTATGGAGAAAAACGGTATTCACATCGTAGACTTACATAAAACAGCAGTAAAATTAGACGAAGCTTGTACCGCTTTAGAAAAAATTACTTCTGCAGGTAAAAAAGTTCTTTTCGTAGCTACTAAAAAGCAGGCGAAAGAAGTTGTAGCAAAATATGCAGCTGAACTTAATATGCCTTATATCACTGAAAGATGGCCGGGCGGAATGTTAACAAACTTTGTTACGATCCGTAAAGCTGTTAAGAAAATGAACCAGATCGATAAAATGAAGAAAGATGGTACTTTCGAAACTTTATCTAAAAAAGAAAGACTTCAGGTTGACCGTCAAAGAGCCAATCTTGAGAAAAACTTAGGTTCAATTTCCGACATGGTGCGTCTTCCATCAGCACTTTTTGTTGTTGATATTATGAAAGAACACATCGCTGTTACTGAGGCTAAAAAATTGGGTATTCCAATTTTTGCAATCGTTGATACGAATTCAGATCCAAGAAAAGTAGAATATGTGATTCCTGGAAATGATGATGCATCCAAATCAATCGATATGATTTTGAGCGTTGTTTCAAGCTCTATCAAAGACGGTTTATCTCAAAGAAAAGCAGATAAAGAAAAATCCAAAGAAGAAGGGGAAAAAGTAACGGCTGATGCTGATGCTGATTTCGACGCTGCTGCGGAATAATAGCTATCTCGATAATAAAAAAAGGTTCAGAATATTTCTGAACCTTTTTTTATGCTCTCTGAAATGAACGGTTAATTGCTTTGGTCCTTCGGATCACCGGTTGGAACATTCGGTTTTAACGAAACTACCATGTTTTTCGTGATTTTTTTGCGCGAGACATAACTCAAATCACATAAATTGGTGGAAAGCATATAATCACCCTGCGGAATTACGATGGAGTTTTCTCCGTGAGAAGGCACCGCAAGGTTATAGAATTTGCTGCCCTGAATCCTAAGGATCATATTGCAGTCGGAATTGTTCTGAACGAGCAGAATCGCATCGGTATTGC
Organism: Kaistella sp.; assembly: GCA_019459085.1. Taxonomy (GTDB): domain Bacteria; phylum Bacteroidota; class Bacteroidia; order Flavobacteriales; family Weeksellaceae; genus Kaistella. The sequence goes on from JAIBEW010000023.1 coordinate 25,004, forward strand.
TCTGGTCACTGTTGAAAAGCTGGTTCAGTACCTTTACAGTGTTCTTGGAATGAACTGCCTTGTTTTCCTCTAAAATCTGAGCGTATTCTGCGGCTTCTCTTTCGGTGATGGTTTTAAATACGATGGGTTTCGGAAGTTCGCCCGGTTTCTGCTTTGGTTTCTTCGCGTTTTTCAGCGCCTGAAGTTTCTGTTTCAGAAATGGCAGATTTTTATCTCCGGGATGATTACGGATGTATTGCTCGACTTTTTTTACGTCTTTACTGTCCATAATGCTGAGCTTCGCTACAGATTCCGTTTTGCAGGATCCTAAAAGGAGTAGAAAGGAGCAAAGCAGCGTGGTGTTTTTCATCCGTTAATTCTGAATTTTATATACGTTATGGTTTTTCCTTTTGCTGAGAAAAGTCCTTCGTAATACGTTTTTATTTCTCTTAAAAGCGGCGTTCCCGGATCAAATTCCGGCGCTCCGTAAATATCGTGATTTGCGGCAATGATTTCGTGTCCCTGTCCCTGAAGCAAGCCTAAAGTATATCCATGCAGGAATTCCGAGTCGGTCTTGAGATGCATGACGCCGTCTTTTTTCAGGATTTTTTTGTACCGTTCCAGAAATTCAGGATGGGTCATCCGGTGCTTTGTCCGGCGGTATTTGATTTGAGGATCCGGAAAAGTAATCCAGATTTCATCAATTTCATCTTTGTCGAAAAAACAGTCAACGAGTTCAATCTGAGTTCTGAGAAAAGCGACATTATGGAGATTTTTCTCCACCGCTTCTTTGGCACCGAACCAAAAACGCGCACCTTTGATGTCGATACCAATAAAGTTTTTTTCAGGAAATGCTTTGGCCAGTCCAACTGAATATTCTCCTTTTCCACAGCCCAGTTCCAGAACTATGGGATTTTGGTTTTTAAAAACCTCGTCTCTCCATTTCCCTTTTAAATGAAAATTGTCCTGCGCTTCTGCTCTTGTTGGCTGAAAAACGTTCGGAAGAATTCTGTTTTCCTCGAAACGTGCCAGTTTATTTTTTCCCATATCAATTTCTTGGGGCAAAAATAATATTAAATAAAGAGAAAAGGAAGCATAAGACGGGTTAATGCGTTTTAATTATTTGGCTCCGGGATTGCTCAGCGCCACCATCATTGCTTTCTGAACGGTTTTTTGCGATGCGTATTGCGCTCCGCAAACAATACTTGTAAACAGGTAATCGCCTTTCGTCACTACAATTGAATTTTCGTTGTGTGCTGCCACTGCAAGACGGTATTTTGTATGTCCTGTGCCCTCAATCCGCACAATGATGTTGCAGTCTGACTTATTCTGAATCAGAATGATGCTTTCGCGGCTGCTCGGATCACTGTCGAAGAGTTTGTTCAGGAGCTGAACGGTCTTCTGTTTGTGTGCTTCCGGCGATTCGTTGATGAGCATTTTAAATTCATCGTCTTCTGCACTTGGCGTGGCGACAAAAGCGGGCGTGCTTGGTGCGGTTGCGGTAACTTTTTTGCCAGGAACTGCCGACACAGCCGGTTGTTCTGTAATCGTCACGGGAGCCATCGTAGCGGGATTCAGGTTTTTCGCGAGCGCTTCTTTGTATTTTGCAATCTGTTTCTGTTTAATGATCGCATTCATTTCATCAAAACTGATTTTGGTAGAAGGCCTTCTTTTCAGCGTTGCGAGCATTTCCTGCAGTGGTTTTACCCGTGCATCTTCCGGATGCGCTTTTTTGATGTACTCTTTTATCATCTCCATTATTCTCGGCTTCAGAACAGAACGTCTAGGATCATCCGGATGGGCGTCGCGTAAAAATGCATTGATTTCGTAGATGCTTTTACTGCGCATAATCTCCGAATAATCCTTCATTTTCTTCTGTGCAGAAAGATTGCAAAGCATGAGTAGGCTAAAAATCAGAATAATTTTTCTCATAGAATTAGAACAGGAATTAAATTAACACATTAGATTTCCAACTAAATTAACGTCTTTTCCTCTATTTTATGTATAAAAAGTGGTGAAAGTTTCAATTATTTCACAAGGGTTCTGAGGTTGGAATTGTCGAGTCTTTTCTGGTAAATCGGAAGGTATTTTTCGATAGCGACTTGCGCTGCCTGATAATTTCCGGCATCAATATAAGCAGACAGACGGTCTGATGTGTAGACAAACTGCAGGAAATTTTCCACTAAATTTTCCGGGATCTTTATCTTTTCGAAATATTCGGCGCCGAAGTAGTTCTTCATTTTCTGCACGGATGTATTCATCTTTTCGTAGGCATAATAGCGCTCTTTTTTCTTTTTTTCTCCCGAAAGAATATCATAAATAGTGTCAACACTGAAGGTGAGTCCGCCGCCGGAAAATCCTGCTACCGGAAGCTGAGGCGGGTTCCCGTCTCCTTTCGGTTCCGGCAGGCCGAGCATTTTCTGTATTTCGAGTGCTTTTTCCGATGATTTAAGGGAAGCGACGTCCTTTCTTAAATTCCCCGACGGTTTAAAACGGTTGATTACGACTTCCTGAATCTCATAATAAGCAATCTTCAGCTCTACAAGATTGGTGGAATTTTCAAGCATCGTCTGGTTCAGACTCAGATCTTTTCTTTCCGTTACAATGGAGGTGAAGCGGATGCGGTCTCCACTGTTTGCAGCAATGCGGAATTCTCCGTTATAGTCACTGAGCACGGTCTTCTGCGTGTTGAGGTTCGTTACAAAAATCTGGTTGAGATAGAGCATCGAATTGTCCCTGAGGAATACCTGTCCTTTAAAGATCTGGGCATTGATATTCACCAAGGAAAGCAACACCAAAAATGTAAATATTTTTTTCATCTGTTGCCGGCAAAATTAAAGAGAAATTCTCTTGATGGTACAGGTTACAGAATGCGGTTCGGTTAAAGTTTGGTTAAACTTTTATCGTGAAATGTTAAGAAGCGTTAGAGTGGGGGCGTTTTAGATAAATTGTGTTAAAGAAATGCACAGAGCACCAATCTATGATTTATTTCACAGTCATTTTAATCCTTATGTTTTTGCATAAACCGATTGGAAATATCAGTCTTTAAAATATGCGTCATTCCTGTTCTTTACCAGTAGCCAGCTCGTGTAATTCACCTGGGTTTGGGTACCGAATTCCTTCCACTGCAGCAAATACCAGTAGGTGGCGGTAGGGACCGGGCGACCACTGATGGTACCGTCCCATGTGAAACGGTTCGAGGCCGTGCCACGGAAAACTTCTGTTCCATAGCGGTCGAAGACTCGGAAGAGGGGTTCCGATTTCATCAGCAGTTCAGAATAGTTGATGACATCATTAATGCCGTCTCCGTTTGGCGTGATGGTATTGATGAGGTTGATGATGGAGAAATCCTTCTTCACCACTTCGCAGGCTTTTAAATCCCTGACATATACGATGTGGCTGCCTCTGGGAACATTGTAAAAGATATTTGAAGCCTGCCACGCAATACCGTCCAGAGAATATTCATATGGTGGTGTTCCGCCTGTTGCTGTAACCGTTACGGTAGTGCCCTTGATGTCGATGGCGGTGAGGGTTGGGAGTTCGGCATTCGTTATACTTACAGACTGACGGTAAACACATCCGTTAAAGGTGAGATCTACCCAGTAAGTTCCCGTACCCACACCTGTAATGGAAGAGGTGGTGGCACCGGTACTCCAGAGATAGGCACTAAAACCGGGGCCTGCATCCAGAGTGGTGAGTTTACCTGCGCAAACCGTCTGGTCTGTAAGGATATCCGATTTTTTAGGAGTTTTCACTATGACCGTTATCGGGGCAATATTCGGGCAGATGCCGGCTTTTTCAAAACGGATATAGAAAGTCTGCGTTCCCGAGACCGTAACCGGATTTGTAAGCGCACCGGTATTATTCTGTGCTGAAGTCAGCGTGGCGTGGTAAGTAGCGCTCACCGACTGATCGTTAGTGTAACTGCTGAAATACGTACTCAGATCTACCGGTCTTGTTCCGTCTAAGTTATCGTCACAAACCGTTTGGGTAGAGGCGGAAAGCAGTAACTGAATTTTGGCTCCGAAACTGAAATTCAGGGCTTTAATAACCGGCGCACATCCGTCGGGCGATTCCACGCGGATGTAGATCGTGGTGTTGACTGTATAAGACCAGCTGTTTGGCAGTGTTGCGGTATTTCCCGCAGTGGCATCAGCCAAAGTTGCGTAATACTTCACTGTAAAATAAGTAAAGTTCGTTAAAACTAAAGGAGTAATGGTGCTGAGGTCAACCGTAATGCTTCCATCTACATTCTCATCGCAGAAGACTCCGTTATAATCCGCGACGACTGCAAGAGGAAAGTAACCCAGCGTGATCTGTGCGATATTGCTGCAGCCGAGAGGTGTTTTTACGAGCGCGTACACCACAGTTCCTGCGGTTGAAACATATGCTGTTGAATTCAAAATCTCCGCGGCGGCATTTTGAGTCTGGGCATCTGAAAGAGTGGGATAGTACTGTATGGTGACAGGCGACTGTGCCGTAACCACGGCCGTAGTGAGGTTATAGGTTCCCTGACCGTTTACATTACAGGCATTCAGGGTGGTATTCGTAACGGGCAGATCCAGAATGTTCAGGGTAACGGTAACAGTCTCGCAGTCCGGAAAATCGGGATTGTTTCCGCAGAAAGTATAAACGAAAGTATCTGTTCCTACAGTTCCGGGATTCGTTACAGTGTAAGTGATTACGCCGGTCGTGGGATTTACTGTTGCCGTTCCTGCTGTGGGCGGTGTCAAGATGGAAACCGTACTCGGAACCGGTGTCTGGGTAGAAGTGGTAAATGCAGGCGTAACTGTTTGGGAGACGCAAACATCAAGTGTGGCAGCAGACAGTTTTACGCAGTTCAGCACTTTATAAGAGGAGGTAAAGAGCGGCGCACAACTTCCCATCGTGACGGAAGCGGAATAGTTTCCGGGTCCGGTTGGAGTATAGGATGCAGAAGTTGCACCGGGAATCAGTGTCCCGTTGAGGTACCACTGATAAGCGTTATAGATGATTGGATCTACGGTAAGCACAATTCCGGGAACACAGGTTCCGCCGGAAGTTACAATCACCGGCGTCGTGGGGAAACCGGCAAAAAATCCACCGTAACCTACAGCATCGCTGCCCGCAGTAATTCCCGCCGTAATGGCTTTGTCGGAAACCACCGTGATGTTTCCGGTGACATTCGGAATTCCATAGGTCACCCAGTTGAGTGTTCCAGTCATTGGGAAGGGTCCTGAAGTAGCGGGAGGAGCCACACCGTTCACGGTAACGGCTGCGCCGGTTTCAGTTATAAGGTTAAGTTTTGTAGGAATATTAAGAATCCCTAGAGGATTCCCATTGGAAAAAACAAAGTTTTCGTCGATGAGTCCCAGCTCATCAATCTGCTTCGGCAGGTAACAGTTGAGCGCCGGAATAAAATTAAAGCCACCAGTTGCTACCCCCAATGTAGGTTCCCCGGCCAGCAGCTGATAGACGTAGGCATTTTTGGAGGTTCGGATCAGGAGATTGTAGTGGTTAGTTCCCTGAAGCTGGTACTTCGTATCGGGAATTACGAAGTATTTTCCTTCATTAATGGTAGCTAAAGGCAGTATTTCATTATTCACAAAGATCTGCGTATTGTTTTCGGTGGCAATAACTACAGCCCCTTCCATGTTGGAACCGATACCGCCGTTACCTTTTACCAGTGCAAACTGTGTTCCGAGTAAAGGAACGGGAATCGACTGGTCCATCATGATATCCGAACTCGAAGGGAAATTCCCGGCGTACTGTCCGTTGAAATTGCCGTTTGTAATATTAACAGGCTTGTTTGATTCTATTTTTGCACCAATAAAGCCGTCGGTGTTGGTAAGACCGGAACCGTCCATAATATACGACTGACCTTTGTTCAGGGTAAAAGACATGGTGGGATTGGTCGTACCGGTGGTTCCGTTTGAAAACTGCACGAGCGGGCTGTAACCGGAAACGGTAACTGTTGTATTGTCCTGCGTAGCCAGAACCGAAGTCATAAAATTCAGAATGCCGTTGCTCACAGTAATCGGAGCCATTCCTGCATAAAATTTAGTTCCTGTTGAGGAAATTCCTTTCGAAGTGATGATCTCCCCGTGATTGTAAACGGAAAACCTCAGATTGGCATAAAATGGAAATTCAGCATCAAGATAAAGACCTTTTGTGGTAGGGGTAAAAAGATCTGCCTGCTGTGTGGTAATTATAAAAGGTCTGGGAACATCAAATTTTTGTGGACTCCCTTTGCTGATGTTTACCGTTCCTATAATGACATTATTGTTGTAAATATTTACAGGAAAGGGAGTAGTTCTGTTTGTGGAAAGGTAAAGGGTCTGAAACTGGTTCGGATTTCCTGTCCTGTCTACCATGGGAGCAAACCAATGTTCTCTGTCCAGCTGTGCAAAAAGAGTTGATAAGGATAGCAAAAGCAGAAAAAAAGATAGAATTTTTCTCATGGGTGAATACAAGAGTTCATAACAAATTTAATAATTAAAATCATTATTCAGTTAAGATTGTTCAATAAAAAAAACAAAAGCACGGTTTTAACCGTGCTTTTCAAATAAAATATTAAAATATTATTCTCTGTTCTTAACCAGGATCCAACCGGTGAATTTCACAGGTGTTTTTGCAGGAGTGGGTTCAGTCCAGTTGATATGGTACCAGTATGTTCCGGTATGAACTTTTCTGTCGGCAAGTTTACCGTCCCATCTGTAATTGTTGGTTTTGTCACCAAGATGAACTAAGTTTCCGTATCGGTCATAAACCGAGAAGGTAAGATCTGTTTTATATGCAAGTGCGCTGTAATCAACATAATCGTTTGATCCGTCTCCATTCGGAGTTATGGCATTTACGAGATTTGGTACGGTAACTTCTACAATAACAGGCTCACAGTCATAAATGTCTTTAACATAGAAAATATTCTGACCTCTTGGAAGATTGTTGAAAGTGTTTGAATCCTGCCAAATCACATTGTCTATCGAATACTTGTAAGGAGGAGTTCCTCCGGTAACAGTTAGTGTTACTGCATTGTTTACAATGTCAACGTTTGTTATAATAGGATTTGTTACTTTATGCACTTTTACGTTCTGTAGAGTAGGACAGTCATCTGTCTCAAGAATCACCCAGTATTCCCCAACCGCAACATTGCTGATGGACTGTGTAGTAGCACCGGTGCTCCAAAGATAAGATTGGAATCCTGGACCTGCGTCCAGAGTGGTGGTATCTTCAGCACAGATGTATTTGTCTACAAGAACCGATGATTTTTTTGGAGGTTTTACCGTTAAGGTTATTTTGGCAATTCTGAAACAGCCACCGGCATTATATACTCTTACATAAACTTCAGAACTTGGGGCAATATAAGTTAGGAAGTTCATAATTTCATTGGTTCCGTTCGTCGCATCGGTAACAGATGGGTAATATTTTTTAGTTACCAAAGGCTCCAGTGTTACAATGGCCGTAGAAAGGTCAAACTGTCCTGTTGCAGGATTTGCCTCAATGAAGCAACTGCTCAAAGCACCATTCTGTACTACCGGGTAAGGAATCGCCGTAAAATTAACGGTTACCTGTTCGCAGTCAATAAACTCGGGTGCATTTCCACAGAACTGATACACAAGCGTGTCTGGGCCAACATAGCCAGCAGTTGGTGTGTAAGTTATCACTCCGTTTGTGGGGTTAACTACAGCGGTACCGTTAGTCGGAGGCGTTATTATGGTTACTGTTGAAGGAACCGGTGTTTGCGTAGAGGATGTGAATGCAGGTATAATGTTAACTGCCGCACAGGCTGCTAAGTTTACAGTGGTCTCAGCCAGACATGTAAATACCTTATAAATAGGAGTGGTGGCCGGTGCACAGCCTCCAACGGTTACTGTACATGTATAATCGCCAGCTACCGTAGGTACATAGGTGTTTTGTGTAGCACCAGGAATAGGATTTCCATTCAGGTTCCACTGATAACTGTCGTAACCGTCATCTACTTCAAGAATAATTCCCGGGATACAGTCGCCGATTTGTTTGGAAATTACAGGAATCGAAGAGAAGCCTGCGAAATATCCTCCATATCCGGATGTGCTGAATCCTCCGTTAATACCAGCAGTTACCGCTTTATTGGAAACAATGGTCAAATTATCGGTAACCGATGGGATGATAAGGCTATACGTTACCCAAGTTGTATTTCCAGTAAGTAGGAATGGCCCCTCAGCAGCAGTGGGAGGTACTCCATTTACAGTCACAACAGCGCCCGCTTCTGTTAAAATATTTAATTTTACTTGTATACCCGATGGTTTAACACTCGCACCTGCGCCACCTGTTGGCATTTCATTAACCTTGCCAATCTCGTCGATCCTTCTGGGTAAAAAGCAGTTTAATGGAGGAATATAGTTAAAACCGCAGGTTGCATTGCTGTTATTAACGGCAACCAATTGGTATAAATAAACATTTTTTGAAGTGGTGACGAGCATATTCGCATGCGTGCCGCCTTGCACAACATAATCGTTTCCGGAAATTCTGTACCACTGACCCTGATTCAATGTTGCAACAGCAACTGCAGCGCCATTCAAAAAAACTTGGGTGTTATCTTCGGTAGCTACAACAATTCCGCCTTCTAAATCTGCAGCAGTAGATCTTGTCCTTACCATGGCAAATGTATTCCCAAGACGCTCGACAGGTACTGATTGATCGAGTATAATATCTGCTCCTGAACTGAATGATGCTGTGCCAAAGTTGCCAAGCATATTTCCGTTTGTAAGCGTAATAGGTTTATCAGCAACAATTTTTGCCCCCATAAAGGCCGCCATATTGGAGCCTGGGTTTCCAGAGCCTGCGAAAACAAAAGATTCACCCTTGTTTAAAGTAAAAGTATGGGTAGTAGTTCCTGGAGGAACGTTGGTGCCTAGAAATGTCACCCCTGGGTTCCAAGTTGCCGTTACAACAGTGTTGTTTTCAGTAGCTAATACGCCTGCAGTAAAGTTATTTCCAGAACTATTATATTGAGAAGGGGTATTTGCGACAAAGAATTCTTTTCCTATTCCCGCTTTACCTTTACTGGTAAGAATTTCTGCATGGGTAGTGCTACTTGCTAACCTTAAAGTACAGTAAAAGGGTTGAGGAGCGTTAAGATACAAGCCTCTGGTAATTTTTGTAAAATTAAGTGATGGAGTGTCAACCGAAATGTCTGGTTCATTAACAAGATAAGTTTGAGGACTGCCTTTACTGATGATAACTGTAGTCAACACAACATTATTACTGGATATTGTTACTGGAAATGGTGTTACAGAATCGGTAGACAAATATAGCCTTCTCCCTGTCAGTGATGAAGATTCATAAAAGGGCGCTATCCAGTGTTCTGTGTCTCTTTGTGCCGATAAGTTTCCTATGGACAAAAAGAAAACGGTGAGTAAGAGTAAAAATTTTTTCATAAATATTTAGGCTTTACATTTCTACAAATTTAATAAAATTTATTAATCAGTGGAGAAAAAAAATTGAAAATTATCTGATTTCGCGCAATTTTTATATTTTAAATGCATTTTATTAGCTTAATTTTCATTAATAATGTAATTGTTTAAGGGGAAAATTGAAATGTATTTAAAAAGAATAAGAAGCCAAAAAAACCGGAAGAAAATACTCCCGGTTCTAATAAATTATTCTCTGTTTTTCACGAGAATCCATCCCGAATAAGATACTGGAAGCTGAGTGTCGGGCTCAATCCATTTCAGAAGATACCAGTACGTTCCGGTATTCAGTGGGCGGCCGCCGATTCTCCCGTCCCATATATAAATTCCTTTTTTCGAGGAATAAATTGGTGAGCCGTAGCGGTCGTAAATCTGGATCGTTACATCTTTTTTAACCCTTAAATCCGAATAGTCAAGCACATCATTGATCCCGTCTCCGTTCGGAGTAATGGCATTGATGATGTTGAAGATCAGAAAATCTTTTGTCACTGCTTTGCAGTTTTCTGCTGAGATCACATATACCGTATGAATTCCCATCGACAAACCCGTGAACACATTTGATAACTGATAGGTAACACCATCCAAAGAGTACTGATATGGTGGTGTGCCTCCCGAAACGTTTATAGTAGCGGTCAGTCCGTTAAGGTCAATACTAGTAATCACCGGTGAAGGTGCTGCCAGAACATTTACAGACTGACGGTAAACACAGCCGTTGAAACCTAAATCTACCCAGTAACTGCCTACACCAACCGAAATCGATTGTGTTGTAGCGCCGTTGCTCCACAGATAACTGCTGAAACCGGGACCTGCATCCAGAACCGTCAGTTCAGTTGCGCAGATGGTTTGGTCTGTTAAAGTGGTAGAGGCTTTCGGTGATTTTACGGTGATGGTGAGTTTGGCTGTATTCGGGCAGCCGCTCGCACTTTCAAATCTAATGTAAAATATTCCAGTTCCGGTAATGGTCTGATTTGCTGCTACAGCCCCGGTTGCATTCTGTGCATTTGCTAAAGTGGTATAAAAAGTGAGGATAACACCGGGATCAGCCGTGAACAGATTTTTAAAACTGTTCAGATTCACCGCTTCAGAACCGTTTAAATCATTATCACAAACTTCTGCTGTACCATTTGCGGTGAGTAACGGAATTTTATTGCCGACAGTAAAATTGATCTGTCCGTTTGCAGGCGCACAGTTTCCTGACAAACCGTCGACCCTTACATAAACTGTTGTCGCTGTGGTGTAACTCCAGTTATTTGGTAGCGTATTGTTATTCCCGGCTGCTGCATCTGCAGCGCTGAGGTAGTATCTCACATTGAAATTTGCAGAATTGGTGACAATCTGCGGAGTAATGTTTGAGAAATTTACCTGAACAATTCCGTCAAAATTATCATCGCAAAGGCTGCTGTTGAAATTTGCAACTGTCAGGTTTGGAGCGGCCACACCGGTTACGGTAACCGTTTGACGGTAAACACATCCGTTAAAACTAAGATCTACAAAATAATTCCCGGAACCCACGGTAATCGTTTGAGTTGTTGCTCCTGTGCTCCATAAGTACGCATCAAAGCCTGTTCCTGCATCTAAAACGGTTGTGGATGTGGAACAGATAGTCTGATCGACCAAAACCGGCGACATTTGGGGTGACTTTAAAGTGACCGTAAGTTTTGCCACATTGGCACAGGCATTCGCACTCTGAAATCTGATGTAAAAAATACCTCCTGTTGCGGTGATGATCTGCGAGGCAGGAACAGGAGCCGTTGCATTCTGTGCATTGGCCAGTGTGCTGTAGAATGTTAAAGTAACAGCAGGATCAGCTGTAAATAGAGGTTTATAGTTGTTGAGGTCTACAGTCTCGGAACCATCCAGATTATTGTCACAGACTGAGGTCGTTGCATCTGCTGTTAAAAGTGGAGTTTTAGGAGCAATCTGGAAGTTGATCTGGCCAAAAACTGTTGGGCAGCTTCCTACAATACTGTCGACTCTTACATAAACAGTGGTATTTGCAGTGTAACTCCAGTTGTTAGGCAGTGTATTATTGTTCCCCGCGTTTGCGTCTGCCTGAGTCAGATAGTAGCGAACCGTAAAACTTGGTGCATTATTAACAATTACCGGAGTAATAAGAGAAAAATCAACAGGAATAATACCGTCTAGGTTCTCATCACAGATCGATGCATTGAAATTTGCGGTATTGATATTTGGAGATGGATTAACCGTCAGCTGAATTGTAGTGGGTTTTGAACAGCCAAATGCTGAAGTAACATTTACATAAACGGTTCCGGCAACTGATGTGTAGGATCCGGGTAATATGATTTGATTCGTTAGAGCAGCATCGGTGTAATAAGTAGCGGTGGTTCCGGCATCGGGTGAGACACTTACTGAAGTAAGGTCAAAAATTCCTCCTCCGTCAGTTGTAGCGCAGGAAGCAATTGCGACTGAAAGAACCTGAAGCACATCTATATTCAGATTAATCCTGAAATATTCAAATGCAGCAGGATTTCCGTTTCCTTCGATATAATAAATAAATGTATCCGTAGCATCGGCAGTAAGACCCGGATTCGGAGTATAGGTAATCTGTCCTGTAGTACTGTTTACCGTGGCGGTTCCGTTTAGCGGCTGCAGAATAATGGCAGTACTGGAAGGAACAATGGTTTGCGTGGAATTGGTAAAAACAGGCGTAATAACTTTAGTGTTGCACGAGCCGATATTATAAACCGTGGTCGTAATGGGTGGACACAGGGTATAAATATAAGGATCGGTTAGTTTCGATTCGCAGTTCGTTTTGGTAATTAAACAGGTGTAGGATCCGGCGCCGTACAGTTCCGGATTTATGAAATATGCCGTAGCTCCCGGAATAGGGCTGCCGTTTAAAAACCACTGGTAGGAGTCATAACTGTTGTCTACCTGAAGCAGTACACCCGAATAACAGTCGCCAGTTTTTACAATTACCGGAACCGAGGAAAATCCTGCAAAATAACCGCCGTAACCTACCGCTCCGCTTCCCGCTGCAATTCCTGCCGTGACAGATTTTGTGGAATTTACGGTGATATTCCCCGAAACGTCGGGAACGGAATAGGTTACCCATGCCGGATTCCCGTTCACAGGATATGGTCCGTTTGCTGCAGGAATTGCCGCGCCATTGATGGTAACAGCAGCTCCTGTCTGCGTAATGATATTGAGTTTTGTATTGTATGTGGTTCCGCCCAGTTGGTTGATGAAGCCGATTTCATCAATCTTATTGGGAAGAAAACAGCTCAAAGGCGGTATATAGTTGAAGCCCCCCGAAGGATAAACATTTCCGGATGAAGTTCCGGCAAGAAGCTGATAAACATATGCGTTTTTTGAAGTCTGGATGCTAACGTTATAATGGAGATTTCCCTGGTTGATATAGCTGGATCCGGGAATATACGTATACTCTCCGGTATTTAAAGTGACTCCCGTAGGTACGCCATTAACCGTAATTTGGGTATTGTCCTGAGTGGCAACAATAAGCACGGTTTCCATCCCTGAAGATATCGGACCATTCCCTCTTACTACAACGAAATCGCTTCCAAGCCTTTCGACCGGCACCGACTGGTCCATCAGGATATCATTGTTAGTAAAATTGAAGTTGGTATAAATCCCGTTGAAATTTCCGTTGGTTACCGAAATCTGTTTGTCAGCTACAATTTTAGCGCCGATTAATCCGTCCATATTGGCAGGAGAATCAAGACTGATGGCATCAAGAATATAGGATTGCCCTTTGTTCAGGATGGTTGTTCTTGTGGGTGCAGAAATACCGTCAGAAAAAACAACGGCCGGATTATATCCTGATATTGTAACTGTGGTATTATCTTCAGTTGCAGTGATTCCGATGGTCGCATTTACATAATCTGCAGAACCTGTATTGGCAGCCATTGCTGCATAAAAAGTCTTGCCCAGACCTGCCAAACCTTTTGAAGTAATAATTTCAGCATGATTGGTGATGGCAAAACGGTAATTCGCAAAAAACTTTTTCGGGCCTTTTACATTAATACCTTTAGCAACAGGAGTGAAGAGTTCAGACTGCGAAACAGCCATCATGAAATTTCCCGGAATACTCACTTCCGCAGGGCTGCCCTTACTGATCTGCACGGAATTAAAGAGCACATTATTATTAAAGATCTGAACCGTAAAAGGAACCGTTTCGTTCGTTGAAAGATATAAATTGCTTTCAAGATTACTTGTTCCGGCGCTGGCCGACATTGGCGCGAACCAGTGGTCTGTATCCAGCTGTGTGTATCCGAAAATCCAGAAAAATGATAAAATTATAGTAATGATTTTTTTCATAATAAAAAAAGAAAGGGTGACAAATTTAATCATTAATTACCAATATTATACAAAAAAAATCTCCGTGAAAATTTTCCACGGAGACCATATTTTTAAAGCGAATTCTGCTTAGGTAAGGCTTACTCTTACAAAGCCCACAACTTTAAGATCTGCATTCACTGATTTTACATATTCGGTAACCGATACGCTTCCGTCTTTAATAAACGCCTGATGAACCAAAGTATTGTCTTTGTAGAACTTCTGCATTTTACCTTTCAGGATATTGTCGATGATATTCGCAGGTTTTCCTTCTTTAGTAAGGATGTCTCTTTCAATTTCCAGTTCTCTGTCGATTGTTTCCTGAGAAACCATCGTTTCATCCAAAGCAATCGGGTTCATTGCAGCTACCTGCATCGAAACTGCTTTTGCAGCTTCTTCAGCACCGCTAACGTTCGCAGAAAGCGAAGTAATGGCAGCGATTTTGTTTCCTGCGTGGATGTAAGCACCTAAAAACGGTCCTTCAATTTTTTCGAAAGATCCGATTTCGATTTTCTCACCAATTACACCGGTCTGCTCGATCAGTTTTTCGGCAACAGTAGATCCCTGGAAATCAGCAGCAAGAAATTCTTCTTTTGATTTACCAAGAGCTGTTTCAGCCAAATCGTGCGCTAATTTAACAAAATCGTCATTTTTTGCCACAAAGTCAGTCTCACAGTTCAACGCGATAATCACGCCATGAGTATTGTCTGCGTTAACTTTAGCAATCACTGCACCTTCAGAAGATTCTCTGTCCGCTCTGTTTGCTGCAACTTTTTGTCCTTTTTTTCTAAGGATTTCAATTGCTTTTTCGAAGTCTCCTTCTGCCTCAACCAAAGCTTTTTTGCAGTCCATCATCCCTGCACCTGTCGTGTTTCTTAGTTTAGCTACATCTGCAGCAACTGGTGTATACATATTGTTATTTTTATAATTTTATATTATGTTTGGCTCTGTTTTTGAGCCTTGCAAAGATAATAAATTTAATGCAAACTAAAAACAGGGTTTTTGCGTTATTTTAGAACGTCACAATTCAAAACACGCACAACTCTCTCAATGAAAAAAATATTATATTTCGTCTTTATCCTCATGTTTTCCTTTGCCTGTTCACAGTCAAAAGGAAAGCCGAAAACAACAAAAGTTACTCAAATTACCGCTGAACAGGCTGAACAGAGCAATGATCCACAGGTCATCGCCGGTTTTCTGAAAGCAAATCCAACCCATGCGAAAGCAGCCTACCTGAAGAGTAAAATTGTCTCCCTCATTACCGCCGGAAACAACACCGCGGCGAAGCCAACCATCAAACCGCTGACGAAAGCGGGACTAAAAACGGCCATTAAAAAAGACGTTGCTAAAGACGGCGTTAACAATAAAAATAAGAAAACGGCGGCGGTCCTCAACCATCTTTTCAATAACGATGGGAATAAAAATGAGGCTTATGTAAATATCGTCAACAAGTCTAAATGCAACCTTGTAGTTAAATTTTCGGGCAAAAGATATTACAATCTGGATGTTCCGGCTAAAAACCAAAATTTCATTCTGATCGAAAAAGGAAAATATGTGTTAACCACAAGTGTTTGCGATGCGAAATATACTTCTTCGAAAAATATCCATAAAGATATTGTGATATCGCTTAATGCAAGTGAGCAGTAATAAAAAAGCTTAAGAAATTTCTTAAGCTTTTTATAATTATCCTTTAAACTGACCCATCGCAATGAATTTTTCCTGCCTCTGGGTTTCGAGTTCTTTTCCTGTAAATTTCGAGAACGCTTTGATGTTCTGTAAAATAGAAGTTTTAAGATGGTCATACGCAACCTGCGGCTCATAATGTGCTCCGCCAAGCGGTTCTTCAATAATCCCGTCGATGAATTTTTCTTTTAAGGCATCCTGAGGGGTGAGTTTCAGTGCATTGGCTGCATCTTCTTTATGATCCCAGTTTCTCCAGAGGATCGATGAACAGCTTTCCGGCGCTATTACGGTGTACCAAGTGTTTTCCAGCATATAGACTTTGTTTCCAACGCCGATTCCCAATGCGCCACCACTTGCTCCTTCACCAATAATATATACAAAAATCGGAGTTTTAAGCATCGTCATTTCGAAAATATTTCTGGCAATCGCTTCTCCCTGTCCGCGTTCTTCGGCTTCCAAACCTGGATAGGCTCCGGGTGTATCGATTAAAGAAATAACAGGAATGCTGAATTTTTCGGCAAGTTTCATCAGTCTTAAAGCTTTTCTGTAGCCTTCAGGATTGCTCATTCCGAATCTTCGGTGCTGTCTTTCTTTTGTCGTACGGCCTTTTTGAGTTCCGATGATCATCACTCTCTGACCGTCAATTGTAGCCAAACCGCCAATCATGGCAGGATCATCAGCAAAATTACGGTCGCCGTGAAGTTCCAGAAAACTTCCTTTATCGGTGATTCCTTTAATCACATCCAATGTATACGGACGGTCCGGATGACGCGAAAGCTGAACCCTTTGCCAGGGCGTAAGATTTCCGTAGATCTCTTTCTTTTTTTCAACAATTTTATCTTCGATTTGCGAGCAGGCCAATTTTACATCAACTCCGCTTTCTTCGCCGACCAATGAACAGGTTTGGTACTGATCCATGAGTTCTTTTATCGGCTGCTCAAAACTTAAATATTCCATTTGTATGTAGAGAATTAATCTTTCAAATTTAGTAAAAATAATAGAAAATTAGCGGATATTATTCACAGCATTTCTTATCCGCGCTGTACTTTCTTCTTTTCCAAGGATTTGCAGAATGTCCGGTACATCAGGTCCTTTCAGTTCGCCCACGAGACTCAGTCTTAAAGGCATCATGACTTTTCCCATGCCCAAACCTTTCGCTTCAGCAAAATCATGAATGATTTTCTTAAGATTTTCAGAGTCAAAGGTTTCAGTTTCGTTTAAAACATCGGTAAAATCTTTTAAAACAGATGGAGTGTCCTCATTCCAGGCTTTTTTCACCGCTTTTTCATCATAAGATTGTGGGGCTTCAAAGAAAAAATGACCGTCGCGGTAAATGTCTTTCACAAAAGTAGCTCTTTCTCTTACCATCGAAATAATTTTAAGCAGCTGATCATCCGGAGAACTGTTGAGGTTGAGTCCGTCTGTGGTTTTCAGTAAAGATAAAATATCCTCGTCGGTTTTGAATTTCAGATATTCATGATTGAACCATTCTGCTTTTTCTTTGCTAAATCTCGCTCCTGCCTTATGAACTTTATGAAGGTCGAATTCTTTAACCATATCATCGAGACTGAGGATTTCCCTATCGTTGGCCGGACTCCAGCCGAGAAGTGCCACCATGTTGATGAACGCTTCCGGGAGATAACCTTCCTCGCGGTAACCTTTCGAAATATTTCCGGTTTCAGGATCTTTAAAATTCAAAGGAAAAACAGGAAATCCGAATTTGTCGCCGTCTCTTTTGCTCAGTTTTCCTTTTCCTTCCGGTTTCAGAATTAATGATAAATGCGCAAATTCCGGTTTTTCCCAGCCCATTGCTTCGTACAGCAAATAATGCAGACCGAGTGACGGCAGCCACTCTTCACCGCGGATAACGTGGGAAATTTCCATTTCGTGGTCATCAACAATATTGGCGAAATGGTAAGTCGGCATTCCATCGTTTTTTACGAGGACTTTATCATCTAAGGTATTTGTATTCACAGAAAATTTTCCGCGGATGATGTCTTCAAGATTCAAAGTTCTGTCGACCGGCATTTTGAAACGCACCACATAGGGAATTTTATCATTCAGTAATTGCTGAACTTCTTCGTCAGAAAGGGTTAAAGAGTTTTTCAACCGGTTTCTGGTGATGTAATTGTAGGCGAAAACCTCTCCGTTTTGCTCAAATTCTTTACGGATTTCATCCAGTTCTTCAGCGGTATCGAAAGCGAGATAAGCAAAATCGGTTTTCAGGAATTCAGCCAGATGCCGGTCGTAAATATCGCGTCTTTCCGACTGGCGGTACGGAGCGAATTTTCCACCCTGTTTCGGGCTTTCGTCGGGAATAATCCCGCACCATTCGAGCGCTTCCATAATATAATCTTCGGCTCCTTCAACATATCGCGCGGTATCGGTATCTTCAATTCTGAGGACGAAATCGCCGCCCTGATTTTTAGCGAAAAGATAATCGTACAAAGCGGTTCTTACCCCACCTAAATGTAACGGACCCGTCGGACTCGGCGCAAAACGCACTCTTACTTTACTCATTCTTCCAAAAAATTTAAGCTGCAAATTTAGGGAAAAATTGAGTTTATACGGAATTTGAGATATTTTATTTAGTTTTGTATGAAATTAGGCATAAAATGTTAGAGATTGGAGACCGACCGTGGGGGAAATATTATGTTCTGGAGGATGAACCGCACTATAAATTAAAAAGAATTGAGGTAAATCCGGGACAGAGACTTTCTTACCAGTATCATCATCACCGTCAGGAATTCTGGACGATTGTTGAAGGTGAAGCTGTTGTGGTTCTGGATGAGGTGGAGCATATCGTTAAATACGGCGAAAGCATCTTTATTCCGCTTGGTGCCAAACACCGGATTGAAAACCGGGCTTCTGAACTTTTGGTTTTTATAGAAGTGCAGACAGGAACTTATTTCGGCGAAGATGATATTGTGAGGATCCAGGATGATTATGCGAGATAATCGCTAAAGGTTTTTATTTACTAAAAAACAGTTGTAGTAGGTTTTTGATTTTTTGTTTTGCATCGCGTGATAAATATTCTGGTCTTCGGTAAAATTAGTGGATACCTGAAACCTGAAATCATCGGCAAGATGCTCTTTAATAAAACCATACATCATTTCGAAATCATTTTCCTCGCAATGAAATTCAATGTACATTCTCTGGATTTTATTAAAAACAGGTTTTAAATCAGGAATCAATTTGAATTCTGAGCCTTCGATGTCGAGTTTTAAAAAATCTATTTCTTTCTCGAGTTTCTCAATAAAATCTTTCAGTCTTATTTTTGGTATTTTAGAAGATGAAGCATTTTGTTGATTTTGACCGATGATTTTGCTTCCGGCATTGCCCAATTCTTCAAAATATTCAAAACCGTCGGAATCCGAGACCAGTTTCTGTTCCAGAAACACACTGTTTTCCCAGTGATAGGAGTTGATGTTCTTCTGAAGGTAACCGGCATTTTTAGTGTCGGGTTCGAAAGCGTACACCAAAGCATCTCTGTGAGTCTGTTTAAAATACAGAACGCTTAATCCGATATTCGCGCCACAGTCAATGATCACCGGTGTCGGATTTTCCGTTTCGAAAAGATAAACGGAGCTCATGAAGATTTCATCCAGGGTATAATAATTCACTTTTTCAAGACCGTAAAACTCAGCGCCGAACAGTTTCGCCGAGTTGCCATTATTCATGATATTTTCATACAGGCCAACTATCTCTTCAAAACCAAAAAGACTCCCTTTATAAAAAGTTTTTAAATGAGGATATCGAAAAAACTTTTCTAAAACTTTGCGGGTACTGTAACTGTTGAAGATGGACATGATTATTTAATTTTTCTTTTGTTCAGGATCTTGTCGGAGATGGAAAGCATAAAACTGCGTACTGGATACAGCCTGAACATCTCTTTTTTTGAAGTATGGAATTTTGTCATTAAATCTTCCTCCACTTTCTCCGCGATTTTTGCATATCCTTCCATCGTCAGAAGTTTTTTATTCTTCTGCATCGAGGAGATGATTCTTTTAAGAATCCTTTTGTAGGAAACAAATTTTTGGTCTTTCATCGAAAAATCAAAATGCCTGATGAGAATTTTCTTCTGTTTTTCTGTTTTTTCCACAAAAACATCGCCAACCTGCTGTTCTGCGTGAATCCTGTATTTAAAGTATTTCTCTTCAAACATATGAAACTTCCCATCAATCGTTGAATTAAGTGCAATCCATTCGTCATGGTGAAAATCTTTGATCACCGGAAAAGGCAGTATTTTGGGAATAAAACTCTTTCTCAGTGCAACTGTGGCACCCGTGACAATGTTTCCGCAATAGGCAATGATATCAAAATAATTGACTTCGATATTTTTTTCTTTAAAAAATCCGGGCACATCCCAAACAGAATATACATTTAACAGATTGTTATTGTCATCCATTCCGTATCCGTTCGACGCCAAAACATCAATCTCAGGATGTTCATCAAAAAATTCGCAGTATTTTTCCGCTTTTTCGGGCAGCCATTCGTCATCCTGATCCGAAAGAAAAATAATGTCATTTTCACAGAGCGAAATGGCTTTCTCAAAATTTTTGACGCTTCGGAGATTTTTTTCATTCTGATAGATTCTGAAAACGGAAGGATATTTCTCTTTATATGAATGTAATATCGATATAGTAGCGTCGGTAGATCCGTCGTCGCATACCACAATTTCATCAACAGGCCGGGTTTGACTCAGGATCGAATCGAGCTGAATTCCGAGATATTTTTCACCGTTGTAGGTGCAGAGTGCGACTGATGTTTTCATAAATCTAACCGGAAAACGGTGTTTACCCAGTTGTCCAGAGTGTATTTTCTGTAAATTTCTTCCGGAACGGGGTCGTAAGCCGTTTCAAAAAAAGTTTGTTCTAAATTACTCAAATCTTCGTTCAGCACCAAAATATTGTTGGGATTATAAAAATCATAGTGCTTCACGTATGGGTTGGCGGTAATGATTTTACGATTCAGGGCCATCGCTTCAAATATTCGGAAACTCAGACCAGACTGATGTTCCCGCACCAAATCCAGAATCACTTTTGAAGTTTCATAATATTTGGGAATTTCAGAATGCGGAATTCTTTTCGAACTAAAAACAAAGTTGCTGTTCTCTTCAGTAAAAGGAAGATTTTTCTTCCATGTTTTTTTTCCGACAATTACAAACCTGCTTTTCAGGCCGAAAGCGTCCATTTTTTTGCTGATTTCGTAGAGTAGATTGATCCTTTCATCATAAGAACCGAGGTAGAAAAGGTCGTATTTAATGTGCTGCGGATCCGAATTTTTATGAGCCAGATAATTGTAGTTGCTGGTTTCCTTAAAACCGTACTTTTCAATGTCTTTTTTGTCGAAAGAAAAAACGGTGTCAAAAAGGTCAATCACTTTATCAACCGGATTTCGCACGGTGCTGTCGTACAGATAAGCAATATATTCATCGGTAAATTTTCTGATTTCCAGATGGTATTTCCTTTCAATTGCTTCGGGGTTGATGACGAGAATTTTATCCTGTTTCCCTAATTTTTTCAGTTTTTCGAGGATGAGTTCCTGCCTGTTGACATTTTTAAGGTTTTTTTTGAGAAAAATTTTAGACAAAGCGTTTTTCACGCGCGCGCGGGAATTTCGGTGTCTGTATGCCCCAATATTGAGGTGATGAGCCTCGATGCCTTTTTTCCGCAGCGTTTCTACGATATGCTGGTCGTAATTCCAGAAATCAAAACTGATCAGGCAAATTTTCATGGGAACAAAAGTAATTATTTGAATCTAATTTTTATATTTTTGAAAAAGAATAATTGGTGATGAATAAATCTGTGCTGGTAGATTGCGAACGAATGAAGTACCCGAATTCGGGCATTGCCAATGTCTGCAGATCTTTGATGAAGGGAATTGAAGATTTGAAACCGGCTTTAGACATTGCCTTTTACGGTCCGGAAAATGAGCTGAAAAAAATCACTTCCAAGCACCGCATTCTCAACACTAAACCGTTGCATCGGTTTTTTCCTCAAAAAACTTCCGATTACGGGCTGATTCACGTGAGCCATCAGTTGTCGAAATACTTTCATAGCATTAAAAAGAATCAGAAAAAGATCGTCACGCTTCACGATCTTAACTTTCTGCATGATGTTTCCAAATCTTCGAAACGTAAAAAATACATCAGGAAAGTTCAGCAAAATATTGGCAATGCCGATTCAATCGTCTGTATTTCCGAATTTGCGAAGAAGGATTTCCTCGAGCATGCGCATTTTTTTAAGTTGAAAGAAAATGTTTCGGTAGAAGTGGTGCATAACGGGCTGGTTTTTCCGGAACTAAAGAATTTCACATCAGAAACTTACGGATTTTTGAAATCCGGAAAATATCTTTTATCGGTTGGAGTGCTGTTTCCGAAGAAAAATCAGCTGGTTTTGCTTGATTTTTTAGCCAAAACAGATCTTGATCTGGTTCTGGTCGCCTCTTCTTCGAAACCGGACTATAAAAATCTTTTTCTGGAGAAAGTAAAGGAACTCAAACTGGAAAAAAGAGTCCATATTTTGGAAAATGTGGAAGAAAATGAGAAGTTTTTTCTGCTTCAGAACTGTGAGGCCTATGTTCATCCGTCGCTTGCTGAAGGGTTTGGCATTCCGCCACTTGAAGCGTTCTATTTCGGAAAACCGGTGCTCCTGAGCAGACTCACGAGTCTGCCGGAAATTGGTGGCGATCTGGCTTTTTATTTTGATGATTTTTCCGCTGAAAAAATGGCCGCTACATTTGCTGAAGGCATGGAAATTTTTAACAGTGACCGGCAGAATTTAGAGAAAAAATACCGGGCAAGAGCATCGGAATTTTCTTATCTGAATATGGCCGAAAACTATCTGAAAGTATATCAAAAACTGTTAAAATAGCTTCAGTTTTCCCAGAATTATTTTCCATTTGAACGCGGAAAGGGTAGTGGAGTTTTTAATATCCATCCGGTTCAACGTGTAAGGGTTTTTTCGCGGGAAAGCATTGATTTTATTCCCGATGCGCAAGGCGAATTCAATTTTATTTTCTTTGATTATTTTAAAAAATTCCTGTGTCTGAGGAAATCTGCCGTAAGGATAAGCCAGGACTTTTGTAAATGGAATTTGATTTTTTTCTAAAACTTCCATATTTTTCTGAAGATCGGCATGAATTTCTTCCGGCGTCAGCTGTTCATAATTGCGGTGGGTGTGACTGTGAAGCCCGATTTCAACCAAATTTTTATCAAGATTTCTGATTTCGTCGAAGGTCATAAAAATTCCGTCGCGGTTTTTTTCGATCAACTGAGTCGCAATAAAGATGGTGGCTTTAAAATCATACTTTTCCAGGAGCGGAAGCAGGTTTTTTTTGTTATTCAGATAGCCGTCATCAAAAGTAATGATGATCTTTTTTTCTGAAGCTTTCAATGCATTGAGTTCGTTGAAAAACAAAGTTTTATAGCCGTTCTTTTTAAGCAGAGCAAACTGTCTGTCAAGATTTTCCACCGTTACCGTCAGTTCGTTTTCCGCAACCGGAAGAACGTGATGGTACATTAAAACCGGCAGCCTTTTTTCCGGCGTCAGAAAAAGGTAAAGTTGATATTTGATGATCAAAAAAAGAAGAACGGCCAAAAGCAGCCAAAGCAGAATACTCATTTTTTACTGATTTCGTACAGTTTCATGTATTTCAAAAACGTGTAAAAAGAAGCGGTGACAGCAATATAAAATCCTGCAAGTCCGTCGAGAAAGCCCAGTCTGAAAAAATAGGTTTTAAAGAACTGAAAAAAAGGAGCAAACAGGATATTAAAAACACCGGCTTTTTTTCCTTTACTTTTCATTTTTTTCGCCATCATTGAGGTGTATCGGTTGGATTTCTCTAGATGATGAAAGATATTTTCGTAGGTATAATGATGGAGTCTTCCTTCCAAAGTTCCCACTTCATCGGAAGTGATGAACGTTTCGTGAACGACATCATCAGAATATTTTCCGTGTTTTTTCATGAAGAATCGCTCGCGGAAAACCTTTCCCCAACCGCCGTATTTCAGTTCTTTTCCAAGGAAATGATTGGAAAATTCAATAGTATAGACCTTGAAATCACTTTCCTGCTTTCCTGCTATTTCTTTGATCGACTTCAGTGCGGCTGCATCAGGAATTTCATCGGCATCCAGAAAAAGAATCCAGTTTCCTGAACATTGCTGAAGCGCGAAATTTTTCTGACTTCCGTAACCTTCAAAATTTTTCTGTAAAAACTTTACGTTGCTGAATTTTCTGCAGATTTCTGCTGTCCTGTCGGTGCTGAAAGAATCTACAATCACGATTTCATCTGCCAAATCCTTGACGGAATTCAGCATTTTTTCAATGATTCTTTCTTCATTGAAGGTGATGACAGCAACGGAGAGGTTCATTTATTTTTTAAAATCGGTAATTGTTTCCTCGATGATTCTCGCGCAGTGCAGAATCTGTTCTTCTGTAATCACCAAAGGCGGTGCAAGACGAATGATGTTGCCGTGAGTTGGTTTGGCAAGCAGACCGTTTTCCTTCAGTTTTAAGCATAGATTCCAGGCGGTAGAACTTTCCGGAGTGTCATTGATCAAAATTGCATTCAGTAGGCCTTTTCCGCGGACACCGGTGATGAGATCAGTTTTTTCGATAATTTTTTCGATTTCGTTTCTGAAAAGCTGTCCGAGTTCTTCGGCTCTTTCCGAAAGATTTTCCTCTTCCACTACGTCCAAAGCGGCCATTGCAACGGCGCAGGCCAGAGGATTTCCGCCAAAAGTGGAACCGTGCTGTCCGGGATGGATGACGTTCATGATTTCGTTGTTTGCCAATACTGCCGAAACAGGGTACATTCCGCCGGAAAGTGCTTTTCCGAGGATCAGAATGTCGGGCTGAACGTTTTCGTGATGACAGGCAATCAGTTTTCCGGTTCTTGCGATGCCGGTCTGTACTTCGTCGGCAATAAAAAGAACGTTGTGTTTTTTACAAAGTTCAGAAGCCGATTTCAAATAACCTGCATCAGGAACATAAACTCCGGCTTCGCCTTGAATTGGTTCTACAAGAAATGCAGCAATATTCTTAGCATCGCTTTCCAGAATTTTTTCTAAAGCATCTAAGTCGTTGTAGGGGATTTTAACAAATCCCGGTGTGAAAGGCCCGTAATTATTGCTCGCATCCGGATCGTTGGAGAAGGAAACAATCGTAGTCGTTCTTCCGTGGAAATTATTTTCGCAGACAATTATTTTTGCAGCATTTTCCGGAATTCCTTTTACTTCGTAACTCCATTTCCTTGCTAATTTTACAGCTGTTTCTACGGCTTCTGCGCCTGAGTTCATCGGCAAAACTTTATCAAAACCGAAAAGTTCAGTAATTTTTTTCTCGTATTCCCCCAATTTCGAATTGTGGAAAGCACGAGAAGTCAAAGCCAGTTTTGAAGCCTGATTCACCAGCGCTTCCACGATTTTTGGGTGTGAATGTCCTTGATTTACAGCAGAATAAGCCGAAAGAAAATCGTAATATTTTTTACCTTCAACATCCCAGACAAAAACGCCTTCCCCACTTTCCAGAACCACCGGAAGCGGATGGTAATTATGGGCGCCGTGTTTTTCTTCAAGTTCTATGAAATAGGAGGATCTGTTGATGGTTTGCATTATTCTGTATTTGAGACAAAAATAATGATTTATTTTCAAGTGAGAGTAGAAACGGCGCAGATCATCAATAGCGGTCGAAATCTACATAAATAACGCAACCGGGAAAAATCACCTCAAGTTCAATGACTTTTTCTAAAATAAGGTCTCTTTCCATTTCGGGGTAGGAGCCGTCTTTGGCTTGTCTGGTTGCGGAGACATACAGTTCCTTCAGATTTTTCAGCTGATTGAGTTCATGAAGATCTTCCAGAATAATTCCGGTTCTCCAGACATCCAGATATTCCAGATCAGTGAGCTGGTTGAGATAGGGCAGGCTTTTTCTGGTGATCTTCGGATGTTTCATCAGCGTTAAACTGGTAAGCTTCTTAACTTTTGAAATAGATTTTACGGCCTCGTCGCTAATCTCGGTCTGCTTCAGATAAATGGAATCTGCAATTTCAACCTTATCGAAAAGTATACCGATATAGTCGTCGTCAACTATCGAATCGATACTTGTGAAGCCCGGAATTTCTTTGGGGATCTGTTTGGAGTCTTTAATTCCGGCAAAAAGCCACCAAAAGTGTTTTTCAGCGCCCTTGAGTTTCATCTTTTTTGAAGTTAATTTGTCAGAATCAGTCGTACCAGTATTCTTTAGTCACTATAAAACCGGCCTTTTTAAAAGCATTCTGGATTTCTATTCCCAAATTTTCATTGTTTTTCTCGTTGGAGAGATACGGAAAAAAGAGATAGTATTTTATGGTTTCTTCTTTCGTTTCTCCTTCGATAATGGTGGTAGTGGTGACAGTGACACTGTCCCGCGGTGTTTCGAAGATAATATTGATGTCTTTACCGATGTTTTTTATGGCACTTAAAGGAACTTCCTGTTTAATGACTTGAACGCCTGTGAAATACGGACTGGTTTTGGTGATTTTAAATGACAGTATTTTTTCGTTGCTGATGGTGAACGGTTCAACAATCGTAATGGTGTCGCCGTTAAAATTGGGAGACTTGAGTTGATGTTTCACTTCTTTTTTCAGTTCGCGGTTCAGGATTTTGAGCAGGGTTTTTTCCTGCGCCGAAATATTGACGCAAAAAGAAAGAAAAAAGAGGAATAAAAACCAATTTCTTGCCATAATTCGTTCTGAATGAAGTTTCATTTTCTGCAGATTTTCACGATGCTATTCTTTAGTGCCGTAACTCAGTATGCCTATTTTCTCCTCTTCAATCATTGCAGTTACAAAGCTGTATTTGGAACCTGCCTTAGTCCATTCTTTTCTTTCCTTCATCTTGCCATCAGTCCATTTAACGGTACTTGTCTCAGAGATAAATCCCTTATCTCTTAGCTCCATTTCTATAAAAGCGTTATTGGGAGCACCACCATATGTCAATACCACGAAATCAATTTTACCATTGGTTGTATACTCTACTTCAACTTCATTGTATGTTTTTTCAAAATATAGCAAATCGCCGAATTCTCCTGATGCTTCATCAACTTCAGCATCGCTGAAACCTTTGTCTTTCATAAAGGAATTGACGGTTTGCCTTGTCGTCTGATGAACGATATCGTTGACGAGCGCCAGTTTTTCGTTACTGAATTTGGTCTGTCCAAAAAGTAGGGATGTCTGAACACAAAAAAGCAAAAGAAGTAAGTTTTTCATGGTTTTAGTTATTAAAGGTTAATTTTTTATCAAATATATGATAAAATCAGGTTTGTTCTGTTTTTTTGACATATTTTTCTTTAAATGAATGAAAATAGATCTGAAGATTTATCAATAATGATGAAGATTTGTTATTGAATTGTTTATGATATACATGAAAAAGGCCGGTAAAAATACCGGCCTTAAAATATGTTTGATAAAATTAATTATCAAAATTTCTGTCCATTACAAAATCTTCCATGAATTTGGTTGTATAGTTTCCGGCAAGATAATCTTCGTTTTCCATCAGCTGTCTGTGGAAAGGAATGGTGGTCTTTACGCCTTCAATATAAAATTCTTCCAGAGCGCGTTTCATTTTTGCAATGGCTTCTTCTCGGGTTTGTGCCGTTGTAATGAGCTTTGCGATCATTGAATCGTAGTTGGATGGAATGGTATAACCCGAATAAACATGGGTATCTACACGGATTCCGTGTCCGCCCGGAATGTTCAGTTCGGTGATTTTTCCCGGAGAAGGTCTGAAATCGTTGAATGGATCCTCAGCATTGATTCTGCATTCAATAGAATGAAGTTTCGGATAATAGTTGATACCGGAAATCGGCGTTCCTGAAGCCAAAAGAATCTGCTCTCTGATCAGGTCATAATCTACGACTTGTTCAGTAATCGGATGCTCTACTTGGATTCTGGTGTTCATTTCCATGAAATAAAAGTTCCGGTCTTTATCCACCAGGAATTCAATCGTTCCAACTCCTTCGTAACCAATGTATTCAGCAGCTTTTACCGCAGCATTACCCATTTTTTCACGAAGTTCGTCCGTCATAAACGGTGAAGGTGTTTCTTCCGTCAGTTTCTGGTTTCTTCTCTGTACAGAACAGTCTCTTTCAGAAAGATGACAGGCTTTTCCGTACTGGTCCCCCGCAACCTGAATTTCGATATGTCTAGGTTCAACAATCAGTTTTTCCATGTACATTCCGCCGTTTCCGAAAGCTGCTGTAGCTTCCTGAACTGCAGATTCCCAGTGTTCCTGTAAATCTTCGGCTTTCCACACGGCTCTCATTCCTTTTCCGCCACCACCTGCTGTTGCTTTGATCATGACCGGATATCCAACTTCTTCAGCTAATTTTAACGCCGTTTCATAGTTTTCAATAAGGCCTTCAGAACCGGGAACACAAGGAACGCCGGCTTCCTTCATCGTAGCTTTTGCATTGGCTTTATCACCCATTCTGTCGATCTGTTCCGGAGTAGCACCGATAAATTTGATGCCGTTCTGCTGACAGATTCTTGAAAAATTGGAATTTTCTGAAAGAAATCCATAACCAGGGTGAATCGCGTCGGCATTGGTAATTTCAGCCGCAGCGATGATATTTGAAATCTTAAGATACGAATCCTTGCTCATTGGCGGACCGATACACACTGCTTCATCAGCAAACCTGACGTGCAAGCTGTCTTTATCGGCTGTGGAATAAACGGCTACGGTTTTGATTCCCATTTCCTTGCAGGTACGCAGGATACGCATTGCAATTTCGCCTCTGTTGGCTATTAATATTTTTTTAAACATCTTCTGGAGAAATTTTAAATTAAAATTTGAATTTTAAATTATTTTAAATGATGGTCATCTAAAATTATCATCTGTAATTTAAAATCCCTTAAGATGGGTCTACCAGGAATAAAGGCTGGTCGTATTCAACAGGAGTTGCATCATCCACCAGAATTTTTACGATTTTTCCGGAAATCTCAGACTCAATCTGATTGAAGAGTTTCATGGCTTCAATTACACAAACTACTTTTCCAACAGCAATTTCGTCGCCTACATTAATGAACACGTCTTTATCCGGAGATGGTTTTCTGTAGAAAGTACCGATCATCGGAGATTTGATGGTGATGAATTTGCTGTCATCAGCAACCGGTTCTGAAGCGGAAGGAGCCGGAGCAGAAGGTTGTTGCGGAGCCGGACCGGAAGACTGTTGCGGAGCGGAATGGTAAACAGCGGGCTGCTGCATATAATTCATTTCATTGCCTGCAAGCGGAGTTTTAATGGTAATTTCGAAATCCTTCGTTTTGTATTTAACTTCAGAAACTTCTGCTTTAGACACAAATTTGATCAGATTCTGTATGTCTTTAATGTCCATATATGTGGTATTTGTATTATTATGTCAAAGATACTAAAATTCAATAAAAAACAACAAAAAACCACTCAAAATTGTAAAAATTGAGTGGTTTTTGTATAAAAACGAAGTTTTTCTAAAGTTTTCTCTTAGATATCTTCAGAGGTTTCTACTGTTTTTTCCATTACTACTTTCCCTCTGTAGTACATTTTTCCTTCATGCCAGTGTGCTCTGTGATATAAGTGCATTTCACCTGAAGTTGCATCTTTTGCCAATTGAGGAACTACTGCTTTGTAGTGTGTTCTTCTTTTATCTCTTCTTGTGGACGATTGTCTTCTTTTTGGATGTGCCATTGTGTAAAATTTTAATTTGATGAGCGATGAGGTTTGATTGCTCAATTCCCATCATTTTAAACTATTTAATTTTTATCTTTTAATTTTTTTAAAGCTTCCCATCTCGGGTCAACTTTCGGTTCTTCTTCAATTTCTTCTTTCGGACTGAACTGTTCCAGGATCGCTAAATCCTCATCTGAAATATCCGGAGATATTTTCTTCATCGGAACCGCGAGCATTACTTCTTCGTAAATCAGCTGGGCAACGTTGAAAGCGTGGTCGTTCGAAGGAATCGTAATTACATCTTCGTCGCTGTCGTCGTATTCTTCCCCAAATTTTACGAGAACTTTCATCTCATTTTCAACAGGATGATCAAAATGATCGTTTGTGATATCACAAACCAAATTGACGGTTCCTGAGGTTTTAATCCAGAATTCCAGAAAAGTGGTGTGTTTTTCCATTAACACATCAGCGGAAATCCTGGGTTCTGTAAATTCCTGTTCAGTATCGAAAAGTTTAAAGAACTCTTTATCTATCTCAAATCTGAACGTGTGTTTGCCGTTTTTAAGTCCAGAAAACACGATGTCGTAGTTTCTAAGCCTGTCCATAAAATGAGTGTGCAAAAATATGCATTTTTTTTAATATTACAAATAAATTTTAAATAAATTACGTTTTGCCGTTAGTGGCCGTTTTCTTCGGGCAGATCTTCGTCTACTCCGTGACCTGCGCCAACTCTTCTGGTCGGAAGCCGGTTCGCCATTAAATCGTTGTATTCCTGCCTGTTTTTGAAAATCTTGATGGCCATAAAAATCGCTTCGGTAAAACTCTGTTCATCCGCAATGTTCTGACCTGCAATATCGTAAGCGACGCCATGATCGGGCGAAGTGCGGATGTAAGGCAATCCTGCGGTATAGTTCACTCCTTCTTCATAAGCCAGAGTTTTAAAAGGCGCCAATCCCTGGTCGTGGTACATCGCTAAAACTGCATCGAAATTTCTGTATTTGTTGGGCTGAAAAAAACTGTCTGCCGGAAAAGGACCGAAAGTAAAAATTCCGTTGTCGAAAAGTTCCTTTATGGCCGGGGAAATAATTTCAATTTCTTCGGTGCCAATCACGCCACCGTCTCCGGAATGTGGATTGAGGCCCAGAACCGCAATTTTAGGCGTCTGAACCTGAAAATCTTCAATCAGGCACTGATTCAGAACTCTGATCTGTTTTTTTATTTTTTCTTTTGAAATGTTTTCAGCAACATTGGCAAGTGGAATATGGTGCGTGGAGACTGCAACCTTTAAATCTTCCGTCACCAGAAACATCAGTCCTTTTTTACCAAATTTTTCTTCGAGATAGCCGGTGTGTCCTGCGTGGGCAAAACCCTGTTTCATCATCTCGTCTTTATTGATCGGAGCAGTAACCAAAACATCGATATCGCCGTTCATTAAAGCTGTTGTAGCAGCTTCGAGAGAATCAATGGCCATCTTCGTGGATTCTTCTGTCGGTTTTCCCAATTCGACATTCACATTGTCCTGCCAAACATTCACAAGGTTCAGTTTGCCGTTTTGTGCCTGCGAAGCTTCATTGATGTAGTTAAAAGTAAGCTGAAGTTTAAATATATTTTTCTGGAATGTAAACAGTTTTCCCGAGCCAAAAATAACCGGAGTAAAAAAGTCGGTAATACTTTTGTCTTTCAGCGATTTCATAATGATTTCCGGACCAATTCCGTTGAAATCGCCTATGGATATTCCTACTCTTACTTTATGATTTTTGGGACTCATTTTATTATCTTTGAAGATTATTAGAATTTTACAAATTTAGCAAAATAATCATATGTTCACAGGAATTATTGAAGCAGTTGGAATTGTGGAGAAAATTGAGAAGACCGAAAATAACATCAATTTTACGTTAAGTTGCCCGTTTTCCGAAGAATTAAAAATCGACCAAAGCCTGGCTCATAACGGTTGTTGTCTTACTGTGACCGCAATTCTCGGAAATCAGTATATGGTAACCGCAATTGATGAAACGCTGGAAAAAACAAATCTTTCTGCCTGGAAATTAGGGTCCGTGATCAATATAGAACGTTGCATGAAACTGGACGGAAGACTTGACGGGCATATTGTTCAGGGTCATGTTGACAAAACTGGCGAAGTTGTTGCTATAGAAAATAAGGAAGGAAGTTACCTTATTACCATCCGGTACAGTTCGTCCGGAAATTTCATTACAGTTCCCCAAGGTTCAGTTACGGTGAACGGCATATCGCTCACGGTGGCAAAAAGTGAAAATTTTCAGTTTTCAGTGGCGATTATTCCGTATACATGGGAATTTACGAACATGAAAAGTATGAAAATCGGGGATCTGGTAAATCTGGAATTTGATATTATAGGAAAATACGTTTCGAAATTACTAACAAACCAAAATGTCATTAAACAAATATAAAGGCTACAGCTTAAGGGACAGAATATTCTGGGGATTTCTCCTCATCTGTTTATTAAGTATTGTAGGAACGTCTGTACTGTCTTACTTTATTTTAAGAAATAATGCAGTTGAACAGAGCCGAACCGATATGCAGAACAAAACGGAAGCGTTGATGGCATATCTCGATTATTCGGTGAGTCACACTCAGGTGCAGACCGAAGATCTTCAGGAAATCTTAAGCAATAAAGTGTATGAAATTGCCGATATCAATAAACATGATGTGGTGATTTATAATTTAAAAGGTGATTTCCTTCTTTCCAACAAAGATTTAAGCCTTATTCCGCAGAAAAAAGTTGCGCTTCCTGTGGTCAACAAACTTCTGGCGACTGATAAAAGGGTGGATATTCAGAGCTATGACGAAAAAGCGCAAACGCATCTTTCATCCTCATATCTTCTCCTGAAAAACAATATGCTGGATCCGGTAGCCATTGTTTATTTTCCTTATTACCACAACGAATCGGCCTATATGGAGGTGGTAAACAAATATGTGAAATACATCATTATTGTTAATCTCCTGATCATTATTTTCAGTATCTGGCTCAGCTGGATCATTTCCAATAATCTCACCAAAGCGCTCACCAGGTTTTCTGAAATGATTACGAGAATTACTCTTTTTGAGAATGATTTTCAGCCGATAAAATATTATAAAAACGATGAGTTAAGTGCTTTGGTAAAGGCTTATAACAAAATGATTCTCCAGATTCAGGACCAGAAAGAAAGACTCAGTTTTAAAGAAAAAGAAAGCGCATGGCGCGAAATGGCGAAACAGGTGGCACACGAAGTTAAAAATCCGCTGACTCCAATGAAACTCACCATTCAGAATTTTCAAAGGAAATTTGATGCGAATGATCCGCAGATTAAAGAAAAAGTGAAACACATGAGCGACACAATGGTGGACCAGATTGATCTGATTGCTACAGTCGCAAGTGCCTTCTCCCAATTTGCCCAGCTTCCGGAAAAATACAATGAAACCTTCAATCTGAACAGTGAAATCTTACACATCATAGGTGTTTTCAGTGATGACGAGATATTTGTGCATTCGAACAAGGAAAATATCATGATTCATATGGATAAGATTTATCTCAACCGGATTATTACAAATCTCATCACCAATGCCAAACAGGCGGTTCATGACGACCGCCCGCCGATCATCAATGTCGATCTTGAACAGTACAACAAACGCGTAGTGATTTCGGTGGAAGATAACGGAACCGGAATTCCCGAAGAAATTCATCATCGCATTTTCGAACCCAATTTCACATCAAAAAGCGGCGGAATGGGACTCGGTCTTACGATGATCCGGAAAATGATTGAAGATTATAAGGGTGAAATTACCGTAAAATCTACCGTAGGAAAAGGCACAAAGTTTACCATTCTTTTGCCGACCAATTTATAGTGAAGGCTTTTCAGTTCAAAAATTTTTCTCTACTTCAGCACGAAGAAGTGTTTAAAATCGGCACAGACGGTGTTTTGCTCGGTGCAATGTCAACTGTTGAAGAAGCGGAACGGATCCTGGAGATCGGAGCCGGAAGCGGCCTTATTACGCTGATGGCTGCACAGCGGAACGGTGATGCATCCATCACTGCAATCGATATCAATCCCGACGCGGCTCAATTGGCGGCCGAAAATTTTAAGAATTCTCCTTTTCATCAAAGAATGAAATCACTTCAAGCTGATTTTAAAAGCTTTGAATCTGAAGAAAAATTTGATCTGATTCTTTGCAATCCACCATATTTTGAAGAAAATCCGTCTGTGAAGCATGTTCTTGCGAGGCAACAAACCGAACTTGATTTCCGGTCTTTAATCAGCCGTTCAGCATTGCTGCTGTCACCTTCAGGAATTTTTTCAGTCATTATTCCTTATGAAGCCGGAAATGTTTTTGAGGAATTGGGTCGGGAAAATCAACTTCATTTGATTAAGAAAGTCACCATTTCGGGAATTGCAGGTTCCAAACCGAAACGTTTGGTTCTGGAGTTTAGCTTTTCGGAAAAACTTTTAGTGGAGGAGCATTTTACAATAGAAAAAAGTCCGAGAATATACTCGGACCAATATCTTGAACTCACCAAAGAGTTTCACGTTTTCAAAAACAAATAATTTATTCGAAAAGTTCTGCGGTATCGAGAACTGTTACTTTTCCGTCTTCGCATCTGATGGCTTCGCCCGGAAAGTTTTGGATCATATGGTAATCGTGGGTCGCCATCATTACTGCACAGTGATTTTCCAAAGCCACCTGTTTCAGCAGCGTCATAATGTCATTGGAAGTTTCAGGATCCAGATTTCCGGTAGGTTCATCGGCAAGAATCAGT
The DNA here is from genome assembly GCA_019459085.1 of Kaistella sp. Classification (GTDB taxonomy): domain Bacteria; phylum Bacteroidota; class Bacteroidia; order Flavobacteriales; family Weeksellaceae; genus Kaistella. The sequence goes on from JAIBEW010000023.1 coordinate 58,872, forward strand.
TCCGGATGATTCAGAAGCGCTCTTGCGATCGCTACACGCTGCTGCTCACCGCCCGAAAGTTCGTGAGGCATCTTGTGTTTTTTCGATTTCATTCCCACGCTTTCCAGAACTTCATTAATCCGCTCATCAATTTTAGCGCGGTCATTCCAACCGGTGGCCTCCAAAACGAATTTGAGGTTTTTTTCAACCGTTCTGTCGGACAGAAGCTGAAAATCCTGGAATACAATCCCAAGTTTTCTTCTCAGGTTCGGGATTTCTGAGGTGCTGAGTTTCGAAAGATCGAAACCGGCAACACTTCCTTGTCCTGCGGTAAGCGGAATATGACCGTAGAGGGTTTTCAACAGAGAGCTTTTCCCTGAACCGGTTTTCCCGATAAGGTAGCAGAACCTGCCTTTCTGGATGTGCAGATCAACATTGCTCAAAACAGTGAAATTCTTCTGCGCAATTTTGGCATTGGTCAGATTGATGATATTTTCGCCTGGGTCGTTTCTGTGTGGCATGTGTATTTAATTGAGGATTGATAGGGATTTAAAAGCGGAACGGTGTTTTAAAGGAAATCAAAAATAAAGAAAAGTTTCATTCCTCGCTCCATTTTTGTGAAATTTTAACAACAAAAAATGCCTGAAAATTTACTTTTCAAGCATATCCTGTATATGATCGTTACGAGATTATCTCTTAGCTCTTGCGGAACTAATGCTTAAACTCTTTCTGCCTTTTGCTCTTCGGGCCGCCAAAACTCTTCTACCGTTTGGTGTAGACATTCTTTCTCTGAAACCGTGCTTGTTTCTTTTCTTTCTTTCGGATGGTTGAAATGTTCTTTTTGGCATTGCTTATATTTTTAGTTATAACTCTATCTTATTTTTCAGACTGCAAAGATAGGAAAGTTTTTATTTTCTGCAAATATATTTGGATTAATTTCTGCGAAACTGCCTTTTAAATCATTTGCTGGAAGGCAAAGAACATTTCTCTCTAAATTTCACGATCTTTTCAGGTACATTTTTAATCTACAACTGCGCTTCCACACCGAAATAAGGATTAATGTGGATGTGTGAAATCTTCATTCTTCCCGCTTTACCATAAAAACTTATCTTTGTCGACTTAAAAAAAGAAGAAATATGTTTACGCCTTCAGAAATATCAGAAATCAAAAAACTCCTGACTCCCGATAAAAAAATTGTTATCATTACCCACCACAATCCTGATGGCGACGCGATCGGTTCGAGTTTGGGACTGAAACATTTTCTGAAACAGAAAGGTCTTGAAGCCGACGTAATTGTTCCAAACGATTTTCCGAAATTTCTGAAATGGATGCCTGAATCAAAAAAAATCATCATTGCCGATTATAAACGAAAAGTAGCCGGCGAAGCCATTTACAATGCCGATGTGATTTTCATCCTCGATTTCAATGCCTCACACCGAAGCGGAAATTTAGTCGGACCGTGGATTGAAAAAGCACGGGCAAAAAAAATACTCATCGACCATCACCAGCAGCCGGAGGATTTTGATTTCGTGTATTCTGATGTCACTGTTCCTGCAACTTCGCAAATGATTTATCATTTCATTCAGGCGCTGGAAGAAGAAGACAAAGTAGATCTGGAAATCGCGGAATGTCTTTACACCGGAATCATGACGGACACAGGCGGGTTCCGTTTCCGGTCCACAAGTGCTTCAACGCACCGGATTGTTGCCAATTTAATTGAAAAAGGCGCAGATCCAGCCATGATCACTTCCAACACCTGGGACACGAACACCGTTTCGCGGCTTCATTTGCTGGCTTTGATTCTGGGCAGAATTGAAGTGGTGAAAGACGGAAAAGTGGCGATTCTTTGGCTGAAACGTGATGAACTGAAGGAATTTGGTTTCCAGAAAGGCGATACCGAAGGTTTTGTGAATTATGGTTTAAGCATTATGGGCACTCAGGTTTCTGCATTTTTTATGGAAGATTTGTATGAAGATTTCATTAAAATATCTTTCCGGTCCAAAGAAGATGTAGATGTGAATCAGTTTTCCAGAAATCATTTTAATGGAGGCGGTCACATCAACGCAGCCGGCGGGAAATACATGAAATCGATTGAAGAAACAATTGAAGATTTTAAAGAAAAAATCGAGAAAGAAGATTTTTAATTCTTTTTCTTTTTGTATAAAATCTGTACACCTAATATTACTACCATCACTGGAATAAAAATTAAATGATAATAAACGGGATAAGCATTTTTAAAGTACAAATTATATAATACAAGGATTGTAAGGGCAAATAAAAAAGTATTTATGAGCACCAATAATATATTCATTAAATTTTTCTTCTTCCAAAGAATAATTATAGAATAGAAAAAAATTAGTATGCTTACTATTAGCGGTATAACTGTAAGAATTAAAGTTTCAATTTCCATTATTTAAAACATAAATTTTATCAAAATACCGATTATACAAACAGGAGTTTTCTTTTAGACAGTGAACAATCAAAAAACCAGGTTTTTCGGCAGATTATGCAACAGTTCGGTATTGATTATTGCGGCGCAGATTTCCGGTTTTTCCCAGTGCCCGTTATGTCCGCAGTCGAGTAGATAGGATTTGATGTTGGTGCTGTCGGGCAGGCTTTTGAGCATTTCATCGGTTTTTACCCCATTGTCATGTTTTCCTGCGATAACGAGGATTTTTCCTTCGAAATTTTCCAGGACAGAAGTTTTGTCGGTTCTTTTAATCATGCCTTTTACTGCGGCCAGAACGCCGTCAGTTGGCGTTGAAAGGGCAATTTCCTTTGCGAGTTCAATCTTTCCTTCCAGAATATCTTTTTCATTTTCGTTAAAAAGATTCGGAATTCCCGCCTTCACGTAATTCGGATACGCCTCTTTGATGATTCTGAAACTTTTTTTCCGCAGTGCTTTCTTTTCCGCATCATCGGCGAAAAAGGATGAAAAAAAGAGGGTCAGCGTTTTCAGTTTTTCAGGAAATTTTTCAGCAAAAGCCAACGAGGTGTAACCGCCCATCGAATGTCCGAGCAAATGAAAATCCTTCAGTTTCAGTTTGTCTGTCACTTTTTTCACTTCTTCAGCCATAAATTCCATGGTGTGAACTTCACTGTATATTTTAGAGATACCGTGTCCCGGTAAATCGATTTTAATTAAAGTAAAATCGTCGGACAGATACGTTTCCATTTCTTCCCAGATCATCAGGTTTTCCATAAAACCGTGGAGCAGAACCAGCTGTTCTTTTCCTTTTCCGGATATTTCGTAGTTCAGCATTTTTCTTTTTTTGATATTCAAATATAGGGAAACTCTAAACCATCTAAATAAAAATGAGCATCCAGGATGCTCAAAATTTTTGATTCAACTACCGTATTTGCTGCTCATACACTTTTTCTTCCCAGGGTTTGAGGTCTGCAATACCATAACGTTCAGTTTGGGTGATGGCAATATCGTCCAGAATATCGACGAAGTTTTTATAATTCGCCTCATCTGTCGGTTTAATGATAACGGTGAATTTTTCCGGATTTGGAGCATTCTTTTTGGCTTCAGCAATGATTTTTGAAATATTTAAATCCTCAAAATAGGTTTTCAGCAGGCCTTTAGACTGCAAATCATTCGCATTGCTTTGGTGATAATAGACCTGATCATTTTCTCCAAGGATAAAAGTCACCTGATTTTTGTCTTTGATTTCATTTCCCGTCGGTATGTCTTCTTTTGCGGGAAGTCCCAGATCCATTACATTCGGCTGCAGAAAATTGGTAGCCAGGATGAAGAAAGTAATCAGCAGAAAACCTAAATCAACCATTGGAGTCATGTCGATTTGTATGAATTTCTGGGCAAGCGATTTTCTTCCGTTTTTGCTTTGCGCTGGTGTAATATTCTCCATGATTGAATTATTTAAAATTGAATAAAAGAGGAAAAGTGATAAGAAATGAATGATGATTATAAATATCAGATGCAATATTTGTACCCTTTAAGATGAATTGTTGAATATTAATCAACAATTGCTATGCGGCATATAAAAAACCCTGGAAGTTTGAACTTTCAGGGTTTTATAATTTGAGCGAATAATTTCTGAAGCGCTATTTCTGGTTTTTAAAATAACCGATTCCGCAGTTCAGGAAGTTTTTGAAATCTTCTTTCGGCATATAGCCTGAAACCGGGTAGTTGATCACTTTGCCGTCCGGAGAAACCAACACATAATGCGGCTGGGAATTATTGTTGAAATTGATCTGCTGGAACAGTGACCATTTGTCGCCAATTGTTTTGATTTTTTTCATCTGACCGTTGCCCATGTCGATTTTGGTCTGCTCGCTTTCAGGAAGTTCTTCTTTGTCATCCACATAAAGAGACGCAAGAATCACATCGTTCTGAAGGATGGGGAGAATGTCGGGTTCACTCCAGACAAATTCTTCCATTTTCCGGCAGTTTTCGCAGCCGTAACCCGTAAAGTCGATGAGAACCGGTTTGTTTTCCTTTTTTGCCAGTTCAATTGCCTTGAAATAATCGTGCTGCGGATGCATGCCGAGAATTCCGTCTTTTTCATCATGCAGATAACTGACATTGATCGGTGGCAAAATCCCTGAAAGCAGCTGCAGTTTTGGCCGTTCAGCTGGAATTAATCCCTGAATCAGATAAATGATAAAACCGATGCTAAGGAAACCAACAATTTTTCTCGGCAGTGAAATCTGCTGTTTTTTATCATCGTGCGGAAATCTGATTTTTCCGAACAGATAAAGCACCAAACCAATCGTAATCAGTATCCAAAGAACGATGAAAAGTTCCCGTTTCAGGAAAAATGTTTTGGAAACCAAATCTGCTTTCGACAGAAACTTTAAAGCGAGCCCCAATTCTATAAATCCTAAAAAAACTTTTACGGTATTCATCCAGCCGCCTGATTTCGGCAGACTTTGCAACGCCTGCGGAAACAATGCCAATAGTCCGAAAACAATCGCCCAACTCAATCCGAAACCTGCCAACGCAAAAGTCAGCAACATCGGTACATTTGCAGAACCGGTAACCGCACTCCCGAGCAGACTGCCTAAAATAGGACCGGTGCACGAAAAAGAAACAATCACCAAAGTTAATGCCATGAAAAATATTCCGATAATTCCGCCGGCGTCTTCAGCTTTTGAGGATTTGTTGGCAATGGAACTCGGCAGCGTAATGTCGTAATAACCGAAAAAACTTCCCGCAAAAAAGATGAAAATAATGAAGAACGTAATATTCAGCCAGATGCTGGTGGAAATCTGGTTAAAGATATTGCCCGCAATTCCGTCGATAATATGAAACGGAACACTCAGCAGCACAAAAATGAGCAGAATGAAAAATCCGTAAATAAAGGCATCACGTTTTCCTTTTGCCGGGTTTTTAGAACCTTTTGTAAAGAACGATACGGTTAAAGGAATCATTGGAAACACGCACGGCGTAAGCAATGCAATGAGTCCGCCGAAAAATCCCAGAAGCAGATAAGTCCAGAAGTTTTCATTATTTTCCTGTTTTTCCATCCCGCAGTCGGTTAAAGGATTTTCAAAATCAATGGAATTCACTTTCAGGCCTTTTTGTTGTGCTTGAATTGGGGAAGCCGCCGCCGCATTTGTTCCTGCTTCATCTGGAATTGCGGTTTGTGTTAAAGAATCTTTCGCAGTTTCTTCAGGGGTTTCAGCTTTCGAAATCACTGCGCTTCCACTGGAAACCGGAGTTATTTTCTGTTCAAATTCCAGCGTGTTAGGAGCCAGACAAATCCGGTCGTTACAGGTTTGATACATAATTTCTGCCGTAATATTGGCAGGTTTTGCACCGTTTTTAAGTTTAAATTTCTGTTTAAACTGTACGAGATCTGAATAATACACGATCTGTGCACCGAAAGCTTCCGAGAATTCGTCGTGTTTTTTTCCTACTTCCGTCACTTTTCCGATCAGTTCAATGCCCTCTTTCGACGAGAGTTTCATTTCTGTAGGGATTCCGGAATCGGGCGGCAGGTCTTTGGAATAAACATGCCAGTCTTTTTCGATGGTTGCCGTCAAAACCGCTTCGTACTCATTATTCTGAAGGGAATTGATGTTGTATTTGAATTTTACCGGATCCTTGATCTGTGCCGAAAATGCCTGGTAAATAAAGAGAAGGCTGAAGAGTAACCAATTTTTAAATTTCATTTCAATTTTATTTTTCGTTAAAAGTTGAAGGACGCCTTTACCCATAGGAAAAGACACTGCTTACCTTTTTACTTTTATTGTTTTTGCGGAGTTTTCCTCTGCCGAAAATCTGCGGTCCTGCCGGAACGGAACAATGCCTAAAACATCATCGTTCGCGTCGCATAAAAGCCAGATTTCCTGCTGCGCAAAAATAGGCAATTTTTCATCCCTAAAGAACTTCGAAATTTTCTTTTTCCCTATCATTCCGATAGGATAAAACGTATCGCCTGGCTTTTTCTTTCTTAATTTTAAAGGAAAACAGAGTTTTTCTGCATCAAAAAACCACTCAAAAGAACTGTCTTCCGATGTGGAGTGATTTGGCGGAATTACTACTGTATTTTCAATGACTTCCAGAGAAATTTCTTCCGTCGAATCGTCGGAATTTACTTCAGATGACTTCTTCAGAACAAACTGATTCCGGTCTGCAAACAGCGTATACGTGCCCGAATGAAAAGTTTTCCCGTTCTCTGCTTCAAGGATTTTGTTGATTTGTTTTTCTTTGTCGAATCCGAATGTTCTGAGGATTTCGAACTGCACAAAATAATGCTGATTGAGAAATTCAGGTTTATCAATAAAAATTCCATTCTCTTTTTCCACGAGCAGTTCGCGTGTTGTTTCCTGAACTTTTTCATCAGCAAAATCTTTAATCTGATTAAGATAATCGAGACTTTTTGCGAAATTCCGAAGGAAATGCGCGTTGGTTTCTAGCAGCTTGGGCCTGATTTCGTTGCGAATTTTATTCCTTAAATAATCGCTTTTTTGGTTTGAAAGGTCTTCGCGGAACTCAATTTCATGTGTTTCTGCAAAGGCGTAGATTTCATCCTTCGAAAAAGGCAAAAGCGGACGCAGAATTTGGTTTTCGTTTGCCGGAATTCCTGTTAAACCTCGAATTCCGGAAGCTTTTGATAGGTTGATGAGAAAAGTTTCAAGCTGATCATTCAGATGATGCGCGGTCACGAGAAAATCCAGATTTTCTTTCTCCTGAATTTTTCTGAAAAACCCATACCGAAGATCACGGGCCCAATTCTGAATGGAGTTTTGGGGCTTTTTATCTTTTTCGGAAACCTGATATAGATGGAATGGAATATGATTTTTTTTGCAGAAATCTTCAACTGTCTTCTGATCCAGATTCGAATCTTCTGCGCGAAGTTTATAGTTCACGTGTGCTACCTGAAAATTCAGACCTGCTGTCTGAAAAAGATGAAGAAGAACCATGGAATCTGCGCCACCGCTCACCGCCAAAAGAAATTTCCTGTCCGAAAAATGCGGGCAGATTTCCTCCAGTTGTTGCAGAAAATTCTCGGTGGTCAACATCCGGCAAAGATATTAAAAATCAATTCCCTAATTTTGGCTAAACTTTTTTAAAATTATGAGTTTTTTTGAAGAAACCTGTCCCGAAATGGACCGCTATCTGGAGAATCATGCTTCCGCTGAACCCGATCTTCTCAAGAGGTTAAGAAAAGAAACTTTTCAGAAAACCACGCAACCGCATATGATTTCAGGATATCAGCAGGGAAGGCTGCTCACGGTGATATCAAAAATGATGCAGCCGAAAAACATTCTGGAAATCGGTACTTTCACGGGATACGCAACGCTTTGTCTAGCCGAAGGTCTTGCTAAAGACGGAAAAATAACGACGCTGGATGTGAATGAAGAGCTGGCTTATCTTCCCCGAAAATATTTTGATGAAAGTGAATGCTCAGCACAGATTGATTTTAGAATTCACGATGCAAAGGTTTTTCTGAAGGAAACCGCTGAGGTTTTCGATCTTGTTTTCATTGATGCCGATAAAGAAAATTATGTGGAATATTTCCAGTTGATCAAACCAAGGCTCAGATCAGGTTCTGTTGTTCTATTTGATAATGTGCTCTGGTACGGGAAAGTGTTGGAAGAAGACCCAAAACAGAAATCCACACAGAATATTAAAGAACTCAACGATTTGGTGGCGCAGGATGAGGATTTTGAAAATCTTATTTTACCTTTGCGGGACGGAGTAAATTTAATGAGAAAGAAATAACCTGCAGGATTTATGGAAAAAGGAATTTGTAATGTTTCGGTGGCACCATTTCGGGCTGAAAATTCACATCAGTCGGAGATGGTTTCGCAGATCCTGTACGGAGAAAGCGTTAATATTCTGGAGATTAAAGGCAGTTTTTCAAAAATTTCAATGGATTTTGACCGGTTTGAAGGTTGGGTAGATTCCAAACAGATTTCCATTACATCTGAAGAATATTTCCAAAAGAGACAAACTGAAATTTTAACCGAACCTTTTGGCATTTATGACTTGCCGGAAGGAAAAACACTTCTTTCGATGGGAAGTGAAATTCCTGTTCAAACTGCTGAAGTGTCGAAAACTGCTTCACCGGAACAGGTTTCTGCAACTGCCCAACTTTTTCTGAATGTCCCTTATCTGTGGAGCGGACGGAGTTTTTTTGGAATCGACTGCAGCGGTTTTACGCAGCTGGTTTATAAAATTCATGGCATTTCCATACCGCGCGAAGCTTCTCAGCAGGCCGCGAAAGGCAGCGTTCTGGATTTTGTAGAAGAAAGCCGACCGGGAGATTTGGCATTTTTTGAAAATGAAGAAGGGCAGATTGTTCATGTCGGAATGATGCTCGAAGATCAGAAAATCATTCATTCCTACGGGAAAGTGCGCATCGATACGCTGGATACATCGGGAATTTTTAATCAGGAACTGAAGCGGCATACGCATAGCCTAAGGTTTATCCGCAGATTGTTATAAGAAGTGGCTGAGTAGGGTTGAATCTTTTAATATTATAATTTGATGATGATGTTTGCAAAGATCTTTCAGATTTTAAGTATTCTGTTGCTTCTGTTTGTCTGGATTTATCCAGCAATATATTTTTCTGAATTTCCGAGCATTATCCCAGTTCATTTTGACGGACAAGGAGTTGTTGATGGTTTTGGAAGTAAATATTTGATTTGGGTAGAAGCCGCAGTGGCAACCATTCTGTTCAGTATGTGCTTATTTATATATCTGAAACCGCAAATCATCAATCTTCCCGATGTTATGAAGAATAATACTCAGGCCATTCGAAATTTTATTCAGGTTCTCTGTTTTGTCATTATGCTGGTTTTTGGATTAATGATGTACTACGGAGTAAAAATTTCTTTGGGCAACGGTGAAGGCTTTTCTTTTCCACCGGGATTAATCATTGGTTTTATGTATTTGACCGTCATTGGTTTGTTAATTTACGTGGGAAAAGCGAATCAGAAAAGAAAGACAGAGGTTTAAGATTATTTGCCACACCACAATTTTTATGAAGATCAAATTTTTATAACTGGGACCTTTGGTGGTTTTCAAAAATATTATTTTAAAAGGTGAGATTTATCTACAACATATTTATCAGTTTGATGATTTTCGGTTTCAAAGTCGGAGCGATGTTCAACTATAAACTGAAAAAAGGTCTCGCCGGAAGAAGGCAGAGCTGTGAAATTGTACAGTCGGAAATTTTGCCCACCGACAAGGTCATCTGGATGCACGCCGCAAGTTTGGGAGAGTATGAACAGGGGCTTCCTGTTCTGGAAAAATTAAAAGAGAAATTCCCGGATCATAAAATTCTGGTCACCTTTTTTTCCCCATCGGGTTACGATAATGTCATCAATAAAAACAATATTGCCGATGCCGTCTGTTTCCTCCCTTTCGATACTGAAAAATGGGTGAAAGAATTTACTGCGAACTTTAAAACCGACATTTTTTTCACGGTAAAATATGATTTCTGGTACCATCTTCTGGAAGAACTGAAAAATCAGGGTGCAAAAGTTTTTGTGATTTCTGCGCTTTTTTATGAAACGCAGATTTTCTTTAAAGTGTACGGAACCTGGTTTATTAAGCAGCTGAAAGAAAATGTAGACTGGTTTTTTCACCAGACCCGACATTCCACCGCACTGGCTAAAGGAATTGGTCTTAAAAATTCTTCCACAGCCGGAGATACGCGTTTCGACAGGGTAAAAAATCTTCGTGAACGCGAAAATTCAGTAGAATTGGTTGAGGGTTTCAAGCAGAATAAAAAAACCGTGGTTTTCGGAAGTTCCTGGGAATCCGAAGAAAGGCTCGCGGAAATTGTCGCTTCCGCAAATCACGTGTTAAAACTCATCATTGCGCCGCACGATCTAAAAAGAGTGCCGCATTTACAGGAGATTTTCCCAAATGCAATTTTGTATTCGCAGCTTCTCGAGAATCCTTCACTTCAGAATTCCAACGCACAAATATTGATTATCGACTGCATCGGTTTGCTTTCAAAGCTTTATTCTTACGGAGATCTTGCGGTTGTTGGAGGCGGTTTTCATTCAAAAGGACTCCATAATATTCTGGAAGCTGCAACTTTTGGAATTCCTGTGATTTTCGGAAACCATTATACCAAAAATCCGGAAGCAGATGAACTTATAGCCCTGAATGGTGGAAAAGCTTTTGAGGACGAGTTTTTTGCAGCACCATATATCCTTGGTTTAATGAATGATGATGGCTTAAGGAAACAGATGGGAGAGAAGGCGGCAGAATTTATCGATTCCCAACCCGATGCCACTGAAGCGATTGAAAAAAAGCTTCATGAATTCCTGGATTTCTGATTTCGTTGCGAAACAGAACGATTTTAAGATCAAATTTTAAGTTTTAGTGGTTTATGATGGCTTTAATGGAATAAAATCAAAAATATATCCCGAAAATTTTAAAAAAAATTATATTTTTATGCCAGAAAATTTAAATATGAAAAAATTAGCTTTAATATTTGCTGCAATGTCACTTTTGGTGTTCACCGGATGTACTAATACCGAAGATGAACCCACTTATTCCATTGTGGGGAACTGGCAGCCCATTAAAAGGGTTGAAACTACGGTGACTAACAGCACTCCTGTAACTGAAAGTTATGATTATACCGACTGTCAGAAAGAATCGAGATGGGTTTTTAACGAAGACGGCAGCGGTAAACAAACCACCCGTGAACAGGTTGGAACCATTTGTGCCACCATCAGTGATAAGAATTTCATTTATGTACACGACAAAAACTCAACAGCAATAGAAATGAGTTTCCAGGGCGTGATCGAGTACGGCAGAGTAACGTCGCTGAATAATGAAATGATGAATATTATTGTTGAAGAAACGGTTGGTAATGTTTATTATGCTGAAACCTACACGTTCAAAAAAATAAATTAAGATCCGGCTTTCCGGATCAGTCATTGTTATATGCCACGCCATGGTAAAAATCCTCCTTTTCGAAGTGAGGATTTTTTCTTTTAAAAAACTTAAATTTGCAGCTTACTCAAAAATAGACAATGTTTTACGACCATCAATCGATCGAAAAAAAGTGGCAGAAATTCTGGGAAGAAAATCAAACCTTTAAAACCGAAAATACAACCGACAAACCGAAATTTTATGTTTTGGACATGTTTCCTTATCCTTCCGGAGCAGGTTTGCACGTCGGCCATCCTTTGGGATATATCGCGTCCGATATTTATGCACGGTATAAAAGACATCAGGGTTTTAATGTTTTGCATCCCGTGGGTTACGACAGTTTCGGACTGCCGGCCGAACAGTATGCGATCCAGACGGGAACCCGTCCTGCGGTCACTACCGAACAGAATATTACAAGATACGAAGAGCAGCTGCGGAAAATCGGTTTTTCTTTCGACTGGAACCGAGAAGTAAGAACTTCCGATGCCTCATATTATAAATGGACGCAGTGGATTTTTATCCAGCTTTTTCAGTCGTGGTACAATAAACGTACAGACAAAGCTGAATCCATAGAGACTTTAATTCAACATTTTGAAGAATCCGGCTCAGCAAATCTATCTGCGGTTCAGAATGAGGAACTGAATTTCACTGCCGAGGAATGGAGAAACGCTTCTGAACTCGATCAACAGGATGTTTTATTGAATTACCGCCTGGCTTACCGGGCCGAAACCACCGTAAACTGGTGTCCCGGATTGGGAACGGTTCTCGCCAATGATGAGGTGAAAGACGGAAAATCGGAGCGTGGAGGATTTCCTGTTTTTCAGAAAAAAATGATGCAGTGGAGCATGAGGATCACCGCGTATTCCGAAAGATTGCTTCAGGGTCTGAAAACTTTGGATTGGCCGCAGCCGCTGAAAGATTCCCAGGAATACTGGATCGGAAAATCGCAGGGCGCGCAGGTGACTTTTGATGTTGAAAATGGTGAAGAAAAAATTTCGGTTTTTACCACGCGTCCCGACACGATCTTCGGAGCAACTTTTATGGTGCTCGCGCCGGAAAATCCTTTGGTCGAAAAACTAACCACTGAAGAGCAGAAGTCAGAAGTTGATCAGTACATCGAAGAAACTTCCAAAAAAACAGAACGCGACCGGATGACGGATGTGAAAAACGTCAGCGGTGCTTTCACAGGAACGTATGCTTTAAATCCGTTCACCGATGATAAAATGCCGGTCTATATCTCCGATTATGTTTTAATGGGTTACGGAACGGGTGCTGTAATGGCGGTTCCTGCTCATGATGACCGCGACCACCGTTTTGCGAAAAAATTCGGACTGAATATTGTAAAAGTCGTGGAAACCGAGGAAGACGTTCAGGAAAAATCTTTCGATTCCAAAGACAGCGTTTGCGTGAACTCAGATTTCCTGAACGGAATGAAATACGATGAAGCCAAGGCAAAAATCGTCGACGAGATCACGAACCGTGGCATCGGTCATGGAACAACGAATTATAAACAGCGTGATGCGATTTTTTCGCGGCAGAGATATTGGGGAGAGCCCGTTCCGGTATATTATAAAGACGGAATGCCTTATGCGCTGCCGGTTTCAGCACTTCCTCTGGAATTGCCTGAAGTGGAAAAATATTTACCGACTGAAGACGGCGATCCGCCACTCGGAAATGCAAAGAATTTCGCCTGGGACGAAATGAAAGAAAAAGTGGTGGCGACAGAATTGATCGATCATATCAACATTTTTCCTTTGGAATTGTCGACAATGCCTGGTTGGGCCGGAAGTTCATGGTATTTTCTGCGATACATGGATCCTGAAAATGATGAGGTCTTCATCGATAAAAATCTTTCGAATTATTGGGGACAAGTCGATTTATACATTGGCGGAAGCGAGCATGCGACCGGTCATTTGCTGTATTCGCGTTTCTGGAATATGTTTTTGAAGGACAGAGGCTATATCAATCATGATGAACCTTTCAAAAAACTCATCAATCAGGGAATGATTTTGGGGATGAGCGCGTTTGTGTATAGAATCGAAGGCACGAATCAGTTTGTCTCGAAAAATTTAACTGAAAATTATACCTCCCAAAAAATTCATGTCGATGTATCCTTATTAAAAGGAACATCTGATGAACTGGATACCGAAAAATTCAAAAACTGGCGTTCAGAATTCGCAGATGCTGAATTTATTCTGGAAGACGGAAAATATATTTGCGAAAGAGAAGTGGAGAAAATGTCCAAGTCCAAATACAACGTCGTAAATCCGGATGACATCTGCGAAGAATACGGCGCCGACTGTCTGAGAATGTATGAAATGTTCCTCGGGCCTTTGGAACAGAGTAAACCATGGAATACCCAAGGATTGAGCGGCGTTTACGGTTTTCTGAAAAAACTCTACAATCTTTATTATAATGGAGACAATTTCGAGGTTTCAGCAGAAGAACCGACTAAAGAAGAATATAAAGTACTGCATACACTCATCAAGAAAGTGGTTTCGGATATTGATCATTTCTCTTTCAACACTTCGGTTTCATCATTTATGATTGCCGTAAACGAATTTCAGAAGCTGAAAACCAATAAAAGAAAGATACTGGAACCCATGGCAATAATGATTTCTCCGTATGCTCCGCATCTTGCTGAGGAACTTTGGCATCATTTAGGATACAAAGATTCTGTCGAGTTTCAGAAATTCCCGGAATTTGAAGAAAGGTATCTCGTAGAAGACGAAATTGAATATCCGGTAAGTTTTAACGGGAAAATGAGATTTAAGCTGGCTTTGCCCGCAGATTTATCGGCTTCGCAGATTGAGGAAATGGCGATGAACGATGAGCGCGTACAGCAGCAGTTGGGTGAGAATAAACCGAAGAAAGTAATTATAGTGCCGAAAAAAATTATTAATATTGTGTATTAATAAATTTAAAAATAATTTAGACGCGGTTCTGTCACAAAAAAAGAGGTTCTTTTTTTGTGATTTTTCAACACTCTAATTGAAAGTGAAAATTATCATCAGAAAATGCAATTTAATTTAATGATAACGCAATGTTAAAAACTCATAACATGAGCGAGATTATTGCCAACTTTAGGTTAATCCCTTGCATTATTGAATATTTTGACTTTATTTTACACTCGAAAAATTAAAAAAATAACAATTATAATTTAGTTTAGTATGGAAATGAATGTTTCAAACAGCGAGGAGCAAGTAGTTGCTAAAAAACAAGGTGGGTTAAATCCTGCATTAATAATCCCTATTCTTCTTTTAATAGGTATTGCCATTTATTTATTCGTTCTGGGGAATCCTGGAAATTTCAAAGCAGATCCACGACTTGACGGTTTGTCATCGGTGGCGTTCTCAGGTTTAGAGACTAAGGAACTGCATCCTGGTGATGGGTTTATGGGTATTATTTACATGGGTGGACCAATTGTACCAATCCTTATTGCCTTCATGATTATCGTAATCGTATTTTCTATTGAAAGAGCATTGGTTTTAAGAAAAGCTTCTGGTCAGGGAAATGTTGATAATTTCGTACTGAACGTGAGAAGATTGCTGAACCAGAACAAAATTGATGAAGCGATTGAAGAATGCGACAGACAGGAAGGATCTGTAGGAAATGTTGTTAAAGAAGGTCTTACGACTTACAAAGCACTTTCTCATGATACCACTTTGAACAAAGAGCAGAAAATGGTCGCTCTAAACAAATCTATCGAAGAAGCTACAACACTTGAAATGCCAATGTTGGAGAAAAATATGATGATTCTTTCCACACTGGGAACGGTAGCAACTTTGGTTGCACTATTGGGAACCGTAATCGGGATGATCAAGGCATTTAGCGCATTGGGTGCAGGTGGTGGTACGCCGGATTCGGCAGCATTGTCAATCGGTATTTCCGAGGCACTTGTTAATACTGCTTTAGGTATTGGTACATCGGCTGTTGCAATTATCCTTTATAACTATTTTACTTCTAAGATTGACGGATTAACGTTCAAAATTGACGAAATCGCAATGTCAATCCAGCAGTCATTTGCTGAATTTCACTAAGAAATTTTTGCAGAGTATGGCAAGACAGCTTTTAACCTAAGCGGAAAGAAGCTGTCTAAATATCTGAAGTTTAATAAAAAAATAAAATATAATGGCGAGAGTCAAACCAAAAAGACATAATATAAGGGTAGATATGACGGCCATGACCGATGTATCGTTTCTACTCCTTACGTTCTTTATCCTCACGGCTCAGTTCGCAGTACCTGACGTCGAGACGATAACCACGCCATCTTCTATATCTGAAAAGCTTCTTCCGGATGCCAGTTTAATGACTGTTCTGAGTACAACTGACGGAAGATTCTATTTTACACCGGTTGAAAACGGTACCGAAAGAATGCAGCTGCTGGATAATATGGGAGAGAAGTATGGAATGAAATTTACAAACCAGGAAAAGGTTGCTTTTACAAAAGTTCAGTCAATCGGCGTGCCGATGAGCCAGCTGAAAGGCTATCTTAATCTTTCGGATGCTGACCAGAAAGCTTTTAAAAGCAAAACCGGAATTCCGATGGATAGTACAGATGCGCAACTCATTGACTGGGTACAGCAGAGTTTGGCAGTAAATCCTGATTACAAATTGGCAATCAAGGGAGATACGCAGACCAAATACCCGAAAGTGAAAGCTTTATTCGAAGGATTGAGAGATATTGATTTCTTGAAATTCTGGTTGATAACAAGTCAAGAAGGCGCAAATCAATAATTGAACAATGGCAGAAGTACAAGTAAAAGACAACAGCGCGAAAGGTGGTAAAGTACGCTCGAAAAAGCAGGTACCCCATGTAGATTTGACCCCAATGGTTGATTTGGCGTTCCTTTTGATTACATTCTTCATGTTGGTAACAACCTTCAATAAACCGAATGTAATGGATCTGGGACTTCCGGCAAAGCCGAAAGAAAACCAAAAACCACCTGATACAGAAATAAAACTTTCGAATTCCATTTCTCTACTGATTGGTAAAGATAACAGGCTTTTTTGGCATCAGCAGGACAATACGAGCCTAACCGATGCTACCCTGAATGAAACCAGTTTCGACAGGGAAGGAATCAGAAAAGTGATTGAGCAGGCAAAAGCCAGAGCGGCAGATCAAACTAAATTTACAGTGATCATTAAGCCAACGGACGATGCAGTATACAAGAATTTTGTTGATATTCTGGATGAAATGACCATAACCAAAAGTGAAATGTACGGGGTAACCGACGTGAAACCATGGGAACAGGCGATTTATGAAAGAAAAGTCGGCGGCAGCACTGCACCGGCTCCAACAAATTAATCTAACCATAAAAAAGACATACAAATGGCAGATGATACAAATTATGGTCAGAATCTAACTTTAGACGAGATTGTATTTGAAAACAGAAATAAGGCATACGGTGCTTATGATTTAAGACACCGTTATCCGAAAGTATTAACCAGATCTTTCATTCTCGGAACTGTGCTTTTTTTGGTGATGGCTTTAACGCCATTCATTATCTTGAAAATTAAGCAGATGAATGAAAAGGCAGCGCAGGAAGTTGATGCCAATCTGATTGAGATTATCGATCAGGATGTTATTATTGAGCAGCCTGATGAAGCTCCACCACCACCGCCACCACCTCCAAAAGAGGAGCCTAAGCAGGAAGTGATCCAGAATGTAGTTCCTGAGCCGAAAAAAGCGCCGAAAGTGGAAACTCCACCGCCGCCAATTTCAAAACAGCTTGAAACTACAACCGGTCTTCAGAATCAGGAAGGAGTGAAAACTCCGGCTTACACACCACCGCCGCCGCCACCTTCAACAGGTACAAAAGCATCTACAGCGGAAGTGAAAGTAAGTACGACAGAGGTTTATGAAAAAGTAGATCAGTCTTCTCAGTTTCCTGGTGGACTAAACGCTTTCAGACAGAAATTTCAGGATAATTTTGATAGTTCTGCAATGGACGGAGGCGAAGGTAGTATCAAAGGCGAAATTAATTTTGTCGTTGAAAGAGATGGAAGTATTACCGACATTAAAGTTAATGGGTCCAATTCAGATTTTAATGCTGAAGCCATCCGCACGGTAAAATCTATCAGAACTAAATGGGTACCTGCAAAAATAAACGGTCAGGCAGTTCGACAACGTTACAGATTCCCTGTAGCCATGAATTTTGAATAAGTTAATTTATCTTAAAATTGAAAAAGAGAAGCTGTACGCTTCTCTTTTTTTGTATTTTTGTTTTTATGATGTTCAATTGGTTATCATTAATTACCGGATTTTTCTATATGGTTTTAGGCGTTGTGGTAATCGTCTACAAATTTTTTATCATTACTTTGGAACCCAATATTGCTTACCCGTTAGGTGGTTTGCTTATTCTCTACGGTTTATTCCGAATTTTCAGAGCGGTAGAAAAAATTAAACAATCAAGACGGAAAGATGAGATTTAATAATATTTATCTGCTTTTCTTCGTACTGCTTTTCTTGCACTGCAAAAAAAAAGAATCGGTTGTTAACAACTACAATAACGGAAAACTTACCGTTGTTACCGACGGTTCCTTCAAAAGTGTAGTAGAGGCGCTCACAGGTGGATACATGATCAGCTATCCTGATACTGAAATTTCAGTTAAAGTGCAGAAAGAAGACCTTGCATTCCTGGATCTGCTTCAAGGAAAATCAAAACTTATTGTCATGTCCCGGGAACTTTCCGAAAGGGAAATTACCGCTTATAAAACGCAGACGAAACTGAATTACGAACCGGCCAGATTTGCGGCCGATGCTGTAGTTTTTATTGTTCCCAAAAACGATGAAAGAACATCTATTTCGATAGATGAAATTAAGGATGGACTGATTTCGGAGGAGAAACAGTTTATTTTTGACGGCACCAACTCCAGCAACCTCAACTTCGTGGCTCAAAAAATAGAAAAACAGCCGTCAGAGCTCCAGTATTCCATTCTCAACGGTAACGAAAGCGTCATTGACCGGTTGAGTGATTTCCCGGGTAAAATCGGCGTGATTGGGCTCAATACATTCAGCCGGCCATACGGTAAAGATGCGCTGATGCTGAAAGATAAATTTAAAATTCTCGCGGTGTCGGAAAAGGGCAAACTTTACGAACCGAACACCGCTAATTTAGCAAATATGAAGTATCCGTTTACAAGAATCCTGTATTTTTTAAGAAACGAAGCAGGCTTTGGAATCGCAAACGGTTTTATGAGATATTCTTGTACCCAGTTAGGACAAATGATCGTGAGTAAAGAAGGTTTACAGCCTTTTAATCTTTACGCCAGAGAGGTCCAGATGCGGTAATTTCTGCCCGATAATTTTTTGGAATGAAAGTTGTCTGTTAATTGTCAATAAAAAAGTAATATATTAATTTAAATGATGTTTGAAATGAATTTAACAAAAAAAATTGTTTATACCGCAGCGGTAGGATTTTTTACCAACTTCGCTTTTGCACAGACTGTACAGGAGGGAATTGTAAACGTAGACAGTCATAAATTTGCGAAAGCACGTCAGATTTATAATGAAATGATCACAAAAGCACCTTCAGAAGGTGATAATTATTTTTATTTAGGCAATACGTATCTTACCCAATTCGAACCTAATTTCGAAAAAGCAGCTGAAAACTTTAATAAAGGCCTTGCGGTCGACAAAAAAAGTAACCTGAATAAAATCGGCCTCGCTGCTATTAAATTAGGGAAGGGTGACAAGTCTGCTATTGCAGAAATTCAAAGTGTTGTTAAAGATACAAGAGAAAAAGATCCTGAAGTTCTTTACCGTGCAGCAGAAGCGCTCACGATGTTTGAAAATAACAATTCACCCGATATAGCGATTGATTATCTTAACAAAGCAATAACAAGAGCCGAAAGAGGTGGCGTACCTGCACCTTACTACTATTCTTTAGGAGATGCGTATCGTTTGAAAAAACTTCCCGGAGATGCCATGTCTGCTTATGATAAAGCATCTGTGGTAGCTAAAAATAAAGCTTCCGTCTTCACAAGAATGGGAACGCTGTGGATGGCCGCCAAACAGTGGAAGCTGGCAAAGGAAAACATCGACAAAGCTATTGCTGTTGATCCAACGTACGCTCCGGCTTACAAAGCGCTTGCAAATTATAATATCACCTATCAGGAGAATGCAAAAGCGACTCAGGATTTGATTAAATATACAAAATATGCCGACGATGATCCGTATACCTTATTGGAAATATCTAAATTATATTTTACCAATGAAGATTATGTGAACTCAAAGGCCACTTTGGATAAAGTTTTTGATAAAGTTGATGATCCGATCAAATATAAATTAAGAGCATATATCATGTATTCTGAAGGAAATTATGCAGCTGCAAAACAGGATTATGATGTCTTTCTTTCGAAAGCAGATAAAACCAGAATTCAGCCTGCCGATCAGGGACTTCAGGGATTAATTATGGCCGGAATAGCAAAAGGTGAAAAAGATGCCGCTAAAAAGTCTGCGGCAATGATCGAATCTCAAAAGCTTATTGCTGTCGCAAAAGCAGCCAAAGATGAGACTCTGAACTGGGACGAAGAATTGGCTAAGATTAACGGTGGTGGCGCTATTTCCGCAGCAGCTGCAGATTCAGGTCCTACGAATGCGCAGATTCAGGCATTGAAAGTTAAAATCGCTGCTAATCCTAAGGATACCGATGCGCTTTATGCGATGGCAAATGAATACCAGAATCTTAAAAACTGGAACGGTGCCATATTGACATGGCAAAAAATGTCTCAGTTGTTGCCAGATTGGGCGCCTGCATATTACAGTTTGGGCTACGCTTATCAGCAGGCCGGGAATAATGATATTGCAAAAATGTCTTATCAGAAATTCATCGATACTGTAAAACCGGCAGATCTGGAAACCAACAGACAGACATTGGCTTACGCTTATTTCGCGGTCGCTTATATGGTAAAAGATTCTGATCTGGCGAAAGCAAAAGATTACGCTGCGAAATCAGTTCAGATGGATCCTACTTATCAGGATGCCATCAACCTGAATACACAGCTGAATAAATAATTCTTAATACTCAATTTTGAAACTTCCTGATGAAAATCGGGAAGTTTTTTTATTAAATTTGATCTATGAAAGCAGATATTTTAGCATTTGGTGCTCATCCGGACGATGTGGAACTGGGCTGCGGCGGAACTTTGGCAAAACTGATTTCCGAAGGAAAAAAAGTAGCGGTTGTTGATCTCACTCAGGGAGAGCTCGGAACGCGTGGAACCAACATTACAAGAGCTGAAGAGGCTGCAGACGCTTCTGAAATCTTGGGGATTTCGTTCCGTGAAAATTTAATGATGAAAGACGGTTTCCTTCTGAATACAGAAGAAAATCAGATGGAGATTGTAAAGATGATCCGCAAATACCGGCCTGAACTGATCTACGCCAATGCCATTGATGACCGCCATCCGGATCATGCAAAAGCGGCTAAACTGGTTTCCGATGCCTGTTTTCTTTCCGGTTTGGTGAAAATTGAAACTGAAATGGATGGGGAAGAGCAGGAAGCTTGGCGACCGAAGCATGTTTTCCATTATATTCAGTGGAAAAATATAGAACCTGACTTCGTGGTGGATATTTCCGGGTTTATGGAAAAGAAAATTGAGGCCTGTCTGGCTTATAAAACACAGTTTTACGATCCAAAATCAAACGAACCCATGACTCCCATCGCAACTAAGGATTTCCTGGAAAGCCTGACTTACAGGGCTCAGGATCTGGGCCGGCTTTCCGGCGTGGACTTCGCAGAAGGCTTTACGACAGAAAAGTTACTGGCTTTCAAAAATTTCGACGGAATAATTTTGTAATTTATCTAAAAGCTTTATATTTGCAACCTCAAACGGTGATTGTAGCTCAGTTGGTTAGAGCGCCGGATTGTGGTTCCGGAGGTCGGGGGTTCGAGACCCCTCATTCACCCATAAAAAAACGCACTGATTTTTCAGTGCGTTTTTGGTTTTTATAGCCTGGAAAAGTGTTTTTTCGGCAAAGAGTAAAATAAATAAAACCTTAAACTCAATAAAAAAGCATCCATTTTTGGATGCTTTTTGCTTTTATACTTCTTCGTCTGACTCGATCGTGAACGAACGGCTTTTGAAATCTTTGTCGTGCTTTTCAGAAATCACATCTTCGCCCTTCTGGCTGATGATAAAATCTGTTGATTCTTTGAACATCTCCTCGAAACTCTTGAAATCCTCCTTGTACAGATAAATCTTGTGTTTTTCGAAAGTGGCCTCACCATTTTCCCCGAAATTCTTCTTACTTTCAGTAATCGTAAGATAATAATCACCCGCTTTTGTTTCCCGCACATCAAAGAAGTAGGTTCTTCTTCCCGCCTTCAGCACCTTGGTGAAAATTTCGTTTTCGTGGCGTTCCTTGTAATCGCTCATTTGTAAATATTTTTTTGAATCTTATAATAACAAATATAAAATATTTCCGCGAATGGCAAAATTTATTTTCAGCTTTTGTTAAGAAAAGCGGTTTATCAGTAACGATTTTACATTCTAAACGGCTTCGGCATTGTCTATTTCGGTGAGATTCAGTATTTTATCTGCTCTTTTGGCGCTTGACTCCCGATGGGTGATGATGATGGAAGTTCGGTTCTGAAGCTCTTTTTCAATATTCTGAAGGATATTTTCCTCCGTTTCGGTATCCAAAGCGGAAAGCGAATCATCGAAAATAAGAATGCTAGGCTCCTTAATCAGCGCTCTTGCAATGCATATTCGCTGTTTCTGACCACCGGAAAGCATCACGCCGCGTTCTCCGACCATTGTTTTGTACTGATCCTTGAATTCGACAATATTTTTATGAACGTCTGCTTTCTTGGCATATTCCACCACTTTTTCGTGAGTAGGTTTGTCGATTGCAAAACCGATATTGCTCTCGATGGTGTCAGAAAAAAGGTAACTTTCCTGAGGAATATAACCGATGTGTTTTCTGTAATTTTCGAGATTAAGATCCTTTAAATTTTGCCCATCAACGAGGATTTCCCCTGCCGTAGGATCAATCAGCCTGCAGAGCAGCAAAGCAATTGTTGATTTTCCGCTTCCGGTTTTCCCCATAATGGCGAGCGATTTTCCGGCCTCAATTTTAAAACTCAGATTGTCGAGCGCTTTGATTCCGGTATTTGGATAAACATAAGACACATTTCTGAATTCAATATCGCCTTTTATCGGATGAATTTCATCGCTGGTATTAACGATTTCGGTTTTCATATCCAGGAATTCATTGATTCTCGACATCGAAGCTTCTGCACGCTGATTGATGGAAGTCACCCATCCAACCATGGAAAACGGCCAGATCAGGATATTGATGTACATGAAAAAATCAGCGATTTTACCGACGGTAAGTTCATTGTTCATGTACTTCTGGCCGCCAATTAACAGAACAACCACATTCAGCAGCCCGATGACAAAGAGGATAATCGTAAAAAAATAGGCTTCGGTTTTGGCCAGATCCAATGCTTTGTCCTGATAGTCTTTTACTTTAATGCCATAATTCTTCTCAATATATTTCTCTTTCGCAAAGAATTTCACAACACGGATTCCCGAAAAACTGTCCTGAACAAAAGTGGAGATCGCCGACTGGCTTTTCTGCATGATTTTCGATTTTCGGTTGATGACTGAGCTCACTTTGTAAATCACGAAAGATAAAATAGGCAGTGGAATAAGGGTGTAAAGCGTCATCGATACATCCGTTTGAAGCATGTAAAAACTGGTAATGAGGAGCAGGATCAGTAAGTTTACGACATACATCACACCGGGACCGAGATACATTCGCACCGCGACAACATCTTCGCTCAACCGGTTCATAAGATCCCCAATTGTGGTTTTCTTGTAATCGGTTAAAGAAAGTTCCTGGTAATGCGTATAAATTTTGTTTTTCAGTTCATATTCAATCCTTCGCGAAGCTACAATGATGGTTTGCCGCATCATAAAAGTAAAAAATCCGGTGAGCAGTGAACAGGCAACGATGATGGCTACAAAAATCAGAACCTGTTTATTGAAGCCGTTATGGAGGTTTTTTGAGATTTCATCAACCGACTTTCCCACAAACTGAACTTTGTAGATATTGAAAAAATTGCTTGCGATGATGAAGAGGAATCCCCAAAACAAAAGTTTTTTGTGCTTTAAGAAATAAGGATTTAAGGTTTTAAGTGCATTCATAAATCAGGACAAAAATAAGCAAAATTTGAATGACAGTTTATTGATATCCGCATTTTCTCTCATGCCTAAAGGAAGTTTCACGTGGAATGATCTTAATTGCTGTTCACTATTCTTCAGGAGTCCTGCTGCCTACTTCCGACAATTTTACTATCTTTGCACGCATAAAAAGCTCTTTGAAATGTTAGGAAGAAGACAAATCCGTGAAAAAGTTGTAGAAAGCCTGTATTCTTATTATCAGAATCCCCTGAAGTTTGATATTCTGGAAAAAAATATGTTTTCGGAGATCGATAAAATATACCACCTGTACATTTATCAGCTTAATTTTCTGGTTGCCCTTAAGCATCTTGCCGAAAAGCAGATCGAAATCGGGAAGAACAAATATATTAAGACCGACGCCAACACCAATCCTAACCAGAAGTTCATCAACAATCAGGTTTTGAAGATGTTGGAAGAAAATACTGAAAGACTTTCTTTCACTTCCAAACACATCAATCTGAAATGGGATCTGTACGACGATCTGCTCGTGAAAACGTTCCAGAGAATGACTGCCGGAAAAAGGTATCAGGATTTCATGAAGGAAGAAGGGTATTCGTTTGAAGCCGACCAGAAGTTTATCGGGAAACTGTTTTTAAGATATATTGCTGAAAACGAAGATTTTCACGATCATCTTGAAGCCATGGAAATGAGCTGGGCCGATGATTTTCACATCTCCAATTCCATGATTCAGAAAACCATCGGATTTTTTAAAGAAAATGAACCGAGCCATACTTTAATCAAGATGATTAAAGATGAGGAAGACCGCGATTTTGCACGGAAACTGCTTAAAACAGCGCTCAACCATTGGGAAGAAGGCGAGAAAAAACTCGAAGGATTGTTGGAAAACTGGGATCTGGACCGTGTTTCTCTGATGGATAAAATAATTCTCGTTGCTGCTTTTTCGGAACTGGATTATTTCCCGCTGACTCCTTCAAGAGTGATCATTAATGAATATATCGAGATAGCAAAAGTTTTTTCTACGGACCGTTCCAACATTTTCATTAATGGAATTTTAGATAAGTACACCAAAGATTTAAACAGATAATTAATTAAAAAGTTATGAAAAATTTAGTAAAATTATTACCGGTTGTTGCGGTATTGGCCTTTACAGGATGCAAAAAAAACGAACAGGCAGATCAGCTTACCGTAAATGAAACTTCAACAGAGATGCCGGCTGCAACACCTGCACCAGCAGTTGCGACTCAGGAGGAAATGGTAAAAGAAGCGCAGTCTAAACCACTTACTTCATTGGCTTTATCTGAAAATCAGTTTGATTTCGGAAATATTAAAAAAGGTGAAACAGTAGAGCATGTGTATGAAGTAACCAATACAGGAACCAACCCGCTGATTATTTCGCAGGTTAAGCCAGGTTGCGGATGTACAGCTCCCAATTATACAAAAGACCCGATTTTACCGGGACAGAAAGGAAACATCACTCTGAAATTCGACTCTTCAAGTTTCGACGGAATGGTGAGCAAACAGGCTGAAGTATACGCAAACGTTGAAAAAACGCCGATTGTAATTACTTTTTCGGCCAATATTCAACCTTAATCAAATAAATTAAACATAATGCTTACAATATTTTTACAGGCAGCAGCACCGGAAGGTTCTATGATGCCAACAATCCTGATGATGGGAGCCATGTTCGTCGGATTTTATTTTCTGATGATCCGCCCTCAAATGAAGAAATCAAAACAGGAAAAATCTTTTCAGGAAACCCTGAAAGTAGGAAGCAGAGTGGTGACCACTTCCGGAATGCACGGAAGAATTGCACAGATTCAGGAAGACGGCGTGGTGATTGAAACCCTTTCCGGAAAACTGAAGTTCGAAAAAGCAGCCATTTCCAGAGAATTTACACAGCAAAGATTTCCGGACAACGCTCCAGAAGTGACCAAATAAAAATTCTTTTAAGATCAAAAAGATCCATCGCAAGATGGATTTTTTTTTCTTTAAACTCTTTAGTTTCAGCTCAGCAAAAGAATGAGCAGACTGGCTACAAAAATCCTGAAAATCGTCACCAAAGGATAAACCTGAGCATAACTTTGAATGGGAACATCCGAATCCAGATAATTTGTACTGAAGGCCAACGCAGCCGGATCGGTATAGCTTCCGCTCATAATTCCTGCCAACTGCAGGAAATTGATCTTCATAAAAAACCGGCCGATAATAACCATCAGTATCAATGGAATAAAAGTAATCGCAGAGCCGTACAACAGCCAGGTCCAACCGTTAAATTTTATAAAATTCTCGTAAAATCCGTCGCCGGCATGAATTCCGACTGCAGCAAAGAAAAGACAGATTCCAAGATCTTTCATAAAATAAGTCGCTCCCGTGTTGATGTAGGAATGGATAAATGAAATCCCACCATATCTTGAAATTAGCAGCGCAACAATCAAAGGTCCGGCTGCAAATCCCAGTTTCAACGGAATCGGCAGTCCCGGAATCATTAATGGAACTGATCCAACGATAATCCCAATCAAAAGACCGCCAAAAAGTGAGAGAAAATCGGGTTCCATTAATTTTTTCTCCTGATTTCCGATGATTTTCTCTGCTTCCGCGATGCCTTCTTCCGAACCGATCACGCGTAAAATATCTCCGTAAAAAAGTTCAAGACTTGGTGTCGCCATCATTTCTTTTCCCGCACGGAAAACCCTCGTCACTTTCAGGTCATACGTATTGTACAGATCCAGTTCTGAGAGTTTTTTATGTACCGCAGAAGGTTTCGTGACGAAAACGTTTTTGGTTCTGATATCTGATTCAGATTCAATGAACAAATCGGTGGAAGGACGGCCCACTGTAGAAATAAAATGATCCAGTTCCTTTTCAGTTCCAACCAGCATCAGAACATCTCTTTCTTCCAGCCGCGTATCCAAAGTGGGCGAGGCCACGGCTTCGCTGCCGCTGTGTTTGATTCTCGAAACCAAAATATTGGCGCCCACTTCTTTAATGCTGTGATGAAGGGTTTTCCCGAAAAACGCGGGATTGGTAACGCGCATTTTCTTGTGAATCAAAGAAACTTCGGTTTTTATTTTCAGCATACGGAACTTCCGCATTTCTGTTTCCGGATGTATTTTGAGTAAAATCTTCGATAAAATAACAGTTCCGATAATCCCAAATACACCGAGCGGATAAGTAATCGCATAACCAATGGCGGGATCGGCGAAGGTTTTGCCCGGAAACTGGGCTTTGAGTTCTTCAATCGTATTTTTCGCAGCTCCCAAACCAGGAGTATTGGTGACGGCGCCGCTCATCATTCCAACTAAATTTTCGATCTGCAGTCCGGTGACTTTAAACAGAATGAAAGTGATGATTCCGCCCAGCAAAACACAGGAAACCGCGAGAATATTGAATTTCAGACCTTCGTTCTTAAAGGAGGAAAAAAATGACGGACCAACCTGAAGACCGATTCCGTAAACGAAAAGAATCAAGCCGAAATCACGTATAAAATCCAGGATTTCGGCTTCAATCCGGTAACCCAACTGTCCCAGAAGCAATCCTGTAAACATGACGGCGGAAACCCCGAAAGACACTTTTCCGAATTTCAGTCTTCCCAAAAAAATGCCCATTCCAATTGCAAGCATGATGGAAATCAAAGATTGGGTGACATTCGGATTTTCTATGGGTAAGAGTAAGGTTTTCAGCCAGTCGAGCATTTTTATTTTTTTAACTACGTAAAGTTAGTGCTTTTGAAAGGGGAGAGCTTTCAAATCTGAAGTGAAATTTATCAATTAACAGAAAAATTCCCTTGCGAAATGTTCCTGTATTCTGTTCTTGAGACAAAAAAAAGGGAAGTAAAAACTTCCCTTAAACTTATTCTTTAGTTTCCAGCTTTAAATAAAGCTCATCCAGTTGTTCATCAGCAATTTTTGAAGGCGCATCAATCATCACATCTCTGCCTGAATTGTTTTTCGGGAAAGCGATATAATCTCTGATGACTTCGTTGCCGTCTAAAATGGCCACCAACCGGTCGAATCCGAAAGCCAGACCAGCGTGCGGCGGCGCACCGAACTTGAACGCGTTCATCAGGAACCCGAACTGCGCCTCGGCATCTTCTTTCGTGAATCCGAGCAAATCAAACATTCTCGACTGTAAATCTTTATCGAAAATTCTTACCGAACCACCGCCGATCTCGTTTCCGTTCAGAACCAAATCGTAGGCGTTGGCTCTTGCTTTTCCGGGATCTGTCTGCAGCAGATGAATATCTTCAGGTTTTGGCGAAGTAAAAGGGTGGTGCATCGCGTGATAACGTCCGGTTTCTTCATCCCATTCCAAAAGCGGAAAATCGATCACCCAAAGCGGTGCGAATTCTTTTGGATTCCTTAAGCCCAAACGGTTTCCGAGTTCCATTCTGAGGGCTGAAAGCTGGGTTCTGGTCTTATTTTCGTTTCCGGACATCAGGAAGATTAAATCACCTTCTTTTGCACCGAATTTTTCTGTTATTTTCTTTAAATCTTCTTCGTTATAAAATTTGTTTACTGAAGAAGTAACAATTCCGTCATTCTGAAACTTAATCCAGATCATTCCGGCAGCACCGATTTGAGGACGTTTGACCCAATCAATCAGTTCATCGATCTGTTTTCTCGTGTAATCTGCACAACCTTCCACATTAATTCCGACCACGAGTTCTGCATCATCAAAAATCTTGAAGTCTTTTCCTTTTACCAGGTCATTCACTTCCACAAATTTCATCCCGAATCTGATGTCGGGCTTGTCGTTTCCATAAGTTTCCATGGCTTCATCGAAAGTCATTCTCGGGAATTTTCCGAATTCGTTTCCGGTAATGTCTTTCAGTAAAGTTGCCGTCATGCCTTCAAAAATTTCCAGTACGTCTTCCTGCTCTACGAAGGCCATTTCGCAATCGATCTGGGTGAATTCCGGCTGTCTGTCGGCTCTTAAATCTTCATCCCTGAAACATTTTACGATCTGGAAATAACGGTCCATTCCGCCAATCATCAATAATTGTTTAAAGGTTTGCGGCGACTGCGGAAGGGCATAAAACTGCCCCGGATTCATGCGGCTCGGAACCACAAAATCTCTTGCTCCTTCGGGAGTTGATTTGATAAGGACAGGCGTTTCCACTTCGATAAAATTCTTGTCGGACAGGTAATTTCTGACTTTCTGAGCCATTTTATGACGGAAAATCAGTTTGTCTTTCACCGGATTCCTTCTGATGTCCAAATATCTGTATTTCATACGGAGTTCTTCACCACCGTCGGTTTCGTCTTCAATTGTAAAGGGCGGAAGCTGAGATTCGTTTAAAACCGTTAATTTCTCCACCAGAATTTCAATTTCTCCGGTTGGGATTTTTGGGTTTTTGCTCACTCTTTCAATGACTTTCCCTTCGATTTGAATGACAAATTCGCGGCCGAGTTTTTTGGCATTTTCCAAAAGTTCGGCAGAAGAACGGTCGGCATCAAAAACGAGCTGGGTAATTCCGTACCGGTCGCGAAGATCGATCCATATCATAAATCCTTTGTCGCGGATGGTCTGAACCCAGCCGGAAAGGATTACATTTTCATTGAGATTGGTCAGAGAAAGTTCTCCGTTAGTGTGCGAACGAAACATATTTTTTGGTTTGAATCAGTTGATATAGCGAAATTTCCGGTTGAGAATACCATTTGGATTTTCATTGGATTTTCGTGTGCAAATATAAGTTTTTTGTACGGAAGCGGGAAGTCTTGCGGGAATGGAGATGAGATGGGTTCTGACATTTTAATCGTAGGAATTTCCAATATTCTATTGGCAAAAATTGCCTCATTAATTAAATTTTTCAATTTTCAATGCGATATTTATAAGCTTTTAGGCTTTAAGTTGTCGATTTTTCTTTAACTTTGTGTACATCAAAAACTAAAAAACATTATTAATTATGGGAAAAGGTGATAAAAAATCAAAACGCGGAAAAATCAATGCAGGAAGCTATGGTAAAACAAGACCACGCAAATCGGCGTCGGTAAAAAATATTCCTGTAACGGTTTTGGATGAGGAAGAAAAAAAAGCCCCTAAAACCAAAGTGAGAAAAGAAGTCGGCTACCCGACAGACAAATCAGAAAATGCTGAAGTAGCTGCCGAACCAAAACCAAAAACTCCAAGAAAGAAAAAAACCGAAGAATAATCTTCGGTTTTTTATATTTTCGGCGGGAAATGTTAATTTCTACCGCCCAGGATACTTCCCAGAAGTCCGCCTAACCCGCCTTGATCTTCAGAAGAAGTATCTCTGCCGAGAACGCCTCCCAAAATATCATTCAAGGGATTTCCTGATGACTGTTGAGAACCGCCGCCCAAAACCTGTCCCAGAATATCATTAATTGGATTTGAAGGTTCAGCCTGCGCCTGGTTTTGCGCTCCTCCTAAGATTCCGCCTAAAAGATCACCCAGTCCGCCGCCGGAATTTACGCCGTTCGATTGTTTTTCCTTTCCGATGAATCCCATAATCAGCGGTGCAAGCATCGCCAATATCGGTCCTATTTTGTCCATTGAAATTCCTGTATTTTGAGAAAGCTGGTTTTCTACCTGCTCTTTTTGTCCTCCGAAAATATGATCCAGAATCGAACCTCCTTCCTGCTGTCTGGTTTCCGCCTGTGATGGATCGTTTAAAATGCTTCCGTCATGATCTTTTTCAAGCGCATTATTAAGTGCATCAGCTTCGTTCGGGTTTTCCTGGGATTTTTTTCTCAGATAGGAAATAACCAGAGGTGCCGCAACCGCAAGCAACGCTATAATCTGGTTCTTGGAGATTCCGAATTTGTTTCCGGCCTTTTCAGCGACTTGGTTTCCGGCACTACCTGTAAGTAAATCAATTAAATTCATGGGTTTTCGTTAATGTTAAATTGAACTCACCTTCATCAAAAAACATTCCGCAAAAATTGCGGTTGGATTTGTTTTGAAGTTTTAATTCTTAAAAATCGGAACATTGGAGCACGCTTCGCCAAACATCAGTGATTTGGCAATTGGTTTAAGCTGCTCAACAAGTTCGATGTAAGCGTTTTCAGGAATATTTTCCTCTGAACAGCCTTTCACTAAGATTCTTTTATCAGTCATGTCCGAAAAATCATAGGTTTGAACGGCATTGTGCATCAACAGAACTTCCAGATCTTCACGGTTTCCGAAAACAACTTTGGTTGCTGAATCCGTGATTTTTGCGGTGAGAAGAAAATAGGCCCAAAGAGGAACAATCGCATCGGCAGAATTGTAAATATAAACGTAGCAGTCTCTGTAATCTTCAACGTTAATGGCTCCGACTTTTTCACGAAAATCTTTTTCCCTTAAAATCAGTCCTTCGAAAAGAAAATCCTTCAAATCAATCCCAATCCGCTGCCCTTTCGGAACCAGCGCAGAAATATCAAAATTCACCAGACCGCTGTCTGCAACCTTATTTTTTATTTCAAAATCTTCTGACATTTTTTATCTTTATCTTTGGCAAAATTACAATTTTATTACGAAGTGAAATACTATATCATTGCGGGAGAAGCCTCAGGAGATCTGCATGCATCCAATTTAATGAAGTCGATTCTGAAAAAAGATCCCGAAGCTGAATTCCGTTTCTGGGGTGGTGATTTAATGACAGAAGTTGCCGGCTTTTCGCCGGTGAAGCATTACAAAGATTTGGCGTTTATGGGGTTTCTGGAAGTCGCAAAAAACCTCTCGACCATTTTAAAAAACATAAAATTCTGTAAAAATGACCTTCAGGATTTTAAATCTGATGTGCTGATTTTGGTGGACTATCCGGGATTCAACTTGCGGATTGCGGAATTTGCGAAAAATCTGGGAATTAAAGTCATTTACTATATTTCGCCACAACTTTGGGCCTGGAAAGAAGGCAGAGTTGAAAAAATCAGGAATTTTGTTGATGAGATGCTCGTCATCCTGCCTTTCGAAAAAGAATTTTATAAAAAACACGGTGTGGAGGCCCATTTTGTAGGACATCCGCTTCTGGATGCCGTTTCGGATTTAAAACCTATTAATATTCAGCAGTTTAAATTTGAAAACGGACTGAGCGAGAAGGAAATAATCGCTCTTTTGCCCGGATCCCGTGAACAAGAGGTGACCAAAATGCTGGAACTTATGCTTTCCGTTCGGCCGCATTTTCAGGATTTTCAGTTTGTGATTGCCGGTGCTCCCGGTCTTACAAAAGAGTTTTACGAAAAATTTGTTGATGAAAACGTGCATTTTGTTTCCAACAAAACATATGATTTACTGCGCTCTTCAAAAGCAGCACTCGTCACTTCGGGCACAGCAACTTTAGAAACCGCTCTTTTGAACATTCCGGAAGTAGTGTGTTACCGCAGCAGCAGAATTTCTTATGAAATCGGGAAACGCGTGGTTAAAAACATCAAATTTATTTCTCTCGTGAATCTAATTATGCATCGTGAAATTGTTACCGAACTGATTCAGAAAGACCTCAATACCAATAATTTGGTGAGAGAACTGCAGTTGATTTTATCAGGTGAACCACGCCAAAAAATGCTGAGTGAATTCGATTTACTGCGGGAAAAACTTGGAGGTAAAGGCGCAAGCGACCAGGCTGCAGAAATTATTGTTGGATAAGGAGTAAAATATTTAGGCTCAGTGTATTAGAAAAATTTATTACTTTTATAAGCAAATATTTTTTCTTGTATAAACAGCCATTACTTATTCTGTGTGTTTGTTTTATCCTGGGAATTTTTTTTCAGGAAAAATTTGTTTTGACAGAAAAACGCATCGTTTTTAGTCTGGCTTTCAATTTTCTGACGCTGTTCTTATTTTTATCCCGGAACTTTTATATACAGAAATTCAAGTTTTATCTTCTTGGATTTTTCTTCTTTTCGCTGGGAGTTTTCGCTCATTTTTTAAGAAATCAACCTGTAAAACTGCCTCAATTCAATACAAAAGAGCGCATTGTCTTTAAAATGCAGAAAAAACTGAATTCCAACGAGAAAAACCGGAGGTATGAAGTTGCGGTTTTGGACTGCAAAAGTTGCAAAGACAAAACCTTTTTTCCGTTCAATTCGGTGCTTTCCATTCCCAAATCAGAGTTCGAACTCGACTTTCAACATTACTATAAAGCTGAAGCCTACATCAACCGCGTTCAGGCGCCACAATATGATTTCAGTTTTAACTATCAGAAGTATCTGGCACGAAAAAGCATCCATTTCCAGACTTATCTTCCCAACTCTTATCGGGCGGCGGTAAGGAATGATCTGAGTTTTTCGGAAAAAATCCGACAGAAAAGGCTTGAAACTTTACACAAAATTGATTCCGCTAAGCTTTCGCCCAAAACGAAAGAATTTACGAAAGGAATTATTCTGGCCGACCGCACGGAAATGGATGAGCAGACGGTTCAGGATTTCAGTAAGTCCGGTCTGGTGCATATTCTGGCGATTTCCGGGTCGCATATGGCGATTATTTTCTGGCTGATTCTCCTTCTCTTAAAGCCTGTTTTTCCTACAAAACTGCGATATTTTCAGATCATTATTGCGTTGGTTTTGATCTGGGCTTTTGCTGTTTTCATTGATTACGGAAGTTCTGTAGTGCGCTCCTGCATTATGATTTCGGTGTACTATCTCTATGTTTTGCTTCAGCGGAAACCCGATTTGCTTCACGCCATGGCATTATCCGCTTTTATTATTTTGATTTTTGACAGCAACCAGCTTTTTGATGTCGGTTTTCAGTTGAGTTACGCTGCAGTTTTCGGGATTTTATGGCTCAATCAACCCATTTTGAAATACCTCCCCAAACCGAAAAACAATTTTCAGAATTTTCTAGTGAATGTCCCTTCAATCAGCATGGCGGCACAGATCACTACTTTTCCGCTTGTGATTTTTTATTTCCATCAGTATTCATTTATTTCCCTGCCTGCAAATCTGGTGGTGATTCCGTTTTCAGAAATCATCATCATTTTTTCTTTACTGATGACAGTTTTGCTGGCTTTTTCATTCCAGTTTTCAGGACTCAATATTATTTACGAATTTTTTGTGAGCGAACTTTTGAAGATCATTCATTTTTTCGGGAATATTGAAACTGCTTTTATTAAAAACATTCCAATGAGCCTTGCCGAAGTAGTGGTATTGTTTTTTGGCGTCTATTTTTTAAGATTTCTGATTTTGAAATTCAATGTTAAAAATTCCTTTCATTTTCTCGGACTCATCCTTCTTTATTCTATGTTGAAGACCGGCTTCGGGATATTTTATGACCGCAAAAATGAGATTTTGACGCATGACTATTTTAAGCAGACCTTCGTTTCCGTCAAAGAAGAGAAGAAGGTGATTTTTTTGGTGAAGGAGAATGCAGACCTCCATAAAATCACGAAATTTGTGATTGATCCTTATCTGACTTCGAGGCGGACAGATGATTGCGAAATCAAGTTTCTGCCCAAAGAAGCAGAGGCGGTCAAAATCAACGGAAAGCTATATCCATTGGAGAACAAAAAGTGACTTCACACTGCGGATTCAGCCTTTTTATTCTTATTTAGAAATATTACAAACTATAAATTTCTGATTTTTCTCACCTTCTTTTACCTTAACAATTTTTTAACTTTGTGAAAATTTCAATTTAAACAATAATTATGGCGGGATTAACGAATTCTACTATCGGTAGAAAGTATGCAATGGCATTGTCTGCAATGTTTTTGCTCATTTTCCTAATCATGCACCTTTCTGTCAACCTTATTTCCGTTTTCAGTCCGGGCGCTTTTAATACAGCTTCAGATTTTATGGGCTACAATCCATTAATACAGTTTCTGATGCAGCCGGTTCTCGGATTTGCAGTGATTTTTCACTTTGTTATGGGATTCGTTCTGGAAATCAAAAACCGAAGTGCAAGACCTGTAAGGTATGCAGTGAATCACGGTTCTGCCAATTCAACCTGGATGTCCCGAAATATGATTATTTCAGGTCTAGTGGTACTGGCATTTTTAGGGCTTCACATGTACGATTTCTGGTGGCATGAGATCAGTTTTAAATATGTAAACGGAAATACACCGGATGCTGAACGATTCTGGCCGGAACTTCACGCGAAATTTGCAGATCCGTTGAGGGTTCTGTTTTATGTAGTGGCTTTTATTCTTTTGGGGCTTCACTTGGCGCACGGCTTCCAGTCTTCATTTCAATCGGTGGGTGCAAGACATCCAAAATATACTCCTGTCATCAAGGCGTTGGGAACGTGGTATTCGATCCTGATTCCGGCAGGATTCATCATCATTGCAGTTTATCACTATTTAACTCAGTAAATTTTAAGTTTTTTATTAAAATTTAAAATCCAGAAGTATTCACGAACTCAGATGGAAATTTCCCTATCGTGGATTTATTAAAATTTAAAATTTCTAAAAATGAGCAAATTAGATTCTAAAATTCCAACCGGCCCTTTAGCCGACAAATGGAAAAACCATAAAGACCACATGAACCTTGTTGCACCAAACAACAGGGATAAAATCGACGTTATCGTCGTTGGAACCGGATTGGCAGGAGGTTCTGCAGCAGCAACTTTAGCAGAACAGGGATATAATGTAAAGGCTTTCTGTTACCAGGATTCACCAAGAAGAGCGCACTCTATTGCAGCTCAGGGAGGTATCAACGCCGCAAAAAATTATCAGGGAGACGGGGATTCAACATACCGTTTGTTTTACGACACCATAAAAGGCGGGGATTACCGCGCGCGGGAAGCGAATGTTTACCGTCTTGCAGAAGTTTCTGCAAATATTATTGACCAGTGCGTTGCCCAGGGCGTTCCTTTCGGAAGAGAATACGGCGGTCAGCTCGACAACCGTTCATTCGGTGGCGTTCAGGTGAAAAGAACTTTCTACGCGAAAGGCCAGACCGGACAACAACTGTTATTGGGTGCTTATTCTGCAATGAGCCGTCAAATCGGTAAAGGAAGAATTAAAATGTACAACCGTCACGAAATGCTTGATTTAGTAATCGTCGACGGAAAAGCGAGAGGGATTATCGCAAGAAATCTTGTGACCGGCGAAATCGAAAGACATTCTGCACACGCAGTGGTAATTGCTTCCGGAGGTTACGGGAACGTATATTTTCTTTCAACAAATGCGATGGGATCCAATGTTTCCGCCGCCTGGAAAATCCATAAAAAAGGAGCGTATTTCGCAAATCCTTGTTATGTGCAGATCCACCCGACGTGTATTCCGGTTCACGGAACGCAGCAGTCTAAACTGACGTTAATGTCAGAATCTTTAAGAAACTCAGGAAGAATCTGGGTGCCTAAAAACATTGATGACGCAGTCGCCATCCGCGAAGGAAATTTAAGGGCAGAAAGTATTCCGGAAGAAAACCGCGATTATTATCTGGAAAGAAGATATCCGGCATTTGGAAATCTGGTTCCGCGCGATGTGGCTTCCAGAGCAGCAAAAGAAAGATGTGATGCCGGTTTCGGTATCGAAAATAATGATACAAAAGAAGGCGTTTACCTTGATTTCTCAACCGAAATCATTAAAAAAGGGAAAGAAGCGGCCGTGGAAAAAAACATCCACAATCCGACTCCTCAGCAGATTTACGATTTAGGAAAAGCCTGGATCGAGGAGAAATACGGAAACCTGTTTGTGATGTATGAAAAAATTACCGCCGACAATCCATATGTGACTCCAATGAAGATTTATCCTGCGGTTCATTATACCATGGGCGGCGTTTGGGTTGATTATAATTTACAGTCTACAATTCCCGGTTGTTTTGTGATTGGTGAAGCAAATTTCTCTGACCATGGCGCAAACAGACTTGGTGCTTCTGCACTGATGCAGGGATTGGCGGACGGATATTTCGTACTTCCTTATACCATTGCCGATTACCTTTCTTCCGATATCAGAACCGGTGCAATTCCAACAGATTCTCCTGATTTTGCAACTGCCGAGAAAGAAATTAAAGACAAGATCAATTTCTTCATCAATAATAACGGTACGCACACTGTAGACCATTTCCATAAAAAATTAGGACACATCATGTGGAATAAAGTGGGGATGGGAAGAACGCCGGAAGGCCTGCAGGAAGCGATTAAAGAAATTGAAGAAGTAAGAGCGGAATTCTGGAGAGATGTAAAAGTTCCGGGCACGAACGAGGAAATGAATCCTGAACTGGAAAAAGCCTTCAGAGTGGCAGATTTCCTTGAACTGGGACATTTAATGGCGATTGATGCGCTGAAAAGAGAAGAATCATGCGGTGGACATTTCCGTTGGGATCATGCAACGCCGGAAGGTGAGGCAGAACGCGATGATGAAAACTTTAAATATGTTGCAGCATGGGAGTATCAGGGAATTGATATCAATCAGGAGGTCATGCACAAAGAAGATCTGATTTACGAAAATATCGAAGTAAAAACCAGAAGTTACAAATAACCTCCAATAAAACAGAATACAATGAGTGCAAAAAAAGGACTTAATCTGACTCTGAAAATTTGGAGACAGAAAAACAATAAATCAAAAGGGCAGTTCGAGACTTATAAAATCTCCGACGTTCCTACCGCTTCATCTTTCCTGGAAATGTTGGACATGCTCAATGAGAATTTGATCAACGAAGGAAAAGAACCGATTGCTTTCGACCACGACTGCCGCGAAGGAATCTGCGGAATGTGTTCGCTTTATATCAACGGCAGAGCGCACGGTCCCGACACCGGAATCACGACTTGCCAGCTGCACATGAGAATGTTCAAAGACGGTGAAACAATTCATATTGAACCTTGGAGAAGCGTTGCTTTTCCGGTGATCAAGGATTTGGTGGTAGACAGAAGCTCTTTCGACAGGGTGATGGCTGCAGGTGGATTTATTTCCGTGAATACTTCCGGGAATACACTGGACGCCAACGCCATTCCGGTTCCGAAAGAAGATGCCGACA
This sequence comes from Kaistella sp., assembly GCA_019459085.1. Taxonomy (GTDB): domain Bacteria; phylum Bacteroidota; class Bacteroidia; order Flavobacteriales; family Weeksellaceae; genus Kaistella. Next base: position 96,228 of record JAIBEW010000023.1, read on the forward strand.
AAGCCATGGATGCAGCAGCCTGTATCGCATGTGGTGCTTGTGTGGCAAGCTGTAAAAACGGTTCAGCAATGCTTTTTGTGGGAGCTAAAGTTTCCCAGTTCGCATTGCTTCCGCAAGGACGTGTTGAAGCGACGCGAAGAGTTTTAAACATGGTGAAGGCCATGGATGAAGAAGGTTTCGGAAACTGTTCAAACACCGGCGCGTGTGAAGTGGAATGTCCGAAAGGAATTTCCCTCGAAAACATCGCCAGAATGAACAGAGAATACATGTCAGCACATCTGGACAGAGGTTAGTCTTTATTAAATATCAGTTGAAAAACCGTTTTCTGAATGAAAGCGGTTTTTTGCTGTTAAAACTTTCACAAAAAATTAAATAATATTTCAAATAACACTGGGAATACCTTATTTTTGTGAAAATTTACTCATCATGACCTTTGTTACCGAAAAATTTAAAATAAAAAAAATACAACTAATGACTAAAACGTATCTGTTATTGTTCTTCATTGCGCTATTTACCGTTTCATGTTCCAAAAAAGTGGAAATCAACGGAAAGATCAATGGTACCGCTTCTCCTTTGGAAAGAGTGGAATTTATTGAAGCTTCCGGAGTAGCGACCTTGCCTCTGACGAATATTGGGGTAGATCCGAACGGAAACTTCAAAGGAGATTTCGAAGCCCCTAAAGACGGAATGTACGTGATTTCCTACGCAGGGAAACAGAACCTGATCTACCTGAAAGGCGGACAAACCGTGAACATTTCCGGAAATGCAGCTACCTTCCCGACGGAATATGTGATTAACGGCGATGCGAAAGCCAATAACGATTTCCTTCAGAACTCCCAGAAATTCCTGGCCAGCTATGCAGGCAAAGTAAACATGCAGGAAATGATGCAGCGCGACGAAGCTTCTTTTCTGAAAGGGATTCAGAAAATTCATGATGATCTCGTGAAAAATATTGATGAAAATGCCAAGAAAACCAAAGCTGACAATTCTGTTGTTGAGTGGAAGAAACATGATCTTGCAAGTACTGTACTTTCCATTATGGCTCAGTATGAAGGTGCGAAAGCCATGACTTCCGGTAATCCTGCATATAAATCTTCGAAAAACTTCGTTGATTTCGAGAATAAACTTCAGCCAGATAAAGATAAAATGGTAAAGGAAATTCCATCTTACCGGAACTATCTGTTAAGCAAAATGACGGCAGACTTCCAGAAATATGGAGAAGCCAACAATAAAGACAATAAACTTTCGATGTCTGAGCTGTTCAACAATTACCTGAAAGCTCAGAAAGATGTTTCTCAGGTGACCAAAGATTATCTTTTGGCTTATGTAATGGCTCAGTCCGACATACAGCCGGCAACACCGAAAGAAACTCAGGAGAAAATAGCGAAGATCATTGAAAACGACATCAAAGATGCTGACGTGAAAAAAGATCTGAAAAAAATCCAGTTTGTGGTTTCAGGTCTTAAAGTAGGCGAAACAGCTCCTGAAGCTGCCCTCATCAAGCAGGACGGTAAAGCTTTCAAGATTTCTGATAACGACGGAAAAGCTACGATGGTAGTGTTTTATGCTTCATGGAATCCGTACATTTCAGAAAGTGTAATTCCTGTGCTTACTGAAGTAACGAACTTCTATAAATCAAAAATGAACTTTGTATATGTAAACCTCGACGATACAAAAGAGCAGTTCATTAAAACAAGCAATGCACTGATGAAAGGACTTCCAGGCACCAATGTGTATGCAGAAGGCGGACTGAACTCTGATCTTGCAAAAAAATACGGGATCTACGGCTTCAAATTGCCAAGCTTCCTGATTCTGGATAAGAGTGGAAAAGTAACCAGCAGAACCTTCTTTAACCTAGGAGATCCTGAAATGGTAACTGTTCTGGACCGTGTAACAGGTCTTAAAGCACCATCGGTGCAGCCGGAAGTTCAGCTTCAGAACGAACTGATTCCGCAACCGGCTCCTGAAACACAGCCGGCTCCTGCCACCAAATAAGCCGTAAAAAATATTTCATACAAAACCTTGTCATTCGGCAGGGTTTTTTTAATTTTAGTGAAAATTGCCCCATGAAAGAACAGAAACTCCTCATCTCCGAATCGCTGCTCTATTCCGTTGCGCTTATCGGCGCGGTGTTTACCATCATTACAGTAACATTGGATGCTGCGGTGTTGGGTTGGAATATCCCCCAAAACCTTTTTCTTTTTGTAGGATCATTCTGCACGCTCATGTCCATTCTTGTGGCCGCCGCCGATGTTTTCCGAAATCAGATAAAGAATAAAGTGCTGTGGATGGTCACGTTTGTTATTTTTGGCGGCATCGGAGTGTTGTATTATCTCTATAACCGGAAAAGATTTCTCGCATAAAAGCAATAACCATTTCCATCAGTTCCCATGAATGCTTCTTCCATGATCATTGGCCGTCCCACCCTTTCGGGGCTTGCTTTTCTGAGTGTAGTCCCCCTGCAGCCCAATATCGATGCAGTCTCCAAAAACACTTCGGTGAATTGGTGAAAACACTTCGGTGAATTGATGAAAACACTTCGGTGATTTAGTGAAAACACTTCGGTCTTTTCACAAAAGCATACGGATGTTTTTTAAAGAGATCCCGGGCAAATTCAAAATCCTTCGGCAAAATCTTTAAAAATCATTAAAAGGAAAGGGTTGCACTCCTTGTTTTTTTGAATTTTTCTTCCTCTTTTTTTCTTGATGATCATGCGTGTTCGGGTAATTGTAAACTCAGTGCCTGATCTTTACCGATATTATTTTCAAAACCTTACTTTTGCAGCATGGCAAAACACAAAAAGAAAAATCTTGTTCTCGAGAATATCAAACTCACCTCTGCCGGTTCCAAAGGCGTAGCAGTAGGCCGGACCGAAGAAGGCAAAACCGTGCTGGTCTCCGGAGCAGTTCCGGGAGATACCGTGAATGTGCGGGTGAAAAAAGCAAAATCGAATTACTTTGAAGGCGAAGCGATCGACATTATCGTGCGTTCGCCCTTCCGTGTTGAGCCAAAATGCATCCATTTCGGCGTGTGCGGCGGCTGTAAATGGCAGAATCTGTCTTATGAAAAGCAGCTCGACATCAAGCAGGATGAGGTGTACAACCATATTAAAAGAATCGGCGGTTTCGAGGATTTTGAAACCATGACCATCCTCGGCAGCGAAGAGCAGTATTTCTACCGCAATAAAATGGAGTTCTCTTTTTCCAACTCGCGTTGGCTAACCCATTATGAAATCAGTTCCGAAGAGAATTTCGGCAACCGCGATGCCCTCGGTTTCCATATTCCGGGTCAGTGGAGCAAGATCCTGGATCTGAAGGAATGCTGGCTTCAGGAAGATCCTTCGAACGCCATAAGACTTGCAGTGAAGAATTACGCCGTTGAGCACGGACTCGAGTTTTTCGATGTAAAGGGTCAGCAGGGTTTCCTCAGAACCCTAATGCTGCGCCAGACTTCGAAAGGGGAATGGATGGTACTCTTCCAGCTCTTCCGTGAAGAGAAAGAGAACCGCGAGCAGCTTTTTGAATATCTTCTGAAAGAATTTCCTCAGATCAAGACCCTCGTTTATACCATCAATGCCAAACAGAACGACTCGATTTATGACCAGGATATAGTGACCTATTTCGGAGACGGCTATCTGATGGAAGAAATGGACGGCCTGTTTTTCAAGATCGGACCCAAATCTTTTTTCCAGACTAATTACCGTCAGGCATTACAACTTTACCGAAAAACCTTAGAGTTTGCAGATTTGAAAGGGCACGAGGTCGTGTATGATTTATATACCGGTACCGGAACCATCGCCCAATATGTTGCCCGAAACGCGAAACAGGTGATCGGCATCGAGTCGGTTCAGGAAGCCATCAATGCGGCAGAGGAGCATGCTAAGATCAACGGACTGGATAACTGTACCTTTTACTGCGGCGATATGAAAGACATTTTCAACGATGGTTTTCTGGCCAGTCACCCGAAAGCGGATGTTCTGATTACCGATCCGCCACGAGACGGAATGCACCAGAAAGTGGTGGAGCAGATCCTGAAACTCGCTCCCCAAAAGATTGTTTATGTAAGCTGCAACTCGGCTACTCAGGCCAGAGATATCGCTTTGATGAAGGATGCTTACCGTCTCGTAAAAATCTTACCGGTGGATATGTTCCCGCAGACGCATCATGTGGAGAATATTGCCCTTTTAGTTAAATTATAATAGACTAATTTTATTGTCAAATGCGATTCATGAAACTATTGAAGACCGTCTTTTCCCTCATCATCATCTTTTTCCTTTTTTCATGTGGAAGTGATGATGACATCTGCACAAGCGGGGAAGCCACGCCAAGAATGAAGCTCAAATTCAAAACCCAGAGCACCGGCAAGGCAAAAACCCTCGATTCTGTATTCGTAGAGGTGGATTACGGGAACGGCGCCATCCCGGTAATCGAAAGAAAACTAGCAACAGATTCGGTTTTTGTTCCGCTCAGAGTCGATGAACAGCCTTTTACCGATGTGTTTGTCGGACTCAGCAAGACAGGTGCAAGATCGAAGATTCGTGTGAGTTATGTAACGAAATCCGAATATGTTTCGCCCGCCTGCGGCATTAAAAAGATTTATGAAAATGTGACCGCCGCGCTCACGTTTCCCACGCCGGTTCTTGGATTAGATCAGCAACAAACCCAAATTACAGATGAAAACAAAACGCATATTTTTCTTCTTTTTTAGTCTTCTTTTTGTCCTGAATGCCGCTCAGAAGCAGGATTCGGCAAAAGTAAAGTTCAGATATGAGCCAAACTTGATGGTAGGATTCGACCTGCTGAATGGCGGAATGGGTTTCTTTACCGACCGGAAAGTGTTTCAGGGGTTTATCTCCTCGAAGATTAAAAATAATATTCACGCCGTTGCTGAGGCCGGTTTCGAGAAAAATAGCTATCAGAAAAACGGTTATGATGCAGCCGTTTCAGGACCTTTTATTAAACTGGGGGGCTTTTATATGCTGAGCAAAGACCCTGAGAATGAATTCAACGGCTTTTATGGCGGCGGAAAAGTGGCAGGTTCATTCTATAAACAGGAATACCGTGCGGTTCCGGTGCGCGGGTTTGGTGAGAGTGCTACATCGGTAGTTTTTCCAGAATCAACCCAGTCATCTTACTGGCTCGAAGGTGTTGTCGGGGGAAGGGTCAAGCTTTTTGACTCGAACTTCTATATCGATGTGAATGTTCAGCCGCGGTATTTAATGTATTCCACGAAGCAGGAAGAAATACAGCCCATGATTGTTCCCGGTTTCGGCCGGAGTTCCACCAAATTCGGGGTAGGTTTTGCCTGGAATGTGGCGTATATGTTTTAAATAAGGTCGTAATAATTGATATTCTTTCTCGAATTATCAAATAAATTAGCGGTATTTTTGCATTTATAAAATGATAAATCTGATATGAAAAAGTTATTCACTTTTCTCTTGTGTGCGATATTTCTTTTACCGGCTGCCCAATGGGCACCTACAACCGGAGATGTTGAACAAGTAAGAGAAAACACCAACGTAAAAAATTTTTATAGACTTGATATTCAGCTGTTGAAAAATCAGTTGAAAAGCGCGCAGGAAATGGGTCAAAATGCTGTCCCGGTTATTATTTCTCTACCGACGCTGGAAGGAAAAATAGAGAGATTTTCTGTTTACAGTTTCCCGGTAGTTGTGAAAGAACTGGCAGATCAATATCAACTTGGTTCTTACATTGGCGTTGGTGTTGATGATCCTTCCAAAAGCCTGCGTTTCAGTTTGGCGCCAAATGATTTTCAGTCGATGATCATCAAAGGCGGGAGGTATGAGTTTATTGAGCCACAGAATACAGCGAAAACTGTATATGGTGTACATCCTAAAACCACTGAGGTGGGCAATGATGGTTTCTTATGTTCCATGAATGAAAATGTTCTGACAAAAAAACAGATTGCTGATCTATACAAAAAAGGGAAATCCTTCACCAATAATCCTTCAGAGTTTTCTAAGGCTTCAGACAAAAAGTACAGGACTTTGCGTCTTGCAATATCTGTAACCGGAGAATATACCACTTTTTTCGGGACTGTTGCCAACGCCTTAACCGCAATCAATGCAACATTAACGAGAGTGAATGGCGTTTTTGAAAAAGATTTTGCGCTGCACCTGAATCTTCAGAATTTCCCGAATATTATTTACACTTCGGCAGGTTCAGATCCTTATAGTAACGCAGTAAGTGGAGGGAATCCTGCCTGGAATACTCAACTCCAGACCACATTAACCAATAACGTCGGGAATTCGAATTATGACATCGGTCATTTATTTGCAAGAACCGGCGGAGGTGGTAACGCCGGGTGTATCGGGTGTATGTGTGTGGATCCTACCGCAGCGCAGCCGCGGGGAAAAGGATCTGCTTTTACCTCTCCTTCAAACGGTATTCCGCAGGGAGATACTTTTGATATTGATTATGTTGCTCACGAAATGGGTCATCAGTTGGGAGCTAACCATACTTTTTCATATGATCTGGAAGGATCTGGTGTAAATATGGAACCGGGTTCCGGTTCAACCATTATGGGTTATGCGGGAATTGTACCGGGCTCAAATGTTCAGCCTAATTCAGATGGTTATTTTCATGTTGCCAGTATTCTTCAGGTAGGGAATAATCTGAACAGCAAAACATGTGATGTGGAAAACGTTGTGACCAATAATCCTCCCGTTATTGCGCCTCTACAGGATTATAATATTCCCAAAGGAACAGCTTTCGTTTTAACCGCATCAGCAATTGACCCAGAGGGTAGTACAATGACCTATACATGGGAGCAGTTCGACGATGCGGGAACAGAAGTTCTGACAACAACAGGGAATAATTCTACGGGACCGTTATTCAGATCTCTAAGTCCTTCACTTTCCCCAATAAGATATTTCCCCAATCTTACTACCGTTTTATCGGGTAATTTAATTTCAACTGCGCAGTGGGAATCAGTTTCCAATGTTCCGCGGGAAACAAATTTTGCTATTACCGTAAGAGATAATGATCCTGTAAGTACTTCACAGCAAACTTCCAGTGCTTTGCAAACGCTCATGGTAGGGAACGACGGTCCTTTTCAGATCATTTCTACGAATGTTTATAATAACGGACCGGCTTCATTGGTTTGGGATGTAGCCAATACCAACGGAAGCTTTTATAATGTTCCGAATGTAAAAATAGACTATACAACAAATAACGGAACCACTTGGAATGTTCTTGCAGCATCAACCCCTAACGATGGCTCGGAACCGTTTAATCTTTCCACACTCGCTACAGGAGCAACACTTATTGTGAGAATTAGTTCCATAGGTAATGTTTTTTATGCTGTTAAAAATGTCACCGTTGCAGCAATGGCAGCATGTTCGTCAGCGGCACCAACCAACCTTACAGTTTCCGGTATTGGCACCAACCAAGCTACTCTTTCATGGGCTCCATTATCCGGTGCTACATACATTATCCGGTACAGAGCAGTGGGAAGCCCAACATGGACCACCATTCCTGTTACCACAAATGCATATACACTAACAGGTCTGCTGGATGGTTCCCAGTATGAATTTCAAATCGCAAACGTTTGTGCAGGCGTACCTGGAACATTTAGTAGTATTGGTGTTTTCAGTACGAATATTTATATGGTTTGTCCTGCAACTTCTGAAAATGCAAATGACGAATATATTTCGAACGTCACTGTGACCCCAACTTTAGGTCCTGTAATGAGCAGTGCAAGTGGGGCTTCACTTTATACCAATTATTCCTCGGACCCATCAAGATTAATTACGCTAAAACAGGGCACTGCCGGCAATACCATTTCTGTGACTAAGGCTTGGACTGCTGCAACCTATGCTGAAGGAGTAGGTGTTTGGATTGATTTTAACAGAGACGGAAATTTTGCAGATACCGAAAAAATACTTTCTACTCTACCCAACGCCGCAAATCCTGTAACCGGCACATTTAATGTTCCTTTAGATGCTTATTCCGGCAATCTTAATCTGGTGATGAGAGTAGTGATGCAGTATAACAATACGGCAACCAGTGCATGTGCCAATATCGCATTTGGTGAAATTGAAGATTATGCAGTGAGAATAACCCCTACTCTGGGCGTGTCTGAAGCAGCAAATAGCGGAATACAGTTTTATCCAAATCCAGCTACCGATGTTCTGAACATTACAAAGGTGAGTGATAAGGCAACCTACACCATCCACAATACCGTAGGACAGATTGTTTCGAAAGGAAATGTGAAGGATAATAAAGTCTCTGTAGACCAACTGACGAAGGGCGTTTACATCATTACCCTGAACTATGAAGGCAAGATGCTTTCTCATAAATTCATAAAAAAATAAAAACTTATCCTTAGAATAACAAAATCCCCGAATTTCGGGGATTTGTTGTTTTATAGAGAGTAAAGAAGCGGTTGTTCAATGATCAGTTAAAGTTCTCCATGAGTTTTTTAGTTTGCAGTTGCAGTTCTTCGAACCCGTCATTGTTGTAGATCACATAATTGGCCAGTTTTATTTTGTCCTTCTCCAGCATTTGCTTTTCCATTATATTTTCGACTTCACGATAGGTTTTGCCGTCGCGGTCCATTACGCGTTTGGTTCTTATATTATCATCAGCGGTTACCAAAACAGATTTGTAGCAGTTCTCGTTTAATTTTAATTCAAAAAGAAGTGCGGTTTCTTTAAAAATGAATTCCGCGTTTTGTTTTTGCACCCAGTTTTCAAAATCAGTTTTTACAGCCGGATGAATCAAGGCATTTAACTTAAGCAGGAGATCTTCATCGTTAAAGACCTTCTCGGAAACAAATTTCCGGTCATAAAGGTTGTTTTCATCATATGCCTGTCCACCTAACAGATCTTTGATTTTCTGTTTTAAATCTTCGTCATCATTCACGATTTCTTTTGCCCGCACATCTGAATAATACACCGGAAAACCCATTTTTTCAATGAATTTAGCGACAGTAGTCTTCCCGGAACCGATTCCGCCGGTTAAACCGATTATTTTCGGCTTAGGTTCGCTGTTTTGCGGGCCGGATTCGTCCTGCAGTACATCCCCCGTGTCGCTGTCCTTTTTAATATCCGAAAACATCGTTCATGGTATAAGTTTCATTCAGACGGACGCCTTTCTCCGTCATTTTCAGGCTTGCCAATTCGTTATGTGCATCGTGTTCGAAGAAAAGCAGATATTCATTATCAATGCACTGTTTCAGGAATTTTGCTTTTTCGTCCATTGTTAAAAGCGGACGCGTATCATAACCCATTACGTACACTTGCGGAATATGTCCGACGGTCGGAATTAAATCTGCGGCAAATACAATGGTTTTGTCCTGATACCGGATTACCGGAAGCATCTGTTTCTCGGTATGTCCATCCACAAAAATCACATCCATTTTCAGGTCGGGTGCGAAGCCGTAATTGCCGTTTTGGGGCGTTGGAAGGAAATTCAGCTGACCGCTTTCCTGCATCGGCAGGATATTTTCCTTCAAAAAACTCGCTTTTTCTCTCGGATTGGGTTCTGTTGCCCACTTCCAGTGCTCTTCGTTGGTCCAGAACTGCGCATTTTTGAACGCCGGACGATAACCGGATCGGTCGTCATTCCATTCGATCGCGCCGCCGCAGTGGTCGAAATGAAGATGGGTCAGGAAAACATCGGTGATATCTTCGCGAACGAAACCGTATTTTTTGAGATTTTTATCCAAAGAATCATCGCCATAAAGTGAGTAGTGGCCAAAGAATTTCGCATCCTGTTTGTTGCCGAGGCCGCAGTCGATCAAAATGAGTTTTTTACCGTCTTCAATCAGAAGTGAGCGGGTCCCCAACTCAATTAAATTTCTTTCATCGGCAGGGTTGGTCTTTTCCCAGAGGGTTTTGGGGACGACACCGAACATCGCGCCGCCGTCTAATTTAAATTTGCCGCACTGTATGGGATATAGTTTCATATATGATAAAATTATAATGAATAATTAAATGATTTGCATTTTTTCTGCAATTTTTATGGAATTGGGATTATCTGTTTCTTTGAGGTTAGTAATGATACTTTCCTTATTTTTCTCATCCCGGTTTTGCGAGAGTTTCGAAACAATGTGCACTTCTTCCGGAATAATATTGATTCCGAAAGCGCCCTGCATCTGATTTCTTACATATTCTGCACCCAGACTTTCAACAAGCATGGGACATTTCTGAACTTTTTCATATTTTGAAGTGAGTTTTTCAAGATGGTGATAAAGTTCATCGTCAGTCATCAGCTTCACTTTTCCGCGAATCTGGACCGCTTCATAATTCCACGTCGACACATTTTTGTGATCATACCACGAAGACGAAATATAAGAATGAGCGCCAAGAAAATCACAAAGCACTTCATCTCCGTCTTTCAGCACTTTTGCCTGAAAATTGGCTTTGGAAATATGGGTTTCCAGATAAAATCCATCCGCCGTTTCATTCAGCAAGAACATCGAATGGGTTGCCGAAAGTTTGTCTTCATTGGATATGAGAAGCGCGAAACCATTTTCACTGATGATTTCTTTCATCAATGACAGGTCTTCGCTTTTATAGATTTTTGGAATGTACATTTTTTAAAAAAGCTGATCCGGTCTTTTCGGAACACTAATATTCAAATGTTTATACGCTTTTTCCGTCACTTCACGTCCTCGCGGCGTTCTGATAATAAAACCCTCCTGAATCAGGAATGGTTCATATACTTCTTCAAGCGTTTCAGGGTTTTCACCGATTGAAGTGGCCAATGCAGAAATTCCCACCGGTTTTCCGCGGAAATTTTCAATCATCACGCGCATAATTTTATTGTCCATATCATCAAGGCCGAATTCATCTACATTCAGAGAATTTAAAGCGAATTTTGTAATCCCGATTTCAATTTCTCCGTTTCCCTTAATTTCCGCAAAATCGCGCACTCGTCTAAGTAGAGCATTTGCTATTCTCGGAGTTCCACGGCTTCTTCTGGCAATTTCCAAAGCCGCATCTTCATAGATTTTTACGCCCAAAACGCGTGCGCTTCTTTCGATAATCATTCCGAGAAGTTCAATAGTATAATATTCGAGCCGCGACTGGATCCCAAATCTGGCGAGCATAGGTTTCGTCAGCATTCCGCTTCTGGTTGTGGCGCCTACTAATGTAAAAGGATTCAGCCCGATCTGTACACTTCGTGCATTAGGTCCCGATTCCAGCATAATGTCGATTTTATAATCTTCCATTGCCGAATACAGGTATTCCTCCACAATCGGAGAAAGCCGGTGGATTTCATCAATAAAAAGCACGTCGTTTTCTTCAAGATTCGTGAGCAGTCCGGCCAGACTTCCGGGTTTGTCCAGAACCGGACCGGAAGTTATTTTGCAGCCTACTCCCAATTCATTTGCGATAATATGGGCCAAAGTAGTCTTCCCCAGACCCGGCGGGCCGTGCAGAAGCACATGGTCGAGCGCTCCGCCGCGGTTTTTTGCGGCTGCCACAAAAACCTCCAGATTGTCGAGGGTTTTCCGCTGTCCGGCAAAGTCCTGAAAACTTTGCGGCCGGATTTTTTCTTCCTGCAACAGTTCATCATCGGAAAAATTCTCTTTGTCGGCGTGCAAAAAATCGGGCATTTTTGGTGGATTTGTATATCTTCAAAAGTAAGAATTTTTTAGGGAATTCGGGAATGTTTAACTGTTGAATACAAAAGAATTGAACGCCGGAAAATAATGCTTACACACCTGATTGACGTCCTGAATATCTCTCATTTATGACAGATTAGCTGATGAAATCGCATAAAATTGTGTTTTAAATTCCTATTTTTACCAATATGAAATTAATCGGTCCTTTTAAGCAAATTGTTACGCTTGCGAATCTTCCGCTGCGCGGAAAACTGTCGGATGACCAGCTCGAGATCATCGAAAACGGCGGGATTTTAGTAGATGACGGCAAAGTTGTTGAAATAGCAAGTTTTGAGTTCTTGAAGAATGAAGCAAAACACTCCCAGATCGAGTTGATTGAAGACGAACAGATTTGTTTGCCCGCTTTCACCGATTCGCACACCCACATCTGTTTCGGTGGGAACCGGGCCAACGATTTTGCCATGCGCAACGCAGGAAAAACCTATCTGGAAATTGCCGAAAGCGGCGGCGGAATCTGGAGTTCTGTTCAGCATACCAGAAATGCCTCGGAAGTGGAATTGTTAGAAACCACTTTAGAAAGGATCAATTCCCTGATTTCTTTGGGAATAACAACGATTGAAATAAAATCCGGCTACGGTTTGGATCTGGAAAATGAACTGAAAATGCTTCGTGTGATTCAAAAAGCACAGACATTTACAAATGCTACTCTTGTTCCGACCTGCCTTTCTGCGCATCTGAAACCGAGAGATTTTAAAGGAAGTTCTGAAGAATATCTGAATTATATTGTCGATGAAATTCTGCCGCAGGTAAAAGAAGAAAAACTTTCAGACCGGGTGGATATTTTCATTGAAAAATCTGCTTTTCAACCTGAAGAAAGCAAACAATTCCTGTTAAAAGCGAAAGCATTAGGATTTCACATAACGGTTCATGCAGACCAGTTCACGCCGGGAAGTTCCCGGATTGCCGTAGAAGTTGGCGCGAAGTCTGCGGATCATCTGGAGGCGACAATTGACCAAGATATTCAGTTTTTGGCCAATTCAGAAACGGTTGCTGTCGCGCTTCCCGGCGCCAGTTTAGGTTTGGGCGAAAAGTTCACGCCCGCACGGAAAATACTGGATTATAACGGAATTTTAGCCATCGCAAGTGACTGGAATCCGGGTTCGGCACCGATGGGAAATCTCATTACGCAGGCCAGTATTTTAGCAACTTTTGAAAAGCTGTCTACCGCAGAAGTTTTGGCAGGAATAACGTTCCGTTCTGCTTTTGCTTTGGGACTGGATGACCGTGGAAAACTGGAAAAACGAAAAAAAGCAGATTTTGTAACATTCAAAACAGATAATTTTCAGAACGTCCTCTATCAACAGGGAAGCTTGAAAAAGGAAAGTGTTTTCATTGATGGAATTAAGGTTTAAGTTAATATATGAGGAATGTACTTCTTTATCTGATTTCCATTTTAGTATCATTATGCTCTCTTTATTTTTTAACAATGATGTGGGTTTTTAGTGTACTAAATAAAAGACTGGGAGAATCATTTAATTTTAGAGATATTCTTCTTTCTTTGATTTGGTTAACAGTTTTTGGGTTCTTAATTTATTTTGTAGTGAAGATTATTCAGAGTATTTATAAATTTTTAAAATAAACGCAGCATGATTTGGCAGGGAAGAATTGACGGAACAGACCCCTTACAGCACCGGATTTTTCAGAGAGTTTCTTTGGAAAACGATTACGCGAATATTTCACCGAACGATTTCGTTTTACATGGTTTTACCGTAGATGAAGGCGTAACCAGAAATAAAGGCAGAGCAGGAGCAAAAGATGCTCCAGATGTCATCCGTAAAAACATCGCCAATTTTCCGGTCATCAGTCCGGATTTTGTGCTGAAAGATTTTGGAAACATTTCCTGCATTGATGGTAATTTAGAAACAGCTCAGTTTGAACTCGCTGAAATAACTGCGCAAATCTTTCAAAAAGGAGGAAAATCTGTGGTTTTCGGTGGTGGACATGAAGTGACATTTGGCCATTATTCCGGTCTCAGAAATGCTTTTCCCGGAAAGAAAATCGGCATTATTAATATCGATGCTCATTTTGACAACCGCGAGCCGGAGATAGGAACCGGCGCAAGTTCAGGAACGGGTTTCTGGCAGATCGCCCAGGAAGGCGAAATCCATTCGCTGCATATTGGAATCCAAAGAAATTCCAACACGCTTAAACTGTTTGATACGGCACATCAGTACGGTATGAAGTATATTTTAAACGACGAGCTTTTTTTTGAAAACCTGCCGAATATCTATCAGAAAATAGATGATTTTTATGAAAGCATCGACGTTTTGTACCTCACCGTTTGCATGGATGTTTTCAATGCTTCCATCGCTCCGGGAGTTTCCGCTTCGGCGTATAACGGGATTTTTGCCGATGCCGCTTTTATGCATTTCTTCAGACATATTTTAAAAAATGACAAACTTATGGCCTTGGATGTTGCGGAAGTGAATCCTGCCTTTGATATTCAGGACCGCACCGCAAGACTGGCCGCCAGTTTAGTAAACGAATGGTTTATGATTTAAAAATCATTCAACTTTAACCTCAGATTCCTTATGCAAAAAAACATTCAGATTAAATTAAAAACCGCAGATAAAGCTTTTAACGATTGGAAAAAAGTTCCTTTTGCTCACCGGCAGAAACTGCTGAAAAAATTAGCGAAAGTTCTTAAGAATAATTCGGAAAAATACGCAAAGATCATCACCAAAGAAATGAATAAACCCATTTCACAGTCTATTGCTGAGGTGGAGAAATGTGCATTGATGATTGATTATTACGCCAAAGCAGCCAATGTTTTGAAACCGGAAAAGATTGAAACTGAATTCAGAATTTCCGAAATCCATTACGTTCCAAAAGGCGTGATTTTGGGTGTGATGCCGTGGAATTTTCCGTTTTGGCAGGTGCTGAGGTTTGTAGTCCCTTCTATTTTGGCCGGAAATACAGTGGTTTTAAAACATGCATCGATCTGTTTCGGCAGCGGAAATGCAATTGAAAAAATATTTCTGGAAGCCGGTTTTCCGAAAGGAATTTTTCAGAACCTTGAAATCGGTCATGATGAGGTGAAGGAAGTTCTTGAAAACCTTGTTATAAAAGCGGTGAGTTTAACGGGAAGCGAAAAAGCCGGTGCTGAAGTTGCTTCAATCGCCGGAAAGAACATTAAAAAATCTTTACTTGAACTCGGAGGAAGCGATGCATTTATCGTTCTGGACGATGCAGATTTCAAAAACGCCGCCGAAAGTGGTGCGAAAGCCCGGCTTCAAAATTGCGGACAGGCCTGCAATGCCGGAAAAAGATTCATCATCCAAAAAGATGTGGAAAAGGAATTTCTGCCGGTTTTTGTAAAAGAATATCAGAAATATGTCCCTGGAAATCCTTTAAAAAAGGAAACGAAAATTGCCGGAATGGCAAGACCCGATTTAGCTGACGAACTCGAAAAACAATACAATAAGGCCATAAAGTTTGGTGCCGAAATCATCCTTCCCCTGGAAAGGATTTCTGACATTGCCTTTATTCCCGGTCTGATTAAAGTGAAAGCAGGAAACCCCATTCTGGAAGAAGAACTTTTCGGCCCGCTCGGAATGGTCATGATTGCAAAAAATGATGAAGAAGCTTTAAAAATGGCCAATGATATTCCATTCGGGCTGTCGAATTCGGTTTGGACCAAAGATAAAAAAAGACAGCAGTTCTTTATTGAAAATTTGGACTCAGGAACTGTGAGCATCAACAAGGAAACCAGCTCAGATCCGAGACTGCCTTTTGGCGGCGCAAAATCTTCAGGTTACGGTGTGGAACTTTCGTTACTGGCACTGAAGGAATTTGTAACCGTTAAAACTGTCGTAGGAAACTAAACTGATTCAGCGATTTTACTGAAAATAATTAAAAAAAATCCTGAAGTGTATTCAGGAATTTTTTTAAATTGTTGTCAGTCTGAAAGTATTGGTTCGGCCACCTTCGTAGGCCGGCGTAGCATTCAGGTTGATTACAAAATCGCCCTGTTCCACAAACCCGTAATTGTGGGTGAGCATATTGACCTGAATAATGGTTTCATCCGTAGACTTCTCCATATCATAATAAAAAGCACGGACTCCCCAAAGGAGATTCAGCATCGTAATCACGCGGAGGTTTGAACTGAAAACAATAATATGCGAGTTCGGTCGGTGCGCAGAAATCTGAAAAGCCGTGTAGCCGGAATGAGTTAAGGTAATAATCGCCTCAACATTGGTGGTTTTTGCAATCCTTACAGCAGCCAGACACACTCTGTTGGTAATGAAACGGTCATCAATACAGTCGAATTCGTGTTCAACAGGAGAATTTTTTTTCTGATAGAAATGGGTACGTTCAATATTTTTCACTATTTTAGACATGTTCTGAACCACTTCAACCGGGTATCTGCCCACTGAAGTTTCCCCTGAAAGCATTACGGCATCTGCGCCATCCAGAACGGAATTGGCTACGTCATTTACTTCGGCACGTGTAGGAGTCAGACTGTTGATCATTGTTTCCATCATTTGAGTGGCAATAATCACAGGTTTTGAATAGTTTCTGGCTTTTTCCACCAAAGTTTTCTGGATGGCAGGGACCTGTTCCATCGGTACTTCAACACCCAAATCGCCACGCGCAACCATCAGACCGTCGCATTCCATCAGGATTTCGTCGATGTTTTTTACGCCTTCAGGCTTCTCGATTTTTGCAATAATCGGAGTTTTCTGTTTGTTGGTAGGATGGTCGCTCATGATTTTTTTGAGATCAATGATGTCCTGAGCGTGACGCACAAACGAAAGTGCAATCCAGTCCAGTTCCAGATCCAGCATAAAGTTGGCATCTTCAATATCTTTTTCGGTAAGCGCAGGAAGCGACACATTTGTGTTTGGGAGATTGACTCCTTTTTTGGAACTCAAAGGTCCACCCTGAATTGTTTTCGCTCTTACGGTATCGATTCTGTTGGTTTCAAGCACTTCCAGAACGAGTTTTCCGTCATCAATCAAAATTCTTTCCCCAACATTTACATCCTGCGGGAACTGCTGATAAGTCATGTATACTCTTTCGGAATCGCCTTCAATTTTTTCGTTGGTAAAGGTTAAAATATCGCCGGGATTGAGGTATGAACCTTCTTTCACGACTCCAACCCTTAATTTCGGACCCTGTAAATCGCCTAAAATACTTACGGAAAAGCCGTACTCTTTATTAATCTCGCGGATGATTCTGACATTATTTCTAACCAAATCATAATCAGCATGGGAAAAGTTGATCCTGAAGACGTCAACTCCAGCCTGAATAAGCTGTACCATCGTCTCTTTATCAGAAGAAGCCGGACCGAGGGTAGCAATTATTTTGGTTTTTTTAAGATATTTATTCATAATATTGAATTATTTGGTAAAGCTCATCATCTGAGCTTAAAGAAAATTCCTGAATTTGAAAGACCAGGAGTTCAGGCAGCAAAATTAAGGAAAAATCGGCAATAACGTCTGATGATGTAGCGATATAATCCACATCCATCTGATTATGTAACAGAAACTTAACAGACTCTTCTTCAGAAAAGAGTTCAAATGAATCCTTTTTCCGTATGCTTTCGTAAGAGACATTGCAGATGAAACGGAAACACGTTTTTACTTCGTGATGATAGGCCTTGAACTGTGTAAATTTATAAGTGAAGTAATCCCCGTCGATTACCAAATCCTCTATTCGCATAAAGCAGAAATGGTTGATTCTGTTGACCGTAAAAAATAGTTCGTAATCAGGAATTTCTTTTGCCAACCGAACCAAACCAATGGTCAAATCGTCATTATCTTCTTCCAGACTAAAGAACTGTTTTTGGATTTTCAAGAATATTTTCTTTTTTATTTAAAATGTAAAAAGCGCGCTGTGCAGCTTTTTCTTCTGCTTTTTTCTTGGAACTGTCGGTGGCGTTCGAAACTTTCTCTTCACCCAGCCAAACATGACATCTGAAAACGGTGACCTTTTGCGCCTGATGTTCTTCGCAGGTTTCGTATCGGATCAGGACTTTTTTCTTCTGGCTCCATTCCAGCAGTAAACCTTTATAACTTACGATCTTGTTTTCAAGCTTGTTGATTTCCTGAGGCGTGAGCAGCTTTTCGAGGATGATTTTTTTACAGAAATCATAACCTAAATCCAGATAAATGGCACCAACAAGGGCTTCGAAAAGATTTCCGCTGATGTTTTCGCTTAAAGTGATCGAATAACCCGGCTCCAGAAATTTCGTAAGCTGCAACTGTTCACCAATCCTGTTCAGATTTTTCCGGTTCACAATTTTAGATTTCATCTGGGTGAGATATCCTTCCCTTGCATTCGGATACGTCTGGAAAAGATGGCAGGAAATAATAGTGCCCAAAACCGAATCGCCCAGAAATTCGAGACGTTCATAGTTTTTAGGATCTGAATTTCTAGAGGAATTTTTCAGAGAAAAAGCTTCGCGGTAAAGTTGAATATTATTGATTCCGCAACCTGTAATTTTACTGATTTCAGAACTGAGATAATAATCGTTTTCCGTTAAAGTTTTTCTTCTGTGTCTGAGGAATTTAGAAAGGTATTTCTGTAACTCCATGCATCGTAGCCATTAGATTTTTTTAAATAGAACGCAGGCGTTGTGGCCTCCGAATCCAAAAGTATTGCTCATGGCAATATTCACATTTTTCTTTACCGCAGTATTGAAGGTAAAATTCAGTCTCTTGTCAATATTTTCATCATCTGTGAAATGATTGATGGTAGGAGGAACGATTCCGTGAATAATGGTACCCAAAGCTGCAATAGCTTCAATAACACCGGCTGCGCCTAAAAGATGGCCGGTCATGGATTTTGTTGAATTGATTTGAATGTCGTAAGCATGATCGCCCAAAAGCCGTGAAATTGCGTTGGATTCTGCAATGTCACCCAGCGGAGTAGAAGTACCATGCATATTGATATGATCTACTTCGTCTGCTGTTACTTCAGCATCTTCAAGACAGTTTTTCATGACAAGATACGCGCCTAAACCTTCAGGATGAGGTGCGGTCATGTGATACGCATCTGCACTCATTCCGCCGCCTTTTAATTCGGCATAAATGGTTGCTCCGCGTTTTTTTGCGTGTTCGTACTCCTCCAGAATAATAGAGCCGGCTCCTTCGCCCAGAACAAAACCGTCACGGTCTTTGTCAAATGGTCTTGAAGCAGTTTTAGGATCATCATTTCTGGTAGAAAGTGCCATCATGGCATTGAAACCGCCAACTCCGCTCGCTGTAACTGCAGCTTCAGAACCGCCGCACACAATAACATCAGCTTTACCTAACTGGATAAGCATTTTTGAATCGATTAAGGCGTTTGCTGAGGAAGCACAGGCTGAAACGGTGGTGTAATTAGGTCCGTGAAAGCCATACTCGATGGAAATGTGTCCCGGAGTAATGTCGGCAATCATTTTAGGAATAAAAAAAGGGTTAAATCTTGGAATTTCTGATTTTGCCCACTCCAGAACTTCATGTTCAAAAGTTTCGAGGCCTCCGATTCCGGAACCCCAGATTACTCCAACCCTGTTTTTGTCTACGTTATCTTCCATAATCCGGGAATGTGCGACCGCTTCGCGGGCTGCAATCATTCCGAACTGGGTATTCCGGTCCATTTTTTTAGATTCTTTTTTCTCTAAATAATCTAATGGATTGAAATTTTTGATTTCGCAGGCAAATTTTGTTTTAAAATTTGTGGTATCAAAAAGAGTAATCGGAGCGGCTCCGCTCTCACCTTTGACAAGATTTTCCCAGTAATCTGCGGCATTCTTACCAATTGGGGTAAAGGCGCCAAAACCGGTTACAACTACTCTTTTTAATTCCATAAATTCTAGAAATTTCTCTGATAAAGAATTACTTGTTAACTACCTCTTCGATATAAGCGATGGCGTGACCTACTGTAGTAATTTTCTCAGCCTGATCGTCTGGAATCTGAATGTTAAATTCTTTTTCGAATTCCATGATAAGTTCCACAGTATCTAAAGAATCAGCTCCTAAATCGTTTGTGAAGCTCGCTTCTGGAGTTACTTCAGTTTCTTCAACGTCAAGCTTATCAGCGATGATAGCTTTTACTCTTGATGCAATGTCTGACATAATAATTTATTTTTTAATATAATTGTTAATGGTGCAAATATATAAAATTCTGAATGATAAAACATTTTTTTGAATTTATTTGCGCTTTTTTGTTGCTACGATTTGATTATCAGGAGCAATTATTTCGGTGTTCTATATAAATGGATATAATCTGTTCATTGCTTAGGTAACTCCACTTATTTCAGTTACAGATTCAGAGAATTTTTAAAAGCCTCCCACACTCAATAATTGTGGTATCAAAAGTCAATGAAAACAAAAACCGCCTGATGAAAGGCGGTTTTGATTCATAAGTGGAGTTGGAGGGATTCGAACCCTCGTCCAAACAAGCAACACATAAGTCTTCTACATGCTTATTCTATTATTGATTTTCGACTGTAAACAGAGAACAGACACTCAATTTACAGCTTAACTTCTGAGGTTTTCGATCTCGTTGCGAAGTGAAACGAGACTTATTTCCGCATTGCTATACCCCGGAATCAGCCGTCGCGAAACAGAACTTCTGCGGGATATCTTGTTTCCTTACTATCTTCAGGAAAAGCGCTAAATCCTACTATGATTCGGATTAAGCTGCAAGAGCAAACTCTTGGTCGCCAGTTAAAATTTTGTGACAAGGGATTAAAGAGATCGCGTCACGGTTCTCTGCATGCTAACTTACCCATTGGTCTTGCTGTCGAAACCAGTCAACCCCATTTAAATAAGACTGCAAATTTAATGAAAATTTCAGACCAATCCGAAAAATGCTCAAAATATTTACGCAGATATTGCCTGTTTCAAAAAATGTTGTATTTTTGCAATCCAAAATGAGATGTAAATTATGTTAATAATCCCAGTAAAAGACGGAGAGTCTATCGACAGAGCGTTAAAAAAATACAAAAGAAAATTTGATAAAACAGGTGTTGTACGTGCCCTAAGAAGCAGACAGCAGTTTAACAAGCCTTCTGTAACCCTAAGACAGGGCAAACTGAAAGCAGCTCATAAGCAGAGAAATCTGAGCAAAGAGGAGCAGGCTTAAGAATATTCTTTAACCCGAATAATAAATCATTTTTCAAATAGTTATATTTGGGAAATGATTTTTTTTGTTTAAAATGCTCGAAAGATATATTGATTACATTTCCGTTGAAAAAAGATATTCGCCGCATACCGTGACGAGTTACCGGAAAGATCTCGACGATTTTTCCCATTTTCTTCTGGAAACGGAAGGACATCAGAATTTTTCTTTGGTTGACAGGAAAATCATCAAAAATTTCATGTACCATTTAAGTGAAAAAGGCATTTCAAAAAGAAGCATCAACAGAAAACTCTCTACGCTGAGGAGTTTTTTCCTTTTTCTACTCCGTATCCGCGAAATTTCCGTTTCTCCCACTGAAGGTGTGGAAACCCTAAAATTTTTCGCCCAAAAACAGCTTCCTTTTTCAACCGAGGAAATGAAAGACTTTGAAAACATTCCGGATGATCAGAAACCTGAGGAATTGAAGGAGCTCATTATCGAAACGCTTTATCAGACCGGCATGCGGAAAGCAGAGCTCATTCAGCTGCGCATTGATGATGTGGATTACACCAAAAATGAAATAAAAGTTACAGGGAAAAGGAACAAGGAACGCATCATCCCATTTTCAGAATCTCTTGCTGAAAGATTCAGGAAATATGCAGAATCAAGGAAGCCCTTGAAAGAGAACGGAATGTACTTTTTCATCAATAAAAAAGGCAAAAAACTTACAGAGAAATTTGTTTATCTTGCCGTTAATAATTACCTTAGTCTTGTAAGTTCGAAAGAAAAAATCAGTCCGCACATACTTCGGCACAGTTTTGCTACGCATGTTCTGGAAAATGGGGCCGAGATTTCAAAAATTAAAAAATTAATGGGGCATTCGTCTCTGGCATCAACCCAGGTTTATACCGATGCCAATATAGATCAATTAAAAAAAGTGTTTAACGAAGCTCATCCGCGAGCTAAAAAAAATGTAGATTTATGAAAATTTCAGTACAGTCAATAGGATTGACACCACACGCACCGCTTGAAGAACATATTGACAAAAAATTAGGAAAGCTTGAAAATTATTATGACAAGATTGTAGAATGCAAAGTTTTTCTGAAAGTAGAGAACAAATCCGACAAAGAAAATAAGACCGCCGAGATTATTTTAGCCGTTCCGGGCGAAGATATCGTTGTAAAAAAGACCTCTGCAAGTTTTGAGGAAAGTTTAGACCAATGCGCTGAAGTTGCTAAAAAGCTGCTAATCAAGAAAAAAGAACTCGCATAAATAAAAATCTTAAAAATTTTTAAAAATAATTTGTAGATTCCAAAAAAACTCACTTATATTTGCACTCGCAAAAAGAGATAAGTGTTCTTTTGAAATCTATTTGCCTCCATAGCTCAGTTGGCTAGAGCAGCTGATTTGTAATCAGCAGGTCGTGGGTTCGAGTCCCTCTGGAGGCTCGTATTTTTATAAAATTGGGGAGATTCCAGAGTGGCCAAATGGATCAGACTGTAACTCTGCTGTCTTACGACTTCGTAGGTTCGAATCCTACTCTCCCCACATTTTATAAAAAATATTTTGTAGGTTTTGAAAAATATCTTAGATTTGCAAACCGTTTACCAACAGTTTTTGTAAACAAAAATGCGGAAGTAGCTCAGTTGGTAGAGCGTCAGCCTTCCAAGCTGAATGTCGCGAGTTCGACCCTCGTCTTCCGCTCACAAAAATCACAACCAACGCGGATTGTGATTTTTTTTTAAAATTTCCGCCGACTTAGCTCAGGGGTAGAGCGTTTCCTTGGTAAGGAAGAGGTCGTGAGTTCAAATCTCATAGTTGGCTCTGTTTAAATCTCTCATTTTTTGGGAGATTTTTTTGTTATACGGCAACGGGTAAAATTAATTTTGAGTATTTGCAGTGATTTGATATTGATGTTTTAAGCATCTTGCCAAAATGGAAAAATTCCACCTTTTAATATTTACAGCTGGAAAAAAATGAAGCGAAATAGAAAAACTATTTCGCATCATTTTGTTTAAAAGATCGTTTCTAAAATCCTAAACCCAGAGTAAATCCTTTCACAGGGTTGGGATAATTAACTGCTGAACCTGTTGCACCGTTTGCGGTGTTTACAAGATATATTTTGGTTTCGCTTCCCACCGAAGCAACTAAATAAGCTTTCTGACTGGTACTTCCGATATCAAAGCCATTTGCAGAAGTGATATTGATTCCGAGCGAACCCAATTCCATTAATGTTCCGTTGTTTGGCGGATTCTGTAAAAGCAGCTTGTCGGTATTATGGTCAATTACAAATAATGAAGTGGTGGCAGCTCCAGCAAAATTGTTGGAATAAGCCGCAGCTCCGACTGATGGGGTTCCTGGATTAAGCATTCCGTCGATAGCTGAGATCGTACCGTCAATTGGGTTTAAACGAAGGTTCTGCCCGGTGTTGCTTTCTACTCTGATCCGATCTACGGTTGGGTTAAAATCGAACCCAAAATCAGTTCCGCTTAATAACGTAGGCAGTTGCGCTCCTACCGCAGTTGCTGCACCTGTTGCTAAATTGATGGTATAAATTCGGCTTGAATTTCCTAAAGCGTACAGTTGCCCATTGAGAGGTCTGAAATCAATTCCTAAAATCTGTTCCCCTGCCTGCAAACCGGTGATGGCTTTAGTAACCGGAGCTGGCTGTGTAGGATCGAAAATTTGCAAGGCGTTAGAGTTATCTATGGCATAAGCAACAGGATTGGTCGGAATGGCAAGATCGATTATTTTTTGTGATAACTTCCCGATGTTTGTTGTTTTACCGTTTGAGAGATCCAGCTTATAAAGAATATTTTCAGAACCTACAGTCGCTGCAAGTAGTGCCTTACTGTTGTCGGGGTTGATGTCGAATGCGGCCTGACCTGTAAAAGTGATTCCCAATGATCCCACTTCTACTAGAGTTCCATTATTTGGAGGGTCTTGTTTAAATAATTTTCCTGAAGTCGCATCCAGATCATATAAATTTGTTGATGTGGCTCCTGAAACGCTGTTGGTATAAGCAATCCCACTAACTGAAGGGTTTCCGGCGCCATTAATATTCATATCTGTTGCGGCAACAGCTCCGGTTTCGGGATTTAACCTTAGGTTTTGTCCGGTATTGGTCACCAATCTTAAGCGGTCAACGGCTGGATTAAAATCAATCGACGCAAAAGCTCCTGAAATTGCTGGGCTAAAAGCGGTGGTGTTTATTGTTCTTGCCGCAGCGGTAGAGATGTTGATCACATAAAATTTGCTGGCGTCTGAGATGGCATACAATTCTCCGGTGGCAGGTCTGAAATCGATGCTTAATAATTTTTCTCCCGAACCAATTCCCGTTACGGTAGTTTTGGAAATGAAGGTAGAGGGTAATTTTGCATTGAAAGAAACCAATTCATTGTTCGCCGTCAAACCATAGACCATAAGATCGGGTCCAATATTGGCTTGCTCCATAGGGTTCATGTCATCGTCATTACACGACATTACTGTTGCGAAGGCAAATAAAGCCAAACACGTTTTAAGAATTTTTTTCATAATAGTTTATTTAATGGATAATACTATCTTCATGTACGAGCGCGAATAATTTATAGTTTTAAAAAGGTTGTTTTTTTTAGTTTGATTTATTTTCATTAAATTTGCACTCGCATATTTTTATATTAAATAGTGCGCGAAGGCAATTGTGATTTGAATATTGAAACTTTTTTAAAGGAAAAAGATTTTTGATATTCAAAAAATGATTATATTTGCGCACCGAAAAATTAAATAATAATAATAAATAAATAATTTAAATCATGGCAAAGGAAACGTTTAATCGTAACAAACCCCACTTGAACATTGGTACTATTGGTCACGTTGACCATGGTAAAACAACACTTACTGCAGCAATCAGTAAAGTATTATCTGATAAAGGATTCGGAACTGCAAGAGATTTCTCTTCTATCGACTCTGCACCGGAAGAAAAAGAAAGAGGTATTACTATCAATACTGCACACATTGAATATGAAACTGCAAACAGACATTACGCTCACGTAGACTGTCCAGGTCACGCCGATTATGTAAAGAACATGGTTACAGGTGCTGCTCAAATGGACGGAGCTATTCTTGTAGTAGCTGCTACTGACGGACCAATGCCTCAAACAAGAGAGCACATCCTTCTTTGTCGTCAGGTAAATGTACCAAGAGTATTGGTATTCATGAACAAAGTAGATATGGTTGATGATGCTGAACTATTGGAATTGGTAGAACTTGAAGTGAGAGATCTTCTTTCTACTTATGACTATGATGGTGATAACTCTCCAGTTATTCAGGGTTCTGCTTTAGGAGCTTTGAACGGTGATCCAGCTTGGGTTGCTAAAATCGACGAATTAATGGATGCTGTTGATACTTGGATCGAATTGCCGGTTAGAGATCAGGATAAACCATTCTTGATGCCAATTGAAGATGTATTCTCTATTACAGGTAGAGGTACTGTTGCAACTGGTAGAATTGAAGCTGGTGTAATTAATACAGGTGACGGTGTAGACATCGTAGGTATGGGTGATGAAAAATTAACATCAACTGTAACTGGAGTAGAGATGTTCAGAAAAATCCTTGACAGAGGTGAAGCTGGAGATAACGTTGGTATCCTTTTAAGAGGTATTGAAAAAACTGACATCAAAAGAGGTATGGTAATCGCGAAAGCAGGTTCTGTAACTCCACACAAAAAATTCAGAGCTGAGGTTTATGTTCTTTCAAAAGAAGAAGGTGGACGTCACACTCCATTCCACAACAAATACCGTCCTCAGTTCTATGTAAGAACTACTGACGTTACAGGTGAAATCTTCCTACCAGAAGGTGTAGAAATGGTAATGCCAGGAGATAACTTAACAATTACTGTAGAATTGTTGCAGCCAATCGCTCTTAACGTAGGTCTTAGATTTGCGATCAGAGAAGGTGGTAGAACAGTTGGTGCAGGTCAGGTAACTGAAATCTTAGATTAATTTCTAAACCAATATTATAGTTCCGCAGGGAAACTTGCGGAACTTTTTTAACTACGGGCATCGTCCAATGGTAGGATACCGGTCTCCAAAACCGTTGATCAGGGTTCGAATCCTTGTGCCCGTGCAAATACAGATTATGAGCTTAGTAGATTTTGTAAAAGGTTCTTATACCGAATTTAAAGATAAAGTGGAATGGCCAAAATGGCCGGAGCTGCAGTCTTCAACAATCGTTGTTACCGTGGCTACTATCATTTTATCTTTGTTTACGCTGGGTATAGATTCATTATTCAGCAAATCAATTGCTAATATATTGTCCATTTTAATCGGACTGTTCAATTAAAATTATTTTCCAACATGAGTGATTTGAAATGGTATGTTCTGAAATCCATCAGCGGACAGGAAAATAAGGTGAAGACCTATATTGAGAACGAAATGAAACACCATGGTTTCGAAGATTTCGTGACTCAGGTAGTGATTCCTATGGAGAAGGTGATCCAGATGAGGAACGGTAAAAAAGTACCGAAAGAAAAGCCTTATTATCCTGGATATCTCATGGTGGAAGCAAACCTTGTAGGAGAAATCCCTCACATTATCAAAAATATTCCAGGTGTTATCTCATTTTTAAGTTTAACCAAAGGAGGAGAGCCTGTTCCGATGCGTAAAGTTGAAGTGAACAGAATGCTCGGCAGAATGGATGAACTTTCTGAGTTCGCTACAGAAGCCATGATTCCGTTTGTTGTAGGTGAAAATGTAAAAGTAGTCGACGGTCCTTTCAACGGTTTCAACGGTACAATCGAGAAAATCCAGGAAGACAAAAAGAAAATCGAAGTTTCAGTAATGATTTTCGGAAGAAAGACTCCTATGGAACTCAGCTTTATGCAGGTAGAAAAAGTTTAATAACTTTTCAAACATATTCAAAAGACCGCTTAACAGAGCGGTCTTTTGTGTTTCTGAAACTTTTTCTGAAAATTCT
The DNA here is from genome assembly GCA_019459085.1 of Kaistella sp. GTDB lineage: Bacteria > Bacteroidota > Bacteroidia > Flavobacteriales > Weeksellaceae > Kaistella. The sequence goes on from JAIBEW010000023.1 coordinate 122,886, forward strand.
TTCTACAAATCAGCATATTACGCTTGCACAATTAAAAAAAAATCTTAATTTTGCAGTCCGAAATGTATAGCTGTTAGGTGAGACAGCAGCTTACAGATTTATAAATGCTTCCACATTCATAAATTTCTTAATTTTTTAAAAAACAAAAATGGCTAAAAAAGTCTTTAAAATGGTTAAACTCCAGGTAAAAGGAGGGGCAGCAAACCCTTCTCCACCGGTAGGTCCAGCATTGGGTTCTGCAGGTGTGAATATCATGGAGTTTTGTAAACAATTTAACGGAAGAACTCAGGACAAGCCTGGACAAGTTTTACCTGTAGTAATTACAGTATACGAAGACAAATCTTTTGAATTCGTTATCAAAACACCTCCCGCTGCTATCCAGTTACTGGAAGCTTCGAAAGTGAAGAAAGGTTCAGGCGAACCAAACAGAGCTAAAGTAGGTGCAGTAACTTGGGCACAAGTTCAGAAAATTGCAGAAGATAAAATGACAGACCTTAATTGCTTTACGGTAGATTCTGCTGTAACAATGATCGCAGGAACTGCAAGATCTATGGGATTGAGAGTAACAGGAACTAAACCAACTAACGCTTAAAACTAATAGAAATGGCAAAATTAACGAAAAAGCAAAAGGAAGCTTTAAGCAAACTGGAAAAAAACAAAATTTATAACCTTGACGAAGCTTCGGCTTTGGTTAAAGAAGTGAACTTTGCAAAATTTGACGCTTCTGTAGATATCGCTGTTAGATTGGGTGTAGATCCAAGAAAAGCAAACCAAATGGTAAGAGGTGTAGTATCTCTTCCGCACGGTACCGGTAAAGATGTAAAGGTTTTAGCGCTTGTAACTCCTGATAAGGAAGCAGAAGCTAAAGAAGCCGGTGCAGATTACGTAGGTCTTGACGAATACTTACAAAAAATAAAAGAAGGTTGGACGGATGTTGACGTGATCGTTACCATGCCTGCAGTAATGGGTAAATTAGGCCCGTTAGGTAGAGTATTGGGACCGAGAGGTTTGATGCCGAATCCAAAATCCGGAACGGTAACCATGGATATTGGTAAAGCGGTAGCGGAAGTGAAAGCAGGTAAAATTGATTTCAAAGTAGACAAATACGGTATTATTCACGCAGGAATCGGTAAAGTATCTTTTGATGCTGCCAAAATCCGCGAGAATGCTGCTGAACTGATCCAGACATTGGTTAAAATGAAACCTACAGCTTCCAAAGGAACCTATGTAAAAAGCATTTATATGTCTTCTACAATGAGTCCGGGTATTGCTATTGATACTAAATCTGTAAACTAAAATCTGTAACACAATGACAAAAGAAGATAAAGTATTAGTAATACAAGAAATAAAAGGAATGTTACAGGACGCGAAAGTGGTTTATGTAGCAAATCTTGAAGGAATGAATGCTGCTGCGACTTCAGATTTCAGAAGACAGGCGTTCAAACAGAACATCAGCCTTAAAGTGGTAAAAAACACCCTTCTGCAGAAAGCAATGGAGCAGATGGAAGGCGTAGATTACTCTGAAATGTTCCCAACTTTCAAAGGAAACACTGCTTTAATGATCGCTGAAACAGCAAACGCTCCGGCAAAACTGATCCAGACTTTCAGAAAAAAAGAAGTAGTACCTGCCCTTAAATCAGCTTACTTACAGGAAACTTTCTATGTAGGTGATGAAAATTTGGCAGCTCTCGTGAGCATCAAGTCACGCGAAGAAATGATCGGAGAAATCATCGGATTGCTTCAGTCACCAATTCAAAGAGTTGTTTCTGCACTTCAGAACAAACCTGAAGCAGGAGAGGCTGCAGCCGAAGAAGCTGCACCTGCCGCTGAAGAAGTGAAAGCAGAAGAAACTCCGGCTGCAGAAGCGGCTCCAGAAGCAGGCACTGAAGCCGATGCACCAAGTGCAGAATAATTATACTCAAAAAAAACAACAATAAATCGTTCAACAATTAAAACATTATTAAAATGTCAGATTTAAAAAACTTAGCGGAAACGCTTGTTAACTTAACAGTTAAAGACGTAAATGAATTAGCAACTATCCTGAAGGATGAGTACGGAATCGAGCCAGCTGCTGCTGCTGTAGTTATGTCTGCAGGTGGTGGTGCTGAAGCTGCTGAAGAAAAAACAGAATTCGATGTAATCCTTAAAGCTGCAGGAGCTTCTAAATTAGCTGTTGTTAAATTGGTAAAAGATTTAACAGGTGCAGGTCTTAAAGAAGCGAAAGATATGGTAGATGGTGCTCCAACTGCTATTAAATCAGGAATTTCTAAAGACGAAGCTGAAGCTTTGAAAAAACAATTAGAAGAAGCTGGTGCTGAAGTAGAATTGAAATAATTCTCTTTTCATCCTCAATTATAAATCCGCATTTATGCGGATTTTTTTGTTCGAATATGAGCGGAAGAACTGAAATGCGTTTTATCTTGTTTCTTTCAATGAATTTTCGTACTTTTGCAGTCCTTTTGGCGCTAACCATTTGTATATAAACCAGTAAAATATTGTAAATCAGCTTTTTCGTTAACTCGGAAAAGATTTCGTGTTTCTGTTTATACCATCTTTTTAGCTCCGGAAATCCAAAAAATGTTTTGCACTACTCCGTGAAAAGATATACCGGCGTTGCAGTTAGAAATTAGAATCAAGAATCGAGTACAAAGAATCAAGTCTAATTCTGTTAGCGCCGAACCTCACAGTCATTCTTTTACTCTTACTCTTCTTCGGTTTCTGATATTTTTTAAAAATCAAAATATTTTTTAACCCTCATTCCTATTTTTTTTTATGAGTAAATCTAAAGCAGTCGCTAAAACTCAGGGAACCGAAAGGATTAATTTCTCCACTGCAAAGGGAAAAATTATCACCCCTGACTTTTTGGACATTCAGATCCAATCTTTCAAAGATTTCTTCCAGTTGGATACCCTTCCGGAACAGAGAGTACACGAAGCTCTTTACAAAACCTTTGAAGAAAATTTTCCGATTACAGATTCCCGAAACCAGTTCGTTCTTGAGTTTCTTGATTATCTGGTTGATTCGCCACGTTACTCCATCAACGAGTGTGTGGAAAGAGGTCTTACCTATTCAGTTCCGCTGAAAGCAAGACTTAAACTGTACTGTACAGATCCGGAGCACGAAGATTTCCAGACCGTGATTCAGGACGTTTATTTAGGACCAGTTCCTTATATGACACCTTCCGGTTCGTTCATCATCAATGGTGCTGAAAGGGTTATTGTAACTCAGCTTCACCGTTCCCCTGGTGTGTTTTTCGGACAGACGTATCACGCCAACGGAACCAAACTGTATTATTCCAGAATTATCCCTTTCAAAGGGTCTTGGATGGAATTTACAACCGACATCAATAACGTCATGTATGCGTACATCGACCGTAAGAAAAAATTACCTTTAACAACTTTACTGAGAGCCATCGGCTTCGAATCTGATAAAGACATCCTTCAGATCTTCGACCTTGCGGAAGAAGTAAAAGTTTCAAAAGCTGCTTTGAAGAAAGTGGAAGGAAGAACTTTGGCTGCGAGAGTTCTGAACACGTGGTTCGAGGATTTCGTGGATGAAGATACGGGTGAAGTGGTTTCTATCGAAAGAAATGAGATTATTTTAGACAGAGAAACCATTCTTGAAAAAGAACATCTGGATTTAATTCTTGATGCAGGAGTAAAATCAATCCTTATTCACAAAGAAAATTCCAACGAATTCTCGATCATCCAGAATACATTACAGAAAGATCCGACCAACTCCGAAAAAGAGGCGGTTGAATATATTTACCGTCAGTTGCGTAACGCAGATCCACCCGATGAAGAAACGGCAAGAGGAATTATTGAAAAATTATTCTTCTCCGAGCAGCGTTATTCATTAGGAGAAGTTGGTAGATACCGATTAAATAAAAAATTAGGTTTAAATATTCCTGAAAAAACGGAAGTTTTAACCAAAGAAGACATCATTTCCATCGTTCGTCATTTGATCGAATTGGTTAATTCCAAAGCGGAAGTTGATGATATTGATCACTTGTCAAACAGAAGAATCAAGACGGTTGGTGAGCAGCTTTCAGGACAGTTCGGTGTAGGTCTTTCGAGAATTGCACGAACCATCCGTGAGCGAATGAATGTTCGTGACAATGAAATCTTTACACCGATTGACCTGGTAAATGCGAAGACTTTAACATCAGTAATCAACTCATTCTTTGGTACCAACCAGCTTTCTCAGTTCATGGACCAAACCAACCCACTATCAGAAATCACGCACAAGCGTCGTCTTTCTGCCCTGGGACCTGGTGGTTTATCGAGAGAAAGAGCAGGTTTCGAGGTACGTGACGTTCACCATACCCATTATGGCCGTATATGTCCGATCGAAACTCCTGAGGGACCAAACATTGGTTTGATCTCTTCATTGGGAATTTATGCAAAAATCAACAACTTAGGATTTATCGAAACCCCTTACCGTAAGGTAGACAGCGGGAAAGTTGATTTGAAATCAGCCCCAATTTATCTGAACGCTGAAGATGAGGAAGATAAAATCATTGCACAGGCCAACGTTGAGCTTGCTGACGATGGTAAATTCTTAACTGAACGTATCATCGCCAGACTGGATGGAGATTATCCGGTAGTGGAGCCGAATCAGGTTGACCTGATTGATGTGGCACCAAACCAGATTTCCGGTATCTCAGCTTCACTGATTCCTTTCCTGGAGCATGATGATGCAAACCGTGCGTTGATGGGATCCAACATGATGCGTCAGGCAGTTCCTTTGTTGATGCCGGAAGCACCTATCGTAGGAACCGGTCTTGAAAAGCAGGTAGCGAGAGATTCACGTATCCTCATCAATGCTGAAGGCAATGGTGTTGTGGAATATGTTGATGCAGATAAAATTACCATTAAGTATGAAAGAAGCGACGACGATGATCTGGTATCATTCGAATCTGCGACTAAAACATATAAACTGACGAAATTCCGTAAAACCAACCAAAGCACAACCATTACTTTGAGACCTAACGTAAGAGTGGGAGATAAGGTGCATTTGGGTCAGGTTCTTTGCGACGGGTATGCTACAGAAAACGGCGAACTGGCCATCGGTAGAAACCTTGTAGTAGCCTTTATGCCTTGGAAAGGGTATAACTTTGAGGATGCGATCGTAATTAACGAAAAAGTAGTTCGTGAAGACTGGTTTACTTCTATTCACGTTGATGAATATTCACTGGAAGTTCGTGATACCAAATTGGGTATTGAAGAACTGACGGCTGATATTCCTAACGTTTCTGAAGAGGCTACGAAAGACCTTGATGAAAACGGAATGGTGAGAATCGGTGCGGAAATCAAACCGGGAGACATCATGATCGGTAAGATCACGCCGAAAGGTGAATCTGATCCGACTCCGGAAGAGAAATTATTGAGAGCCATCTTCGGTGATAAAGCTGGTGACGTAAAAGATGCTTCCTTGAAAGCCGATTCTTCATTAAGAGGGGTTGTGATCAATAAAAAACTTTTCTCCAGAAATATCAAAGACAAAAAGAAAAGAAGCGAAGAGAAACTGAAACTTGAAGAAATCGAAAACACCTACAAAGTGAAATTCGACGAATTGAGAAACACGCTTCTTGAAAAACTCAACACTTTAGTGAACGGTAAGACTTCCCAGGGCGTACAGAATGACCTTGAAGAAGAAATCATCGGAAAAGGCGTGAAATTCACGACCAAATTATTACAGAGTGTTGAAGATTATGCCAATGTGAGCGGTGCAGACTGGACGGTGGATTCAGAGAAGAATGATCTGATCAAACAGCTGATTCACAACTATAAAATCAAGTTCAACGACATCCAGGGAATTAAAAACCGTGAGAAATTTGCAATTTCAATTGGTGATGAACTTCCTGCAGGGATCATTAAACTGGCAAAAGTATATGTTGCTAAAAAACGTAAACTGAATGTTGGTGATAAAATGGCGGGTCGTCACGGTAACAAAGGGATTGTATCAAGAATCGTTCGCGAAGAAGATATGCCTTTCCTTGAAGACGGAACTCCGGTGGATATCGTATTGAATCCGCTTGGTGTACCTTCCCGTATGAACATTGGGCAGATTTATGAAACAGTACTTGGTTGGGCTGGTCAGAAATTAGGTTTGAAATTCGCCACACCGATTTTCGATGGTGCCAATATCGATCAGATTACTGAGTATACCAAGCAGGCAGGTCTTCCGGAATTCGGTTCCACTTATCTTTATGATGGCGGTACCGGCGAAAGATTCTCGCAACCGGCTACAGTTGGAGTAATTTATATGCTGAAACTGGGCCACATGGTTGATGATAAAATGCACGCACGTTCAATCGGACCTTATTCATTGATTACGCAGCAGCCGTTAGGAGGTAAAGCGCAGTTTGGTGGACAAAGATTCGGGGAGATGGAAGTTTGGGCACTGGAAGCATTTGGTGCATCCAATATCCTTAGAGAAATCTTGACCGTGAAATCCGATGATGTAATCGGTAGAGCAAAAACTTACGAAGCGATTGCGAAAGGAGAAGCAATGCCTGAACCGGGTATTCCTGAATCTTTCAACGTGTTGCTTCACGAGTTACAGGGTCTTGGCCTTGATGTAAGACTGGAAGAATAGACAGAGGACTTTAGACACGGGACATGAGACAGTTTTCAATGCTCAGGTCTTTAATCTTTATTCTTTAATCTTTAATCAAAATCTAACAAATGTCAAATAAAAATAAAACAAGTAATTTCACAAAAATTACGATCGGTCTTGCTTCTCCCGAATCCATTTTACAGGATTCAAGAGGTGAAGTTTTAAAACCGGAAACCATCAACTATAGAACCCACAAGCCGGAAAGAGACGGTCTTTTCTGCGAAAAAATCTTCGGACCTGTTAAGGATTACGAATGTGCATGTGGGAAATACAAACGTATCCGATACAAAGGAATCGTTTGTGACCGTTGTGGAGTTGAAGTAACAGAGAAAAAAGTACGTAGAGAAAGAATCGGCCACATTGGTCTGGTTGTTCCTGTTGCGCACATCTGGTACTTCCGTTCTTTACCGAATAAAATCGGTTACCTTCTGGGCTTGCCTTCCAAAAAGCTCGACATGATTATCTATTACGAAAGATATGTCGTGATTCAGCCGGGTATTGCCAAAAAAGCTGACGGTTCTGACTTTGATGACAAAGAATTCCTGACGGAAGAGGAATATCTTGATATTCTTGAAACGTTGCCGCCGGACAATCAGTATCTCGATGATGCCGATCCGAATAAGTTTCTTGCCAAAATGGGTGCAGAAGCCGTGGAAGAATTGTTGAGAAGAATCGACCTTGATGCTTTGTCTTTCGATTTGCGTCACAAAGCGCACAACGAATCTTCAAAACAGAGAAGAACTGAAGCCCTGAAAAGGCTGAATGTTGTTGAAGCCATCCGTGGTGCAAACACAAGAATGATCAATCGTCCTGAATGGATGATTATGCGGGTGCTTCCTGTAATACCGCCAGAATTGAGACCTTTGGTTCCGTTGGATGGAGGTAGATTCGCAACATCCGATTTAAATGACCTTTACAGAAGGGTAATCATCAGAAACAACCGTTTGAAGAGACTTTTGGAGATCAAAGCTCCTGAAGTAATCCTGAGAAACGAAAAAAGAATGCTGCAGGAATCTGTAGATTCATTATTCGACAATACAAGAAAATCTTCTGCAGTAAAATCTGAATCAAACAGACCATTGAAATCACTTTCAGATTCATTGAAAGGTAAGCAGGGTCGTTTCCGTCAGAATCTATTGGGAAAAAGGGTAGATTACTCAGCCCGTTCGGTAATTGTTGTAGGTCCAAACCTTCAGCTTCACGAATGTGGTATCCCAAAAGATATGGCTGCTGAACTGTACAAACCGTTTATCATCAGAAAACTGATTGAAAGAGGGATTGTAAAAACAGTAAAATCTGCTAAAAGAATCATCGACAGAAAAGAACCTGTTGTTTATGACATTCTGGAAGGCGTAATGAAAGGTCACCCGGTACTTCTGAACAGGGCCCCTACTTTGCACAGACTAGGAATCCAGGCATTCCAGCCGAAAATGATCGAAGGAAAAGCAATTCAGCTTCACCCATTGGTTACAACGGCATTTAACGCCGATTTTGATGGTGACCAGATGGCAGTTCACTTACCGTTAGGTCCGGAAGCTATTTTGGAAGCGCAGCTTTTGATGTTGGGTTCTCAGAATATTCTGAATCCGGCAAACGGTTCTCCAATTACGGTTCCTTCGCAGGATATGGTTCTGGGTCTGTATTTTATGACCAAAGAAGCCCATTCTACGGATGAAGTGAAAGTAAAAGGTGAAGGTTTGGCATTCTATTCCCCTGAAGAGGTGGAAATTGCCTATTCCGAAGGTCAGGTTTCTCTGAACGCTAAAGTGCGTTGCAGACTGCCGATCAAGGAAGACGACGGAATCGTTACAAAACTTACTGAAACAACGGTAGGAAGAATCCTTTTCAACGAAATCGTTCCGAAACAGTCAGGATTTATCAATGAACTTCTAACGAAGAAATCATTGAGAAATGTGATCGGAAGGGTGTTGGCAGATACCGATTTCCCGACGACCGTTAAGTTCCTTGATGATATGAAGGACCTTGGATATACGAATGCATTCAAAGGTGGACTTTCGTTCAGCTTGGGAGACATCGTGATCCCGGTCGAGAAGAAAAAAATGATTGCTCAGGCAGTTGAAAATGTAGATGAAATTAAGGCCAACTATAACATGGGTCTTATTACCGATACGGAGAGATACAACCAGGTAATTGACGTTTGGACGAATACCAACGCCGGATTGACGGAAATGATCATGAGCAGAATGAAGACCGACCAGGGTGGGTTCAATTCCGTTTATATGATGCTTGATTCCGGAGCAAGGGGTTCCAAAGAACAGATCCGTCAGCTTTCAGGAATGAGAGGTTTGATGGCGAAACCGCAGAAAGCCGGCTCTACCGGTGCGGAGATCATTGAAAACCCGATTGTGGCGAACTTTAAAGAAGGACTTTCGATTTTGGAATACTTTATCTCCACTCACGGTGCACGTAAAGGTCTTGCAGATACCGCCCTTAAAACAGCCGATGCCGGTTACCTTACGAGGAGACTTGTTGATGTTGCACAGGATGTGATCATTACTCAGCACGACTGTGGTACGCTAAGAGGAACTGAAGTATCTCCATTGAAGAAAAACGATGAGATTGTTGAAAAACTTTCGGAAAGAATTTTGGGTAGGGTTTCTCTGCACAACGTTTACGATCCGGAAACCGATGAAATCATTGCAAATGCCGACGAACTGATTAACGAAGCTTTGGCCAAGAAAATCGAGGCGGCAGGAATTGAATTCGTTGAAGTACGTTCACCGTTAACCTGTGAAACTAAGAAGGGAATCTGTGCAAAATGTTACGGAAGAAACCTTGCTACAGGTAAACCGATTCACATGGGTGAAGCAGTTGGAGTAATCGCTGCTCAATCCATTGGTGAGCCGGGAACCCAGTTAACACTGAGAACTTTCCACCAGGGGGGTACGGCAGGAAATATCTCGGAAAATCCATCCATCGTTGCAAGACGCGACGGTATCGTGGAAATGGACGAGGTAAGAACTGTTACTTCTGAAAACGACGAAGGTAAAAAAGCAGAGATCCTTGTTTCACGTTCAACAGAATTCCGTTTGGTGGCAGACAATGCCGTTAGAACACCTTTAATGGTGGCCAACGTGCCTTATGGTTCTGAATTATTGGTGAAACCTGGAGACAAAGTGAAAAAAGGTGATACCATTGCAAGATGGGATCCATATAACGCGGTAATCATTGCTGAATCTGCCGGTAAGGTTGAATACGAAGACATCATTCAGAGTATTTCATTCCAGCTGGAGATTGATGAGCAGACCGGTTTTGAGGAAAAAGTAATTACTGAATCCAGAAATAAGAAAGCCGTTCCTACGCTGAAAGTTGTTGATGCAAAAGGCATCGAGCAGAAAGCCTATAACCTTCCGGTTGGAGCCCACTTGATGGTGAACGACGGGGAGAAGATCAAGGCTGGTAAAGTCCTGATCAAGATTCCTAGAAAGTCAGCAAAATCCGGAGATATTACGGGTGGTTTGCCAAGAGTTACCGAGCTTTTCGAAGCAAGGAATCCTTCAAACCCTGCAGTAGTTACGGAAATCGATGGGGTTGTTTCTTACGGAAAAATCAAAAGAGGTAACCGTGAGTTGATCGTTGAAGCCAAAACTGGCGAAATCTCCAAATATTTGGTGAAACTTTCAAATCAGATCCTTGTTCAGGAAAATGACTTCGTTATCGCCGGTTCAAGACTTTCAGACGGATCAATTACTCCGGATGATATTCTGAAGATCAAAGGACCAACTGCTGTTCAGGAATATCTTGTAAATGAAATTCAGGAAGTTTACCGTCTTCAGGGGGTAAAAATCGATGATAAGCATTTCGAGATTATCGTTCGTCAGATGATGACCAAAGTGGAAATCGTTGACGGTGGTGATACGCAGTTCTTAGAGAACGCTCTTGAGCATAAATTCGACTTCCTTGAAGAAAACAACAGGGTTTTCGGACTGAAAGTAGTAACAGAAGCCGGAGATTCGAAAGAATTCAAACCGGGTCAAATGATCACGGCGAGAGAACTCAGAGATGAAAATTCCAAACTGAAACGTGAAGACCAGGCTTTGGTAGAAGTTCGCGAAGCACTTCCTGCAACCGCAACACCGGTTTTACAGGGAATTACAAGAGCAGCACTTCAAACCAAATCCTTTATGTCGGCAGCATCATTCCAGGAAACTACAAAAGTTCTGAACGAAGCAGCAGTTTCAGGAAAAGTGGATTACCTGACCGGTCTGAAAGAAAACGTAATCGTAGGACACAGAATTCCTGCAGGAACGGGTCTTAAAGACTACCAGAACGTTATCGTGGGTTCTAAAAAGGAATTCGAAGACATCAACTAAATAAGACATTAGACCACAGACATCAGATTTCAGACATTTAACTTCTGAAGTCTGATGTCTAAAGTCTAATATTTAAAGTCTAAAATCTAACATCTAAATAAAAAAAATGGACAACAATCAAAATCAAAACAACGATCCAAACAACATCAACATTCAACTTAACGAAATGGTTGCAGCAGGAGTTTATGTAAACTTGGCTTTAGTAAACCATTCACCTTCAGAATTCGTATTGGATTTCATCCAGTTGATGCCGGGAGTTCAGCAGGCAAACGTGAGATCAAGAGTAATTTTGGCTCCGCTTCACGCGAAGAGAGTACTTTCTGCATTGCAGCAGAATATTGCTAACTATGAGCAGCAATTTGGCGAAATCAAAGAATTGGAACCGTTTGTAGTAGGTCAGAACAACGTTCAGGCATAATACTAAGACGTTTTAAAAATAGAAATCCCGGTTCATTCAGTTGAACCGGGATTTTTTTATGGGGTCATTGCGAGCGGAACGCAGTGCAGCGAAGCATCCGTTGAAATTTAACTTTGTCAAAGTTTAACGGTGAATTTTAACCTGATCCGGCGAGCAGTTTAACTTTGACAAAGTTTTATCATCGATTTCTTGTCCTGCGGACAAAACGAACGCTTAGATAATACCTGACTTAAATTAATTATACTCTTCTTCCATAAATATTAAAATGTCACGAAAGTATGTTTCTAGATTTTCAAATTCATGTTCTCCGGGATACCAATTTGCAAATTTCCAATATCTCCATTTATCGTTTTGATTTTGGGGTGGAATTAATAAAAAGTATTGTTCTTCATCCATTCCGGCGACTAAAATAGAATTTTGTAATTCAGGTATTTTATATGCTTCTATTGTTTCTGTTTCAATGTTTTTTAGATAATCAATTTCCTCGACTTTCATGAATGTTGGTTCAATTGAGTTTGAAGCTGAAAATCCGTTTGTTATTGTAATGAAGTTTTTATAGTCTTCCGGAAGTTTTATTTTCAATCTGTTTTCAGTTTTCTGAATTTCTTCAACTTTAGCAGGTTCAAATCCTAACCATTGATTTTGAATTTGAGATTTATTTAGATCTTGATTTGGTTCTCCAAGCTCAAGTGATAAAAATGAAATTGCGATTAAAATTTCTTTCATTTTAAAATTTGTATTGTCATTGGGACGTATTTGCGCACAGCGGTTGGGTATTTCTGTTGGTGGAGATGGATAAAAAATCTTATAAATATAACAAAATGAACATTTAGCAAAAATCTTTAAGATAGGATGTCCGATCCAGCTAAAAAAAATACTTTATTTGGCGACGTTTTTTCTATATGATTCCGTAAGTATTTTTTCAATCTTTTGATGTTCAGCATTTGTTGGAAAGTAGCCAGAATTGAGTTTAGATCCAATTATTATGGATTGCAAATATTTAAAACTTAATTTGGAAAATCCGACAATCTTATTTTGTTTTTTGAAAACTAGAATATCAGTAAAAATTGGTTTTAAACCATCTTTAGGTTCGGATTTCCTGTTTTTTGCGACAAATATTACTTTTAATTCATTTTGCTTTTTGTCGGACAAAGGAATTTTCCTGAAACCAATTTGATTTAATTTATTAACAGATCCAGAATCAATGTTATTTTCAGGAACATTCCCTATTAAAACTTTAAATTGTAAAGAGTCAATTTGGTTTTCTTCAAGTTTATCATAAATTTCATTAAGTCCATTTAAACTATTATCTATGTTACTATGATAATATTCTATTTTGTCATAATCAAAGAAGGGTTGAATATTTTGTTCAACAGTAATTTTTTGAATAGGTTTTTCAGAACTGTTTTTTTTACAATTTAGAACCATAAGAAAAAAAACTAGAAATAAAAGTGGGTGTGTTGTTTTCATAATATTTCGCCTACATCCCAAATATACGCAGGTTTTTAATTGCTTTGCAAAAAATTTATGTCAACTAAATAAATCCTTTAAAATTCTCACATTTCTTTTTTTGTGATGATATCATCTTTTTAAGCTCAACAATACGCCTTATTTTTACACCAGAATAATGACCCGATGAGAAAAACTGTTTCCGCACTGCTGATCTTCCTCCACATTTTTGTTTCCGCCCAGACGGATACTGCCCAAATCGTATCCGGCAATCGGACGAATTCTTCGGAAGCCCTTACCAAACCCTATGTTATCCTTATTTCTGCTGATGGTTTCCGGCATGATTACGCGAAGAAATACGACGCAAAAAATATTCTGAAACTTGCTGAAAACGGCGTTTCTGCAAAAGCGATGATTCCAAGCTATCCTTCAATTACAGGTCCAAATCATTATGCCATGATTACCGGAACGTACCCGTCTCATAATGGATTTGTCGACAATTATTTCTATGATAAAAAGCAGGATGATTATTTAGGAATGAGTATGCTGAATAAAATTTCCGCCCGAACACTTCTCGGCGGCACCCCGCTCTGGAGTCTGGCTGAACAGCAGGGAACCCTTTCTGCGGCTTTGTTCTGGGTTGGCTCCGACAGTGATGCCGGGGGAACTCGGCCTACCTATTACTATAAATATCACGAGAAATTTACGGCCGATGAAAAAATAAAGATTGTGTTGGACTGGCTTAAACTTCCGGCGGAAAAAAGGCCGCATTTCATCTCTTTCTATTTTCCTGAAGTAGATAAAAACGGACATTTATTCGGGACCGAATCCGCTGAAACCCGCAACGCGGTGAAGTTTGTGGATGACGCTGTTGGCCGGCTGATTTCTGAAGTGAACAGACTGAAGCTTCCGAATGTGAATTTTATCTTTGTTTCCGATCACGGGATGAAAGACGTGGACCTGGCAAACCCCCTAAGAATTCCTGAAATGCTGAGAGATAAGAACCGGTTTATCTATGTGAACGCCCAAACACTGCTCCGCGTAACAGTGAAAAACGAGCAGGATGTACAGCAGGTTTACCGCGAATTGAAACGCAGTAAAACAGAAGGTTATAAAGTGTATTTAACTCAAGATTTCCCGAAAAAACTGCATTACCGGACTTCAGATGACCGATTCAACAGAATTGGACAAATTCTTCTGGTTCCTGATGCTCCCAGAGTGTTCCTTGAGCCTGACTCTAAAAAGACTCCGGGTAAACACGGTTACAATCCCTACAAAGTTCCTGAGATGAAGGCGACATTCGTGGCCTCAGGTCCCGTTTTCAAACAGAATAAGAAGATTGGCCAATTCCGGAATGTGGATATTTACCCAATGGTCGCGGAAATACTGGGATTGAAAATTAGCAAACCCATTGACGGCAAAAAAGCCACCGCAAAGAAGGTCCTGAAATAAAAAGAGGGTTGAAATTCTTCAGCCCGATCTTCATCCTTTTTCAGTCAGGTATTTCCAGTAGCGCTTCGGAACATGCTGTACATGCAGTTTCATGTTTTTCCTTTCTGTAATATTGGTTTTGGTGAAATACCTTTGCCAGAGGGTCTGATATTTCTGCTCTTCTTCGTGATGAAGGGTTTCAGAATTTTTGAGGCTGTTGAGCTGTCCTTCGTCAGGATAAAAAAATTCCGTGGTTTTTAAATCATATAGGATTCCGAACCTTCTTTTAAGATCGTAAATCATCCAATTCTGGTCGGCGTAACGGTCTCTGAAGAATTTCCAGCTGACGGGGAGCACATTGAAGTCGGGCTCCACTTTGGCGAAGAACATTCCGTCCTCCAGTTTTTCGAAACGCACAAAGGCATGAAGCCGGTGAATTTCCCTTCCCATGCTTTTGCAGATTTTGGAGATCTCCATGATGTCGGGATCGGCAAAGTTCTGAAGGATGTTTTCCGCAGGATTTTTAACGGACTGACTTACCGCAGAAAGGATGAGGTTTCCCGCATCGGCTCTTTCAGAAAGATAGACGAGCAGCAACTGCTTTACCCCGCTTTTTCCAAGATTTGCTTCGAGTTTTTTAATGACACGGTCTACTTTGGTTTCATCCGTCACCACTTCATGCACTTCCGAAAAGAAATCCACCGTCAGGTAATGTTCTTTGCTGATGATCTCAGCAGGCGCAAAACGGTATTCAAAAATTTCAAACACTGCCGTAAACAGGCCGTCAAAAGATCCGTCGTAAACTAAAGTCGTCATGTTTAAAAAAGGGAAAGCTGCTGGGAAAAAGGATTCTGGAATTTAGAACTCATGCCGCTAAGAATTATTTTTCTGAAATTCTGCTCATCGATGAATTTATTGAAGATATTCGTGTGTTCAAATTCCACAAAATATTTGGCGCGGTTGATGGCGACGCCCATTTTGCTGAGGTTTTCGAGATCCAGTTTCTGGAATCTTCTCGCCATCAGAATTTTACCGGTTGATTTCGTTCCAATTCCGGGAATCCGCAGGATCATTTCTTTTGATGCCGTATTGATGTTCACCGGAAACTGTTCGCGGTGACGCAATGCCCACGCTAGTTTCGGATCGATCTCTAGATCGAGGAAAGGATTTCCCGGATCCAGGATTTCATTGGCCTGAAACCCGTAGAAACGCATAAGCCAGTCGGCCTGGTACAACCTGTTTTCACGCTGCATCGGAACCTGGGAATGGATGGACGGAAGCCGGCTGTCTTCCAGAACCGGAACATAACCCGAATAATACACCCGTTTCAGGTTGAAATTCTGATAAAAATGATCGGCAACTTTAATGATTTTTAGGTCAGTTTCGTCGGTTGCACCCACAATCATCTGCGTGGATTGACCTGCAGGCGCAAATTTCGGTACTTTTCTGAAGATCTTCTTCTCTTCTTTATAAAGAATGAGTTCATTCTTTACGAGGCTCATCGGTTTGATCATTTCCGCGTGGGATTTGTCGGGAGCGAGTAATTTCAAACCTTTTTCGGTCGGGATTTCGATATTGATTGAAAGCCGGTCTGCATAAAGTCCGGCTTCTTTCATGAGTTCGTCACTCGCACCTGGAATGGATTTCAGATGGATATACCCGTTGAAATTATGTTCCAGCCTGAGTTTTTTTGCCACTCTGACGAGTCTTTCCATCGTGGTATCCGAATCTTTAAAAATTCCGGAACTTAAAAACAACCCTTCAATATAATTCCGGCGGTAGAAATTGATGGTAAGATCCACGACTTCTTCCACGGTAAACGCGGCACGTTTTACATCGTTGGTTTTTCGGGAAACACAGTACGCGCAGTCGAAGATGCAGTGGTTCGTGAGTAAGATTTTGAGCAGAGAGAAACGCATCTTCCGTCTTCGGTATAGGTATGGCAGATTCCTGACGCATGGCTGTTGCCGAGGCCGCCTTTGTTCTTGCGGTTTCCGCCGCTGGAAGAGCAGGAAACATCATACTTCGCAGCATCTGCAAGTATTTCCAGTTTTTCCTGAATGCGCTCGAAATTCATTTTTTATTATGTTAAGTGTAAAAACAAAAATAGTAAAAACATTTTACTTAATTCATTAATTGGTAATAAATCTATACCAATTAATGAGGTGTTAAATCTCTGTTGAATTTACTATAATTTCTGTTTTTTAACGCCTGAATTATTCTCAACCGGCACCCATACACTTACATTTCCTGCAGGTACGGGAAAATTTCCCCAACCGTTCTCATCAATGGTTACAGGATCGGGAAACCAGCCGACAAAATCATAGAATTGCTGACCGGCATACCGTTTCCCCATTTCCATGGGTTTCTGGTAAGCATCTTTATTGCTGAGAACTACTGCGCACCCGCTGTGTTCATCATCACCTTCGCGAGTCCAGCCCAGACAGTTTGCGTCCTCAAAATAATCGCGCTGAAATCCGTAGGCAAAATATTTCCGTGCGTGAAGAAGTTCTTCAATTTTAGGCACTTTCTGCAGAAATATCTCCTGTTTGTTTCCTTCATTATCTTTATCGGTATAATGTGCGCCGAAGAGATCGGGATAAAAAATGCATGGATAGCCGCTTTCGCGGAGCAAAATCAGTGCATAGGCCAATGGTTTGAACCATCCCTCGACAGGCGCTTCCAGATCCTGCAGCGGCTGGGTATCATGATTGTCGACCACCGTAACGGAAAGAACGGGATTTTTCAGTGTCAAGGTTTCATCGAAGATGGTACGTAAATCATAACTGCTGCCTTCCTTCGACGCTTTATAGAAATTATGCTGAAGCGAGGAGTCGAAGAGGCTCATACTTCCGTCGGTAGCATCGATATATTCCTGAAGGAGATTTACTTCTCCGGGTGACCAGTATTCGCCAACGGCAAAAATATTCTTTCCGGTATTTGCTCTTAAAGTATGGAGCCATTCGCGGTAAAAATCCGGCGATTGGTGTTTGATGGCATCTAAACGGACTCCGTCAAAATGAATCTGATCGTGGTACCATTTTCCCCAGTAATTCAGTTCTTCGCGCACAAATGGATTCCGGTGGTCAACATCATTGTACATGAGATAGTCGTAATTCCCTTTCTCATCGGCAATCATATCTTCCCAGCCGTGGCCGTAATCATTGATGATCTGGAAGATGCCTTCTTCGCCTTCAGCATAATCAACTCCCGAAAAACACTGAAAATTCCACTCGAAATCTGAATATTGGGAACCTCTTCCCGGAAAAGTGAATTTGGTATAACTTTCAATTTCGTAAGGTTCGGAAAGGTTTTGGAGCCGGTTTTCGGGATCTACTTTTACCGCATGGAACCGCTCTGTTTCATCGCCACCGGCTTTGTGATTCAGGACGATATCGGCAATTACCGAAAAACCTTTTTTCTGTAAAGTTCTGCAGCAATTGATGTACTGTTCTTTCGTTCCGTATTTGGTTGCAACGGTTCCTTTCTGTTCGAATTCGCCTAAATCAAACAGATCGTAAGGGTCATATCCTACAGAATATCCTCCTCCCGCAGCTTTGTAAGCGGGCGGAAACCACAGGGCTGTAATTCCCAGATCTTTGAGGTAATCTGATTTTTCAACCGCTTCATCATATAATTTTGAATTTCCTTCGGAATACCAGTGGAAAAACTGCATCATTGTCGCATTCATAGTAAGAATTTTAGTCAAACGAAGTTAGCAAAAATCGTCCCGAAACTGCTTAAGTTTTACAGGACTTCAATGTAGAATTGCAAATATGGAAGCCTATAGAAATGAGTTTTTTTGAATGAAGGACTGCGAAAATATGAGTAATCTTAAAATTTTTGACATTATGACACCATAATTTTCGCGTAGCGAGTCCGTATGGTTCCCGTAGGGTGTCTGTATCTGAACCACTGTAAATTTTCAGCGAAAAATTAGCGATGATAAGTCAAAATGACATTTTCTGAACAGTTTACTCAGAGATACCGAATTTTTTGACTTCCACTTTCTTTTCTCTTACTTTGAGTAAGAAATTTTTCATGGTATTAATCTTCCCTTCTTCGGCAACGGCGGTTTGCAGGTTATCATCAATATAAACATTTTTCTGGAGCACCTTGGTGTCAACTGAAATTTCGTAAGTGCCAACAGGTACATATGCGGTATATTCTCCCTGAGCATTGGTATAGAAAGTGAAGGTCTTCCCAAGTTGATTTTTTAATAGGACGGGAATTCCAGCGAGGATCTCCTGCACTTCATATTGGATTTTCGAAGTCTGCTGGTATTCTATAAGGCCGTATACAACACTTGTTTTTTCGAGGGGAATGGTAAGGAAAACTTCCTTTTGGGAGAGCTCAATTTTCTGGTCATCGGCATACCATTTTGGATCCAGAGATTTTATAATGTACTCCCCATAGGGAACTGTACGGTATTTGATATTTCCTGAATCATCAGACAGAAAAATGGTGTTGTTTATTCTGACCTTCACGTTCGGCGCTGTTGAATCAACTGCGGGAGTATAGGTGTTGTCGTTATCTAAATCATAAAATGTAAATACCTTAATCACCCCATTTTTGTATTTGACGGCCTCATCGCCGATCGTAGGAAGCTCCTGGCTAATGCCGAGCTGGTAAAAGGTGTTTGAGGTTGTAAAATCATTTCTGCTGAACCTGTTGTAGTTGATGTTGCCAAATAATCTCGTAGCCTTGAACACTTTATAATCAAAACCACTGCTAACGGAAATGCTGTTTCCGGTACGGCGGTCATAATTGCCTAATGCACTGAAATTTATATTCAGTTTTTTATTCAGCATTGCAATTCTGTAGCTTGCCAGTGCAGAAATTTTTTGCGTATCGGAATTCAGGGTTCCGTTTACATTCCCCTCATAGAGCATGAAGGTGCCATCCTGATAGTTGGCACTCAACATAAAATTGCCGTGGTACCAGTTGGCCTGCAACTGGTAGATTACACGCGGTTTTGTTAAGCCGCGGTAATAGGAGATGCCCTGGGAATAAAGGAGACTGATTTTGTCCCTGTTATCGAGGGTATTGTAATTTAGAGTCGTTCTCAGGGCCGCCAACCTGAAATCTACCATTGTTTGCTGCAAAAAACTGGTTAGGAATATCTCAGAATTCTCGTCCGCAAATTGAGAAGAGAGGTCCATGGACAACCGATCCATCAAAGAGAAACTGCTTCCCATTTCTATTCTGGACCGCTTCGCAGAAGTGTTGTATGGGTATAAAGGATCAATATTTCTGGGTTTAAATATATTCAGGCTGTACGCGGCGTATACGGCGATTTTTTCGAAATTCCGGGACAATCGCTGTTCAAAAACGGTGCTGCCCCTTTTGATGCCCGGATAATATCCACTGGCGAAATAGTTGTTGGAGCTGAAGACGTACTTCTTCCAGTTTTTACGGTAATTGAAATCCACGGATAAGGAAGATTCTGCTGCTTCTTTATCCGCCACTGCCCTGGCATAACCATAGCCGAGGTCTATGCTGTAATACGTATCATTATTGTTGTTGAATGAATATCCGTTCTTGAAGATAAAACCTTTCTGAAACGGGTCTGTATCAAGAATTGCCTCACTATTCACTGTTTTATTTTCATCAACGTCATAGATGGCTTTTGCAAAAGCAGAGTATCCCCTGAACTGATTGGTAAAAGGGTCGAAAAGGTTAAAACTCTTTTCTACGGCACCTGCAGTAAAACGGAGGCCCGTGCCACTCACCGGACTGTAAGAGAATTCCGCGCCTCTGCCCATCAGGCCAATTTCGAGGTCGGTACTGTTTATATTGCCTATTTGGAGTCCAAAAGGACCGTTTTCCAGATTAAGTCGGGTATTCTGCAGCATTATTTCACCGTCCCGTTTGGGCCAGTAGGTCCCATTCACATTGATGCCAACCTTCGTATTCCCCATATTGATTTCGGTGTGGAGATCCAGATTGTGTGATGCCGATAATTTGTCAAACGGGTTGCTCGTACTCCAGGCGATGCGGTTCGGACTGATCCGCTGAAGATACCGGCTGAGATCTAACGGGTCAATATACCTTCTGTTGCCGTAGGCATTCTGCACCATGACTGTCACGTTACCGAAATAGTCATTGCTTCCGCTTTTAGCGGCGACATTCACGGTGAACAGTTCAAGTTTCAGGAGTTCCTTATCGATGATTCGCGAAAACACCACTTCCCTATCGCTGAAAGGTTCCAATATTATTGTTTTCTTCTGCGTCACGTCACTGTTATAACCTTGCGGAAATGTAGTGATGATATCGACCTCTTCGGCCGTATTTCCGGCATTATAAACCTGAGTGGATATCCGCAGGGAATCCCCGATTCTTTCAATCAGCTGCTGCGGATCATTGGCAATAAGCTTGAGTGAGCGTTTGGTTGCGATGGCGAGTTCCGTCTCGGACCGTGCCACCATATTTTGGTTCCTGTCATTAAGGGTAAATACTACTACTGAGGAGCCGGCAGGCTGTGTTTTTTCAATAAAAATCTTTATAGGAATAAAGATTTTTTCGCCCGCTTGGAGACTTATATTGACGCTTTTATTTAAAACCCTTACTCCTTTGTCACCTCCTGTGACAAGCAGAAGCTGAAATACTTCCGCGCTGGTATTTTCAATCTCCACCATTACGGTGAGAAGATCTTCATTGGTGGTAGAAATGGTTTTTTCCGATTCCACCTTAATGGGGGAACCCTGTGCGAAAAAACAAACTCCCCACCAAAGAAAGAGAAGGGATAATATTTTAGATAAAGTGTTCAAACTGTTTATAGGGGCGCCATTTCAAAAACCAAGGTGCCCGAATACTGGCCGAATGGCTTGTTGTAAAATCTGACGTCACCTGGCTGGGTGGAATAGGTGGTGTCAAAAAATCTCGTCGTATGCGCAGCGTTCGAAATGACAGTCTGTTTGGTGCTGGACAAATTTACGGCTCCTTTAAGGGCCTGGGTAGCATTGTCCCTAACTGTAAGTTTAATGGCATTAACTGGCAGGACAGTATTGCTGCTACCGGTAAGGTTATTGCTCAACGCGCTTACCTTTACGGTATAACCTGTAGAAGACACGGTGGAAAATGCCTGGGTAAAAGTCTTGGATACACCGTTCACATACGCGTTCGCACTGTTGAATTCCAAGGATATGTTTTGCGCTGCGGGATCGAAAATCATACCGTAATTACTGTAGATGGGAACAATTCGCATGGCAAAGGTAACAACCTCACTGCCTTTTAAAACCCCGTTTTTATCTCTGACCTCAATGGTAAGACTTACGTTATACGCATTACCGGATGAGTATTGAGCAAGGTAAACGCCACTGTCTACCAAGGCATCATAACTCAGGGTTAACTGCATGTAATATTTGGTGAGCAGGTTAAGATTGTACGTGGAATTCTGAACAAAAAAAGAATTCGAGTAAGCCAGGGGCAATAGTCCGGTATTGAGCATTAAACTTGAAGCGGTAGGAGTGACATTCGCATCATTGGTGCCGTTGTGAGTCAGATCATTAAATCGTAATTTCAGCCGGTCCGGAGGGAACGTCTTGCTTCCATTTGTAATTGTACCGTTTACTCTATAGGTTAATGACCATCGGTCCATGGATGTGTTTTTAGCGTTGGTATCACGGATGTGCATCTGCACGTACATGATTTTGCTGCTGGTTGCACCTTCATAGCCGTTAACTACGACTTCTCCGCCACCCCACGCATTCAGTCCTATCTGTTGTGGTTGTGCCACCGCGAAGGAGCACATAAGGAAAAACAGAGCCAGTAGAAATTTACTCATGGATAAAAGTTAACTCCGCCATTTTAATCGTATCATCATCCCCATAGGAGAAAGTTGAGGTCGCTATATACTTCCCCGGTTTAAGTACGGCCGGCAGCGGAATGCCGACAACCCGCTCATCTCCCGGTAAGGTGTAAATCATTTGATTCTCCAATTTGAGTTTATTACCGTCATTTTGGTTTACTAACTCTGTAACCACTGTTCCGTCTGTCCACATATTCCCCCTGTTCGCGATGGAAAGCTCAAGTTTTCTTAGTTTTTTGTTGTACTGATAATCGCTGAAATCAACGTTCGGACTAACCTCCTCATTATACCGGTGATAGATTTTCACGCCTGAACGTAAACTTATTTTGATCAGTGCTCCTTTATCGTTGTACGAATCTACCGGATTGGTCTGCGTAACAAATACCAGTGCCGTATGGACGTTAAGGGAGTCAAACCTTTTGACCGGGGGAGTCACCGTAATTTCAACTTCTTGAGATTCACCGGGAGCTAACGTAAAAAAGGATTGAGGTTTAATAGAAATCCACTTTGCTGCCGAATTTTTTAGGGTTCCTGCATCAGTAATTACATTATTTCCATTGCCGTCATATTCCCAGTCATTAACCGACACGGTAAGGGTTAGGGAATTGCTCTTGCTGGGATTGGTAACTTTAATTGTATTCACGGTACTTTCGCCTGCTGCCGAAGTATAATAGGTGCGGGGCGGAGTAACATCAAGACCGGTTTGCGCATGGATAAATCCGTAAAAACAAAACAGAATAGAAACTAATAAACGATCGAGTGAACTTTTCATAATAAAGAAAGGCAACCTAAGAAGAACTTAAATTGCCTGAATTGTTGATTTAAGACTTCTTTTAATTGGCGGCAATTG
>JAIBEW010000022.1 GCA_019459085.1 Kaistella sp.
GTCTTTTGTTTTTGGCGGCTCGGCACGCTCCACCGCCCGCGCCCGATCCAAAATAAAAAGAGCTGCACTCAGGACGGGGCCCGGTTGAGGATTCCACAAAAAAGTCAGGCATAAAAAAACCTTTCATTGTATAATCACAAAAAAATGGATAAAGTTGATCTAATTTTAAGACATTAAATCTACGATGCGTCCGCTTTCCAGTTTAAATGGACCGCTTAATTTTGGGTTTTCCTGAATAGCATTTTCCATTGCATAAAAAAAATCTTCAAAATTCTGTGTGAGTATTTCCCCATTATCGGTATCCCAAAAAAGACCTTCATCTACCACTTTTAGATTAGTGAAGTAATCTTTTATTGAACGAAGCAAGTTGATAATCTGAATGTGAATATCTATGTCGGCAAACTGAGTTTTGCAATATTCCTGAATATATAAATCCTTATCAAACTCAAAAATAAGAGGCTCACATTTTTCATCAGTTTGAATCTGGATTCCTTTAGTAGGTCCTTCGTAATCCCAATTCTTTTCTTCTTTTACGCGCTCCAACAATTTGTATTCATTTTCGAAAAAGAAATATTGCCAATTTTGATCCTTACAAAACGCGATGATTTTATCAGTCAATAAATTGTAATCATTTTTTTTGACCTCTCCTTCAAAGTGGATTGTTATTCCATAATATTACGGTAAAATTTTGTTTACGCCAAAACATCCTGCAGTTCCGGATTCCTGGAAATGGTAACCTTCGCATACGGACAAAGCGGAATGACTTTTTTGCCGTTTTCACGCGCGTAAGTTAGGCCGGCGATCACCAACTGTTTCGCCAGTCCTTTTCCGTTGTAGGCTTCATCCACTTCCGTGTGATCGATGATGAATTTGTCGTCTCCGGCCCAGGTATAGGTCATTTCTCCGGCTTTTTTTCCGTCAGAATAAATTTCGAAGGCTCCTTTTTTGTCGCTGTTGATCTGTTTGATTTCACTCATTACTCTGATTTTTTTGTATTGGTTTTATTTATTTTTTAAAATGGCTTTCGGAAGCGGAACATATTCAACACTATCGCCCGGAACTTTCGGGAAAGCCTCCAGATTCTGATCATGCCAGTTCTGTTTTGCCTTTTCAATGATTTCTTTATCTGAATTCACGAAATTCCAGTACATGAAACGTTCCTCTTCAAACGGTTCGCCGCCGAAAAGATACACCGTAGCGTTTTCACCGATTTCAAACTCACATAAATTCGCGTTTTTCGCGATCAGAAGCTGCTTACCGCCGAAAGCATGTCCCTCAGCATGTACATTTCCTTCCAAGACATACATGGCGACCTCACCAAACAGGTCATTTCCGATGCTGAGTTTTTGGGTCGTCTGACTTTTAATTTCAAGAAAAAAAAGTTTCGAATGTACAGGAACGGGTGATTTTCTGCCGAACAGTTCTCCGGCGATAAGTTTATACTGAAGATCACCCTCGTTCCAAACCGGGATTTCCTCGGCTTCTGTATGGTGAAAAGAAGGTTCGCTCTGCTCGAGGTTTTTTGGAAGTCCGACCCAGATCTGGAAACCGTGAAGATTTTTTTCGGTCGTTCTTAAATATTCCGGCGTTCTTTCAGAATGCACTACGCCTTTTCCTGCAGTCATCCAGTTTACAGCGCCTGGTTTGATTTCAATATCACTTCCCAGACTGTCTTTATGCTGAATCGATCCGTCAAAAAGATAGGTAAGGGTCGAAAGTCCAATGTGCGGATGGGGTGGAACATCCAGATTCTGATAATCCTTCAGTGCTGCAGGTCCCATATGATCGATGAATACAAAAGGTCCCACCGCTCTTTTTTCCCGGAAAGGAAGCAGTCTTCCAACTAAAAAATTTCCGATATCGGCAGCTTTTTCTTCGATAATAAGTCCGATGTTTGACATGTTTTTAAGTTTTAAGTATGGAGGTGAAATCAGCTTTTGTCCAACCGAAATTAGTAAAAAAACCTCGAATTTGTTTAAAAAACCTCAGTTCAGACTTCCAATCCTAAACGCCGTTTTACTTGGGGAATCACTTCTGTTCCGAAAAGCTTTATCGATTTCATCGTGAGTTCATGCGGCACAAAACCCATACTTGCCTGCGCAAAAAATCTTGTAAATCCGAAAAGTTCATGTTCATACAGGATTTTTTCAACAACTTCGTTCACACTTCCTACCATCAGAGAACCTTCCGGAACACGCATAAATTCAAATTGTTCGCGCGTCATGGGTTGCCAACCGCGGCTTTTGCCAACGCGGTCCATCATTTGTGCATAGTGCGGGAAGAAATCATCGGCAGCTTTTTGACTGTTTTCACCGATGAATATATGGTTGTTGATCCCGACTTGAAGGTCTTCAGGCTTAATGCCGTTTTCCAGAGCAGATTTTTTATAAAGACTGATGAAAGGCGCAAACTGCCTAGGCATTCCGCCAATAATGGCCAGCATTAAAGGAAGGTTAAGTTTTGCAGCTCTCACCGCCGAAGCAGGAGTTCCACCTGCCGCCAGCCAAACCGGTATTTTACCGTTCAACGCGCGTGGATAGACACCTAAATTCTGGATTGGAGCCCGCAGATTTCCGCTCCATGATACCATTTCAGACTCATTAATTTTAAGCAGAAGATCGAGTTTTTCTTCGAAAAGATCATCGTAATCATTCAGATCAAATCCGAACAAAGGAAAAGATTCAATAAAAGAACCGCGGCCAGCCATTATTTCTGCCCTTCCCTCCGAAATAGCATCCACCGTCGCAAACTGTTGATACACGCGAACCGGATCTTCAGAGCTTAAAACCGTTACCGCACTCGTAAGTTTAATTTTTTTTGTAACCGCAGCCGCAGCCGCGAGAACCGTGGTTGGCGAGGAAACCGCATAATCCGGACGGTGATGTTCACCAATTCCGAAAACATCAATACCCAGCTCATCTGCGAGTTTAATTTCTTCCAAAAGGTCCTGAATTCTTCTGTAGGCGTTGATCCCTTTTCCCGGAACGGTTTCAGGAGCCATGTCGGCAAATGTCATCAGTCCGAACTGTATTTTTTTCATTAAATTATGTTTAGATTTTTTGTCTTGAGAGTTTTTAGAATTAAAAGACTCCACGAAACTTTCATTTACACAAATTTACTCCGACATAACGCAATGGCTGTTGATGTAGGTTAAGAATTAACCTTATTCTTCCGACTTCATATTATCGCCGTCTTTTGAATGCAGACGCCGGAAAACAAATCCTGATAAAACCGTAAGAATTCCCACAGTGAAGAACGTATAACGGAATGCGAGATTTTGATTTTCCTGTGTTAAAAATGTGTTGCTTTCATAAAGTTTCAGAACAATCAACCCGAATGCAATTCCGAAACCGATGGCCAGTTGCTGGTTCACGGCAATTAACGAATTTCCGCTGCTGGTGTGGGTATTTCTTAAATCTGCGATCGAAATGGTGTTCATCGACGTAAACTGAATGGAATTGAAAAAACCCAACACCGCGATAATCGGTACAAACCAGAAAATGGAAGCATGAATATCAGGAATTCCCAGACAGCAAATGAGGATTCCGATGATAAAGGTATTCGTCATCAGTGTCCGCCGGTAGCCAAATCTGTTCAGAATTTTAATCACGGAAGATTTTCCGAACATCGCGGTGAGCGCCATTGGCGCAACCACCCATCCGGAAACAACCGCACTTTCTTTATACGCAATCTGAATCATCAACGGTAGTAACAGAGGAATGGCGCTGATTCCTAAACGTGTTGCCAAATTTCCGAGGATGCCGACCCTGAAAGTTCTCACCTGAAATAAATTCAACGGGAAAATAGGATTTGCTGTTTTGCCGGCGTGTTTATAATAGTAATAAATCATAAGAAACCCCAAAACAAAAATCAGCAAAACTGGGGTGGTGCTGGCTGTATTTCCGAACATTTCCAAAGAAACGGAGAGCAACAAAGAGGCTGATGCGAAAATGAGAAAACCTTTCAGGTCAAATTCCACTGCTATGGATTTATAATTCGGCATGTATTTCAATCCCAGAATAATCCCCAACAATCCAATTGGAATATTAATGAGGAAAATCCAGTGCCAGGAAAAATAATCTACCATATAACCGCCGACCAATGGTCCGAGAACCGGCCCGATTAAAGCTGGAACAATGGCGTAATTCATGGCTTTCAGCAGTTCATTTTTTGGATAGGTCTTCATTAACGCGAGTTTTCCCACCGGCGTCATTAAACTCCCGCCGATTCCCTGTATCACTCTCGAAATAATTAGATGCGTAAGATTTTGTGATAACGCGCAAAAGAGAGAACCCATACTAAAAATAACCAACGCAAAAATGAAGATTTTTCTGGTACCAAATTTATCTGCAAGAAAACCGCTTACCGGCATGAACAGCGCCAAAGTGAGCACATAACTGATAATCGCGTTATGCATATTGAGCGGCGATTCATTCAGATCTTTAGCGATGGAAGGCAGCGAAGTGTTGAGAATGGTGGAATCCAGCATCTGCATAAAAATGGCCGTCGCAAGAATGAACGGCAGGTATTTTTTTACAGCAGCAGTGTCAGTTTGTGGAGTTAACATTTTTAAAGTGTTGGGGAATACATTTTGGCGAAGTTCCAAAAATTATACCGTCAAAAAAAAATCCTGCAGATGCAGGATTTAAAAATTTATCTTCTTTCGAGTTCTACCCAGTCTTGAGCGGGTCTTTTAAACCTCACGATAGTGAATTCTTCAAAATCCTTCGTTTTATACAGAATTTCTTCACCTTCCTGGTACGGAGTGATGAAATAATAATCAGCATCTCTCTGGTTGGTTTTGTCACCTTTTCTAACTGATGGGGTAAACGGCGAAATCTGGTATTTCGGAAGATGGTTTGTTAA
Source organism: Kaistella sp. (assembly GCA_019459085.1). Lineage (GTDB taxonomy): Bacteria > Bacteroidota > Bacteroidia > Flavobacteriales > Weeksellaceae > Kaistella. The sequence continues at coordinate 4,867 of JAIBEW010000022.1, forward strand.
AGCCTCGTAAAACTTTTTGTCGCTTTTTGCCGGAATAACATCCACTATTTTAAAATCCTCATCATCAACCCATAGGTAATATTTTTTCTCATCTTTAGTCCTTTTGTTGAAAGATGTAAAGGTGTACAGTTCTTTCGGAACCAATTCGGCGATTCTCTCAGGATTCACCCCGGTGTAATATTCTGAATTGTTGGGGTCCACATAAGTTTCCAGATTGTCCATTAAAGTTGGGTTCTGAAGATCTTTTTTAGAAAAATACTGATTCAGTGAAAGTTCCGCATCCTCACGCAGCTTTTTTTCTTCATCGCCAAGTTTTTTAGTCGCTGTAGCAGGATAAATTTCACGGGTAAAGTGATAGAGTACAATTGGTTTGATGTTTTTAAGGTGCGGATAGGTTTTCAGTTCCTCTGCTTTTACAAGCCAGTAATACTGCTGATAATAGTCCTCTTTTCCTTTATCTTTGATTTTCTTGTACGAGAAGGCCAGTTTTTTTGAGTTCAGATAGTTGTCAAATTTATTCTGCCCAAAAACAAAACTGAAAGCCAGAACGGCAAAAAACAGCGTAATATTTCTTTTCATTTTTAAAGTTTAAATTTATTGAAGTCCAAATATAATTATTTATTGGATAATATTATTTAAAATTAGTTAAAAAAGTATGAAGTTAGGAATACTGATGTGGAATTCGTCACTTATAACTTCGCCCAGTTTAATTTAAGCATTCCTCCCGATGAGTGCCATATAAAATCCGTCAAAACCTTCGCTCGGCATAATTTTTTCCTCTTTCAATAGGGTGTATTCCGCATTGTTTTTGAGAAAAGTTTCGACCTGCTCATTGTTTTCGCTAGGTAAAATCGAACAGGTTGCATAAATCATCTTTCCTCCTTTTTTTAGGATTTTAGAATAATCCTGCAGAATTTGCTGCTGTTCTTTTTTGATACGGTCGATAAAATCCTGGTCGATTTTCCATTTTGAATCGGGATTTCTTTTCAGAACTCCAAGTCCGGAACACGGCGCGTCGATCAGCAGACGGTCGGCTTTTTCGTGCAGCCTTTTAATCACTTTATTGTCATCAATAAAACGGGCTTCAATATTGTGCGCACCTGCTCTTTTTGCACGCCTTTTAAGTTCTGCAAGCTTCCATTCGTAAATATCGAGGGCGATAATCTGTCCTTTATTTTTCATTAAAGCGGCCAAATGCAGGGTTTTTCCGCCGGCCCCTGCGCAGGCATCCACCACGCGCATTCCTTCCTGAACATCCAGAAGTTCACCGATTCTCTGGGAAGAGGCGTCCTGAACTTCAAAAAGTCCGTCTTTGAAAGCGGAAGTCAGGAATACATTTTTCTTTTCCTCAAGCTGAATTGCATCGGGATAATTCCGGACCTGGAAACTAAGCACGTCTTCGTCCTTAAGATCGGAGACAAGTTCTTTGGCCGTAGTTTTCAAAGTGTTTGCCCTAAGAATCGTTGGCGCCAGTTGATTTAGAGCGATCATTTCTTTCTCCCAGTCTCTTCCCAGTTCTTTTTCCAGCGTTTCAGCCAGCCATTCCGGAATTGAATATTCAATCGCTTTCGTTGGAACAGTATTTTTCTTTAATTTTATAAGAATATCGGCGTTTTTAATGCCATCGAATTCCTCGAATTTTTTGTAGTGCGTTTTGGTCCAAAGGCAATAGGCGAGGATAAGTTTATAGATGTTGCCCGGTTTTACGCCTTCTCCCATGTAATATTCGAGGCGTTTTTTCCAACGGATGATGTCGTAGAAAATCTGTGAAACGACTTTTCGGTCTTCACTTCCCCATTTTCTGTTGGCTTTTAAAAGCCTTTCAATGACTTTATCGGCATATTTCCGGTCCTGAAAAAATGTTTCCTGTAATGCGTCGTGAATTCCTATCAGTAAGTTTCGGTGTATAAGTTCCATAATTTGCGGCGGTCTTTTAGCTTCTTGCTTATTTTTGCAAAAATACGATAATTTATGGTATGAATTTTTCCGGAAAAAACAGCACTTCCAAGGTTGAAATGATCAACTCAGATTTGGCTTGAAAGAAAGGGCAAAGCGCTTCTGAAAATCTTATCTTTGCGTTAAACAAAAAAGCCATGAGCGATACCATTACCTGCCCGAAATGCCAGTCAGAATTCACTTACGAACAGGATCACCTGATGGTCTGTTCCCAATGTTTCTATGAATGGGATCCCGCAGAAACCACATCTGATGATAAAATTCTGGATATCAACGGTAATGAACTCCAGAACGGAGATTCGGTCATCGTTATGAAGGATCTGCCGGTAAAAGGTGCACCAAAACCGGTAAAATCAGGAACTAAGGTGAAAAATATCAGGCTCCGTCCAGGTTCCGATCACAATATCGACTGTAAAATTGACGGATTCGGAGCGATGGCTTTGAAATCGGAATTTGTGAAGAAGGCCTAGTAAAAAAAGCCTTGTTAGGGCATTAAGCCCTAACAACGCTAATAAAAAAAGGAAAGATTTGGACAGGGTTCTGTTTCAAAGACTTGGTTGTTTCGTCATCGACGAGACTAATTTCGTCTTAATTGCAGAAAGAGAATTAACCAAAAATTTCCTTAGGCCGGGTTTGAAAAAATTATTTCAAAACTTATGCCATATTTAACCTGAAGGTCAATTAATTAAGACTTTTTTTAAATCCGTTTGAAGTCAATTTCTACGGAATTCTGCAGTTTTTTTTCGGTGTAAAGAATGAGTCTTTTATCATCAACCGAAATCCTGTTCCAGAAATGGTTTCCGGCGAACCGGCTTTCAAGAACCTGCGCGTGTTTGGTGTTTTGACTTCGAGCATCTGAAATCTTGATTTCATTCGGATACCAGAACTTTTTCTTAAGGTTCCAGGTGGCTTTTTCCTCATCAGAAAAAACATTCACTTCGCCGAAAAGTTTGGCAACATATTCATTATAAGGAAAATTGTAGGTTTCTTCAGGGTCATCATTCTGAATCAGTCTTCCGTCCTGAAGGACAATGATTCGGTCCAGCCATGGCATTACTTCCTGAATTTCGTGGGTCGAAATAATCAGGGAAATATTTTTTTCCTTCACAAAGTTGAAAAGCTTTTCGCGAAGCTCTATTTTTCTTGAAAAATCGATGTTGCTGAAAGGTTCATCCAGCAAAAGCAATTTTGGCATTACCGAAAGGGCTCTCGCAATGGCCACACGCTGCTGCTGTCCACCACTTAAGTATTTTGGCAATACATCGGCGTAGTCTTCGAGTCCGACAACTTTCAGCAATTCCTTTACTTTCAGTTTTTTGTCTTCAAGATCAATATTCGAAAGGAATTTCCCCACATTTTCGGCGACGGTGGAGTAAGGCATGAGATCGTAATTCTGTGCCACCAGTTTCATGTCGTTTTCGCCGGGAACAATATTTTTTTTAGGTCCGTAAGTTGGCCTGCCGTTAAAAATAATCTCTCCGTTTTCCCAATCCAGAAGTCCGTAAATTAAATTGAGCAAAGTGGATTTTCCGCAGCCACTTTCTCCGGCAAGGGCAATGATCTTTCCTTCTTCCAGTTTCAGGTTAAGATTGTGAAAAAGCCGTCTTTCGGCAGAGTGGGAAAAATATAAATGGTTTATTTCTAAAAGCATCCTACAAAAATATAATATTTGCCATTAATAAGAATATTTTTATTATTTTAGCAGAACTAATTCAGATTTAAGTTTCCATGAAAAAATTATTCACTTCATCTGTTCTTTCGTTATTTTTGGCTGGAACTTTGACGATTTCCTGCGTAAAAGACAAGCCTTTGACCAGCGAAAGCAATGTTTCATCCACTTCAAAAAGCGGAAAGGCGTTTGTTCTGGATACAGCAAACAGCAGAATTGAATGGAAAGGTTTTAAAGTTGTGAAAACCGACAATACAAGCCATTTCGGAACCATTAAATTTGAAAGCGGCGAGCTCACCGTGAACGAAGGAAAACTTGAAAGCGGTACATTTACTGCAGATATGAATTCTTTAACTTCTGTGGACCTGAAAGATGATGCAGAACAGCTGAACAAACTTAACGGTCACCTGAAAAGCGGCGACTTTTTTGAAGTTGAGAAATTCCCTAAGGCTACGTTTGAAATCACAAAAGTTTCGGACAATACTGCAGGCGGAGATTACAATACACTGCTCGAAGGCAATTTAACGATCAAAGGAATTACAAAACCCGTTCAGTTTAATGCAAACGTTTCCGTGGATAACGGAGAAGTGAGCATTGCAACCGAACCGAAAGATATTAAGAGAGAGGATTTTGGAGTGAAATTCCAAATGCCTGTTGAAAACGGCGTTATTAAAGATGAAGTGAACCTTCAGATTTTAATCAAGGCCCAGGAAAAGAAATAAAGATTAATTTTTTTATTTAAGTGTAATAATGATATGCAGAGGCGCGATTTATCGCGCCTCTGCTGTTTTTTTTTTACTTTCCATTTTTCCACTGTTGAGCCTGCTCCCGGGCGGCTCTGAAAACATAGTTTTATTTAACACAGAAAATCGTATTTTTGCACTTCAATATACTATAAAAGATGTTAGAAAAGATTGATGAATTATTGGTGGAGGTGGCTAATTTCAGTGCTGCTGGAAAAGATGAAATTGAATATTTCCGGATCAGATACAATGGTAAAAAAGGATTGCTGAACGATATTTTTGCCAAATTCAAAGATGTTCCCAACGAGCAGAAAAAAGAATTCGGCCAGAAAATCAATACCCTGAAACAGGCCGTAGCTCAAAAACTCGAAGATCTGAGCGGGGCAAATTCTTCCAACATTATTCTTGAAAAAGAAGATTTAACAAAACCGGGTTTCCCTCTGGAACTTGGAACGCGGCATCCGATTAATGCGGTGAAGAATAAAATCATTGAAATCTTTAAATCCATCGGTTTTTCGGTAGCAGACGGACCGGAAATTGAGGATGACTGGCATAATTTCACAGCACTGAATCTGCCCGAATATCATCCTGCGAGAGATATGCAGGACACATTTTTCCTCGAAACAGATCCTGATATTCTGCTCAGAACCCACACGTCTTCGGTACAGATCCGTTATATGGAAGAAAACCAACCTCCGATGCGCATTCTGTCGCCCGGAAGAGTTTTCAGAAACGAAGCTATTTCTTCGCGTTCCCACTGTATTTTTCACCAGATCGAAGGTCTGTATATTGATGAAAATGTAAGTTTTGCAGATTTAAAGCAGACGATCCAATACTTTACGACTGAACTTTTCGGAAAATCGAAAATCAGGATGAGACCTTCTTACTTTCCTTTCACCGAACCGAGTGCGGAGGTGGATGTTTACTGGGGTCTGAATTCCGAAACCGATTACAGAATAACGAAAGGGACCGGCTGGCTCGAAATCATGGGCTGCGGAATGATTGATCCTGCTGTTTTACAGAATGTAAATATTGATGCCGATAAATATTCAGGCTACGCTTTCGGAATGGGAATCGAGAGAATCGTCATGTTGCTGTACCAGATGAGCGATATCCGGATGTTTTTTGAAAATGACAAAAGAATGCTGGAACAGTTTAAAAGTCTGTAGAACTTGAAATTTAAAAGAAAATAATTTAGAGATGAATAAAATTAAAATTTATAATTTTCTGAATTATTTTTTTGCTCTAGTATGGCTTGTTAACGGTCTTTTCTGTAAAATTTTAAATTTAGAACCACGACATCTGGAGATTGTTGGCAGAATTTTAGGAAGCGAACATTCTCGGATATTTACATTTGCAATTGGCATCTCGGAAGTATTGATGGCCGTATGGATTTTGCTTAAAATTTCATCCAAATTAAATGCAGTGGCTCAAATCGTTATCATTTTTGCGATGAATATTATTGAATTTATTGTTGTTCCGGATTTATTACTTTGGGGGAAATTCAATATCATTTTTGCTCTTTTTTTCATAGCTTTGATTTATTACAAAGAATTTATTTTGAAAAAAGAAATCCCGAATGTTTCCATTTCTTAAGAATCATCCTTTTGCAGTTGATGCTTTTTTCGAAAGCTCCATTGTTTTAACATTTGCAGTTCCAAAAGAAGAATTGCAAAACTTAATTCCTGAAAGTCTAGAGTTGGATACTTTCGAAAATTACGCCTTTATTGCAGTAGCAATGGTGCAGACAAAAGACCTTAGGCCAAAAGGTTTTCCGAAATTTTTAGGCAATGATTTTTTTCTGATTGGTTACAGAATTTTTGTAAAATACCACACTTCGGCAGGGAAGAGATTACGCGGTTTGTACATTGTGAAATCGGAGACCAATAAAAAGAAAATGGAATTTTTCGGAAATATTTTCACGCATTATCAATATACAACTACTGATATAACCAAAACTTCTAACGGCACCAAAACACTGATTAAATCTGAAAAATCTGATTTTGAAATCGTGATTAATAGTCAATCAGATGAGATTCTGCTTCCCGAAGATTCAGTATTTATAGATTGGAAAGAAGCCAGAAGATTTGCAGGTCCTTTACCTTTTACATTTACTTACAATGCTCAGAAAAAGGAGGTTCTCATTATCGAAGGCGTCCGCCAAAACTGGAATCCGAAGCCTTTACAGATTGACCATCATCATTTCGGATTTTTAAAGCATTTCAATTTCAGCAAAACGATACTTGCCAATTCTTTTATAATCAACAATATCCCTTATTCCTGGAAAAAAGGACGAAAAGATTTATGGAAGCCCTAAGGAAGCCTTTTCAGGGAGTGAAAAATATCGTACGCTTCAATTGGCATTTTTACATAATTGTAGTTGTTGTCTTACTGGCGATTGTTGCTTCGTATTTTTTTGTTTGTGAATTTTTCAAAACAATTTTCATCATTTCCATTGCTCTTATTCTTTTGCCTGTCATTGTTTCTTTGGGAGTTTCCTATTACGTTTACGATGCTTCAGGTTTTTACTCATTAAAATGGATTAATATTGAAAGAAAATCAGACAGGCTTAAGATTCTTAATATCAATGCCGGCTTTGATGAAACGAGTGAGTTGTTGAAAAGGAAATTTCCTCATTCGCAAGTGGATATCGCAGATTTTTATGATGAGAAAAAACATACAGAAATTTCTATAAAAAGAGCCAGAAAGTTATACCCGAATTCTTCTGAAACCATTTCGGTTTCAACAAATGATCTGCCATTCGAAAACAATTCTATCGATATAATATTCCTGATTTTTTCAGCGCATGAAATAAGAAATAACGACGAAAGAAAGCGGTTTTTTAAAGAATTAAACAGGGTCTTAAAGCAAGATGGATCAGTAATTATTACAGAGCATCTGCGGGATATTCATAATTTTTTCGCCTATAATATTGGTTTTTTCCATTTTCTTCCTTCGAAAATTTGGCTGCAAACCTTTGGTGATTCAAATTTTACCATTGCCGAAAAAAGAAAAATAAATCCTTTTGTAACAACATATTATCTCACGAAACATGGAACTTCATCTTAAAGTTATAGGCATTTTTTTCATGGTTTTAGCCTTAATTCATGTAGGTTTTCCCCTTTATTTTAAGTGGAAACAGGATTTGAAACCCTTAAGTTTGATTAACAGACAGATGATGGAAGTTCATACATTTTTCATAGCGCTCACCGTTTTTCTCATGGGATTGCTATGTCTGATATCTTCCGAAGAATTGGTGACTACTTCTTTAGGAAAAACAGTTTGTTGTGGGTTCGGAATTTTTTGGGCCTTAAGACTAATCTTCCAGTTAATTATTTATTCTCCAAAATTATGGCGAGGAAAAGCCTTCGAAACCATTATGCACTTTGTTTTCACTGTTTTTTGGGTTTATCTGAGTATTGTTTTTTTCAGAATCAGCCTTTCTTAAACCATCTTTTCGCCTGATTATAATCGATATAGTACGTCAACTTCAGGGAAATATTGTTCACCATGGGTTCATTGAAAAGTCTTTCAAAATTTTTGTTGAATCCTATTTTTGATTCTTCCAGATAATTACCTACCGCATTTCGGTACAGCAAGGTCAGCTGGCTTCCGGGCGCAAACCACCACGAGTAACGCAGGTCTACATTCCAGGAATTGAAGATACCGTTTCTGTTTTCCGTGAACAGATTGGTGGGCGTTCCATTTCCATCCTCATTTAAAGTTGCGAAATCTTTGTACGTAACTTCCGAAAAATAATGTCTGAATGAAAGATTCAGCGCCATTTTGTTGTTGAAGGTATATTGCGATGAAATGGCGTTTTCTACTGTGAGACGGTTACGTCTGCCGATGAATATGTCGGTGGCATCTTTTCCCACAAAACCTTTATCGTTGTTTTCGTAATTCAGGCTTGCGTTGTAGTAGAATCGGAGTTTATCTGAGAATTTATAACTCGGATTAAACTCATAAATCAGTTGATATCTTCCTTTTTCATCATATGCGTAATAATCTACATAGGTATTTAATCGGAATTTTTTCCGGCTATCGGTTGTGATGAAAATCCACGGATTGATCATCGCAGGAACTTTAAGATGTCTCCCCGCAGTGCGCGGTTCGTAAATGTCGTTTTTCCCGACTGGCCAAATCATAAGACCACCGCCGTAGCTGAAGAATTTTTTAGTTTGCAGATCAATACTGTTGTGGATGACCAATTCCGTAAAGAGATCCTGATCCAGTCTTCGGTTGTGCGTAACATTCAGGTTGTAGGATAAGCTGTTGAGGTTGCCTTTCGGCTGAAGAAAACGAAACGAATAATTGGCGTTGATGCTGTGGTAGTTCGTGCGGTCGTAATAGCCGAGGTCGCCAATGTCGTAATCTCTGGTCCGCATAAAATAATTGGTGCCGAACCGGTGGGTTCCGGACACTTTATTGAAACCGCCGGACGTTTCATTCCCGAATTTTGTTCCGTCCTGCATCACAAAACTGCCCTTTGTTCCGCCAAAATACCGGTAGGTATTTTTTTTATTTCTGATGTCGAAAAGCAGAGCCGTTACATTCGCGTCGCGGAAGCTTCCGTCCCTTGTAACGTTTGTATTGACGAGCGATACCGAAGAATTTCCGCGGAACCTCTGATCCAGAACCATGACGTTGTAATTGGCCCAAGGTTCAGTAACTTCTTCGCGCATTTCGCCGGTGACGATATTCCGGATTTCGGCATTTGTTTTTTCTGTAACAGCATTGAAAAAGCCGATTCCAAGACCTTTATTGGTTCTTCCGGAAACTTTAACGGCATTGAAAAGCTTCACTTTTTCGGGATTTACAACAATTTCCTCATCATTATTCACGTCTGGAAACCTCGACGGATTTCCGCCGATCCTTCTGGAATAAAAAAGATTTCCTTTACTGAACAGTTCTGTTCCTTCAGTAAAAAACGGCCGCTGTTCCTGAAACTGTACTTCGAAAGGTGAAAGATTTAAAACCGATTTGTCGAAGGAAGCCTGGCCAAAATCAGGAACTAAAGTCAAATCCAGCGTAAAAGCATCGTTGATTCCGTATTTCAGATCCATTCCGCCGTTGAAGTTGGAGGTGGATTTCCCGTCGAAGTTATTCATATAAGTGGAAAAATAGGGCAGGAACGAAAGCCGTGTTGGCGGATTGATGTTTTCAATGCCATCCAAAACGCCGTCGTAAAGCATATAACTTCCCTTTTTATTGTCTACAAAATTCCAGTCGTACATGGTGCTGGTGCGTTGTACCGATCGCAGCATATTAATTCCCCATTCCTGAACATCTTTTTTCGGGAAACGAAGCTCGGAATATGGGATTTTCATCTCCACCACCCAACCTTGATCGGTGATTTTCACTGCCGAAAACCAGACGGCGTTCCAGCTCATGTCTTCGCCAAGATCATCGGTGATTTTTGCATCAATCTGAACGCCGCTCGGAACGACGAGAAATTCAAGACTCTGCTGATGATCATTGTAACCGTTTAAAGTCACTCCAAAAATGTCATCATTCTCAATATTGTCCCGTTCGGTAAGTTCTTTTGCGATTTTTTCAGGATTGGAGTCATAAAGCATAGCCCCGAAATAAATCCCGGTATCATCATACAGTATTTTAACTTCTGTTTTTAAAGAATCGGGCTGTAAACGGCCGTTATTTGGTCGCCGTTCCACGAAATTTGAAGCGGCAGGAACATTGCGCCACACTTCTTCATCCAAAATACCGTCAATTTTCGGAGCCTCCGAAATTTTTATGGCTGTTGTTCTTTTTCTGGCAATACTGTCATTTTCCGTTTTCTGCGATTGCATATAACCGAAAAGTAATAGAAGGGCAGTACTGAAAATTTGAGTTTTCATTAGTTTTTTTCTGACTAATAAGACACTCTTTCAGAATCATTTGTTACATTCAAACATGAAAAATAACGAAAAACCTTTTTTTAAGCTCTGGAAATTTTAAGGAGTAAACTTTAGAGGAACTTTTACATTTTTGTAACTGTCGAGATCTGCCTTCAGTGAACCTACGAGCAAATCAGCTTTTATGGAGAGCGGAACATGGTTCACATCATTGCTCACCCACATCGTCACGCTTTCGTCATCTTTAAAAACCCTTCCGCTTTTTACCGATGGAATGATTTTCAGCGTACTGATCATCCCGAATTTGGTCTTCAGCATTTCGGCGCCGGTCACTTTTAACTGAAAAGGGAAAAGCTCATCATCAATCCAAACATGCATATTAATGATGCTGCCTACTTTTAACTGACTCTGCGGAAGTGAACGCAAATAGTAAAACGCAGAGAGCATGTCCTGAATTCCCTTCACCGATTTTATCACTTTGGAGCCATTCGCCGGCGTTTTTTTGTCGGTTAAGATTAAAGTTTGATTGGAATGGTTGAAAACCGTCTGAAAATGTTGGCTGTAGCCGCCTTCTTTCACGTTTCTGACGTAATAACTGGGAAGTCCGGTCTGGTAATTGATAAAACTTTCGTACACGTCTTCCACTTTAAAAAAAGCCCGAACTGCACCAGTTGTGCGGCCAATTCCTTTTACATAAAAATGCGGAACACCTTGGTAATTGGTCTTTAAAGTGGTGAGCGAAGCCGTTCCTGCATTCAGAACTCCGTAATGGATGCGGTAGTTCAGCACTTCACCCGACTGTATAATATCTAATTTCTGGGAAAATCCAAGAGCGAATAAAAGGACTCCCAAAATGCTTAAAATCTTTTTCATGGACTTGTTTTTACAAAAAATCTGCCACAAATATAAAACATTGATTTCACAGTGGTTTCAAATGATTTTTGTCATTCTTATGCCATTCGCCGTTCTTTTATTTTTCTTAAATTTGCAGGACTAATTTTCAAAATTTTCATTAATGATTACTACCGATATATTGATAATAGGAGCAGGACCTACCGGACTTTTTTCCGTTTTTGAAGCAGGTTTACTGAAGATGAAATGCCATCTTATTGATGCACTTCCACAAGCTGGAGGTCAGTTGACCGAACTTTATCCTAAAAAACCTATTTTCGATATTCCCGGTTTTCCTTCCATTAATGCAGGAGATCTGATTGATAATTTAATGGAACAGATCAAGCAGTTCCAACCCGGATTTACACTCGGCGAAACGGCGCAGACTTTAACAAAGCTGGAAGACGGAACTTTTGAAGTCATCACGAATAAAGGAACAATTCATCACGCAAAAGCGGTAGCCATTGCTGGTGGTTTGGGAACTTTTGAGCCTAGAAAACCCACCATTGAAAATATTGCCGATTACGAAGAAAAAGGAGTTGAATATTTCATCAAGGAACCGGAACATTTCCGCAACAAAAAAGTGGTGATTGCCGGTGGCGGCGATTCTGCACTGGACTGGAGCATTTTTCTTTCTGATATCGCGAGTGAAGTCACTTTAATTCATCGGAGAAACGAATTCCGCGGTGCGCTGGATTCTGTTGAAAAAGTTCAGGCGTTAAAGGACCAGGGAAAAATCCGTTTGGTGACTCCTGCCGAAGTGACCGGAATTAAAGGCGACGGTAAAGTTTCTGCGATTACGATTGAAAAAGATGGTGAAACTTCAGATCTTGAAACCGATTATTTTATCCCGCTTTTCGGTCTTACTCCAAAACTCGGCGATTTGGCGAACTGGGGTTTGAATATTGAAAAAAATGCCATCGTTGTGAACAATGCGCTGGATTATCAGACCAATATTCCGGGGGTTTATGCGGTCGGTGATATCAACACCTATCCCGGAAAACTGAAACTGATTTTATGCGGTTTCCATGAAGCCACTTTGATGTGTCAGAGTGTGTACAATATGCTGAATCCGGGTAAAAGATATGTACTGAAATATACCACAGTGAGCGGTGTTGACGGTTTCGACGGCAGCCGGAAGGAAGCGGAAAAAGCGGTGGTGAAGAAAATCGATTAGTGCTTAGAAGCAAGAACCAGGAGCCAGGAATCAAGATTAAAAAATTTCATCACAATAGTACAAGCGAAAGAATGCAGGATATTAACTTAAAAATTACCGACAGAAACGGCGAAATCCATGAAGTGGTGGCGCCAACCGATATGTCGATGAATCTGATGGAAGTCATCCGTTCCTACGAACTGGCCGACGAAGGAACCATTGGTGTTTGTGGCGGAATGGCCATGTGTGCCTCCTGTCAGGTCTATGTTTTGGAAGGTTCTGAAAAACTTGTAGAAATGGGCGATGAAGAAGATGCGATGCTTGCGGAAGCCTTCCATGTTCAGGACCATTCACGACTGGGTTGTCAGATTCACATCACCGAAGAAATCGACGGGCTGGAAGTGGCGATTGCGCCGTATCCGTAAGTTAGAGTCAAGAACCAAGAATCAAGAATCAAGAGCCAAGGAAAAAGATAAAAGTAAAAAGGCAAAGAGACAAGTAAAAAGTAACTCGTTTTTTATAAATACAAAAAATCCCGGAAATATTTTCCGGGATTTTTCAATTGGAGCGGGGCTTTAGCCCGCTTTACAGAAGTGCAGTGAGCGGCTTTAGCCAAAAATGTATGATGTTTTTAATTCCTACGAAATCAACTTGCTGTGATTTGAGCTTGACCCAACCTGGCTCTTTTTACTTTTGCCTTGGCTCTTTTACTCTTCTCAAACTCTTAAAACGCCCCGAAATCCTCTCGAAGCATAATAAGAATCGGCGCCGTTGTGGTAAATAAACACCGTTCCGAACCGGAAATCACCGAAAATCGCGCCTCCCAGCTTGCGGATGTTTTCCGGAGTTTTGAGCCAGCTCGAAGTTTTTGTATCGAAATTTCCGAGGGTTTGCAGATAGCGGTATTCTTCCTCCGTTAAGAGTTCAGTTCCCATTGCGGAGGCGGCATCCATCGCGTTGTTTTTCGGTTTGTTTTCTTTTCTTTTGTCGAGCGCGGCTTTGTCGTAGCAGAAACTTCGTCTTTCTTTCGGGCTTTCAGCAGCGCAGTCGTAAAACAGGTATTCCCCGGATTTTTTATCGAAACCAACAACGTCAGGTTCGCCGCCGGATTCTTCCATTTTCTGAAGCGATTCTATCTTTTTTGGGTTGGCTTCCAGTTTTTTCTCGATTTCGGGCCATTTTAAATCTTTGTGGCGTTGCATGTTTTCCTCAAAACGGGTTTGAAGGGTTGGGAGGATAGAGCTAGAGTTGGTTTTCATCACTATAAAATTAAAGGTTGTAAGATATCGAAACTATAACTTTTAAAATTTAAACATTTTAAATACTATTATTTGAACTTAAATAAAATCTTTCTTATTCATACCACAGTATTCTAATTTATTAATTCCTAATATTTTAAATATATCCACTTGTTTCTGTATCTTATTTTTAATAAGTACGTTTTCGACTTTTTCATAATAAAATTCATCGAAAGGTAGAAGATTCGTATCCAATATATTTTTTGCGAACGGATTGTGCCACACAGTAATTTCTGAACTATCAAGCACGTATAGATTAAAGTTTTTAAAAAAAACTATAGCTGATACTGAAGAATTGATAGGATTACCATTTGAAATCCAAAATCCATTATTTAATTGATTCAAATCAATAACTTCCTTACTATATTGTCCAAAAAGTATTTCAGTAAAGTCACTTTCAGATATCGAAACGTCATTTACCGAAACACCAATTACATAAGATTGATTTTGGATTCCGTATTTTGTGGCTCTCTTATCATTTAGCGCTGTAAGAAGTGATTTAGATTTATCGATCATTCTTACTCCCCCGGAAATCACTCCTAAACTCCTTTTTATGTTTGAATCTGTTTTACGAAATAAAGAAATTTCTAATGACCAATCATTATCCTCAAATTCAAAATATACATTAAAAAGTTCTTCATCTGTATAATTATCACAAATGCTTTTGATTTGACCAATGAAATTTACTAATCTTTTTTTTGAAATACTCTTCTTTGAAATAGTAGAGAATTCGATATTAATCCAATATGGAAAATAATTCATGTTATCTATTATTTCCTCTACTGCTTCTTTTCTGTTTTTTTCATCTTCATTTTCAAAAGAATTTCCAGAGAGTGTGCACTCTAGAAAAAAGTCACGTCCATCTTCTGAACTAGCAAGGAAGTCGGGTCTTTTCCCGGTTTGGGTAATTGGGTGTTTTTTTAAAGAAAGTTTTGAGTTTGTTAGTGCAGCATTAACCATGAGTTCAAATACGGCCGCATAATGCTGTTTATTTGATTTGGATTTGAAAACTTTTAAAAATTCATTATCCACACTGTACTTTTTGGCAAATTTATCTAAGGTAATTCTAGATAAATTTGAAATTCTCCACGAAGAATTATTTAAGAATTCATAAGCTGTTTGACTTCTCTTTTTATGCCCAGAAAAAGTTCTTTCGAAGGAATCAAATAACATAGATTTTTACAAAGAGGGTTAAAAAATATCCAAAACAATCACTTGTCTTGGATATTCAGTTTCATAAAATTACTTCTTCGGAATTTCCTTTAAAATCTCCTGTAAAAATTTCCAGAATTTCTGAGCCGAAGGAATATTGGCTCTTTCCTCCGGGGAATGTGCACCGCGGATGGTTGGTCCGAAACTCACCATTTCCATTTGCGGATAATTGGCACCGATGATGCCGCATTCCAGACCGGCGTGGCAAGCAACGACCGCCGGTTTTGCGCCGAAATCTTTTTCGTAAATACGCTCCATCAGTTTCACGATTTCTGAACCCGGTTTTGGTTTCCAGCCAGGATAAGAACCACTAAATTCCACTTTCATTCCGGCCAGTTCAAATACCGATTTCAACTGTTCAGCAACCGCGTATTTTGTGGATTCCACTGAAGAACGGGAGAGATTTAAAATTTTCAGTCCGCCTTCTTTCAGTTCCACACGCGCTACGTTGTTGGAGGTTTCCACGAGGTCAGCCACATCCGGGCTCATTCGGTAAACACCGTTGTGTGCTGATTTCAGCGCCAGAATTATTTTTCTGGAATCCTCTTCAGAAATCGCTTTGTCGGCAGTGGAAAATGTTTCAATATTGATGTGAAGATCCTTTTCAACTGCTGCAAATTCTTCAAGTATGGCGTTTTTCAGTTCAATGGCTTTTTCCATAAACTCCGCTTCATTTCTAACCGAAATCACGGCATTTGCTTCGCGCGGAATCGCATTTCTGAGCCCGCCACCGTCAATGGAAATCAGCTGAATGTTTTGCCCCGAAATTCCGGTGTACAGAAGTCTTCCGAGAATGACATTTGAATTTCCGAAGCCTTTGTGAATATCCATCCCAGAGTGACCGCCCTGCAAACCTTTCACTTCAATTTTAACGGTCTGTCCGTTAGCTTTTTGCAGCGGGTAGTTTTGGGAAGCGGTGACGTCGATTCCTCCTGCGCAACCGATATCGATCTCATCATCTTCTTCAGTGTCAAGATTCAGAAGAATTTCTCCCTGCAGTTGTCCGGGTTTCAAACCCATAGCGCCGGTCATTCCTGTTTCTTCATCAATAGTAAAAAGTGCTTCCAACGCGGGATGCGGAATATCATTACTTTCCAGAATGCTCATGATGGCGGCCACTCCAAGTCCGTTGTCGGCGCCAAGAGTCGTTCCTTTTGCCTTCACCCAGTCGCCATCAACTTCCATCTGGATTCCCTGTGTTGCGAAATCGAAATTTACGTCGCCGTTTTTTTGATGAACCATATCTAAATGCGACTGCAGGATAATGGATTTGCGGTCTTCCATGCCTGAAGTAGCGGGTTTTTTAATGATCACGTTTCCAACTTCATCCACAGTCGTTTCAAGACCAAGGTTTTCGCCGAAATTTTTAATGAATGCTATTACTTTTTCTTCTTTTTTTGAAGGTCGTGGGACAGCGTTCAGGGCTGCGAAGTTTTTCCAGATAAGCTGGGGCTCCAATTGGGTTATTTCCATTTTCAATTATTTAATCCAAATTTACAAATAAAAAATGCTCCCGAAAAACGAAAGCATTTTTTAGTAATAAGCATTGGCTTTATTTATCCTCTTTCTTTTTCAAGAAGGACCATCATCAGAAAACTCAATACCACGAGCGATTCATCCTCATCATTGATGTCGATCAAACGGTCCAGCTGGAATCGTCTTCCGAAAAGGGAAGGCATTTTTTTGAGCCTGAAATATTCTTTTCCTGCAGTGTCTTTTACGGTGTAAGAAGGGTTCAGAAAATATCCTGTAAACATTCCCACGACCGGAATTTCCCCAATCACACCGTCCAGAACCTTGATCCAGCCCTTGTCTTCGTTGATCTGAAATTTTGTGGTACCGTTTTCGTCGGCGATATCATATTGAGATTTCCATAAAGAGCGCATGCCGCGACGGGAAAGATTTCCGAAGTTCTTACCGCTTTCCTGATCTGTGATGGAGTAGGAGGCGTTGAAATCGATCCACTGGTTGGCTTTAATCCTGAAAAGTTCTTTGGATTTGCTTTCGTCGTTAAAAACAATCACATCTTCTTTCAGTTTAAACATTTTTTGGCGCACATAGGCCACATAATTCCCGTTTTTATCGGTGATGTTGAAGTCGCTGGAAAGCGTGGAGATCTTGAATTTAAAATCGAGCGGATAATTTAGGTTTTGGAGAATCATAGGGCTATTTTTTCTCAAAGATAATAAAAGGGGTGAAACTTGCACTTTGAGGTTTTAAATTTTATTTTTGTGAGATGGATTATCCGAGTAAGGTTTTGGCGAAAGCGGTTGAAGAAATTTCAGGACTTCCGGGCATTGGGAAAAAATCTGCGCTGCGCCTCGCTTTGCACCTCCTGAAGCAGCCCGAAAGTCAGGCTGTCGCGTTGGGTGATGCGCTGAAAAAACTTGTCACCGAAATTAAATACTGCAAGGATTGCCATAACTTTTCAGACTCAGAAATCTGCGAGATCTGTGCTAATCCGAAAAGGAACGAAGAAATACTGTGTGTTGTTGAAGATGTACGCGATGTGATGGCGATTGAAAACACCGGAAAGTTCCGCGGAAAATATCTGGTTCTGGGCGGTAAAATTTCTCCGATGGAAGGGATTGGACCGAACCAGCTGAATATTTCATCGATCCAGAAAAAACTCGACGAAGGAACTACCAAGGAATTGATTTTCGCTCTAAGTGCCACGATGGAAGGCGACACGACTGCCTATTATATTTATAAGAAATTTAAAAATTCTGAGGTAAATTTTTCCACGATCGCGCGCGGGATTTCGGTGGGCGATGAACTGGAATATGCGGATGAAATTTCCCTCGGCCGCTCAATCCAGAACCGGCTGCCATATAACGAAAAGGACTAGCTTTACATCATCATCCGTATTTTAACTTTTTAAATTAAATTTAAAGAATTTGCACCCCTTGATCTCTGTAATTATCCCTGTTTATAATGCTGAAAACAGTATTGAAAGAGCATTGGATTCTGTTAAAAATCAAACCTGGAAAGGAGATTTTGAAATTATCGTCATCAACGACGGTTGTACGGACCGCAGCGCAGAAATCATTGAAAACTACCGGCAAAAAAATCCTCAAATGAATATTGTATTCAAAAATCTGGAAAACGGCGGGGTTTCAAAAGCGAGAAATGCAGCGATGAAAATTGCAAAGGGTGAATATATTGCATTGTTAGACGCTGATGATGAATGGTTGCCTGGTAAAACCCAAAAACAGATGGATTATCTGGAAAATATGGATTATGGTATCGATTTTTTGGCAACGGCCCGGAATAACAGAATTCTTTTTCCTTACTCCATTAAAAATAATCTTGCAGAAATAACATTTCGAAAACTGATGATCAGAAATGAAGCTCAAACTCCTACCGTGATGTTTAAGAGAAAGATTCTGGAAAATACCGGATTTTTTGATGATCAGCAAAGATATGCGGAAGACCTGAATTACTGGTTGAGAATTTCGCTCAAGAACAAAATGTATATTTTAAACGAAAATCTGGTCTTCGCCGGGCAGGGGAAGAGAACATTTGGCGTTTCCGGCCTGTCTGCAAACCTTTTAGAGATGGAAAAAGGATTTCAGAAGAATTTGCGGGAGATGTTCAGGATGAACAGGATAAACGCTGTGGAGTTCGTTGGCTACTACCTTTTTTATAAATTTAAATTTGTCGTGAGGCTGCTGCGTGATAGATTTTTAAAATGGCAGGGCAGATAAATTATACGGTTTAAATGATATCAAATGAAGGAAAGGTTTTCTGAAATCAATAATTTAAACGGAAAAAAGATACTGTTTCTTGCTCCCCATTTTTTCGGTTACGAAAAAGCCATCGCGAATCGACTTCGCGAACTTGGAGCGGAAGTGGATTTCTTCAACGAAAGACCATCCGATTCGGTGTGGGCCAAAGGAATGGTGCGTGTGAAAAGCAGGTTTTATCAAAATACAGTTCAGAAGTACTACGGGAAAATTCTGCGACAGATTACCGGTAAAAAATATGATTATTTCCTCTTAATTAAAGGCGAAGCCGTGCCGCACTCTTTTCTGGAAAAGTTTAGAGCGATCAGCCCCTTAACCGTAAGAATTTTCTGTTCTTATGATCCGGTTTTTGAATATCCTGAAGTTCCGAAACTCTATCCGTATTTCAATAAAAATTTCACTTTTGAACCATCAGACGCCAGAAAATACGGACTGCATTTCCGCCCGAACTTTTTTTTGAATGAGTATAAACGTTCAGAAACGAAGGAAAAACCAAAATATGATATTGCTTTTATTGGCAGCGCGCATACGGATCGTTATTTGGTAGGAGAAAAAATCAGTAACCTTGCTCGGAAATTGAGCCTTGAGACATTCTTTTACTATTATGCGCCCGGCAAAACAGCCTTTGTCCTGAAGAAGATTTTCGATAAAAATTTACAGCAGTTCAACATGCGAAAGCTGAGCTTTACAAAACTGACGCATCATCAAATCGCAGAAATTTACAGCCATTCCTTCTCGGTTCTGGAAATCAATAAACCATTTCAGTTAGGTCTTACGATGAGGCCTTTCGAAACGCTTGCCTCAGGAAAGAAATTAATCACAACCAACGCCGATATTAAAAATTACCCTTTTTACAACGCTGAAAATATTCTTATTCTGGACCGAAAGAATATACAACTCGATGAAGAGTTTTTCAAAAGTGGATTTAAGACCATAGATTCGGAGACGCTGGAAATGATGACGCTGGATTCTTGGATTCACTGTGTTTTTTTTAAGGATCAGGACGATTATTGGGGATTGAATTCCTGGAATTTTGAAGCAATTTAAACTACTGACTCTTTTGGAAATATTTCGAAATTATGTAAGTTAAAGACTATCAAGTTTTTAATGGAAAAGATGGATTGAATTTCAAAAAATGATTACCGAAATTTAAACACGCTTTTTATACATATATTTTATTTATATTCGCGTTTATGAAAAGTTTCCTTAAAAATAATGTAAGTTTAGAGTCATTGACCACTATTTTCAGCCAGGCGCCCGTAGCGTTAGGAATGCTGATGGGAGAAGATTTTACAGTAGAAGTGGCAAACCGCCAGATATTGGAATTATGGGGAAAGGGTGAAAATATTATAGGCCTGCCTTTATTGGAAGCCCTCCCTGAAATAAGGGATCAGGAATTCCCTAACATCCTGAGAGAAGTTTATCAGACCGGCAAGCCTTTCAAAGGGAGCAAAGTTCTCGCAATGATCGAGAAGAACGGAACACTGCAGAGATGTTATTTCAATTTCATCTACGCGCCGATATATGGCGAAACCGGAATTACAGGCATCAGCGTTGTGGCAACTGAAGTTACGGAGCAGGTGCAGTACGAAAAAAAACTGCGCGAAAGTGAACTGCGTTTTAAGGAACTTTTGGAAATTTCAGATTATGCAACTGCTATTTATAGGGGCGAAGATTTGGTCGTAGAGTTTGCCAATGAACAAATGATTAAGACCTGGGGTAAAGATCCAAGTGTAATCGGTAAAAAACTGGAGGAAGCGCTTCCGGAGCTGGTTGGACAGCCCTTCATCGATATTTTAAAAAATATTTTTGTAACCGGTGTTCCATACACCGCTCAGGAGGATCCTGTGGATCTTTTTATTGACGGCATTCTTCAGACCTACTATTACAGTTTTTCCTACAAACCGCTTCGCGACGAAGATGGAGAGATTTATGCCATTATGAACGTGGCAATGGATGTTACCGAATTGGTAAACGCAAGAAAAAAAGCCCAAAACAGCGAATCTGAATATAAACACCTTGCTGAAGCAATGCCTCAGATCGTTTGGACAACGACTGCGGATGGAAAATTCGATTATTACAACAAAAATCTGATGAATTTGCTGAACTGCTCAGAGGAAGAAGTCCGTGATTTTAATTTTGAAAAAATCATTCATCCCGAAGATATCATCAACCTCAGAAAAATATGGACAGAAGCAGCGGAAACTCAAAAAACGTTTACGATGGAATATCGTATTCTCGATTACCGTACTGATGAATACATTTGGTTTTTGACCCGTGCCACACCGGTGATTGAAGATGGGGCGATTATGAAATGGATCGGAACCAGCACCAATATCAATGAGTTTAAGAATTTAGTCAACCAAAAAGATACTTTTTTAGGAATTGCCAGTCATGAACTTAAAACCCCGCTTACTTCCCTTAAACTTTATGCTCAGGTTCTTGAAAGAATGCTGAAGAAAACCGGAGATGAGAAAAATGCGGAATTTGCCAAAAAAATGGATATGCAGGTCGTTAAACTTACTTCACTCATTGGTGATCTGCTGGATGTTACCAAGATAAACGCCGGAAAAATCCACCTGAATCAGGATTATTTTGAATTTTCCCAACTCGTAAAAGAAACCGTTGAGGAGCAGCAAATGGCCACTTCTCACGCCATTGAAGTGAATATAGAAAAAGGAGGTACGGTTTTTGCAGACCGTGATCGTATAAGTCAGGTGATCACGAATTTAATTTCAAATGCCATAAAATATTCTCCCGAAGCCGGGAAAATAGTAGTGGAAACAAACAGTACCGATAACGAAGTTACTTTTATGGTGAAAGATTTCGGAATCGGGATGCCTGAAGAGAAAAAAGATAAAGTTTTCGAACAGTATTACCGGGTAAGTGGGGACGAAGAAAGTACATTTCCGGGTTTAGGACTAGGACTTTACATCGCTTCACAGATCATTGACCGGTCTGACGGAAAAATTTGGGTAAACAGTGTGCTGGGAAAGGGTTCGACATTCAGTTTTTCGCTACCCAGTGTGCAAATTTAAAATTAAATAAAATGAATTCAAAAAAGATAGTAATCGTTGACGATGATGTTGCCATTCTGGATTCTTTAGGAATTATGCTCGATTTTGAAGGTTTTGAAGTCAATGCCTTTGAAAGGGGTTCAGAGATATTTACCTATGTTGAATCGGTTTCCAAGCCTGATGTGATCCTTTTGGATATGTGGCTGTGCGGAGAAGATGGGAGGGAAATCTGTAAAAAGCTAAAAGAAAACGAGGAAACACGAAATATTCCGGTAGTCATGATGTCCGCAAGCCGCGGACTCGAACATACCGCAATACAGTCGGGTGCGAATGCCTTCATCTCTAAACCTTTTGAAATAGATGAAGTCGTAAATAAACTCAACCAGTTAACTGCTTAAAAATAAAAAAAGACAAACTGAAAAGTTTGTCTTTTTTTATATCTGTTTTGATGAGTTATACCCTCACAACATCTAAATTAAATGAGGTAGAAAAATTCAGCTGAAAGTTAGAATTCAGCCGGTATTTCAGTTTCTTTGAAATTTCAGTTAGCGTGTTAAAAATAACGGCATTTGAGAGATTATCTGCAACAAGGATCTTGTTGTTGATTTTAATTCCACTGTCATCACACCGAATAAACTCCAGCCCATGACGGGAATGCAGCGATTCCAAAAACTTAAGATCTTCTAAAGAAAGTATATTTTCTGACATGATTTCAATTTAATTAGTATCGGATTTGCAATTATTGTGCCTTTGTTATTCGGTTTTAAGAAAATGTATTCCCATAATTGTAATATGGTTTATATTGAGTGGCATATTATGATTATGGAAAAGTGCAGATTCTCCCAAAAAAAAAATTCCTGACATCAAAAATAAATAGGACTCAACATTTTGCTGAGTCCTATTATATATGTGATTTAAATTTGAATTAGTTTCCTGCCGGAACTACGGGCGTCTGAACCGGAGCAGTAGAAGGGGTTACCGGAGCAGATTGCTGTGCCGGAGCGGGCTGCATTGGTGCAGTTGGTTTAGCAGTCAGAATAACACTTAAGAAAATAAGCACTACAATAGTGGCTCCCAAAGTCCATGTGGCCTTTTCCATGAAATCATTTGTCCGCTGAACGCCGAACTGTGCAGAAGAAGTTCCGCCGAAAGTTCCGGAAAGACCTCCGCCTTTAGGATTCTGCGCCATAATGATGATGATCAGTAAAATACTTGCAATCATGATAAGGATCATGAAGAGGGTAAAAATTGTGCTCATTGTACCTGTTTCAGTTTGAATGGGCAAATTTAGCATAATTTCTTTGAACGGCAAAACCCAGAAGGGATTAAATGAAAATAAAAAAACGGCAACCTGCGTTGCCGTTTTATCATTGATTTTCACAAATCAGTTTATTTGAAATCTGAATCTGTAGCCTGATTGATCTGGTAAGATTTTACCGTAAAGTCAACCGGCATTCCGCCCATATTCTGAGAGATTTTATATGGAAGCTGTACTCCGGAAACATTTTTATAATCAGAAAAACTTGTTGGAACAGCCATTTCGCCTTGCGGACCTTTCTGCATTTTCACTTCTCCAAGTTTCAACCCTGTTTTTACACTGTAGTAATAAGTGTTCGTACCGCCTTTCACAACGTAAGCGTCTTCGTTTTCGAATTTTTCAATTCCTGCAAGCTTATGATCCGCAGATTTTGAGAAATTAAGTTCTGGGAACAGTTCCGCAGAAGCTACAAGTTCTTTTTTGGCATCATCAGGCAAAGGCATTTTCTGACCCTGCGCTTCCATGAACCCGTCTTTTCCGTCGAAAACGATTTTCTGGAAGGAATTGCCCATCATCTTGATTTCCATTCTCATTTTACCTCCTTTGGCTTGAATCATATTCATATCCAGATCCATTCCCTGAACTTTTGCAGAAGCATCGGTCGTAATTGAGTTTACTTTCTGAACAGCAGCCAAACCTCCAATTGCCGTGATGTATTTATCAGCAACAGTAGCCAGAGTTACATTGGCGTCCATTTTCTGGGTAGACGGTTTTGCAACCTGATTTGCATCTTTATCATAATACGTTACCGGATAACCCATTTTTTCCAGACCTTCAGAAATATCTGCAGCTTTTCCGGCTACAAAAATTCTGGTTTGGTTAGGCATAATGGTTGATTTTACCGCTTCCGAAACATCTGCAGCGGTTACCCTGTCAATTGATTTTAGGTAATTGGTGTAGAAATCTGCCGGTAAGTTCTGTACTTTTTCATTCACTGCAAATCTTGCAATCGTTTCAGGTCTTTCTAAAGAACGGATGAAATCACCTTTTAATTTTGCTTTCGCATTGGCAAGTTCGTCTGGTTTTACTGTAGAAATCCCTTTCAGTTCGTTCATGAATTCCTTCACCGCTTTATCGGTTACTTCATTTCTCACACTCGCATTGGCAGAGAAACTTGGGGAATATTTGCTTGCGCTCATTGAAGAATAGGCTCCGTAAGTGAATCCGTTTTTCTCACGAAGATTCATAAACAGTCTGGCTTCACCACCGCCTCCTAAAATATAGTTGGCGATCATGGAAGGAAAATACTGAGGATTATTCATCTTCAGATTATTGATATTCCCTACAGAAACCACTGACTGTACTGCGGTTGGAACATCCACAACATTGATTTCAGTTTTTGCAACATTCGAAGCCGGCTCAAGCGGTGCAAACTGCGTGTTCGATTTTTTCCAGCCTGAAAAAGCCCTTTCAATCATCTTTTTTGCATCATTGAACTTTACATCTCCAACTACTACCAAATAAGCATTGTCCGGTGCGTAATATTTGCTGTAAATATTCTGCACATC
Organism: Kaistella sp.; assembly: GCA_019459085.1. Lineage (GTDB taxonomy): Bacteria > Bacteroidota > Bacteroidia > Flavobacteriales > Weeksellaceae > Kaistella. Next base: position 29,236 of record JAIBEW010000022.1, read on the forward strand.
TGCCAGCTGGATATCTTTAATGGTAGCTTCGGTCTCAAATTCACCTCTTGAAGTATTTTTACCGTAAGTTAAAGCATTGGAAACGCGGTCTGCAATTGAACTCGCATTTTTTTCATCTGCTTTCAGTCCTTCAATCATTCTGTCTTTGGAATTCTGAATTTCTGTCGCTGAAAATTTAGGATTTACGATTGCATCTGCCATCAGTCCCAAAACCTGCGGAAAATATTTGGATAAAGTGTTTGCACTGGCTCCGGCTGATGAGAAACCAAGATTTGCGCCCAGGAAATCAATTTTTTTATTGAATTCTTCCTTGCTCATTGTAGTGGTGCCGTTTCCGAGCTGATCGGCCATAACCTGACTTACCCCAACAATTTTTCCTTCATAATAGGGAGGACGGTCCATCGAAAGACTTACGTTTACTCTTGGTAGTTTGTTGTTTTCCACCACCATTACGGTAAGTCCGTTTTTCAGGGTGAAAGTTTTTGGTTTTGCGATGTTGATCGTTGGAGTAGGACCGGGTTTCGGCATTTCGTCCTTATTGATCTTCTGCGAAGAAAGCATTCCTGAAACTAAAAATGCTGCCGCGATATATTTAAAATTGTATTTCATGGTCTATTTCTTTTCAGGTAAATAATTGATAATAACTCTTTGATTAGGGTTCAGGTATTTTTTTGCGGCATTCATAATGTCCTGTCTTGAAACAGAACGGTAAATGTCGATTTCTTTATTGATGAGGTTGGTATCGCCCATCAAAACGTGATTTGTAGCCAATGAACCCGCAATTCCCTGAATAGATGAGTTCGAATTTACAAACTGATTTTCATACTGGTTCTGAAGTTTCTGATAATCTTCTTCTGAAATTAAAGTAGTCTGAAGTTTTTTGATTTCAGCATCAATATCATTCTGAAGGGTAGCTTTAGTAGTTGCTCCCATTGGAATAGCGAAGAATGCAAAAATCCCTGCATCTTCAAGACCCTGATTGAAAGCCTGAACCTGAAGCGCTTTTTTCTCTTCATCCACTAATTTTTTATAAAGTACCGAAGATTTTCCGCTGCTTAAGTAAGAAGAAAGCATATCGAGCGTGTAAGCGTCTTTTTCTTTGTCAGCCGGTGTTCTGTAAGCAAAAACATAAGCAGGAAGCTGGATGTTTTTATCGGTAACCGTAACTTCTTTCGCTTTGGTTATAGGCTCGTCTTTCGGGAAGCTTTTTGGATAAACGGTTCCTTTAGGGATGTCTCCATAGTACTCTTGGATCCATTTTTTTGTCTGTTCGGGCTTAATGTCGCCGGCAACGACCAATGTTGCATTGTTCGGAACGTAGAATTTTTTGTAAAAATCCTGGAACTCAGAAAGCTTTGCAGCGTTCAGGTCTTCCATTGAACCAATTGTCGGCCAATGATAAGGATGTTTTGTGAAAAGATTGTTCTGCACGGCAGTGAATAGGTTTCCGTAAGGCTGGTTGTCCATTCTCAGACGTTTTTCCTCTTTCACCACTTCTCTTTGTGTGTCAACACCAATTTGGTTGATGGTACCGCTTTTCATTCTTTCGCTTTCCATCCACAAACCCAGCTGTTCGTTGTTGGAAGGGAAAGTTTCATAGTAATACGTTCTGTCGTTGGTGGTATTGGCATTGTTTGTACCTCCGTTGGAAGAAACAATTTTAAACCATTCTCCACGTTTGATGTTTTTTGTGCCTTCAAAAAGAAGATGTTCGAAAAAATGGGCAAAACCCGTTCTTCCTACCAATTCGTCTTTCGCACCCACGTGATACATAACGCCTGTTGTAACTACGGGAGCAGTATTATCCTGATGAAGAATTACATGAAGCCCGTTTGGCAGGTCGTATTCTTCAAATTTGATTTGCTGTGCATCCATCATCAATCCTAGAACAGCGACGGCAACAGCAGAAAGAAATCTTTTTTTCATATAAAATTAAATTTAAATCATTAGTGTCAAAAATAAGATAATTGTTACAATTTTCCGATTTTTTAATCAGTTTTTTTGTGATAAAGTTGATTTCTTTTTTTGAGTGTTAACACCGTTTTCTGTTCAGAAATCTCAAAAAAGTAAAAGATACTGAAATTATTATGCTGAAATATTAATATTTTTAGGTGATGGTGATTTTCATGAGAATATTGTTGTATATTTGCAGTATAATTTATAAAGGGCATATGCCTTTGCTTTTTCTGTAATAGTTTAGAATACTACATTTTTCTCTTATCAGTTTTCGCTTTCCGCATCCACTTTTTATACTTTATGCATGGAACTTAAGATGTGGTCGGACAATTCCTTCAAACGAAACTGCTTCCCCTTCTTATGAATACGCGTCAGATAAAACACAAACTCTGCAAAGAGCTGTAACCTGTAGAACAAACTAAATACGATAATAATATATGGCAGATTCTTTCTCAAAAAAAGAAAATTTCAAGAAAAAAATTCAGAAAGCAAAAGAAAAAACGCTGAAGCGCGAAGAACGCAAAACCAACAATAACAAAGGGAAAGGGTTGGATGAGATGCTTCTTTACGTAGATGCAAACGGTCAATTGACCGAAACACGTCCGGAAGATCAGGACAGGCCCGAAATCAACATGGATGATATCCAACTGGGGGCAGCTCCGATTGAAGCAGAAGAATTGCTGAAAACAGGTATTGTTACTTTTTTAAGTGAAAAAGGCTACGGTTTTATCACGGAGAACAGTTCTAAAGACAATATTTTCTTTCACGAAAACAACTGCGCGCATGCTGTGAAGAAAGGCAATAAAGTTTCCTTTGAAAAAGAAAGGTCACCAAAAGGTTTTTCAGCCGTTAATATTCAGATAATCAAATAATACAATAATTTTAATACCAATACAATGCAAGAAGGCACCGTAAAATTTTTCAACGAAACTAAAGGTTTCGGATTTATTACACCATTAAATGGTGGAGAAGACATCTTTGTACACACTTCAGGTTTAACTACTAAAATCCGTGAAAACGATAAAGTAGTTTACGAAGTTCAACAAGGAAACAAAGGACTAAACGCTGTAAACGTAAAATTAGCATAAGCTAACACCTTTATATCAACCTTATAAAGCTCCGTCAGGAGCTTTATTTTTGTTTATAACCGAAACATCCGAAACATTTGCCGTATTTGACTTCCGCATATATTTCACTAAATTTGTTTCCCAAAATTTTTGCTCTGATGGATTATTTGAAAGGATTAAATGAAGCACAGTATGAAGCCGTTACTACTCTCGAAGGACCTCTGATGGTGCTCGCTGGAGCTGGTTCCGGAAAAACGCGTGTGCTCACCATGCGAATTGCGCATTTGATCACCAATCTCGTCGATCCTTTCCATATTCTGGCCCTTACTTTTACAAACAAAGCGGCGAAAGAAATGAAAGAAAGGATTGCAAAAGTGGTGGGCGTAAGCGAGGCCCGCTCGCTTTGGATGGGTACTTTTCACTCTGTTTTTGCAAGAATTCTGCGCAGCGAAGCGCATTATATCGGTTTCCCGTCCAATTTTACAATTTATGATTCCCAGGATTCTTTGAATGTCATTAAAAAAGTCCTGAAGGAACTGAATATTGATGCCGATCTTTATAAACCGAAAAAAGTTCAGGCCCGGATTTCCAATTACAAAAACAACCTGATTACCGTAAAAGCCTATTTCGGGAACCCCGAACTCATCGAAAACGATGAACGCGCCAACATGAAGCATATGGGTATGATTTACCAGAAATATGTGGATGTGTGCTACCGAAACGGCGCGATGGATTTTGATGACCTGCTCTTGCGCACCAATGAATTGCTCACCAGATTTCCGGAAGTTCTGGCAAAATATCAAGACCGATTCAGGTATATTTTGGTGGATGAGTATCAGGATACTAACCATTCGCAGTATTTAATCGTAAAAGCACTGGCTTCAAAATTCGAGAATATCTGTGTGGTGGGCGACGATGCACAGTCGATTTACTCATTCCGGGGCGCGAATATTTACAATATTTTAAATTTCAAGAAAGATTATCCTGACGCGGTGACGGTTTCGCTCGAGCAGAATTACCGTTCCACGCAGAATATCGTGAATGCGGCCAATGTGGTGATCTCCAAAAACGTTCAGCAGTTCAAGAAAAATGTCTTCAGCGACAATGAAGAAGGCGAAAAGATCAAAGTGTACCGCTCGCTTTCCGATGCCGATGAGGCGAATTTTGTGGCCTCCAATATCTGGGAACTTCATAATTCCGCTCAGAGAAAATTTACCGATTTTGCGATTCTGTACCGCACCAACTCGCAGACAAGAGCTTTTGAAGATGCTTTAAGACGGAAAAACATTCCGTACCGCGTGTTTGGCGGACTTTCGTTTTATCAGCGAAAAGAAGTGAAAGATCTTATCGCGTATCTCCGGCTTCTCATCAATGAAAACGACAGCGAAGCGCTTTCCAGAATTATCAATTATCCTGTCCGCGGAATCGGAGAAACCACGCAGAATAAACTGATCGTTTTTGCTGATAAACAGAATGTTTCCATCACCACTGTTTTGGGCAATCTGGGTATGTATGCACCGCAACTCGGACTGAATAACGGCATTCTGACGAAACTTTCAGATTTCTGGGCCATGATCAAAGCTTTTCAGGTGATGCTGAAAACTGAAAATGCCTACAACGTAGCCATGGAAGTCGCCAAACGCAGCGGTCTCATCAAGTTTCTGAAAGACGATCAGACCCCGGAAGGAATTTCACGTGTCGAAAATATACAGGAACTCATGAATTCCATGCAGGGATTTATCGAAGAACAGCAACAGCTTGAAGACGGTGACCCTTCGCTTTCCAGTTTTCTCGAGAATATTGCACTTTCTGCAGATACACAGAACGACAAAAAAGACAACGGCGACCAGGTTTCGCTTATGACAATTCACCTATCCAAAGGTCTTGAATTTCCGGTGGTGCATTTGGTGGGTCTTGAAGAAAACCTTTTCCCGAGCTTTATGAGTTCTTCAACCCGTGAGGAACTTGAGGAAGAACGCCGGCTTTTTTATGTGGCTTTAACCAGAGCCGAAAAACAGGCGTTTCTGACGTATGCGGTTTCCAGATTTCAGTGGGGGAAAATTACGGATGCAGAACCGTCGCGCTTTTTAAGTGAAATGGATGCGCAGCATCTGGAATTCATAAATCCGGCCATCGAAAGCCGTTTTGTGAATCACTCCGGACTGAAATCGAGTATTTTTGATGATGAACCTGCAGAACCGCGGTTTTTCAAAAAGAAAGAAGATAAAAAAAGCATTCAGCGGAATGAACCGTTACCAATTCCGCAGAACCTGAAGCCGGTTGCCACCGCAAAAATCACCAATCCGAGCGGCGTTTCTTCTGAAAATATTGAAGTGGGTGATAAAGTGCGTCATGACCGTTTTGGCGTGGGCGAAGTCCTGTTCCTGGACGGAACCGACCCCGAGAATATCAAAGCAAAAGTGAAATTCCAGCACGAAGGAGAAAAGAATCTGATTCTGAAGTTTGCAAAACTGACGAAGATTTAACGATCCAACTTCCTTTTGAAATCACCAAACGTGAGGAAATGGTCCGGCAACATAAGGAAATGGTCCGGCAACTTGTAGAAATGATCCGGCAACCTGAGGAAATAGTAAAACAAGTTGCAGAAGTGGTAAAGCAATATTGTTTTCTGTATTCTTCCCTTATTTTACCAATTCCTCAAACAATCTTTCAAAAGTGGCGTCTAAATCCTTAGTTTTTCCAGGATGCGGGCGCGAAGTCTGGATCACAGAACTCCGGACTGCCGTGAGCCAGCGGAATCTTTCCGGAATATCGAGTGCGGCAATTTCTCCGCCGGCTTTCTCGCCGTTGGCAACGTGCCGGAAATTTTCAAGATTTTGCAGAATATCCTCGAAATCTATTTCAGAATGCATCAGCTGAAATTTATGCGGACAAAGATGAAATTCCACCCGGATGTATTTTTCTTTTTTTGAAAACATAACAAGGCCGATGTTGAAGAATTCTTCCCGCTCCACCTTCGGAACCAGCCTGATGACGGCATATTCGTAAATTTTAACCTCTTGCATGTTTAGCTTCATTTACAAAGTTATGGGAGTTTTCCAGTCGGGTTTTCAGGAAATTGAAATACACTTCCTTGATTTCTTCCGGTGAATCGTCAGTATCGTTCCAGTTCAGCCATTCCAAAGGAATTAGGTTGACGATTTCGCGCAGAATCTCATCATTAAAAACGGTTTTGGCAAAAGCATCCGCTTCACCCAGCATGGTTGCCTGCGAAAGCAGGACATGGTCTTTTACATAGGCAAAAGGACTTAACGCGTGTTTTTCAAAATTCATCCACGAATGATGAAAGTAAAAGGAAGCACCGTTATCGATGACCCAAAGTTCTTTATGCCACATCAGCAGATTTGTATTCTTAAAAGTCCGGTCGATGTTCGTGATGAAAGCGTCGAGCCAGACAATTTTGGAAGCCAGCAGCGGATCGACTTTTACAGAGGAATCGTACGCAATTGCTCCGGACAGAAAATGCAGCGCCAGATTAAGCCCTTCTGAGAATTTCAGAAGATCCTGGATTTCTTCGTCGCCTTCGGTTCTTCCGAAATCCACATCCAGATTCGCGAAAACCAGTTCCGGAATCCTCAAGCCCAATACTTCAGCGATTTTTCCGCCCAAAAGTTCAGAAATCAGCATTTTCACGCCGTGGCCGCCGCCGCGGAATTTGAGGACGTATTTAAAATCGTCATCTGCTTCAGCCAGCGCCGGAAGCGAACCGCCTTCGCGCAATGGCAGAATGTAGCGCATGACCGTAACCGTTCGTAAAGATAAATCCTGCATGTTTACAAAATTAATCATTAAAAACGTCGGAATAAAAAAAAATTACCCGAAGACCGGATAACTTATTTTTCAAATTTGAATAATCAGACCAAATCAGTTTCTGTGTTTTTTAAAACTTTCGTCGCGGAACATAATATTGTACACGAGAAAAAGTCCGAGACCGATCGCAATCATAAAAAAGATGAACGGCAAAATGCCGTAACCCATGATGGAGTAGGTGGAAGGGATCCGCATCAGGAGCGCTGCACCAATGATCATTGCGGCAATGATCAGTCCCGAAGTGATTCGGTTTGCCACTTTTTGGAAACCGTCGGTCAGCCGTTCTTCATCAATCGCATTGATTTTGATTTCGAGGTCGTTATTGGCCAGATTTTCGGTGATTTTGTTAAGCCGTCCCGGTAGATTTTCAACCAGTTTTTTATTGTCGAGCAGAAATCCGTAAAGATTTTCGGGTTTCAGTTCTTTCTTCATCTTTTCGTTCACCATTTTTTCCATAAACTTCCGGATGGCTTTCTGAAGATCGTATTTCGGCGTTAGAACTGCGACGATCTGATCCAGATTCAGCAGGATTTTTCCCAGAATATTGAGTTCCACGGCCAGTTTTATGCCGTCATCGGCTGCAATTCTGTTCATCTGAAGCAGGATTCTGCCCGTCTCCATGTCTTCAGCATTCGTACTCACACTGTCCATCACGAGTCTGTTGATGTTTTTCCTGAAGTTTTCCAGATTCGCTTTTGCTGAATCATATTCGCTGATTTCCAGCAGAGCATCAGTAATGGCGTCTCCGTCTTTTTTGCTCATCCCGACGAGGAGCATCATGATTTTTTCCTGAAGTTTTGGGCTGAATTTTGCGACCATTCCCAAATCCATCAGAGCAATTTTGTCATCGGAAGTCAGATGAATATTTCCCGGATGCGGATCTGCGTGGGCAAAACCGTCAACAATAATCTGTTTCAGATACGCTTCCACCAAATCATCGATGACCGGATTGAAGTCGGTTTGAATTTTTTTAAGATTTCCGAGTGCGGTAATTTTTTTTCCGTCAACAAAATCCATTGTCAGGACTTTCGACGAAGAATATTCTGCGACAGGCGAAGGAATGACAAGATGCTGATAGCTTTTTAAATTCTCCTTCAGAATAAGAAGATTCTGCGCTTCTTTATTGTAATCGAGTTCATTCAGAAGGATGAACCGAAGTTCTTCAATCACATTGTCGAGCGCATATTTTCTGGCGGCTTTTGAATGGTTAACCGCAAGATCGGCCATTTTTTTCAGCGTGTCGAGATCTTCCAGGAAATTTTTCCGGATGCCCGGCCTCTGGATTTTCACAGCAACCACACGTCCGGAATGGAGTAATGCTTTATGAACCTGACCGATAGAGGCACTGGCTATAGGAACAGGATCAAATTCAACGAACGCTTTTTTAATTTTCACCCCGATTTCTTCTTCGAATATTTTTTCTACTTCTTCATACGAAATGGTTTCCACATCGTCCTGAAGATTTGCGAGTGCATTCAGATAATGATCCGGAAGCAAATCGGGTCTTGTAGAAAGAAGCTGGCCTAATTTTACATACGTTGGCCCCATTTTCTTTAAATCTTCTACAAGTTCTTCGGGTTTCTGGCTGAATTCCAGTTCATCTTGTTCGTCATCATTCAGTGCAGAACCTGCGGTAGATTTTACCACATCGCTGTTGTAATATTTTAATATAAAGCTGAAAAATTTGGTGTAAGTAGTGATCTGTTCGAGTGACATTCTTTATTTTTCAAGGGTATAGAAAAAAATGTACCATAAAAACTGTTAAGTCCTGAATTATTGTCTTAAAACCTATTTTGGGAATTTTTCTTTCGGGGTTCCAATCTTCGTTCTCCTAACTTCCGGCAATTTCCTATCTTTGCTTTATGACACACGACAACGACAAACGCCTGTTTCTGATTGATGCTTATGCCATGATTTTCCGCGGTTATTATGCCCTGATCAGAAGTCCGCGGATGACCAGTGACGGAAAAGACACTTCGGCAATATTTGGATTTACGAATTCTTTGATCGAACTGATCCGCCGCGAAAAACCTTCTCATCTAGCGGTGGTTTTTGATGTTGGTCAGGCAAGTGTGCGAACCGTGGATTTTGCTGAATACAAAGCCAACAGAAGTGAAACTCCGGAAGCCATAAAATTGGCCATTCCGTATATTCACAGGATTCTGGAAGCAATGCACGTTCCGATTTTGGGCGTGGAAGGTTATGAAGCCGATGATGTGATCGGAACCATTGCCTGCAAAGCGGAGAAAGAAGGGTATGTCATATATATGGTGACGCCCGACAAAGATTTTGCGCAGTTGGTCACCGACAAGATAAAAATGTACAAACCGGGACTGAAAGGTGCAGAGTTTGAAATATTGGGAGTAGAAGAAGTCAAAGCAAAATATGAAATCGAAGATCCAAAACAGGTGATTGATTTTCTGGCCATGATGGGCGATTCGGTGGATAATATTCCCGGATTGGAAGGAGTCGGAGAAAAAACAGCGAAAAAATTCCTCAAAGAATACGGCAGCATCGAAAATCTTTTGGCCAACACCGATAAAATAACCGGAAAACTGCGCGAAAAAGTGGAAGCCAGTGCAGAGCGTGGGATTTTATCCAAAAAACTTGCGACCATTATTTGTGATGTGCCTGTAGAATTCCATCAGGAACAGTATGATCTGGAAACACCGGATTTCGAAAAAGTAAAGCAAGTTTTTGATGAAATTGAATTCAGAAGGCTTTATGAAAATCTGTACCGCGCGTTTGCACCGGCGATAGCAGCTCCAAATAACGTTTCGCGATATGATAAAGTTGAAAAAGCCGCTCCTTTAGGGAATCTCGGCGCTGCGGCTGTGCAACTCGACCTTTTCGCCAGTTATGAAGAACTCGATCACGCCACGAATACCAAAACCACCATTGCAGATAATGACCATTTGTATCAGTTCATTGATTCCCCGAAAGCGCAGAAAATGCTGGTCCGGAATTTACTCGCACAGAAAGCAGTCAGTTTTGATACCGAAACCACTTCATTAAATGAAATGGAAGCGGAACTGATCGGCATGAGTTTCTCGTACCGGAAAGGTTTGGCGTATTATATTCCGCTGTCGGAAAACCGTGAAGAAGTTTTGGCGACGTTGGAAATCTTCCGTCCGTTTTTTGAAAAAGCGGAAATTGTAAAAATCGCGCACAATTTAAAATTCGATTATAAAATCCTGAAACAGTACGGTATTTCAGTTGAAGGCGCCATTTTCGACACGATGATTGCCCATTACCTGCTGAATCCCGACGGAAGACACGGCATGGATTACCTTTCGGAAATGTACCTGCACTACAAACCGGTTTCCATAGAATCATTGATTGGTAAAAAAGGAAAAAACCAGGGCACGCTGCGTGATCTTTCTTTGGAAGAGCAGACCAATTATGCGGCGGAAGACGCGGATATTACATGGCAACTGTACGAAGTTTTTGCGCCTCAACTTAAGATAGAAAATCTCGAGGATTTATTTTTCAAAGTCGAAATGCCATTGATGAAAGTTCTTGCAAAAATGGAACTGGAAGGCGTTTCTCTCGACAAAAACTGGCTCGAGCAGGAGAGTAAAGACCTTGAAAATGATTTGCGTGAACTCGAAAGAAATATTTTTGAAATTTCAGGAGAAGAATTCAATATGAATTCACCGCGGCAACTGGGCGAAATTTTATTTGAAAAAATGCAGCTCGACCCGAAAGCGAAGAAAACCAAAACCGGGCAGTACGGTACTTCGGAAGATATCCTTCAGAAACTTTCCAGCAAGCACGAAATCATCAAATATATTCTGGAATACAGAACCTACCAGAAACTGAAATCGACTTATGTTGATGCGTTGCCTTTGCAGATCGACAAAGACGACAACCGCGTCCACACGAATTTTTCCCAGACCACGGCTGCGACCGGACGTTTGGCGTCGGTAAATCCGAACCTTCAGAATATCCCGATCCGTACTTTGCGCGGTCAGCAGATCCGCGGCGCGTTTGTAGCCGGCGAAGGCAAGAAAATTATTTCCGCCGATTATTCCCAGATCGAACTCCGTCTTATTGCGGAAATTTCCAATGAGGAAAATATGATCCTGGCGTTTCAGAACGGCGAAGATATTCACGCTTCCACAGCTTCAAAACTCTTTAAAGTTCCGTTGGAAGAAGTGACCAAAGTGCAGCGGAGCCAGGCGAAAACGGTAAATTTCGGAATCATTTACGGTCAGGGTGCTTTTGCGCTGGCTGAACAGACCGGCCTTTCGCGAACCGAAGCCAAACACATGATTGAAGCCTATTTTGAAACCTATCCACGCCTAAAGAAATACATGGGAGAGCAGGTTCAGAAAGCGCAGGAACTCGGTTATGTGGAAACCATTCTGAACAGGAAAAGACATTTGAAAGATATCAATTCCGCGAATTTTGTCGTGAAAGCGCATGCCGAAAGAAATGCTGTGAATGCTCCGATTCAGGGTAGTGCAGCCGATGTCATTAAGCTGGCGATGATTAAAATCGACGAAAAATTTTCAGAAAGGAACCTAAAAACAAAAATGCTGCTTCAGGTTCATGATGAACTGCTGTTTGAAGCTCCGGTTGAGGAAGTGGAAACGGTTACAGAACTGATCAGAACCGAAATGGAATCGGCATTTGAGACCAGGGTTCCATTGCTCGTGGAAGTTGGTGTTGGAGATAACTGGCTGGAAGCACATTAACCGCAGTGGAATATTGCTTTCTAAGGAAAGAGTTATGGAGAGTCGCCATCTAAGAATCACCAACCCTTTCGTAATAATAAAAAATACCGCTATATTTATCCTTAAATAATTTTAAATGAAAAAAATCCTAACCACTTTAACAATAATGGGAGCGCTTACGATGACGAACGCACAGAAATTCGAGACCAAAAAAATCACAGATAAAGCCGGTTACACTTACGAAACCGTTATAAACGACAAAAACGGCGTCAGAGTCTATACCTTAAAAAACGGACTGAAGGTTTACCTTGCCCAGAACTTCGATGCCCCGAAAATACAGACCTATATTCCGGTAAGAACAGGTAGTAATAACGATCCGTCCGACAATACCGGTTTGGCGCATTACCTCGAACACATGATGTTCAAAGGAACTTCGAAACTGGCATCTTCAAACTGGCCTGCAGAACAGAAATTAATCAGCCAGATTTCTGATCTCTACGAACAGCACAAAGCTGAACTTGATCCGGAAAAAAAGAAACAGCTCTACAAAAAAATCGACGAGGTTTCCCAGGAAGCCAGCAAATTTGCGATCGCCAATGAGTACGACAAAGCGATTTCGTCGCTCGGCGCTTCAGGTACAAATGCACACACGTGGCTCGATGAGACCGTGTACAAAAATAATATTCCGAACAACGAACTCGAAAAATGGCTCAAAGTAGAGAAGGAAAGGTTTTCTGAACTGGTTTTAAGACTTTTCCATACCGAACTCGAAGCCGTTTATGAGGAATACAACCGCGCGCAGGACAACGATTCTCGTCTTGTGAATTATGAACTGATGGATGCGCTGTTCCCGAAACATCCAAACGGGCAGCAAACTACAATCGGGAAGTCAGAGCATCTGAAAAACCCTTCCATGGTTGCCATTCACAAATATTTTGACACGTATTATGTGCCGAACAACTACGCGATGGTTTTGGTTGGAGATCTTGATTTCGACAAAACCATTAAACTCGTGGATCAGTATTTCGGAACTTTTAAATTCAAGGAACTGCCGATGAAAAAAATGGTATCTGAAGAACCGATGACCAAAGTGGTGGAAAGAACCGTGAAAAGTCCTTCTGCACCGCGTCTTCAAATGGCGTGGAGAACCGATTCTTACGGAACACAAGAAGCCCGACTTGCAGATATCGTGGCCAATATTTTAACCAATGCGGGCGAATCGGGACTTATTGATCTGAATATCAATCAAAGTCAGAAAGCATTGAGAGCGATGGCTTATGCGTCGCCTTTCAAAACTTACGGAACTTTTTCGATGATGATTGTCCCCAAAAACGACCAGAGTTTAGACGAAGCCAAAAAACTCCTGCTGGATCAGCTGGAACTCGTAAAGAAAGGTCAGTTTCAGGAGTGGCTAATCCCGGCGATCATCAATGATATGAAAATCCAGAGAATGAAGAGCTTTGAAACTGCCGACGGACTCGCGACCACCCTTTACGGAACCTACATCAACAAACAGAACTGGGAGCAGGAACTGAATGAAATCAATGAGTACGAAAAAATCACGAAGGCCGATGTCGTGAAGTTTGCGAATGAATTCTTCAAGGAGAATTATGTGGCCATCAACAAGGAAAAAGGCACCAACGATAAACTTGTTCGGGTAGAAAATCCGGGAATTACACCGATTAAACTGAACAAAGATGCACAGTCGGGGTTTCTGAAAGAAATTCTGACCGAAAAATCTTCGGAAATCAAGCCGGAATTCATTGATTTTTCGAAAGCCATTAAAACCGATAAAATTGAGGGCAAGAAAGTGAGTTTTGTGGAGAACAAGTACAACGATGTAGCACAGGTGTATTTCATTTATCCTTTCGGCGGCGATCATGACAAAGAACTGAGTCTGGCGACGCAGGTGCTGCAGTATTTGGGCACCGATAAACTTTCTGCTGAAGATCTGAAGAAGGAGTTCTTTAAATTGGGAATTTCGCATGATTTCAGAACGACCCCAGATCAGCTCATCGTTTCTTTGAGCGGTCTTGAAGAAAATATGCCTGAAGGAATCGAACTTTTGAAAAACTGGATGCAGAACGCAAAACCGGATCAGAAAGTGTATCAGGAAAATGTGAAAACCATTTTGGAAAGCCGCGATATCGCCAAAAAAGACAAGGCCAGAATCATGGGCGCCCTTACCAATTATGCGAAGTACGGAAAGGTTTCCCGATTTACCGATGTGGTTTCGAAAGAAAGACTCAACGCCATTAAGTCTGAAGAAATGACCAAAAAGATTCAGGATCTGCTCAAAATGCCGTATGAAATCTTCTTCTACGGAAACGATTTCAATAAATTTAAAAATTATGCAAAAACTTTTGTAGAAAAAGAAACCGTGAAAGTTCCGGAGAAAAAAATCTATCCTGAACCGGCAACGGAAGGGAAGGTGTATTTCACCAATTACGACATGGTGCAGACGGAAATGAGCAAGATTGCGAAAGGCCAGAATGTAAACCTGCGAAATTTCGGGAAAATCAATGTATTTAACGAATATTTCGGACGCGGACTGTCATCAATCGTTTTCCAGGAAATCCGTGAGAGCAAGAGTCTGGCGTATTCAGCCTATGTTTCTTACGCTTCAAACAGCGAGCTGAACCGACCTGATTATATCACGACTTACATCGGAACGCAGGCGAACAAACTTCCGCAGGCGGTGAATGCCATGGATGAACTGATGGCGAATCTGCCGCAGGTTCCGGCTCAGTTCGAAAACGCTAAAAACGCAGCACTGAAACAAATCGCTTCCGGAAGAATCAACAGAACCAATATCTTTTTCAACCAGCTGAATCTTAAAAAACTCGGGATTGACTATGATATCAGAAAAGATATTTATGCGGAAATCCAGAAACTCACTTTGGCAGATGTAACCAACTTTTACAATGCAGAAATGAAACCGTTGAAGTACAACACGGCGATTATCGGGAAAAAAGAAAATCTTGATATGAACGCGATGTCGAAAATGGGAACTTTGCAGGAAGTAAGTCTTGAAGAGATCTTTGGATATTAACAAATAGCTCCAGTATTAGATAAAGTGAAACTCCGGTTTCACTTTTTTTGTGCTGTAAATTCCTGAAATGCTTGTCAGTTAGCCAAAAAAAACCCGTGAAATTTTCACGGGATTCATTTTTTTGATTGGTAAATAAATCATTTTACAATCTTCATTTCATTGATGAGCCATTTTGCATCGGCAAATTTATCAATGATGAAAAGAATGTATTTCGTATCCACCATAATGTTTCTTGAAAAACGTGGATCGAAATTGATGTCGCTCATTGTTCCTTCCCACTGTCGGTCGAAATTCAGGCCGATGAGGTTTCCGTAAGCATCCAGAGCCGGACTTCCGGAATTTCCACCGGTCGTGTGGTTGGTCGCCGTAAAGTTTACAGGAACGTCTCCGGTTTTATCCTTATAAATGCCATAATCTTTCGTATTGTACAGATTGATCAGTTTTTTAGGAACATCAAATTCATAATCTCCCGGAATATATTTTTCCATAATTCCTGCAACGTGAGTCTGATAACCGTAGTAAACCGCATCTCTCGGGTTCGATCCTTTTACCTGTCCGTAAGTCACGCGAAGCGTGGAATTGGCATCCGGAAAGAACTTGCGGTCTTTGTCGGTTTCCATTTGCTGGGCCATGAATTTTTTCTGAAGCACATCGATCTGGCTTTGCAATGCCGCGAATTTTCCGTCTGTTGTCGATAAATACGTTTCTCTCATCGAAGAAGCCAGCTGAATGATCGGATCGTTTTTCAACGTTTTAATGAGTTCCGCCGGATTCGAAAAAACTTTGTTGATGTCAGTATGAACAGTAGCCCCATTGAGCGCATGTCGACCTGTAATTACTGAACTTTTGGACCAGTTTTCTACTGTCGTTAGATTTTTAGCTTCATCTTTAAACTGACTGAAATTGGCGGGCTGAAACTGCTGCGGAGTTTTGTTCGCGTAAAGCGCGAGGAGTTTTGCGGTTACCTTCGCATCGAGTTCACCGCTGTAATCTTTGTAGAAGCCTGACAAACGGTCTTTGAAGGCAGAAATTGCTTTATCATCTATTTTTCCGGCTTCATACGCCTGCATAAAATTCAGGTACTGGTTGGCCAGTGTTAAAGTTTCTGCATTTCTCACCACTTCCGAATAATACGAACGGTTCAGCGCGTATGGCGACTGTTCCGTGTAAAGCCGGTTCAGTTCATCGATTGTCGGTTTGATTTGGGCGTTTTTGGCAATCAGAGACTGCTCATATTTTTTCTTTTTTCCTACGGCGTCAGATTTTTTCAGACCTTCCACTTCACCGATCCATTTTTTCCAGTAATTGGCTACGGAAGCGTACTTCGAAGCGTATTTAATTCTCGTAGCAGCATCAGTCCGCATTTTTTCGTCCAAAGTTTTTAAAGCTACTTCACGCACCGAAATCATCGCTGGATCCGTCTCATTCATCACTTTTTCAACCGCGATTGCAGGTAAATATTCCGTTGTTCTGCCTGGGAATCCGAATACAAACGTAAAATCGTTCTCCTGTTTGTCTTTAATGGAAACCGGAAGGAAATATTTCGGTTTGTAAGGGATATTGTCTTTTGAATATTCCGCAGGTTTGTTGTTTTTGTCGGCATAAATCCTGAACATGGAGAAATCTCCGGTGTGTCGCGGCCAAACCCAGTTGTCGGTATCTGACCCGAATTTTCCGATACTTTGCGGCGGTGCACCTACCAAACGGATGTCTTTATACGTTTCAATGATGTAGGCGTAGTATTTATTGCCGTAATACACCGGACGGACCATAGCTTTTTGCCAAGGTTCGAGTTTGAAACCGGCTTTTACCGTTTCGATATTTTTGTTGATGAGTTCCTGCGCAGCTTTTGCATCAAGATTCTGAGTTCCGGCCAAAACCGCTGCGGTTACTTCTTTGATGTCGGCGATGAAATCAACCGTAACACCCGGGTTCGGAAGTTCGCCGTTCATGTCTTTTGCCCAGAAACCGTTCGTAAGAAGGTCATTTTCAACAGTGGAATGGCTCTGAATATTGTCGTAACCGCAGTGGTGATTCGTGAGCAGCAAACCCTGTGGTGAAATGATTTCCGCAGTACAGCCGCCATCGAACTGAACAACGGCATCTTTAATACTCGGTTTTGAAGGGTCAAAAATCTGTTTAGCGGAAATTTTCATTCCGAGATCCTTCATTTCCTTTTCATTGAGCTCGGTGGGAATCCACATTCCGCCGTATTGTTGCCCGAAAGCCATTACCGCCGGAAAAAGTATTGCCGAAAGCAATATATTTCTTCTATTCATTTTAAAAATTTGCATTAAAAGTAAGGAAATTTCAGCAACTGAAAAAGGCGAACGCAATTTATGCGTGAAATTGGCATCTGAATTTTTTCTTAAAAATGATAAAATTCTTCCTACCAAGTTGTGGCATTACTTTTGAAGTTCAGAACAAAACTACATCATGGAATCTCTTTACGAACAACTGCTCTGGCTCTTTATTTTGGCCATTCCTGTTGCATGCATTGCCTGGACGGTAACGCATGAAGAAATATTTAAAGAACCGCGTGATTATTGCGTGAAAAAATCAAAGGAATGCCACAAACTGGTTGAACGTAAGTTTTTTTACCTCTTTACCTGTGAATACTGTTTCAGCCATTATATAACCGCAATAATTTTAATTATTACCAATTATCAGCTTCTTTTTGAGGACTGGCGCGGTTACCTGATTTCCTTTTTCGCGGTGGTTTTTATTGCCAATGTCTATATGAGTTTATTTGCTTTACTCCGACAAAATCTTAAAGTAGAGATTATCGCGGCCAAACTCAAAGAGGATAAGCTAAAGGAGGAGAAGGAAAGTGAAAGCCAGGAATAAAAAATGATTTAGCGCCAACCGCTTTATATTTACATTAAAAATTTATTATTATGGAAGACAATACAAGATTACAGAAGTATGGGTATGATGAATATGCCGTTATTACCAATTTCGAAACCTATGATGATGCGGTAAACTACGCAGCAGAACATCAGGGAGAACTTATAGAAGTGGGATTTACCGACGGATCCGATAATCCGATGCCGAATATCGATGGCAATCTGATCGCTGAAAAAAGACCATTTAAGGTGGGTTTGGATCCTGAGTATAAAGTATATTATTCTTTCGATGAAAGTTTTCAGGAAATGGCAGAAAATATTCTGGAAGAAATGAAAAAAAAGGAGAACGATGTTGCGCCGGAAGACTGGATCGCAGACCAGAATATTGCAACCGGCGACCGCATTATTATTGAAAAAGATGGCGAAGTGCATACCGTTACAACCCGCGAAAGGATCAAATACCTTATGCGAGGGAATTTGTATGAACTGGGTGTGAAAGTGATGAACGCTTAAGAATATTAGTTAAGTGGAATTTTTACAGTTTTGGGGGGGGGGGGGGGGGGGGGGGGGGGGGGG
>JAIBEW010000026.1 GCA_019459085.1 Kaistella sp.
CTGGAAACTTTCACCCGAAAAAATAAAAACCTCCCTTAAATCTGGTTTCTGAGCGAAACCGAAGAATAAAAGAGGTTGGTTTTTAGGGTCATTCCCTGGAATTTATTGAAAAGGAAGGTTGTGCAACGGTTACCCTTGTTAGCAGAAGTATCTTTAGTTTGTCTTTAACTGATAAACACTCATTTTCATGTAAGGTTTTCGGCTTTTAATTTCTGAAATTATGTTGTTAAATTTTGTCTTTAAATCTTCAGTATTTATTTCAGCGTAAGGTTGTATGGTAGAACTAAAAATTATAGATTCTTTTTGATCGTTAAGTGCAACAAAATTTTCCTCTGATTCAATTCCGTATTTTTCTTTTATGTATTGTCTTAATTCTCTATAATCTTTTTCGTTAGAATCTTTAAGTTTTATATCATATTGCTGAATATTTTTCTCATTAAAATTTTTCAAAAGATATTCAGATTTTTTTTTCAATTTGATATTTGGTTTATTAAACATCTTGGCCAAATCATCATAACTCATCTTTTTGTCTTTTAACATTGTCTTGTTTTTAGAACTTTCCAAATTTATTTCTTCGTTAGGATGAAATATAAATAAAGTAACGAGTAATGAATCTTTTTTGCTTAAATCATTACTTTTTACAGGTTCCGATATTGTGTTCAAGTATAAACCATCATCTATTTTTTTCCATTCATAGTTTTGTGAACAAACTTTTGTAGAAAAAAATAATAAGATTAAGAAAGTGATAATTTTGGAGGATTTCATTTAGGTACGAGTTTTTTTTGATATTTCTGCTAACTTCTATGTATGTCTCATATAATAAGACCAATACAACCGTATTATGTTGTATGGGCCTCAAAAATATGATCTTAATAGCAATCAAATATAAGCAAGTTTCAATAATAATGAATCAAGAGTCAATAAATGTAAATGACCACCAAAATATCCGGAATTTATAGAGTTCGGGTGGGCTGGAATCTCGTTTGAAGGGGAAGATTGGAAAGCAGAAGGGAGAATTGTTCGTGCGGTATTATTTTTTGTTTAGTATTTCTTCTTCTAAATTATTCCATCCGCTCCAAACACAATGTCCATTTTTAATTTGTTTAGTTTTATTTTCAAACTCAATTGAATATATTTCTGTAGTAGTGCATAAACCATCATCAGAAATGGCATAGAGCTGAGACTCGAATTTAATCAAATTATCTATTTGTTTTTTATCAATTTGTTTTTGTTGATTATTATATAGAATGTAATAATTTCCGTTTTTATTTGAAATTGTTAGCGAGTCAGATATTTTATGAAAACATCCCTGAGTATTATAATTAATATTCACCGATTTATTTCTCAAGTTCTTTATAATTGATTTATTAGAATATTTTTCAAAATCAAATTGGTCAGGAAAAATTGCAATTGTATCTATTTCCTTTTTATTTTCTATTTTAAATTGTCTTTTTGTTTTTTCGCCAAATAAATTATAATATTCAAATACATAGTTACCTTTTTCTATACTGTCTAATTTTATTGGACTTTCTAAGAAAAGCCCATCTATATTGATGATTTTCTTTAATAGAATTCCGTTTTTATAAACTGTTAACTCACTCAAAGGAAGATTTCCACTGTTTTTATTCGCATTATCAATTTTCACAATTAATTTGGAAAATTTATATTCTTTGCAGCCCATTAAAGATAAAAATATTGATAGAAATAGAATTTTCACTTTCATGTTTTGTCTGGTTGTTGTGATATTGCAGCTAACTTGGGTATGGGTCTCCTATCATAAAGATCAATACCCCTATTGTGTTGTATTGGTCTCATAAAAGTAACCTTCGTGAGCAATCAAATATAAGCAAGTTTCGATAATAATGAATCAAGAGACGATCATTGTAGATGACCATCAAAATATTCGGAATTTTATGGAGTTTGAGTGGGACGTGATTTCGTTTGAAGGGTAAGCTTTGCAAGCAGAAGTGAGAAGTTAGAAAATTCCCGGGATGTTTTGGCTGAGATGAAGGACGGTTTGAGCGCCAATGGTGCGGGTATTGCTGAGGCGGGCTAAAAATACAAAAACTATATACTTACTAAAAACTTAATTAATCGCTAAAATCTTCGATGAAAACTTTATACATGTTTGTAGAAATACTTTGCTAGCTGAAGCTATTTTTGGAGTAGATTCTGTTTTTAAAAAGTCCAGCTTTCACTATTTGTTGAGCATCTATAGTGTAATCTACTGTCCAACTAGGATCAATGTCTAAATTATTGTTAATTTCCAAAGTAAATTTTGCAAAGCCAGGACTGTTATTAGAATTTATTTCAATAGATTTTTCTGCTGTTACAATTTCTAATCCTCCTTGAAATCCTCTTCCCATACTTACATAAAATTGGTTAATCTCTATAATTTCTGTCCACTTTATATATTCCATCGAGTTATTTCTTGTTAGGTAAAATCCATCATTTACATATCTAAAGATTCCATCTATTTCATAAATTTTATCCATTTCCTTTTCCGCTTCCTCATAAGTTGTTGGAGTTTCGTCTTTGTTTGTGAGCTTCACAATGGTCAAAACAATCACAGCTAAACAAATGAAAACAATGAAAAAAGAAAGGTTTTTACTTTGAACAGGATAGTTGAAATAAACAAGACCAATAATTGCACAACATATAAAAATTAAAATCTTAGTTGAGTTTTTCAATTTTGCAGTTTTATTTAAACGGTTTCGGCTAACTTGTATATATGTCTCCTATCATCATACCATTAACCCTAATGTGTGGTATTGGTCTCATGAATGTGATCTTCGTGAGCAATCAAATATAAGCAAGTTCCTATAATATTGAACCAACAGACGCTCAATGTAAATGACCATCAAAAGATCCGGGATTTTATGGAGTTTGGTAGTAAGGAATTTCGTTTGAAGGGGGAGCTTTAAAATGCAGAAGTGAGAAGTTAGAAAATTCCAGGGATGCTTTGGCTGCGATGAAGCAGGGTTTGGACAACAACGGTTGGGTTTTCTGTTGGAGGGGATTATTATAACTGGTTTTTGTAACTATAACGAAATGAATCACGATCGAAAATCTTTATGATGTACACTTCAACCCCGCTAATAGAAATACACTTTTATCTGCAGTGCGAATTATTTTTCTAACTTAATTTCAATTTTATCTACATTATTATAACCAATTATTGAATTTTTCTTTTTATCAAATTTTGTCAAGATGAAATTTCCAATTTCACTGAGAATTTCGACTTTACCATTTTCTGTATTCAAATTAATTAAATATGTTTTTACTTCGTTGTTTTCCACGCTCAGTTTTTGCAGAATAATATTATTTTCAGATTTGAATTCAAAATCGGTAATATAGCAATCATTTAATTCCGTAATTCTTTTTTCATCTATGATTTTAAAAATCAAAAATTCGTCGTCGTATTCTGCAAGATTCCAAAAGAATACATATAATGGTTCATTTTCTTTAGATTCATCAACAGGATCATAATATTCTTTTATTATATGGAAATTTCCATCACTGAATAAAACATTTTCGGTTTTGTAATTTTCAGTTGGTTTTATTCCAAGAATATTTGTTTTAATTTTCTCATAAATCCACATAATTGGAATTACAATAATTAACATAATTAGGGCAAATGGAACAAGGATAAATGGAGCAAAAAAATTTAAAACCCTATTCAGTAGATTTGTTTTGGGAATTTTATAGGTTAAAATTTCAATGATTTTCATAATCGCAATATTGGAAATCGGATTGCAGATAACTTGTATATATGAGATCTTAGTCAGATCAAATATAAGCAAGTTCCGATAATAATTTATCAACAGACGATAAATGTAATGACCATCAAAATATCCGGAATTTTATGGAGTTTGGGTGGGATGGGATTTCGTTCGAAGGGGAAGCTTTTGCAATCAGAAGTGAGAAGTTAGAAAATTCCCGGGATGCTTGGCTGCGATGAAGGATGGTTTGAGCGGCAACGGTTAGGTATTTCTGTTGGCGGGGATTATTATGACCGCTCTTTGTAAATACAAAGAAATGTACAACTAGCGAAAATCTTCATGATATAAACTTTAACCCCGCTAATAGAAATAACGTGTTATGCGATGTTTTTATTTCCACTCACCAGTTTCAACCCAATTTTCAGCAGCTTTTCTCTTTTTCATATTTTCTTGATTATTTTCTCCGTATTCTACATTTAGATAATTGTATTTTGGAAATTTCTGTCGTATTTTAATAAGATTGTTTGGGAAAATTGTCCAGCTCGCATGGAAATTTTTTAAATCTGAATTATAAATATTCTTCAGACGATTCAGTTCGTTGTTAAATTGTTTCAATGAGTCATTTTTATAAGTCTTCTCATTAAGGTAAAATTCTGTCCAAAGGAACTGATTTGCGTCTTTGGTTCGTTTAAGCATTGAATCAGATTTTGTTATAAGAGTTTTCACGCTATCATTTGCGTTTAACTTCTTAAGTAATAAATTTCTCTCTTGTAGCTTTAAATTAAGTTGTGAATATGATTGTTCCACTTTATTGTGATCTTCAATACAACTTTTGTTTAGGTTCAGGAAATAGAAATAAATTCCACCAAAAATTAGAGTGCAACAAATAAGAAAAATAAATAAACAACTTTTAAAAGTTTTCATTTTAGAAAATGATTTAAATAAAATGACGCATAACTTGTATATATGTCTCATATAATGATACCAATGACACTAATGTGTGGTAGTGGTCTCGTCAATGTGATCTTAGTTAGAAATCAAATATAAGCAAGTTTCGATCATAATGATAAGTTCAAAATTAAATACAACGAAATGATCAATTAGCGAAAGTCTATATGTTTAGTTATTTCCTGATATTTAAAATCTCCGAACTTTAAAATTCTTCCCCTCTTATCAATCAATCCATACTTTTGACATTCAGTAACATAATGTTCATCGTCTTTTTCTTTGTTAATACATTTTTCTCCGAAAACTGCTTTATCATTATAGAACTGTTCCGCATATTCAAATTTCGGCGGAATAATAATTTTCCCTTTGTGATTTCTAAATCCAATTTTGTTATTTTCAATAAATCTTATTCTGTTTTCAGATAAATAAGCAGGTGAAGGGATTTTGTATTCTTCGTTTGGAACTTCAAAAATTTTGATACCATTAATATCAATCGCGTCCCAATTGTTTTCTCCACTAAAAATTTTAAAATATTCGAGCTTATCAGGTTGAAAGGCAAGAATATATTTTTTGTCAAGGATTTTAAGTCTTTTCGCATCTTTATCTGCGATGTAGTTTAAACTTTTTTTCTGGTCATAAACAATTTGAAATTTTTTCTGTGCAGAACAAGAAAACAAAAATAAAGTGATCAATAAAAATCTCAAAAGTTTCATTTGGACGACTTTTTTAATAGCATTGGGTACAATTTATATATGTCTCCTATCATAATACCAATGACCCTATAGTGTTGTATTGGTTTCATGAATGAGATCTTCGTGAGCAACCAAATATAAGCAAGTTTTGATAAAAATGAAACAACAGACGATAAATGGAAATGGCCACTAAAACATCCGGAATTTTATGGAGTTTGGGTGGGAGGGAATCTCGTTCGAAGGGGAAGCTTTAAAAGCAGAAGTGAGAGGTTAGAAAATTCCCGGGATGCTTTGGCTGCGATGAAGTATTATAAATTCGGCAATTTCTTATGCTTGCTATTACCGGGCGTTTATCAATCTATATAAGTCTCTTTTAAAACCGCTTTGACTTTAGAAATTTCTTTCTCCGTCAAGATTTCGAAAGTTTTTATAATTCTTTGTCGATCAACGGTTCTAATTTGGTCTAAAGCTATTTGTCCTTTTTTCTTATTGTGAAAGACTTCCACACGAGTTGGATAAGATTTATCACTGCTTGTTATCGGCGCGACAACAATAGTTTGTAAATATTTATTCATTTCATTAGGTGAAATGATTACGCATGGCCGCGTTTTTTTAATTTCGCTTCCGACTGTTGGATCAAGATTTATTAAAACGATTTGATATTGCTTCAACTCCATTCCTCAAGATTTTCGTCTTCAAAAACATTGTTAATCAGCAACACGTCATCACCGTTTTTGTGCATTTTTTCGAAGGCCTTTTCCCAATCTTTTCTGGGTGCTGTTTTTGGCTTCAATATGATATAACCTTTTTCCAGAATAAGTTCAACCTTATCGGTTATGTTATATTTTTCAAGTAGCGTTTTTGATAAACGAATACCTTTTGAATTTCCAATGGGAATAACCGAAATATCCATAGCTCAATATTTTTTGTGAGTACAAAGTTATTACAATTTTTCGGTTTACCTAATTTTTTCGGAAATTTTATTTTAATTGCCCGGTAACTTGTATAGATGTCTCCTATCATAAGAAGCTTTGGGAGGTGGATTCCAAGACTGAAAAGATATAAACAAAAGAACCACAGCTGATCGGTGGTTCTTTTATACAAAGTCATAAATTCCGTTTTTCCAGCCTAAAATTTTGGAGGAATCGGCACCCAGCCAGTTTTTCAAAACGGTTGCGTACACTTTCCGGAAATCTTCAGTGTAAATCAGATCCCCGTCATTGAGGTTTTCCAAATCGGGCAAAGGGTTGAGCATTCCTTTCTTTTTTAATCCACCTGAGACCAAAAACATCTGATTTGCGGTGCCGTGGTCTGTTCCTTTGCTGGCATTTTGGGAAACACGCCGGCCGAATTCGGAGAACGTCATGATTAAAACATCCTTAAATCTTCCCTGGGATTTTAAATCTTTTACAAAGGCTTTCACGGCTTCATTGATTTCGGAAAAAAGCTGGGACTGTTTTTGATTCTGATTCACATGGGTATCAAAACTTCCGACGGAAAGGTAATACACTTTCGTATTGATATCAGAATTAATGAGGGAAGCAATGTTCTTAAAATCCTTTCCTAAAGCCGAATCGGGATACGTTGCGGTAGTGGCTTTCGCCTTGCTTTTTTCAAAAATATATCCGGCATTGCTGATGGTAGAACCCATCGTCTGGTAAAGATATTCTACCGTTTCATCGTCGTGATGATGGGTATCGTAAAGCGATTTGAAGTATTTTTCCTGCGAAGTCTGATACAGTCTTTTTGGATCTTTGAAGGCAAAGGCTTTTTTCTCTTTCCCTTTCAGCGCCAAACTCAACATGTCGTCAATTTCGAGTGCCTGTGTCGGATGATCGCAACGGTAACAGGCTTCATCGAGGTATCTTCCGACCCAGCCTGTTTCTAAAAATTCGTCGCTTTTGCTGGCGGAATGCCAAATATCCATACTTCTGAAATGCGATTTGTCCGCATTTGGATAGCCTACATTATTCATAACGGCAAGCTCCCCTCCGTCAAAAAGTTCTTTAAAATAGCTTAGACTGGGATTGATTCCTGCTTCATCACTGAGACACAGGGAATCTTTGATCGCAATGGTCGCTCTTTCCCGAAAATAAATATCGTTTTGCGTGGGGATAATGGTGTTTAAACCATCATTTCCGCCACTGAACTGGAGGACTACCAATATCCTGTTTTCTTTGTCCAGAACGTCGGGCAAAGTCATGGCCTGCAGAAAATTGGGAATCATGAGAGAAGCCGCAGCCAAAGAAGATACTTTGAGAAAATCTCGTCTTTTGATTAACATATTTCAGAAATTAGAGGTTAGGATTTATCGAGGGATTTGCAACGCATCATTAACAAAGCTGAAATTCCGGTGTTGACATGAGGTTGATTATTTTTTGTTGTACCGAATTATTGGAAAACTGTTCCGAAGTTTTTTCAGAAAGTGACTTGCTTTTCTGAAGTAAAATAGTGATGGGTTCTTTATCTTTAAAAACCTCTTCCACCGCAAGCCAGTCGATTGAAATATTGGGGTTTTTAAAATTTTTATAATTCTGCGCATTTTTCATCCCCATTTCTACATCATCGTCACTTTTGGGTTTAAATTCTAAGGGTCTTAAACCCGACCAGATCTGGGGGATCTGCAATCTTAACATTAAAGTAGAACTGTCGATCCAGGCTTTCCCGGAAGGCCAACCGGCCACATTCGGCGGATAAAGCAGCATTTGTCCCAGCAATTTTTGATAGACAATTAAATTTTCGGGTTTTTCAATCTGCATGGGAAGAATGCGCATGATTCCTGCCATGAGTTCGATGGGTGATTTTATTTTTGCTCCAATATTTTCCGGGCTGTAAAACCATTTTGCGGTGAATATTTCAGTCATCAAATCTTTAAGATCATACTTTGATGCATAGAACCGACCGCTTAAATGCTCAATAATATTGGCATCCGGTTTTTCGTTGACAAAAAATTGATAAATTTTAGTAACAATAAATCGGGCACATGCTTTTTGATCCAGAATAATGTTTAAAACATCGTTTCCATCAAAATTTCCTGTTTTGCCCAAAAATGTTTTGGCGCCAAAATCATGTTGTTTCGGTCTTTCGAAAAAACTTCCGTCGGGAAGAAAACTCCAGCCGGTAAAGGCACGCGCACCTTCCTGAACATCTTTTTCAGTGTAATTACCGCGGCCCAAGGTAAAAAGTTCCATGACTTCGCGGGCGAAATTTTCGTTGGGATGGCCTTTTTTATTCTGCTGATTATTGAGAAACTGCAGCATGGCGGGAGTTTGGGAAACTGCCCGGAGCAAATCGCCAAAATTCCCGAGGGCTTTTTCGCGGATGGTATTTAAAAGCTGAAGATTGAATCTGGAGTTTACAATTCGGGTTGCAAAATGACCATGCCAGAAAAAGGCCATTTTTTCCCGCAACTGATCTTCGGAATATACCATCTGATCAAAAAAGGCGAGGTTAATCTCCTGATTGCTTTTTCGGTTTTTCTGAAGAAAGGTTTTTTTGGCTTCCGCATCGAGTTTTGCGATTTGCTGATACTCTACATTTTCGGGGGCGACTTTTAATTCAAGAGGTTTGAAGGGATAATCTGCGGCTAAATTCTTCCAGATTTCGGTGAGGGACCGGCCGGCTAAATTTTCTATCTGAGAAAGATTTGACCCAAAACCGGCACGTAAAAGCAGATGTTTGTTTTCTTGAAGTGGGGAAACACTCATGGTACAATTTGAGGGTTTGATGATAAGTTTTAAAAGAGGTTAAAATGGAAAATACAGATAAGGAAAATTTCCTGTCGGATGAGGTGAGGAGATAATACGGGTTTTTTTTCAACCGTTGAAAAACCTTTGGCTTAATTCTTGAAACTCCATTCCGAAAATAAATATTATGAATCCAGTATTATTAAGAAGAATCCTGATGTGGGTGGCGCCAATAGCCATCGGTTACGTAATGAAAAAATACGAAGAAAAGCGGGTCCGAAAACAACAGGAAAAAGCAATGGCCAAAAACACGGCACTTTAAAAAAATATCCAACTCAGCAATGCAGTTGGATATTTTTTTGCGCAATTCTTCAGTAAAATTGAACAGATTTCTTCCTGAATATACTTTTCTTCCTAAATTTGATGAGGTAACCGCTAAATATTTCGCCATGGAGAATCCACTGGAAATTCGGATCAAAATAATTCAGAAAAACCTTCAGGTTCCTCAGACCGGTGTTTTTGACGGAAAGACGTGTGATGAACTGATAAAATTTCTTGGGCTTCAGGGATCAGGAATTAGTCTTGCAGAAAAGAAAAAGAACATCCAGAAAAAACTCGGTTTTACAGGAAAAATGGTTGATGGGATTTTTGGCGTGGCCACCCTTACGAGAATCGAATTTTTCCTTGACAAGAAACTTCCGGAACTGCCAAAGGGCGCGGTCATGATCATCTCACGAAAATCTGCTGAAATGATCCTGGAATTCGAAATCGGTTCGCGCGCACGATATCTCTCGCTTTATCAAAATCCCATATGGCCGGAGGGACAAAGTGGCATTACCATAGGAATCGGTTATGATCTGGGCTATACTACTCAGGCAAAATTTAAAAAAGATTGGGAACATCTTTTATCACCCACTGTTTTCAGCAGACTTAAAACCGTGGTTGGGCTTAAAGCCGCACGCGCTAAAAAGGCTTTGTCCACCGTAAAAAATCTGATTATACCGCTTGATGCAGCCCTTGAAATATTTTATACCAAATCCTTACCCGAGTATGCTGCGATCACCGCGAAAACCTACCCGGGAATCGGGCTTTTGCCGCCCGATGCACAGGGCGCATTGCTCTCGTTGGTGTATAACAGGGGTGCAGGTACGGAAGGGGAGAGCAGAAGGGAGATGAAGAATATCCGAAAATGGATAAAGACTAAAGATCTTCAAAACATTTCGGATGAAATACGCAGCATGAAAAGATTATGGCCCAAGACCAAAGGTCTTCGCCAGCGTAGAGACCGCGAAGCAGATCTCGTGAAAAATGCATCGAATATTCTTCAGCCAAATGACTATATATTCGTTTAACCTTCAAAATTTCGATGATGAACGATCTGCAGTTCGAGGAAATCATCCGCTACATTTCCGGTAAAGAAATAAAAAAAGACACCAATACAGATCCGATTTTGAAAAGGCTCCGCCTATTGAAACAGGAAGACAAAATCTTCTCGGATGTTTTTACAGAGGAAAATGGTGAAAAACTCCAGTACATTCAGTTGGTGCAGGAAGGTGGCGGTACTTTGGGGATTTCGCTTGTCGGTTTCTGTTTTGTCATGGAGTATGTCGGAATCCGCTTTACGAAACTAGCAGGAACCAGCGCCGGAGCCATCAACACGCTGCTGATGGCCGCTTTGGGAAAAAGTAAAACAGAAGCGGTTACGCCCGAACTCTTCAGGATCATCAGGAATATGGATCTTTTTTCTTTTGTCGACGGCAATCCTCTGGCAAAAAGAATCATTAAAAGCATTATTTCAAAAGACGGCTGGTTCAAGGTTGCACTTATGGGTTATGCACTGCTTTTAGTGGCGCTCACGCTGATCTTTCCAGTTGTTTCAGCCTTTGCAATGATTGGCAAATCAGTATATTTCATCTTACTTGCGGTTTTTTTGTTGCTCACAGGGATGATCGTTTTTCTGCTCTTAAAATTCAAGAAAGCACGATTTGGCATTAATCCCGGTAATGTATTCCAAAAATTTCTCGAAAAAATTCTAGCTTCAAAAAATATTACGAATAAATTGCAACTGGATCGTATTGCAAAATTCTATATTGATGAAAACGGCTTTGTGGAAGGCAATTCGAACTATCATTTCCAGCTTCGGGACGCAGGAAAACGGGAAAATGACCTGATCCTGCAGCAGCTGAATGAGCAGTATCACAAAAACGTTTACTATGAAAACACCCTCAAAGGTCTGGAAGCCAATTACACGTTTGTAACGGTGGATATTGCTTCTGAAAGAAAAATAGAACTTCCCGCGCATGCCGGTCTTTACTGGAAAAATGCCAGTCTCAATGTGAATCCGGCGGTTTTTGTACGTGCGTCGATGGCCATTCCTCTTTTTTTTGAACCGGTGATCGTGAGCATAGACCAAACCGACGAAAATATCATTCAAAACTGGGGAAATATTTTTGTCGGAAGAGACAGTATTCCGGATAAAGGAATTTTTATAGACGGCGGCTCCATCTCCAATTTTCCCATCAGTATTTTTCACAACAGCAGCATTGTTATTCCGCGTTTGCCGGTTTTCGGGTTGAGAATGAAAGATGCGAAGACCGACACGAGTCCGCAGATCAACTCTTTCTGGAATTATGCCGGAAAGATTTTGAATACCATGAAAAGTAATTTTGACAAAGATTTCCTGTCTAAAAACAATTTTTACGAAAAATACAGCATTGCTGATATTGCGACTTTCGAAACCAAGGCCAACTGGCTCGATTTCAATATGGATGAAGAGACCAAAAAAGCCCTTTTTCTAAAAGGGGTTGAATCAGCTCTGGATTTCCTGGAAAAATTCGATTGGCTCGAATACAAAAAAGGCAGAGCAAAAGTCTATTTCGAAAGCAATCTTTCATAGATTAAACCGGTACAGTGAATTATCATCAAAATTGTACAAATCATACCTGACAAAATAGACAAATCGGGCGCCGAAATTCTGACAAAATCTGCATTTCTACGACATCATGATTCTTAAAACTTAAATGACTGTTTAGTTTTCAATTTATTGTAAATCAGGTATTTGTAAAATTTCTTCCTTGTTGCGACGCATTTAAAGACGTCTTTGGCATAAATTTTTCTTTTCTGAACTGATTAAAAAATTAAAATTAAAAATTATGAAAATGATGAAATCAGCCATCTTATTGGCAGGGATTGTGGGAGCTTCTTTTATGAATGCTCAGGATAGCGACATGAAAAACATGCTTAAAGTTGGAGTGAATGCAGGAGTAGCAGTACCGTCTGAAAACGCTTCGGCAAATCTTGGTTTAGATGTTTCTTATCAGCATTTAGTAACACCAGGCTTTGGTTTGGGTCTTGCGACAGGTTACAACCAGTTCTTCGGTAAAACGAATACCATCAACGGAACTGAGGTTGAAAACAATGGTTTCGGTGTAGTACCGGTTGCCGCGTTAATCAGAGTATATCCTAAACAGTTCGGATTTTATGCAGGTGCAGATTTAGGTTACGGATTTATCGTTGGCGACGAAAAAGTAACGAATAACGCAGTTTATAATGCAGACATGCCAACAGGTGGTTTTTACCTGAGACCTGAAATCGGGTACCACAACAAAGACTGGAACTTCTTTGTACACTATACCAAAGTACTTACAGGAGATAAAGGAGAATTTGCAGGACAGAAATTCAATGCAGGAACTCTAGGTTTAGGAGTAGGTTACAACATTCCTTTAGGAAGCGGGCCAGTAACAGCACCGGCACAATAAGAAAAAATCATTCAGATTTAGAACCTTTTCAATTCGAAAAGGTTTTTTTTATTTCCCGAAATTGTCAAAACAATTATTATCTTTGGTATTAAAGTTAAAACTATGGATTCGGAATCAGGATACCGTCTTTACTTACCCGGTATTGGAAGTGAGCGGAATAAAAATATAGCAATTGTCGCTGCAGATGTGCGCGAAGAAAATACCGTATTCGGGTATTTCAGATCAGCAAACGGTACCGTGAATTTGGTGAAAGAAAGCACTTACTTCACTAAAAACTTCTCCTCTTTCTCTAAAATGGCTGCAAAGTTTTTTCAGGAACACGATCTGAATGATATTGAAAGGCTCGCAGTTGCGGTTCCCGGTCCGGTAATCAACGCGACAAGTGCGCCTTCGCGACTGAATTGGGAGGTAAATGCAGAGGAAATTAAAAACACCCTTCAGCTAAAAAAAGTTCACCTTTTGAATGATCTTGAAGGTTTTGCTTACGGCTTGGCCTGTATTTCAGAAGAGGCGCTGATTCCCATTTATAAAGGTGAAAACAAGCCGAAAGGGAATATGGCGATTCTGGCTCCCGGAAACGGCCTTGGAGAATCAGGTCTGTTTTACGACGGCGAATATCTGAGACCTTTTGCCAGCGAAGGCGGTCACTCCGAATTTTCACCAAGAACCAATACCGAAGTTGAATTTTATCAGTTCCTGAACAATATTTACGGAATTGTAAGCTGGGAAAGTGTACTGTCGAAAAAAGGACTCTTCAACATTTACCGTTTTTTACGGGATGTAAAACGACATCCAGAACCGGAATGGCTCGGCGAAAGGCTTTCAAACGGTGATTTTATGACCGAACTTTTTAAAGCGGCCGTTGAAGATGATGTGCAGATCTGTAAAATATCCATGAATACGTTTCTTGAGTTTCTGGCGCGTGAAGCCAACAACTTAGCCTTGAAACTGAAAGCAACCGGAGGTCTTCTGATCACAGGAGAAATTCCACTGGCAATGAGGGACTACATGGATAAGGACAGATTCTATCAGAAATTTAAAATCAGTGATAAAATGGAAAATCTCCTGAAGGAAATTCCGCTTTATCTTGCCGTAGACGATAGGGCGGGACTCAAAGGGGCCGCCATTTACGCAGCCTATTGCGAAATGTAAAAAAAACTCCGGCTGGTCCGGAGTTTTTTTTAATCTACATTTAAAAAAATTATTTTTTATTATCATAGGTCAATTATATATGAGAATGAAATCAGATATATTTGTGCTTATCAAATAAAAAAAACATGAAAAAATTAGCATTATTTGCCGTCTTAATAGGTGGTTTAGCTTTTGGGCAGACCAAGAAAATTGTAGCTTCCGACGTACAGTGGTGGGGATATAAAGTAGCCAAAACCGAAGCCTCTTCGCACAGCGGAAACGTCAAAGTAAAATCCGGAACAATGGTGATGAAAGGCCAGGAATTGGTAGGTGGGAACTTCGTTCTCGATATGAACTCCATCAACGCCACAGATCTTTCCGGCGAGTACCAGACAAAACTCAACAATCACCTGAAGAACGGAGATTTTTTTGAAACCGATAAATTTCCATTGGCTTCTTTTAAAATTACTTCGGTGAAGAAAAATGCCAATAAAATTTACAACCGACTCATTACAGGCAATTTAACTGTGAAGGGCAAGACCAACACGATTACTTTTCCAGCCAAAATCGCGTACAGCAAAGGGGTGGTAAGCCTGGTTTCAGATAAGTTTTCCTTCGACAGACAGAAATTTGATGTCGCTTACCGCTCGTCGATGCAGGATGTTTTTGTGAAAGACGAAGTAGACATGCTTGTGAAGGTTACCGCCAAATAATTTCAAATAAATTTTGGAAATCACCCATTATTCTGCGTTTTTTGTTATTTTTGTTAAAATATAAATAAAAAGGAATGAAAAAAATATTGTTATTTGCAATGATGGTGATGAGTGTTACTTTCATTTTCGCGCAGAAGAAAAAGAGTAATACCAAAGTTTCTAAAGTAATTACGTCAGACATCAGATGGTGGGGATACAAACTCGTTAAAACCGAGGCCACGACCCATTCAGGTTATGTAAAACTCAAAAGCGGTAAATTCAATTTTGAAAAAGGAGAACTGGTTGACGGTGAGTTCGTGATTGATATGAGAAGTCTTTCGGCAACCGATTTAACAGGTGAGGATCAGGTGAAATTGACCAATGATCTTAAAAGCATCAATTTTTTTGAAGTGAAAAAATTCCCTGTTGCCAAATTTCACATGACGAAGATAATTCCGCTGAAAGATGAAGTGTACAATTATACAGTGATCGGGAATTTAACAATAAAAGGAAAGAGAAAAACCATTTCTTTCCCTGCAAGAATAAAAGTTGACAATTATTCTGTAAGCATCGAATCTGCGAAATTCTCCATCAACAGACAGGATTACGGCGTATTTTACCGCTCGTCTCTGCGGGATGTGATCATTAAAGATGACATGGATATTCAGATTAAAGTGGCGACAAAATAAGGTAGTCTTAAAAAATAAAGAAGAGCAGTTATTCTGCTCTTTTTTTATGTAAAATTGAAAGAAAAAACAGCGGATAAAAAAGATGAAACTGTATGTGATCAGTGGCCTGGGAGCCGATTTCAGCGTATTGAAAAAAATAAAATTTCCGGAACATCTGGAGGTGATCTGTATTGAATGGCTTATTCCGGAAAGAAACGAGCATTTCAGAGATTATGTCGCACGAATGGCTGAAAAAATTGATGATTCTGAACCGTTTTATCTTCTCGGATATTCTTTCGGTGGGATCATGGTTCAGGAAATCGATAAACTCAAGCCGGCCGAGAAAATAGTTATTTTAGGTAGCATTAAATCAGACAAAGAAAAATCAAGATTCATCAGAGTAGGGGAGATCACCAAAATCCCTAAATATCTGCCCGAAAATATCTTCAACGAAAAATCGGCACTTGTGTATGCATTTTTAAGAAAACTATTTGATCCTAAAAATCCAAAAATTTGGGAATATTTTACCGTCCGTAATCCTTATTATCTGAAGTGGTGCATCGAAAAAATTTCTGCCTGGAAGTTTGAGGAAAATCCGAAAGTCATTCAGATTTCAGCGGAAAACGATATTGTTTTTCCGTTGAAGTATTCAAAACCCGATTATGTCATTAAAAACGGTACCCACCTGTTTCCTGCTACAAAACACCGCGAAGTTTCCGAGATTTTAAAGCAAATTTTCACGTAAATTTGCAGCGTTTTTATAACGTTAATTTTTACAAAGTTCAGCATGCAGTCTATTTCAGTTTTCGAAATCATAAAAATCGGAATTGGTCCTTCAAGTTCCCACACGATGGGTCCGTGGAATGCCGCAGAAAATTTTTTAATCCAGATCAGAACCGATCACCGTCTTCAGGACGTGAAGGAGGTTTTCGTGGAATTTTTCGGTTCACTTGCAAAAACCGGCATCGGTCACGGAACTGATATTGCGGGAATGCTCGGACTTTCCGGCGAGAATTTTAAGACCATTGACACTTCTACAATCGATGCAAAAATTGAAGCCATCAAATTATCCGCTGAAATTAATTTAGGCGCAGAAAAAGTAATTCCTTTTGTTTACGGCGTGCATTTAATTCTGAATAAAGGCAAAACCCTTGATTACCATCCGAACGGGATGATTTTCAGAGCGGTTTTCGATGACGGAAGAGAGCTGATTCAGGATTACTATTCCGTTGGAGGCGGTTTTATTGCCACGCAGAACGAAAATTCCTACGAAAAACACTGCATCAGAACGCTTTATCCGTGCCATCATGGCAGCGATGTGATGAAATATGTGGAACAGATGGGTCTGAATAAATTCTCCGACCTGATTTTCATGAATGAAGAATCCTGGCGTACAAAAGAAGAGACTGAAAAGCTTGCGCTTTACATTTGGGACGAGATTAAAGAATGCATTTACAAAGGGGTAAACAAGGAAGGCATCCTTCCCGGCGGCCTGAATGTCACGCGACGAGCACCGGGTCTGAACCGCACGCTTCTCGGAGATCAGATTTACACCAATAAAGAAGAATGGTTTCAGCTGGTAAAAGAGTCTGAAGAAACATTTATCCGCATCAACAAATGGGTTTCGTGTTTTGCCTTGGCCGTGAACGAAGAGAACGCGAGTTTCGGACGGATTATCACCGCGCCAACCAATGGAGCAAGCGGAGTGATTCCCGCGGTTTTAATGTATGCGCAGTGCTTCACGGAGTTTGCCAGTGAAGATGATATCATCCGTTTTCTTTTGGTTGCAGGAGAAATCGGGACTTTATTTAAGAAAAATGCCACCATTTCGGCGGCGATGGGTGGCTGTCAGGCGGAAGTCGGCGTTTCATCAGCAATGGCAGCAGCCGGACTGACAGAAATAATGGGCGGAACACCGGGACAGGTTTTAATGGCGGCTGAAATTGCGATGGAACATCATTTGGGAATGACCTGTGATCCGATTGCAGGCTTAGTCCAAATTCCGTGTATTGAAAGAAATTCCATGGGTGCCATCAAAGCCATCACTGCAGCCAATATTGCGATTGAATCTGATCCAAAAAAAGCCAAAGTTTCACTCGACCAGGTCATCCAGTCGATGTGGGAAACCGCACAGAACATGAGCGACAGATTCAAGGAAACCTCAGAAGGCGGACTGGCTATTGCGGTGAACGTGGCGGAATGCTAATTTCACTGTTTCACTTACGGATATTGAACTGTAAATCCTGGATACATTTTTCGCGTATGTCCCAAATTTCTTCGAATGTATACGGAATGTTTTTCATGGAAATCCACTCTTTCAGAAAGTTCTGATGCAGTGCAGTTTTTTCTTCAATAATCCTGTCATACTCAGTTTCCTTTTCCAGAATAAGCTTATTTTTAAAGTCGTTGTATGTGGACCTCCTTTTTGTGAAATCATAATATTGCCCTTCAATTTCAAGATAGTTGTGGGCTTCAGGAATATAAGAAAGATGTTTTTCTTCGAGTGTGTTTTTTATCAGGACGGAATATTCGGCATCCATCTTAAAGATTCCTGTGAGTAGTTTTACCTCTTCGTGATTATTTTCAAGGGCCAGTTTCCTTAAAGTAAGATGTTTTGTACTACAGGTTCCAGCTGATTCTTCCAGAACGCAATAAATATTACTTTTAGCACTGTTTCTTCTGTACGGCAAATTGGCAATGAAATTACAGGCAGATTTAAAATCTCTGATGCCTTTATTCAAGAACAATTCAGAAATGCTTCCAGAAAAGTTAATTTGAAAATTTGTCATGTAAAGGAAGACTTACTGAATGATCATAAATGATGCGTTCAAATATAAAAAAAACTCCCGAAAATTCGGGAGTAATGATTTTTGAATAAGCTCTCTTCATCAGCTTCAGCTGAAAACCTGGCTCTTTTTAGTTTTACCTTGGCTCTTCTAATTCGAATGACCCATCAGTTCAACTTTCTGGGAGTTAACCAGTTTGTATTCCAGATATTTAAAGGAATCACGTGGAATAATGGTCACCCATTTCTTGTATTTCAGATACCATTTTACCTGAATGCTGATCAGACCCTTCGTCAGATAAGCTTCCACAAAAGGATGAACATGCAGGAACACTTTTCCTTTTTCGATCTGAATGATATTCCGGATTACTTCTTCCATTCTTTCCACAACTACAATCGGAGCAAGAATTTCACCGGCGATATTCGGGTTTTCTTCTTTCGTTTCGATGATATTTTCAGGGCGTGTCCGCTGTCTGGTGAGCTGGATGAGTCCGAATTTGCTTGGCGGTAAGATTTTGTGACGCGCTTTGTCGCGTTGCATTTCCTCTTTCAGATGCTCGTAAAGGTCTCGGCGGTGGTCAGCATTGATCATGTCGATAAAATCCACCACAATGATTCCGCCCATGTCGCGCAGCCTGAGCTGACGGGCGATTTCGGTGGCCGCCATTTTATTGATGTTCAGTGCGTGTTCTTTGCTCGCAGAATTGCCGGAAGAAATGTTGTTTCCGGAATTCACGTCGATCACGTGAAGGGCTTCTGTATGTTCAATGACGAGATAGGCGCCCTTTGAACTTGGAATGTTGACGTGTTTCCCGAAACTCTGTTTCAGCTGTTTTTCAACATTATAATATTCCAGAAGCGGAAGCGGTTTGTCGTAAAACTGAACGATGTTTTTTCTTTCGGGCGCAATGACTTCAATATAAGCTTTCATATCATTCACCATCTGTTCATCGTCGCAGATGATGGAAACGAAATCGGCATTGAAATTATCTCGGAGGATGGAGGAAGCTTTGTCTTCTTCACTCAAAATCTTTCCGGGCGCTTTGTTTTTCTGAATGTTTTTGAAAGTGGTTTCCCATTTCTGAACCAATTGGTTCATGTCGTTGTGCAGTTCTGCAACTTTTTTGCCTTCGGCAACGGTTCTGATGATGACGCCGAAACCTTCCGGTTTAATGCTTTCGATTAAAGTGCGTAAACGTTCTCTTTCTTCAGCGCTGCCTATCTTTTTTGAAATGGAGACGCTTTTGTCGAATGGAATGAGTACTAAAAATCTTCCGGTTAGGGAAATTTGGGTGGAAATTCGGGGACCTTTGGTGGAAATCGGTTCTTTCGTAATCTGCAGAATAACCAGATCATCCTTTGCCAGAACTTTGTCAATGATTCCGTTTTTATGGATTTCCGGCTGAACTTCAAAATTTTTCAGGGAAGAATTCTGTTGTTTTTTGGAAACGGTGTCTTTCAGGAATTTTTTATACGTTGGATACTGCGGTCCCAGATCCTGATAATGCAGAAATGCATCTTTTTCATAACCAATGCTCACAAATGCGGCATTGAGGTTGGGCGCGAGTTTTTTTACTTTACCGATAAATAGGTCACCTACTACGAAGTCGCTTTTGTCCTCCTGTTCATGGAGTTCGAAAAGGCGGCCGTCTTCCAGCAGGGCAATTTTAGATTGCTCATCTTCATGTGATATAATCAGTTCTTTCTTCATTTTACAGGTCTTGTATTTTTTAAGAAATAATGAATCAGTTTTCCCCAAACCTAAAAGGCCAACTGATCTTTTTGGTGGAATTTAGAAATCTCCTCAGAAGTATCCGGAAGATGTTTCTAAACCTGCATTAAAACAAAAATATAGTCGGTGAAATTTATACATATAAAACACCAACTATATTAATATATTGTAAATCTCTCAGAGATTATTTTTTCTTATGTCTGTTTGCTCTCCTCCTTTTCTTTCTCTTGTGTGTAGCAACTTTGTGTCTTTTTCTTTTCTTTCCGCTTGGCATAATTTAAAATTTTATATGTAAGTTATTGATTTGCAAATGATTATTTAATCGCTACTTTGGTTTTTACCTTTTCTACAAAAGTTTTTGAAGGTTTGAAAGCAGGAATATTGTGAGCAGGGATTTCGATGGCAGTGTTTTTTGAGATATTTCTTCCCGTTTTAGCTGCTCTGGTTTTAATAACAAACGAACCGAAGCCTCTTAAATAAACGTTATCTCCATTGTACATTGATGTTCTGATTTCCTGCATAAATGCTTCTACAACTTTCTGTGTTTCATTCTTTTCAGTTCCCAATTTATTTGAGATCGTGTTTACCAATTCTGCCTTTGTCATTTCCTTTATTTATTTATATTTTTGGTGTGCAAATATAAAACTTATTTTTGAAAACTAAAAAACAAAATGCTGATTTTCTTCACGTTGGTGTAAAATTATTGGCCTGGTATAAAATCCACGGAAGACATTTGCCTTTTCGGAATACGAAAGATCCGTATAAAATCTGGATCTGTGAAATAATTTTCCAGCAAACCCGTATTGAGCAGGGTTTGAATCATTATAACGCCTTCATCAAAAGATTTCCCGATGTTGAGACTCTCGGCAATGCTGAAAATGATGAGGTTTTACTGTATTGGAAGGGTTTAGGCTACTATTCACGCGCAATCAACCTTCATACTGCCGCGAAACAGATTCTGGTAGATTTCGGCGGCAAATTCCCCGAAAATTACGACGACATCCTGAATCTTAAAGGTGTTGGAAAATATACGGCAGCCGCGGTCTCCAGTATTTGCTTCGGGAAAGCCATTCCTGCTGTTGATGGAAATTTTTACCGCGTGCTGTCCCGGGTTTTTGCGGATGACTTTAATGTCCCGAATCCCAAAGCCTTCGCGTATTTTTCTGAACTTGCCTTCAGAATGATGCCTGTAAATGAAGCTGGACATTTTAATGAAGCCATGATGGATCTGGGTTCCGCAATCTGCAAACCAAGAAATCCGGAGTGTGAAATCTGTCCTTTAAATACAGACTGTCTTGCGTTTAATTTAGGACTTGTCCAGAATTTTCCTGTGAAAACAAAGAAACTGAAGCCCACAGATCTGGAACTGACTTATTATTTTGTGGAGTTCAATGGTGATTTTTTAATCCGGCAAAGAAAGGAAGACTTCATCTGGAAAAGGCTTTTTGAATTTCCAAGTGAAATTCCTGCCGAATTTGAGGAGTTTATTACGCATCATAAAACCGTTCTCCACAAGCTTACACACAAAAGCCTCACAATTCAGATCTACAGGGTTCAGCCGGATTCTGAAAATGCTTTCAGGAGTTTTGCGGAAAAGGAAGCTTTCAGTATTGTGAATGTGGAGGAATTTCACCGCAAATCATTTCCAAAACCTCTGGAAAATTATGTCAACTCCATCTTTCAAAACAATGAAACCGATTAACCATCATCTAAAATCAAATTCGTATTTTTGCAAAATGTTTAAAAAACTTATTGTCGTTTTTGCAGGCACACTGCTGTTTTCATGCAGTAAAGACCCGGTTCCGAAACCTTCCGGTGAGCTTCGCTTGGAATATCCCGCACCAAAATATAAGCCCTTTGTAAATTCATGTTCCTATACGTTCGAATATTCGGATTTTGCAGAAATTACCGATGCTAAAAAGCAGTGCTGGTTCTATCTTACTTATCCTGAAATGAAGGCCAAGGTTTTTCTCACTTATTATCCAATCAATAACGACTTCGATCTTCATATAAAAGAGGCTGAAAAAATGGTATACGAACATACCATTAAGGCGAGTTCCATCGAAACAAAATCCTTTGCATACCCGGAAAGGAATGTTTTCGGGAATTTTTATGAGCTGAAGGGTCAAAGCGCATCGAACCTGCAGTTTTATGCGACCGATTCCACTAAGCATTTTGTAACGGGATATCTGTATTTCAACACCAGACCGAAACCGGATTCTCTGGCTCCCGCTGTTGATTATGTGAAAAAAGACCTGCTTCATCTGCTCGAAACTTTTGAGTGGAAATAAGCGAAATTCAATATAGACAGAAGTGTCCGTTCGGGATTCTCAAAAATAAATCCAATAATAAAAAATTATAAATGAAACTTTTAGTAGTAGGAAGTGTAGCCTTTGACGCGATAGAAACCCCATTCGGGAAAACAGATAAAATTTTAGGAGGTGCCGCGACGTATATCGGTTTGGCCGCTTCTGTAATGAACGTAAAATCGGGCATAGTTTCGGTTGTGGGCGGCGATTTTCCGCAAACTGATCTGGATATGCTCTCAGACCGGGGCGTAAATATAGAAGGAATTGAAATCGTGAAGGAAGGAAAAACTTTTTTCTGGAGCGGCAAATACCATAACGACCTGAATACAAGAGACACTTTGATCACCGAAGTGAATGTTCTTGAGAATTTCGATCCAAAAATTCCGGCTTCTATGCAGGATGCGGAGATTTTACTATTGGGAAATCTTCATCCCGGCGTTCAGCTTTCAGTTCTGGAAAAAATGGAAAAAAGGCCAAAACTTGTTATTTTGGACACGATGAATTTCTGGATGGATTCGGCATTGGATATTTTAATGGAAATGGTGAAAAAAACTGATGTAATCACCATTAACGATGAAGAAGCCCGACAGCTTTCGGGTGAATATTCGCTGATGAAGGCCGCCAAAAAAATTCATGAAATGGGTCCGCAGTTCGTCATCATTAAAAAAGGCGAGCACGGCGCGCTGCTCTTCCACGAAGGAAAAATATTTGCGATTCCGGCATTGCCGCTCGAGGAAGTTTTTGATCCAACAGGAGCAGGAGATACTTTTGCCGGAGGTTTTGCCTCTTATCTGGCCAGGAAAAAATCGGTGAGTTTCGAGACCATGAAAGCCGCACTTATTGTAGGATCTGCGATGGCTTCCTTCACCGTTGAAAAATTCGGGACGGAAAGGCTTCAGGAAATTACAGCAGAAGATATGAACCGAAGAATTAAGGAATTTAAAGAACTCACTACTTTTGAAGTAGAAGTTTGATTCTTACAATTTTAAGAAATAATTATCAAAAAAAATTGAGACTTATTCAATTAGAATTCTAAATTTGCAACTTACTAAAAATAAAACATGATTAACAGATTAAAAATCACTTTACTGTTGGGGATTTTTTCACTTCTATTTTCTTCAAATTTTAACGCACAGATAAAACCGGGAGATCTTATTGACGGCATTGCCGCTGTGGTAGGAAATGAAATCGTTTTGGAATCGGATATCGAGGAGCAGGCCAACTATGCAAAACAGCAGGGCGCAAACGTTTCCGACAAATGCGAGTTTCTGGAAAGTATTGTGAACAATAAACTGCTTATTTACGAAGCGAAAAAAGATACGCTGATCGAAAACCGTTCTGCAGCCATTAAAGAACAGGCGAATGCAAAATATCAGCAGATTGTGGGTCAGTTTCCGGATGAAAAAACCATGCTTGCGACGTACAAGTTCCGTACTTCATATGAAATGAAAAATGCCATTGAGAAAATTGATACCGATAATTATTACGGACAGGCAAAATACCAGCGGATTACCGAAAAAGCCGATGTTACTCCGAATGAAGTGACCGATTTTTTCAATATGTTCAAAATACAGCTGCCCGAGGTAAAAGATGAGGTTTCACTGGCGCAGATCAGTATGTATCCTAAACTTACCGAAGCACATAAAGCAGAAATCATCGGAAGACTTACAAAAATCCGTCAGGATATCCTGAACGGTGAAAGTTTCGAAAGCCAGGCGAGAATTTATTCTGAAGATCCGGGTTCCGCCGCAAACGGAGGATTATATAAGAACATTTCCAAAGGTAAAATGGTAAAACCGTTTGAAGCTGCTGCACTGAATCTTCAGGAAGGCGAGATTTCTGAACCTATTGAATCCGAATTCGGTTACCACATCATTCAGCTTGAAAAAAGATCAGGAAAAATGTATGATGCCCGTCATATTCTTATTAAAGCTGAACCCAATGTTGTAGAAATTGAAAATGCCAGAAAAGAACTCGACAGCATTAAAAATCAGATCACACTGGGTAAAATGACCTTCAAGGAAGCAGCATTTAAATATTCTGATGACAAAAAAACCAAGTTCAACGGAGGAATGCTTGCAAACAACGAAACAGGATCCGACAGACTGGAAAAAATCAATCTTCCGCCAACGGTAAGTTACCAGATCGCAGGGTTAAACCAGGGAGATTTCACCGACGTTTTTGAAGACGAAATGAACCAGAAAAAAACCGTTACCCTCATTAAAGTGAACGAAATTATTCCGGCTCACCAACTTGATATTGCCACCGATTATGACCGTATCAAACAGATGGCTCTTAACAAAAAGAAAAATGAAATGGTTGAAAAGTGGGTAAACGAAAAACTACCGAATACTTTTATTTCCATCGATAACCGATATAAGGATTGCACCTTTAAAACCGACTGGAACAAAAAGGCTCTCGCCAAATAAATCAATCAATCCCTGAAACTTCAGGGATTTTTTTTGTCATCAAATTATTTTTAAATTTACGCAATGAGCAGTTATATCGATTTCGGGACCGCCGGAAAGCTTTACAGCGAAAAAAGAAACAGAATTTCCCAACTTTTCGACATTCAATATCCCATTATTCAGGGCGGCATGATCTGGCATTCAGGCTGGAAACTCGCTTCAGCCGTTTCCAACTGCGGAGGTTTGGGCTTGATAGGAGCGGGAAGCATGTATCCTGATGTTTTAAGAGAAAATATAAGAAAGTGCAAATCAGCGACTGATAAACCTTTCGGGGTGAATGTTCCGATGCTGTACCCGAATCTTGAGGAAATTTTTAAAATTATTTTGGAAGAAGGTGTGAAAATCGTTTTTACTTCTGCCGGAAATCCCAAAACCTATACCGAAACGCTTAAAAAGGAAGGACTGAAGGTGGCCCACGTGGTTTCCTCCACAAAATTTGCCTTAAAATGTCAGGAAGCAGGCGTTGATGCTGTAGTAGCCGAAGGTTTCGAAGCTGGCGGACATAACGGCCGCGACGAAACCACCACGTTCTGTCTGATTCCGAACGTCAGAAAAAATATTGAACTTCCTTTGATCGCCGCCGGCGGAATTGCACTCGGGTCGCAAATGAAGGCTGCAATGATTTTGGGAGCAGACGGCGTTCAGATCGGGTCGCGGTTTGCGGCAACCACTGAAGCAAGTTCTCATGAAAACTGGAAAAACAAAATCACCGAACTTCAGGAAGGCGACACCCAGCTCACTTTAAAGGAACTGGCGCCCGTACGTCTGGTAAAAAACGATTTTTTTTACGATCTGGAAAGGCTTTATGAAACAGGAAGAGATGTGGAAGCCTTGAAGGAGACCCTAGGTCGCGCGCGTGCAAAACGCGGAATGTTCGAAGGAGACCTGAAAGAAGGCGAGCTGGAAATTGGCCAGGTTTCCGCTTTAATTGATGAAATTCTGCCTGTGGAAACCGTTTTTAAAAATCTGTTAAAAGAGTTTGAAGCGGCGGATTTTAAGTTGTAGCGCAAGGAAATTCTTTCTGTAACCTTTCAGTTGAATATAAAAAAAAACACGGCTCAAGGCCGTGTTTTAAATTTTTAAATGCTTAAAATTAGTGTCCGTACATGCTGTTGTACAGATCCATGTATCTTTCTTTCACTGCTTTTCGTTTAAGCTTTAGAGTCGGCGTCAGCAGACCCAGATCAATGGACCATACTTCGGGCGTAAGTTCAAACTTT
Source organism: Kaistella sp. (assembly GCA_019459085.1). Taxonomy (GTDB): domain Bacteria; phylum Bacteroidota; class Bacteroidia; order Flavobacteriales; family Weeksellaceae; genus Kaistella. The sequence continues at coordinate 25,812 of JAIBEW010000026.1, forward strand.
TTAATCTGTTCCCAGCTGCCGAGTTTTGTATTCAGGTAATCGATTTCTTTTCCGATTCGGTCTTTCAGTTCAGTGCTTTTAACCATTTCCGTCGGGGTGGTTCCGATGTTGAGGTGGTGTCTCTCTGCCCAGTTTTTTACAAAATCGAAATTGGGCTGGATGAATGCAGTCGGCATTTTTTCGCCGTCGCCCACCACCATGATCTGTTCGATGAATTTTGAAGATTTTGCAAGATTTTCAATGACCTGCGGTGCAATATATTTTCCACCGGAAGTTTTAAACATCTCTTTTTTCCGGTCGGTAATTTTAAGGAAACCCTCGCTGTCGATGTGGCCGATGTCACCGGTTTTAAAGAATCCGTCTTCGGTAAAGACTTCTTTCGTCATGGTGTCGTTCTTGAAATAGCCTTTAAAAACAGATGGACCTTTAACGGTAATTTCGCCATCTTCCTGAATTTTTACCGTAAGGTTATCCAAAACGTGGCCGACCGTCCCAACTTTCATTTTTTCGAAACTGTTTACCGAGATTACAGGAGAAGTTTCGGTGAGACCGTACCCTTCCAGAATAGGAATCCCTGCATTCTGAAACATTTTGTTCAGGCTTTCAGACAGCGCTGCTGATCCCGAAACAAGCGTGATGATATTTCCGCCCAAACCTTCTCTCCATTTCGAAAACACGAGTTTATCGGCAATAATTTCTTTGATGCCTGAAGGTTTTCCGATGTTCTGTTTTGCTTTGTTTACCCCAAGTGCCCAAAGGAATATTTTGGATTTAAGTCCGCCTGCATGGGTACCTTTATCGTATATTTTGTCGTACACTTTCTCGATGAGTCGTGGCACAACCGACATGATGTGCGGTTTTACTTCTTTAATGTTTTCGCCCATTTTCTCGATGCTTTCAGCAAAATAAACGGTAAAACCGTTGTACTGGTAAAGATAGAAAAGCATTCTTTCGAAGATGTGGCAGATCGGCAGGAAACTGAGAACGACCACTTCCTGATTGTCCATTCCTTTTTTCCGCGGAATACGGGGATCCGAAGCCATTACATTCGCAACTATATTGTGATGCGTGAGCATCACGCCTTTCGGCTTTCCGGTAGTTCCTGATGTGTAAATAATGGTCGCCAAATCTTCTGAATTGATGCTGTTGGAAAGATCGTCCACTTCATTTTGAGTAGAGTGGTCTTCTCCCAGATCCAGTATTTCATTCCAGCTGGCTTCCCCTTCAACCGTGTCAAAGGTAAAAACACCCTGTAATGTGGGTACTTTTGATTTAATGAGTAGCACTTTATCCAAAAGATCGCGGTCTGAAACAAAACAGTACTTTACTTCTGCATCATTGAAGATAAAATCGTAATCCTCCGGTGAAATGGTAGGATATACAGGAACAGAAACAGCACCGATCTGCGAAATTCCCAGATCCATTACGGCCCATTCTGTACGTGTAGCCGAGGTGATAAGGGCAATTTTGTCGCCCGGCTTTATACCGGATTTCAGCAGACCGCGGGAAATTTTGTTTCCTAAATTAATAAATTCCTGAGTGGAGGTTTTCTTCCATTCACCGTGATATTTCGTCACAAACATATCATCTTTAGGATATTTATCCAAAGCCTGATGTGCAAAATCAAAGAGTCTTTTTATCGGCATTGTAGGTGTTTTTAAATTATTTCTGATAAGCTATTCGTAAAAGTATCAATTTTATTCCAAATTTCAAAAAAATATTTTTCTTTCAGGGGTTTGCGAAAAATCGTAAATTTACCCGCAAACAATTAATATTTTATGGACTTTAATTTATCAGAAGAGCAGTTGATGATTCAGCAGGCAGCCAGAGACTTTGCCCAAACTGAACTTTTGCCGGGAGTTATTGAAAGAGACAACGCACAGAAATTTCCTCATGAGCAGGTAAAAAAAATGGGAGAACTGGGTTTTCTCGGAATGATGGTAGATCCAAAATACGGCGGTGCAGGAATGGACAGTGTTTCCTATGTATTGGCAATTGAAGAAATTGCAAAAGTGGATGCTTCGGCAGCAGTGGTGATGTCAGTTAACAACTCTTTGGTATGTGCAGGTTTGGAAAAATTCTGTAACGAAGAGCAGAAAATGAAATACCTGAAACCTTTGGCCAGCGGTGAAGTAATCGGTGCATTTGCACTTTCTGAACCAGAAGCGGGATCAGACGCCACTTCGCAGAGAACAACTGCCATTGACATGGGAGATCATTATTTACTGAACGGTACCAAAAACTGGATCACGAACGGCGGAACCGCGACCTACTATGTCGTGATCGCACAAACTGATGTAGACAAAAAACATAAAGGAATCAATGCTTTCATCGTTGAAAAAGGATGGAAAGGATTTGAAATAGGACTGAAGGAAGACAAACTCGGAATCCGCGGAAGCGATACGCATTCGCTTTTATTCACGGATGTTAAAGTTCCAAAGGAAAACAGAATTGGTGAAGACGGTTTCGGATTCGGTTTTGCAATGGCGGTATTGAACGGCGGCAGAATCGGGATTGCTTCACAGGCTTTGGGAATTGCTTCCGGAGCGTATGAACTGGCGCTGAAATATGCAAAAACAAGAAAAGCTTTCGGTACAGAAATAATCAATCATCAGGCGATCGCTTTTAAGCTGGCCGATATGGCAACGCAGATTACTGCAGCCAGAATGCTTTGTTATAAAGCTGCAACCGAAAAAGATGAAGGCAAGGATATCTCTGAAAGCGGAGCCATGGCGAAACTTTATGCTTCACAGGTAGCAATGGACACGAGTATTGAAGCGGTTCAGATTCACGGCGGTTACGGTTATGTGAAGGAGTATCATGTGGAAAGAATGATGCGTGACGCGAAAATCACCCAGATTTATGAAGGAACTTCAGAGATTCAGAGAATTGTGATCTCAAGAAGTATTGCGAAGAAATAAACGCTATCTTTAACGAACAAATACCAAAATCATGAAATATTTCTGGATCTTTTTTGCAGTAATTCTGCTACTTTTCGGAGGATTTGTTTGGTATAAATACTATTTCGTCTTCGGCGAAGGAGTAAAATCGGGAATTCTGAATTATGCGGTGAAAAAAGGCAATGTCTTTAAAACGTATGAAGGAAAACTCATTCAGGAAGGTTTTGGAGCCAATCCGAAAACCGGGAGTTTAACCAGTTACGAATTTGAATTTTCAATTGAAAATGAGGAAATCTTCAGACAGCTGGAAATCAATAATGGTAAAACCTTTGATCTTCATTACAAAGAATACCATGGTGCGCTTCCATGGCGCGGAAATACGTCTTATGTCGTTGATAAGATCGTGAATATGAAATAGAAAAATGCCTTCCAAATCCGGAAGGCATTTTTTTGTTAGTTTTTTGGAAGATATTTGGAGTAATCCGTCTCGGGATCGTCGTTCGGTTTGGCTTCGTCAACTTCCGCCGTGGAGGTTTGGTTTTGAGAAGGATATTGTATGGTCTGCTGATTCAGCATTTGCTGTCTTTCAAAAGCTTTCCGTTCCCGGTTTTTGTTATTTCGGTTGACAAAATACCAAACCAACCCGCCAATCAGAAACACTGGCCAGAACGGCAGCAGGAACAGCAGTCCGTCTCCAAGAGCCCGAAAGCCTTTCATAAAAGCGCCACCGATAGTGTTGGCGTTTTCCTCTTTTTGAGTGCCATTGATGGCAAGATCCGCCAAGTTTTCATTCTGCAGGAGCGTAATTTCCACCTCGCACATTTGGGAATCGATATAATCGTTTCCTTCAGATTCAGTCGTTTTCAGTTTTACTTCGCCCAACTGACCGGAAAGATTCTCCACGAGACGGTCGAAATTCTGAAGCGGCACTTTCACCGTAACAAATTCACGTTGGATGCCTTCATTCTGAGTGAAATTTTCACTGACCAAATCTGCGTTGTTTTCCCGGATTTTCTGTTTCAGGAGTGCTTTTGCGCTGTTTAAATCATCCACCTGAATTTCCAGTTTGGCAGTTTTTATGAGCGGATCGGTTGCGGGTGAAGGTGGAACAACAACGGTATTATTGTTTTGATTTTCTGTTTTGTCCGCTGTTTTAGTCTGTTTCAGGATCCGGTTGGCAGTTCTGGTCAGCACTTTTAGCGCGCTTTCTCCATTTTTAATGGATTGATTGGCCGAATCCAGCGTTTTTGCCACCTCGGTTCCGGATTTTACATTTTTGGTGATTTTTTCAATCTCTTTATTAATAGAATCGATCCTGAAACCGCCCGATTTAATCGTACTGTCAATGACTTTTTTCTGTTTTTCAATTTCGGGGATAATGACTGTTTTTGCAATGCCATTCGAATCATTGATGGTCTTGGAAATAGAATCTAGTGTTTTCAGACCGTCGTTAGCTTTCGTGAAAAGGCTGTCGGCGGTTTTGATGGAATCTGTAGTCTGCTGAATGGAGCTTTTGTCGCAGGAAATCAAAGCAACTGTTGCAGAGAGAACAAGAAATATTTTTTTCATGATTGATTTTATTTTTTAAAACAGTGGAGTAGAATCAAATAGTATTCCCCAAAAAAGAAATATTTCCGGCTGTTTTTATTAACGCGCTGGCTTTTAGTTTTTTGCAAATCGTTTTACAGAATCATTACAAAAACTGAAACGCTATTTCTCACCTTTCAGAAAAAAAAATCTCCAGGCGAACCGGAGATTGTTATTTAGTTTTACAGATCATTGCGGAATTCACTGATGAAATGCAGTTTCACATTCGGAAATTTTTCCTGAGTCATATGAATTGTAAACGACGAATCTGCCAGAAATACCGGCTGATTGTATTTGTCCCGCGCCAGAAAACGCTGTTTCAGTCGCGCGAATTCTTTGAATTCATCCGATTTTTCATCGGCTTCAATCCAGCAGGCTTTGTGAATGGAAAGCGGTTCATACGTGCATTTTGCGCCGTATTCATGCTCAAGTCGGTACTGAATTACTTCATACTGAAGTGCACCCACGGTTCCGATGATTTTCCTGTTGTTCATTTCCATCGTGAAAAGCTGCGCAACACCTTCGTCCATCAGCTGGTCGATTCCTTTGTTGAGCTGTTTTGCCTTAAGCGGATCATCGTTGTTGATGTAACGGAAATGTTCCGGAGAAAAACTCGGTATTCCTTTAAAGAAAATCTTTTCACCTGCGGTTAAAGTATCGCCAATCCTGAAATTTCCAGTGTCGTGGAGACCAACAATATCGCCTGGAAAACTTTCATCAACCACTTCTTTTTTATCGGCAAAAAATGCGTTTGGAGACGAGAATTTCATTTTCTTATTTTCACGAACCAAGAGGTAATTTTCATTTCTTTTAAAAGTTCCAGAAACGATTTTCACGAAAGCCAGACGGTCCCGGTGTTTCGGGTCCATATTCGCATGGATTTTAAACACAAATCCTGTGAAATCCTTTTCTTCGGGTTTTACGATGCGCGTTTCGCTTTCTTTTGGCTGCGGCTTCGGTGCGATGTCGATAAAGGCATCCAAAAGCTCGCGGACTCCGAAATTATTGAGTGCAGAACCAAAGAAAACCGGCTGCAAATCACCGTTCATATAATCTTCGCGGTTAAATTCCGGGTAAACAGACTGGATAAGTTCCAGTTCTTCCCTTAAAGTAGCGGCGGCTTTTTCACCAATAATTTCATCGATTTTGGAATCGGTAATGTCATCAAATTTAATGGCTTCGCCAACTTTCTGCTTTTTTTCCTCCAGAAACAGCTGGATATTATTTTCCCAGATATTATAAATTCCCTGAAAATCCGCGCCCATCCCAATCGGCAAAGAGAGCGGACAAACGGTTAAACCCAGTTTCTGTTCCACTTCATCAAGCAAATCAAAGGCATCTTTCCCCTCGCGGTCGAGTTTGTTGATGAAAACGAGCATCGGGATGTTTCTCATGCGGCAGACCTGCACGAGTTTTTCTGTCTGCTCTTCAACTCCTTTTGCAACGTCGATGACCACGATTACGGAATCTACTGCGGTTAAAGTCCGGTAAGTATCTTCCGCAAAATCTTTGTGACCTGGCGTATCCAGGATGTTGATCTTGTGGTTTTTATATTCGAAAGCCAGAACGGAAGTCGCGACAGAAATTCCTCTCTGTCTCTCGATTTCCATGAAATCGGAAGTGGCTCCTTTTTTAATTTTATTCGATTTCACCGCACCTGCCTCCTGAATCGCGCCTCCAAAAAGGAGCAGCTTTTCCGTTAAAGTGGTTTTTCCGGCATCGGGATGCGAGATAATTCCGAAGGTTTTTCTTCTTTCTATTTCTTTGATGAGTTCTGACATAATAATATTTGAATCTGCAAAAATCGTGTTTTTTTATGGAAAATGAAAACGCTTAGTTTCCCAATTCACCCGAATGCTGTTTTTGCCATTTTTGAATTATATTTGTTGAAAATATATAATGATGGACAGAATTGCTATCATAGAGAAAACAGTAAGCATCATCAATAAACTTCCGGAACAGAAAGCCGAGGAGATTTCGGATTTTGCGGCTTTCATTCTTAAAAAACATGAGGAAAGCTTAATCAATAAAAATATTACTGAACTTACCGATAACAGTAAATCTTATGATTTTTTGAGAGAAGACGAAGTTACTTATTCTGTTTCCGACATCAAGTTACCTTACAGGAATGATTAAAGGAGATATTGTTTTAATCCCCTTTCCTTTTACCGATTTATCGGGCAATAAACTGCGCCCGGCTGTAGTTTTGTTTGCCAATGAATTGGATGTGACCGTTTCTTTTATTACTTCAAAAATTAAATGGAAAGATGGTTATGATGTGGAAATTAAGAAATCAAATAACAATGCACTTAAAGTAGATTCGGTCTTAAAAATTTCAAAGATTGCAACACTTGACAGAGATTTAGTAGTAGGGAAATTAGGAGTCTTAAATAAGGAAGAGATCCGCCAAATGAATGAAAAACTCAAAGAATTACTCAATTTAAAATAATTTAATGGAAGAAACGGAGCTCAATAAAAAATATATTTTCGACTGGAAAGGCGCAGTGGCATTAATTGGCGGAATGGTGGTCGGATCTTCTCTGTTTTCGCTGATCAATGTTTTTTCCGTATTCGTTTTCAATGAAGACCTGCAGTACAGAGGTTTTTATCTGCTGATTGTAAATGCAGCAGGTTTTGGAGGTGCCATCTTCGCTTTCGACTATTTTATTGCGCGTCCGCAAACCGGAAGGAAACTCAATTTTAATTTTTCGACTACCAATTTTGTAACCTGGCTTTTGATTTTCCCGATGATGTTTGGTATGATGCTCATTGCTGAATTCATTACCGGTCAGATTCCGATTACCGGCCCGTTCTTCGGTCCTTTTTATGAATTTTTCTCCGGTCTTATGGAGAGAATGACGAAAGATGAAGCAACGCTGATTCTGCTTGCAGTAGTGATGGCGCCGATTTTCGAAGAAATTATTTTCCGCGGGATCATTCAGAAGGGACTCACGAACAAAGGCATGAAACCGCTGTATGCCATCCTTATTTCTTCGGTAATTTTCGGGCTGGTTCACGCCAATCCGTGGCAGTTTGTGGGCGCGGTGCTGCTCGGTTGTGTGTTGGGACTTGTATATGAGAAAACCAAATCGCTGCTTTTGCCGATGCTGCTTCATGCGTTCAACAATCTGTGCTCTTCACTTCTTATCTTTTACGGGAACACCGAAAGCTTTGCGGATGCCTTCAATGTATCCGAATTGCTGATTTTAGGAATTGGAATCTTGCTTTTTTCGCTGTTTTTCTTTTTGTTTACGAAAAAATACAGGGTTCATTATTCTGACAATTAAATTACACCATTATTCATCATATTTTACTTAATATTTATGGCCAAAGAAATTCTCATCGCCACGCATAACGAGCATAAAAAGGAAGAAATTCAACAGATTTTTGGCGACCGGTTTAAAGTGACTTCGCTTACCGATTATCATATTCACGATGAAATTGTGGAAGACGGCAACACCTTTCACGAAAATGCCTTAATCAAAGCAAAATACTGTTTCGAAAATACCGGAAAGCCCAGTCTGGGCGATGATTCCGGACTGGTGGTAGAAGCACTGGACGGCCGACCGGGGATTTTTTCTGCACGTTACGCCGGCAATCACGATTTTGCTAAAAATATGGCCCGCGTTTTAGAGGAAATGAAAGATTCCGAAAACCGGAAAGCCTATTTTGTTACGGTGATGTGTCTCGCTGATGAAACGGGCGAACATTATTTCGAAGGCCGTATTTACGGCAATCTGACAAAAGAAATCAGCGGTGCAAAAGGCTTTGGCTACGATCCGATATTTATTCCGGAAAATCTTGGTTTGACTTTTGCAGAAATGCTTCCGGAGGAAAAAAACAAGATCAGCCACCGCCGGAAAGCCCTCGATCAGTTTCTGGATTATCTGAATAACTGATTATTTACCTTAAATTTGCATTTATAACTAAATTTTGAGTACTTACCTTACCATTCTCGGTTACAATTCGGCGATTCCCACAGTGAATGCTTCACCTACCGCACAGTTTCTGGAGATGGAGGAACGTGCTTTCCTTATCGACTGCGGCGAGGGAACTCAGGTTCAGCTGCGCAAAGCCAAAGCCAGATTTTCTAAAATCAACCATATTTTCATATCGCATCTTCACGGTGACCACTGTTTCGGTCTCCCCGGACTCATCGCGAGTTTCAGATTGTTGGGGCGTGATAATCCGCTTCATGTTTACGGTCCGAAAGGCATCAAGAAAATGATGGAAACGATTTTCACCATCACCGAAACGCACCGCGGCTTTGAAGTGATTTATCATGAACTGGAGAATAAGGGTTCAGAAAAAATTTATGAAGACAGCAGGGTAGAAGTGTATACAATTCCGCTTGATCACCGCATTTACTGCAATGGTTATCTTTTCCGGGAAAAAACGAAGGAAAGGCATCTGAACATGCAGGAAATTTCAAAATATCCCGAAATCGAGACCTGTGATTACCACAACCTCAAAATCGGCAAAGATTTCAAGTTGAGTGATGGTTATGTGCTGAAAAACGAAATCCTGACCACAGAACCTTCCAAATCGGTTTCGTATGCGTTCTGCAGTGATACGCGGTATCGGGAAGAAATTATTCCGATTATTGAAAATGTAGATGTGCTGTACCATGAAGCAACTTTTTTACACGATTTAAAGGAAATGGCCGATTATACCGGTCATACCACCGCTCTGGAAGCGGCCCGAATTGCCAGGAAAGCCAATGTTGGAAAACTCATTCTCGGACATTTTTCGAACCGTTACGGTGACCTTACCGTGTTTACCGATGAAGCCCGTGAAGTTTTTCCGAATACTTTTCTGCCCAAAGCTCTAGAAGCGATAAAGCTTTAGTCTAACTTTTTACCGCTACCTAAAACCTAAAACCTGCTTCCTTCATGAATTTTTTGGATTTAAAAGATTTTCTGGACGAGAAGGCAGATCTCTACAACAACCGCAGTTTTATAGAAAATGATCCGATTTCGATTCCGCACCGCTTTGATCTGAAACAGGATATTGAGATTGCCGGTTTTCTGACTGCCACCATTTCCTGGGGAAACCGCAAATCAATCATTAATGATGCTGAAAAGATGATGGAAATCATGGAAGATGCGCCATATGATTTTATCCGGAATGTTTCTGAAAAAGATTTGAGTTTTCTGGAAGATAAAAGCATTCACAGGACCTTTACAGGTGAAGATTTCAGAGCATTTATTCTGCATCTGAAAAGAATTTATGCTGAAAATGACACTCTTGAAAATCTGTTCGAAGTAAAACAAGGAGAAGAAAATTTTTACCATTCCCTGGAGCGGTTCCGGCAATTTTTCATCGGTGAAGATCCCCACCGAAGCCGCAAGCACGTAAGTTCGACCTATAAAAATTCCTCTGCCAAACGCCTCATGATGTTCCTGCGATGGATGGTCCGCAAGGACAGCAGGGGAGTTGATTTCGGAATCTGGCCGATTATTGACCAGAAATACCTGTCGGTTCCGCTTGATGTGCACACCGGAAATATTTCCCGTAAACTCAGTATCATTCACCGGAAGCAGAACGATTGGAAAACGGTGGAGGAAATGGATGCTGTGCTGAGAAAATGGGACGCTTCTGATCCTGCAAAATATGATTTTGCACTCTTCGGGTTGGGCGTTTCCGGAGATTTTTAAGTATATTTATCGAAATATTCTGAAGATGGAAATAAGGGAACAAAACCAGGAAAAACTGCTGTTTTTAGATAAAATTGCGAACGGTATTATCGGATGGATTGGGTCCATCGCTTCATTGGTTGTTCATACCATTCTTTTTATCTCGTCGTTTTTGCTTTCCATTTTTAAAATCGTGCCTTTTGAGCAGATGCTTCTCGTGCTCACGACCATTGTTTCCCTCGAAGCGATTTATCTTGCTATTTTCATTCAGATGTCGGTGAACAAAAGTTCACAGCACATCGAGAATATTAAGGACGACGTTTTGGAAATTCAGGAAGATCTGGAAGAAATCCAGGAGGATATTGAAGAAATCAGTGAGGATATTGAGGAAATTAATGAAGACATCGATGAAATCCAGGAAGATATCGAGGATATTGCCGAAGATGAGGATGATGAGGACCATAATGAAAGGGCAAAAACCGTCATGCTGAAAAGTAGCGTGTCTCTGAATAAAACTGAGATTAAGAGTCTTAAAGATAAGATTCGGGAACTGGAAAATATGGTTGAACATTTGAAGAAAGAACAGAAGTAGTATTTACTGCATAGCAATTGGTTTTATGGTATTAATTTGCGTTAAATTCCATTCTTCGTGTTAAAAAACAGGAGAATTATTCGCTGTTATTCAAAAAAAATATTAATTTTGGTGAAAAGTATCCAAAATGAAAGTCTATCGATTAAAAAGCTATCTTCTTTTTTGTTTAACGCTTTTCAGCGTATGTTTAATGAACTCGCAGCAGGTTCAGGACAGAAGTTCGAAAGCTGCGAAACCCACAGCAGAAACATTTAGAGCCGGCGCGTTTATAGATGTTAACACCGCTGCTTATCCTGAGTCCAATTTTACTATTGAACAATTAGTTAAGCAGGTTTTAATTACCGGAGGGTCTACATGTACCACCCCAAACGTTACCAATGTAACTGTTTCTCCTAATTTAGCGGCGAGCAGTGCCAACAGATCATGGGGTTATTTCAATAAATCAACTTCCAGTTTTCCCTTTAATGAAGGGATTGTACTTACTACAGGATATGCGAATAAATCGGGCAACAATTTTATTTCAAGTACCCTAAGTGATAATTTAGGAACAACTGGTGATGTGGATTTAGCAGCTGCTCTTTCTGTTAGTAACAGTAGTTTGAATGACCCTGTTTTTATCGAATTTGATTTTGTACCCAGTACCACACAAATTAAGTTTAACTATATTTTCGTTTCAGAGGAATACACGGGAGGATTTCCGTGCAGCTTTACAGACGGTTTTGCTTTACTTTTAAAAAAAGTAGGAGATCCTACTTATACAAATATGGCGATCCTGCCTGCAGGAGCTGGGCCGGTGAGTGTTACCAACATTCGGCCAGCAACGACCGATACCGGAGGCAGTTTATTCTGTGGTCCAATGAATCCAACTTTTTTTGCGGGATACAATACCACGCAGACACAGACAAATTTCAACGGCAGGGTAATTCCTATGGAAGCTACAGCCACTGTAATTCCAGGACAGACCTACCATTTTAAAATGGTTTTAGCCGATTATAGTGATCATTCCTGGGATTCAGGCGTTTTTCTCGAAGCCGGCTCCTTTAATATTGGTGTTCAGCTATTGGGACCAACAGGCGTTGCTTTACCGGAGTCCATTAATATGTGCGACAATACACCGCAATCGTTGACGGCTTCTGTACAAACTGCGGGTGCCACTTATCAGTGGTTCAACGGCACTACCTTGATTCAGGGCGCTACGGGAGCAACGTATATTGCCACGCAGCCAGGTGTTTATTCGGTGCAGGTGACAATTCCGGGTAATCAATGTCCCGGTTCTGCATCAGTAACGATTGTGGGAGGTACTTCCCCGACGGTTCAGAATGTTACTTTAACAGCATGTTATGCTCCGGGAAATGCCATATTTAATCTCACCAATACGCAGGCATCGGTAACCTCAACACCGGGCGCAACTTTTTCATATTATGTGAATCAGGCAGATGCCATTGCCGGAAATTCAAATAACATAGCTGCACCAGCAGCTTTTTCAAGTGCAGGTAATCAGGTGGTTTATGTAGTAGTGAAATCAGGATTCTGTTCTAAAATTGCGCAGATTCAGTTGGTGAAAGCACCCCAGATGATCGCGACTATTGTACCGCCAACTCCGCTTAGCTGTACAAATCCTCAAATTGTACTCAATGCCCAAAACTCCATTTATCCTGCAGGTTCAACCTTTTTATGGACAGCTTCTGCAGGCGGATATATTGTGTCAGGCGGCAATACATTAGGACCAACTGTAAATACAGCAGGAACGTATACTTTAACCATCGTTAAAACATACCAACCGGGAGACATTGCCTGTACGGTAACAGCTGCTGTAAATGTAACGAGTGATCTGGTAAAACCGAATACGTCAGTTACTGCACCTAAAATGACCATCTGTAACGGTGAATCTGTAATGCTCATAGCCGCCGGAGGACCCAATTACATTTGGCAGAATATTGCAGGAATAGGAAATACTCAGACGGTTTCTCCTACTGTTACTACCACTTATACCGTAACTGCGGTAGGTGCAAACGGATGTGCCGATGATACTCCTGCTACCATCACCATTAACGTTATTCCTGCGATTACTTCAACACTTACAGGCGGACAGATCTGTCCAGGCGATGAAATTGTATTGGATGCAGGAACAGGACCAAATTACACTTACCTCTGGAGTACCGGTGATACCACTCAAACTATTGTGGCCGATACGCCGGGAACCTACACGGTGACCATCAACAATGGGGTGTGTACCAAATCTTTTTCCACTGATGTTATTCAGGCACTTGTTCCTGCAGTGACCAATGTGGTTTTCGAAAATAATACACTGACCCTTACCGCCAGCAATCCAAGTAACGGAGTTTTGGAGTATTCTGTTGACGGAGGCGTTACATGGCAGTCTTCAAATGTTTTCACGAATGTGATGAGTAATGTGAATATTGTAATTAAAGTTAAAGTGAAAAATACTAGCTGTATAGGTACATTAGAGTATTTCACGTTCAGCATGGCAAATATTATTACACCGAATGGTGATGGTATTAATGATGAGATTGATGTCTCCGGTGTTAGCCGCTACAAAAATTTCGGCGGAAATATCTTCGACCGTTACGGTAAAATTATTCAGAAATTGGATAAGACGAAAACCAGCTGGGACGGAAGATTTCAGGGGAGAACACTTCCTACCGCTACTTATTGGTATCAGTTGAACTGGGAAGATCCGGCCAATAAATCCACAGTGATCAAAACAGGTTGGATTATGCTGAAAAACAGAGAATAGTTATTTTTAAAATTAAACAAGAAGAGTCCGGTGCAATACCGGACTCTTTTTTTGTTATCACTCAAAGGAAGCGAGCTTCAGCTGTTTTCCTTCCATAATCTTGTGAAAAGGATGAAATCCTCTACAGAAAGTTCTTCGGCTCTTTTGTCCATGAATTCATGGTTTTGTAACGCTTCGGGAATGTTGAGGATTTTCAGAGCATTCGACAGTTTTTTCCGTCTTTGGTTGAAGCCGGTTTTTACAATCTGTTTGAACAAAACTTCATTGCCCGCCAAGCCTTCCTTTGGATTCCGCGTGAGCCTGATGACGCCGGATTTCACCTTCGGCGGCGGATTGAATACGTTTTCATGAACGGTAAACAGATACGTAACATCATAATAAGCCTGCACAAGAACCGAAAGAATTCCGTATTCCTTTGTGCGCGGAACTGCTGCAGTCCTCTCGGCTACTTCCTTCTGAAACATGCCCACCATTTCCGGAACCTGTTTGTAAAAATCAATGATTTTAAAAAGAATCTGCGATGAAATATTGTAAGGAAAATTTCCGATGACCGCTACCTGATCATCAAAGTTTTCATAAAGGTCGATTTTAAGAAAATCGCCGCTGAAATGCTTCTCTTCAAGTTTGGAAAAATGCTTTTTCAGATATTCAATCGATTCCTGATCGATCTCGGCCACATAAAGTTCCACTTCTTTATCCAAAAGATACTTCGTGAGGACGCCCATTCCGGGGCCAATTTCCAGCACCTTATCATAATTTCCGAAACTCAGTCCGTCTACAATATTTCTGGCTATATTCTCGTCTTTTAAGAAATGCTGGCCCAGATGTTTTTTTGCTCTTACACTCATGAAGTCCTGATCAGGAGATTTTAATTATACTTTTTTTAACATGCATTTTCCCTGATTCACGGCAAATTTCGGAAGATTTTTTCTAATTTAGCAGAAAATTTTTATTTGATGGCAAAAACTGTGGATGATTTTAACCAAAGGCGACTCAGATCCAGCAATATTACCGTGGTAATCTCAATTGCTCTGGTGTTGTTTCTGTTAGGTTTAATGGGGCTTATCCTCATCAATGCCCAGAAATATTCAGATTATATCAAGGAACAGCTTGTGGTAAATGCTTATTTCGATGACAATTACGATGCAAAAGATTCTTTGAAGATTATTACTCAGGAACAGGCCGCTTTCAAAAAAATTGAAACGTTGAATTCGGTTAAAAAAGCCACCTATATTTCGCGAGAAATGGCTTCGAAAGAGGCCAAAGCGAGCATGGGGATCGACAGTGATGCGCTCTTTGAGGAGAATATCTTTCCTGCATCTGTGGAAGTTGCTCTTAAACCTGAATTTGTTGATCCCGAAAAAATTGATCTTGCTATAAAAGAAATAAAATCCGTTCCCGGAATCGTAGATGTTAAAAACAACAGCACCTTAATGGTGGAAGTATACAACAACCTGAACCGGATCCTGAAATGGATTTTAGGGTTCTCGCTTCTGTTTCTTATTCTTGCGGTTGTATTGATTAACAATTCGATCAGACTGAAAATATTTTCGAAACGTTTCATCATCAAAACCATGCAGTTAGTCGGTGCAAAACGCCGGTTCATCCTGATGCCTTTCATCAAAGAAGCGATGATTCTGGGCGTGATTGGAGCCGTGTTGGGACTTCTTGTACTCTTCGGAGTGTGGTATTATTTCATCACAGAAATCGGGACTCCGTTTGCGCAGGACAACAACAAACTTATTCTGCTGATTGTCGGAATTTTTCTTCTGGGCGTTTTAATAACTGTGATAAGCACAATTTTTGCCACTTGGCGTTTTCTCCGTTCTAATGTTGATGACCTATATTATTCTTAAAAAATGGCAAAAAAAACAGCTAAATTTTCTGCAGACCGTTTCGGAGCTGCAAAAGAAGTTCCTCAGGAAAAAAAATTTTATTTTGGCAGGGATAATTATAGACTCATGCTCATCGGTCTTGCGCTGATTGTTGTCGGATTTTTACTGATGATGGGCGCTGATGCCAACACGGTAGACGGAAAATACGATCCCAATTCCTGGAACGAAGACATTTTCTCCATCAGAAGGATCCGAATTGCCCCTTTTTTGGTAATTGCAGGGTTCGCAGTGGAAGTGTATGCCATTCTTAAGAGGAATAAATAGTTTCCGGGACTCTTTTCATTAACTTTTTCAGTCAAAATAAATGGATTTATTCAGAGCAATTCTTATTGCCATTATCGAGGGACTTACGGAATATTTACCGGTTTCTTCCACAGCACACATGATTTTCATGAGTTCGATTTTCGGCATTCAGGAAGATGAATTTGTAAAAATGTTTCAGGTTTCCATTCAGTTTGGGGCGATTTTAGCGGTGGTTTTTCTGTATTGGAAAAAATTCTTCGATTTTAAAAACATAAGTTTCTATCTCAAGCTTGCTGTAGCAGTTGTTCCGGCCCTGGTTTTGGGAAAACTCTTCGATGATAAAATTGAATCCGTTCTAGGCGATCCCGTTCCGATTGCAATCGTTTTGATTTTGGGAGGAGTGGTCTTACTCTTCATCGACAAACTTTTTAAAGTCCATAATGTGGATGATGAAAAAGACATTACATATAAAAGCGCGATTATTATTGGCTTTTGGCAGTGTCTGGCGATGATGCCCGGAACGAGCCGAAGCGCCGCTTCCATTATCGGCGGAATGCAACAGAAACTCACCAGAAAAGCTGCCGCCGAATTTTCTTTTTTTCTTGCCGTGCCTACGATGTTGGCGGTAAGTTTTTATTCCATTTTTTTAAAAGACTGGAATCATAAAGGAGTGAAACAGAAAGGGTACGAAATGCTGATGCAGGGCGACAATCTCATGTATTTTTTGATTGGAAATCTAGTGGCATTTGTCGTGGCGGTTCTTGCGATTAAATTCTTTATTGGTGTTTTAATGAAGTATGGCTTTAAGCCGTGGGGTTGGTACAGAATTATTGTCGGGATTATTTTGCTGATTTATTTTACGCAGTTTACATAATGGAAAAAAGAATTTTTACTAAGAGATTTGTTTATGTATTCTCTTTGTCATTTTTTTTCTTTGCAGGTTTGTTCTTCATTCCATTTAACATACAACCATTTGCTACTAATTTTGGTTATGAACATACTATTTTTATAATTCTTATTGTAGTATTTGCATTAGCTGTATTGCTTTGTCTTTTGAATAAGGAGAAAGTTTCGGTAAGATTAATGAATATTTATCTGCTAATAATTTTATTGAGTAATATTAAATCCTTTCTATCTTTGTTTTTCAATAAACATTATGATTATTCAAGCTATTATTATAAAGCGGTGTTAACTTTCATGGCTCTTTTACTTTTGTATTTTGGGAATAAATATAAGAGTAACTCCGAAACTAGTGACGAAATTGATAAAATAGGAAAAGAATGATTGCAGAAGATTTCCTGGAAGGACACATCATTCTTCTCGACAAACCTTTAGACTGGACCAGTTTTCAGGCGGTGAATAAACTCAAATACAAACTCAAAAGCGAATTCGGTCTTCCGAAGAAATTCAAAATTGGTCATGCCGGAACCTTGGATCCGAGAGCCACAGGTTTACTCATCATCTGCACCGGAAAATTCACCAAAAAAATTCCTGAAATTCAGGATGCGCCGAAAGAATATTTAACGGAAATCAAAATCGGCGTGCAGACCGAATCTTACGATACCGAAAAACCGGAAATGCTCCATAAAGATTTTTCCCACATTTCGGAAGAGAACATCAACGAGGCTTTAAAAAAATTTTTAGGAGAAATCGACCAGAAACCGCCGGTTTTCTCGGCGATCATGATTGATGGACAACGCGCTTACGATCTCGCTAGAAAAGGTCAGGAAGTAGAAATGAAATTCCGGAAAACAACCGTTCATTATATTACAGAGGTTGAAATCGATTTGCCTTTCATCCGTTTTACCGTTGGCTGTTCGAAAGGAACCTACATCCGCAGTCTTGCGCACGATATCGGTCAGGAACTGGGAGTCGGCGCTTATCTTACCAATTTAAGAAGGACGAAAATCGGAGAATATACAGTTGAAAATGCTTCAGCTGAGCTGCTTGAAAACGAGTTCCGCTTTTCCGAAAATCAATAATTATCAGAGTCAAAACCGACTTTTATCAGATGGAAAAAACCCGCATCAATAAATACCTTTCCGAAATCGGTTTCTGTTCCCGTCGGGAAGCCGACAGATTTCTGGAACAGGGCAGAATCACCGTCAACGGAACCGTGCCGGAAATGGGTACGAAAGTTTCCGAAGAAGATGAAATCTTTGTCGATGGCGTCTCCATTAAAAAAAACGAAGAAGAACACATTTACATTGCCTTTAACAAGCCGGTCGGAATTGTCTGTACGACCGATACGAAGCGCGAAAAAAACAATATCATCGACTTCATCAACCATCCCAAAAGGATTTTTCCGGTCGGAAGGCTCGATAAACCAAGTGAAGGACTTATTTTACTCACCTCAGACGGCGACATTGTTAATAAAATCCTGCGCGCCAGAAATAATCACGAAAAGGAATACATTGTAAGAGTCGACAGGCCTATTACGCCGCAGTTTCTGCATAAAATGCGCAACGGAGTTCCCATTCTGGATACCGTTACCAAAAAATGCGAAGTGGACCAGATTGACACGCTTTCTTTCCGTATCGTTCTGACTCAGGGTTTGAACCGACAGATCCGAAGAATGTGCGAATATTTAGGTTATGAAGTCAAAAAACTGAAACGGATCAGGATCATGAACATCAAACTGGATATGCCGGTCGGAAAATGGCGCGACTTAACCGCAGAAGAAATGAAAGAACTGGACCAGCTTCTGGAAGATTCTGCCAAAACGGTTGATTAGTTTTTAAGATAAAGCCGCATCCTTGCTTCGTACTCAGGTTTCAGTTTCAGAAACTTCCAGATTTTTTTCTCATCAGGATTCGAGGTTCGGTAATAAATGATTTTATCGGCCGAATATTTGAAATACGGATGATTTTGAAGCCACTCGGCAGGCGCCTCAACCAAAGTGTATTTCTGTACCTTGGAATCATCCAAAAAAGCAGTAGAAATTAATTTCTGCGCCAGATCTTTGTCAATATCATAAGTCTCTACGATTTGCTTCGTGTTTACAAAACCACCCAGTTTTTTGCGGAAACCGATCATCATTCCCGCACTTTTTTCATCCAAGCCAAATTCAATGAGCTGTCTGTAGGTAATTTGATTCAAATCAACTTTTGAAAAATCAGTTTTTACTGCATTTTCTGCCGGTTTTGATGAACTTTCCGCCGCAGTTTTCTTCATTGTCTCCACGTTCAGACGGATAAACGGTTTCAGTTCTTCAAATTTCTCCTCTGAAATCACAAAACAGTTTTTAATGTCTTCCAAGGATTTAAAACTTCCTTTTAAATTCCGTTCGCGGTAATTGAGGATGACCTGCGTTTGTTTTTCTGAAAATCCCAGTGCTTTCCAGCCTTCCGCGCCAATTACATTTGGATCAAAAACCTCATAACTGATCTTTTCTTTTTCCGGATAACTGTATTTTGCAAAACCCGGTCGCGTTTGAACTGGCGTTTTTTCGGGAAGAAGTAAATACGGCGCCATCTGACGGTAATTTTCTTCACTGATCACAAAACATTCTTTGAATTTTTCTTTGCTGAGAAAGCTTCCGCCCAGATAATTTTTATACTTGATAATCGCTGCCGCCTGTTTTTCTGAAAAACCCATCTTTTCAAACTCAACGGCAGAAAAATGGTCGGGATTGAATTTTCCCGGGATGTTAAGATGCTTGTTTTTATCTTTCTGATAATTTCCAAAAGAAGAGCTGTAGGAAGTCTTTTTTCCGGGTGAAGTTTCGGGCAAAAGAAGGTAAGGCTCCATTTCCTCAAATTTTTCTTCGGAAATCACGTAGCATTTCTTCAGTTCATCTTTTGAGGAGAAACTTCCACCCAGAAGATCCTTGTATTTCAGAATCGTGGCGGCCTGTTTTTCCGAGAAACCCATTTCCATCCATTGCGTCTGTTCCAGATCGTTCGGATTGAATTTTGTGAAGGTTTTTTGGTCTTTTTCTACAAAGTGAAGTGCAGTTGGGGGCGTGTTTTGCGCAGGCGGATCATTTCTGTAATAAAAAAGTGCTGCTACAATAATGATTCCCGCGGCAGAGAAAGCAAGAAAGTACTTTTTGCTGTCTGTAAACTTAAGTTTTGATTTCATCTCTTTAGTCTGACAGGTGAAAATTGAAGCAAGCTAAATTCAGGAAAAGATAAAAATCATTCTCTTGAAGGAAAAACTCAGGTTTCGGTTTTTTCGACCAGAGAATCTTTTAATTTCAGCAATTCAGCTTTTACAAATTGAAGTCGGTCAATCATGCTGATGGTTTCAGAAATCTTGGAGTTGGTGGTGAGTGCCACTCTGGCTCCGTCCAGGGTATACCCTTTTTCTTTCACCAGGTGATAAATCATTTTCAGATTTTTAATGTCTTCCGGAGTAAAATACCGGTTTCCTTTTTTGTTTTTTTTAGGTCTGATGATGGGGAATTCCTGCTCCCAGTAACGTATCAATGAGGCGTTTACGTCGAAAGCTTTCGCCACTTCGCCGATGGAGTAATAAAGTTTGTCTGGTAAATTAAGATTCATTTTGAAAATAGTGCAGAAACAAAATTACATAAAAATTGGATTTAAAAACACAAATTTTTGTGTTAAAAATTAATAGGCAATCTCGATTTTCAGTTTTTTGTTTTTGAGCCTTTCATTCTCGAGTTTTTTAAGCAGCGGAACTACTTTTTGACGGTTCACCGCGACATAAGAAGTGGTGTCTTTAACTTCAATAAGGCCGATATCTTCTTTTTCAAGACCTCCTTTTTTAATGAGAAATCCAACGATATCCACTTTGTTCACCTTGTCTTTTTTTCCGGCACTGATGTAAACGGTTAGATTTGGCGTTTTTTCAGGAATTTTGTATTTGTTCGTGAGGCTTTCTTCCGGCGTGTTGTTTTTTATGAAAGGGAATTTTTCGTCTTCGGTCATGATCAGATACACAAAACCTTTTGCATTCATTCTGGCAGTACGTCCGTTGCGGTGGATGAAAGCATCTTCTTTCGGAGGCAGCTGATAATGAACAATTGATTCCACTTCCGCAATGTCGAGACCGCGCGACGCCAAATCGGTCGTGATGAGAATTCTTGAAGAATCATTTCTGAATTTGAGCAGTGCGCGTTCGCGTTCGTCCTGTTCCATTCCGCCGTGAAAAGTTTCGCGGGAAATTCCTTTCTCGCGCAAAAGTTCAGAAATACGGTCAACCGCATCGCGGTGGTTACAGAAAATCAGGCATCTTTTGTTGCCAATTTTGCAGAGCAGATTAAAAAGCGTGTCCAGTTTTTCTTCCGAAGTCGTCATGACCTTCCGGAGCTGTAAATCCGGTTTTGATGCCAGAACTTTTAGAAAATCTACGGTTTCGGGGTTTTTCATGCCGGTAAACGTTGGAATTTCCGGCATCGCTGTCGCGGAAGTCAGAATTCTTTGGGAAAGATTCTCCATGGAACTGATGATGAAATCCATATCGTCGTGGAAACCGAATTCAAGCGCTTTATCGAACTCGTCCAGCACCATCGTTTCAATGGAATCGGGATCGAAATTGTCGTTTTTTAAATGGTAGGCAATTCTTCCGGGCGTTCCAATTATTAAAGCAGGAGCTTCGGTCAGGTTATTTTTTTCGATTTTTTTATCGTGTCCGCCGTAGCAAACTGTCACTTTGAAGTCGGTACCCATCGATTTGAAAACCTGCTCGATCTGTAAAGCCAGTTCGCGCGACGGTGCCAGAACAATCGCCTGGATTCCTGAAACATCGCGGCGCAGATTCCGGAGCACAGGAAATAAAAAACCTAGCGTTTTCCCCGAACCTGTAGGAGATAAAAGGATAAGGTCTTTGCCTTTTCCGGTGGCTTTGTAAGCGGATTTCTGCATCTGATTCATGTCCTGAATCTGCAGATTTTCATAAACTGACTGTAATTCCATGCTGCAAAGTTAAGCCAAAGGCGGTAAAGATGAATTTATTTCTGGATAATTCCTGACAGAAGCTTCAATATCTGAAAATAATACCGTATTTTTGCACCACTTTTTGTGGAAGCATTTGGCGAAGTTAAAATCTTAACAATTAACATCTTCCGTATTTTTCAAGAGCCACATTCAGCCAAAATTTGAAAAAGAAGGAATACAAATTATTTTTATTATGTCAGAAACGACAACAAAAGAAGAGGTTCTTATGAACCAGAACGTAGCACCTGAACAGTTTGACTGGGATTCTTTCGAATCAGGTCTTGATGCAGATGCGAGAAAAGAAAAAAGCGATTTAGAAGAAATCTACAACGGTTCACTTAATAACCTACAGGACAATGACGTTCTTGTTGGTAGAGTAGTGAGATTAACCGATAAAGAAGCGATCGTTGACATCAACTTCAAATCTGAAGGGGTAATTTCTCTTAACGAATTCCGTTACAACCAAGGGCTTGCAGTAGGCGATGAAGTTGAAGTAATGGTAGACAGAAGAGAAGACAAATCAGGTCAGCTTCAGTTGTCTCACAAAAAAGCAAGAACGCTTAAAGCTTGGGACAGAGTAAACGAACTTCACGAAACAGGTGAAATCGTTAACGGTTTTGTTAAATCAAGAACCAAAGGTGGTATGATCGTAGACGTTCACGGTATTGAAGCTTTCTTACCGGGATCACAAATCGATGTGAAGCCAATTAAAGATTACGATCAGTTTGTTGGAAAAACAATGGAGTTCAAAGTTGTGAAAATCAACCCTGAGTTTAAAAACGTTGTAGTTTCTCACAAAGCGTTGATCGAAGCAGATCTTGAAGGTCAGAAAAGAGAAATCATCGGTCAGTTAGAAAAAGGACAGGTTCTTGAAGGAACTGTTAAAAATATTACTTCTTACGGGGTATTCGTAGATTTAGGTGGTGTTGATGGTTTAATCCACATTACTGACCTTTCTTGGAGCCGTGTGAACCATCCTTCAGAAATTCTGGAAGACGGACAGACTGTAAAAGTGGTAATCCTTGATTTCGATGACGAGAAAACAAGAATCCAGTTAGGTATGAAACAGTTGGAGGCTCATCCTTGGGATGCTCTTTCTGCAGACCTTAAAATTGGTGATAAAGTAAAAGGAAAAGTAGTGGTTCTTGCAGATTATGGCGCATTCGTTGAGGTTGCTCCGGGTGTTGAAGGACTGATCCACGTTTCTGAAATGTCTTGGTCAACTCACTTAAGAAGTGCAGGTGATTTCGTAAAAGTTGGTGATGAAGTGGAAGCTGAAGTATTGACTTTAGATAGAGAAGACAGAAAAATCTCTTTAGGAATCAAGCAACTGAGCAAAGATCCTTGGGAAAATATCGAAACCAAATATCCAATCGGTTCAACTCACACAGGAACGGTAAGAAACTTTACCAACTTCGGTGTATTTGTTGAACTGGAAGAAGGAATTGACGGTCTTGTTTATATTTCAGACCTTTCTTGGACTAAAAAAATTAAGCACCCATCAGAATTCTGTGCAGTTGGGGATAAACTGGAAGTAATCGTTCTTGAATTGGATACCAATGCAAGAAGACTTTCTTTAGGTCACAAACAGTTACAGGAAAATCCTTGGGATAAATTTGAAACCAAATATGCTGAAGGAACTGTACACGCAGGAAAAGCAACAGAAGTATTCGACAAAGGAGCTCAGGTTCAGTTCGAAGATGCTGAAGTAGAAGCTTTCTGCCCATCAAGATTACTGGAAAAAGAAGACGGTTCCAAAATCAAGAAAGGTGAAGATGCTCAGTTCAAAGTAATTGAATTCAATAAAGAATTCAAAAGAGTAGTGGTTTCTCATACAGGAATCTTCAGAGACGAAGAAAAGAAAAACATGAGAGAATCATCAGGATCTAACAAACCGGCAGGAAGCAGTTCAGGCAACGAAGAGAAATCAACGCTTGGAGACCTTGACGTTTTGGCAGAACTGAAAAAGAAAATGGAAGGAGGAGGAAACTAATCCCGCTCATTTCTTTATAAAAATGACGCATCACTACGGTGGTGCGTTTTTTTGTGCCTGAATTTGGATGAAGGTCATACAAAACTTGACCGTATGTATTCAAAAAAAACGCATCCTCAGATGCGTTTGATGTGTTCTAAATCGATTTCAGAAAATATTAATATCCCAAAAGTTTCAGGACTTCCTCAGGCTTCTGTTCTTCCCGAAAAACTTCATAGGTGAAATTTCCTTCCTCATCTTTGTCGATGAGGATATGCTTTGGCTGCGGCATCAGGCAGTGATGAACACCGCCGTAACCTCCAATCGTTTCCTGATACGCACCGGTATGGAAAAAACCGATATAAAGCGGCTTTGTGTCGCTGAAAACAGGCAGATAAATAGCGTTCGTATGCTGTTCAGAATTGTAATAATCATCCGAATCGCAGGTCAGACCTCCTAAAAAGACTCTTTCATACGTATCTTCCCAGCGGTTCAGCGGAAGCATGATGAAATGGCGCGAAATTGCCCACGTATCAGGAAGGGTAGTCATGAAAGACGAATCGATCATATTCCATTTTTCCCTGTCGTTCTGTCTTTTTTGCGAAATGATTTTGTAAAGATGGCCGCCGCTTTCGCCAACGGTAAAACTCCCGAATTCAGTGTAGATATTTGGTTCTTCAACACCTTCTTCTTCACATAATTTCTTGATCTGCGACACGATTTCTTTCACCATATACTGGTAATCGTAATCGAAATTCAGAGAAGTTTTAATAGGAAAACCGCCGCCGATATTCAGGGAATCCACTTCCGGCGCAATTTTTTTCAGTCGTGCGTAAACACGCAGACATTTATACAGTTCATTCCAGTAATAAGCGGTATCCTTGATTCCGGTATTGATGAAAAAATGCAGCATTTTCAGCCTTGCATTCGGGTGTTCCGCTATTTTCTGACTGTAATAAGGGATAATATCTTTGTATCCGATTCCTAGTCGCGATGTATAAAATTCAAATTTCGGCTCCTCTTCAGAAGCGATTCTGATCCCGATATTGAAGGTAGAATCAATGCTTTCTGTGAGTTTATCGAGTTCACGGTAATTATCGAGAATTGGAGTGATATTTTCGAAGCCACTGTTGATCAGATCTGAAATTTTCGCCAGATAATCATCGGTCTTAAAACCGTTGCAGATCACTTCCACCGTTTTGTCGAATTTGCCTTTGTCGTAAAGCGATTTTACAATGTCCATATCATACGCCGATGACGTTTCCAGGGAAATGTCATTTTTCAGCGCTTCTTCCAGAACGAAGGCAAAATGGCTCGATTTGGTGCAGTAGCAGTATCGGTACCCTTTCTTATACTCGTTTTTTTCGATCGCTTCCTTGAACCAGGCTTTAGCGCGCTGAATGTTCGTAGAGATTTTCGGCAGATAATTAAATTTCAAAGGCGTTCCAAACTTTTCCACCACCTCCATTAAAGGGATGTCGTGAAATTGTAATGTATTTTCCGCGACGTTGAATTCTTCGGTCGGGAAATACAGAGTCTGGTCAATAAGTTCTGAATATTTAATTTTCATGTTTTCGTGCTCGTGTTACGGTTCGGAATGCAAATTTGGTAAAAAAAGTTGGTTTTAAAGGTAAAAATTTTTGTTAATGGCAGTTACGGCACTTCATTAATACTCAATTAAAGATGTATTGCATAATGAGTGAAATTCCGACATTTCTTGAAGAAGTTTCCGAGAATTTTTCAACGTCCGGCTTTTTTCATTGATGGGAGATAAAAACAACGAGATCGCCACTTTCATAACGGATCACCACCGTTCCTTCCGCAGCAAAATTCCGGGTTCCGATTTTTTGGGTAAGTTGAAGGTTTTCACTGTTCAGCGGCCAGTTTAAACCCGAAGTAGTAATGTTACCGGCTGTGGGAAAAGGAAAAAGTGAAATGATTTTACCTTTTGCCTGTTCCAGGACCAGATGTTTCGGCGCAAAATAATAGGTGGAAAATTCATCAACGAAGGTAATGTCCATGTCACCTTTGAATAGAAAAGCAACCGTCAGATTTCCGAGAAAATGATCCATTTCGCCGCCGCTGCCGCCATATACATCCACTTTTTTAAAGCCTTTTTCCTTAATGATTTCCAAAGATTTCTGAAAATCGGTTTTATCCTGATCCGGGGTGTAAATAAATTTTTCGTTGTAAATGCTTTCGTCGGCACCTGAATGAGAATCAAAGTCACCGGAAATAAAATCGAGCCGCTCAAAAGGAAAATTTTTCTCTTTCAGATAGTGAAAAGCTCCGTCAGAACAGGCGATAAGGTCATAATCTTCTGTTTCCGGAAGATTTTGGGGCGGAATTCCGTTGATGAAAAGTAGGGCTTTTTTCATTGTAGTTTAAAGCACGAAAAGAAAAAGATTAAATGGAAATTTGAAGAAAATAAAGTGTTTTACCGGTCATTGGGATTCCAGTATTCTTCCTTTTCGCCGGTTATTTTTGAGACATATCTTGCCAAAACGAACAGGTAATCTGAAAGTCGGTTGAGATATTTTATGAGTTCAGGTCTCACTTCTTCGGTTTCATTCAGAAAAACCATACTCCGTTCCGCTCGTCTGCAGACGGTTCGGCAGATATGAAGCGAGGTTGCGGCTTTACCGCCACCCGGAAGAATAAAAAACTGCAAAGGTTCCAGATCTTTTTCAAAATCATCCATCCAATTCTCAAGCTCTTCGATTTCGATATCGGAAATCATGAGCGTTAACCGTGATTTTCCGTTGGCCAAAGTAAGTTTGTCAACGGGAGTCGCCGATTCTGAGCCTACGGTAAATAAATCAAACTGAATTTTTTTCAGCTGGCTCAGTACTTTTTCATCCGCGATTTCGCATTTTGCAAAACCGATAAAAGAGTTGAGTTCATCGATGTTTCCGTACGATTCAACGCGTGCTGATGCTTTGGAAACCCGGGTTCCGCCATAAAGAGCAGTTTCGCCTTTGTCGCCGGTCTTGGTATAGATTTTCATGAATACTATTTAAAAAGAAGAAAAAAGGATAAGATTACCTTACTCAGTCCATTTTTTAGATTTTTTCATATAACGCACGCTTACATAGTACACCGCAAATACGAGAATGAACATGATGGCAAGCATATTTCTTAAATTATGATCGTCATGGGTGAAATGCGGATATTTAAAAAGCAGAATCAGGGCGATCCCGCAAAGCCACACAAACTGCGTGTTGTACTCTTTAATCAGCCATCTTTTCCAGTTAAAATCCATCGTAGAAAATGTTTTGCCGATTCCGGAAAGGTTCGGAAACCAACGGTGAACATTTTTCGTGTACTCATTAAATCCGTCGCCGAATTTCTGTCTGAGGAAATTTTCTTCCGCCAAAACAATACACTGATAAATAAACAGGAAAATCGGCATTACAATTCCGACAAAATAAAGTGAATTTGCTAAAATCCCGACGCCCAAAAGCATCAGGATATTCCCAACGTAAAGCGGATTCCGCACGTGGCTGAAAATTCCTTCCGTCACGAGGCCGTCTGCATACACTTTTTTGTCTTTTCCGCCTCTCACGATATACGCCAAACCAATGGTTCCGCCGCGGATGATCTGTCCGGTTACCGTTACAAAAAGCCCCAAAACAATAGGAATCCAGTAGAAATGACGGCCAAAAGTATCTTCACCGAAAAGTGGAGGAGAAGGCAGAAAAAGCAGCAGATAAAGGAGAATAAAAAGCTGATTTCTGTATTTAAAGAAAAAGTTACCGATCTGTATCATTATATTTTTTTTGCGATGATTCCTGTGAAATTATACCATTTGAAAAACACTTCAGTCTCTTCGAAACCGGCTTCTTTCAGCATGTTTAAATTTTCGCTTAGTTTATAAGGGATTAAAACATTTTCCAGCGCCTCTCTTTTCTGCGAGATTTCGAGTTCACTGTAATTATTCCTTCTTTTGAATTCGTAATAATAATCGATGAAACTGCGGTTGAAAGATTTTTCTTCCGTCAGGATTTTTTCAATTAAAATGAAAACACCGCCCTTATTCATGCCTTCATAAATTTTTCTCACAATTTCAAGCCTGTGAATCGGACGGATGAACTGCAGAACCAGCACCATCATTACTACCGATGCGTTTTCAACAGGTACTTCTTCGGTTAAATCTGCTACTTTTAAATCGATTTCGCGGTGCAGTTTAAAACGGTCGAGTTTTTCGCGGCATTTAATGATCATTTCTTCGGAATCATCAATCCCAACAAACTTTATATCCGGATCAACGGTTTTGTCCATTAAAATCATCGTGGTTCCTGTGGAACATCCCAAATCATAAACAAGTGAATCTTTTTTGGCAAAATCCTTCACCAGTTCGCTCGTCATGCGTTGCATTTCGTCGTAATAAGGAACCGACCGGCTTACCATATCATCAAAAACTCCCGCAACCTTATCATTAAATTCAAAATCATTCAGGTGGCTGAGTTTTTCACGGAAAACCTCGTCGTTTTTATCAGTTTTGGACATGATTTAATTTTTTTCAAATATAAACATTTGATCACCATTTTATTGGATATTATTTCTGAATTTCCACAAACTGGTACACCATACTGTTTTTAGGACTTACAATGATGGTGCTTTTGTTGGGGAATCTTCTGAGCTGATAATATTCCATGGTTTTATCAGTTTTAAGATCCTGAAGAAAACCGGTTCCCAACATGCTTTCCGGCAAGAATTTCTCCACGAAACTTATTTTTTCGATGATGTTTTCGCCGCTTATTTTCTGTGCCGTTTTATCGGATTTTTCTTCCTGTGCTGTCGCCTGGCTTTCCAGGAAAGGAATCAGAACTTCCGGGTCGGCTTTGTATTTAAAGAAATAAGCAGGACTTCCGTTCGGGAACTGCAGTTTTTTGCCGGTGAATTCGGTAACCATTGTCGCATCACCATTTGGGAACACTTCATCGAACGCTGCGTTTTCAGTTTTCGCAATGGAATTGATGGAATTGCTGATGGTCTCGTTCACCGTTTCCTGCGCTTTCTGTTTGGCAGTTTCGGTGGTTTGGGTCACCACTTCACTGATTTTTTCTTCCATTTTGCTGCAGGAAGCGAGAAGAGCGGTGGTGCTGAATAATAGAATGTATTTTTTCATTTTTTTTGATTTAAAGTTAATTTTCACGGTACGAACTCATGAGTTTGTCCAGATTCAGGCTTCTGGCGGAAGCATCAAAGATTTCGCGGTACATTCCATGCATCTGCATGAGTTCATCGTGCGTTCCATTTTCCACGACTTCCCCTTTTTTCATGACATAAATAGCATCACTGTCCAGAATTTGTGACAAAGAATGCGAAATAATGATCACGGTTCTGCCTTCTTTTATCGCGTCAAGCGAATTTTTAATCTGTTCAGTAGCAATGGCATCAAGACTTGCCGTAGGTTCATCAAGGAAAATAATGGGTGGATCTTTAAGAAATAAACGCGCAATCGCAATCCGCTGCTGCTGTCCGCCGGAAAGCTGTGTCGCATCATGCAGGTATTTTTCAGGCAAATCCAGAATCTGGTCATGAAGATAGGCTTTTTTTGCAGCAGTTTCAATTTCTTCGAAGGTCGCGTTCATGTCTCCATACCGGATATTGTCTTCGATACTTCCCTGAAAAATGTGATTTTTTTGAAGTACCAAACCGATGTCATCGCGCAGAAAAGTATTTTCATACTCGTTAAGATTGATGTCATCCAGAAGAATTTCTCCGGAATCAGGAAGATAAAATTTACAGAGCAGATTGATGACCGTTGATTTTCCGGCGCCGCTCAAACCTACCAAAGCCGTGGTTTTTCCGTTTTCGATGAGCATTGAAACATTGTTGAGAGCTTTTGTACCGTTTGGATACGAAAAATCAACATTTTTGAGTTCAAAAGTTCCTTTGATGTTTTTTTCAATCAGACTTCCGTTCGGTTCCGTTTCTTCGTCAGCATTTAAAATATCGAAATATCCTTCAGCATAAATAAAGGCATCGTTCATATCGTCGTAAATCCGGTGGAGCTGCCTGATCGGGGAGGAAACATTATTGAAAAGCATGATGTGAAGCATGATCGCGCCAATCGTCATTTGCTGGTCCAACACTAGATAAACTGTGAGTAAAATGATGAGCACCACACCAAACTGTTCGATGAAAGTTTTAAGTCCGTCATAAATAAAATTCGTTCTGCGCGTGAAAAGCTGGCTTCCCATGAGTTGCATCTGCAGATCGTACTGTTTTTTGCCTTCAAATTTCTCCCGCACGAAACTTTTGATGACCATAATCGAATTGATGAGGTTCAGAAGGCCCGAAGTTTTCTGTTCCCGCTGATTTCTCAGAGTCCGCCGAACTCCTGATAGTTTTTTTGCCTGCAAAGAACTCACGTAAAAATAAATAGGAACTACGACTGTGGACACCAAACCGACATACACATTCTGCATATACATGATGACCAGCGCGATGAGGGCATTCGAAAAAAGCGGTAAAATATCGATGAAAAAGTTCTGGACGAGTTTCGTGAGACTTTCAATTCCGCGGTCAATGCGGATCTGCAGTTTGCCGGTTTCGTGGTTTTCATCATTAAAATACGCAATCCGGTAGCGCAGGATTTTATCAATCGCTGACTGGGCCAGAACCGAACTCACGCTGATCCTGATCTTTTCGCCGTAAAATTTCTGCCCGAACTGAATGAAGATATTGGCGAGTTCTTTTCCCAGTAAAATGGCGGTGATAATGACCAGAACATGGATTCCTTCCGACATCGGATCGGGAAGCTGGGTGAGCACCGTTACTTCATCCACCGTATATTTCAACACAAGCGGATTAACCTGCGCCGCAAGCGCGCCGAGAAAAGTGAGGAAAAGCGTGCCGTAAATCATTCGCCGGTAAGGCGTGATGAATGGCCGCAACTGCTTATAAATACTGATTAAATTGGAGGTACGCGTAAAAGCTTTCGGCATTTTTCTGAGAATTGAAACGGTTTTTAATTTTCAATGCTGAATTTAACAAAAATTCGACCAAAAACTTTTTAGGCTTCGTAATGATAGGTTGTTAAATAATGCAGTTCTGGCTTCGCGGCCACTTTCGAATCCGATTCTGCGAGTTCCGAAGGGTAAGTGGATGTGATTTCTTTTTTCTGAAAAAGAAAAGAATTGTTCGCGTTTTTATCCACCACATCATTGAAAATATGTTCGATTTCCGAATTGGCCAAAGAGGCAAAACTGATGTCTTCGAAACCGTACATAAGCCGCAGATTATCCAGTTTGGCGAAATTCTCATCCACAAAATGCTGAAACTGGTTTTTAGAATCGAAATTTCCTGCCCAAATGTTGTACACATAAGACTTCTTTTTCGATTTGCTCAGAATATCCTGATAAACGAAGTTTTCTCCAAGATATGCTTCCCGAACCTGTGGATCATTGGCGAGTTCGTGTGGAAGGCCTTCTTTAAGGATTTTCCCTTCGAACATAATATAGGTTTTGTGTGTAATGGCTAAAGTCTGCTGCACGTTGTGATCGGTAATCAGAATCCCGATGTTTTTATCGACCAGACTTCTTACAATTTTTTGGATGTCTTCCACCGCAATCGGGTCAACGCCCGCAAAAGGCTCATCCAGTAAAATGAAGTTCGGGCTTGTCGCGAGACATCGTGCGATTTCCGTTCTCCGTCTTTCCCCGCCCGAAAGCAGGTCGCCACGGTTTTTGCGGACGTGCTGCAGAGAAAATTCTTCAATCAGCTCATCGCATTTGATCTGCTGTTCGCGTTTTGAAAGATTCGTAAGCTGTAAAACGCCTAAAATATTGTCTTCTACCGAAAGTTTGCGAAACACGGAAGCTTCCTGAGCCAGATAACCGATTCCTTTCTGCGCACGTCGGTACATCGCATCGGTTGTAATTTCCTTGTTGTCGAGAAAAATTTTTCCTGAAGTGGGTTTTACCAACCCAACAATCATATAAAAGGAAGTGGTTTTTCCGGCACCGTTCGGCCCGAGAAGTCCGACAATTTCGCCCTGTGCAACTTCCACAGTAACTCCTTTTACCACTTTTTTTGGTCCGTATTCCTTGATTAAATTTTCTCCGCGTAAAATCATGGCGCAAATATAATAAATTTGAAGAAAGGCGGGGCCAAAGAATCCCTGCAGCAGGATGTAACAAAATATTACAGATTCAGACTCATTGGGCAAACTATCAATCATTTAAATTTCAAAAAAATGGAAACTTACGGTTACAACAATCCAGGAAATCAGGGTCAGTATCAACAGAATTTCGAAAACAGGAATTACAGGTCCGAGAAAAAGCTCGCGGCAGGGCTTTTAGGGATTCTTCTTGGTGCTTTTGGTGCCAACAAATTTTATCTCGGCTACATCAACGAAGGAATCATTCAGATTGTGCTGAATATCTGTACCTGCGGTATTGCGACCGTAATTCCTTTTATTGAGGGAATTATTTACTTAACTATGAGTGATGAACAGTTTGACAGGACTTATGTTCAGAACAAAAAAGGCTGGTTCTGATCCGGCTGCTGAAAGCCTGAACTTTCTGCCGGAATTTTATTAATTTTAATAAAAATTTGTCATGGCAACCAACAAAGAACTTACCGAACTGCTGTCTTCAGAACTGGGCATTAACATCCAAAACAGAAGACCGCACGCCAATGAAATCTTCAAATGGCAGGATCTGGATTTGCTTCCGCATTCATCCACTGATACTTTGCTTTGCGAAATCTTTGAATGGAACGGCAGAAACTGGCGCAGTACCGGAAATAATCTAATTGGATTTTTATTTTCAGGAGAAACCCTCGAAAGGATAAAAAATCAGCTCATCAGCATTCCGAAAAACAATGCATTGATTCCTGATTTTGAATTTACGAAAAGCAATCTGCTGGAGTTTGGCGTCGGAATTCCGTCTTTATTCAATATTGGAATTAAAGGAAACATCAGCAATGCGAAAGATTTCTCGATTAAAGTAAACGGCGTTACAAAATCAAGAATCACCAATATTGATGCACCCGGAATTGAAATCCTGAGAAATTTTTCAGCCTTTACGCTTTCAAAAACCAAGACTTACCGCAAAAATGTGAAGTTCAATTACCTGAGTACGGCGCTTTTCTATGCCGAAAGTGTTGAAATTCTGCTTGAAAAAGACGCAGCTACGAATTTGGAAGTCAGTTTTGGCACAGCAGGAGTCAACGTGGAAGCCATCGTGAATTCCGCAACAAAAAAGAATTTCAAACTTACCTATTCAGGTAATCAGGCGCCATTTGCGGCAAAATTCACGAAAGGAAAGGATTTTGATATTTCCTGACACAAAAAGAGTCTGCAGGAAAGCAGACTCTTTTTTCAGTAACATTTTTATAAAATTATCTTTCATTCAGCAAAATTGCTGCTTCTTTTGCCGCGTAGGTGAAAATGAGGTCGGCGCCGGCTCTTTTAATACAGGTTAAACTTTCAATAATGGCTTTGTCATTGTCGAGCCAGCCGTTTTGGGCAGCGGCTTTCAGCATGGCGTATTCTCCGCTCACGTTATACACGGCAATCGGCAAATCAATGGCATCGCGGACTTTAGCTACAATGTCAAGATATGGCATTCCAGGTTTTATCATAATGATGTCGGCACCTTCAGCTACATCTTTCAGTACTTCATCAATCGCTTCGCGGGAGTTGTGAAAATCCATCTGGTAGGTTTTTTTGTCTTTCGGAATTTCGGCTGAATCCACCGGTGCAGAATCGAGCGCACTTCTGAAAGGGCCGTAAAAAGAACTCGCATATTTTGCAGCGTAACTCAAAATTCCAACATCGGTAAAGCCGCTTTCTTCGAGACCGGTTCTGATGGCTGCGACTCTTCCGTCCATCATATCACTGGGCGCGACAATATCGGCGCCAGCTTCAGCGAGGGAAACCGACATTTGAACGAGTGCGTCATTGGTAGCGTCGTTATCAATTTTTCCGTTATTGATAATGCCGTCGTGTCCGTAAACCGAATAAGGATCCAAAGCGACGTCGGGCATAATGACCATTCCCGGAACCGCATCTTTAATCGCTTTGATTGTATTCTGCATGAGACCGTTTTTGTTCCAGGCTTCTTTTCCGGTGTTGTCCTTCAGGTTTTCGGAAACTTTCATGTACAGGTTCACCGCTTTTACGCCGAGCGAATACAGTTCCTGACATTCTTTTACGGTTAAATCAAGCGTCCTGCGGAAAATTCCGGGCATGGAAGAGATGGGTTCCTGGATGTTGTTCCCTTCCATGACGAAAATCGGCATGACAAAATCGTTGGTGGTGAGAACAGTTTCCTGTACGAGGCTTCGGATGGAAGCGTTGGTTCTTAATCTTCGGTTTCTAGAATATATGATCATTTGGAATGGTATTTGAAATAACCCTGCAAATTTAAATATAGTTTTACATAAAAACTATTGCATATTAATTTGAATTTTCTATTTTTGTGAGTAGAAAACTAAATATAAAGATATTATAAGTGAAAAAATTACTACTTTCTTTACTGTTTATCGGAAGTTTAACCGTTTTTTCGGAAAAAGTTTCCGCGCAGACTGTTTATAGAGAACCTGCCGCTGCCTCACAGAAATCTGATGACGGCGTTTTGGTGGCGTATCCAAATCCTGCAAGGGACTTCATTATTGTTAAAGCAAAAGATTCTTCTGTAAAAATAAAATCTGTCACTTTTTATTCCATTCTGGGAATGCAGATGCTTCACGTGAATGTCAATATGAATTCGGGGGAAATCAATCTCGAAAAACTGAGACCGGGCAAGTATCTCATGCGATACATTATGACCGACAATACCCAGCGGATCACGCAGATCATCAAACAATAATCCTGAAGAATTTCAGGATTTTTTTTGTTCTTTAAAGTACTTAACTTCCATAAATTTTAAGAAAAATTTATCATTTTTTTAAGATGAACGCTCCATATTATGAGTAAATTTGATTCTTATTTAACATTAAATCATCCAACTATGAAAAAAACATTCGCAATGGCTGCATTAACACTTGCAGTCGCCTTCGGATCTATCGCCTGTAAAAAGAAAGTTACTGATACCGAGTTACAAACTCAGGCCACGACAGTAGTGACTTCAAATCCAAATGCTTCAGTTGAAGTTAAAGACGGTACTGCTCATTTAAGCGGAACCTTTGCTGACGAAGCTTCCAGAGATAATATGATTGCTTCACTGAAAGCAATTCCCGGAATTAAAGAGGTTATGGATATGACCACAATCGCAGAGCCGGCACCGGTAGTCACCACATCGGCAGTTTATCCTGCAAATGTGCAGAAAGTTCAGGATGCCCTGAAAGATTTCCCTTCTGTAAAAGCTGAAGTCATCAATGGTGAATTAACTTTAACCGGAAACGTTTCTGCTGCACAGTCCCGACAGATTAAAATGTCAGTAGATGCGCTTCAGGTAGGAAAAGTAAACTATAATTACATTGTAAAATAATTAAAATGAGTACACTACAAAATAAATATGCGGCCGTAATATCCGCCGCACAAGCTGGAGGAGTTTCGAATCTTCAGGTTTCAGAACAGGACGGAATTCTTTATATTTCAGGAAATGCATCTTCAACAGGAGCCAAAGACGCGGTTTGGAACGCATTGGGAACCATAGATTCCACTTATTCAGCTTCCGACATCAATCTTGATGTTCAGGTAGCGGGTTTGGCTTCCGGAGCTTCCCTGAAAGTTTCCACAGAAGATTCGAATCTAAATATCAGACAGGAACCTTCAACGGATGCGGCTATTGTAGGAAAGGCAGCAAAAGGAGAATCGGTGACCCTAGTTGAGCAGACTTCTGATGACTGGTGGAAAGTAAGAACCGCCGATGGTGAAGAAGGCTATGCTTATGCAAGATATCTTCAGGCATAAATTTTTAAAAGTATTTCAAAAACCTCCGGATTTTCCGGAGGTTTTTCATTTCTGATTCTCAAAAAACACCAAACATACTTTCCCCACGGTTTTTCACAAAAAAACATATATTTGTAAATCTTAGAAAAATATTATGAGTCCTACACTTCTGAAAATCTTTCCCTTCTTCACTTTAACCATTGTGGTTTTTCTTCATGGCATTAATCTCATCAACCCTTTGCCCGATGATTATCTGGTGTTTGGGCATTTGCTTTTTGTTTTGGGAATGGTGACTTATGCACTGCGTAGAAAAAATTTAACGACATGGATTTTAATCAGTATCGTGATTGGAGTGATTGTCGGTAAAGATTATCCGGGAGTAGCATTGTCATTACAGCCGCTAAGTCAGGGCTTCATCAGGTTGGTAAAGACCATTGTAGGTCCAATTTTGTTTGCGACTTTGGTCTATGGTATTGCCGGACATTCCGATTTGAAGCAGGTGGGAAGAATGGCTTGGAAATCTCTGCTCTATTTCTATACGGCAACTACGATTGCTTTATTTATAGGTCTTGCGGCGATAAATATTTCAAAAGCTGGAGTAGGAATTGATGCTTCAAAAATTCCCCATCAGGAACTTCCGAAAACTTCTTCAGTAAAAGAAGCGGATTTAAGAGCACTGGAGAGTATTCCCGAAGCGAATCACTGGCTGTTTAAAACAACGGCATTTTTCAGAGACGTTTTTCCTGAGAATATCATCAAATCCATTTATGACAACCAGGTTTTACAGATTGTGGTTTTTGCGGTGATTTTCGGTATCGGTCTGGCAAAACTTCCCGAAAAAAAGAAAAAACCGATGGTTGATTTTATGGAAAGTCTCGCTGAAACAATGTTCAAATACACGCACATCATCATGTATTTTGCACCCATTGGAGTTGGGGCGGCGATGGCATATACAGTCGGACATATGGGAATCGATATCCTGAAATATTTATTCATGCTTCTTCTGACTTTATATTGCGCACTGATCGCGTTTATACTTTTAGTGCTTCTGCCCATCGCACTTTACATGAAAGTACCCATTAAAAAATTCATTGAGGCAATAAAAGAACCGGTATCCATCGCATTTGCAACCACGAGTTCCGATGCCGCTTTGCCCGTTGTAATGCAGAATATGGAGAAATTTGGCGTACCGAGAAAAATTGTTTCATTCGTAGTACCAACCGGTTATTCCTTCAATTTGGACGGAACAACGCTCTATCTCTCTTTGGCTTCAATTTTTGTCGCGCAGGCCGCCGGAATGGATCTTTCTTTCGGACAGCAGTTACTGATCTGTTTAACGCTGATGATTACGAGCAAAGGTGTTGCCGCAATTCCGCGTGCATCGCTGATCATCTTAATTGCCACAGCCGATCAGTTTGGGCTTCCAATTTTTATCATTGCCGCTATTTTAGGCATTGATGAGTTGATGGATATGGGAAGAACATCTGTAAACGTGATCGGAAACTGTCTCGCCTCTGTAGTGATTGCGAAATGGGAAGGTGAATTCGACCAGGAAAAGGCGCTCGCCTTCGAGGCAGATTAACTTTAAGAAATATTAAAGGTTTTATACTATTAAAGGTGAGAAAGATTTTCATCCGGAAAACTTTCGGGAGAAATAGCCATCGTGTAATATATAAGGCTGATTGATGTCATCAGTTTAATGTTACTTCTATTCATTCTAAATAAGAAATAATCCGTAAATTTGTCCCTCAATTTACCGTATAATTATGTTGACGAAAGCTAAAGTTCAGGAGTTTCTGAAAGAGATAGAAGTAGATGATCTGGTGAACAATTTCCAGGTCGTGGGGAATGATGTTTATATTGATATGACCGCCCATTCACCCGCAATGCACGAAAAGAAAAAACTCGAAGCTGCCATGAAACAGGCGTTTGCTTCTGAATTTGGAGAAGAAATCGTTCTGAAACTGAAAATCGCTTCTCCGGAGCCATCTCAGGTTCAGCAGAACCAGATCAAAGGAAAACAGATTCCGGGAATCCAGAACATCATTGCCGTAGCCTCCGGAAAAGGTGGAGTAGGGAAATCTACAGTTGCTGCAAACCTGGCGGTGACCTTAGCAAAAATGGGTTTCAAAGTCGGAATTCTTGATGCTGATATTTACGGACCTTCAGTTCCAACAATGTTTGATACAGAAGGGGCAAAACCTATTTCGGTGGAAGTTGACGGTAAAAACTTGATGAAACCTATAGAAAATTACGGCGTGAAAATGCTGTCTATCGGTTATTTTTCCGGGGCAAATCAGGCTGTTGTGTGGCGGGGACCGATGGCGAGCAAAGCTTTAAACCAAATGATTCGCGACGCAGATTGGGGTGAACTGGATTTTCTTTTAATCGATTTACCGCCGGGAACGGGCGATATCCATTTGTCCATTATTCAGGAAGTTCCGGTAACAGGAGCCGTGATTGTAAGTACGCCGCAGCATATTGCGCTGGCTGATGTCCGCAAAGGAATCGCGATGTTCCAGATGGAAAGCATCAATATTCCGGTTTTAGGGCTGATTGAAAATATGTCGTACTTTACGCCTGAAGAATTACCGGACAATAAATATTACATTTTCGGAAATCAGGGTGCGCAGTATCTGGCGGAAGATTTGGGAATTCCTGTTTTAGGTGAAATTCCATTGATCCAGAGCATCCGTGAGGCGGGTGACGTCGGAAGACCGGCCGCACTTCAGGAAGGTTCTAAAATCGAGGAAATCTATAAAACCACGGCTCAGAATATGATTGAAAGTCTGGTTGAAAGAAATAAAAGTCTACCCGCAACCGAAGCCGTAAAAATTACGACCATGGCCGGCTGTTCTACCAAAAAATAAGCGATTTGGAATTGCTTTCTTCAAAGAAATCGATTCCGCACAAAAATAAAATATGAAAACACTGATAGATCACGAAGATACGGTAACAAAGGTGTTGTTTGCACTCGAAAGCATCCGCCCGTTTCTGAATAAAGACGGCGGCGACATTGAACTGATCGATGTCAAGGACCAGAAAGTGTACGTAAAACTGCAGGGCAACTGCAACGGCTGTCCGATGAGTTTTTCAACCATGAAGCTCGGCGTTGAAAATACCATCAAACAGCACGCTCCGGAAATTCTGGAGGTTCTGAATGTGGAATAAGACATAAGAAGGTCAATAAATCATAAAAAACGGGCTGAAAATGCCTGTTTTTTTGTTTTTTAACCACTACCGAAATAAAAGTTCAGTTATTTTTTTTGTAAATTATCATAAATACTGTGAATCAAACCGTCGGCAACAGAGATTTTAGGAACAAAAATTTTGGTGATTTCAGACCACGTCATCACGTTGTTGAATATTTCGAGCGCTGGAACCAGAACATCGGCCCGGTCTTCGCGAAGTCCGAATTTGCTCATTCTTTCCTCAAGCGTAAGGTCATTCATTTCTTTATAATATTTTTTTAGATAAGCCGTCGACATGGGTTTGCCGTCCTTCGTTTTGCTCATGGAGAAAATTTTGTTGATATTTCCGCCCGAACCGATGGCCAGAATCGGCTTTTTGCTGTTGATGTTTTTCCTGATCTCTTCTTTCAGTTCTTTCCAGTGATCTTCTGTCACGAGATTGTTCAGCAATCTGATCGTGCCGATGTTGAAGGAATGCTCATATTCCATTTTTCCGTTTTCGTAAAAGGTGAGTTCCGTAGATCCGCCGCCAACATCGATGTACAGATAGGCAAAATCCTTGTCGAGCCCTTCTGCAACATGATTTTCGTAAATTAAAGTTGCCTCTTCATCACCTGAAATAATTTCAATGTTGATTCCCGATGATTTTTTGACTTTGCTGATGATTTCCGGGCCGTTTTCAGCATCGCGCATCGCACTGGTCGCACACGCGCGGTAATGTTCCACTTTATAGATTTTCATGAGATCAGAAAAAACACGCATCGAATCTATGACCATCTGTTCCCGTTCTTCCCCGATTCTTCCTTTGGCAAAAACATCCATTCCCAAACGCAGCGGAATGCGCAGGAGATTGAGCTTTGTAAATTCTGTCTTTCCGATTTCAGGTTCCGAAACTTCATTGATCAAAAGCCTTGCTGCGTTGCTTCCGATGTCTATGGCCGCTATTCTCATTATATATATTTAATTCAGTGCAAAAATACTCATTCTCGCCATGTGTTTCTATTCCGATTTCTTTTTCAGGTACTTGTAGGTTTCAATCTGCGAACGGATTTCAGCTTTATCGTTTTTCACGTATTCATTACGCATGTTTTTGTCGAGGATTCGGGCTTTTACATTGTCGCTCAGCTGGATATCGAGCATATCCTTCATCTCTTTTTTGAGATTTTTCTGGGTGATTTTTACAGCGGCCTCAATGCGGTAATCCAGGTTTCGTGTCATCCAGTCGGCGGAAGAAATGTAAATATCTTCATTTCCCTTGTTGTAAAAATACATGACCCTTGCGTGTTCCAGATATTCATCAACAATACTGATGGCACGTATTTTCGTTGCAAATTCCTTCTGATTCACGGCGCAGTAAATCCCTCTTACGATCAGTTTTATGGTAACGCCCGCCGATGCGCCTTCGTAGAGTTTCTGAATTAAAGTTCGGTCGCTCAGTGAATTTACTTTGATGATGATTTCCGATCTCCGTCCGGCTTTTGCCTCTTCAATTTCCCGGTCGATGTGATGAAGGATTTTTTCGCGCATAAACTGTGGACAGAGCAGGAGTTTTTTGCAGGATTTTAGGACGGGAATAATATCTTCTTTAGGTTTTTTAAGGACCGTGAAGACTTTGTTGATGTCGGCCATAATTCCGCGGTCCGAAGTCATGAGCAAATGGTCGCCGTAAATTTTTGCGGTTTTTTCATTGAAATTTCCGGTACTCACGAATCCATACTGCACCGTTCTGTTATGCGCTCTTTTCTTGATGACGCAGAGTTTTGCGTGCACTTTTTTATTCGGAATTCCGAGGAGTACTTTCACACCCTCCTGTTCCAGGATTTCCTTCCAACCCAGATTGCTTTCTTCGTCGAATCTTGCGCGAAGTTCCAGCATTACTGTGACCTCTTTACCATTTCGCACGGCATTGATTAAAGTATTGACTATTTTTGAATGGCTCGCCAATCGGTAAGCGGTGATCTGAATCGATTTTACATCCGGATCCATCGCCGCTTCCCGCAGCAGATCAATTACGGGCGTATAATGATGATACGGAAAAGTGAGCAGGACGTCCGTTTCCTGAATCACATCCGTCACTCTTTTATTGATGAAGGCAGGATGATCGAATGAGGTTCTTTCTTCCGGTTTATGGTAGGCTTTAAAAACATCCGGAAACTCCATAAAATGACGGAAATTATGAATTTTCCCACCCGGAATAATGCTGTCTTTTTTGCTTAAGTTCAGTTTTCTGATGAGGAACTCAAGCAGCGCCTTATCCATCTCTTTATCGAAAACAAAACGGGTAGGTTTGCCTTTCCGTCTTGATTTTATTCCTTTTTCAATTTTCTCAGCAAGTGTGGTCTTGATGTCGTTATCGAGGTCAAACTCCGCATCTTTCGTTACTTTAAAGCAGTTTGCGGTAAAATCATCGTATCCGAAATAGGAGAAAATATGCGGAAGATTAAACGTGATGACGTCTTCCAGAAGCATGACATTTTTTTCTTCGTCATCTTCGGAAGGCAACAACAGAAAGCGTCCGATGACACGCGAAGGAATTTCGATGATCGCAAATTTGCTCTCGCCGGGTTTTTCTTTCTTACTCATTGCAATGCCCAGATAAAGCGATTTATCCCTTAAATAAGGCATTGGCGCATTGTCGTGAAGCAGTATTGGGATCACATTGCTTTCCACCGTTTCATCGAAATATTCGCGGACAAATTGTTCCTGTTTTTTCGAAAGATTTTTGGCAGTTTTGATGTAGACTTTTTGTTCCGCCATTTCTTCCTGAATTTTTTTCCAGGTTTTGTTAAAGTTTTGCTGCTGGCTGATCACGATTTCATTGATCTGCTGCAGAATTTTGGTAGGCGGCTGATAAAACGATTCGGTAATGAATTTATCCTTAAAATCCATGGCCCGCTTAAGACCTGCAACGCGCACCCGGAAGAATTCATCGAGATTGTTCGAGAAAATACCCATGAAACGGATGCGGAGATGAAGCGGTACGTTAACATCCATCGCTTCCTGTAAAACTCTTTCGTTGAAGGCAAGCCACGTTACATCGCGCGGGTTGAACTGATTCGACATGCTTCTTTTTTTATAGAATTCTCAAAAATAGCGATATTAAGTAGAAAGCGGTTTGGAGTGGTGTTAAATTTTTATTAAAATGCCTTTTGCAGCTTTTTCCAACAACTCCTGTGTCAATTTGTCACAATTTATTCCTTGGTATAAAATTGGAGAAATCCACTTCAAAATAAGTAAATAATAAAAAATAGATACTATGAGTAAAATAATTGGAATCGATTTAGGAACAACCAACTCTTGTGTTGCCGTAATGGAGGGTAAAGACGCTGTTGTAATTCCTAATGCGGAAGGTAAAAGAACAACCCCTTCCATAGTTGCTTTCACTGAAGATGGTGAAAGAAAAGTGGGTGACCCTGCAAAAAGACAAGCGGTTACCAATCCTACAAAAACGGTTTATTCAATCAAACGTTTTATCGGAACGCATTTTAAAGACGATGCAAAAGAAGTTTCAAGAGTTCCTTACAAAGTGGTAAGCGGACCAAACGATACTGTAAAAGTAAAAATTGACGACAGAGAATATACGCCACAGGAAATTTCGGCCATGATTCTTCAGAAAATGAAGAAAACAGCGGAAGATTATTTGGGTCATGAAGTAACAAGAGCGGTAATCACTGTTCCTGCATACTTCAACGATGCGCAGCGACAGGCGACTAAAGAAGCCGGAGAAATCGCTGGATTAACAGTGGAAAGAATCATCAACGAGCCTACCGCTGCCGCTTTGGCTTACGGAATGGATAAAGCTCACAAAGATCAGAAAATCGCAGTTTATGATCTAGGTGGTGGAACATTCGACGTTTCTATCCTTGATTTGGGAGACGGTGTTTTCGAAGTTTTGTCAACAAACGGTGATACGCATTTAGGTGGTGATGATTTTGATGATGTAATCATCAACTGGATGGCCGACGAATTTAAAGCGGAAGAAGGAGTTGATTTGAAATCTGACGCAATTGCGCTTCAAAGACTAAAAGAAGCCGCAGAAAAAGCAAAAATCGAATTGTCTTCTTCAACCCAGACAGAAATCAATCTTCCATATATCACAGCTACAGCAACAGGACCAAAACACATGGTTAAAACGCTGACAAGAGCAAAATTCGAGCAGTTGTCTACAGATTTGGTTCGACGTTCGATGGAGCCTTGTAAAAAAGCTTTGTCTGATGCTGGTCTTTCCATCTCAGATATCGATGAGGTAATTTTGGTAGGTGGTTCTACAAGAATCCCGATCATTCAGGAAGAAGTGGAGAAATTCTTCGGTAAAAAACCTTCAAAAGGAGTAAACCCGGATGAGGTAGTAGCCATCGGAGCTGCAATTCAGGGTGGTGTTTTAACAGGAGATGTAAAAGACGTTCTTTTATTAGATGTTACGCCGCTTTCATTGGGAATTGAAACAATGGGTTCTGTTTTCACGAAACTTATTGAATCCAATACCACGATTCCAACCAAAAAATCTGAAACGTTCTCAACCGCCAGCGATAACCAGCCTGCAGTTTCGATCAGAGTAGGACAAGGTGAAAGACCGATGTTCAACGACAACAAAGAAATCGGAAGATTTGATCTTGCTGATATTCCACCTGCACCAAGAGGAGTTCCTCAGATTGAAGTAACTTTCGATATCGATGCAAACGGAATCCTACACGTTTCCGCTAAAGATAAAGGTACCGGAAAAGAACAGTCGATCAAAATTCAGGCGAGTTCAGGACTTTCAGAAGAAGAAATCGCAAGAATGAAGCGTGAAGCGGAAGAAAATGCTTCTTCAGATGCCAAGAAAAAAGAAGAAGTGGAAGTATTCAACAAAGCCGACGGTTTGATTTTCCAGACCGAAAAACAACTGAAAGAATTTGGAGACAAACTTTCTGCCGACAAAAAAGCAGCGGTAGAAGCTGCTCATGCGGAACTGAAAACTGCTTTCGAAGCGAAAGACATAGAAAGCATTAAAACCAAAACAGAAGCTTTGGATGCAGCCTGGATGGCGGCTTCCGAAGAAATGTACGCAGCAGGTCAGCAAGGTCAGCCTCAGGATGGCGCTCAGTCTGCCAATAATGCAGGAACTGAAGACGTTCAGGACGCTGATTTCGAAGAAGTAAAATAAGACCAAAACGTGATTGCGGGCGAAGCAATCCGTTTATTCAATAGTAAATCCCCAAGTGAAACTTGGGGATTTTTTGTTGTCACTTTTTCAAATTTTATATCCTATTCATCCTGTGCTTTCCCGTTTCTATACTGCACCACCTCTTCGAGCTCCCCGTCTGTATCATAAAATTTCCATTCGCCGTGCTGCTTTCCGTTTTTGTGGGTGCCCGATGCCATTAAAACACCGTCTTCATAATAAGATTTAGAATTTCCTTCCGTTTCACCGTTCCGGTAGTTGGTCACAGACATAAGTTCTCCGCTTTCGTAATAAATCTTCCATTCACCATGTGCTCTTCCATTGTACGTGTCACCTGTGGCTTTCAGGGCGCCACTGTCATAATATTCTTTCTGGATCTGTGCCGAGGCCATCAAACTGATAGCGAAAAGGCAAACTGTAAGTAGTTTTTTCATGGTTTTAATTTATTTAATTTTTAATTTTTCTTCCGGACTTACTGCGTTGGTCTTCCCGCAGCATTTCAGTTACGTTTTTTCAAATATTTTGGAATCCACAGGAACATTCACCTCATACTTTACCAGTTTTATCGAGAATCCTGAAGGCGAATGGTCACATACAGTTGCATACAGATATCCATCCGGAGTTTTTGTGTAATTGCTGTAACGTTCTGTAACCGTTGTTACTTTTCCTTCTATGGTTTTGTCAATAACCCTTTTTAGAAGCAAAA
This sequence comes from Kaistella sp., assembly GCA_019459085.1. Taxonomy (GTDB): domain Bacteria; phylum Bacteroidota; class Bacteroidia; order Flavobacteriales; family Weeksellaceae; genus Kaistella. The sequence goes on from JAIBEW010000026.1 coordinate 70,210, forward strand.
AACTGGTGGCATCCAGAAAAAGAAGAACCTCTGTACCACTTTTACGGGTCACCTTGAGCTTATACACTTCATTTCCGTCCAGATTTTCTTTTCCCAAAAGTTCAACGCTATTACCTTTGTTGCGGTAGTCGAGAAGGTCACCTGTCATATCCAGTTCTTCAGCCCCTTCGCGTGCCGTTGCCAAATCCGAGTCTACTGGCCGTTTTTGTCTTTGCGCCGGAAAAAGAGTCCAGGCGCCGTACGGTGTTACGACGGTTGTGTTTTTACGACCCTGAATCTGCATATCCAGGCGCAATCCCTCATTATGGACCATCCACGATTTAATGGGTACATTGACTTGCTGGGTGTAGATGACACCTTCTGCAACAGCACTTTTCGCTTCGCGCAGTTTTTCTTCGCCTCCAAGCGCTTCAATGTTTTTATTAATAATCGATTCTAACGACAGGGCAGTGGAAGCTGCACCCCGATTACTGTTTTGCTGTGCTACAGATACTTCCGTGCTGGTTTTCTTGTTTTTTTTGGTTTGTGCCGATGTAATGGTGCAGAGCACAAGAAAGCCAATGACAAATAGGTTTTTCATCGTTTTTATTTTAAAGTGGCTCCGTTCAAAGTAGCCATCAGTTTAAGTTTTTCCACCAAAATCTTTGTGTCCAGATCCATATTGGCCATGTTGATGAATACGGCTTCTCCTTTGTACTGGTTTTTAAATTTTATATAGGTCAAACCAGCCTGATAACCGATATTATCGTAGGAAACTTCCGTCACATCTTTCCATTTTTCCTTTGTAGAACCTCCGCTGTTAAATACTCTGATGCTTTCGGTGGTCATTTCGAGTTTGTTTTCACGTGATGCCTCCACCGTATTGGATTCCGGATATCGGATATTGCTTTTTGAATAATTTTCCTGAAGCCATTTTAGGGTTTCTTCCTTTGTTTGTGCATTTGCGGTAAATACTGCTGCCATCATCAGGCAAAAAGTGATCATTGTTTTCATAGCTTTATTTTTTATGTGTTAATGAATATTCATCAAAGCTACCGAAAGCCCAAACCAAAAAAAATACTCCAAAAGGAGTATTTTTCGAAGAAAACGAACTAGATAATTCCCTGCAGAATGCAGTTTTTAATCAGCTGTGCAGTGTTTTTTGCCTCGGTTTTTTCGAGGATATTGTTACGGTGTTTTTTTACGGTTAACGGACTGATAGAAAGTGTTACCGCAATTTCGGCAGTGTTTAAACCGTTTCCTAAAAGCCGGATAATGTCGATCTCCCGTTTCGAGAACTGTTTCGAATCACCATTCGGTTCATCAAGGCTCAAATTCATAAAAGAAGGTTCACCGTTCAGCCCAATGAGTGAAATTTTATAGGTGTTGAAATTACTGAGATGATCGATCCGCGTATGGATATTTAAAGATTTGCCGTAGCCGCCGGTTTCGTCCATCGTGAGCATTAAAGCCTGATGGTTGAACAGCACATATTCTCCGTTTTTCAACCGGCCGTTGAAGCAGTAGCTGATTTTATAGCTGGGGAGTTTTTCCCTGGGGATATTATCTGTGAAAAATTTAGTCAGAAAAGCTTCTGCTTTTATTACGAAATCGATGTCGTCCGGATGAATCGCGTTCAGCACATCGTTAAACTCAAGGGTTTCCGGATCAAAACCATGCATTTCGTAAACCGACGGACTGATGTGGGAAAGCGACATGTCAAAAAAATCGATGATGTAGAAAGAAAAGGGACCTGTGCTGATAATGGAATTGGTAAGATCATCAAATGAAATTTGATGAGGTCTTGTATCCCTGACCGTCCGGTTCGAGAGCCAAACCTCATGCAGATTCTGTATTTCTGAAAGCATACGCAGTTGTTTGTTATACAAATAAAGAAAAAATAAGCGAATTTTCAACCAGCAAAGGGATTATTTGATATTATGTTAATCCCGAATTAAAAAATGGTTAAATTATTTATCTCACGGTCTTTTTAATTATTTATCAAATACGAGATAATTTAATCCGTTTTAAATTTCAGGATCCGCCTTTTAAAAATATCTTTGCAGACTTCAATAAAATCAAAAAATGCTCTCAAAAATCATCATTCATAAAGTCGGAAACAGAATCAATCAGGAATCTCTAATCCTTTCTCAGGAAGAACTGCAGCTGGAGGAGGAAATGAAGGAATTGTTGGAAGATTTTTTCCTGAAATCCTTTAAATCCGAAGAGCAGTTCCGCTTTTACAGCGACACCTATCTGGTGAATAATCCTGTTTACAGTTCAGTTTCGGAGATTTTTGAAGACAAGGCCAAATTTGTTTACGAAGCCGAGAACATCGCGCAACATCTTTATGATATTGCTGAAAATCCGCGCGTACAAAGCGGTGAGCTCTTCGTTGTTTATTTTGAAGGCGAAGAAAATGCCGACGGTAATAAAATCGATTCGATCGGAATCTTTAAGACCGAAAGCAAAAATCCTTTCCTGAAGATTTTCCCGAAAAATGAAGCCTTCGAAATTGAAAAAGACTACGGGATCGGCCTTTCAAAACTCGACAAAGGGGCTTTGATTTACAACAGCAGCAAAGAAACCGGTTATGCCGTTTCGGTCGTTGACAATAATAAAAACGGCGATATGTACTATTGGTTCGAAGATTTTCTGAAGGTAAAACAGCGCGACGATGAGTATTTCCACACTCAGGAAACGCTTTCGGTGTACAGAGATTTCATCACAAAACAGCTGCCTCAGGAATTTGAAACCACAAAAGCCGATCAGGCGGATTTCCTGAACAAATCCATCACTTTTTTCAAAGAAAAGGAGACCTTCGACTTCGATGAATTCACGAATGAAGTACTTGAAGACAAAAATGTCATCGAAAGTTTCAGCAATTTCAAATCAGATTACGAACAGGAAATGCAGATTTCTATTTCCGAAGATTTTGCCATCAACGAAGCGGCGGTAAAAAAGCAGAGCCGCGGTTTCAAAAGCGTGATTAAACTCGACAAAAACTTCCATATTTACGTGCACGGCGACCGAAAAATGATTGAAACCGGTCAGGACGAAAAAGGAAAATACTACCGCCTTTATTTTGAAGAGGAGAAATAGGGATTGGTGCCAGATTTGATGGCTCCTATCCTTAAAAACTTGATATGAAAACTTTTTCACGCTATTCCCCGAAATTCGATGAACTCACTCCGGAAGAAGAAATTCTCCTCGAAGAAGACGTTCAGCTCGTGGAAAAAGCCGTGACCGTTTCGCATAAACTGAACAGAAAAAAAATCGCCACGCGGAATGCCCACGCAAAAGCGTTCGGTTTTGTGCGCGGCACTTTTATTCCGGTTGAAAATGATGCGGCGGATTTTCCGGAACTTCTGGGCGGCAATGATTTGGGAATCATCATCCGGTATTCACATCCGAATTTCTTCGTGACAAAAGGCGGTGGTGAGTATCCCATTTACGGCTGTTCAGTAAAGATTTTCAACAGAGATGTTCCAGTAAGCGCAAAATTTCCGTTGGTGAATCTTCCTGTTTTTGTAACCAATTCCGTTTCAAAATTCCTGAAAATCCATATCAAGGCCAACCGTTTTTTTATCGCAAGCGTTAAGTTTTTGCCATTGGCGATTTTTAAAATTCCGGGACTCCTTAAAGCAGGTTTAAGTCTGTTTTTCGACCGGCAGATCCTTTCGATCCTGAACAATATGATGAAAGTTCTGGATATTGAAAAGCAGTTTATCTCCGTGTATGATTACCATTCTGTCGGCTGTTTCCGGTTGGGAGAAAAAGTGGTAAAAATCCGTCTGAAGCCCGATTTTGTTGAGAAAAAACTGAAAGAAACGCATGATGATCAGACGCAGACTTTAAAAAATTATTTCCTGACCCATGAACTGTCTCTGGATTTTCAGGTGCAGGTTGGAATCAGTGAAAAGAAAACGCCGGTGAACAATCTGCTGAAAAACTGGAAAGAGAAACACTCGAAATTCATCACGGTCGGAACAATCGTTTTGCCAAAACAGGATATTTCGCGTTATGAAATAATGGATTACGAAAACCTGTCCTTCAATCCTTTTGAAAATGCAGAAATCCTGCAACCGGTCGGAAGGATGCAGAAAATCCGCCAGAAAATTTACAATAAATCGGTCGCAACCCGTCAGTCTCTGAATCAGCTTAAAAAACAATCTTAAAAATTACGAAATGCCGGAAGGACCCTCGATCTTTGTTCTGAAAACCAAACTCCAGCGCTACAAAGGCAAAACCGTTACCGAAGCTTCGGGCTACGGAGAAATGGACAAATCTGCTATTGAAAAGGTTGAACTTCTGGAAATTGACAGTTTCGGAAAAAACCTGCTTTTTGTGTTCAAGGATTTTTTTGTGAGCGTTCACCTGGGGCTTTTCGGCAGTATGCTTATTAACAAGCGCAAGAAAGTGAATGCGAGTTTCGCATTGCATCTTGCGGATGCAGAAATTAATTTTTACGTCGCTAAAACGCAGTTTCATACAGGAAAACCTACGGATTTTTACAATTTCAAAACCGATATTCTGAAGAAGGAATTCGACGGCGAACTGGTCCTGAAAACGCTTCAGGAAGATTTTGCCGATAAAATGATCGGCGATGTGTTGCTGGAGCAGGAGCTTTTTACCGGCGTCGGCAATATCATCCGCATCGAAGCGCTGTATCGCGCTAAAATTCATCCCGACAGTCTGGTGAAAGACATTCCGGAGAAAAAACTGGTCTATCTCATTGAAACCGTGGTGAATTATGCATACGAGTTTCTAGATCTTATGAAAAGCGATACCGTAAAGGAAGAGGCATTTATTTACGGCAAAAAAAACTGCCCGAAAGACAAAAGTTTACTTTTGGTAGAGGAAATGGGGAAAGTGAACCGTAAAACCTATGTCTGTTTGAAATGTCAAAAATTATTTAAATAATTCCCGAAATCGCAATTCCAAAAATTGCCCAACACTTCAATATTTCTTAAATTTGTGCTCCCTCCGGAGGCATCCGGAAAAATCTGAAACAATAAATAAAAAGATATGAAAGTAACCGTTGTAGGAGCAGGAGCAGTTGGCGCAAGTTGCGCAGAATACATTGCGATGAAAAATTTCGCCTCTGAAGTAGTTTTAGTAGACATCAAAGAAGGTTTTGCCGAAGGCAAGGCAATGGATCTGATGCAGACTGCTTCACTGAATGGTTTTGATACCAAAATTTCCGGAACAACCGGCGATTACAGCAAAACTGCAGGCTCCAAAGTGGCCGTGATCACTTCCGGAATCCCGAGAAAACCGGGAATGACGAGAGAAGAACTCATCGGCATCAACGCAGGAATCGTTAAAGAGGTGACTGCAAATCTGGTACAACATTCTCCGGACGTTATCATCATCGTGGTTTCAAACCCGATGGATACAATGGCTTATCTGGTTCACAAAACTTCCGGACTTCCAAAAAGCAAAATCATCGGAATGGGCGGCGCTTTAGATTCCGCACGTTTCAAATACAGATTGGCCGAAGCACTGGATTGCCCGATTTCAGATGTTGACGGGATGGTCATCGCTGCACACAGCGACACCGGAATGCTTCCGTTAATGAGCAAGGCGACAAGAAATGGTGTTTCTGTTTCTGAATTCCTGAACGCCGAAAAACAGGCGTTTGTTGAAGAAGAAACCAAAGTTGGGGGTGCCACTTTAACCAAATTACTGGGAACTTCCGCATGGTATGCACCCGGAGCTGCGGTTTCAGTTTTGGTGCAGTCCATTATCTGCGACCAGAAAAAAATGATTCCGTGTTCACTGATGTTGGACGGAGAATATGGCGAAAGCGACATCTGCTTGGGTGTTCCGGCAATAATCGGTAAAAACGGTGTTGAAAAAATTGTTGAGATCAGTTTAACTGACGAAGAAAAAGAAAAATTTGCAACTGCTGCAAAAGCAGTGAGAGAAGTAAACGGAGATTTAAAATTCTAATAATTTTCGGGGTTATCAGGACGCGCCTTTTTGGCGCGTCTTTTTTTTGGAGCAACCTGTTGAGGTGTTTTTTGAGGTTCGGTCCCGCTTTTCATTACAATCTTTCCCTGAGGTTTTTTGGGGGGGGGGGGGGGGGGGG
>JAIBEW010000031.1 GCA_019459085.1 Kaistella sp.
TTTATTTTATTTATATTTATTACCATAATTTTTTTTTTTTTCATTTTTTTTTGTGGTTTTTTTTTTTTTTTTTTTTGGGGGGGGGGGGGGCGGCCCCCGGCCCCCAACAAAGAGAATCATTTAACCCAAAGAATCCACCGCATTTCTAATGATTTCATACGATCTGAGTCTCGCGTTGTGGTCGTAAATATGCGACGTAAACATGATTTCATCAACTTTAAACGTTTCCTGAAAGTTCAGGAGTTGCTTTTTTACTGTTTCCTCACTTCCGATAAAACTGTAGCGCAATTTCTGCATTACACCGGCTTTTTCCATTGGGTTCCAGATTTCATCCATATCATCAACCGGCGGAGCATACGGTTTCCTGTCGTTTCTGATGATGTTGATAAAAGCCTGATAAAGCGTTGTCGACAGTCTTTTTGCTTCTTCATCAGTGTCTGCGGCAATTCCGTTTACACAGGCAATGATGTAGGGTTCAGTAAATTTTTCACTGGGTTTATAATTTTCGCGGTAAATATCGAAGGCAAAACTCATCATTTCAGGCGCAAAATGTCCGGCAAAAGCGTAAGGCAAACCCATTTCAGCAGCGAGCCACGCGCTGTCGGTACTCGATCCTAGAATATAAATCGGGATATCGCAGCCTTCACCCGGAATTGCACGGACCAGACTTTCAGAATTATCATCAGAAAAATACTGCTGCAGCTCCTGAATCTGCCTCGGAAACTGTTCGTTGATGATCATTGGATTCCGTCCAAGTGCTTTTGCCGTTAAACCGTCGGTTCCGGGCGCTCTTCCGACGCCTAAATCGATTCGACCCGGAAAAAGGCTTTCTAAAGTCCCGAACTGCTCAGCAATTACCAATGAACTGTGATTGGGAAGCATGATTCCGCCAGAACCAACGCGGATTTTTTCGGTTCCATTGGCGATAAAACCAATTAAAACAGAGGTTGCAGAGCTGGCGATACTGGCCATATTGTGATGTTCGGCGAGCCAAAATCTCTTGTAATTTAGTTTTTCAGTGAATCTTGCCAAATCCAGACTGTCGTTGAATGTGTCGTGTATGGTTTTGTGCTGCTTTACAGGCGCTAAATCGAGAACCGATATGTCAAATTTTTTCATTTTTTTCTTTGTTATGATTATAATGGTTGAGCAGAATTCTGATTTCATTAAATTCAAATTCATTGGGAAGCACTTTCTTCCACTCGCTCAAGCTTTCGTGAGAATTTTTCTTGAATTCCTTTTCAAATATTTTTATTTTCTCCTTCGCAAAAATCCGGGATAGATCCAGCAAACTCTGTTCTGCAAATTTTGCCAGATGTCCGAAAATCGTTTCGGTGACCAAACCGCGTTCCTTTGCAATTTCCGGAATGGTTTTACCATTTTCAAAAAGCTGATAGGTCAGAATATGTGAAGGGATTTTGGCGATTTTCGCGGTGACGCTCACTTCATTTTTTGCGTCAAAAAGTTTCGCTTCGAGTAAATGAAGTGTTTTCAAATCGTTCAGATAATCTTCAAGATCATCCAGAAAAACCCGGAAATCTTCATTGTACTGTTTCAGTCCTTTCACGCCTTTGCTTTCGGCATAAAATTCTTTCAGGGGAGCAAAAACCTTTGCATTTACATTCGTAAAAAAGAAATTCACCGCGCCTTTGGCTTTAGTTTCCACTTCATTCCATTCCTCCGTTCCGCTGACAAATTTCTGCGTTTTCTGAGCGATGATTTTTTTGAATTTCTCGAAAATGGAAATGAATTTTTCGGTTTCGGGCTTTATGGCCCCATAAAGAAACTTCACTTTTTCCGTATCCAGCGCTTTGCTGTGCTGCGCGGAAAGTTGCCAAGATTCCAGTGAAGGTTTAAACCAATGACAGTCAAGGCGATCAATTATTTTTTTTATGCTGTAATCATACTTTTCAGCATTCAGAATTTCTTCTACCCGATCATTTGCATGCGTTTCATCCTGAAATTTTGAGACTCTTTTATCAGCAAAGATAACTTCAGGCGTAATTTTAGACTTTAAAACAATCCCTTCAAGCGTTCTGCATCTAGAAAGTGCAACATACACCTGTCCGGAAGCAAAAGATTTTCCGGCATCAATGATCAGACGGTCAAAAGTCAGGCCCTGAGATTTATGGATGGTCACCGCCCAGGCCAAACGGATTGGATACTGATTGAAACTTCCCAGAACTTCTTCCTGAATGCTTTTATCGGCGGAAAGCGAATAACGTTTCTGTTCCCAGATTTCTTTTTTTAGTTTATAAATATCTTCCTGTCCGTCAATGATTACGGTAATCTCTTTCTCATCAACATCAACCACTTCAGCCAGTTTTCCGTTGAAATATTTTTTTTCGCCCGTGGCATCGTTCCGGATAAACATAATCTGCGCGCCGGGTTTGAGTTCCAGAATCTCATCATTGGGAAACTGGTTTTCATTAAAATTTCCGTCGATTTCCGCTTTGTAGAAATAGGATTTCCCGGGAAGTTCAGCGAGTTTTTTACGGTTGATTTCGTCTGCCATCCGGTTATGGGAAGTCAGGTAAACATAAGGTTCATCTTTAGGCTCAAAATCAGGAATATATCTTTGATTTAAAGTCTCAAAATCGATGTCTCCTATTTCTCCGTTGCGAATCTCATTCAGTATTTCAAGGAATTTCTCGTCAGTCTGGCGGTAAACGGTGGTTAATTCGAGGGTGATTAAAGGCAGTTCCTTCAAAGCATAGCTGTCGAAAAAAAACGGTGACCGGTAATACTGTCCTAAAACATGCTCATCTCTTACTACCGGCGGAAGTTGGTATAAATCCCCAATAAACAGCATCTGCACGCCGCCAAATTTCTGCTGATTTCTGCGAACATGACGAAGCGAAAAATCCATCATATCCAAAACATCGGCACGAAGCATGGAAACCTCATCAATGATAATGATTTCAATCTCCCTGAGCAGTTTCAGTTTGTCTTTCCGGTATTTGAAATGATGCATGAGATCAGCAATATTATTGGCCAAATCTCCGTTAATTCTTTCGGTAGTCGGAACGAAAGTCCGCAACGGAAGTCCGAACATGGAATGAATCGTCACTCCTCCTGCGTTAATGGCAGCGATTCCGGTGGGGGCAACTACAATATGTTTCTTGCGGGTTTTCCTCACAAAATCATTCAGAAAAGTCGTTTTTCCAGTTCCGGCTTTTCCAGTGAGAAAAATACTTCTGCTGGTATGTTCCGCAAGATTAAAGAGGTCTTCATTCATTGTTCAAATTTAAGAAAAAAGGGCACAAAAAGGAAGCGTTTCGGCAAGACCCGGTTCCACTTCAAAAAAAGAGAGTATTTTTGTACTCAATAAAAAAAAGAAAAATGAAGTATTTCATCATAGCGGCACTCGCTGCAATTTCCTTTTCATCATGTAGCGCAAAGAAAGCTGTTGAAAATCCAGACAATCTGCCGAAAGACATTTCGTTGAAACCCGAGAGAACTTACGAAGAAGATCAGAAAAACATGTTGGCGATGCGGGCAGAAATTGAATCCATGATTAACGCTGAAACCTGCAGTGATACCTCGGACTGGCGGCTTTCACCGATTGGCTCAAAACCCTGCGGCGGACCGAATGCTTATATTGCATATCCCATTAAAATAGAAGAAAAGATCTTACCGAAAATCAAAGCTTATACAGAAGTCAACTCCGCTTACAACAAAAAACGCGGACTGATGTCGGACTGTGCGTTGGTAACATCGCCTTCAGGAATTAACTGTGAAAACGGAAGAGCTGTTTTAGCATCGGCAAATTCAGCTGTTTCTGAAGTTCATTAATTATCCTACGCTCTGATCGCTGTCGGATTTATGAAGTGCATCTTTCAGCAGTTTCGACGGGCTCCATTTTGCATGTCTGGAAGGTTTGATCATATATCCCATCTTGAGTGTATACACTTTTGTAAATTCGGCGCCGAAAAATACGAGTTGGCAGGAATAATTCACCCACATCATCAGTAAAATAACGGTTCCCGCAGCTCCGAAAATGGAAGTTGGCTTGGAAATTTCAAAATAAAAGCCCAGTAAAGTCTTTCCTATATTGAACAACAGTGCCGTAACCAAGGCTCCCATCCAAACCGATCGCCACGAGATCTCTACATCGGGTAGGACTTTGAACATAAAGGCAAACAGTACAGTTACCACCCCGAAACTCAGCACAAAATTGAGAAGCTGGGCGATCAGCAAAGTCTCTAACCCAAAATGACTGGTAATCCATTGATTCGCCAAACCGAGAATCGAGGATAAAACCAAACTGATCAGGAGCAGAAATGCAATAATCAATATCATTCCGAGAGAATTCGCACGGTCTAAAATATATTTCTGAATGGCCTTTTTCGGAGCTGCTTCCACATCCCAAAGCGAATTCAGACTCTGCTGCATTTGAAAAAACAAAGTAGTGGCACCAAAAATCAGAGTCAGAATCCCGAAAATTTTCATCCAGATATTCTGATGGTCCCAAACCGCGCTCATGACCATTGCCTGTAGGCTTTCCGCAATTTCTTTTCCGGCAATACCGCCTGCCTGCTCACTGATTTGGCCTTTTACCGCTTCGTCACCGAAAAAAATTCCGGCACTCCAAATAACAATAATCAACAGTCCGGGCAGAGAGAATATTGCGTAATATGCCATACTCGCGGAATCTTTAGACGCATTGGAATTGTTCCATTCTTGAAAAGTTTCTTTCAGAAGCTCCCAGGTAAATTTTATTTGTTTCATGAAATTGATTCAAAATCTTTTTTTAAAACTGCATATCGGTTCACATCCAGAAATTTTCCGTGATGAAAATATTCCTGTTTCAGCAGGCCTTCAAATTCCATTCCGGCTTTCTGCATGACCCTTCCGGAAGCCGGATTATGAAGAAAATGCGTTGCATAAATCTTGTTCAGTTGCAAATCTTTAAATCCGAATTGGAAGACAGCCTTCAAAGTTTCGGTAAGGTAGCCTTTTCCCCAGAAATCTTTGCCAAGCCAATAACCGAGTTCTGCTTTGTGGTGTTCTTTCGTCAGATGAAGACCGATAATCCCAATGAGTTTTCCGATTTCATTTTCACGGATCGCAAAACGGAAAGATTCGCCCGATTCGATTCCTTTGTTGCACATTTCAAGCCAGTTTTCGGCATTTTCCCGTTTGTACGGAAAAGGAATATTGAAAAGGTTCTTTGAAAAATCTTCGCAGGAATTCATGTAGACGACAAAATCATCCAGGTCTTTTTCAGTCGGTCGGTCCAGAATAAGGCGGTCTGTTTGAAGATGTATTAACTCCTGCATATAATTTTAGAATTTAAAGAATTGTCGGATTCGCTACTCTTTATACCATCCCGAATATTTCACATAATTATTCGCGATGCGGTTCACTTCGCCTTCCAGTAGTTCCGAAGAAATATCTTTGATTTTTCTGGCCGGAATTCCGCCCCACACTTCACCGGATTTAATATGCGTTCCCTGCGTTACCACAGAACCTGCTCCAACAATCGAGTTGCTTTCGACCAGACAGTCGTCCATCACAATGGCGCCCATTCCGATCAGCACATTGTCTTTTATCGTGCAGCCGTGAACAATCGCGTTATGACCGATGGACACATTATTTCCGATATTGAGCGGAAATTTTTCAAAAGTACAGTGCAGCATCGCGTTGTCCTGAACATTCACTTTGTTTCCCATTTTAATATAATGCACATCGCCGCGGATGACCGCGTTGTACCAGATACTGCAGTCTTTACCCATCGTTACATCACCGATTACCGTTGCCGTTTCCGCCAAAAAAGTATCTGCTCCGATTTGCGGGGTTTTTCCTAAAAGTTCTTTGATTAAAGCCATAATATTGGTTTAATTAGATTATGTGTTTCTCCATTTCCACGCTCACACCAAGCATTTCGCCCTTCATGGGTGGATTGGTTTTGGTAAGTTTTATCCTTATAAATGAAATCTGAGGGAATGTATGTTCAAGTTTTTTGAAAATCCGGCCGATGACATGCTCCAAAAGTTGGGAAGGAATTTTCATTTCTTCTTGGATAATGCTGTTGATTTCTGCATAATTGATCGTATCCTTCAAATCATCGCTTTCAGAAGCCTTCCACAGATCAGCATGGATTTCTACATTGAGCAGATAATACGTACCGATGATTTTTTCTTCGGGAAGCACACCGTGATAGGCGTATATTTTAAGGTTTTCTAGGAGGATTTTGGAGGTCATTTTTCTAATATTTCATTTATTGGTGGAAAATCATACTTCCAAACCTTAACTCTTGAATCATAAAATAAATAAGGTGGGTCAAATCCTTCAACAAAAATTAAAATAAAATGATTTTCACCGATTTTATCATATTGTGGTTTTGATTCATTATAAGGCTTTAAGGGAGATAATTTCTCTAAGGTTTTCCAATCTGTTTCTATTGGTAAAAATCCAGTTTCATTTTTGAATTTGGTTAAATTATGTGCAAAAATATCTCCGGATTTAATTTTTCCTTGGTATTTAAACTCAAAGGGCAATTTAATCCAGGTAAAAATTACAAGCACCAATAGAATCAGTGTTATTGATAGAATTTTAAAGAAATTCATTCAGATTACTTGATCGTTTTACTCATTTTCAGCATCGCCTCAATCGGTTTCAGAGCCCGCAAACGGAGTTCTTCTTCAATTAAAATTTCTGGAAGTTCATATTTCATGCACAGATAAAGCTTTTCCATCGTGTTGCGCTTCATATAAAAACATTCGGAACAGTTGCAGCTTTCATCAAAAACCAAGGCAGGAATCAGTTGCTTGTGCGGTGCGCGTTTTCTCATTTCGTGCAGAATTCCTTCTTCAGTGGCGACAATAAATTTCTGGCAGTCGTCTTTTTCTACATAATTCAGCAATGCAGAAGTAGAACCGATGAAATGCGCCAAATCCAACACTGCAGATTCGCTCTCTGGATGAGCAATCAATTTCGCATCCGGATTTTCGGCAAGCTGCGTGGCAATTCTTTCCATTGAAAAAGCTTCATGAACGATGCAGCTTCCGTCCCAAAGAATCATGTCGCGGCCGGTTTTTTTCGCCAGATATCGGCCTAAATTCTTGTCGGGTGCAAAAATAATCGGACGGTCTTCCGGTAAACCTTTAATAATGGTTTCGGCGTTGGAGCTCGTTACGATAATATCGGATTCCGCTTTAGTTTCCGCGTTGCAGTTGATGTAGGTGGCGATTAAGGCATTTGGATACTGTTCGCGCATTTTTCTTAAACCTTCTCCGCTGCAGCCATCGGCAAGTGAGCAGCCGGCCTGAGTATCAGGAAGTACCACTTTTTTTGTAGGATTAAGGATTTTTGCCGCTTCCGCCATGAAATGAACGCCGCAAAAGGCAATCATATCGGCATCGGTATCTTTGGCCTGTCTCGCCAACTGTAGCGAATCACCGAGGAAATCTGCAATATCCTGAATCGCAGGAGACTGGTAATAATGCGCCAGAATCACGGCATTTTTTTCTTTTTTCAGGTCAAGAATGGCTTTCACCAAATCTTCTCCCTGAGGAATGTTGAGATGATCTATATTTAAAAATCCACGAATCGGCAGATTTGATATTGCTTTGTCTAAATTCTCTGTGCTCATCTGTTAAAAATATTTGGGATTTGGATGTATAAATGTATAATTAAAATCTTGAATGAAAAGGTCGGATGATATAATCCGATGTTTGGTTTCTACAGATTCTACTGACTTATTTTCAGTTATAATGTTTAAAATTTCGCCTATGGACGGATGCTCTGGCGCAACGATATTGTAAATTACGGATTTTTTATCGGAGTTCAAAATCTCCTCAACGATCGTTAAAATATCTTCGTAGTGAATATAATTCACCGGTTTTTCCGGATGTTCCGGAATTCTGTTTGTAAAGAAATTCTGCACCGATCTCTCATCGCCCATTAAACCGCCGAAACGCAGAATATTGGTTTGTGGATATTTCTTTCTGATCGAATCTTCCGAGGCCAGAATATCTGCTCTTAAATTTGCAGTTTCATTTTCGTTGAAAGTTCTGTTTTCCTGTGGATAAATTCCGGTTGAACTGAAAAGGATCGTTTTCGGAAAAATATTTTTCATTTTTTCAAAACCTGTCAGCCAACTATCGCGGGAAATAGGCATGCTGAAAATGGCAGCATCTGCTGAATTCAGAAATTCAAAATCATTATTTTTACTGAAATCCAGCAGATGAACTTCCACCGCAACAGCTTCCAAACCGGCAATTTTTGCTGGAGAAGTCGTGGTCGCGATGACGTGATGATTTCTGGCGGTTAAATATTTGGCCAACCTTTTACCTACCCAACCGCAGCCGATGATGGCGATTTTCATGACCGGAGAAAGTTTTTCAGGATATTTCCAACCGCTTGTTTCGCTTCATCCAGATCATTGTTCACCACAATTTCATCAAACTGATCTTTGAAAGTCATTTCGTCGCCGGCTTTTTCAACTCTTGTACTGATGGTTTCAGCATCGTCGGTCGCACGGGAAATGAGTCTTCGCTCCAGTTCTTCTATCGATGGCGGCATAATGAAAATGGAACGCGCTTTTTCTCCGAAATATTTTTTTAAAGAAATTCCGCCTTTAACATCCACATCAAAAATAACGACTTTTCCGCTGTCCCAGATCCTTTCAACTTCCGACTTCAAGGTTCCATAGTATTTATCTTCGTACACTTCTTCGAATTCCACAAAAGCGTTTTCCGAAATTCTCTTTCTGAACTCGTCCGGCGAAATAAAATGATAGTCAATGCCGTTTTGCTCGCTTCCGCGTGGATTCCGCGTTGTACACGAAACGGAAAATGCCAGTTCCGGAAATTCTTCCAGACAATGCTTTACCAAAGTGGTTTTTCCGCTGCCGGAAGGGGCTGAAAATATAATGACTTTTTGCATCTGAGTTTCGCGTTACGTGTTTCCAGTTACGGGGTATCGCTAAACCCGGAACCCGAATCACGTAACTGTTTTTATAAAACGTTTAAGGTTTGTTCTTTGATTTTTTCCAGATCATCCTTCATCATCACCACGAGTTTCTGAATTTCGGCATGGTTTGCTTTTGAACCCAATGTATTGATTTCGCGGCCGATTTCCTGAGAAATAAATCCGAGTTTTTTCCCGTTCAGGTTTTCATTTTTCATCACTTCTGTATAATATTTCAGGTGCTGAACCAAACGTACTTTTTCTTCAGAAATGTCCAGTTTTTCGGTATAATACGCCAGTTCCTGGTAGAAACGCGTCTCATCGATATTTCCGAATTCCTTCAGCGTATTCTGATACCGCTCTTTCACAGATTCGAGACGGATTCCTTCATACGGAACCACCATTGATAAATAGGTTTCGATGTTGTGGATATTGCGTTTGAGTTCTTCGTGTAAAATGTCGCCTTCTACTTTTCTGAAATTCTCGAATTTTGAAATCGCTTCCTGAAGCAGCTGGAGGAGTAAAACCCATTCGTTATCGTTGATTTCATCCGTTTTTGCAGAAATGGCTTCAGGCATTCTAACGGCCATTTTTAAGTATTCAAAATCAGGTCCGTCACCGGCAATATTTTTCAGTTCCGCCATGTAAGATTTCACCACTTCTTCATTGATGTTCGAATCGTGTGTGCTGTTCAGGGTTTCCAGATGGACGTGACAGTCAACTTTCCCTCTCATAATCCGGTCATTCAGTACTTTACGGAACTCAAATTCCTTTTCTTTATACCGTGACGGCATCTTGATACTGAGGTCAAAAGATTTGCTGTTCAGCGATTTCAGGTCAATGGTAATTTTTTTTCCTTCATAAACACCTTCGCTTCTTCCGAAGCCTGTCATGGATAAAATCATAGATTTTCAATTAAGAAACAAAGATAAAAATTATTGCAGGAAAGTACCGTTTTGAACGGTTTATTTCAAAAAAATCAGGAAATTAGCGACGTGAAAAAATTGATTTCCATCATCGGCACCACCGGAATCGGCAAAACCAAACTCGCGATCGGAATTGCGGAGTATTTCGGCACCGAAATCATTTCCTGTGACTCTCGGCAGTTTTTCCGGGAGATGAAGATCGGAACCGCGACTCCTTCCGATGAGGAACTTGCTGCGGTTCAGCATCATTTTATCGGAAATCTATCGGTTGAAGACTATTATTCGATCGGTCAGTTTGAGAAAGATGCCATCAGAAAAACCGAAGAACTGTTCAGAGATAAAAATGTCGTGATGTTGGTCGGAGGAAGCATGATGTATGAGAAAGCAGTCATTGAAGGACTGAATGATTTACCGGAAGCCAACGCAGAAAATCAGCAGAAACTCGAAAAAATATTTAAGGAAGAGGGCATTGAGCCTTTGCAGAAAATTCTCGAAGATTCAGATCCTGAATACTTTAAAACAGTCGACAAAGACAATCCGAGAAGGCTTTTCCGCGCGATCGACCTCATCTGGCAAACCGGAAAATCGTACACCGAAAATATTTCAGAACAGGTGAAAAAGCGGAATTTTGAAGTCATCAGAATCGGAATCACCGCACCACGTGAAATTATTTATGAGAGAATTAACCAGCGCGTTGATAAAATGCTGGAAGATGGTTTGCTGGAAGAAGCAAGATCTCTTCTCCCCTTTAGAAATAATGTAGCCTTGCAGACGGTGGGTTATTCGGAAATTTTTAAATATTTTGACGGCGAATGGACGTTCGATTTTGCGGTGGAAGAAATCAAGAAAAATTCACGAAGATTCGCAAAACGCCAGCTCACGTGGTACCGGAAAGAAGAAAACATCCACTGGGTAAATTTTGAAAATTCCCTCGAAGAATCCTTATCTTTGCTTAACCTTTTAAACATCAAACCTTAACATCAAAACAATGGCACAAACTCCATCAAATATGCTCGAACTCGGAACGAAAGCTCCTTTTTTCGAACTTCCGAACCCTTCAAACAGCAACGAAACACAGTCGCTTGAAGATTTAAAAGGTGAAAAAGGCACGCTTGTCATTTTCATGTGCAACCATTGCCCGTTTGTTCTACACGTGATCGACAAACTCGCGGAACTTTACGAAGATTATCATGAAAAAGGCATAGAATTTATCGCCATCAATTCCAATGATGTAGAAAAATATCCTGCCGATTCTCCGGAAAAAATGGCGGAATTTCAGGTGGAAAGAAAATTTGATTTCCCTTATCTTTATGATGAAAGTCAGGCCATTGCAAAAGCGTATGATGCGGCATGTACACCCGATTTTTTCTTTTTTGATGAAAAATTGGATTTGGTGTACCGCGGTCAGATGGATGATTCCAGACCGGGGAACCAAAAAGAAATTACCGGCGAAGAGCTAATCATCGCTTTTGAAAATCTTCTCGCAGGCGCACCTCAGGAAGAAATGCAGCGGCCGAGTATGGGTTGCAATATTAAGTGGAAGGCTTAGAAAGAGCCGGGTAAAATGTTTAAGGAGCCAAGTGAAGGGATAACATGTTTCTAGCTTGGCTCTTTTTATTTTAAGTTTTATTTAAAAGAACGGATTGTGATTTTTCTCAAAGCCAACCGTTGTTGGATTTCCGTGACCATTGTACACTTTGGTTTCTTCATCCAGAATAAAAAGTTTGGTTTTGATACTGTTGATGAGCTGCTCGTGATTTCCTTTGTATAAATCGGTTCTGCCGATGCTGCCTTCAAAAAGAACATCACCGGAAATTACAAATTTCTGCGTTTCGGAATGAAATGCGATGCTGCCCGGCGAATGACCCGGAACATGAAGGATCTTGAATTCGTCTTCGTCCAGTTTTAACGTTTTATTTTCTTCCAGATATTCCATTTCACCTTCAAAAGGTTTAAAGAAAAACCCAAACTGTCGCGCGCTCATGGGATTTCTGTCAAGGATTTCTTTGTCCAGTTCATGCATTAAAACCGGAACCTTAAAAGTGTCAAAAGCCCACTGCAAACCCAGAACATGGTCGATATGAGCGTGAGTGAGAAGAATATTCTGGACGTTCAGCTGATTTTCAGAAATAAATTTCTCCAGAACCGCGGTTTCCGCCTCACTGAAGTTTCCCGGATCCAGGATGAAAGCGTTTTTGTGGTCATTAAAAACGACATAGGTATTTTCCGAAAACGGATTGAAAGCAAAAGATTTTAGGTGAAGCATTTTTAATAAATATAGGATTTCAAAAATACGATTTGCAACTCAAACGCAAGCATGCGTTAAAACAATTTGGCGTAATTTTCGTTATCTTCGTACAAATGAAAAAATTTACCTTTTTTATACTTTTCTTCAGCGCTTTAGCGTTCGGACAAATCCGAAGCATTCAGCTATTCAACCCTCAAACGAACGATGAAACGCCGGTTATCGGCTTTAATGAAATATTGGTCCTGCGTTTTGATGATCTGTCGAATTCGAGTACGGTGTACCGTTACACGCTCAGGCATTTTGACCGTAATTGGCAGGACGACGGCCTTTTCTTTACCGAATATGCCAATGGCAGCCTGAATGCGCTTATTGAGAATTTTCAGTATTCTTTCAATACTTTTCAAAAATATACCAATTATACTTTAACGATCCCAAACGATAAAATTCAGCCAAAAATTTCAGGGAATTTTGAAATCGTTGTTTACGAGGATTCACAGGATCGGCCACTGTTCACAAAAAGATTCAGTGTGGTGGAAGGCGGTGCCAATCTGGCGCTGAATATTTCCCGAACCACCGATGCCAAAAATCCCGAAATCAATCAGAGAGTTGAAGTTCAGGCGGTTGGAAGCGGTTCTACATTAAATTCCAATATGAATTCTGTGAGTTTGAATGTGATTCAGAACAACAATTTTAATGTGGGGGTTTTTAACCAAAGACCCAGCGCTTCGCTGGGAAACAAGATTCTTTTTCAGCAGATGGATCTTTCTTTCCCGGGAAATAATGAGTTTTATTATTTCGACAATAAAATCATTAATCAGGCTTTTGATATGGTTGCCGGTGCGGAAAATATCGATGGAGTTAATCACACTTACCTGCATCCGGTTTGGGCTTTTCCTTTGAATTACCAGTATCAGCCTGATGTAAACGGCGCTTTTTATTTCCGGAGAAATGATCTCGGAATCGAACGTGTTGCAGATAAGGAAGGAGATTATTCCTGGGTTTATTTCGCGCTGGAATCTGAAAAAACCGACAAAGAACTCTTTGTTTTAGGCGGCTTTAATGACTTTATACCTTCTAAGGAAAACCAGATGTTCTACGACGAAAATCAAAAAATGTATATCGCAAAAATCTATCTGAAACAGGGATTTTACAACTACATTTTGGCGACAAAAAACCCGGATGGAAGCATGAATTTCGGGGAAATCAACGGAAATTTCTGGCAGACGGAAAATCTTTATCAGGCTTATCTTTACTACAAACCTTTCGGAAGGAATTATGACGGCTTGTTGGGTTATGGAGAGTTTAGAACCCCAATCCGATAATAGTGATTTCAAATTTATATTAACAGATTCGCAGGATTTCTGGAATTGTGAAAAATTGCGACAACTAGCACAAATTCTTCTTCAACAGAATAATGAATGGTAAATGGGAATTTTTTAACGGTCGCTACCCTGATTTCAAGATACTTAACTTCAGCAGCGAGTGGATTTTCAGCAATGATATAAAGACTTCTTTTGGTCGCATCGGCAAACCTTTTGCCTAAGCCTTTTTGCCTTGTCTCATAAAATTTTACGGATTCCCTAAACTCAACCTCTGCTTCGGGTGCGAACTTAATTTTCACTCAAGTTTTTCAGTTTTTGTAAAAACCTCATCCATCTCAATTCCTGAATCCGGATTTTTTCTGTATTCATCCAGTCTTTCAGCAACGACGGTTTTCTGCCATTCCGGAATTTCTTCACTGTTTTGTTCCTCAGACAAAGCATCAACATAACCCCAGACTCTTTCCAAAAAATGGGCAGGAAGCGTTTTCAGTTTGTCGGCAAGTTGTTCAACAGTGATATTCATAGATCAAAGTTAATAAAAAAAACAAATCAGTTTATATCAGGTAAAACTCTTGTAGTTTTTCCTCGCATAAGGTCTTTACCACCTCAATCCAGCGGTCTTCATCGTTCAGACACGGAATGTAATGGAAGTTTTCGCCACCTGCGTGCAGAAATTCTTCCTTACCTTCTACTGAAATTTCCTCCAAAGTTTCGAGACAGTCTGAAACAAAAGCCGGACAAACGATGGCCAGATTTTTCACGCCTTTTTTAGGCAGATTTTCGAGGGTTTCATCGGTGTAAGGTTCAATCCATTTGTCTTTTCCTAAACGGGACTGAAATGAAATCACTGTTTTTTCCTTTGGAATATTCAGTTTTTCAATAACCGTTTCCGTGGTTTTAAAACATTGGTGACGATAGCAGAACTGGTGACTCGGATTGCTTTCGCGCGAGCAACAGTCGTTCAGATTACAGGTTTTGGTAGGATCGGTTTTGTAAATATGTCTTTCTGGAACGCCGTGATAAGAAAACTGCAGTGCATCGTAATTTTCCGGCAATTTTTCGCGGATGCTTTCAGCCAGACAATTGATGTAAATCTCGCGGTTGTAAAACGGCTGAACGTAATTTATTTTTATTCCCGGAAATGATTTCTTGCGAACTTCCTCAGCTTTATCGATAACCGTTTCGGTCGTACTCATCGCATACTGCGGATAGAGCGGAAACAGTACAATTTCAGTAACGCCCTGTTCGGTGAGGTTACGCATCCCGGTTTCAATGCTCGGTTCCGCATAACGCATTCCGACTTCTACCGGAACATCAACAATTTTCTGTAATTTTTCCTTAATTTTTTTGGTAATGACGATGAGTGGCGAACCTTGATCGGTCCAGACTGTTTTATAGGCTTCTGCAGATTTCGCCGGACGGGTTTTCAGAATAACGCCGCGAACAAGCAATGCCCTGAAAAACCATCGATAATCGATAACTTTTTCGTCCATCAGAAACTCATCCAGATATTCTCTCACATCTTCAACAGCAGTAGATTTCGGTGACCCGAGATTGACTAATAAAATTCCTTTTTTTGACAAAATATTTAGTTTTTTACAGTGAAGATGTTTTTGAATGACTTTTTTGAACTTCTTAATTAACCGTTAACGGCTTCCACATTTTCTACAAGTTCGGGAACAAACTGTTTAAGAATGTTTTCAATTCCGTTTTTAAGTGTTGCCGTGGAACTCGGACAACCGGAACAGGCTCCCTGAAGAAGCATTCGCGCTGTTTTCGTTATTTCATCATATTCCAAAAGTGATATTTTTCCACCATCGTTTTCTACAGCAGGAGCTACATATTCATTCAAAATATCGGAGATCTTCTGTTCGCTGTCGGTATAATCTCTGTTGATGAGATTTTCAACCGGGCTTTCGTGTTTTTGAGGTGCAAGATTGGAAATTCCTCCACCATTCTGAAGATACTCGGCAATAAATGCTCTTACTGCCACCATCACTTCGTGCCACTGAACAGAATCGTCTTTGGAAACCGCCACAAAATTATCGGAAATAAAAACTTCTTTTGCAAATTCAAATTCATCGAATATAGCCTTGGCCAAAGGAACTTCAGCGGCTTCCGCCGGATTTTTAATCTCTACAAAGCCATCCATGAGAAGTTTGCTCGAAACAAATTTCATCACAGCCGGATTCGGCGTCATTTCTGCATAAATCTGATACATTTCCTTCTTTTTCTGAAGGTAAATCCGCGGATTTGCGAGCAGTTCGTCTTCGATAATATTTTTTAAACTTTCAACCACAAATTCCCATTCTACCGTATCCTGTTTTGCAACGGCAATAAAGTTGGCAGTGATGAATACCCTTTCTACAAAAGGATAATTGAAAAGTTCCTGTGCCAAAGGTATTTCTGAAATATCTGAAGTTCTGTCGAGTTCTACAGATCCGGGAATAAGATTGTAGTCGGCCACAAACTTCATTACTTTCGGATTTTCGGTAGGTTCTATTATTATCTGTCTCATTGTAGTCATTAAATTTGAATGGCAAAAATACGGATTATAAACCGTGTATCAGAATCTGGAATTTAGATTTTTTCGATGGAAACCATTTCAATTTCGTCTTTCTCCCAATTTAAAAAGAAGGTGACTTCCCGAATTTATCACCACAGAATGCTTGAGTTTTTCAAGAAACTAAAAGCCTATTTCCGAAATTACAAAAGAGTTTTTCTATGATAAAAGTGATGAACGCAGGGAAACCGGAAATTTTATTGAAAATTATTTATTGAAAATTCAAAAAATTACTATATTTGCAAACCCAATGGTTCTTTGGCCGAGTGGTTAGGCAGTGGTCTGCAACACCATCTACAGCGGTTCGAATCCGCTAGGAACCTCAAAATCAAGCAAGTTTCTGGTTATCAGTAACTTGCTTTTTTGTTTTTAGGGTTTTTCAAAATTTTAACTTTTCCTTAACAGTCGATTGGTTTCTTTTTTGGCATACCCAGTAGATGAATGCTAAATCACTAAAGATTTACCGTAAAATTTTAAAATTATGAAAAATATATTATTAGCAGGAACCGTTTCAATATTAATGTTGACGGCCTGTAAAAAGGAAAATACGGTTGCAGAAAAAACTTTGGAGCAGCAAAAGATTGAATTCCAACAAAGGCAACTGGAAATAGAACAACAAAAAATGGCTATTGAAAAAGAAAGAATAGCTTACGAAACTCAGAAAAAAACTGACAGTATCACACAAGTAAAAGCAAATACCCAGGCAAATAACTCACGACCGCAGGTGATCAGAGAAACCAAAACGGTTTATGTAAATAACACACCAAGCAGCAGCGCAGGTTCGGGAACATCTACATCAGGTTCTTCACAGGGAACTACCGCCACGCAGAAACAAGGTATGAGTAAAGCTGCGAAAGGAACCATTATTGGTGCTGTCGGTGGAGCAGCAGCCGGTGCAATAATCAACAAGAAAAACCGGGGTGCCGGTGCAGTAATTGGAGGAGTTGTTGGTGGTGCTACAGGATACACCATCGGTAGGTCTCAGGACAGAAAAGACGGCAGGGTACAGCCCAAATAAGCCGGCTATTGAAAATATTTAAGAAACAGACTGCTTTACGGCAGTCTGTTTTCGTTTAAATACTGGATGATAAATTTATCATTTTTAAAAGTCATTTTATCTCATTAACTTTGTGACATGTTCAATTTAGGAAACTTTCTTACACTCTCAACTTTCGGCGAGAGTCACGGTTCGACCTACGGTGGAATCATCACCAACTTTCCGGCAGGACTGGAAGTTGATTTCAGTGAAGTGCAATATCAGCTTGACCGTAGAAAGCCGGGGCAATCGAAAATTGTTACGCAAAGAAAAGAAAGCGATACGGTAAATTTTCTTTCCGGAATTTTTGAAGGAAAAACAACGGGAACGCCAATCGGCTTCACCATAGAAAACGAAAACCAGAAATCGAAGGATTACGGCCATCTTGCAGAAGCCTATCGCCCAAGTCATGCTGATTTTACGTATGATCAGAAATACAGGCACCGTGATTACCGCGGTGGCGGAAAATCTTCCGCGCGCGAAACCGTCAATTGGGTGGTCGCGGGTAGCCTGGCAAAACAACTGCTTCCGGAAAAGGTGAAAATCAATGCGTATGTCTCTTCAGTAGGGGAAATTTTCTGTGAAAAACCATACCAGGATCTGGATTTCTCAAAAATTGATTCCAATGATGTCCGTTGTCCGGATGAAGAAACCGCGGCAAAAATGATCGCCAGAATCAAAGAAATTAAAAAAGAAGGCAATACCATCGGCGGAACGATTACGTGCGTCATCAAAAATCTGCCGGTCGGAATCGGCGAGCCGGTTTTCGGAAAACTTCAGGCAGAACTCGCAAAAGCCATGCTCAACATCAATGCCTGCAAAGGTTTTGAATACGGCAGTGGTTTCTGCGGCGCAAAAATGACCGGCAAAGACCACAACGATCTTTTCAACGAAGATTTTTCTACAAAGACCAATCTTTCCGGCGGAATTCAGGGCGGAATTTCAAACGGAATGGATGTGTATTTCCGTGTCGCCTTTAAACCGGTGGCAACCATATTACAGCCTCAGCAAAGTATTGATCATGAGGGAAATTCTGTTATTCTGGAAGGCAAAGGAAGACATGACCCCTGTGTTTTGCCCAGAGCGGTTCCAATTGTGGAAAATCTGGCGGCATTTGTTTTGGCGGATCTTTTTTCGATCAATAAACTGAGAAAAATATAATTCTTTTAAAATGACGATAAAAAACTACTGGGAAAAAGCAGTTACACTTGAAACATACTTGAGCGATACCGACGAAAGGATCTCTAAGCTTGAAGGAAGCACTGATGCTGAAGAGAAAATTTATCTCGAATATTACAAACTCGGAATGACCAGAATGCACCGGGTTCTGAAAACGTATCAACCGCAGGAACACCTTCTTAAAACCCTCGAAGAAAAAGAATTTAAAGGCAAAATCCTGATCATTTCAGAAGGTTGGTGCGGTGATGCGAGTATGATTGTTCCGGTAATCAGTACTTTTTTTGAAGGGAAAAATGAAGTAAAAATTATTTACCGTGACCAAAACCTGGATCTGATGAACCACTATCTTACCAACGGGGCCATGTCGATTCCCATTGTTTTGATTGTAGATCAAAACAATGAAGTCATTTCTTTTTGGGGACCAAGACCCAAAGCCGGAATGGAAATGCTCAAAAAACACAAAGCCGATCCTGAAAATTACAATGCAGATGATTTCCATAACGATCTGCAGGTTTATTATAGCAAAAATAAAGGGGAAGACATTATTCAAGAACTTTTAGAAAAAATCTGAAATGAATTTCATTAAAAAAAACATTTTTTACCTCGTTGCCACGGCCTTCATCGTGATTCTCCTTCTATTCCCTTCGGTAAAACTCAAACTGAAAGACCTTTTTTTTCCGGTGGCACAGATTGAAAATGCCGTTATGGTCTCGGATGCTGATTACGACATCCAACTGAAAGGCATTAATGTTCCGAGCACCAATCTGAAAAATTTCAAAGGAAACAAGCTTGTGTTTCTTAACTTTTGGGGTACCTGGTGTCCGCCGTGTCGTGAGGAGTGGCCAACAATCCAGAAACTGTACGATGCCAAAAAAGACAAAACCGAGTTCGTACTGATTGCCATGCAGGATGAGGAAGCAGCGGTCATCAAGTTCCTGAAAGAAAACAATTATACGGTTCCTGTTTATATTGCGCAGAGTCCAATTTCCGGTGATCTTTTGCCGAAGGTCTTTCCCACTACTTTTTTACTTGATAAAAACGGAAGGATTTTGTTGAAAGAAGACGCTTCCAAAGACTGGAATTCCAAAGGCGTACACAGCCTCATCGACAATATCGCACCTTAATTTATGTTTTAATTAACACTTCAGGGTAAATAATGGCAGAAGTTTTGTTAAGTTTTAGCTGTATTAATAAAAATCTCAAATAATATGAAATTTTCAAAAATCGAACTCGCAAAAGAAGCCATTAAACATAAAGGTTTTCTTAAAAAAATACCCGACGTTTTCCGAATGGTAAAAATGTGGAGCAAAGGACAGTATCCAATGAAATCAGTGGATATCATTTTACCGTTGCTTGGACTCCTCTACATTATCTCTCCAATCGACCTGCTTCCGGAAATCGCATTGCCCGTAATCGGGGTGATGGATGATCTGGCTATCCTTTCACTGGCTTTGCCAAAACTCATGAGAGAAGTAGACAAGTTCCTTCTTTGGGAGGCTCAAAGAAACTCTAGCGATCAGAAAGTCATCGATGCTGAAATCGTAAGATAAAAAATATCACATTAGCCGTTTCGTACCCCGAAACGGCTTTTTTTGTGTTTTATCGTTGCAGATTTTTCAAAAACCGTTCAAATCCTTAACTTTGTTGAAAGTAAATTAATGGAAAGTAAAAAAGAATTTTTTCTCGAATGTTATAAACTTGGCATCATCAAATTCGGGAAGTTTACGCTGAAAAGCGGTATCGAAAGCCCCTTTTATGTGGATTTGAGACCTTTGGCTTCTGATCCTAAAATTTTAAAGCATCTTGCAAATTATCTTTTGGACATGCTTCCGCTGGATAATTTCGACGTGATTTGCGGGGTACCTTATGCGGCACTTCCTATGGCAACAGCCATGTCGCTCGAAAGTTATCTCCCTTTAATCATCAAAAGGAAAGAAGCAAAAGCTTACGGAACCAAAAAACTCATTGAAGGAATTTATACAAAAGGACAGAACTGCCTGTTGGTGGAAGACGTGATCACCAGCGGAAAATCACTGCTCGAAACCATTCCTGAAATCGAGAATGAGGGCATTTCAGTTTCCGATATTGTTGTGGTTTTGGATCGTCAGCAGGGCGGAAAAGAGCTGCTCGAAAGCAAAGGATACCGCGTTCATACGCTGTTTACCATCTCCGAAGTCTGCAAAATGCTGAAAGACGAAGGGCATTTAGATGATGAAGAAGTATCCAGAATCAGCGATTTTCTCGCCGGAAATGCGGTGAAGTTCGAAGAGAAAAAAAGACTTTCCTACGAACAGAAACTGGAGAACGCAGAACATTCAGTAGCGAAAAAACTCCTGGAAATCGCCATTCAGAAGAAGTCAAACCTTATTGTTTCGGCCGATGTTATTACCACCGCTGAACTGCTTGATCTTGCAGAAAAGGCAGGACCACATATTGTTGCTTTAAAAACCCATATCGACATTATTACCGATTTTGATTCCGACAGCACCATTCTTCCGTTGAAAGATCTGGCTTTAAAGCATAACTTTCTCCTTATGGAAGACCGAAAGTTCGCCGACATTGGCAATACTCAGGAACTTCAGTTCTCCTACGGCATTTATAAAATCTCAAACTGGGCCGATTTTGTTACTTCCCAGGTGATCGGTGGATACGATTCACTTGACTGTTTCAGAAATGTTGGCGTAGTTGCTATAATCGGAATGTCTTCAAAAGGGACTTTAACCGATAAAAACTATCAGGAAGAAGCCCTGAAAGTAGCACAGTCTCATCCGAATGTCATTGGTGGGGTTTCACAGAAACAAATTCCCGATGAACTGCTGCTCTTTACTCCCGGAGTGAATCTTGCCGATTCAGGAGACGGAAAAGGACAGCAGTACAACACGCCCGAACACGTTTTCAGCAATCTCCACACCGATTTTATGATTGTCGGCCGTGGCATTTACAAAGCAGGTGACGCAGAAAAATCTGCCCTGAATTATAAAATTGCGGGCTGGAATGCCTACGAATCTTCTCTCTAAAACTTTCAAATAAACTGAAGAGCCGGCCCGGAATTATTTTGCGGTCCGGTTTTTTTTCAAAACTTCCAGTTTTACATCTGAAACAAGTATATTTAACCTTTGTGAATCCGTTGGTAAAAAATCTGGCTTTATTTCTTTATCTGTTGAGTTTTGGGTGGATTTCTGCGCAGAACGATTCGGTTTATATAGACGCGAGCATCTCTGAAGACCGCCGCATTCTTACCGTCACTCAGGAAATCATCTATTACAATAAACAGGATGTTGCGCTCGACAAAATAAAACTCCTGAACTGGGTCGCAGCGTATCAGAACAAAGGCACCGCCCTCGGCTACCGGAAACTCGAAGACCGCAGCACCGATCTGTACTTTGCAAAACCTGAAAATCTGGGAAAACTGGAGATACTTGAAGTAAAGTTTGAGGGTAATTTAATCCGTCCCGACAATGATCTCACCAATCAGAACCTTTATTTTTCTCTTTCAAAACCGCTGCAGCCTGGCGAAAAGATAAGGATCAACCTGCAGTATCAGCTGCAGTTGCCGTCAATTCAGTTTACGGGTTACGGAACTTCAGAGGAGCAGATTGCCCTAAAATACTTCTTTCTGGTTCCGGACAGTTTTGAAAACGAGGAACCACAGGACAAACAGTATCATGATATTGAGGAAACCGAGAACTTTAGGTCCTTCTGGAAGGTGAACTTCACTGTACCACCGAAGTATTTCATCAAGAGTAATCTGAATGAAGACCAAAGGAATTCTTTCAGCGGTCTATTGAAAAACGATCCGGAATTCCTGATTACGGAAGAAAACTTCCCGGGAATTAAAACCTATCTCGACGGAAAACAGATTCTGGTGGATTTCGGTTATCCCGTGACTGCCGAAGAGAAACAGCGGCTTGAATTCTATCTGCCCCTCCAACTTCACTTCATTCTGGAGAAAACCGGAGACCTGCCGCAGAAGATTTTCATTTCGGAAAAGTTCAGAAAGAAGGAAGACTTTTTCGGGAATGATGACATCAAATTCTGGAAATTCAGGTTCCAGATGTTCAGCGACCGCGAGAAAACGGACATGAACTACTTCAGCATCATTACCAAAAACATTGTAGAGCAACAGTTCATTACCCATAAAATAAACGATCACTGGTTCAAGAACGGCCTTAAAACCTATCTGGAGATTGAATATCTGAAGAAGTTTTACAAAGATGAGAAGCTGTTGGGTGACCTGCCCGACAATGCGGAGATACTCGGCATTAAGCCACTGAAAATCTTCCACGCTTCAGAACTGAAACTGCTCGACCGATATGGTTTGGCCTACCAGTACATTATGACCCAGAACCTGGATCAGAAAATCGGAGAGCCGTTTACAGCGCTCAGCAATTACAACGACATGGCCATCAGCAGCTTCGAAACCGGTAACCTTTTCAACTTTATTGCTGAAAAGATGGAGCGTAATGCTTTCAATTCTTTTCTGATACAGTACCTGAATGAAAACAGAGACCGGCGGATTGATACGAAAGATTTCCTGGACCGGCTCGCTGTTGCATCACACTACTCTTCCGACTTTCTCGAAACGCACTTCCAGCATAAGAACCGCGACAATTTCAACCTGAAGAAATTCACCAAAGAAGAGGGTAATTTCCTCGTGAACATCAGAAAAAATACCGGCACGCCCATTCCTTTAAAGCTCGAAACGGAAACTATCGACGGCAAAAAAACCACTTACTGGTACGATACGAAGGAAAAGCAGAAGGACTTCACCTTCAACATCCCGCAATCTGATGCGTATAAGATCACGCTTAACGATAATTATATTTATCCAGAAGAGAACTTTCGCGACAATTATCTGTACACCACCGGCCTTTTCGCCAATATGAAGAAGATCAAGTTCAAGTTCATCAAGGATATTCCGAACCCTGAATACAACGAAATTTACCTGAATCCGCGCGTAAGTTTCAACAATACCTACGATAAATTTGTGGTGGGTCTGAACTTCAAGAACAAATCGCTTTTCAACCAGAAATTCCTGTATTCTGTAACGCCGAGTTACAGTACCGGAACCGGTAAATTTACCGGCTCGGCGGGCGTAACCTACAGTTTCCTGCCGCCCGAAAGCTTTTACCGCAACCTGACCCTTGGTGTTTCGGGTTCCTACTTTCATTATGATTTTGACCTGGCGTACCGTAAACTCACGGCGTCTGCCAATATGAATTTCACCAAAAACCCGCGGAGTACGGTGAGCCGTAACCTTGGAGCCTCGTACAGCTACTTTCAGAAAGATCTGACGCCGAAAATGATCGAAGAAAAAGAATACGGTGAATACAACCTCTGGAATGTTGGTTACGGTTATGCCGACAGCCGCCTCATCCACGAAAATGCCATCGGCATCAACACCCAATGGATGGAAGATTTCCAGAAGATCAATGCTGAAGCCTTTTACCGGTGGGAATTTGCGCCAAAAAAGAAGATGAGTTTCAGGCTTTTTGCCGGATATTTCCTCAAAAACAACACCCGGAACGATATCTTCGATTACGGAATTTCAAAAGTTTCGAACTATGCCTTCTCCTACAGCCTGTTGGGTGAAAGTGCGACCGGCGGACTGCTTTCACAGCAGTTTATTCTGGCCGATGCCGGTTTCAAGTCCCTGATTCCAGGAACCGTGAACCAATGGGTAGGTTCGCTGAATTACGATACGCATGTCTGGAAGATGTTCAGTGTTTATGCTGATGCCGGAGTGTTTAAAAACAAAGGTCAGCAGGCGGAATTCATCTGGGACAGCGGCGTGAAGGTGCGCATTATTCCTGATTTTCTGGAGGTGTACTTCCCGGTACAGTCGACTCTTGGTTTCGAACCGTCGTTTAAAGATTATGCCCAAAGGATCCGGTTTACGCTGGTCCTGAACTTCAGTGCGGTGGCGAATACGCTGCGGCGGGGTTGGTATTAAGGTTGGAATTTTCTTAAGATTAGGATTAATTTCCACTTTCTTCCATCCTTTTTTGAATGCAAAAACGGGTTCAAAAGACTTTTTTCACCTCATTTATATCCTTTTTCAGACCCCCTTGCAAAGCCGATGTACAGGCTTCTACAAACGACCCGTATCGTTTAGTAAAAAGTCCCGTATCGTTTGATGAAAAGTCCCGTATCGTTTTGCTAAAAGTTCCGTATCGTTTCGTTAAAAGACCCGTATCGTTTAATGAAAAGTTCCGTCCTTTTCTGTAAAATGAACCGGGGCAATGTTAAAAAAAACATTTCTGTGGGAAAAATTTTTACCGTATAAAATTTCTTTTTTAAATTTGAAAAGGCGAAGTGACCTAACACTCAATTGTTTAACTTTAAATTTAATGCAATGCCAATTACATTTAATGTTGCAGCGATGAAGAATCCGCAGAAACCGACTGATCCTCCGAAATATTATGCGAGGATCGTGGGGAATGGAAAAATCACTCTGGATGATCTGGCCAAACGTGCAGCCGGATCTTCCACCGTATCGAAGGCCGATATTCTGGCCGTGCTTGAAAGTACCTTCAGTACCATTGCCGAAGAAGTGGCAGCCGGCAATATTGTTTATGTCGGCGAGTATTTCACCCTTCAGGCCACTGCGTCGAGCGAGGGGAAGGAAAGCGCTGAAGAGGTGGATGGCCGCGCCATCAAAAAACTCTCGGTGGCCTTCCGCCCCGGCAAACTCATCCTGACCGCGCTGAAGACAGCGACTTTTAAAAAGAAATAACAAAAAAAGCGGCTCCTTTAGGAGCCGCGTACCGTTTAAATTTTAAGCCTATTTATTTAAGATTTTT
>JAIBEW010000001.1 GCA_019459085.1 Kaistella sp.
TGAACTCGCCAGCTAGCACCCCCAATTCCTCGCCGTGTTCGGCAGTGTGCGCATACTGGCCATATACCCCGCTGCCGCATTCGCCATAGGTACTGAAAAAAGATACAAGCTCCTGGAAATGATTGCACTCGGGCCCGAACCAGGAAACCTTGCTGCCGCTGCCCCGCGCTTCCTCCAGCAAGGCAGCGAACTGCCGATCGGAATAACGCCGGAAACCGTCGCCATGAACGATCGCGGGTTTGATGTTCAGGCGCTCGAAAATGAACTTGAACACGTGGCGTATCGTGGACAGGCCAGCACCGGACGAGCCGGTGACAGCAATGATGGGATGCTGTTGGGACATGGTCGGTTATTTCCCCAGATTGGCCAGAAGGCCGCAGAGCAGAAAGTTTAACCCGCGCATCTCGCGAAGAACAAAAATCCGAACATCGCGAGACCCGGGACCCGTCAAGCGCGTGGCGTCCATTCGAACCCTGCCCCTTGATTCACTGCGCCAGTGTTACCTCAATGAGCCGTTGACCCCTTTAGCTCGTTTGTGAAATGGAGTCTAACCCCAGTTATGCTTACGATGCACGATGCTATGACTCTAGACCTGACCCCAAATGCTATTGCAAGACCTGACCCCGAAGTTGTATTGAGAAATCGAAAGTGGCAGTGAATTTGGTGGCAGTTGAATACACGCCACCCCCACGCTCAGCGATAAAAGCCTCTTTCAAGTCGGCAATGATTTCAGCTTCTTGCGAATTAATGGATTGTGGAATTTCCATGCGCCACATTTTGTAGTTAACCCATTGCTCACCATTTCTCACACCACCAGAACCTACGATATCTATCTGCACAGTCAACAAATTACCTTTCCAGAAAAAGCAATGAGTACAACGATTGGAGAACTCTTCGTGTCCGCAATACATTTTGCGCAAGTAAATGTCACGCCCGAGATCGACTGTCCAAATTGGCTTGTAATGCCCCTTGCCAAATTTCTCATCAAGTTCCTTGATCCCGTATTTCTCGATACCCGCTTCCGAGATGTATTCATTCACAAACGCCATGTCGTTTTCCTCCTGAATTGTGTT
Source organism: Kaistella sp. (assembly GCA_019459085.1). Taxonomy (GTDB): domain Bacteria; phylum Bacteroidota; class Bacteroidia; order Flavobacteriales; family Weeksellaceae; genus Kaistella. The sequence goes on from JAIBEW010000001.1 coordinate 1,074, forward strand.
GCCGCACGCCGCGCAGGGTGTTCCGTGATCGTTCGCCATTATCATATTCATAAAATATAATATAATAGGGTCAGACACGATTATTGCCTTGTCCGGCTATTAATATCGTGTCTGACCCCATTCATTAACCCGCATTAACCCGGATAAATTCGCTTTTCGCCTGCGAATCAGGGGACAGACCACCGTGGCCTGTCCCCTTTTGTTCACCTATGAATATCGTGTCTGACCCCATTTATTGTTCATGGGTTAGAGCTTTTCACCGCAAAAGACTCTCATGGATAAAATGAAGTGCGGCGTTGCTGTGAGCCGACCTTCGGATAAACATTCGAAGCTAGCCTCTTTACCCTCTTTAGCTGGGTTTGAAATTATGGTGTGAGCACATTAGAAATAATTTTCGTCACTACTGATATCGAGACTGTAAGGAAAAAGCCAATGACACCCTTTGTCACCGCAAATCGATTTTTCCCCTGAGCCTTTTTAATTTCCAGCTCATCGCCCTTTGTGATGCTTACATAGGATAGCTCAGTCCACTCATCAATCGAGTTCTCGATCAGAACCGAGAAAAATCCGGCCAATTTGTATGCGGTAAAAGCTCCCAACATTGCCCATGCGGAAAAAAGGCCATATTTCAGAAGATCTGTCGAACCGCTTGGGATAAACGTTGGGAAAAGGGCAATCATTATGAGTCCAACAATCACGCCTGTGAAAAACTTGGCCAGTCTGGGGACATGGTGGCTTCGATAACGAAGCCAATTCAACCACTTCAACTCAGAAGCGGTGGGCACACCTTTGAACCACTCATCGACAACATTCAACAATGTTCTTGCAACCATGTAATCGACGTACTCAACTTCAACCACTGCTGTTCGATTGCCCATCATTCGAAAAATTTGGGGTGGCGGGCCATAGAAATCTCCTTGCATGCGGCGCATAACTGCCACTCGGGAAGCGAGACGAATGGAAATAGAATAGGTTTGTGGCTGTTTGGTCTTCGGCAGCAATACCAAGAAGTTGTACTTGAGCAAAATGCTCTCTACTGGGCTCGTACATCCCGTGTTATGCAAACGAAATCGGTCAAATGAACTAAAGCGATCCCTTGTGTCATCTATGTAATACACAGTTACTGTGCAAATACTTGAGACAACGTTGTATTGCTCACAAGCCTGAGAAATTTTGTGGTTAAGCTGTTCAACATCACTAAAATTTACTTGAATCGGTTTTGTATAGGACTTGCCGACCTCCTCAGATTTCCCCGTTAGTTCGTTGTAAATCCCTTGAAGGGTTTGTAAGGAAATTGCCTTAGCGTTGGAGGATTCTCCAATTACGGCAACATCTCCAGATGGCCCGTCCGGCTGGCAATTTTGATTGTTATTGTCATTCATCATGTTTATGTCCGAAGTACTTAAAACAGCTTACTAGCGAGTTGCCCATCACGGCTGCACAACACCCACCCCAAAAAAAAGGCGCATCCCCTGCGCCTTTTTTGTCATTCCCGCTGATCAATCCCAGCTCAACGCCCCGCCCGTCTGATACTCCGTGACACGCGTTTCGAAGAAGTTTTTCTCCTTCTTCAAATCGATCATCTCGGCCATCCAGGGGAAGGGATTGGTGACGCCGGGGAACATCTCGTCCAGCCCGATCTGCTGGCAGCGGCGGTTGGCGATGAAGCGCAGGTATTCCTTGAACTGGGCCGAGTTCAGCCCCAGCACGCCGCGCGGCATGGTGTCTTCGGCGTAGCGGTATTCAAGCTCGACACCCTTCTGGATCAGGCTGTTGATTTCGGCCTTGAACTCGTTGGTCC
>JAIBEW010000004.1 GCA_019459085.1 Kaistella sp.
GTGGCCTTCCGCCCCGCAAAACAAATCCTCACCGCGCTTAACACAGCTATTTTAAAAAATAAAAAAAAAAAAACGCGGCTCTTTTCGGAGCCGCTTCCCTTTAAATTATTCAGCCTATTTCTTAAGGATTTTCTGAGAAACCGGAGTTCCCTCTACCATTCCTGTAACAATGTACATTCCGTTCTGTAAATCAGATACGTTCAGGTTTTTGTTTGCAGAAACCGAAGCAGATTTCACAACCTGTCCGTTCATGTTATACACTTTTACGTCAGATTTTGCTCCGAAGTTGATCTCGTCGTTTACCATGGTGTTTCTAACGAAGTTAGAGTTAAGGTTAGAAACGTCTGAAACACCAAGAACTGCTGTTGGAGCGAAAGTGGTCACGATTACATTATCAATGGTGACATTTCCGGTGCTCGTTCCTTGTCTTAAAGCGACAGATGCAATAGTGGGTGTTGTATTTGTTCCGGTTGCATTAGTCAACAAAGGCTGTGAACCAATAAGCAAAGTTGCAGTCTGAGTCATGGCAATATTATTCACAATATAAGAAACAACCACATTGGTAGCAGTACCATAAGGAATTTCTACTGTAGAATAAGTAGGTGTTACTGTTCCACCACTGTTATTAAGAACGCCCAAAATATAGCCCGTTGTTCCTGACTTTACATATACTCTTGCAGGCAATGATGTTACCGGGGTTCCAGCTGTTCCTCCCAAAGACATAAAGTAATCCCCTGTAGTGGAAAGACCAGTGCTGTTTAAGACATTAACAGTTGCAGAATAAGTTACCTGATTAATCAATGTTGGAGATAAAGTATAAACATTAGCCAAAGCCTTGTTTACGTCTTCAGTATTTCCCGATACCAAATTCGCGACACCTGCGGCCGCCTGTAGTTGTCCTGGGGTTGTCCCACTGTGAGTAACCCACCCGTTTGCATTCAAAGCACCCGTGTAATTAAAGAGATCAGTAGCTTCTACTGTTTGTGCATAAGCTCCAAGCGAAAGCATTGAAACTGCAATTAAAGAATAAAGTTTTTTCATTTGAATAGGTTTTAATTGTTAATATTTAGTGTTGCGAAATTACAATTTTATGATGAAACTAAAAATTTCTTATTTTAATTTTATGTTAAGTTACAGCTCACAATTTCAGACCGATATTTTCGTTACTTTTACACAAAGCTTTGGCGGGGATTCTGGTGAAAAAACTATTTCTATTTTTGGCGTTCTGTTTTGGGTTAAATTCATTTAACGCGCAAATCTTCACCTGGAAAAATCCGAACCTTCCCGAAGACAGCATCAAAAAAGATTCCATTCTTGCTTCAAAGATAGAACAGGATGTTTTCACTAAAGATACGCTTGATTTCATTAAAACCCAAAACCGTATGGTGGTAGATGAGGCGGTGCTGATGAAAAACAGCCGTTCCACTTATCTAGGCGACCTTAATTCGAAAGGTTCCATCATCCGCGGAATTACGTTTGGAAACAGCCAGGGTTCCTCGGTTCAGAGTTCGATGGATCTTCAGATTTCCGGAAAACTTTCAAAAGATGTCTCGGTTCTGGCCAGTATTTCCGATCATAATTTGCCCATTCAGGCCGACGGGTATACCCAGACCCTTGAAGAATTTGATAAAATCTACATGCAGCTTAATCTTAAAGATCACTCCATTCTCAGAGCCGGTCATATTGATCTGGTCGATGAAAAAACATATTTCGGGCGTTATCAAAGGAGAAGCATGGGTCTGGAATTCGAGACGAAGCTTGGAAAAGAGAACAAAACTTTTGCAGATCTTTCCCTGGGAATTGCAAGAAGCGAATTCCACCGCGTGAGATTTCAGGGTGTTGAAGGCAATCAGGGGCCTTACCGGCTGAACGGAAAGAACGGCGAGCAGTTCATCACCATTATTTCCGGCTCCGAACAGGTCTTCATCGACGGGATTCTGATGACAAGAGGCGAAAACCAGGACTATGTCATCAACTACAACACCGGGGAAATTACTTTTACAAGCTTCCGGCCTATCTTCCAGCAGAACTTCATTACGATTTCTTATAATTACACGAACCGAAATTATTCCCGCTATTTGGTAACAGGCGGCGTGCAGCATGAAAGGGAAAAACTGCGCGTCGGCATCAATTGGTTTCTAGAAAACGACAATAAAAACGCACCGCTCGCCTTAAACCTCAGCAAAGAAGACGAACAGATCCTGGCTGATGCAGGAAACAATCCCGATCTGATGTATGCGCCTTCCGGAGTGGTGACGGAATATGATGTAAATAAAATCCTGTATCAACTGATCCAGAATCCAAGTGGGAATTACTATGAATTTTCTGCAGATGAGACCTTAACGCTTTATCAGGTGGCTTTTACGTATTTCGGGACCAGCCGCGGAGATTATATTCTGAAACAGACGACAAACAACGGACGGGTTTTCGAATATGTCGGCTTTAATATGGGTGAGTATAAGGCAGTTCGTAAGCTGCCTTCGCCGCAGAAATCGCAGGTTTTGTCCTTTAATTCAGAATATCTGCTGAAGGACGGTAAAATAGGAACCGATTTTTCCTTCAGCAACTACGATGTGAATTTATTTTCTTCTCAGGACTCGAATGAAAACACCGGATATGCCGGAAGGGTTTTCGGCCGCAAAACCTTTACAAAGAACGACTGGAAAGGAACACCAAGCTTCGAATATCAGCACATCAGCAGCCGTTTTCACATTCTGGACCGCATCAATGATGTGGAATTCTCGCGCGACTTCAATCTGCAGCAGGAATTCAACCAGAAAACGCAGGACCGGTTTATCTTCAGCTTCCTGAACCAATGGAAAAACCAGTCGTTCCTGAATTATACCTTAAATTATCTCGATGAAAAAGATTCTTACAAAGGCATTAAAAATGACCTGAACCTTTTTATGATCAAAGGCAAGTTCAGCAATAAAGCCAACTTATCTTATCTTGATACGAAAGCCACGTTTCAGAACACAAAATTCATCCGAGCCAATGCTTCTACGGAATATTTACAGAAAAAAGGAAGCTGGACGGTCGGCGGCCTCATGGAACACAATGAGAAATATTTCAACGAAACGCAACAGCTGGATGTGACGAGTTTCAGCTGGAAAGAAGCTTTTCTTCAGAAAAAAATCGGTGATTCCGCAAGAACGAAACTGTTGACCAAAATCTATTACCGCGACAACGATTCGGTGCGCGACAACCGTTTGAGCGACATGAACCGCATCCTCGGATTCATGGCCGAAAGCCAGATCATTAAAACAGAAAAAACCACGCTGAATGCCCTGGTTCATTACCGAAAATTCTATTATCAGAACCAGTTGCTTTCGGAAAACCTGAACAATGATTTCGTGGTTGGAAACATTCTCTATCATCAACAGCTTTTCCGGAACGGAATGCGTCTTCAGGCTTTTTATGAACTCGGAAACGGCCAGGAAGCGCAGCGGGAATTCCAGTATATTAAAGTGACCGACGCGCAGGGAATTTATAAATGGACCGATTATAACGGCGACGGTGTTCAGCAGCTCGATGAATTTGAAATTGCCGAATATGCCGATCTCGCTCAATACATCAGGATTTACACGAACACCGTGAATTACATTCCGTCGAATAAAAACAAACTTCAGGTGGCTTTGTTTGTGAATCCGTCGCTGATTCTCAACTCCGAAAACCAGTTTCTGAAGCGGTGGAACTTCAACCTTTCCCTGAATGCACAGAACTCATTCTTTAAAAAAGACAGAGTCCTTATCCTGAATCCTTTCGAAAAAAACGAAGAACAGATCCTGAAAAACCAGAACTTCCTGGCTTCTGCGCAGTTTAATCCGACCGACAAATCGGGCTGGAACGGGAATTACCGTTTTGTGTCGAACGATAACCTCATCAATGCCAATTTCAGTATCGAAGAGCGAAACAATACTTCCAATTACCTGAATATCGGCTACTGGTTCAGCAAAGATTTCCGCGCCGACTGGGAAAACTCGGTACAGAATATCCGGAACTCTTCCCAACTCTTCGATTCCAGAGATTATACTTTGAATAATTTTGAAACGCAGCCAAAGGCGACTTACAAATTCACTGATGCGATTCAGTCGGAACTTTCTGCCGCGTACCGCGAAAAAGACCGGTTAGACGGCGAAGAACACCTCAAAACCATTGACCTTACCGGAACGCTGCAGTGGGAAAGGAAAAAAACATCGATCCGTGCCAACTTTTCCTTCATCAATAATGATTTTACCGGCAATAATTTTTCGATTGTAGGAAATCAGATGCTCGACGGTTTGAAACCCGGGAAAAACCAGGTCTGGAGTCTGTTTTTTCAGCAGACGCTGAACTCATTTATTCAGCTGAATATCAATTACGAAGGCAGAAATTCCGGCGACCGCACGATTCATATCGGAAGCATGCAGGTGAAGGCGAGTTTTTAGGAGGAGTTGAGGCGTTAAGTTGTGGAGGTGTTAAGGCGTGTAAAAAATGAGGTATTAACTTAACACGAGATATTATGCATACTTATTCATTTGAAAAACTGGAGGTTTGGCAAAATGCGAGAGTTTTGGTGAAAGAAATTTATATCGTCAGCAGAAGTTTTCCCGAACAGGAGAAATTTGGCATTACCAATCAACTCAGAAGATCTGCTACAAGCATCGCGGCAAATATTGCTGAAGGAGTTACACGAAATACCGTAAAAGAAAAATCGAGATTCATCAATATCGCATACAGCACCACCATTGAAGTTATCAATTTTCTCATTTTAGCCCGCGATTTAGAATTTATAACGGCGGAAGAATATATTCAGTTAAGAGAAAAAACAGAAAAAATCACGAACCAACTTAATGCTTTTTACAACTCCCTCCAAAAACAACTCCCCGGTTAACGACTCATCAATTGTACGCCTAATAACTTAACGACTGTACAACTCCACAACTCCACAACTTTACATCTCCACCACTTCCCGGAATTTCCGTAATTTTGCACCCATGATTAAAATCGGTAATATAGAACTCCCGGATTTCCCTTTGCTTTTGGCGCCAATGGAAGATGTTTCGGATCCGCCTTTCCGCCGTCTCTGCAAAATGCACGGCGCAGATATGATGTATTCTGAATTCATCTCCTCTGAAGGTTTGATTCGCGATGCCATGAAAAGCCTGAAAAAACTGGATATTTTCGATTACGAAAGACCGGTCGGAATCCAGATTTTTGGAGGCGATGAAGAAGCGATGGCGCTTTCAGCCAAAATTGTGGAAACCGTGAATCCCGATCTGGTGGACATTAATTTTGGTTGTCCGGTGAAAAAAGTGGTCTGCAAAGGAGCCGGAGCCGGCGTTTTAAAAGATATCGACCTCATGATCCGGCTGACGAAAGCTGTTGTAAATTCCACACATTTGCCTGTGACCGTAAAAACACGTCTTGGTTGGGACACCGAAACCATCAACATTATGGAAGTGGCCGAAAGACTTCAGGAGACTGGCATCAAAGCCTTAACCATCCACGCCAGAACGCGCTCCCAAATGTACAAAGGTGAAGCAGACTGGGATTATATCTCAAAAGTAAAAAATAATCCGAATATTGAAATTCCTATTTTCGGAAACGGTGATGTGGATTCTGCCGAAAAAGCATTGGAATACAGAACAAAATACGACTGCGACGGTATAATGATCGGCCGCGGCGCGATTGGTTATCCATGGATTTTCAATGAAATCAAACATTTTTTTGCAACGGGCGAACATTTGCCTGAGCCCACCATTGAAGACCGACTTCTGGCGGTTCGGCAGCACGCGGAATGGAGTACCGAATGGAAAGGTGAAAGACTGGGTTTGATTGAAATGCGTCAGCATTACAGTAATTATTTCCGCGGAATTCCGCATTTTAAGGATTTCCGAAGAAAATTTCTGGAAGTTTTTACGCTGGAAGAAATGGATGGCGTGATTGCGGAGGCCAGCAACTTTTATAAGGAACATCAGTTTTCATAAATAAAAAACCACGTTCAGCAACGTGGTTTTTCAATTTATTATCTTAAAATTTAAGCTCCGTACGGAATCCAAATGTTCTTAATTTCTGTAGCGTGACGAAGAAAAACTTCGCCTTCACCCTGAGCAACATCCAGCCAGTTCCGGTATTTTCCGAAATTCACCCAAGAACGTTTCATCGAATCGGTTGAGAGAATTTCAATGTTTTTACTGCCTTCTTTCGAGCCGAAATACCAGATTCCGTCTACATTGTAATGTTTTGCCAGTTCTTTTGCCAGTTCTTCTTTCGGACCGGTGACAATATTCACCGTTCCGCCCGGAACATCAGAGGTTTCCAAGATCTGATAAAAATCCGTCGCCGAAAAAGGATGCTTTTCTGAAGGAATCACCACCACTTTATTGCCCGTCGCAATTGCCGGAATTACCGTAGAAATAAATCCTAAAAGCGGGTTTTCATCCGGACAGATGATTCCCATCACGCCGACCGCTTCCGGCATCGCCAAGGTGACCATACGCTGAACGGTGGAATGTGCAGCGCCGTCGTATTTATCGGCATAAGCAGCATACGTGTAAATCCTTTCGATTGATTTTTCCACTTCTTCCTGCGCTGATTCCAGACTTTGGTTCGTCATTTCCACGATTCTCTCCGCAAATTCTTCTGCACGAATGGCCAAATTTTCAGCGATATAATACAGCACCTGAGCTCTCGCATGACCGGTCATTCCGCCCCAGGATTTTTCGGCATGGGCTGCTTCAACGGCATTCCTGATGTCTTTTCGGTTTCCTTCGGACACTTCACCGATGTATTCACCAAAAGCATTCATAATTTCAGTGCTGTAACCGCCATCCGGTCTCGCCTGTTTCCCGCCGATGTACATTTTCGTCGTTCTGTCGATGTCGGCTAAGCTGTTTTTATCTCTTTTATTCCGTTTGCTGTCGGAATTTGATTTTTTAACCTTCTGAAGAATAGGTTCAGACGAAAATTCATCTTCCATTTTCGGTTTTATGTATTCATACAAACCTTCTTTCCCGCCTTCCCTACCGAAACCGGATTCGCGGTAACCGCCAAATCCGGAAGCAGCATCGAACTGGTTCGTACAGTTGATCCAGACACTTCCTGCTTTTACTTTTGGCGCAATATCAAGCGCAAGGTTAATATTTTCGGTCCAGATGCTTGCCGCCAATCCGTATCGGGAATTGTTTGCCAAAGCCACGGCTTCGTTATGCGAACGGAACGTCATCGCCACGAGAACAGGCCCGAAAATTTCTTCCTGCGCAATCGTGGAACTTGTAGAAACATCGGTAAATAAAGTCGGCGGATAGAACCAACCATTTTTGGGTACCGCATTTTTAGTCTGATACATCGCACATCCTTCTTTCACGCCCAATTTTACCATTTCATCAATGGTTTTAAACTGTTCTTTGGAAACGATGGCACCCATGTCAACGGTTTTATCCAGAGGATCGCCCAGTCTGAGGGTTTCCATTCTTGCTCTTAATTTTTTATAAAATTTCTCAGCAACACTTTCCTGCACGAGAAGCCGCGAACCTGCACAGCACACCTGACCCTGATTGAACCAGATCGCATCGACGATTCCTTCCACTGCTGAATCAAGATCAGCATCTTCAAAAACGATGAACGGTGATTTTCCGCCCAGTTCGAGTGATATTTTTTTGCCTGAACCGGCAATCTGCCTTCTTAAAATCTTACCAACATCCGTAGAACCGGTAAAAGCTACTTTCTGAATATCCTGATGCCCCACTAAAGCAGCACCGGCAACAGAACCGCGACCGGTAATGATGTTCACAACGCCTTTCGGAAGTCCGACTTTTTCACAGATTTCTGCGAAGAGCAAAGCCGTAAGCGAAGTGAGTTCTGCAGGTTTCAGCACGACGGTATTTCCCATCGCCAAAGCCGGGGCCACTTTCCAGGAAAGCATCATTAAAGGGAAATTCCACGGCACAATCTGTGCGATGACACCGACTTCCTTATAATCTCTGAATTCGGTTTCCATGAGTTTTGCCCAGCCTGCGTGATGGTAAAAATGTCTTGCGACAATCGGAATGTCGATATCACGTGTTTCGCGGATCGGTTTTCCGTTGTCCAAAGTTTCCAGAACTGCAAAAAGACGGGAGTTTTTCTGAATCTGTCTCGCTATTGCGTACAGATATTTCGCCCGCTCAAAACCGCTGAGTCCTGACCATTCCGCCAGTGCTTTGTTCGCGGCTTTCACCGCTTTGTCAACATCTTTTTCATCCGCTTCAGCGATTTTAGCCAAAAATTCTTTGTTGGATGGGTTGTGCGTATCGGCATATTTTTTGGAATTCGGTTTTACCCATTCTCCGCCGATAAAAAGGTCAAAACTTCTTTGATGATTTTCTAAAAATTCAACCGCGGGAGCAGCTGTTTCAGGAGCAGGACCGTAAACCATGGTGTCGTATATTTCTTTGATTTCCATTTTTGATGTGATTGATGAGTTGTTGTGATAATTTGACTGTTCAAATTAAAAAATTACGCCATCGGATGTCGGAATCCTGCGCTGTAGCTTCCCGTTACGTAATGTTCAAGCTGACGCTCAATATCGCCCAGCAGCGAACTCGCGCCAAACCGGAACAGTTCCGGCGTGAGCCATTCGTCGCCCAGTTCTTCCTTGATTAAAATCAAATAATCCAGCGCCTGTTTTGCCTTCTGAATCCCGCCTGCAGGTTTATAGCCAATTTTCACACCGGTTAATTCGTAATATTCCCTGATGCAGCGAATCATCACAAGACTTACCGCTAAAGTCGCATTCACAGACTCTTTTCCGGTGGAGGTTTTGATAAAATCTGAACCCGCCATCATGGCGACCCATGAAGCTTTTGCTACTTTTGTATAAATAGGAATTTCGCCGGTGGCCAGAATGGTTTTCATATGGGCATCACCACAGGCTTCGCGGCAGAGTTTGATTTCATTGTACAGTTCTTTCCATTTCGATTCCAGAACCAGGTCGCGGGAAATGACGATATCGATTTCTGAAGCTCCTGCAGCAACGGATTTCTTAATTTCCGAAACTTTTTCTTCCATCGAAATCTTACCGGCAGGAAATCCGGTTGAAACGGCAGCAATAGGAATATCAGTTCCTTTCAGAGCTTCTTTCGCAAATGGAATCAGGTTGTGATAAACGCAAACCGCACCGGTAGTAAGTCCGGCGTTCAGCATTCCCAGTTTTTCGAGAAGGTCATAACGCACAGGATTTTTGGCTTTTTCGCAGAGCCGCAGCACGTTTCCGCGGGTATCGTCTCCTGCAAGTGTGGTAAGGTCGATCATGGAAATGGCTTTCAGAAGCCAGGCTGCCTGAAATTCCTTTTTCACGCTCCGCCTTCCACTCAAAGTATTTACCCGTCTTTCAACCGCGCTTGTGTTGATATTAATTCCGTCAAAATATTTTGTATTGAAGGGCAAACCTTCGTTTCTTCCTGCATCGGTATGCTGAGGAGATTCTGTATTAATTTTTTCCAATATTTTTTCCATCATCATAAAATTTGATTTTTTAGTGATCCAGGAATGTAAATTTAACTAATTATCCGCTAATCAGAACCTCGTTTCCAGAAAAAGAAAGACAAAAAAAATACATTTCAGCAGAAATGTATTTAATAATGATATTTGAAACCAATCAGACTTTCAATTGCCTGCAGATACTCTGTTCCAGGGAAATAAAAGTTTCGGTTCGGGTGACTCCCTTCAGTTTCTGGAGTTTGCTGAGAATTTCCATAAGATGGTCATTATCGCGGCACAAAACCTTTAGAAAAGCGGTATAATTACCGGTGGTATAATGCGCTTCCACTACTTCGTTCACCTCCTTAAGTGCTTTAATTGCATTGCGGTAATCACTGGGCTGATCAAGAAAAACGCCGATGTAGGAAACTACTTTATAGCCGATTTTCCGCGGATTTAGAAATGAAATCGAATTTTCGATAACGCCGGCTTGTTCCAGTTTTTTAATTCTCTGATGGACTGCCGTGGTTGAAATTCCGACGTTCTGCGAAATATGCGCCAACGATGTTTTGGCATTATCCATGAGCATATAAATAATCTGTTTATCTACCGTATCAAGATGATAACCTGTATGATTAGCACTTTTCATATTATTCATTTTTATTTTTTAAAAGCTCTATGAAAACGGGAAAATGGTCACTGTATCCGCCCAGATATCTGGTCCCCACATAGGTTCTGAAAGGCCTGCCGACAAATTTTTTGTCGCTGCTGAGCAACTTTACATGACTAAAGACCTCTGCATTCTGAAAGTTCAGAGGAAAATCCGGTTGAAAAAACTCATCCGAAAAAATAATCTGGTCAAAAACCAAACCCTCTTTCATATGAAACGCTGAAAAAACACCCTTAGTATACAGCTCGGCGAATGGATTTGTTAAAATTTTATTAAAATCACCGTCATAACGTAAATTATTTAAACTTTCTGCATCGGGGTTTTCATTAAAATCTCCGCATACAACTACTGCTTCATTTTCTTGGGTAAGCAATAAAATTTTTTCTCTTATTTCTTTCAGAATAAAATCCCGTCTCGGTTTGTTGATGTCTTTTTCTCTTTTTGAAGGGAGATGAAACACGAATATATGAATTATTTTGCTTTCATACCTGGCTTTACAATACAAAATATCTCTTGTTGTATCATAATATGCAGCATTACCGTCATCAATTTCAAAAAAGAACGAAATCGGTTCGGAACGGATGATTTCAAATTTTTCTTTGTCGTACAAAAGTGCCACATCCATTCCTCTTTCATCCATGGAATCAAAATGAACAACGCCATAACGGGAATCGAAAGGCTTGAGACGCACAAGTTCGTCCAGCGGTTGCTGACCATGAATTTCGCAAAGACCGATCAGCATCGGAATTACCCCATGTTCCTGACCCATGAGTTCGAAAACATGTGCGATTTTTGAAAGTTTACTCTGGTATTTACGGCTGTCCCAGTTTCGAAGTCCTGAAAATGTTGGATCCTGCTTATGAACCGGCGTTTTATCCGGCAAAAAAAGATTTTCTACATTGTAAAAGGCGATTAACTCCTTAGAATCGGAATTTTGCATCAACACGTGAATTTTCGAATTGTGAATTTAATAAAAAACATGCGGTTTCTTTACTTCTGAAATTTGAAATCTTTTTAAACGTCTTTCAGCAGATCAGGACGTTTTTCCTTTGTAATCCGCACCGCTTCATCATGGAGCCATTCTTCAATTTTTTTGGAATTCCCGCTCAGCAAAATTTCAGGAACCTTCATTCCTTTGTATTCTTCCGGTCTTGTATAGATGGGTGGCGAAAGCAAATTGTCCTGAAAAGTATCGGTCAAAGCACTCTGTTCATCATTCAGAACACCGGGAAGCAGGCGGATTACCGAATCTGCCAGAACGCAGGCTGCCAGTTCACCGCCGGTAAGAACATAATCGCCTATCGAAATTTCTTTCGTAATGTGCAGATCCCTCACCCGCTGGTCGATTCCTTTATAATGACCGCAAAGAAAAATCAGATTGTTCCTGATGGAAAGTGTATTCGCTATTTTTTGGTTTAAAGTTTCACCGTCCGGCGTCAGATAAATAATTTCATCGTAATTTCTCTGTGATTTAAGCTCAGAGATGCATTTATCGAGCGGTTCTACCATCATGATCATTCCGGCACCGCCGCCGTACGGCTCATCATCAATTTTCCGGTGTTTACCAATGCTCCAGTCGCGCAAATGATGAAAATGGACCTCAACCAGACCTTTGTTCATCGCCCTTTTTAAAATAGAAGTCTGGAAAGGGCTTTCCATAAGCTCCGGAAGTACACTTATAATATCAATTCTCATTGTTCTGTTTTGTTTGATTTGTTGGGAAGGATGATCAGCCTCAGAGATGAATCCTTGTTCAAATAGCTCCACATCCAGTTGAAGAAAATGGCCAGTTTGTTCCTGACTGAAAGAATAAGCATGAGGTGTAGGAACATCCAGAAATACCATGCCAGTAATCCCTGGAATTTCAATTTCGGCAAATCAACAACAGCTCTGTGTTTTCCGATGGTTGCCATGCTTCCCTGATCGACGTACTCATATTCAGTCCATTCTTTCTCCGACTTTTTAAGAAAATTTTCGGCGGTATTTTTTCCCTGATTAATGGCTACGTTGGCGACCTGAGGATGACCCTGCGGATATTTCGGCGTTTCCATATACGCCACATCGCCGATTGCGAATATATTTTGCGTTCCTTTTACTTTATTAAAACGGTCAACCACATAACGGTTTCTGTTGACCTGATCTTCCCTCAGTCCCTGAATCACATTTCCGGTAACTCCGGCCGCCCAAATCACGTTATTGGCTGGAATTTCTTTACCGCTTTTCAGAAAAACTTTGTCCCCATCATAATCCACGACCATTTCACCACTCATGAAATTTACGCCGAGTTCTTTCAGATAAAGCTCAGACATTTTCTGCGATTCTTCACTCATCGTACTCAAAGGCGTTGTGGTGGAACTTACCAGAATAATATTCAGATTCTCAAAATTCATATGCGGATAATCGCGCGGAAGAATATCTTTCTTCATTTCAGAAAAGGCTCCTGCAAGTTCAACGCCAGTAGGGCCGCTTCCTACAATCACAATATTCCAGTTGCCGTCGTCGCTGCGTTTTCTTTCGATGATGAGTTTTTCAAAAGTAAGGAGCACATGATTCCGGATTGCAATCGCTTCCTGCGTATTTTTCATTCCGAAGGCAAGATGCTCCATTTTTTTATTTCCGAAGAAGTTGGTCTTGCAACCGGTTGCGATGATCAGTTTGTCATAGGTAAATTCGGCATCATCGGTAATGATTTTATTCTGTTCCGGCAGAATTTTCTGCACTTCCGTCATGCGGTACTGAATATTTCGTGAACGCTGAAAAATCTTCCGGAACGGAAAAGAAATATTGCTCGGTTCAATCCTTCCGCATGCCACCTGATAAAACAGCGGTTGAAACATGTGATGGTTTACCTTATCGATAATTATCACTTTTTTGCGTTTATTATTGAGGGTTTTGGCCAGCTGAAGACCGGCAAAACCACCACCGACAATTACAATTTTCTCCCGTGTTTCCATTCAACAAAATTACTGATTTTTTTTCGGAGTCCAATTTCAGGCCGCATTGCAAGAACCGAAAGGAAATTTCTGGCAACCGTGCCATAAAAAATCTATTTTTGCAGTCCGATGGCAAAAAAATCCGTTAAAAAAAGAACCACGCGCAAAATTCATAAAAACCGCAGAAGACATTTTCTTCTGCGCCGTGAAATTCTGCTCGTGATTTTAGCTTTCACTTTGCTGGGAACCGGATTCTATCTGAAGGAAAAAATGGCTTTTTACTATGCGATGTATTTCAACAAATTCGAGCATAAAAAACTGTCTAATACTGAGTTTGAAGAGCAGCGGATCAACCGGATCATCGGAGATTACGCCGATAAGACCTTCGGAATCGACATGTCGCACTATCAAAGAAAGGAAGACATCAAATGGGACAGTTTAAGCATCGGAAACCGTTCCATTCCCATAAAATTTGTCGTTTTAAGGGCGACAATGGGAAACCGGAGCGCCGACAGACATTTTGATGATTTTTGGGAACTCGCCAAAAAACATGAACTCATTCGTGGTGCTTATCATTTTTACCGTGCTGATGAAGATCCGGTTCGTCAGGCCAACAATTTTCTCGAAAATGTAAAGCTTGAACTGGGCGATTTGCCGCCAATTCTGGATATTGAGAAAATTCCGAGGCGAAAATCCAATGAAAAACTTGTTGAAGACCTGAAAATCTGGTGCCGTATTGTGGAAGAAACCTACGGGGAAAAGCCTATTATTTATACCTATTATCATTATTACGAAGATTTTCTGAAAGGGGAATTTGATGATTATCCGCTTTGGCTCGCGAATTACAATGATGTTCCGCAACCCTCGCCCGATGGTGACTGGGATTTCTGGCAGTTTACGGAAAAAGGAATTGTGTACGGCATCAATACCAAAGTTGATGTTGACGTGTATAATGGCAGCTTCTGGTCGCTGAAAAGACTTACTTTAGATTAAGTTCAATTATCGTATTTTTGCAGTCTCAAAAAAGAGATCACGACCCAACATCAGCATCATGAATTACGTTACTGCAGAAAACCTTACCAAATCATACGGTTTAAAAGTTTTATTTAAAGACATCACCTTCAATGTGAACGAAGGGGACAAAATTGCCATCGTCGCAAAAAACGGAAGCGGAAAATCGACCTTGCTCAAAATTCTGATGGGTACTGAAATTGCGGATTCGGGAACGGTGGTCATTAACAAAGATATTCAGGTCGTACTTTTTGATCAGGAAATTGAGTTTAATTCGAGTCTTTCCATTGAAGAATTCATGATGACACTGGATTCGGCGCCGATTATGGCGGTAAAGAATTACCATCACGCACTGCATTCAGAAAATCCTGATGACATGGAAAAAGCTCTGGCCGAAATGGAACTTCACAAAGCCTGGGATCTGGAAAATGAAATGAAACAGATCCTTTCGCAGTTGAAAATTACCGATCTTGAAGCCAAAATGGGAACGCTTTCCGGCGGACAGATCAAACGGGTGGCTTTGGCGAAACTTCTGACAGAAACCCGGGCTGAACACCGCCACATTCTCATGATCATGGATGAGCCGACCAATCACCTGGATGTTGAAATGGTGGAATGGCTCGAAAATTACCTTTCAAAAGCAAAAATCACCCTGCTTCTCGTGACGCATGACCGTTATTTTCTGGATGCGGTTTGCGACATCATCTGGGAAATGGAAGATCAGAATCTGTATTTCCATAACGGAAGTTACGCGACTTATCTGGAAAACAGGATGATTCGTGAGGACAATCTGGACGCCACCATCGATAAAGCCAACAATCTGTACCGCAAGGAACTGGAATGGATGCGACGCCAGCCAAAAGCCAGAACCACAAAGTCAAAATCGAGAATCGGGGACTTTTACGAAACCGAAAAAGTAGCGAAAACCGATACACGGAAGCAAAATCTGGAGCTGGATTTCGAAATGAAACGCCTCGGCAAAAAGATCCTTGAACTTAAAAACATTGACAAAAGCTTTGGCGACAAACTTCTTCTGAAAGATTTTTCCTATCAGTTCCAGCGCGGCGAAAAAGTGGGAATCGTGGGGAAAAACGGAGCCGGAAAATCTACGTTGCTTAATATTATTCAGGGTCTTGAGCCTTTCGACAAAGGCGAAATCGATACGGGTGAGACCATCAAATTCGGGTATTTTGCGCAGAAAGGCCTTCAATACAAGGAAGACCAGCGTGTCATTGATTTTATAAAAGATATTTCAGAGAATTTTCCTTTGGCCAACGGCAGAACGATCTCCGCTTCGCAGTTTCTGAGACTTTTCCTTTTTGATGATCAAACTCAGTACTCACCGATTTCCAAACTTTCTGGTGGTGAAAAAAGGCGTCTGCACTTGATGTATGTACTTTATCAGAATCCCAATTTCCTGATTTTTGATGAACCTACAAATGATCTGGATTTGCCGACTTTAACGGTTCTTGAAAATTTTCTGCAGCAGTTTCAGGGAAGTTTGATCATCGTTTCCCACGACCGTTATTTCATGGACCGGATCGTGGATCACGTTCTGGCTTTTGAAGGCGACGGAAAGATCAAGGATTTTGTCGGTAATTTCTCGGAATACCGCGAGAACAAAAGCCTGGAACAGAATAAAAAGAGTCAGGCTGATGGAGTTCCGGCTACTAAGAAAACGGAAAACATTCAAACTCCGGCAACACCTGTAAAAGCAGCGCCACCAAAACGGAAAATGTCCTTCAAGGAGCAGCGCGAGCTCGAAATGATTGATAAAGAAATTCCTGTTCTGGAAAATAAACGCAGTGAAATCCTGGAAAAACTGAATTCTGAAACGGAGTATGAAAAAATTGCTGCTTTTTCGGCAGAAATAGAGAAAATCGCCAGTCAGTTAGAAGAAATGGAATTGCGTTGGTTAACACTTCAGGAATGAAAAGATCCATCTTTTCGGCACAATAGCGAATGGTATATGACAAAAATCAGTTCGTATTTAATTTACTATTTATCAACACTTTATTCATCCGTTTTCGATATTATTTAGAATTATTCAAAATTAATTTTGCAAAAAGCAACAGCTTTTTTACATTTGCATCGTTATTTTAATTCATTCTAAATAAAATTAATCCATGAAAAAGCAGATTGTTGTTCTCGGAATGCTGATGACCGGTGTTTCCCTGAATGCCCAAATGAAATTCATTACTGAAAATGACACCATTAAAATTCAGGAAATTGAAGATGTGAATCTTCATAAAAGCGGGAATCCGAATAAAGCAAAAGCCTTTTCCAACAAATCGAACCTTACGGTGATGGAAACTCCACAGCCGATTGCGATTGTTACCCATGAAATTATCGAACAGCAGCAAAGCAAACAACTTAGCGATGTTCTGCAGAATGTGAACGGCGTTTACGTGACCTCTTCGCGCGGAAATTCACAAGACAGTTTTGGAGGCCGTGGTTTCGCTTTGGGAAACGACAATATTTTCAAAAACGGAGCTAGAGTCAGCAGCGGGGTGTTTCCCGAAGTTTCAGGCCTGGAAAGGGTTGAAGTCTTAAAAGGAGCGAACGCAATGTTATACGGAAACACTGCAGCCGGCGGCATCATCAACATGATTACGAAGAAACCGAGATTCAATTTCGGCGGAAGTATCGGACTGAATGCGGGAAGCTGGAATTCATATAAACCAACTGTTGATTTTTACGGCCCTTTGACGGAAAAAATTGCCTTCCGCGTAAATGGGACGTACGAGTATGCAGAAAGTTTCCGGGATGTGGTGGAATCGCAGAAATATTATATCAACCCGTCTTTCCTTTTCAATATCGGAGCTAAATCACAGTTAATTGTTGAAGCGGATTATCTGAAAAATGATTTCACTCCTGATTTCGGTATCGGGTCGATTACGAACAAAGATTTAAGCTATGAAATGAATGACAGCGTGGACCGGAACGTATTTTTTGGTACCGACTGGCAATATCAGAACGTTGAACAGGCTTCAACAAATGTAACCTTCAACCATCAGATCAACACCAACTGGACTTTGAATGCAGTAGCATCTTACCAGAATTATACAAAGGACTACTTCTCCTCTGAAAGAGTGCAGTGGGCATATGATAAAAAAGTGGACGAAAACCGTCTGTCGTGGACAAGACCTTTCAACAAAACGTATAACGAACAAAATTACGGTTCGGCACAAGTAAACCTCAACGGAGAATTCAGTACCGGGAAAATTAATCATAAAGTGCTTTTTGGCGCAGATGCCGATTACAATCAGGCAGATTCTTATGCTTACACCCTCGGAAAAACCACGAATATTTTATTTTTAGACGATCCGTCAACATGGGGAAATATTGCAATGCCTTCATCAACCCTTAACAATAAAAACAGGATTAACACGAGAAGAATTGGCGCATTTGCACAGGATTTCATCAGTCTTACCAATCAGTTTAAAGTAATCGCGGGTTTAAGATGGTCTTATATCGAAAATATGTCTACGATTAACACCAATTTTGCAACAGGAATTAAAAAACTAACCGATAATACCGCAAGTTCCGATCAGGCTTTCTCACCAAAACTTGGATTTATTTATATGCCAAATGATCATCTGTCAGTTTTTGCAACTTATACCAATTCATTTGCAGCCAACAGCGGCAGTACCTCTTCTGAAATTGGCACAGTAAACACGACCGGAACTGCTTCAGACATTTTGACTCAGGTTCAGAATATCACAAGACAGGGAATCAGTCCTACAACAATTGACCAGTATGAAGTCGGCGCCAAGAAAAACCTCTGGAACAATATGGTGGCGGTTAATCTATCGGTGTACCAGATAAATTACAACAACTATTATCAAACCTACTGGTATCAGAACGCAGCAGGTGAAATTATTTCTCCGGATTCTACTCTCAAGGAATTTGCAGGAAAAATGAGAAGCCGCGGTGTGGAACTTGACATTACCGGAAACCCAACGAAAAATCTTTCCATCATTGGCGGAATTTCCTACAACAATGCCGTTTATCTGGACACTCCAGAAAAAGGATTTGTGGAAAAACAAAGACTGGTTAGAACACCTTCAACAACAGCAAATGCTTCGGTATTCTATAAGTTCACCGAAAAGCTGGCTGGTCTAAAAATCGGAGCGGGTGCTTATTATATCGGCGGAAGACTTGCAGGATGGAATGATTCAAAATCTACTGAAATATCCAGAAACGGCGTTTCAAGAATTCTGGAACTGGATGATTACACGACGGTATCCTTTTCGTTAGGATACGATTGGCAGAAATTCTCCGTTCAGGGGAAAATCGGGAATGTTTTTGATGCCGAAAACTACAATGTTCACGAGAATTATTCAGTAAATCCGATTACACCACGAAATTATTACCTAACGTTCACTTATAAACTTTAAAAATCATAATCATCTTCAATTTTTCAATAACAGCAGTGGAAATTCAGGTTTCCACTGTTGCTGTTAAAAACTAAAAAATCTAGTAAGACATGGATAAAATTAAAAACACCAGAACGTTCATGAGAATCGTTCACCGTTACCTCGGGTTTTTTATGGCCGGAATTATGGCCACTTATGCTATCAGCGGCGTTTTGATGGTGTATCGGGATACAGATTTCCTGAAACAGGAAAAAAAATACGAAAAAGTCTTCGCGAAAAACCTCAGCGAAAAAGATCTGGGAAAGGAAATTAAAATGAAGAATTTTGAGGTTCAGAAAACCGAAAACGGAATCTTACATTTCAAAGGGGGGAGCTATAATTCGGCAACGGGAGAAGCCAAATACATGAAAAAAGAACTGCCATTTGTGCTGAATAAAATGACACAGCTTCATAAATCCCAGTCCAAAGACAGGCTTTCGCCGCTCAATACTTTTTTTGGAATTTCTCTTTTTTTCTTTGTTATTTCCAGCTTCTGGATGTTTAATACGAAAACTAAAGCCTTCAAACGCGGCATGTATTATACCATTGCCGGACTGGTTTTGGCGCTGATTTTGATATTCGTCTAAAAAGATATTTCATCATATCCTTTCATATTCTGAAAGGATTTTTTATTCAATTTAAAAATTAATCAATGCTGACTGTAAAAAACATAAAATATCTGGATATCGTTTATAACGTATTGGAACGTTGGTACACCAAACTGGCACAAGCCACGCCAAATATCATCGTCGGAATCCTCGTTTTCGTCCTGATTCTTCTGCTGAGCTCTTATTTGAGTAAACTTGCTGTTAAAATATTCCACCGTTTCTTTCCGAAAAGCACGAACAATTCCATCATCAATTTAATTGGATTTTTCAAATTCCTCATTCTTCTGATGGGCGCTTTTATCGCTTTCGAAATCATGGGACTGGGCGGTTTTGTGATGAAATTTCTCGGAAGTTTAGGAGTTGCGGGGGTCATCGCGGGTGTTGCGCTTAAAGATCTGGTTTCTTCGATGTTTTCAGGAATGCTGATCGGGTTCGACAAAGCTTTTCAGGTGGGCGATTATGTTGCGATTGCCGGAACTTCAGGAACGGTTGAAGACATTGGGTTTCTGACCACAAAAATCTTAACCGATGAGGGCAAAAAAGTTTACGTTCCCAATCAATTGATTTTTACTGCGCCTTTTATCAATTATTCCGCTTCAGCGCAGAGAAAAATATTTATTGGTCTTGAAATTCCGAACAACGAAAATCTTGAAAAAGCAAAACAGGCGATTCTGGAGGAAATGCAAACCTTTGATTTCGCTGAGGATACCGGAAATGCAGAAGTTATTTTCCTGAAGCACAGTTTGGGGATTTTTTATCTCGAAGCACGGTTCCAGATGAAAACCGGAGAAAACACGGTTCAGGTTCGCAGTGAAGCCCTGTTAAGAATCAAGAAAAAGCTGGACGACAGCAGCATTCAGCTCGCCACGCAAACGCAGATGATTGCCGGAAGTCCTGCAGAGTAAACTCATTACAAAAAAGAACGCGCCTTTCGGCGCGTTCTTATATTTATATCTGAAAAATCTTAGTTTCCTAAAACTTCTTTCACTTTATTGGCTGCTTCTTCCAAAGTAATCGCAGAATGAACAGGCAGACCTGAATGGTCGATCAGTTCCTTCGCTTCAACAGCGTTTGTTCCCTGAAGACGGACGATCAAAGGAACCGGAAGGCTTCCCATCGCTTTATAGGCATCTACAACGCCCTGTGCAACACGGTCGCAACGTACAATTCCACCGAAAATATTTATCAGAATCGCTTTTACGTTTGGATCCTGAAGGATAATTCCGAAAGCTTTCTGAACTCTCTCAGCATCTGCAGTTCCACCAACGTCAAGGAAGTTGGCAGGATTTCCGCCTGAAAGTTTGATGATATCCATAGTTGCCATGGCCAAACCAGCTCCGTTTACCATACAGGCAACATCACCGTCGAGTTTCACGAAGTTAAGGCCTGCTTCACCCGCTTCAACATCGGTAGGATCTTCTTCTCTTGTATCTCTTAATGCTTCGAGGTCTTTGTGACGGAAAAGTGCATTACCGTCTAAAGTAACCTTCGCATCTACTGCAATAATTTTGTCATCAGAAGTTTTCAGCACCGGATTGATCTCAAAAAGAGAAGCATCAATTCCGACATAGGCATTGTAAAGACTCGCGATGAATTTTGTGAATTCTTTGAAAGAATTGCCTTCCAAACCTAGTTTGAAAGCAATTTTACGTGCCTGGAAACCCTGAAGACCCAAAGCAGGATCAATCACTTCTTTGTGAATCAAATGAGGAGTTACTTCAGCAACGTGCTCAATATCCATTCCACCTTCTGTGGAATACACGATTGTATTTTTACCAAGAGCTCTGTCTAAAAGGATGGAAACATAAAATTCTTTGGTTTCTGTTGCGCCCGGATAATACACATCTTCAGCCACCAAAACAAAGTTTACCTTTTTACCTTCCGCAGAAGTTTGAGGCGTAACCAACTGCATTCCGATAATGCTTTGTGCATTTTCTTTCAGTTTATCCAGATTCGGAGAGAACTTAACACCGCCGCCTTTTCCACGTCCGCCTGCATGAACCTGGGCTTTAACCACCCAACCTTCTGCTCCGCCGGTCATTTCTTTTAATTTATTGGCTGCATCTACTGCTTCTTCCACATTGTTTGCAATAAAACCGCGCTGGATGTTAACGCCATATTTTGCTAAAATCTCTTTTGACTGATACTCGTGAAGATTCATACTATTTTAATTAGAATTTATTTTAAGATTGACAAATTTAAGAAAAAGTTAGAAGATGGAAGCCGGATGATGGAAGTATTTAGTATTTTCTGCCAACTTCTCTGCACACTTCAAGATATTCTGCCGGCATTTTGCTGAACATTCCTTCTTCAAAATATTCATCGCTATGCGGAATGTAGATGCTATATTTTTTACCTAAAGGAATCAGCGGAATGAAAAACAGTTCAAAGTAATTTTTGTAAACGGTTATAACGGCGTTTACTTCAAAACCATTTCTCATGATTTTGCGGGTTTCCTTACCAACAGGTTTTTTATTGAGTCCAAAAATGAAGAAAAACATTATTTTTAGATTCTATGTTTCAAAAAGTAAAAAATAAGCATGAGCCACGAAATAATCATGAGCAAACCGCCGACTGGCGTGATCGGACCGAGAAATTTAAGATTGGTATTCCAAACCTCCGTAAAACTCAACAGATAAATCGTGACGGAAAACAGGAAAGTTCCTGCAATCATAAGAATGGAAATCCATTTTTCTGACGGCGTTTCGAATTTTAAAATGTATCCAACGATCAATAAAAACAGTGCGGAATACATCTGGTATTTTACGCCCGTTTCGAAACTGGCGAGTTTGTCTGCCGACAAAACTTTTTTCAATGCATGCGCGCCGAAAGCGCCTAAAATTACCGAAAGCAATCCGTAAACTGCTCCTGCGACCAAAGTAAATGTCTTCATATTATAATTCTCCTTTTTGATACATGATGATTAATTTCCCTAATAAAGTAATGGCGCCAATGGCGATAAGAAGCCAGGAAAACCTTTTGGATCCTGAAAAACCTTCGTTTTTAGTGGTCCTTAAAAATAGGCCAAAACCAAGAAGAAAAACCGGTAAAATAATTCCAAACATATTATTTATTTCTGAGGCTGTTAAATTCATTGATGACTTCATGATGCGTCACCGTTTTGTCTTTAAAATACGTCACAAAATGATTTTTCTCCTCTTCTGTCGCACCGAGTTGGTTCAGGATATTCAGCAGATGCATTTTCATGTGACCTTTCTGAATTCCTGTCGTCACCAAAGACCGTAGCGCTGCAAAATTCTGCGCAAGACCAGAAACCGCCAGAATACTCATGAGCTCCTGTGCTGAAGGCTTTCCGAGCAAAGCCAGGGAAAATTTCACCAATGGATGAAGATTTGTTAAACCGCCCACCACACCCACAGAAATCGGCAGATCAATCCAGAATCTGAAAATGCCGTTATCAATCGTACAGTGCGTTAAACTTGTATATCTGCCGTCTTTCGCCGCGTAAGCATGGGCGCAGGCTTCAGTTGCACGGAAGTCGTTACCGGTCGCAATTACCACCGCATCTACGCCGTTCATTACGCCTTTATTGTGCGTGGTTGCACGAAAAGGTTCGATTTCGGCAATTGTTACGGCTCTTTTGAATTTTGTCGCGAATTCTTCGTTCGGAATTCCGCTGTCGTCTTTCAGATCTTCAATTTTACAGGAAACTTCTGCCCTCACGATGCAGTCGGGCGTGAAATTCGATAAAATATTCATCACAATCTGCAGTGAATCTTTTTCTTCCTGTGTGAAATTTTCTTCTTTGGCGACTTCTTCTTTCAGTGTTTTACCGAACTGTTCCAGACACGAATTAATGAAATTCGCACCCATCGAATCCACGGTATTGAAGCTTGCTTTCAGCTGAAAATAGTTTTCAAGATCAGCAGTTTTGTCGACAAGACGGATATTCAGGATGCCGCCGCCGCGGTTCCTCATGTTTTTCGTAATCGCTTCCGTACTTTCGAAAAGTTTTTCCTTTAATTTAAAATTAAAGAAATGCTGCAGTTTATGAGGTTCCACATTCAGGATGAAATGCGTATGTCCGAGTTTTTTGGTGTTGATGATTGTCGTTTTGAATCCACCTTTATCAATCCAGAATTTCGCTGATTTCGAAGCCGCCGCAACCACAGAACTTTCTTCCACGGCCATCGGCAAAGCCAGAAGTTTTCCATCAATTAAAAAATTGGGAGCGATTCCGTAGGGCATATAAAAATTTGAAAGCGTGTTTTCCGAAAATTCTTCATGGAGTTTCTGCAGCGCATCATCAGCATTCCAGTATTGCTGGAGAATCTGTTCGTAACTGCGGTCATCATTCAGATATTCTCTAATGAGCCAATCGATCTTTCTTTGTTTTGAAAGTTTTGAAAAACCTTCAACAGGACTGTGATTCATACAAAATGATTAAAGTTCAAAGATAGTGAAAATGTATTGTTTGGCGGTTGAATTTCGATAAAACACAATGACAAAAACAGTTTACCGATGATTTCAGGCATATAAACCAATGCGGGCAACTTCTTTTTGTGTGCTCAGTTTTTAACTCATTTTCGTACCTTAATATTTGGCGGGAATTTGTAAATTTGCGTTGAAATTTTGATGTATGAAAGAAAGTTCGGTAAAAAATATTGCAGTTTTAACTTCTGGTGGTGATGCTCCGGGAATGAATGCAGCGCTGAGAGCCGTCGTCCGCACCGCGAGCTACTACAATATCGAATGTTTCGGGGTACGGGAAGGCTATAATGGCCTTATTCATAACGATTTCATCAAAATGGGTCCTAGATCCGTAAAAAACATCATCAACAGAGGCGGCACGATCCTGAAATCGGCACGATCGAAGGAATTTATGACGAAAGCCGGCCGTAAAAAAGCCTATGAAAACTGTGTGGAACACGGGATTGATGCGTTGGTCTGTATCGGTGGCGACGGAACTTTTACGGGAGCGAAAATCTTTAATGAAGAATTCGGAATTAAGGTAATTGGCATTCCCGGAACCATTGACAATGACCTTTTCGGGACCGACAACACCATTGGTTACGACACTGCTTTGAATACGGCAATGGACGCCATCGATAAAATCCGGGATACGGCGACCTCGCACAACAGAGTATTTTTTGTTGAAGTAATGGGACGCGATTCAGGATTTATCGCCCTGAACAGCGGAATTGCAGCCGGTGCACTGGATATTTTAATCCCCGAAAAAAAGGACAGCCTGAAAGACCTTTTTGCAACATTTGACCGCGCCGAAAAAGCCGGAAAATCGTCTAGTATAGTGGTGGTGGCAGAAGGCGAACAGCTGGGAAATATTTATGAACTGTCAAAAGCTACGCAGGAAAAATTTCCGGATTACGATATCAGAGTGGCGGTTTTGGGCCACATCCAGAGAGGCGGATCGCCAAGCTGCGCCGACCGTGTTTTGGCGAGCAGATTGGGTTACGGTGCCGTAATCGGTTTAATGAAGGGGAAATCAAATGTTATGGCCGGAATGCAGTCGAATAAACTGACTTTTACGCCAATTGAAACTGCAATTGTAAAACACAACGAAATAAATCAGGATTTGCTGAAAATCTCAGAAATTCTGGCAATTTAAATAAGAATTAATTTAATACAAATACTATGTCAACAATCAAAGTAGGAATCAACGGATTCGGTAGAATTGGGCGTCTTGTTTTCAGAGCAATGGCCGAAAGAGAAAACATCGAAGTTGTAGGAATCAATGACCTCATCAATGCCGAATACATGGCTTATATGCTGAAGTATGATTCTGTACACGGAGAATTCAAAGGAGAAGTTTCTGTATCAGGAAACGACCTCATCGTAAACGGTAAACAAATCAGAGTTACTGCTGAAAAAGATCCGAACAACCTGAAATGGAACGAAGTAGGTGCAGAATATATCGTAGAATCTACAGGTCTTTTCCTTTCTAAAGAGTCCGCGCAGGCTCACATCAACGCCGGTGCAAAAAAAGTGATTCTTTCCGCTCCGCCAAAAGATGACACGCCAATGTTTGTAATGGGCGTAAATCACAAGGATCTGACGAACGATATCAGTATTTTCTCGAATGCATCATGTACCACCAACTGTCTTGCGCCGTTGGCAAAAGTAGTTCACGATAATTTCGGAATTATTGAAGGATTGATGACCACCGTTCATGCAACTACTGCAACACAGAAAACTGTTGACGGACCTTCAATGAAAGACTGGAGAGGCGGACGTTCTGCTTTGAACAACATCATTCCATCTTCAACCGGTGCTGCAAAAGCAGTAGGAAAAGTAATTCCTGCACTGAACGGAAAATTAACCGGAATGTCTTTCAGAGTTCCCACAGCCGACGTTTCAGTTGTGGATTTAACGGTTAGACTCGAAAAACCGACTTCTTACGAAGAAATCTGCGCAGCGATGAAAGCAGCTTCTGAAGGCGAACTGAAAGGAATCTTGGGTTATACCGAAGATGCAGTGGTCTCTCAGGATTTCGTTGGCGAAAAAAGAACTTCTGTATTCGATAAAGATGCAGGAATCATGCTTTCTCCGACATTCGTGAAACTGGTTTCATGGTACGACAATGAAATGGGATATTCCAATAAATTAGCAGATCTATTGGTACATTCAGCTTCTTTGTAATAAAAAAGTAATAGACCATCATTAAGAAAACCGCTCAGATCTGAGCGGTTTTTGTTTTGCCTTTAAGTTTGAATAAATATAGCTTAACGGAAAAAATTAATAACCGTGCAGGTTAATTTCATCGGTCCGTAAAAGCTGAACTCTTTTTCCCATCTTTTTCTGGATCACTCTGAAATGCTGAAGATCATCCTCAGTCACCAAGGTTATGGCTGTCCCCGATTCAAGAGCGCGACCGGTTCGGCCAATTCTGTGAATATAATCAAGCGGTGAACGGGGCAATTCGTAATTAATGACCACCGCCAAAGATTCAATGTGAATTCCACGCCCTATCAGATCTGTAGCCACCAAAATCTGAGTGTCGCCTTCTTTAAATTCTTTCAGATTTCCAGTCCTCGAACCTTGGGATTTTTTCCCGTGCACCGCCGTTGCCGGAATTTTATTTTTATTGAGTTTTTCAGCCAGATGATCGGCAGATCTTGTTGACGAAGCGAAGACTAACGCCTGATTAATATCCTGTTCCTTAATTAGATACCGTAGAAAAGGACCTTTTGTTTCTTCGGTAACCAGATAGGCCAGCTGGGTAATTTTATCGATATCAATTTCGTCCGGTTTAATTTCTACAACCACCGGATCAATTGTTAACCGGTTTTTAATTTCTTCGACTTTTTCATTCAAAGTTGCTGAAAACAACACTGTTTGTTTTGTTGAGGGCATCATTGCAAAAAGTTTATTCATTTCTTCTTCAAAACCCAACTGGAACATTTTGTCGGCTTCATCAATCACCAAATGGGTGATCTGTGAAATACTTAAAGCTTTATGGTCAATCAGATCAAGCAATCTTCCCGGAGTTGCCACCAAAACTTCCACTCCAAACATCCCTTTCATCTGCGGATTGATGGAAACGCCTCCATAAACCGCCATTGTTCTGATTTCTCTCTTTAAATTCTCGGCAAAAGCCCTGAAAACCTCATCGATCTGAATCACCAGTTCGCGCGTTGGAGCCAATACCAATACCTGAATATTCCGGTCTTTCTTCACCTCTTCATTCTGAAGTTTCTCCAAAATAGGCATGACAAAACACGCGGTTTTCCCGGAACCGGTCTGTGCGATTCCCATCAGATCTTTCCCCGACAATATGACGGGAACGGTCTGCTCCTGAATGGGAAAAGGTTTTAGAAAACCCAATTTTTTAACTGATTTTATAATATTGTGCGATAGGCCCAAAGATTCGAAAGACATAGAATTATTTATTTTGGCAAAGATAATCTATTCAACATCACTCTTTACTTCGTCGTGACTACCGTTTTAAGAATAATTTTAATGGAAACACATACTAATCGTAACTTTAGCGGCTCAAAGATTGCACTTCTGCTGATTCTTTCAAGTATATTAAATTACCACAACCTAAAATGAAGGCAAAACCTCAATTTTACAACGCACCACATTTCAAAGATTTTTGGGAAGAAGGCAACGGGAAAGAACTTCTGAACTGGGCAAATGTAGATGTTGACCTTCGGAATTTTGATAGATATGCGGCACTTTTTCACGAAGTAGATGTTTTGGGAGATGATGCCGTGAAAGAAACCTATCTCAAGCTCCCCTATCATGAAGCATCTTCATTGGTTGACCGGTTTTCTAAAAATAAAATTTCAGAAAACGAAGAAGCTCCAGAAGTTCTGAAAAAACTTTTCCTCCAGATGCAGGAAATTCCGGACTGGTACGATGAAGATTTAGCCAATACCGGCACAAGATTCTGCATGCGTACCGGCACAAATGCGTTGATCATTCTCCGCGATTTTACGTTGATGGGCGGTTACGATTTTGCCTATCTCAACAAACCCTTGGTTTTTACGGGAGTTCTGAAGAAGGGCGCAGTAAAACGCCTCAAAGACACGCTGGAATTCTGGGTGAACGTGACGCGCGAAAATGCCCTGCAACTAAATTCCGAAGCCTATCAACTGATTGTGAGAACACGCCTGATGCATTCCTATGCACGCCTGAAAATTAAAGAGAAAAACAAAGACTGGGATTATGAAAACTGGGGCGAACCCATCAATACCTGGGACATGATTGCCACGTACACCGGTTTCAGCCTTGTTTTTATGCAGGGTTTGAAAAAACTCGGAATCATTATTTCCAAAGAGGAAGAGAAAGGTGTTTTCCATCTCTGGAAATACATTGGTTATCTTCTGGGTATACCGGCAGCTTTTCTGCCTGAAAACCGTCAGCAGGCGACTGAACAGTTTTACCTTTGGACGACTACCCAGGCAAAAGGCGATGAAGATTCGGCTCATTTAGCGAAAGCTCTGCTGGATGAAAACCTGGAATCCACCATTCTGAAATATGAATTCCAAAGAAAAAACCTGCGGTATCTTCACATTTGCTGCAACTGGTTTCTGCTGGATGGGGATATTAACCATAGACTTGGGATTCCCGAAGTGCCTGTGCCACATCTTTTTCCTTCGGTCATCAAAAAAGCCAATATTCTGACGCAGAAAATCTTTAAATTATCTTCGGAAAAGAAATACAGTCAGCTCGTGAAAACGGGGAATAAACAGCAATTGAAAGTACTTGATGATTACCTGAAACACACCCCGAAAGATTTTCATTACTAGCCAGTTTTTGGAAATTTTATAGGATAAAATAAAGAAGAATTCCGTATTTTTGTATAAATATAAATATACAAATGAGCAGTATTGACGATAAGAAAAAAGCACTGGCGCTGGTGCTTGAAAAGCTTGATAAAACATACGGAAAAGGAACGGTAATGACTTTGGGAGATGCTTCCGTTGACACTTCCATCGAAGTAATTCCCTCCGGTTCACTTGGTCTGGACCTTGCTTTGGGAGTCGGCGGATATCCGAGAGGAAGAGTGATCGAAATTTACGGCCCGGAATCTTCCGGTAAAACGACCTTAACCTTACACGCGATTGCAGAAGCGCAGAAAGCCGGCGGAATTGCTGCTTTCATTGATGCGGAACATGCTTTCGACAGACATTACGCTTCCAAACTCGGAATCAATCTTGATGATTTAATTATTTCCCAGCCCGACAACGGAGAACAGGCTTTGGAAATTGCCGATAATTTAATCCGTTCGGGAGCCATCGATATCGTCGTGATTGACTCGGTTGCGGCGTTAACGCCAAAAGCGGAGATCGAAGGCGAAATGGGAGATTCAAAAATGGGACTTCACGCAAGACTGATGTCGCAGGCATTGAGAAAATTGACGGCGACTATTTCCAAAACAAAATGTACCGTGATTTTCATCAACCAGTTGAGAGAAAAAATCGGAGTGATGTTCGGAAATCCTGAAACCACAACCGGCGGAAACGCTTTGAAGTTTTATGCATCGGTAAGAATCGATATCAGAAAAGCCAGTGCACCGATTAAAACAGGCGATGAAGCTGTAGGAAGCCGCGTGAAAGTGAAAATTGTGAAAAACAAAGTCGCACCACCTTTCAAAATGGCTGAATTCGACATTATGTACGGAGAAGGGGTATCAAAAGTGGGAGAAATCCTGGATATGGCTGTAGAAACCGGAATCGTGAAAAAAAGCGGCTCATGGTTCAGCTACGACGAAACAAAGCTTGGACAAGGACGTGACGGTGTAAGAGACATGCTGAAAGACAATCCTGAACTTGCGGAAGAACTTGAAGGCAAGATCAAGGAACACTTGCTGAACAAATAAATCAGACGACCAATTCATTCAAAGACAGCCACGCGCTGTCTTTTTTTTCTCATCTCTTAACAGAAAATGTCAAAATGTCATTTTCTTCAATCTGGTATTTTTTTTGAAAAATGTACCGGGAATAAAAATCTTAAAATTATGACGAAAGGAAATATCAATGTTTCAGTGGAAAATATTTTTCCGCTGATTAAAAAGTTTCTCTACAGCGATCACGAAATATTCCTGCGGGAGTTGATTTCCAACGCGACCGATGCTACTTTAAAACTGAAACACCTCACCAACATCGGTGAAGCCAAGGTAGATTACGGAAATCCGAACATTGAAGTAAAAATCGATAAGGAAAACAGAAAACTTCACATCATTGATCAGGGAATCGGAATGACCGCTGAAGAGGTTGAAAAATACATCAACCAGGTGGCTTTTTCCGGTGCCGAAGAGTTTCTTGAAAAATATAAAGACACTGCCAAAGATGCAGGAATTATCGGCCATTTCGGTCTTGGGTTTTATTCTGCGTTTATGGTTGCCGAAAAAGTGGAACTGATTACAAAATCCTTTAAGGACGGCGAATCGGCAGTTCGATGGATCTGCGATGGCAGTCCGGAATTTTCTCTGGAAGAAACAACCGACAAAACCGACAGAGGAACCGAAATCATCCTGCACATCGCGGAAGACTCCACAGAATTCCTGGAAGAATCCAGAATCCGCGAGCTTTTACTGAAATACAACCGATTCATGCCGGTTCCCATCAAGTTCGGATCCAAAACAGAAACTTTGCCTTTGGCTGAAGACGCTGCTGAAGATGCAAAACCGGAAACGCAGCAAGTCGACAACATCATCAACAATCCGACACCGGCGTGGACCAAAACTCCGGCTGAACTTAAAGATGAAGACTATAGGAATTTTTACCGGGAACTTTATCCGATGCAGTTCGAGGATCCTTTGTTCCACATTCATCTGAATGTTGATTATCCCTTTAACTTAACCGGAATTCTTTTCTTCCCAAAACTGGCTAACAACCTGAATATCGAAAAAGATAAAATCCAGCTTTACCAAAATCAGGTGTATGTAACCGATGAAGTAAAGGGAATCGTTCCTGATTTTCTGATGCTGCTTAGAGGCGTGATTGATTCGCCGGATATTCCGCTGAATGTTTCCCGTTCTTACCTTCAGGCTGACGGTGCGGTAAAGAAAATCTCTTCTTACATCACCAAAAAAGTGGGCGACAAAATGGCTTCGCTTATCAATGAAAACCGGGAAGATTTCGAGAAAAAATGGAACGACATTAAAATCGTTATTGAATACGGAATTATTTCAGAAGAGAAATTTGCGGAAAAATCAGATAAATTCGCATTATATCCGAATGTTGACGGTCAATATTTCCTCTGGAATGAACTTGAAGAAAAAATTAAGGCCAACCAAACCGACAAAGACGGAAATCTGGTGATTCTATATGCTACCAATGAGCATGATCAGCACAGTTACGTTCAGGCTGCGAAAGACAAAGGTTATGAAGTGCTGCTTTTGGATTCCCCGATTGTGCCGCATCTGATCCAGAAACTGGAAAGTTCAAAAGAAAAAATCCAGTTTGCAAGGGTTGATGCCGATCACGTGAACAATCTGATTAAAAAAGATGAACCTGTAATTTCAAAACTCACTGAAACCGAAAAAGAAACGCTGAAAAAAAATGTGGAAGAAAGCATTTCTGATTCCAAATTTGCGGTTCAGCTGGAAGATTTGGACAGTACCGATGCTCCTTTTATCATTACGCAACCCGAATTTATGCGCCGAATGAAAGATATGCAGGCAACCGGCGGTGGCGGAATGTTCGGGATGGGTGGTTTCCCGGAAATGTATAATCTGGTGGTGAATACGAACAGCGAACTTGCCGGAAAAATTTTAAAAACCGAGAATGCGGAGGAAAAAACAGCTCATATTAAACAGGCACTAGATCTGGTCAAACTATCTCAGAACCTTCTGAAAGGAAAAGATCTGACTGATTTTATCCAGAGAAGTTATCAGGATTTAAGTAAGTAAATTTCACTTACAGATTTTAAAAAATCCCGTTTCATTTGAAGCGGGATTTTTTTTAAGAATGGTGATACGAATTTTCAAAATTACATATAATGGTAACACTTTTGTAGCGAAGTTAAATGCTTTTCAGATTGTATTAATGAAAGAAAAAAATATAAAAACCTGCGGCAGTAAAAATGTTTCTAACATTTCAATTGAGGATTTAATGCGAGTTTTGCCCATAAAAAATTATACGCCGTCTTGCTCTTCCTGATTTTGTTCATTTTCCCGAAGTTCTTTCTGGTATTTTAAATCAAGTAAATCTTTCTCAATTGTGGATTTTTCGTCATCATTTAATTTAGATTTTCTCCATTTTAAAAATCCATAAATAACTAAGAATAATCCCAATGGTGTAAATATCCAAACAA
Organism: Kaistella sp.; assembly: GCA_019459085.1. Classification (GTDB taxonomy): domain Bacteria; phylum Bacteroidota; class Bacteroidia; order Flavobacteriales; family Weeksellaceae; genus Kaistella. The sequence continues at coordinate 31,826 of JAIBEW010000004.1, forward strand.
TAATATTATAATAATTGATGTAATAATTCCGAGTATTTATTTCTTGGATATTTCCATCAATTTTTATTTTATTTAATTCATTTTCACTTTGGGCTTTCTTAATTTCTTTTAGATATTGAGTTTTTTCATTATCATTAATTTGATTTTGTTTCACTTTATTATTTAAAGTTATAGCCTTACTTTCATTTTCAATAACAGAATGTTCGAGAGTTTTTAGTTCGCTCATCAATTCTATTTTCAGAATTTCCAAACTTTGCTTTTCTTTCAATGGGTAATAGATAGTAAGCACTAGCATTAAAATACCAATACTTACTAAATATTTATACAGATTTTCTGAACCTGAAAAAAAATTACTTTCCATGTTTGTCTTTATTTGCAAAAGGTTGAATTATGTCATTTGTATCAATATCTAAAGTATCTATTAATGTTTTAGTATTATCTAATTTTTTATCAATTTTAGTTACAAGATTCTTTATTTGAGGGTCATTTTCAGCTTTTGGGTCTACACCGCAAGAAACTAAATTTAATAAATAAGCAAGTACAGCTAACGACTTTCCAGCTTTTATTAATTCCATTTTTCCCGGAGATTGTAAATTGATTTTCACGAAGAATTCATCGAGGTTATCATCAAATTGGAACTCTTTATTAATTTCAATGATAATATCTTCAATATTATCCATTAATTTAGTCAAATCTCTAAAGTTTATATCATCTCGCTTCTCAATATTTAGTACATAATGAGTTTTATCTCCTTTCTTAAACAGATTTCCAACAACCTTGTCAATATATGGAGCAAATCTGTCAACATTACTTATTGCGTGTTGGTTAGATTTTAATTGATAAAACATTGGATCTAATTCATAAATACTTTTGTTTTCAATCCATTTGACTGTTCTCCTTTTGAAATAATTACCCATTTCAATAGCATTCGAATCTTCATAAGGTTCCTTTTCTACTATTTCACCAAACGCAAGTCTATCTGAATTTCTGCTTGGTACAATAATAACATCTCCCTTTCTTAATTTCAAAAATGAAGTAATCTTATTAAAAATAGCAGTGATTTTTCCTTTTTGTACTGTATCAAATGGATCTAATTTTTCATTTTTTCCAATAATTTCCTTGATTTCAGAATCACTTTTACTAAAAATATCCTTTAACCCTAAATAATCCCAACCAATTGCAATATATTTTCCTTCATAAAAAATATCAAAATGTTTACCTGTATCAGTTCTAATAAACCAATAGTTTCTATTTTCATTGAAGGTTTCAACTTGATTTAAAATTTCTTGTACATTCATCGTTATTATTTTGTTTTTAAAAGATGTCTTCTAACTCCCAAATATACACATCTTTACTATCCACACGAAAATATTTCACAATTCCTCCAAAGGATTCCAGAAAATATTCCTGAAATTTTGAATGCTGTTTCCTTTTACTTCAACACCTTCCTTCTTTAACTTTAACGTGAATTCCTCCAGACAACTGGCCGTAATGTATCCCGATGAATTGCAGACCCGGTGCGCAGGAAAATTTACTTCATAGTTTCTCAAAGCGTTGCCAACATGACGCGCATGGTTCGGATAACCAACTGCTTTCGCAATCGCGCCGTAGGTCGTCACTCGTCCTTCCGGAATCATCATGATGATTTCAAAAACCTGTTTTCTGAACATTTCATCCATCCTTCAAAATTAAGATTTTATAAATTCTTATCTTTGCGCAAAGCAAAAAATTTATGAATAAACCGATTACCGAATTTATCGAAAAATATTATTTACATTTCAACGCTGCGGCTTTAGTAGACGCTTCCAAGGCCTATGTTGCCCACCTGAAAGACGGTGGAAAAATGATGATTACCCTTGCCGGAGCGATGTCAACTGCCGAACTAGGCAAAATTCTGGCGGAAATGATCCGTCAGGACAAAGTACAGTTCATTTCCTGTACCGGTGCTAATCTGGAAGAAGATCTCATGAACCTTGTAGCACATTCCCATTACGAAAGGGTTCCCAATTACCGGGATCTGACCCCGGAGCAGGAATGGGCTTTACTGGAAAAAGGCCTGAACAGAGTTACTGATACCTGTATTCCGGAAGAGGAAGCGTTCAGAAGGTTACAGAAACACATTTTCGAAATCTGGAAAGATGCCGAAACGAAAGGTGAAAGATATTTTCCGCACGAGTACATGTACAAAATGCTTTTATCTGGCGTTCTGGAACAGTACTATGAAATTCCGAAAGAAAATTCATGGATGCTTGCTGCCGCAGAAAAAAACCTGCCGATCGTGGTACCGGGCTGGGAAGATTCCACCATGGGGAATATTTTCGCGAGTTACTGCATCAAAGGGGAATTAAAGCCTTCTACAATGAAATCCGGTATTGAATATATGACTTACCTGGCCGACTGGTATCCAAAAAATTCGGGCGGAAAAGGCGTTGGCTTCTTCCAGATTGGGGGTGGAATCGCAGGTGATTTCCCGATCTGCGTGGTTCCGATGCTGTATCAGGATATGGAAATGCACGACATTCCGTTCTGGTCTTATTTCTGTCAGATTTCCGATTCCACAACTTCATACGGTTCTTATTCCGGAGCAGTTCCGAACGAAAAAATCACGTGGGGAAAACTCGACATCAATACACCGAAGTATATCGTTGAAAGTGACGCCACTATTTGCGCACCTTTAATGTTCTCTTATATCCTGGAGAACTCATAGACGGACATCCTTGAAAAATAAAAATGTACAACTCGAAAGGTTGTACATTTTTTTTGAAAGTAGAAGGCTTCTATTAACTGAACCCGATGTTTTTCAGGTGCTAAAACCTGAATTTCCTGCTTTCTTTTTTTTCACCCAAGTGTTTTTTTGCCGTAATCCTTTTTTCAATCTGTCTTTTTGAAGGTTTTGTGGCCTTCCGCGGCTTAGGTTTAATTAAGGATTTATTGACGAGTTCCAGAATTCTGTCGGTAGCTATTTTTTTGTTCTGAAGCTGAGTCCGGCTTTCTGAAACGGTAAGTTGAAGTATTCCTTCAAGACTGATTCTGTTTTTAAGTTTTATAGAAATAAGTTCTATTTCCTCATCACTGAAAAAATCAGATTCCGAAAACTTCCACATCACGGTTACAGCAGTCTCCACTTTATTCACGTTCTGTCCGCCTGCTCCACTGCTGCGGGAGGTTTTGTAGGTCAGTTCTTTTGTGAAATCTTTCATTTTGTAAAATAGAAATGTTTGGTTTTATGGCTGAAGCAAATTTAACAATTCTTTACGGTTAATCTTTCCATTTGGGATCCGCGGAAATTTCGGAAGAAAAAAGATTTCCTTTGGTTTGTGATTTTTTGACCACGAAACTTCAATTTCAGTCATCAAGGTTGCAATCTTTAATTTTAAGACATCTGATTCCTCACCTTCAACAATCATGATTAATTTCTGACCGAGTTTTTCATCACTTATAGCCGAAAATACGACATCGTTCGGAAGGTTTTTACTCACATAATCTTCCAGTTTTTCAGGATGAATCTTCAGTCCACCAGAATTGATTACGTTATCGAACCTTCCAGTGAACTTAAATTTGTTTTCAGCAACCAACTCAACTAGATCATTAGTCTGAATGATTTCCGGGTTGAGTTTAGGTGCCGTGATATTGAGACACCTTCGTTCATCCAGAGAAATTTTAATACCATCGAAAACAGTGAAATATTCTTCGGCAACAGGATAAATCTGCTTCAGGGCAATATGAGAGAGAGTTTCAGACATGCCGTACGTCTCATAAATTTTCGAAAGTGAATTTTCCAATCCTACCCCATGAATCTTTTGTTTTAAATTTTCTGAAACCTGCGCTCCTCCAATAATCAGATTTCTGATCAAATGGATCTTCTCCAACGAATTCTCGACCTGCAGCGGAGACATTGCGCAGAAATCAAATTCCTCCTCCACACCTTCCAATGGATCGGAGTTTGGGTTTTTAACGATAAGCCTCAGTTTTCTAGAAATTGAACGTACCATCATCATTTTTCCGGAGATATATTCCACCGGAAGGCACAATAATGCCGAGTCCCCTTCTTTCAGTTTCAGGAAATCGCAGGTCATTTCTGCAGAACTGAGCATGCTTTTTTTTTCAATCTGAAAGATTTTCGGAGCTCCGGTAGAGCCTGAAGTCTGTACAGCGACGGTTTTGGACGGAGAAAACCACTCGTTCAGAAAATTTTGTACTTTTTCTTCGAAATCACTCTCGACCGATAAACGATTCATATTGAAGTCTTTAAAATCAATGACCATTTCCTGAAAAAATTTATTAAAATATTTTTATTATTTAAGTGATGAATTTATTTGCAGTTATTAAAAATTATTTTAAATTTGCACCACAATAATTGAGACCCATGGTGTAACGGTAGCACTTCGGTTTTTGGTACCGTCAGTTGGGGTTCGAATCCCTGTGGGTCTACAATTTAAAAGAAGCCTTCTGAAATTTCAGAAGGCTTCTTTATTTTACATCCTGTCCACCGTTCCGATTCCCAGAAGCTCAAGTGATTTTTTAATTGTTTTTCCTGTTAAAGACGAAAGTTCGAGACGGAACTGTTTGATTCCTTCGTTTTCCTGTTTCATCATAGGATTGTTCTGATAGAAGGAATTATAGGACTTCACGACTTCGTAAAGGTAGTTCGCAACCAAAGCAGGACTTAATGCTTCAGCAGCTTTTGAAACGATCTCTTTATAGTTTGACAACTGCATAATCAGCTCTTTTTCTGATGCATTCAGGTCATAATCAGCCTCAGCGTCACCAGTTTTAAAATCTGCTTTATTCAGCAAAGACTGGATTCGTGCATAGGTATATTGAATGAACGGTCCTGTATTCCCGTTAAAATCGATACTTTCAGCAGGATTGAAGAGCATTTTTTTCTTCGGATCAACTTTCAGCATAAAATATTTCAGGGCACCCATTCCCACGGTTTCATAGGATCTTTCTTTTTCTTCGTCGGAAAGGTTTTCGAGTTTCCCCAATTCCTGAGATTTCTCTTTGGCAGTACGGTGCATCTCTTCCATGAGGTCGTCAGCGTCCACAACTGTTCCTTCACGGGACTTCATTTTACCTTCTGGCAACTCTACCATTCCGTAGGATAGATGAAACAGATTTTCAGCCCATTTGTAACCCAGTTTTTTAAGGATTTTAAACAACACATCAAAATGATAATCCTGTTCATTCCCCACCGTGTAAATCAGTTTCTGAATATCGTTGTCTTTAAAACGTTCCACTGCGGTGCCCAAATCCTGAGTCATGTAGACAGATGTCCCGTCAGAACGCAGCAGCAGTTTGTGATCAAGACCTTCCTCGGCGAGATCGCACCAAACAGATCCGTCATCTTTTCGGTACAGAACACCATTATTTAATCCTTCGTGGATTAAATCTTTACCCAAAATATAGGTATTGCTTTCGTACTGCACCATATCGAAATCAACTCCAAGTCTTTTATATGTTTCTGCGAAACCTGCGTACACCCAGGAGTTCATTTCCTTCCAAAGATCTCTTACATGAGCGTCGCCTTTTTCCCAGTCGAGAAGCATTTTCTGGGCTTCCTGAATCAGCGGTGCATTTTTCTTTGCAGATTCTTCATCGCTACCCGATGCTATAAGTTCTGAAATTTCTTTTTTATAATTTTTATCGAATTCCACATAGTAATTCCCCACGAATTTATCTCCCTTCAGGTTAGTGGATTCCGGTGTCTGCCCGTTTCCGAATTTTTCCCACGCCAGCATTGACTTACAGATGTGAATACCGCGATCGTTAATAATCTGCGTTTTCAATACATTGTACCCGTCTTCTTTAAGGATCTGAGCGACCGAAAATCCCAAAAGGTTGTTACGGATATGGCCCAAATGCAGTGGTTTATTGGTGTTGGGAGAAGAATACTCTACCATCACCGTCTGATTTTTTGGATGAACAGCGCCGAAACTCTGCTGAAGATTGCTGAAATTGCTGAAAAAGAAATTATTTTTAATCGTGAGGTTTAAAAAGCCTTTTACAACATTATAGCTATGCACAAAATCTGCCTGTGCCGAGAGTGCGTTACCGAGTTCCACCGCAATTAAATCGGGGCCTTTTTTGAGAAGTTTAACGAGAGGGAAAGTGACGATGGTGAAGTCCCCTTCAAATTCAGTTTTATTCTGCTGAACCTCGAGTTGAAGGTCATTGATCTGATAAGTACTCCGGATAATTTCGGAAATTTTATGCTGGATGAGGTCTTTGATATTCATGATAAAAATTTGACTACAAATATACGGAAATAAAAAAACCACTCCGAAGAGTGGTCTTTTATATAATATTTAACTTTTACTTTTAATTAGTTAACGTCCCAGAAAAGTTTAGTAGTTGCCTTATCACCGCCTATTGCAGAAGCAGCAGCGTTAACATTGCCTTTATTAAGTACATATTCCTGATCAGAGTACGGCATTCTTACCGGAACTCCATCAATTTTAGAACCTGGCGGATTAACGAAAACAGGGTTATCAAGTCTTCTTGAAAAATTCCATGCAGCGAAAGGGCTGTCGAATAAAGCGATCCATGCCTCTTCCCCGATTGATTTTTTCCAGTTTACAGCATCGTAAGGATGCGCAGCTAAGTAAGTTGCAGCATCAGCAGAAGAAACTCCGCTACTTATCATTGACTCCGTTACAGCACCGTTATAGAAAGATACAGCAGTACCACCTACAGAGAAACCTCTTTGTGCAGCTTCTGCTTTCATGAATAAAACCTCAACGTAACTTAAATATGCTGCTGGACCATCACTAGCTAAGAAGAAATCGCTTAAGTGAGATTTACCGTTGAAAGGGTTTAAACTTCCAAAGACACCACCAACATAATCCCCTCCTACTGTAGTGAACCATTCAGCTCTTCTTGGGTCATTTTTCGCGTTCATCATGTTAATTACTTTTTCAGAAGGAACAAAGTCATTTCTACCCGATGAAACTAAATCATCAAAAATAGGGTTATTAAATGTACCTCCTGCGAAATGAAGTGTATAAGATTCTGCATCTGAAGAAATAACACCACCAGCAATTGCTGATTCGGCTGCAGCCTTTGCCGCAACGGCATTTGTATCAGCCAGATTCATAGCCAGTCTTAATTTTACGGAATTTGCTAAATGCTTCCATTTCGTCATATCTCCACCATACACTAAATCACCTGTTCCGTAGCCTTGTGCCCCCTCATCAATCGTGGAAACCACCGCATTGATACGGGCAAGCAAATCTGTATAAATGGCCTTGTCATCATCGTACTTCGGAGCAAAATTTCCTTCTCCAGCTTTTAAAGCATCAAAATAAGGAATATCCCCGTACGTATTTACAAGATTTTCCCAAACGACAATCTGAGAGATCTCTAATGTTGCCATTTTGTTGGTTCTTTCCGCAGGCGAATTTACTGCTTCAGCAGGAAGATTTTTTTTCGCGTTTTCATAGTTATTCAATGAATACACGTACATCCTGTTCCAGTGATTACGTGGCTGGTTTCTCGTAACTAAATCATAGTTCGTTTCATCAGTATACGTGGTCTCTGCCCACTGTTGTACGAAAAATCTATAATTGTTAAAGTTAACGCTACCCGTGTGCGTATAGTAGAAAAACTGTTGTTGCCCCATCGCCAAATGAGTTTCCGACGGCAACGTGGAGGGATGCTTTGGATCCTCGTTGAGTGAAAGCAAGTCTCTTTGACAAGAGGTGAGGCTGATAGCAGCCAATGCACCAATGACAAGTTTATTTAATATTTTTTTCATTTTTATATTCTTAAAATTTTAATGTAACATTTAATCCCACATCTCTTGTTGTAGGAAGTGAACCAATAGACCAGCCATAGGCTCTGATTCCTCCGGCTCCTCCGCCAACCATATTTTCAGGATCGGCATATGGTAAGTTCTTGTGAATAATCCATAAGTTTCGACCTACTAAAGAAACTTTGGCTTCCCGTACGAATGTTCCTGCTAAAAGTGATTTAGGCAGCATATATCCAATAGAGGCTTCCCTTAATTTTACATAGGATCCGTCATAAACAAATCGTGAAGCAGGCATTCTGGCATATCCATCAAGCGATCCAAAAGCAGTTGGATTGGCAGTAGTAGTTGTATTCACATTGCCATTGGGATTAACACCAGGCCAAACAATTCCTTCCTCTCTTACATTTCCAACAGCGGTTTCTTCATATAGACCTGTTGCAAGACCGTAGTACATATCTGTAGAGAAAACATCTCCTCCCTGTCTAACATCAATTAAGAAACTTAAAGATAAACCTTTATAAGTCATACTGTTTCTCAATCCACCGATCCAATCAGGGGTAACGTTACCGATAATCTGATTATTTTGACGTAGATAGTAACCTGTAGTAGCATTAACAACCGGCTGGCCGTTTAACCACACATAATCGCTTCCTACCAGGGTTCCCCATGCTTCGCCTTCTCTTGCATTAAGTGAAACACCACCCTGGAATGAATTTAACAAAACGTTGGATACATCAGACACCTCGTTATGTAGTAACTCAACCACTTGGTTTCTGTTTTGTGCCCAGTTCGCATCAATACTCCATGTAAAATTATCATTTTTAACCGGAACTAAACCTAACTGCACTTCATAACCCCAGTTATCAATTCTACCTGCGTTTACGGAGGCAGAAGTTAGACCTGAACCAGAAGAAATAGGAAGATTAGGAAGAATTTGATTTATTGTCTTTGTTTTATAGTATGCAACATCGAAAGTAACTCTGTTGTTAAGTAAACTTCCTTCCATTCCCACCTCGAATTCTTTTGCTCGCTGAGGCTTCAGATTGGAGTTTGGTTGACGGGTTTGAGAACCTGAAAGACCTACATCTCCGAAGAAACCTGCCGCATTGTAATAATACTGTAACTGATATGGATCAGCAGTACCTCCTACTTCAGCGTAATTCGCCCTAAGTTTCCAGAATCGCAGCCAACTTGGCTTTACCAATTCCGATAAAATTAATGCTCCTGTCACAGATCCGTACTGATACACATTCTCTCCGGCTGGTAAAGTAGAACTCTCATCAATTCTGTATGTACCATCCAGATAGAATAATTTGTAAAAATCAAACGATGCTGAAGCATACCCAGAATTTGTTTGAGTGATGTATTCATTTTCTGCAGGTGCAAGTGTTGGTGCAGCACTGTTTGCAAGACTGTAAATGTCTCTCAATACTAATCCACCTTCGGTAGTTGCATAAATTGAATTGTAATAATTTCTTCGTACAGTACCTCCGAGCACCCCACCAACATTAATGTCATCGGTTATGTCAAATTTATAATTTGCGATTACATCATAATTAGTTTCAGTTTTGAAAATATCTTGCTTTCCATAGCCAGATTCTACAGTATTTCCGGCAGCACCGAATGTCTGCGCTAATGACCCGACCGCCAGTCTGTTTTCAATAGCCAAGTCATATCTGTCATAAGACACTCTACCTAATATGTTAACATTATCGGTTAAATCATATGTCAAACTCGCAATACTGAAACTTCTGTTTCTTTTATCTGTTGGATAACTTTCATAAACCTGAAAATACGGGTTATTCCAGAATATAGGTCTTGTATTGGAAGAATCATAAGGATTCCAGGTAACGTTCCCATAATTATTAGCCGCGGTTGGATTAGCAGCAGCACGGAAATATGCATCTTTCAGTGAATTTACATCAACGTTGGTTTGCCACCACTGTCTGAATCCGGACATAATATTATCACTATATCCCGTCGTATTTCTACCTCGCGTATCTTGCAAAGTAAGGGTAGTATAAAATGAAGAATGCAATTTAGGACTGAAATCATAATTCGCTTTTAAAGAGAATGTGTTCTTAGCCATTTTTGAATTCGGCATTAATCCATTTGACGTTAAATTATCATATGAGAACATAATATTTTTATCCCTCGACCCCTTTTGCAATGTCACGGTATTGGAGAATGAAAATGGGGTTTCAAAAAATTTAATCGGTCCGTTTTTAGCAGCGACCCAAGGAGTAGCTTTACCATAGTTGGGAGATGACGGATCCAGAGATTCCCACTGATAAACCAATTGATTGGCATCAAATTTAGGACCCCATGAAGCATCTTCAGCGAAATTGGCATAAAAATTACCATCTGCAGCCGGACCCTCTGTGTAGAAAGATTGATCATAACCTGCTCCGTATTTATCCTGATATTTCGGGAAGGTACTCTCATCGATAAATCCAGCCTGTACTGCGGAAGACCATGTCACGCCCCAAGATCCGTCATCATTTCCTTTCCCGCTTTTAGTGGTGATCAAAATAACTCCGTTTAGGCCCCGCTCACCGTACAAAGCAGATGCGGCTGCACCTTTCAGTACGTTGATAGATTCGATGTCATCCTGATTAATATCAGACAATGCATTACCATAATCAGTATTAAATCCAAAAGTTGAACTGTTGTCAATAGGAGAACCATCAATTACGATAAGTGGGTTACTCCCATTTACCCCTTTAACACCTCTAATGACTAAGTTAGCAGAACCAGCAAAGTTGCTGTTTGTTGTAACATTAAGACCTGCAACTTTACCCGAGAGTTGAGCGGCAATATTCCCGGTGTTGGTTGTTCCGTCAGAGAGTGCACTAGCTTTTACTTCCTGTGAGGCATATCCCAAGGATTTTTTCTCTCTCTTAATACCTAAGGCCGTCACTACAACGCCTTCGATATCCTGCGTGTTAATAGTGTCCTGCTGCGCATTTACCAAAGCAAATGACGCAGTTAAAACTACTGCTAGAACGCTTGTTGTTAGTTTCTTCATATCAAATTAAATTTTTCGTTGTAGCAAATGTGCAAAACTTTCTTTATACAACCAAATAATTTGTTAAGAAATTCTTAATATATTTGTAATAAGTCCTTAACATTGCGAAAATATAAGTGTTTTTATGGAATTGCTAAAAAAATGGTCAGATAATTATGTTGAAGCGGGGTGCGATGAGGTCGGCCGGGGCTGCTTGTGCGGACCTGTGGTTGCCGCAGTGGTAATTTTAGATGAAAACTTTATGCAAAATTTTGTTAACGACTCCAAAAAACTAACATTTAAAGTCCGCACTGAACTGGACTCCTATATAAAGGACCATGCAAAGGAATACGCGATTGCTGAACTCCCGCCTTCTTTTATCGACGAGCATAACATCCTGAACGCAAGCATTCATGCGATGCATTTGGCTTTGGATCTGCTGAAAATCCGGCCTGAACTCATACTCGTAGACGGAAACCGATTTCATCCTTATCATTTCATTCCCCATCAGTGTATCGTGAAAGGTGACACCAAACTGCTTTCGATTGCAGCAGCTTCAATACTGGCAAAGAATTACCGGGATAAGCTGATGCTGGAACTGCACGAAGAATTTCCAAACTACGGATGGAATACCAATATGGGCTATGCAACCAGAGAACACCGGGATGCTCTCGTGAAATTCGGGCCAACCGTTCATCACCGCCGTTCTTTCCGTTTGGATTACAGCTATCAGGAAGAAGAAGAGGACCTTCTTCAGAATGAGCTTTTTATTTAGCCTCGCAAATCTTCATTTTCAATAATCTCACATTTATTCTAACAGAAATCCGGTACAAAATACTTTGCATGTCATATTTCGGGCAGACCTTTTAATATTTAAATTTTAAGCACAAAAAAAGCGGAAAAATATTTTCCGCTTCATATATATAAGGAGTGTTTACTTCTTTTTGGTTGTCTGTTGCTGCTGTGCTTTTTGCTGTTCCTGAGCTTTCTCCATCATTTCGCGCATTCTTTTCTGGAATTTGCCTTCTTTCTTCGGCTCCTTCTGCTTATTGGCATGAATGGTGGCATGAATTTTCTTTTCATCCAGAATCCAGTACTTAATCACCAGAATGATAAGGATATTCAGGGCATTGGATACAAAATAGTACCATGAAAGACCCGAAGCGGAAGTATTTAAGAAGAAAAGAAACGTGATCGGGAAAATATACATCAGCACTTTCATATTTGGCATTCCCTCCTGCTGCGGCTGCTGAATGTTTCCGGAAGTCATCACGGTATAAATTAAAATAACGACTGTACATGCAATGGCAAAAACACTTAAATGATCCCATCCGAAGAACGGAATTTTAAAAGGCAGCTTGATAAGATCATCATAAGCCGTTAAATCTTTAGCAAACCAAAAGCTTTTTCCCCGCAGATCAATCATATTGGGAAAGAAACGGAAAAGGGCATAAAATATAGGAATCTGCACCAAAGCCGGCAGACAGCCCGCCATCTGGTTCACCCCGGCTTTCCGGTAGACCGCCATGGTTTCCTGCTGCTTCTTCATGGCATCTGCTCCCTTAAGTCTTGCATTTACCTCATCAATTTCTGGCCGGATTACCCGCATCATCGCACTCAGTTTATGCTGTTTGTACATAATTGGCGACAATATAATCTTTGTAGCAATCGTCATGAGGAAAATCACCCACCCTGCGGCGATTCCGAAATCGGAAAGCCAGTTGTAGATTGGGATAAAGAACCATCTGTTTAAAGTCCCGATGAAAGACCAGCCCAACGGCAATAGTTCATCAAAATTTTTGTCAAAAGATTTTAGCAAGGGCAAATCCAAAGGCATGAAATACCATTTAAAGTTCTGGTTGAGTTCATTTCCGGCCATCGCTACCTGACCGTTGAAGTTGAATTTCTTCAGAAACTCCCCTTCTTCAATATTTTCCTGGCTTCCTGCAGAATTCTTAAACCCAGACTGCGGTTCGAGCACCGCTGTAAAGAACTGCTGCTTCACCGCGATCCAGTTCAGCGTTTCATCGGGCTCATCCATTGTAGTTCTGCCGTCGTAATCGAAACTGTTATAATCATCAAAAGTATAATTGAATTCGGTGTGGGTCTGTTCCTGTGAACGGCCTTTTTCCATTTCACGAACGCTGTAATCCCAAACAAAATCAGCTGTTCCGCCTGAAACCATCTGATTTAAACCCTGCGTTTTCACGTTAAAATCAACTGAATATTTGTTAGACAGGGTATAAATGAACTGTATAATGGCTCCGTTTACATCAGCCTGCATCGTTACAGAGTTTCCGGCTTGTTTCGGGGTGAAGACCAGATCTTTTGTATTAAAGGTTTTTCCTGTTTTGTCTTTGAACTGGAATCCGTATGATGAATTGTTCTTATCGAAAAGAAGAAGATCTTTGTCGTTAGAATCGGTTTTGCGGTTGTAGGCTTTGAATTCATTTAACTCCACCGTTGAGATCTGTCCGCCTAAAGTTGATATTCCCAAAGTAAGTTCCTTGTTTTTAAGCTGAACCTGCTGAATGGATGCTGACTTCAGACTGTCATTTAAATTGCTGACCAACGCAGGTTTTGTAACATTTGCGGTAGCTGTTTGCGTGACCTGCGGTTTTCCGGCATTCTGAGTCTTTAAATCTTCAGCTTGTTTATTTTGGAAATAAAACATAAATCCGATCAGAATCATGGAAAAGACTGCGAAGCTGATCAACTGGCTTTTATCCAGTCCGTTATTTTGCTGCATTTTATATAATTGAAAGTGGGTTGTTAAGCAGGATTTTCTACAAAAGCCATACCTCTAATTTTGGGTGACAAAAATACTGAATTTTTTTGCAAAGAAGAACTTTTTGTTCCTTTCCTTTAAAACAGAAGAGATAAAAAACAATTTGTCTTCTATCTCCTCTTTTTTTATTTTATTGATGCGGCTTTTATCAGCGCCTTAAACAAAGGATGCGGACTCGCCACCGTACTTTTATATTCAGGATGATACTGCACGCCTACGTAAAAAGGATGGTTTTTCATTTCCAGCGTTTCCACCAAACCGGTTTCGGGATTGAAACCTGAAGGAACCAGTCCGTTTTTCTCGAACTCTACCTGATATTCTGAATTGAATTCATAACGGTGACGGTGTCTTTCGGAAATATTTTTTGATCCGTAAATATCATAGAGTTTAGAGCCCGCTTTCAAAGCGCATTTCCATGCACCAAGACGCATCGTTCCGCCTTTTTCGACCACATTTTTCTGTTCTTCCATCAAAGAAATCACAGGTTCAGAAGTGGAAGGATCAAATTCCATTGAATTTGCTTTTTTATATCCCAAAACGTTTCGGGCAAACTCGATCGTCATGATCTGCATTCCGAGACAGATGCCCAACAGCGGAATTTCATTTTCGCGCGAATATTTTGCCGCAAGAATCTTTCCTTCAATTCCTCTGTCGCCAAAACCGGGTGCAATCAGCATTCCGTCGATTCCATCAAATGTTTCTTTGACGTTTTCTTCGGTTAAATCGCCGCTGTACACCCATCTTACGCGCACTTCTGTCTCCAGATCGGCACCCGCATGAATAAAAGCTTCTGCAATAGACTTATAGGAATCCTGTAGTGAGACGTATTTCCCAACCAATGCAATTTCGACAGATTTCTTAGGGTTCTGATATCTTTTAAGAAAGCTTTTCCAGTCTTTTAAATCGGCCTCTTTGTCGGTTTTCAGATCCAGTGCCTTCAGCACCACATCATCAAAATCCTGTTTCTGAAGATAAAGGGGAACTTCATAAATAGTATCCAAATCCTTACATTCAATCACATTTTCCAAAGCTACGTTGCAGAACTGGGCCAGTTTCGCGCGCTGTTCTTTTGGAATTTTATGTTCGGTTCTGCACACCAGAACATCGGCCTGAATTCCACTTTCCATGAGCTGACGCACAGAATGCTGGGAAGGTTTGGTTTTCAGTTCACCACTTGAAGCCAGAAAAGGGAGCAAAGTAAGATGAATAACCATCGTGTTGTTTGCACCGAGTTCCCATTTCAGCTGTCTTACACTTTCAATATAGGGAAGCGATTCAATATCGCCCACCGTTCCGCCGATTTCGGTGATGATGATGTCGTAATTCTGTTTGGAAAGAATCTTTATCCGACGCTTGATTTCATTGGTAATATGTGGAATCACCTGAACGGTTTTTCCAAGAAAGTCTCCTTTTCTCTCCTTTTCGATGACGGTCTGGTAAATTTTACCGGTGGTCACGTTGTTGTTTTGGGAAGTCGGGGAATCGAGAAATCTTTCGTAATGTCCTAAATCGAGGTCGGTTTCAGCGCCGTCTTCAGTAACATAACATTCGCCGTGTTCATAGGGATTTAAAGTTCCGGGGTCGATATTGATATAAGGGTCAAGTTTCTGAATGGTGACATTAAATCCTCTTGATTTTAGCAGTAAACCAAGCGATGCCGAAACAATTCCTTTTCCTAAAGATGACGTTACCCCTCCAGTGACGAAGATGTATTTCGTGTTCTTTTTACTCATTAGATTTAGGTTTGTGCAAAGTTAGGGGAAAAAGCAATGCAAGACAATGATAAAATTGGGTCTTCACCAAAAAAACGGCGCCGTTACCGACACCGTTTCTAACTATAAAAGTTTGAACACTGTTATTTCACCAATTCTACGAATAATTTAATATCTACATATTTTGCCACAGCTCCGCCGGTTGGGTCGTACTTGATGTTGTAATCGAGCCGGTTGATGGTAAAATTGGTCTGGAAACCTAAAACTTCTTTTCCCTGCTGGTTTTTTGCGATACCACCGTAGGTTACAGGAACACTTACTTTTTTTGTGACATCTTTAATGGTAAGGTTGCCGGTTAAAATGTATGAAGTTCCTTTTCCTTTTTTTATGGAAGTGCTCACGAATTTCATGGCCGGAAACTTTTCAGCTTCAAAAAAATCTGCACTTTTCAGGTGATTGTCTCTCATTTCCACATTGGTGTTGATGGAATTTACATCAATCGTGAAATCGAATTTTGCATTATTGAGAGCATTTCCTGAGGTAGTCACGGTTCCGTCCATCTTGTCAAATCTTCCTTCCACAAAGCTGATGCCCATATGTTTGATGTTGAAAGAGGCGAATGAATGCATTGGATCAACCTTCCAGGTTGTCTGTCCAAATACAACTGTACTTAAAAAAGCAAATGCGAACGTTAAAAATAATTTTTTCATTTTATTAAAGTTTAATTATAGTGCAAAGATATCACGAAAGAAAGTTTCCTGAATTGATGTATGGTATCTTTTGAAAGCAATGTTTGCGAAGAATTTCATTAATTTTACCGGATGGCAAAACTTAAAACAGCATATTTCTGTCAGAACTGCGGAACCCAGTATCCGCAATGGCTCGGCCAGTGTAAAAACTGCGGAGAGTGGAATACTTTGGTTGAGGAAATCGTGGAAAAATCGCCTTCAAAATCTTTTACCGACAAGTCGAAACAGCATATCATCAACATCATTGAGGTTGAAACCAATGAAGAACAGCGCATTGCAACGCCTTCGGAAGAACTGAACCGGGTTCTGGGCGGCGGAATTGTTTTGGGATCCGTGACATTAATTGGCGGGGAACCGGGCATCGGAAAATCCACTCTTCTTTTGCAGCTTGCTTTAAAAATGAAGAAGAAAATTCTATATGTTTCGGGCGAAGAAAGCGCTTCGCAGATTAAAATGCGCGCCGACCGGTTAACCGAATTGCAAAATCCAAACTGTTATCTTTTTACAGAAACTTCGGTGGAGAAGATCCTGCACGAAGCCAAGAAACTGAAGCCCAATTTTGTCATTATCGATTCCATTCAGACTTTGCAGAGTCAGCTCATCGAAAGTTCTCCCGGAACGGTTTCGCAGATCCGTGAATGTTCGAACGAGATCATCAAATACGCAAAAGAGAGCAACACGCCGGTCTTTTTGGTTGGACATATTACCAAAGACGGTCAAATCGCTGGTCCGAAAGTTCTGGAACATATGGTGGATGTTGTCCTGAATTTCGATGGCGACCGGAACCACCTTTTCCGTTTGCTAAGAGCCAATAAAAACCGATTCGGCTCCACTTCCGAAATCGGAATTTATGAAATGGTTGCGCAGGGTCTGAAAGAAATCAAAAATCCTTCCGAAATCCTAATCACGAAAAAATTTGAAGAACTTTCGGGCAATTCTGTAGCAGTGACTTTAGAGGGAAACCGCCCGATGCTCATTGAAATTCAGGCTTTGGTAAGTTCAGCAGTCTACGGAACTCCGCAGAGGAGCTGCACCGGTTTCGATTCAAAAAGACTGAATATGTTACTGGCCGTTCTGGAAAAACGTGCAGGATTCCAGCTGGGTTCGAAAGATGTGTTCCTGAATATTACCGGCGGAATTAAAACCGATGATCCGGCGCTCGATTTGGCCGTTGTGGCATCTGTTCTTTCTTCTAATGAAGATATCGCTATTTCTGAACATTTCTGTTTCGCGGGAGAAATAGGATTGAGCGGGGAAATCCGTCCGGTTTCGCAGATTGAGCAAAGGATATCCGAAGCCGAAAAACTGGGCTACGAAAAGATTTTTGTTTCGAACCTCAATAAAATACCGAAGAAAAAATTCGGAATTATCATTGTGGAAGTGAGTAAGATTGAGGATTTTCATGAACATTTGTTTTAAATTCACTTCATGAATTTCCTCGCCCACTCTTACCTCACTTTTACCGATGAACAGATTGTCGGGCAGTTTCTGGAAGATTTTATACGGAACAAAGACCGCTTTTCTTTCCCGGAAAAAATTGGGCAGGGAATTACACTACACCGGGAAATCGACACTTTTACCGATGCGCATCCGGAAATTCACGAAGCGAAGAAAATTTTCAGTCCCTTGGTGAGGCTGTATTCCGGAGCTTTTGTTGATGTTGCTTTCGATTATTTTCTGGCAAATTCACTGCCCGAAAAAACCCTGAGAAAGCATTCCGACATGGTTTACCGGGTTCTGAGAACTCACGAACATATTTTTCCTGAAAATTTTAAAATAATGCTCGACAGTATGGAGAAAGACAACTGGCTTTACCATTACCGTGATGAACGTGGAATTGGTTTCTCTTTCCGCAATGTCCTGAATAAAGCGAAATATTTAGATAAAAATCTTGCTGTTTTTGAGGTTTTTCAAAACAACAAACCTCAGCTGAAGGACCATTTTGAATTATTTTTTCCCGATTTGCTCGCTCATGCAGAAAAAATCAATGCGGGATTCAGAAACTAGAAATTCTGATACAGGTAACGGTCGGGATAATTAAGTTTTTGGCTTTTTCTGTTGCCCTCCACAATGATATGGATGATATTCATCTGGTCATCAAAAAGGTTGTAGAGAAAACTTACAGCAGTTTCCACTTTTTTCGGGGCAGTTACTTTTTCGGATTCCAGGTAAATATGTACGGCTTCCTGGTCCTCTTCATAACCTACATAATTAATTTTCAGGAAATGATTATCTACCTTGAGTTTCAGGTATTCTTCGCAGTATTTTATTAAGAAAGCGTTAATCTCCTGTTTGTATTTCGGATCATTAAAATGAACTGCTTTACCGTATTTTTCCTTTAAAGCATTTTCAAGATCATCAAGAAAAAATTTCCCGCTGATTTCGAAAGTCTTGGAGGTGGAATTGTATTTAAATTCAACAGAACCAACATGATACGGATGGATTTCTTTTGCCTGAACAGAAGAAAAAAGAAGGAAAACGAATACTACCAGAAGCTTTTGCATGCTCCAAAGTTAAAATAAATTTTGTATTATCGCTCTTCAAAAAAATTAACACTGATGCAGGATTTCCTATTATATTTACAACTCGGCTGGGAACATATCATTTCTTTTGATGCCCTTGATCATCAGCTGTTTGTTTTGGTTTTGGTGGCTGCTTATTCGTTTAAGGAATCGAAAAAAATCCTTTGGCTCATCACCGCTTTTACCATCGGTCATTCCCTGACTTTGGCTTTAAGCATACTTGATATTGTTAGACTTCCTGTAAACTGGGTAGAGTTTTTGATTCCGCTCACCATTTGCATTACCGCTCTGGATAATATTCTGATGAGAAATAAACGCCAGAATTTAATGCAGATGAACTATTACCTGGCCTTATTTTTTGGCCTGATTCACGGAATGGGCTTTGCCAATACCGCAAGGCTTATGATAGCTGAAGAACAGAACATTGCAGTGCCGCTTCTGGGCTTCAACATCGGTTTAGAACTGGGACAGCTTTTAGTGGTATTGATAATTTTGATCGTAGAAATTTTATTGATGAAATTTCTGAAAGTCAAGAAACTTCACTGGATTGTCTTTACTTCAGCTGTTACGCTCATCATCGCGTTTATAATCTGTCTGGAAAGATTTCCTTTACATAAATGAAAATAATTCTCTATTTTTGATTAAATTTTTTTAAAAACTTTGAATATGAAATTCAAATCCCTCCTTTTATCACTCTTCCTTCCGCTGGGTCTTTTTGCGCAGGATATCCAGAACAATCCATCGAGCAATCACGGAAACAAATTTGAACAGTTGGGCACCATGTTGCCCACTCCGAATATGTACAGAACCGCCTCTGGCGCGCCCGGACACGGCTACTGGCAAAACCGCGCCGATTATGAAATTTCGGCTTTTCTTGATGAAGATAAAAGAAACCTGAAAGCTTCAGAAACAGTAACCTATTATAACAATTCGCCGGACGATCTGGAATATTTGTGGCTTCAGTTAGACGAAAACCAGCAGTCCTCTGTAAAAAATGCAGCGTATGACGGCGAGTCTACCCTGCCGCGACAGTCTCTTTCCGATCGTTTGAGAGTTACTGAACTTCCGAAAAAAGACAATGGTTACGGCGTGAATCTCGAAAAAGTCACTGACGCCTCCGGAAATCCATTGAAATACACGGTGAACAAAACCATGATGCGGATTGATTTGCCTAAAATTCTGAAAAAAGGTGAAAAATTTATATTTAAAATAGACTGGAATTACAACATTCCAAACCGAATGGCCATGGGCGGACGAGGTGGCTACGAAAATTTTCCGGAAGACGGAAACGATTTGTACACGATCACCCAATGGTTTCCTAGAATGTGCGTATACAGCGATTTCAAAGGATGGCAGAACAACCAGTTCACCGGAAGAGGCGAATTTGCACTGGTATTCGGGAATTATAAAGTCACCATGAATGTTCCTGCAGATCACATTGTGGCATCAACTGGAGTCGGGAAAAATTTCGAGCAGGTTCTGAGTCCGGCTCAGTTTTCACGGTGGAAGCAGGCTCAGAATGCTGCGGAACCTATGGAAATTGTCACTTTGGATGAAGCCAAAAGAGCAGAGAAAAACAAATCAAAGCAAAGAAAAACCTGGATTTTCGAAGCGGAAAACGTACGTGATTTTGCCTGGACTTCCTCCAGAAAATTTATTTGGGACGCGATGAAAGTCAACATTCCTGAAAACGGAAACCAGGTGATGGCCATGAGTTTATATCCAAAAGAAGCTTATAATTTATACCGCAAATTCTCGACAAAAGCGGTTGCCCACACGATAAAAACCTATTCAGAATTTACTGTTCCTTATCCATATCCTGTCGCGCAGTCTATTGAAGCTTCCAACGGAATGGAATATCCGATGATCTGTTTTAATTTCGGCAGAACCGAAAAAGACGGAACCTATTCTGAAGGCATCAAAAACGGAATGATTGGCGTGATTATTCATGAAGTGGGACACAATTTCTTCCCGATGATCATTAATTCCGATGAAAGACAGTGGTCGTGGATGGATGAAGGCCTCAATACTTTTGTGGAATATCTGACCGAAGAAAAATGGGACAATAAATTCCCTTCCAGAAGAGGTCCGGCTCACACGATTGTAGATTATATGAAGCTCCCGAAAGATCAGCTGGAGCCAATCATGACGAATTCTGAAAACATCAATCAGTTCGGCCCGAATGCGTATTCAAAACCGGCAACAGGTTTGAATATTCTACGTGAAACCATTATGGGACGGGAACTTTTCGACAAAGCGTTTAAAACCTATTCTAAAAGATGGGCTTTCAAACATCCTGAACCGGCAGATTTTTTCAGAACGATGAATGATGCGAGTGCCGAAAACCTCGACTGGTTTTGGCGCGGTTGGTTTTTCGGAATTAATGCTGTAGATATATCGATTGATAAAGTAACGGTGGCTTCACCGGATCTGGAAGCGGTGCCAAAATCTCAGGACATCACCTACAGTGTTGAAAAACCTCTGCAGAACAGTTTTGAAGATATTTCAAAAATCCGAAACCGCGAAGATAAAAACATAATCTTTTATACGGATCAAGATAAAGAAACCCAGGATTTCTACTGGCGCTACAACCGGGGTATGGAAAAGGTAGACAATGCCAAAAAATATACAATGAAGGTTGAGAATACCGAAAAAGTTCCTGAAAAAGACAAGGCAAAACTGCAGAATATCAATGCCTACCAAATCGATTTCAGCAATAAAGGCGGTTTGGTGATGCCTATTATTCTTGAATTTACCTTTGAAGATGGCAGCAAAATTACGGACAAATCTTCAGCACAGATCTGGAGAAAAAACGAGCAGAAAGTTTCCAAAACCTATTATTTCGATAAAAAATTAAAATCAGTTCAGCTCGATCCCATGAAAGAAACGGCGGACATCGATACTTCCAACAACTTCTGGGGCGAGATCCCTGAACCTTCATCTAAATTTCAGGTTTTCAAACAGAAAACCGAGGAAGCCAGAAGAGGCGCCGCACAGGAAAGGGTAAACCCAATGCAGGCAGCAGGAAAGAAAAATTAAACACAAAAAAAGTCATTCAGATCTGAATGACTTTTTTTCTGCCAAAATTTCACTCTGTTTGCGAAAATCTGCCAAAATTTAACAACCGGAAAGCCACATCCCGCCGAGATCATCATTGGCAAAGTTTTGGAGAAACAGATGGCAAGTCAAAAATTTAACTAAAACAATATAATATGTCAGTAAATTTCAAACCATTAGCAGACCGCGTTCTTATTGAACCCAACGCTGCCGAAACTACAACTGCCTCAGGAATCATTATTCCGGATACCGCAAAAGAAAAACCACAAGAAGGAACCGTAATCGCTGTCGGAAACGGCAAAATCGATGAACCAATGACGGTTAAAGCCGGAGACAAAGTTTTGTACGGAAAATATTCAGGTTCTGAATTGAAACTGGATGGTAAAGATTACCTCATCGTAAGAGAATCTGATTTATTGGGAATTTTGGGCTAAAAGCCTTAAGCGATAAGCAGTAGGCTATGAGAGACTACAAAAAATATGATGTTTGGAATTTAGCACATGCTATTACAAAAGATATCTATTTGGTTTCTCAGAATTTTCCGAGAGAGGAACTTTTCGGTCTTACTTCACAGATCCGCCGTGCAGCAATCTCTATTCCGTCCAATATTGCGGAAGGTTGCGGCAGGGGTTCAGATAAGGAATTTGCCCGGTTCGTTGAAATCAGTATCGGATCAACCAATGAAACAGAATATCAGTTATTTCTGGCTTTTGATCTTAATTTTATCGACTTGGAAAATTACGAACTACTTGCTGAACGCTTAAATATTTTACGACAGAAATTAATACAACTCAGAAAAAAATTATTAGAATAAACAACGGCTTATAGCATAAAGCTTCAAGCATAAAGCTCACAATTATGGCAAAAGAAATAAAATTCGATATCGAATCAAGAGACGCACTGAAAAGAGGCGTAGATGCATTGGCAAATGCAGTTAAAGTAACTTTAGGACCGAAAGGAAGAAATGTAGTGATCGAAAAATCTTTCGGAGCACCACACGTAACCAAAGACGGGGTTACCGTTGCTAAAGAAATTGAACTGGAAGACCGTGTTGAAAACATGGGCGCTCAGATGGTGAAAGAAGTTGCTTCTAAAACCAACGATATCGCCGGAGACGGAACCACTACTGCAACCGTTCTAGCACAGGCCATCGTTCGCGAAGGTCTGAAAAATGTGGCTGCAGGTGCAAACCCAATGGATCTGAAAAGAGGGATCGACAAAGCAGTTACTGCGGTCGTGAAAAACCTCGTTTCTCAGTCTCAGGAAGTGGGCGATACTTCAGAAAAAATCAGACAGATTGCTTCGATCTCTGCAAACAACGATGATACCATCGGAACCCTGATCGCTGAAGCGTTCGGAAAAGTGGGTAAAGAAGGGGTTATCACCGTTGAAGAAGCAAAAGGAACCGACACTACAGTTGATGTAGTGGAAGGAATGCAGTTCGACAGAGGTTACCAGTCTCCTTACTTCGTGACCAATCCTGAAAAGATGGTTGCGGAACTTGAAAATCCTTATATCCTTTTGGTAGAGAAAAAGATCTCTTCCATGAAAGAATTGCTTCCGGTTCTGGAACCGGTTGCTCAGGCAGGAAAATCACTTTTGATCATCTGTGAAGAGGTTGAAGGAGAAGCTTTGGCTACATTGGTTGTGAACAAACTAAGAGGTTCGTTGAAAATCGCGGCAGTGAAAGCTCCTGGATTTGGCGACAGAAGAAAAGCCATGTTAGAAGACATCGCCATCTTAACCGGCGGAACGGTTATTTCTGAAGAAAGAGGGTTTACCATGGAAAACGCTACGTTGGAAATGCTGGGAACTGCTGAAAAAGTAACGATCGATAAAGACAATACTACTCTTGTAAACGGTGCTGGTGAGGAAAGCCTGATCAAAGGTCGTGTAAACCAGATCAAAGCGCAGATGGAATCCACAACTTCCGATTACGACAGAGAAAAACTTCAGGAAAGACTGGCCAAACTGGCCGGCGGAGTTGCCGTACTTTACGTAGGTGCTGCTTCTGAAGTGGAAATGAAAGAGAAAAAAGACCGTGTTGACGATGCATTACATGCAACAAGAGCTGCCGTGGAAGAAGGAATTGTTCCCGGAGGTGGTGTTGCTTTGGTAAGAGCGATCTCTGCACTGGATTTCGAAGGGGCAAACCAGGACGAATCAACCGGGATCAAGATCGTGAAAAGAGCGATTGAAGAGCCGTTGAGACAGATCGTGGCCAACGCAGGAGGCGAAGGTTCCGTGATCGTGGCGAAAGTTGCGGAAGGAAGCGGAGATTTCGGTTTCAACGCGAAAACCGACGAATATGTAAATATGTACGAAGCAGGAATCATTGACCCTACGAAAGTAGTTCGTGTAGCTTTGGAAAACGCAGCTTCCGTATCCGGAATGTTGCTGACGACCGAATGTGTCATCACCGAAGTGAAAAGCGCAGAACCTGCCATGCCTATGGGCGGCGGAGGAATGCCGGGAATGATGTAAGCGGCTTCGCGCCATAAGCATTAAGCAATAGGCTTTAAGCTTACAGCATACTGCCTAAAGCATATAGCAACAAAAAATCCGTTCAGAATTTTCTGAGCGGATTTTTGCGTCATTGCGGGCCAACTTGCGTTATTGCGAGAGCGGCTTCCGACGCCAGTCGGGAGCTGCAACGAAGCAGTCCCATCTATAAACACCAAATCCGTTTAGAAAATTTTGAGTGGATTTTTTACGTATTTTTTTCAAGTTTTGTGGATTGAGTTAATATTCGCATATTTGAGTATACTACATTTCACTGAAACCCCACATATTACTAATGGATGAAAACTTAATTGCATTCGCAGACGAATCAGGAAATAATTCTTTTAACTTTAAAGAACAAGGAAGTCATTTTGTCGTTGCGACTGTAATCGCAAAAAAAGGGAATTTAGATAAAATAAAAGAGGGAATTGATGAAATTCGGAAAAAGCATAAATTTCAAACCGGAGAAATAAAATCTTCAGGTGTTGCGGGAAATCACAAAAGAAGAATTGCCATTTTACAAGACCTTGTAAAACTTGACATTTTTGTTTACGCTGTTGTGGTTGATAAAACCAAACTTAATGGAAAAGGGTTTGAATTTAAAAAATCATTTTATAAGTATCTTAATAACTTACTCTACAGAGAACTTTTCAGAACTTTCCCAGAGATTGATTTGTATGTAGATGAGCACGGAGCTAACGATTATATGGTTGAATTCAAAAAATATGTTGAAAAAAATCACCCAAAAAATTTATTTTACGGGTACGAGTTCAATGTCTTAGATAGTAAAAAGAGTGAATTCATTCAATTGGCTGACTTCATCGCCGGAACATTGAATTATATTTATGATGAAAATAAAAAATCAGAATACAGCAAAGAATTTGAGGATTTATTAATCCCAATTATCAGTGGAATAACTTTTTTTCCGAGAGATTATACTCTAGAGGAATACTTAAAATCAAATATTGACGAGGATTTTGATAAAAAAATAGCGGAAGTAAGTTATATTAGAGCAATTGATTTTATTGAGAAAGAAAAAATGGATAGTCAACAAAGGATTGACCAAGCAAACTTTCTAAAGTTATTACTTCTTTTACAAAGAGTGTATCCAAAAAATAAATTCACTACCACCAATGAATTAATGAAGCACATGAACCAAGGTAGAGAAGATGATTTAAAAGAGGAATACTTTAGAACAAAAGTTGTTGGGAGTTTGAGAGACCGGGGTGTATTAATCGCATCAAGTAGAACAGGCTACAAGATACCGACGACAGAAAGGGATTTAAACAGTTTTATTAATCATGGCAAAAGAATAATTCTTCCAATGCTCAATCGCATAAGCGAAGCAAGGAAAACAATAAAATTTGCGACGGGAAATGATTTGGATATTTTACAGAAACCGGAATTTGAAGAATTGAAAAAGCTTCTCGAATAAAGAAAGGACCACCTCCTCTACGAATCGCAGATTCGGCGCAGTCAATCCTTTCATGTGCCCCAAGTGAATTTCTCGTTGTACATATAGCAAGTTATAGCCTATTAAAAAAATTATGCTCAAAATCGAATTCGAAGAACCTCATATTGAAACATGTGATTGCTGTGGAAAAGGAATTGTAAAGTTGACCCGTTTTGTTTATGAAGATGATGATGCTTTTGCAATTTATTATGCAAAGTTCACGAAAGAACATGAAGACAAGGTGGTTACCGGAATTATCAGCATTGGAGATTGGGGAAATGACGAGGAGCCAAAAACCCGCACCGCTTTTCCTTTTAGGATTTGGACAAACGACGAAAACTATCAGGTTGGCCTTATGGACAAGGAAGAATCTTCCTGGCAACAAGACTTACTCGGAAATATCCTTGACCGAAGTGAAGCGCTAAATCATCCCTGGATCAAAGATGTTTTTCATATTACCGACCATATAGTTACAGAAGACAAAGAAGTTATTGAATATCTTTCTTAAAATCTTCAATCCTTTCATGTGCCCTCCATTCCGGTCTCCAACCCCATCCACCCGCTCCTGAACTCCTCCGAACCATTAATTTAATCCGCCAATGGAGCATTTTAATCTTCTGTTCCGGTTGATCAGACCAAATTTGGTTTTTACCGACCCGAAATTTCAGGTAATTCACCCTAAAATTGAAATAATAAAGCCGACCGATGGATTAATTTAATGGTCCAATCCTGTAAAATGACCGAGTAGACCACTGAAAAAGCCCGCCAATGGGGCGGGCCGGTTAAATGATGTGGTCGGTTACGGCATCGGCGGTGGAGAATTGGTGTTTTTACCGCTTCGGCTGAAGAACTGTTTCAGTTCGCTCTGCTTGGTTTCGAATCCTTCCGCGCCGGTTCCGGCGCGGTAGCTGGTATAGGCATAATCGGCCAGCGCCGCCTGGTAGTTATCATAATCGTGGAGGGTCTTGGCGTTCTTCAGTTTGGTCACCATTGCTTCCAGACTCGTAATCAGGCTGTCGAGCACTTCCCTGCTTTTGAGATCCCTTTCAAACTCCTCCCAGTCCACATCGGACACCGAAAGGCCGGGGTTGCTTTTATGGTAATCGTTCACTTTGTTCACGAGCAGCTTGTTCTGTTCGTTGATGCTGCCGTACCGCTGCCGTTCTTCGCTGGTGAGTGTTACATTCACTGCACTCAGTGCATTTTCCAATTCAGCAACTGCAGCTTTTGCGGCAGTTACCTGTGCTGCGCTCAGGTGCGCGCTGTTTAAATTAGTTAATGGCATAGTATGAAGTTTTTTTGTTGAATAAAATTAATAATTTTTCCAATACCAAAACATAACCTACTGACTTTTAACACATCAAGACTAAACAATTCAATTACTTTTCTTCATTCAGAGGGCTTATAACAGGTATTTTTCATCAAATAAAACAGTCCAGTTTATAATTTGCAAACTTGTTTATTATATTTGGTGTAAGGAATAAGTACTATGTTTATGATATAGGTACGGACACTGCTTGTGAATCCGCCACGGATCTTTACAATTTTTGCAGTCCATCCGTGGAACTTATCTCACATCTTAACAGCGTACAGCATTAACAAAAATTTTACACCAATGATAATTGCGATTACGGTTTTAAGTATAATATTGATAGGAGTTGGGTTTATCGTTACTGAAAATAACGCCAACCAATTACTCACTGGATACAATACAATGCCTGAGGAGGAAAGACAAAAATTTGATATTAAATCTTATATCACGTATTTTAGAAATTTCCATATTTTCTTAGGAATTTCATTGTTTGTGATTGGTTTCCTCCTTTACTATTTTATAGACTCTGATTGGAGCGGAATTTTTATGGGAACTTATCCTATTCTTGCCTACGTTTACTTTATTTGGAAAAGTAATAAATTTTCAAAACAAGACGATAAAAAGCAAAATAGGAAAGCTCTGATTGCCATGGGTATTATGATAGTAGTTTTCACCTCAATTGTTTTTATGTTTTACAGCAGCTTAAAAGATAATAGTATTGAGATGAACAATCAGATGATCAACATACAGGGAGATTTTGGGATAGATTTAAAAACAAATGAAGTAAAATCAGTTGAACTTGTAAACAACCTGCCTAATATAACGAGTAAAGTAAATGGATTTGCCCTGGAAACCATACTTAAAGGATATTTTAAAACCGACGATGGGGAAAAAGTAAAGCTGTTGATTAATTCAGACAAAAAACCAGTAATTTTAATAACCACAACTAAAGATCAAAAAATATACTATCAAAAGATAGGTCAAACGCTGAAATTTATAGTGAATTACAAAAGGTTATTGGAAATAAAAATTTCCGCTAATAAGTTGAAGTTCTGTTTTATAAGCCAAGAAAATAATACTACTCTACTTCCCCAGCTTCCAGTTCCCGCACGAATCCTTTCGTGTGGCACACGGTTCCCCGGGAGCTAATGAATCAACTGCTCTCCTCCACCTCATGCTTCAGCTGCGATTTATACAGCGTCGCGTAATAACCGTTTTGGTGCAGCAGTTCCATATGTTTGCCCTCTTCTACAATCTTTCCGCCATCCATGACGATGATCTTATCGGCTTTTTCAATCGTGGAAAGCCGGTGGGCAATAATAATGGAGGTTCTGTTTTTCGTGATTTTTTCCGTGGCACGCTGGATGAGTTTTTCACTCTCATGGTCGATGGAAGAGGTGGCTTCATCCAGGATCAGGATCTTGGGATCCGACAGATAGGCTCTTAAAAACGACAGCAACTGGCGCTGGCCAAGAGAAATGGAGCTGCCGCGTTCGCTCACCACGTATTCATAACCGCCCGGAAGGCTTTCGATAAACTCATCTACTTCGATATCCTGCGCGACTTTGCGGATCCGTTCCATCGTCACGGTATCGTCGCCAAAGGCCAGGTTTTCAAAAATGGTTCCATGGAAAAGGAACACATCCTGCAGCACCACACCGATATGGCTCCTTAAATTATAGAGTTCATAGTCCTTCAGATTCACATCATCCAAAAGAATCTTTCCGGAATTGATGTCGTAAAGCCGCGTGATCAGACTGATGATCGTCGATTTTCCGGCGCCGGTTGCTCCTACAATCGCGACGGTTTCTCCGGGATTCACTTTAAAACTGATGCCTTTCAGCACTTCCTGTTTGTCGTCATAGGAGAAATGAACATCGCGGAACTCAATCTTCCCGTCGAAATGGTCTTTGGAGACCGTTCCTTTGTTCGGCATGGCAAAATCCTCGTCCATGACGCCCAAAACCCTTTCTGCACCCACAATTCCGCGCTGGATGTTGTTGAAACGGTCGGCGATCTGCCGCAACGGACGGATCAGCATAGAGATGAACTGGATAAAGGCAATGACTTTTCCGGCAGTAATGGTGATATAACCGCCGTAGAAAAGAATAAATCCGATAAACAGGGAAGAAATCAGTTCCACCACGGGGAAAAAGAGGGAAAAGATAAAGACCGTTCTCAACAGCGCGCCTTTCAACGTGATGTTGATGTCATCAAACTTTTTAAATTCGGCCTGCTGACGGTTAAATACCTGAATGATCGGCATTCCTGACAGTCTTTCCTGCACGAATGAATTCTGATTTGCCGTCCAGGTTCTTTCCTCACCAAAAGCTTTCCTTAATTTTTTTTGAAAAAACCTGGTGATCACGACCATTAGAGGCAGAATGGCCAGGGAAATATAACTCAGGTTTACATCAACCTGAAACATCATGACCAATACGAAAACAATGCGTAAAATATCCCCGAAGACCATGAGGAAACCGTCGGTGTACACCGTGGCAATGGTTTCTACATCACCAACAGCACGTGTTACCAATTGTCCGATCGCGGTCTTGTCGAAAAACGAAGTACGGAAATAGATGAGTTTTTTATACAGTTTCTCGCGGATATCGCGGATGACATTCTGTGAAATAAAATTGGAGAAATAAACCAGAAAGAAGTTAAAAAAGGACTCGGCAAAGACCAGTGCTACCAAAATGTAAATATGCTTCATCATTTGCGACTTGTCTTTCAAGGCAATGATGTCGGTATCCACAATCTGCATCGTAAGATACGGCCGGTAAGTGGAAATAACAGACAGAACAATGGAAATAGCCAGGGTCAGGATAAACCACGACCTGAATTTCATCCCGATGCGGAACAGCCGCTGTATAATCTGCCAGGTGGTTTGCTTTTTACTCATTTATATCTTTAGAATCAGAATTCTTTGCTTTAGTTGTATCAAAATCATAGCCTACATCAACGAGAAAAAGGCCTTGCGCGGGCGCAGAAGTACCGGCAGAACTGCGGTTTTTATCTTCAATAATCTTCCTTAAATCGTTCGGTTGCAGCTTTCCTGCTCCTATTTCCACCATTGTTCCTACGATGGCTCTTACCATATTTCTCAGAAAACGGTCTGCTGAGATCGTGAATTTCAGTTCGGTTCCGTTTAGCTCCCATTGTGCTTTATAGATTTTGCAGTTATTGGTTTTATTGTCGGTATGGAGTTTCGAAAAGCTGGTAAAATCTTCATACTCGAATAAAATTTTGCAGGCTTCATTCATTCTATCGACCTGAAGTTTTCTTTTCCACAGCTGCCAGGACGAATCCTGGGTGAAAGGATCTTTCTCGAGGGAAATCAGGTATTCATAAGTCCTGTATGTCGCATCAAAACGTGCATGAAAGTCATCTTCAACTTTAAAAATCCGATTCACTGCAATATCAGGCGGCAGAAAACTGTTGAGCCGGTGCGTCATGTTTTCATCCGGAGTTATTTTGGTCTCGAAATGGGCAAACATTTTTTTGGCGTGAACGCCGGTATCGGTTCTGCCAGCTCCTGTAATCTTGATTTCCGTCCGCAAAAGAGTAGAAAGTGCTTTTTCAAGTTCCTGCTGAACAGAGATTTCATTCGGCTGGATCTGGTAGCCAAAATAATTTTTGCCGAAGTAAGAAAACTCAATGAAATAGCGCAAGAATATTTTTTTACAAAATTAACTCAATAATTGAAAATACGGCGAATCTGGGAATTAAAATCATTGTTGTGGAAAAATCATGCTTGAATTCCACCATAAAAATAATGGAAATCGCTATTTTTGCAGCCTATGAAAAGATGGTATCTCTATCCTTTTTCCCTTGGTTATCATTTCGTAACAGCTTTTAGAAACGCAATGTATGACTGGGGAATTTTTAAATCGACTTCCTTTAAAACGCCCGTCATCAATGTCGGAAACCTTTCGGTGGGCGGCAGCGGAAAATCGCCGATGGTGATGTATCTGGCTGAATTTTTATCGCGCCAATACCGCACCGGTGTACTGTCGCGCGGTTACGGTCGACTCACAAAAGGGTATGGAATCACGAATTACGACAGCAATTATAAAACAGTGGGCGACGAGGCCATGCAGCTTTTCGAAAGGTTTAAAAACCGTTTCGTCATCGGTGTTTCTGAAGAGCGCGTTCCGGGCGCCAAAAAAATGATCGAAGATATGGAACTGAATGTGCTGATTCTGGATGATGCCTTTCAGCACCGCGCCATTAAACCCGGCTTTAATATTCTGATGACCGATTATCAGGATCCTTATTTCAAGGATTTTGTTCTGCCTGCGGGTAACCTCCGCGAAAGCCGTCACGGTGCAGAACGGGCACAGATCATTATGGTGTCTAAATGTCCGGATGATCTTACAGAAGAAAAAAAACAGTATTATATCTCCAGAATAAAACCTCAGCATTACCAGAAAGTCTTTTTTTCGAGCATCGGTTACGACGAAAATGTCTATTCAAAAGATAAAGTCCTGCCCGACAATAACCTGGCTTACTACGATATTCTGCTGATTACGGGCATCGCCAATCCGAAACCGCTGCTCAGTCATCTTTCAAAGTTTTCGGAACGGGTGAAACATTTGAAATTTAAGGATCACCATAATTTTTCTGAGGATGATATTAAAAAAATCATTGAAGAATATAAAAAACTCGGGGAATACAAACTCATCCTGACGACCGAGAAAGATTATGTGCGACTAAAAACCTTTGATTATCTCAGAGAACTTGTTTATTACTGGCCTATTAACGTAAACATTGATCAAAAGGAAGCTTTTAACCAAATCATCCTTAATTATGTCAGAAAGAATTAGGCAGTAAATCAAACCAATAAAAAACCTCAAGTGATCTTGAGGTTTTTTTATTTACTGTTTTAAAATCTTTTCGAATACTTTAGTACCGTCGCTTTTTTCAATCTCAATAAAATACGACCCGGAATTCAGTTTTGAAATGTCGATCTGGTTATTTTTGATTTTGGGTTCCAAAACTTTTCTTCCTGCAGTATCAAATAATGCAATGGTTTTAATTTTCTCCGCATTATTCAGATAAACAATTCCTTTGGATGGATTGGGATAGAGCTGTATTTTTTTATCCATATTCAGATCCACTTCACCAGTCGCCAGAGTGGAATCAAAATTCATCCCAATGGTGGCATAATCTCTGTTGGCTATTCCAGGACCATGCTGAGAAAGGTTTAAAGTACTATTTCCTTTCGCAACAAAAACATCGATGGTTCCCGCAGCGTTTGGTATTGGGGTATCGCCCGCACTTCCCGAAAGGCTTCTTGTCGCAACCACAGTGCGCGTGCTCCCTGAAACATTGTTGGAAATAACCGTCCAGTCCTGAACGGCATCCGCCGAAGGGGTGACTCCCACTCCGTTAAAAGTATAATCTCTGCTCGCAGCGTTGCTGTAAATAAAACCGTCGGCGCCGGCTTCCATGCCATTAGATCCTGCACCCAGTCCCAGGAAGGAATTGCTGGGTCCAGAAAGCGTTAATCTCACCATTGTGGGAGTGGTTTCTATTTGCACAGAGATCCCCGTTATTCCTACAAGTCCGCCGCCACTGTATTGTGCAAAAGTCAAAACATTTACACTGATGAGTCCTAAAATAAGTAGAATTTTTCTTTTCATATTAATTGGTTTTTAAAAGGTTAATAATATTGTGTCTTTGAGTCTGCACCGCATATTCAAAAGGTGTAATGCCCAGTTGATCAGCCAGATCTTTTTTCGCGCCGTGTTCCAACAGTAGCCGAACCAGTTCTTCATTTCCGCTTTTAACGGCCCAGATCAGAGGTGTTGTTCCACTTGAATCCGCAATATTTGGATCTGCTTTTTTTAGGAGCAGGGCCTGAACCAACTCCTTATTGTACCGGATGCACAAACCCGCTAAAGCTGTTCCTTCCGGACTTTTATAATTTACATCTTTCACGTTGTCAATCAGAAATTCGGCAACCGCAACGTTTCCGCGGTAGCAGGCCAGGATTAATGGCGAGAAACCCATTTCATTTGGTGTGTTGATGATTTCCGGATTTTTTTTCATCAGATCCTGCATTTCTGCAACCGTGCCGCTTCTGGCCACATCAAACACATTCTTTTCCTGAGCCTTCAGGGAAATACAGTTCATCAGAATAATCAAGATCAAAAATTTCAGTTTCATTGTTTAAGAAGTTCAAATTGATAGTCAACATTTACATTTTCTGCGATTTTCTTCGTTACCACTTTAGGAATGGTTACCTGATAATCTGCAGGTTTCGCTACGAATTTTCCAGATAAAAAGATTTTTCCGTCTTTGATATAGATATTTGCGGCCGAATTGACTTTATTGTTGACTCCATGAAAATTCATCGTTCCCGAAATACTGCAGTTTTGAGGGGTAGAAGTAAGATTTTCCTTTTTAAAGCCTGCAATTTTTCCGGTAAAAGTGATTTTGGGATATTTCGTGGATTCTGCATAATTTTCATTGAAATGCTCTTCCATGAGTGCCACTTTGAATTTAAATTTTTTGGTCATTGCGATAACGGCAATATCGCCACTGTCGGCATTCAACACCGCTACAACAGTTGTGTTTCGGGCATCTACATCCTCAAAAAGAGGAACTGAAGCTTCAAAATGCACATTTCCTGTTTTGGTGAGATACTTCTGAGAGAACGTAAAATTCGCCACCAAAAGAAACGCTATAAGTATGAGATTTTTCATTTGATATTTTTTTTAATTACTGTTGAAGACCATCGGTTTTCCATTTTTTTATGAGTTCAATCTGAGCCGGAGAGAGGCTTCCGCCCTGCGGCATTTTCTGTGGATCTCCGGCCGGTCGTTGGGTCCTGTCCAGAATTTGATCCACCGCATTTTTCACCAAAGTGTAATCCGTAAGCGGAAAAAATGCAGCAGCGCCGTTGGGAGAATGGCAGACTGTACAGTTATTATCAATAATAGGTTTAATATCCTGAGTAAACTTTACCGTTACAGGAAGAGGAGTTGATCCTGAAATCTCGTCATAGGTTCTCGTTTCACAGCTTACTGAAGAAACTGCTAGTACCAAACACCCTGTATAAATTAAATTTTTCATTTTTCAGTATTAAAAAACCCTGTATAAATTAAATCCGAAAAAGAAATGCCCTTTTGCCCAGTCGCCGGTGGCATTTGTAAGATATCCCGTTTCCGTAATAGGTTGGGAATTTGTAAAAACCAACTGAAAAATATGTCCTCCGGTATCGATATCCATCCCAACAGAAAGCGGATTTTTATAATAATTCCAGTTTTCAAAATTCAGAAAATATTCGGCGTTCAGGGAGACTCTTTTTGAGATTTTATACCTTCCGCCCAATCCTGCAGAGAACATATTTTCATTTTCAATTAAAGGATTGATGAGATTTTTATGGATGAAACTGGGTGTAAGCTGCAAACTGAATTCCTCGGAAAACCTTCTGGATATCAAGAGTTGAGAAACATATGCAAGTCGGTCGTTAAACTTTATGCCGGGATAATTATCTTTATTGAGTTCGGAATTGATGTCCAGAACATTGTAGCCTACAACATCAAAAGGCGAATTTCCAACCTGTTTTAGAAGTCGGTATTTTGCTCCAAATTCATAAGTTTTCTGGTAGGTGTGGCGGGAAACATGCAATGAAAGCCCATCGGTAACTCCGTAAATCACTCCCAGTTTTGTGGTGGCATGATCTAAACCGAAAAAACTCTTGAATCCGTCGCTTACATCCCCGAAACGGTGAGAAATATCAACATAAAACTCCTTTTTGGCAGCCATTTTGGTTGATTGACCGGTTACGATCTGCAGGGCTTTGAAGCTTGGCCGGTAATCTTGAGAGGTTGAAGCGGTGTCGATTTCCTTCAGTAAATCTTCCTGAGCAAAAACTGAGAATCCGGTGAAAATAAAAACAAGTAAGTAAATTTTTACAGCCATATGTTTCGGTTTAACTGAGTTGATACCAAAACAAAATTATAGATAAAAAACCGTAAAAAAAGTGACTAAAGTCACAGGCTTGAAATCACCTCGATCCCCAGGTGCGACTGCCGCACATTCCCTTCGTGCTCGAATTTCTTGAGGATTCTGCTCACCACTTCTCGTGCGGTTCCAAGGTTATTGGCAATTTCTTTATGAGAGATTTTTACCGGATTTTTACCGGTGATTTCCACTTTATTTTCGAGATAATCCATAATCCTTTTGTCTAGACGGTAAAAAATGACCTTGTTAACACTTTCCATCATTTCACCATACCGCATATCATACTCCCGGTAAAAAAAACGGTTGATCCCCGGATATTTCAGAATCCACCGCAACACTTGATCTGCTGGAAGCAAAAGCACCTCAGAAGGTTCTTCGGTACAGGCAAAAATTCTGCTTATACCGTCTTTGAATAAAGTGGAAAAAGTCATGATGCAACTCTGTTCGGGCTTTACGAAATAATGCAGAAGCTCGCGTTCTCCGGTCATTGAATACACTTTTACGAGGCCGCTTATCACGATGGGAATAAATTTGACATTCTGACCCTCCACCATGAGTTCAGTCCGCGCGTCGAAGCTCCGGATTACGGCATATTCTTTGAGTTCCTTTAAAAAATCAGGGCCTAAAAAGCGGAAATGCTGTTCAACTGTTTCATAACTGCTCATGGTTATTTTTTTATAAAATTATCGTTTTTTTGCGGTATTTATGATTTTCATAAAAGAAAATCGCCAAAAACACGCTCTCTTTTAAAATTTTAAATTAATATTTTTGACTGATGTTGCCCAACCGGAAAATTATTCATGTGGATATGGATGCATTTTATGCTTCCGTGGAACAGCATGATCATCCGGAACTCCGCGGAAAACCGGTTTGCGTTGGTGGCGGCCAATACGGGGTGGTGGCTGCTGCAAGCTATGAAGCGAGAAAATACGGCATCCGTTCTGCGATGCCCGGAAGAATGGCACTGGAAAAATGCCCACACCTTATTGTAGTAAAGCCAAGGTTTCAGCGGTACAAAGAAATTTCGCGCCAGATACGGGATATTTTTTATGAATATACTGATCTGGTGGAACCATTATCATTGGATGAAGCGTATCTGGATGTGACTGAGAATAAAAAGAAAATGGAGTCGGCAAACGAGATCGCAAGGGAGATTCGCCGAAGAATTTTTACAGAAACAGGGCTCACAGCATCGGCGGGAATTTCGGTAAACAAATTCCTGGCAAAAGTTGCTTCAGATTACAACAAACCGAACGGTCAGAAAACCATACACCCTTCACAAATACTGAAATTTATGGAGGAACTTCCGATTGAAAAATTCTTCGGGATCGGAAAAGTAACTGCCAACAGAATGCACGAAATGCACATCTTTAAAGGCTCGGATTTAAAGAAAAAAACACTGGAAGAACTGATTCGGCTTTTCGGAAAATCCGGGAATTATTATTACCATGTGGTGCGCGGGATTCATCAAAGCGAAGTAAAACCGCACCGCATCCAAAAAAGTGTAGGTGTTGAAGAAACATTCTGGGACAACCTGCTGGATGAAGAATCTGTTTCTGCGCAACTTCAAATCATCAGCGCAGAACTCGTGAACAGACTCAGTAAAAAAGAAATTCAAGGTAAATCTCTCACCCTTAAGATTAAATACAGTGATTTTACAGTCTATACCCGAAGTAAAACGCAGGAAAATTATTTTTCAGATGCAAAAGAATTTTATGAAACAGCAACTAAGTTATGGAACCTTCGGCCTTTCAATAAACCGGTGCGATTGCTTGGCCTGTCACTGTCGCGTCTCAACACTCAGGAGAAAAAACAGGTCTCCGTGCAGCTCAAAATCCCATTTGGAGATTTTTAATGAGCAGTAAATTTTATTGCTGTATCATTAATATTGAGGCTATTTTACTGATTATATTAAGATAATACTTTATTTTAATTGTTTTTCGCTATATTTGTGGAATTAGTATGATCATGCAAAACAAAACACTTAGGGACTGGGCTATTTACCGGCTGAATGATTTCCACACCTTTCACCACCAAATCGACTACGCCGGCTATTCTATATTATATACAGCCATTGATGAGGTCAAAATTCATCTGAACGAGCATGAAATTTTTATTCCTGCGGAAACTTTTTATTTTATACCCCCTAAGAGCAAGTTCCATATTTCAGAAAATCACGAAAACGCAATAGTACTCTGGTTCCAGATTGAAGTTTTTGTACACCGCCTGGAATTTTTATATCAGATAGAGAAAGGGATGTTTTTTAAAGACCCTAAAGGCCTGGCCGTCAGCAACACCTTTATGCCATATCAGGAAATCGTTAACAATTACTATCTGCCCATTGAAGGAAAAGACATCAATAAACTGCTGAAAAAACACATGCTCACCAATTTTATTGAATTCATCCTGATCCGCAGTCTTATAGATCGGGATCCAACCCTGGAACACAGCACTAAAAACAGCTACGAAAAGGAAATTGCGGACCGATTTGTTGCAATACTCGACGAAGAGGACACTTATAATTTTACGGTGATGTACTATGCAGACAAGTTACATATCACCAAACGAACTCTGGACAGCGCAATTCAAACCATATTCGGCTGTTCTACGAAGAAATACATTACAGGTCAGGCGCTGGAAAAAGCGAAAGTCTTACTGCGCGGCACCTCCCTTCCGGTAAAAAACATCAGTCAGGATATCGGGTTTTCGGAAGAATCAAATTTCCACAATTTCTTTAAAAAACATTCGGGAGTCACTCCAAAGGAATTCAGGACGAACTCCAATTCCACAACTCCGGAAATCGAATTTAACTATTCCGATACCGAATAACAGAAGGGCACTCAACGTGCTGAATTGAAATTATATAAATCAACAAAAAAGTTATGTAATATTTACATAACTTTTTTGTTGTATTTGATAATAGTAATGATTGTACAGCAATATACCTTTGTACTCACAAAAGAAAGTTATTTACTTTCTTATAAAAGCACAAACAATTAAAAATTATACAATTATGAAAAAAATTCTTTTATTCGCCTTTTTAGGAGCTGGTTTATTTACTGCAAATGCTCAGAACGCAACACTTAATGTAGTTCTACATCCGGTACAGTCCATTATTGTAAGTACTGGAAGCACTACAGTTAACTTAGTATATGACGACGCAACTAAATATGATGCCGGTGTATCTTTAGAGATGGCTGATCATTTACAGGTGTACAGTACAGGTGGTTTTCAGGTAAGTGTTTCGGTTCCGGCTGCAAATCTTGAAAATGATATCACAACCGGTACGGGTAGCACAGAAACAATTGCCGCCAATGGAATTACAGTTCAGGCTGCTACCGGAAGCACAACAAACACTGGAGGTTCTTACCTTCCTGCAGTAGCTCTTTCAACAACTGCAACTCCCCTTTTCAGCAGTACTACTGGTGGAGCAGCCAATAAGTACAATGTAACTTATAATGGTGCAGGTAGTGATGCTTATGTAGGAAAAGATTTTGCCGCAGGTACTGCAGCAACTACCTATACTACTCAGGTTACTTATACAATTGCCGCCAATTAAAAGAAGTCTTAAATCAACAATTCAGGCAATTTAAGTTCTTCTTAGGTTGCCTTTCTTTATTATGAAAAGTTCACTCGATCGTTTATTAGTTTCTATTCTGTTTTGTTTTTATGGATTTATCCATGCGCAAACCGGTCTAGATGTTACTCCGCCCCGTACCTATTATACTTCGGCAGCAGGCGAAAGTAAATGAGCAGACAGCAGATGTCGGAATGTGTAAAACTTTCTCACAATTACAACAGTGGCCTAATCCAGTGGAAGATACTGAATAGCAGAGAGATATTTCGCTTATTGAATTGAAATTATATAAATGCAAAAAGAAGTTATGTAACATTTACATAACTTTTTTGTTGTATTTGATAAGTGATGCGATCGTACACCATTATATCTTTGCACCAGTAAAAAACCAACAATTTACTACTACACATTTAAATTATAAACGATCCAAATATCACAACTATGAAAAAAGCAATTTTCTTATTCGTTCTAGTAGCAGGTTTGTTCACCGCTAATGCACAGAACGCAACACTTAATGTAGTTCTACATCCGGTACAGTCTATTATTGTAAGTACTGGGAGCAGTACGGTAAACCTGGTATATGACGACGCAACAAAATATGATTCCGGTGTATCTTTAGAGATGACTGATCATTTACAGGTGTACAGTACAGGTGGTTTTCAGGTAAGTGTTTCGGTTCCGGCTGCAAATCTTGAAAATGACATCACAACCGGTACAGGTAGCACAGAAACAATTGCCGCCAATGGAATTACAGTTCAGGCTGCTACCGGAAGCACAACAAACACCGGAGGTTCGTACCTTCCTGCAGTAGCACTTTCAACAACTGCAACTCCCCTTTTCAGCAG
>JAIBEW010000009.1 GCA_019459085.1 Kaistella sp.
TTTTGTGTTTTGGGGTTTTTTGTTTTTTTTTTTTTTTTCTTTTTTTTGTTTTTTTTTTTTTTTTTTTTTGTTTTTTGTGTGTTTTTTTTTTTTTTTGTGGTCAGTTTTTTTATTTTTCTTTGTTTTGGTTTTTTTTTTTTGTTTTTTATTTTTTTTTTTTATTTTTTTGTTTTTGTTTTTTTTTTTTTTTGTGTTTTTTTTTTTTTTTTTTTTTTTGTTTTTTTTTTTTTTTTTTTTTTTTTTTTTTTTTTTTTTTTTTTGCGGTCGTTGCCCCCCCCCCCCCCCCCCCCCCCCCCCGAAAAGAATTGCTTTACTAAATTCAGTGATTTTTGAGATCATGAGCAGTCTTCAATAAATTTCCGTCTTTCCTTTTCGGTAGGAAGTCTGCATGCTCCGGCAGAAATTTGCTTCCTGTTCCTTGCTACCACATCGTAAATCTGATCCGAGAAAAACCTCGGGAAAATATTCAGTTTCGCCAAAAAACCATAAGTTCCTCCTAAAATTTTCGCGATTTTCAATACCGCTTCCGATTTTACCAAATAATAAGAATCAGGTCTCCACAAATATAAAGTGTTGAACTGTTTTTGTTCTAATCCTCTTTCTTTCAGGAAATTTTGCCCGAATTCTGACTGAAGTGAAGAGAAAAGAAATTCATCTTTTTTATCTTTTTCGAGGATCCACTGTACCCAGTAATTGCAGAAACCGCAGTCGCCGTCAAAAAAAATATAATATTTCGGAATATCTTTCAAAATTATTATTTTTCGCTTCCTTCAGCAGGCAAATTATTGGCCATTCTGGTTTCAGCTGCAAGTTTTTTGAAATAGGAAATCATTTCAGCATACTGTACATCGGTAAATTTGGCTTCCGGATGCCCAAGAATATAAGATTCCAGCGGCATTTCCCTTTTCTCGAGCATTTCCACCGCTTCATCGAGTTTATGAGCCTGTCTTTTGGTTTCATACGTCGCAAAAGTTGAAAAATTGAGATGGCTTCTTCCTTCTTCAATATGATCCTGCAGAAACCAGGCAAGAGGCTGAACATTCGAATACCACGGATATTTTGACTCGTTGCTGTGACAGTCGTAACAGCCAGCTCTGATGAGTTTGGCTGTGCTTTCCGGAGTGTTTTTAATGGCCAGAAAATCCATTTTTGGAGTGCTTGGCGGATTTGTTTTATCGATCCGGAAAAACTGGATGATCACGAAAATAACCAACAGAACCACTAAAACTTTTTTCATACAGAAATTTTAGGTGAATTTACAAAAATTAACCTTTGGTAACTGTAATTTTCACGGTCATTTCACCTTTTGGAAACCAACACGTGTGGTTTGCGCCAAAAAGCCTACCTTTGCAAAAATTTTTGGGCTTCAAAAGTTGAAGTAACCCATTAATAATTACATTATTAAACAAAATTTAATGAGCAATATCGTTGCAATCGTTGGGCGCCCCAACGTAGGAAAATCGACCCTTTTTAACCGTTTTCTCGAAAGAAGAGAAGCTATTGTAGATTCCACTTCAGGGGTTACAAGAGACCGTCATTACGGCAAATCCGACTGGAATGGTGTGGAATTCACCGTGATTGACACCGGTGGTTATGAAGTAAATACCGAAGATGTCTTTCAGGAAGAAATTTCAAAACAAGTTCAGCTCGCCATCGATGAAGCGACCTCTATTATTTTCATGCTGAATGTGGAAGAAGGCTTGACTGATACCGATCAGGAAATCTTCGAAATGCTTCGCCGTTCCAACAAACCCATTTATGTAACCATCAATAAAGTGGATTCTGCAAAAGAAGAACTTGCTGCAACCGAATTTTACCAGTTGGGAATCGAAAAATATTTTACACTTTCTTCAGCAACCGGTTCCGGAACAGGAGAATTGCTCGATGATATCGTAAATGAATTCCCTACAACCGATTATAAAGATCCTTTTGAAGGCCTTCCTAAAATTACAATCGCGGGAAGACCGAATGTGGGTAAATCAACTTTAACCAACGCGCTTCTCGATAAAGAACAGAATATCGTAACCGATGTTGCGGGAACCACAAGAGATTCGATCCAGACTTTATACAATAAGTTCGGACATGAATTTGTTTTGGTTGATACAGCCGGAATGCGCCGTAAAGCCAAAGTAAAGGAAGATCTTGAATTTTATTCCGTGATGCGTTCCATCCGTTCCATCGAATATTCAGATGTGGTCATCATTATGGTTGATGCAACTTTGGGTTGGGAATCTCAGGACATGAATATTTTCGGTTTGGCACAGAAAAACAGAAAAGGAATTGTAATTGTCGTGAACAAGTGGGATCTGGTGGAAGATAAACACACCAATACAACCCGTGATTTCGAAAATCAAATCAAAGATAAAATCGGACAGTTCACCGATATTCCGATTCTTTTCATCTCCGCATTAACGAAACAGAGAATTCTGAAATCGGTAGAAGTCGCCATGGAAGTCTTCGAGAACAGAGCCAAGAAAATTAAGACCTCAAAACTGAACGAAGTAATGCTTCCGGTTTTCGAACATACTCCGCCGCCTGCAATCAAAGGCAAATATGTAAAAATAAAATACTGCGTTCAGCTCCCGACTCCGAGCCCGCAGTTCGTATTCTTCTGCAACCTGCCACAGTATGTGAAGGAAGCGTACAAAAGGTTTACCGAAAACCAGCTTCGCAAGCAGTTCGGCTTTACCGGTGTGCCGATTGAAGTGTACTTCCGTCAGAAATAGAACATCAGCCTTTCAGATTTTTCTGAAAGGCTTTTTTTTGAAATATTTTTTTAACGAACTTTGCCTCATATTAACTGCTATGATTACCGTTTTATCTGATAATTTTTCCCTGATCAATACCTGGATCAACGAACTTCGAAATGTAGAACTGCAGAACGACCGTTTAAAGTTCCGTAGAAATATGGAAAGGATCGGTGAAATTGCCGCTTTCGAGATCAGCAAAGGACTGGAACAGAAAGAAATCGAAATTACGACACCTCTGGACAAACTGAAAGTAAAAGAAATTGCCGTTCAACCGGTTATTACAACGATTTTAAGAGCTGGCGTTCCGTTGTTTCAGGGAATTTTAAACTATCTCGATAAAGCAGACTGTGGTTTCGTGGCCGCGTACAGACAGCACGACGCGAATGACTATTTTTCCATCAAACAGGATTATTTAACGTGTCCCAATATCGACGGAAGACCGCTAATTGTCGCAGATCCGATGTTGGCGACCGGCGCAAGTCTGATCGAGGCCATCAAAGACCTGCTGAATCACGGAAAACCCACTCAGCTTCACATTGTAGCAGCAATTGCTTCCCGGCAGGGTGTAGAAACAATTCGCGCTGCATATCCTGAAGCTAAAATCTGGGTCGGAGTCATTGATGAAAATCTGACTTCCAAAGGCTACATCACTCCAGGTTTAGGGGATGCAGGAGATTTAAGTTACGGCGAAAAACTGCAGCGTTAACCTCAGCCTTAGCCTCAATCCAGAGCCATTACCAATACCGAAATTTTATTGTCTCCAGCTTTCAGAATTTCCCACGCGACAGAACTCATGGTGTTTCCTGTTGTGAAAACATCGTCGATGATGAGAATGTGTTTTCCGGCAATGGTTTTTGTCACTGAAAACAGATGATCTGTTGCTGCCCGCTCCGATTTATCTTTTTTTGCCTGCGCCTTCCTGTAAAAATTTCTTTTGATAAGCTGATGATCAAAAGGTATCTGAAAATTTTCCGACAGTGTTTCTGTAAAAAGATGCAGCTGGTTA
Source organism: Kaistella sp. (assembly GCA_019459085.1). Classification (GTDB taxonomy): domain Bacteria; phylum Bacteroidota; class Bacteroidia; order Flavobacteriales; family Weeksellaceae; genus Kaistella. The sequence goes on from JAIBEW010000009.1 coordinate 3,757, forward strand.
TAACCCCTTTCTCTGAGTTTTTTTGGATGAAGCGGCACCGAAACCAAGAGATCAGGTTTGTTTTCTCTGAAATCAAGTCTTTCTGAAACCCAATCCGCCAGGATTTTTCCCACTTTTTCGCGTTTTCCGTATTTCAGCTGATGAACGATTTTTCGGCTCAAACTGTCTTCTTCAAACTGCATAAGAGCAAACGCATGTTCAACAGGAAACTGAAGTCTGCAGGATTCCGTGAGTAAATTGTTTTCGCAGAAATCGTGATGGGTAAAATGAATTTGCTCGACACAGAGTGCACAAACCAGTTCGTGAGCACTGATGATTCGGTTGCATTCCAGGCAGCGATTCGGGAAAACAAAGTCGAGCACAATCATGGCAGATTTTATAGTTACGAAGTTAAAATTCCCTCCCAAAAACAGCAGTGTTATTTCATTAAAAGTTCCGGGTTTATATCAGATCTTTCCTAATTCTCAGGATTGATTTTTTCATGTTCTCATTAAAGATTTCTTTTTCGATCCGGATTGGCGGTGCCTGCCGAACTTCGCAATTCGGGATGCTGCAGGATTCGCAGGTCACACCAACGTTCACGGTTCTTATACTGTCGCTCTTTGCGAAGTTTATTTTTTTTAACGAATGGGAATTGAGTAAGATTCCCAGGCAGTAGCTTCTGTTGGTGCCGTCAGAGAACGGATTTTTATGGGAAGTTGAAATTACAAGATAGGTGAGTCCGCTGTCTTTGTAATGCGAAATCTGCGCATCGGTTACTTTCTCGTTCTCCTGGAGATTCATTAGGTTTTTTACAGCAATCCATCTCCTGCAGTAATGTTCATTCGTCGCATTCGCGTGCGGTGCCTGTTGCCGGTTCAGGTGCAGTTCCTTTAAAATCTCCAGATGATCCGAGTTTTTCTTTTTTGTAAAGCATAAATAAAAAAGATCCCGAATCCCCATTTCCTGAGGCAGAATATTGGTCAGCCGGTAATAGAAGGTTTCCGGCGAATTGGTAAACTGTTCAATCAGATTCTCGAAATTTTGTGGCTCCCATTCAGGTAACTGCAAAAACTGCGTCATCTTTGCCGTTAAAATTTCTTTGTTAATGAGCAGGCAGCCTGCGAAATAAGAAGCGTAATAGTTGTTAAGGAGTTCCTCGAAACTGGTGAAATCGAGCCACGAATAAGTGTTTGGACGCGGGTGTAAATCCAGGACATTATAGCCTATTTCCTTCGCGAAAATAAAGGTCTTCTGGTCTTCATCTAAAAGTTCATTAAGCAAAAGAAGTTTTTTCTCAGGAATATAAAGAGACCGCAGCTTTCCCGAAGCGCCGTACTGCTGAAAATCCTGACTTCTTATTTCGTACTGAAATTTTTCTTTTAAAATCACCTCGAAATCCGGTGATCCCAGTTTTAAAGGAAGCTGGTTTTCCACGGCATACAGGTATGCTTTTTCCTCAATTACGGGAAAATAATTGTCGTGAAGTTCCTGAAAGCTCCGCACCACTGCGAAATAGAAACGCTCCTTGCTGAGGTTGTAGTTTTTGGAAATCTCAATGAGGGTATTCACGAATGCGGTTACCTTTTTAGGCGCGTCGCTGATGATGCTGATGAGGTTATTTTTATTAATCCCGAAAAGATCCAGAGGAATTTCTTTAAAAAAATCCGACTGAATGATTTCAACAATAGGCGCAAGGCTTTTGTCGAGTTTTGTTGACACCAAATCGTTGTAGGGACATCCCAGTGCTGATGCCAGCTGGGCGATTTTATCATGTTTCGGGTATTTTTTTCCGTTTTCGATCTCGTTGAGGTACGACTTCGACATCCCTGTTAAATGGGAAAGATCCTGAAGAGAAATATTTTTCTTTTGCCGGTATTGTTTCATTTTCAGTCCGAAAACCGTCTTGATGAATTCTCCGTCGTGCATCATTTTATCTAAATTAAATTTATAATCTTTCTAAATTGTTTTGAACATCCCATGAATACAAAGTTACCTAAAAATTAAATATCGTTCGCCATCTAAATTATGTAGTAATTTAGCGAACGTTCGCTGTAGGTGAAAATATTTAATTAGATTTGCTCATATAAATCGCTTAAATATAAAGTAATGGAAACGGCAACTCAATTCAAAATTATCTCAAAAGAGCAGTACGTTGAGCTTTTTTCTTCAGAACTGATGAACTTTCTAACAGAACTTCATTCCGGTTTTAATGAAGATCGAAAAAAACTTCTTATTGCGCGAAAAATGAAACAGGTAGAATTCGATCACCGTAATTTTCCTCAATTTTTATCTGAAACTGAAGGCATTAGAAACGGAAACTGGGTGTGCAGTCCGTTACCCGAAGATTTGCTGGACAGAAGGGTAGAAATCACTGGTCCTGTAGAACGTAAGATGATCATCAATGCACTAAATTCCGGGGCATCAACTTTTATGGCTGATTTTGAAGACAGCAACTCGCCTACTTGGGAAAACTGTATGGAAGGCCAAAGAAACCTTACCGAGGCCGTGAACCGAACCATCAGTTTCGAAAATGAAAATGGAAAAAAATATGAATTGAACGGGAAAACGGCCGTGCTTCTGGTTCGTCCGCGAGGTTTGCATCTGGAAGAAAAGAATATTGAGATTGACGGCGAGAAGGCGTCCGGCTCTCTGATTGATTTTGGAATATATTTTTTTCTCAACGCTAAAAAATTAATAGAAAACGGCAGCGGACCTTACTTTTATCTGCCAAAACTGGAACATTACAAAGAAGCCCGCTGGTGGAATGAGGTCTTCAAATTTTCACAGGATTACTTGAAAATCCCTCAAGGAACTATTAAGAGTACCGTACTTGTGGAGACGATTACCGCCTCTTTTCAACTCGATGAGATTTTATATGAACTGAAAGAACACAGTGCCGGCCTCAACTGTGGGCGTTGGGATTATATTTTTTCCTACATCAAAAAATTCAGGAACCTGCCGGAATTTTTAATTCCAGACAGGGATCAGGTGACGATGACTTCGCCTTTTATGAACGCTTATTCGAAAAGGGTTATTCAGGTTTGTCATAAAAGAAACGTTCACGCCATGGGCGGAATGGCCGCGCAAATTCCGGTGAAAAATAATGACGTTGAAAATGAGACCGCCTATGCAAAAGTCCGTGCCGATAAAGAAAGGGAAGTGAAAAATGGCCACGACGGAACCTGGGTCGCCCATCCGGGATTGGTTCCTGTCGCCAAAGAGATATTTGATGAGCTGATGCCTGAAAAAAATCAGATTCACAAAAAATTTGAAGAGTATAAAATTAGTGAAGAAGAGTTACTTGAAATCCCTAAAGGAAGCATTACAGAAAACGGCGTCCGGAAAAACATCAATGTCGGACTTCTCTATATCGAATCGTGGCTCATGGGGGTAGGTGCTGCAGCCTTATACAATTTAATGGAAGATGCAGCAACTGCGGAGATTTCCAGGACTCAGATTTGGCAATGGCTAAAAAACGACGCTAAACTGGACGATGGAAGAATCCTTCTGCCGGGAATGGTTTTGAAATGGCAGGAAGAAGAGCTCGATAATATTAAAACTTATGTAGGTGAATCACGCTTTAACAATGGGAAATTCCAACTCGCCGCCGAGATATTCGACGATCTGGTTTTAAACGACCAATTTGAGGAGTTTCTAACTCTGAAAGCCTATCCGTTTATTTAGTTCGCCAGAATCAACAATTAAATCCAAAATACAATGAAAAATCAAGAACAAATCCGCAAGCTGGAACAAGACTGGCTCGAAAATCAAAGATGGAACGGCATTCAAAGACCTTATTCCGCAGAAGAAGTACTGAAATTGAGAGGTTCTTACCAACTCGATTACACGATTGCCAAAATCATGGCCGAAAAACTGTGGGAAAAACTGAATAGTCAGAATTTTGTCGCGGGCTTAGGAGCACTCACCGGAAATCAGGCCGTACAGGAAGTGGACGCAGGTTTGGAAGCCATCTATCTGTCTGGGTGGCAGGTGGCAGCAGACGCCAATCTTTCCGGAGAAATGTATCCGGACCAAAGTCTTTATCCCGCCAATTCCGTTCCGAGCGTGGTGAAAAGAATCAACAACGCACTCTTAAGAGCCGACCAGATTCAGTCCGTAAATGGAGTGGCTGACGAGGACAAAAAAGATTATCTCGTTCCGATCGTTGCAGATGCAGAGGCAGGTTTTGGTGGAAATTTGAATGCTTATGAACTGATGAAACAGATGATTGAAGCCGGTGCTGCCGGAGTTCACTTTGAAGACCAGTTGTCTTCCGCAAAAAAATGTGGACATTTGGGCGGAAAAGTTTTGGTTCCCACCCAGGAAGCCATTAACAAGCTCATTGCTGCGCGTCTGGCCGCCGATGTTTGCGGAGTTCCAAGCATTGTAGTTGCCAGAACCGATGCTGATGCGGCAGATTTGCTGACTTCAGACATCGATGAACGTGACCGGAAATTTGTGACCGGAAAAAGGACCACTGAAGGTTTCTTTGAAGTAAAAAACGGCGTGGAACAGGGCATCGACAGAGGTTTGGCTTATGCACCTTACGCCGATCTGATCTGGATGGAAACTTCCAATCCGGATCTTGATTATGCGAGAAAATTTGCCGAAGGAATTCATGCGAAATTTCCTGGAAAAATGCTGGCTTACAACTGCTCTCCCTCGTTTAACTGGGCTGCAAAATTGTCGGTTTCTGAGATGGAGACGTTCCGTGAAGATCTCGCAAAAATGGGTTATAAATTCCAGTTTATCACGCTTGCCGGCTTCCATGCTTTGAATACTTCAATGTTTGAGCTTGCTCTGGCGTACAAAAAACGCGGAATGGCCGGGTACAGCGAGCTTCAGGAAAGGGAATTCGCGCTTCAGAAAGAAGGTTTCCGTGCCGTAAAACACCAGAATTTTGTGGGAACCTCCTATTTTGATGCGTTGCAAACGGTTATTACTTCAGGGAATTCGTCGGTAGTCGCAATGAAAGACTCCACTGAATCGGCGCAGTTTCACTAAGAATTCAGAAATACTTTTTTATTGGTTCAGGATCCTTTTGCATTCATTGTGGGAGGATTTTTTTGGCGAAGAAGTTAATGCATCATCACATTATCAAATCATCACATCATCACATTGTCCCATCAAAATCTTATCTTTGCATCATGATACGCATCACCAAGATTTTTACTTTCGAAACTGCCCATGTTCTTTATAATTACGATGGGAAATGCAAAAATATGCACGGACATTCCTACAAACTTTTTGTGACCGTAAAAGGGAATCCAATCGATGATCTGGATAATCCTAAAAACGGAATGGTAGTGGATTTTGGCGACATCAAAAATATTGTAAAATCGGAAATCATCGATCTTTGGGATCATGCTGTTTTGGTGAATGCAGTTTCTCCGCACAAAGATCTGGGCGAAGATCTGGAACAGAAAGGTCATAAAGTGATTTTCTGCAATTATCAGCCGACCTGCGAAAACATGCTGTATGAAATCGCGGAAAAAATAAAAAGCAAACTTCCTGGCGAGGTGTCTTTAGCCTATCTGAAACTCCACGAAACCGAAAATTCTTACGGGGAGTGGTTCGCTGATGAAAATTAATTTAAACACAGATTGTGTTGTAAAATCACCAAGTATACTTTTATTTTGTGAAATTTGTGAAGAACATTTGTGAAATTTGTGTTTGAAAATATGAAGATAAATTTAGAACAGAATAAAAAAATCTATTTCGCTTCCGACCAGCATTTTGGAGCCCCAAACCCAAAAGAAAGCAAGGTTCGGGAAGAGAAATTCATCCGCTGGCTCGACGGTATAAAATCCGATGCCCAGGTTTTATTTCTCATGGGTGATCTTTTTGATTTCTGGCACGAATGGAACCACGTTATTCCGAAAGGATATGTGCGTGTTCTGGGCAAACTTGCGGAACTGAAAGATTCCGGAATTGAACTCTATATGTTTGTAGGCAACCACGATCTCTGGATGAAAAATTATTTTGAAGATGAAATCGGATGCACGGTCTTTTTCGACAAACAGTATTTTGAAATCAACGGAAAAAACTTCCTCTTGGCACATGGCGACGGACTCGGTCCGGGCGACAAAGGGTATAAAAGAATGAAAAAGCTTTTTACGAATCCTGTTGCCCAATGGGGTTTCAAATGGCTTCATCCGGATATCGCAATGAAAGTAGCGCTGTATTTTTCCCAAAAAAACAAATTGATTTCCGGCGAAGAGGACAAAGAATTTCTTGGTGAAGACAAAGAGTTTCTCATCATCTATTCCAAAGAAAAACTCAAAACCGAACAAATTGATTATTTCATTTACGGTCACCGCCATCTTCCGATGGTGCTCGATTTAGAAGGAAATGCCAAATACATCAACCTCGGCGACTGGATTTCTTATTTTACGTACGGCGTTTTTGATGGAGAGTTTGAATTGAAAACTTTTGATAAATGAGTGCAGGAACCTTTTCTCAGATCTACATTCAACTCGTTTTTGTTGTAAAAGGAAGAGAGAATCTGTTGAAGAAGGTTTTTAGAGATGAGGTTTTTAAGTACATGAGCGGAATTTTAAAAGCAAAAGGGCAGAAAAGCATTATTATAAATGGCGTTGAGGATCATGTGCATCTTTTTATCGGCTTAAAGCCAAGCATGAAACTTTCTGATTTGGTTAGGGACATTAAGAATAACACCACCAATTTTATTAATGAAAAGAATTTTGTAAAGGGAAAATTTGCATGGCAGGAAGGTTATGGCGCATTTTCGTATTCACAGTCTCAAATTGAAAAGGTTTATCAATACATTTTGAATCAGGAAATTCATCATCAGAAAAAGAGTTTTAAAGTAGAGTATTTGGAGTTATTGGAGAAATTTAAGATTGACTATAAGGAAGAGTTTCTTTTTGATTTTTTGGAGGATTGATCATGTCACGCCTACGGCGTTCCCAACCTCCGACATCCTTTTTTACAATCGTATCACAGCTTCGCTGTTTTCTTCCTGAATGTTGCACTAAACTTATGGATCAGGTGAAAATTATTCTTAGTTGAAGAACACTAAAAAAAATTCTGAAGGAATGGCATTATTGTAACTAAATCCATTCAGTTAAAGGAACGCCGAAGGCGTGACATTATTTTATACACCCACTAATGCTTGACATTTTCAACATACAAACCGAAGCCCAGTTCCAACAGAAATGTCTGGAAACTTTCCGCTATCAGTACTCCAACGTGGAGGTCTACCGCAAATTTGTTGATTATCTGAACATTGATCCCGACACAATTCAGGAGATGGAGAAAATTCCTTTTCTGCCGATTGAAATGTTCAAAAACCACCAGATTTTAGATAAAACCGCCAAGACAGATTTGTATTTCCAGAGCTCAGGAACGACTAAAATGAATCTTTCCAAACACTGGATTGCCGACGAAAAGCTTTATCAGGAAAGTATTTTCGAAAGTTTCGGACAGTTTATCGGAAAACCGGAAGACTATATTTTCCTCGGACTGTTACCCAGTTACCTCGAAAAACAAAATTCATCGCTCATTTATATGGTCGATTTCCTCATGCGGAAATCTGGAAAACCAGAAAACGGCTATTTCCTTTACAACCACGCCGAATTACTGGCGCTTTTAAATAAACTTTCATCGGAAAATAAAAAAGTTATTCTGTTCGGAGTCTCCTTTGCACTTTTGGATTTCCTGGATTTCTTTCAAAGCGAAGATGCCAAAACCTTTCAGCTTTCTTCAGACCTCACGATCATCGAAACCGGCGGCATGAAAGGTAGAAAAGAGGAAATGACAAAAGATGAACTCCTCAAAATCCTCCAAAAAGGTTTCGGAACCGACCGGATTTATTCCGAATATTCCATGACCGAACTGCTTTCGCAGGCATATTCTCTCGGCGAAAATATTTATCAAAGTCCAAAGTGGATGCGCATTTTAGTCCGAAATACAGAAGATCCTTTTTCTTATGTGGAAGACGGAAGAACCGGCGCCATCAACATCATTGATCTGGCGAATATTCATTCCTGCAGTTTTATTGCGACCCAGGATCTGGGTAAAATCCTTCCGGACTCTGAGATTTCTCGAGCCTCTCGGAATGAAAGCGTCTTTTTAGAGAAAAAGTTTCAGGTTTTGGGCCGGATCGATCATTCCGATATCCGCGGATGCAGTTTATTGGTATCATAATTTTAACCGAATGCTTAAAGTAGAAGAACTTACCTATAATTTTATTTCTCAGTTTTATGATTTTGAGAAAGATCTGGTGCTGACCAACCATTTCCATTCCGATTGGGAAGCCGATATTTTGGTCATCAGTTCCGAAGGTTTCAGTCACGAATTCGAAATCAAATTTTCGAAAAGCGATTTCAAAAATGATTTCAAAAAGAATTACCAAAATGCCAAAACGAAGGAGAAATTTCTGAAACACGACAAGATTTCCTGCGGAGATTACATTTGCAATCAGTTCAGCTTTCTTTTGCCGATGGGAATGATCGAAGCCGAAAAAATCCCGGAACACTGCGGAATCATTGAGTTTTATCACAATCCCGATTCCTGGGAAACCACTTTTTTTGAAGTCCGGAAGCCTAAAAAAGTTCATGAAGAGAAATTCTGGAATCTCGTGGATAAAGATCTGATGCTGAAAATGATGGCGCGGAATTACTATTACAAAAAACTGGAACTTAAAGGAAAGCGTGAGGAATTGATTCTGCCGCCTCCGATTCCCCTAAAAAAATAACCAATTTATAGCCTGAATGATTTCTGAAAAATCGCAGCACTGATTTTGATGTAGATTTACATAAATAGTGAATCATGAACTCAAATAAATTCAAAATAATCCTTTGGTCAGTCGGCATCCTGATGGTCGTTTTCTTAGGTTTTTTTCTGCATCAGCTGTCAAATTCCGAGTCGGCAAACTCTATGATGATTGTGCTGATGCTGCTTTTGGGCCTTATTTTAGGCGGAGTGATTACTTTTTTAGCTTCCCTGAAGACCGCTTCTTCGCCTCCCGTGATTACAGAAAGTTCGCACACGATTGCTGAAAGCATGCGCAAAGTGTTTAAAGTGGTTTCCGCTGAAGGACACTTCAACGAAATCTACAACTACGAAGAAACCACGAAATTGCTCAATTTTATTCCTTCAAAAAAGAAAGCTTTGGTCATTGTTCAGGCAAAAGTTCTGGTAGGTTATGATTTCGAGAAATTCAAATGGGAAGTCGATGAGCAGAACCGTCGCGTGAAACTCCTGAATTTCCCGCCTCCTGAAATCCTTTCCACCGAAACCGATTATAAATATTACAATATCGAAGAGCAGTTTTTCAACCTCTTCAGCAAAGATGATTTGGCCAGAATTCAGCAGAACGGCAAGCGGCAGGTGATTGAAGCGGCAAAAAAATCCCATCTTCCGGAAGTTGCAGCTGAACAGATGAGAATGTTGCTTACAGAATTGCTCGAAGGCAAGAATTTCTTCCTCGAAAATTCATCAAAAATAACAGAAGGCAAAAACCGGATGGATTACAAACCCATGAATGCGGATTCTTAAAGAATTTTTCAACAATACAAGTTGATTTCCTGATCTTTAAAGCCATTTTTCAGGTTTCAAAATAAACCGAAGACCATAAATTTCTTTTCCGTACTTTTGCACCTCGAAATTACTCACTGTTATTACCCAATTTATATGTTGTCAGTTCAAGGTTTAGGTCTTCATCATTCAGGAAATTATCTCTTTCATAACGTAAATTTTACCATCAAAAAAGATGATAAAATCGGATTGGTGGGTAAAAACGGCGCAGGAAAATCAACATTACTTAAAATGCTGACCGGCGAAATCAATTTCTATGAAGGAAGTGTGGTTCCCGATGGCAATATTTCGGTGGGTTTTTTGAAACAGGATCTTGATTTTGTGAAAGGCAGAACCGTTTGGGACGAAACCATGCAGGCTTTTGAACAGATCAATGCCATGAAAAATGAGCTGGATGAGGTGAACCATCAGCTGGCCACCAGAACCGACTATGAAAGCTCGGCTTATGAAGGTTTTATTCACAAAATGACCGAACTCAACGACCTTTTGATGCATTACGATGCCTACAATCTTGAAGGTGATGTCGAGAAAATTTTGTTAGGTCTGGGTTTTAAAGCAGATGATTTTCATAAAATTACCGATGAGTTTTCAGGCGGATGGAGAATGCGTATCGAGCTCGCCAAACTGCTGCTTCAGAAAAATGATCTGATGCTTCTCGATGAGCCTACGAATCACCTGGATATGGAATCCATCATCTGGCTCGAAAGTTTTCTGAAAGAATATCCCGGAGCAATTGTTCTCGTGAGTCACGACAAACAGTTCATGACATCGGTCTGCAACAGGACTTTCGACATCAATAATAAAAAAGTCGACGATTACAAAGCCGACTATACCAAATATCTGGAACTCAGCAAGGAAAGAAAGGAAAAACTCATCCAGGCCAAGAAAAACCAGGATGTGGAGATCAAGCAGATGGAAGACAACATCAACCGTTTCCGTGCAAGTGCCACAAAAGCTTCTTTTGCGCAGTCTTTGATTAAAAAACTCGATAAAGTGGAGCGGATTGATGTGGATAACGATGACGTTTCCAAATTCAACATCCGTTTCGTACAGTCCGTAATTCCCGGAAAAGTAAATTTTGAAGCCAAAAAGCTGGGGAAATCCTACGGCAATAAAAATGTGTTCGACAAAGTGGACTTTTTTGTAGAACGTGGCGACCGGATTGCGCTTCTCGGCCAGAATGGGCAGGGAAAAACAACGTTGGCGAAAATTTTAGCCGGAGAAATCAAGGATTATTCAGGTGAATGGAATTTGGGCCACAACGTCAACATCGGGTATTTTGCCCAGAATCAGGAAGAAGTTTTAACTCCGAATAAAACGGTGCTTGAAGAGGCGGAAGATGCCGCGACCGAAGATACGCGGCCGAGAGTCCGCGATTTGCTCGGAAGTTTCCTTTTTCAGGGTGAAGATGTGAACAAAAAAACCAAAGTACTTTCCGGTGGTGAACGGAACAGGCTGGCTCTGTGTAAACTGCTGCTGAGACCGTTCAATACTTTGATCATGGATGAGCCTACGAATCACCTCGATATCCAGTCGAAGGAAATCATCAAACTTGCGCTTCAGAAATTTGAAGGAACTTTGATCGTTATTTCTCACGACCGTGAGTTTTTACAGGGCTTATGCGACAAGATTTTTGAATTCCGCGACGGAAGAATGAAGGAATTCCTAGGAAATATCGATGAATATCTGGAATTTCGCCAGAAAGAAAGCATCCGTGAAGTTTCTGCAGAAAAATCGAAGCTCAGCGAAATGCGCAACGAAGTTGCTGTTGAAAAACCGGTTGAGAAGCCTGTTGAAGTAAAGACCGCTTTTGTAAGCAAGGATCAGAAAAACATTCAGAACAAAATTAAAAAAGTCGAGGAGAAAATTGCTGAACTGGAACTGAAAATCGAAGAAATGGAGGCGGGTTTCACGAACGAAAATCCTTCGGAAGAAACTTTGGAGCAATACCAACAGAGAAAAACCGACCTTGATCTCGCATTGCAGGAATGGGAGTTTTTAGGCACCCAAATAGAAAATTAACAGTAGATTTGTAACGTGAAATCAATACAGTCTTACAGAAAAATATTTTCATCATGTTGTGTGGTGCTGTATCTTTTTGTGGCGCTGTTTTCGCAGAATTTCCACAACCACGGCAGCGGTTTGGTTTTTAAGGATTTTAATTTTAAAAAATCCGAAAAAACCTTTACTGAAAACCATTCGGTTCAGGAATTTACCGACTGCTTGTCCTGTCACTTCCTGCACGACGGATTAACCGTGATCCCGGAAGGATTTAAACTCGCTTTTAACACTTCCGAAGATTTCAGGAAAGAAATATTCGCTTATAACCAAAGATTTTCCGTTCTGGAAATCTTTTATTTCAACCTTCGCGGTCCGCCTTCCGATTTCATTTAAAACCACTCATTTTTTGAAAAAATGATGCGCAAAGCTTTCCGACAAAGCCTTTGCATTTTCGTATTTATTCAATTCAAAATTTATTTAAATGAAATTCATCAATATGGTGTTCCTCTTTTTAGGGTTCACTTTTATCAGCGCACAGCAAAATTTTAAGATTCAGGGAAAAGTCATCGACTTTCACGACAAAGTTCCCCTAAAAAACGCCTCAATCACGATCGGAGATCTCACGGTAAACTCAGATGACAGTGGTAACTTCAGTTTCAGTTCCGTTAAAAAAGGAACGTATCAAATAACCGCATCTCATCCAGATTGCGAGACTTTTTCCGAATCAATCACCGTTGACCGGAATCTGGAACTCACTCTTAACTTAGAGCATCATATTTCGCAGATTGAAGCCGTCACAATTCATGGCGTTCATAAAAGCCGCGATGCTTTAATCATCAAAACTTTAGATCAGGAAGAAATTTCGAGAAATTCAACCGAAAATTTAGGGAATTTACTGTCTTCTATTTCCGGAGTTGGAGCATTGAAAACGGGCAACAGCATTGCAAAACCGATTATCCACGGACTTTACGGCAGCCGTATTTCCATCCTCAATAACGGGGTGAAAATGGCGGAACAGGAATGGGGCGTTGAACACGCACCGAATATTGATGTCACCAATTTTGAACATATTGATGTCATTAAAGGGGCTTCTGCTCTCAAATATGGCAGCGATGCCATTGGTGGAGTGGTATTGCTGATTCCTGAAACTTTCAAAAAAACAGATACGCTAAGAGGAGCTGTAAATCTTTCGGGAATTTCCAACGGCCGCGGAATCGGCGTCGATTTAAATGTGGTAAAAACCTGGGAAAATGGCTGGGCTTTGAAAACCAACGGCGGATTCAGGAAACTGGGCGATCTGCAAACCCCGGATTGCGGACTGATGAATACCGGTCTGAACTTTAATTCTTTTGCATTTACCGTACAGAACAGCAGTTTTTTACAGGGAATTTCTTTTGATTACAGCCTTACCAATCAGGAAATCGGGATATTCCGCGGTTCCCATATCGGAAATCTTGAGGATTTTTACAACGTTCTGCAGTCGGATGTTCCTTTATATCAAAGGGATTTTTCCTATTCCATTGATAACCCTAAACAGGAAATCCAGCATCATCTTGCCAAAATTTCTGCCTTTAAAAGGTTTGAAAATTTAGGTAAAGTGTCTGTGGATTACAGCTTTCAGTACAACCACCGTAAAGAATTTGACTTGAGAAGAGGAGAGTTGTCGGAAATACCGTCGCTTGATCTGGAACTTTTTACCAATCAGATTACCCTCAGTGATTTAATCGAAAGAGAAAACTGGGAATTGGAAACCGGTATCGATTTCGTTTACCAGTACAATTATTCCACACCTGAAACGCAGGCAAGACGGCTTATTCCCAATTACACGAAATATTCCGGCGGAATTTATTCTGTCTTCAAATACAGGATAAGTCCTGAAATTAATGTGGAAACTGCATTGCGTTACGATATCACAAAGTTCAGCGTAAAAAAATGGTATGATGAAAGCGACTGGACGAACCTTTATGCTGCCGATTTTCAGGAGTTTTATCAAAAAACCGAAGGCAACCGCGTGTTTACGAAACCTGAACTTGATTTCCGTAATCTTTCCTTCAGTGCAGGAATTGAATATCATCCTTCTGAAAGACTTAACCTGAAACTGAATTACGCGAAAGTAAGCCGCACGCCGAATATCGCTGAGCTTTTTGCTGACGGGCTTCATCATTCCGCTGCTGTTCTGGAACTTGGAAATATGCGCCTGAAAAACGAAAACGGAAACCAGTTGAACCTGAATATTGCTTCAAAATTTTCTGTGCTGGAAGGTTTGGAGATTTTGGTAAATCCTTATTTATTTCTAACGGAAAATTTCATCAATCAGATTCCGACCGGTATTCAGAACACGATTCGCGGTGTTTTCCCGGTTTGGAGTTATGAGCAGATCAATGCACGAATGTACGGTATCGACTTCGATGCGAATTTGAAAATCAATGGCAATTTCACTTATAACGGACGGTTTTCCTATGTAAACGGTCAGGATCTGACGAATAATCAACCGCTGATTCTCATGATGCCCCCGAATTTGGCCAACAGCTTGGAGTTTTCAAAAAAAGAATGGAAAAACTTTTATATTAAAGCAGAAAACAGAACTTTTCTACAGCAAAACCGGTTTCCGCTGTACAATTCTGTGATCACGATTTTTGAAAACGGCGAAGAAGTGGAGAAAACGCTTGATTTATCAACTCCGCCGCCCGCTTACTCTTTATGGAACTTGCAGGCAGGCCTGAATTTGAGCCGAAATTTCTCAGCCGGACTGAAAGTGACCAATCTTTTCGATAAAAACTACCGTGATTACCTGAACAGAATGCGGTTTTTCTCAGACGAAATGGGGAGAAATTTCATCATTAACGTGAAGTACAACTTTTAAAAAAATTGAAATGAATACTATTCAAAAAATACAATATTTACTGCTCATCCTTTTTGCTGTACTATCAGTAAGCTGCGCCAGAGCCGATGAAAATGAGGATGTTCTTTCTCAGGAAGACATCTCCAACATCATTCTTAAAGTGAAAGACGACGCCACAGGAATCACCACAACTTATAACTATACCGTGAATTCGGTGACTCTTCCAGAGATCAAACTGACCAATGGTAAAACATACACGGTAGAAACGGTTTTCAAAAACGGAAACGAAGATGTAACCCAGGAAATCATCAGTGCTCTGGATGAACATTTTTTTATATTCGCTTTTCAGGGCGCTCAGATCAACCTTACGCGTATGGACGATGTAAGTCGTGCCGACGGAAACAGAGTGGGTTTCAAAACCAAATGGGAAGTCATTAAGGCAGTAGATTCTGCTGCTCCGGTTCTGGAATTTACAGTTATTCATGATGCAGCTTCGGTAAACGAAAACCGGAACGGATTCACTTTCGGAACCGTTGTAGGCGGAGAAACCGATGCGATGGCTGTTTTTGGATTAAACAACTGATTTTTAACTTTTTTTATCAGTTTTTACTACGGAAATCCTAAAATAATTCATATTTTTGCAACCTAAAATTTTCAATAAACAACAATGAACGTTACAGCGACAAACCACGATGATGTAAGCGCGTTACTTACAGTTACCTTAGATAAAGCAGATTATAAAGAGAAAGTTGAAAAACAACTTATTAATTATGCGAAAAAAGCACAGGTTCCGGGATTCAGAAAAGGAAAAGTGCCGTTGAGCATGGTGAAAAAGCAGTATGAAGCGGGAATTGCTTTTGAAGAAATCAACAAGCAGGTTTCTGAGGCGCTGAACAGTTACGTTAATGATAACAAACTGAAATTGGTAGGACAGCCCGTTCCGCAGCCGGTTGATGATTTCGACCACAATGCAGAGCAGCTTTCTGTAGCTTTTGAAGTTGGGTACGAACCGGATTTTAAAATCGATCTGGCCAAGTATGAAGCACCGCACTATATTATTGAAGCTTCTGATAAAGAAATCGGTCAAAGCATTGAAAATATGCAGAAACGTTTCGCAGAGCAGGTTCCTCAGGATAAAATCGCAGCTGATACCTATATCGCTCTGGAAATTCATCAGGTTGTTGAAGAAAATGCTGAAGGAGCACACAATCATCCGCCAAAGAATATTACGATTGATGCTGAAAAGAAAGAAGCCTTCAAACTGGTTGAAGCTTTGAAAATGGATGAATCGGTAAAAGTATCCAAAGAAGATTTACAGAAAAATGAAGACCTGGCGAAAGAATTGGGATTCAGTAAAGAAGAGATGGAGCATCTTCACCACGACCAAATCGAGGTAAAAGTGAAAGATTTCTACGGTCTGAAACTGGCTGAACTGGATCAGGATCTTTTCGACAAAGTATATGGAGAAGGAAACATCAAATCTGAAGAAGAACTGAGAGCGAAAGTAAAAACTGAGCTTGATGAGTATTTCCAGCAGAATGCCGATGTTCATTTCGTAAACAAAGTTTTGGAGCAGGTAAACGAGAAAGAAGAAGTGAAACTTCCGGAAACGTTCCTGGTGAAATGGTTAATGTTCAGCAATGAAAATATTAAAGATGAAAATCAGGCGAAAGAAATTCTGGAAGCGGAAAGAAATCAGCTGAAATATCAGATCATCGAAGGTAAACTGATGAACGACAACGAAATTAAACTGGAATATACTGACGTTTTGGGTCAGGCAGAACTGATGGTGAGAAACCAGTTGGCGATGTACGGAATTCACCACCTGTCTGATGAAGAAATTCAGAAATATGCGGTTGAAATGCTGAAAGACCAAGAGCAGGTTCGCCAGATTTCCTCGGAAGTGGGAATGGCAAAACTGAAAGACGTAATCCTGGAAAAATCAACAAAAAAAGAAACCAAAATCACGCACGACGAATTTTTGGAAGAAATCAAGAAGTAATTTTCACTTCAAATAAAAAAAATCCGTCCCGGTGAATTCCGGGACGGATTTTTTTCGTAAAATCAGCGGTTTTTAATAGCTGAAGTACTCAAAATTCTCGTTTGAAGTCAGATAATTTTCGAATTCATGCAACTGCTTTTCGTTGATGTGGAGCTCCAGGGTCATCAGAATACTGTTACCCTCTTTTTCAAGTGCAAGTTCTTCCAGACCACGCACGAGCTGTCTGATTTCGCCGATGATTTCGCTTTTTTTATAAAAATCGGCTGAACTGATCTGGATTTTAAGGATTTTATTGTGGTTCTGCGGAAGATAATTTTTAATCAAAAATTTCGCGGAATAAATGACGATCATGGCCGATATCAAAAATGTAAAAGCGATGTAAATTTCGCCGAAACCAATCGCCATTCCTATTGCGGCCGCAATCCAGATAATTCCTGCGGTGGTAAGTCCGTAGACACTGAATCCTTCTTTAAAAATCACGCCCGCACCTAAAAATCCGATTCCGCTCACAATATAGGACGCAATCCGGGTGGGATCGCCGCCACCGGCAAATTTATAGGAAAGGATTGTAAAAAGCGTGGAGCCGAGGCAAATAACCGTGATGGTTTTTAAACCCGCAGATTTGTCTTTCATTTCCCGCTCAGCACCAAGAATAATTCCAACGATGATGGAAAGTACCGCTTTGTAAATATCAAGGATTTCAAAATGCGCAGACATTTTTTATTTTAAAGGTAAGAAATTTTCAGGAATTGTATTCGCGGTTCCATTCTTCAGCAGCATCGCAAAGGGTTTGATAAAATTCTTCGCCATATTTTCTGGTCAAAGGCGTTTTCAGGAATTTGTAGACGGGAACTTTAAGTTCTTTCCCCAGAACACAGGCCGGATTGCAGATCTCCCATTCGTGGTAGTTCAGCGCCGTAAAAGTTGAATATTCGTTTACACGGATCGGATAAAGGTGGCAGGAAATTGGTTTTTGCCAGTCTACCGCACCGTCTTCATACGCCTTTTCGATGCCGCATTTGGTAATTCCTCTGTCGTCGAAAATCACATATGCGCATTCTTCTCCGTTCACCATTGGCGTAACAAAATCGCCGTCACTTGGATCCACGGTCCAGGTTCCCTGCTCTTCGAGTGCTTTTACGCCTTCGGGCCGTAAATACGGCTTTACTTTATCGAAAATGCGCTCGAGGATCTCGGTCTCATTTCTGTCCAGCGGCGCTCCCACATCGCCCGCAACGCAGCAGGCGCCTTTGCATCTGCTTAAATTGCATACAAATTCTTCGGAAAAAAGTTCTTCGGAGATTAATTTGTTTTCGATCTGAATCATTGGGGATTAAATATTAAAATTAAAGACTTGGAAAATTTTGAAAAAAATCAGAGAAAGAATGATGACCCAGAATCCTGCCTCCTTCAGGGCATATTTATTTAGAAATTTCAGCATTCTGCTGAGGATGATGGAGGCCGGAAGTGCAAGCAGCAACAGGTATTCATAATCCGTTCCCATATACAGCACAATCGTAATAAGCTGCGCGAGTAAAAAAATGAGCAGAAAAGTATATTTGAATTTACTGACCGGACTTTTTTTATTGAAATGTTTAAAATGATCGGTCACCGAAAGCAGCAGCAGCAAAGCCACAGGAGCCAGCCAAAGCAATCCGCTGATGTCTGTTGAAATTTTAAAGTCATAAAACGGGAAATAAGCGGGATCCCACGAATTCATTCCGAGAACATACGCTATTCCGAAATAGGAAAGCGCGATAAGAAGCATTCCGAAAAAAAGACGGAAAAAATGTAGGCCTATTCTGTCGGAAGTTCCGATGATATGGATCATCACGAAAAGAGACATGGGCCACGTCGTCGGCAGAAATACAAAATTCACTGCAAGTAGCGCTCCGACCAAAACATAAGAGTTTTTACGGACCGTCATTTCCACATCTGTTAAAAGAAGAAGAATAATGGAGTTCGTCACGAGCGAAACGGCAATTCCGATATCCAGATTTCCGGGATACAGCGCAAAAATAAAAGCGGTATATAAAAACAGCGGAAGATGGCTGAGGTAATTCAGGGCAATCGCATTGAAACAGAAATATCCAAGAGCAACACCAACAAAAGTAATGACTGCTGAAAAAACATCTAAAGTATTGAAATCCAGAAAATTAAACCCGATTACAATGAAAAGAAGGATGCCGATGTACACCGGTATGGAAAAAATATTGCTTTCTTTTGAAAGTAATCGAAACATTTTTTATAAATTTGTGCAAAGTTAATTTAAAAAGGAAAATAATGACGTCTTTATTTCTGCTGATCAGCAAGTTTTTCAAATGGTCTTTTGGATTTTTCGAGTTCGCGGGAACCTTTGTAAACTGGATTCTATTCTTTTTGGCAACAGCAATGTTCTGCTACTGGTGCTACGTTTTGGTGTCCCGATTGGGAGGCGACAGAGACAAAGATTATTTTTCCCCCACTGAAGGTCATAATCCTTACTATGACCCTAAAATTTATAAGAAAGACAATTGATTAATTGATAAGTATATTGATAATAATAATCCCGGAATTGTAAAATTCCGGGATTTTATTTTATGCTTTGAGTTCATTTTAATGGATAGGAATTACCAAAACCGGGATGGTAGACCTTCTGGTAAGTTCCTTGGTTAAGCTTCCTACGAAAACATCGTAAATGCCGCTTCTTCCGTGAGAACCCATCACAATGTAGCCCGCCTTTTTTTGCTCTGCATATTCCAGAATGATGTCGCCTGCAATTCCTTGCTTCAGCAGATGCTCGCAGTCAACATCCTGTGCAATAATGCGCTGCTCAATATTATTTAAACGGAGCAGTTCCTCTTTGATCTCATTTTGTTCAACTTCCGGAAAATACTGGAATCCCATATCACCAATGGCAAAACCGATGTCTGAGGGTGCAACATGAATGAGACAGATTTTTCCGTTCGTTTCCTGCGCAAATTTTACGGCTCCTTCTATTAATCGATCAGTAGCGTCTGAAAAATCTACCGGTAAAACAATGTTTATCATGACTTTAATTTTTGTTCTTTAAAATTACAAAAGTTTCTTCATACTGTCAAACAGATTTACTGAATTCTGAAATCCAGTACTTTTTTTTCTTCCAGATAGGCTTCGAGGATATCATTTTCCGAGACTTTTCCCACACCTTTCGGTGTACCTGTAAAGATGAGGTCTCCCACTTTGAGGGTGAAATATTTAGAAACAAAAGCGATGATTTTTTCGGGGGAGAAAATCATCAGTGACGAATTACCTTCCTGAACTTCCTCCTTGTTTTTAAGCAGCGAAAAATTCAGGTTTTTCATATCGAAATCTTCTTTTCTGTAAAAATCAGAGAGTACCGCACTTCCGTCAAAACCTTTGGCGAGTTCCCACGGAAGGCCTTTGGCTTTCAGTTGGCTCTGTAAATCCCTTGCAGTGAAGTCGATTCCGAGTCCGATTTCATCAAAATAATTGGAAGCATTGGCTTCCTGGATATATTTTCCACCTTTTGAGATTTTGAGAACGATTTCAAGTTCATAGTGGATGTCGTTTGAAAATTCAGGAATATAGAAATCTGAACCTTTTTTTAAGACCGCAGTGTCGGGTTTCATAAAAATAACGGGATTTTCCGGAATTTCGTTTCCCAGTTCCCGGGCGTGTTCAGCATAATTTCTGCCGATGCAAATGATTTTCATGGTAATGTTGTTGAATATTTTTTAAACCTTAAATTCGTTATTGCAGTGGTAGCAATGGTAAAGATGGCTCTTTGATTTGATCGGTAATCCTAAAAACAGC
This sequence comes from Kaistella sp., assembly GCA_019459085.1. Lineage (GTDB taxonomy): Bacteria > Bacteroidota > Bacteroidia > Flavobacteriales > Weeksellaceae > Kaistella. The sequence goes on from JAIBEW010000009.1 coordinate 23,940, forward strand.
AGGGAAATGCCAAATAACCCGCCCGGATTCTCGTCGCGGTACAGGTGATTGGAGCCACATTTCGGACAGATAAAATCAAATTCCGGATTGAGAATTGTGTGCTCAACTTCCAGAGCGGTTTCTTCGTTCCCCAGGAAATTTTTTAAAATTTCTTCCGCTTTTTCTCTGTCATTATCAAATACCTGCAGCTGAATCCCGCCCAAGGCCTGTGACAAAAGCCAATCCGACTGAATCGTCTGCTCATTGGCAATAAAACTTTCAAGACCATGATCAGCCAGAATCTGCTTATCGCGATTGGCTTCGATACTGTTGTTGTAATATTTAAACTTAACAAGTGACGGCATGAAATTCTTTATTAAATGTTTTTAGAACCTGCTTCGCAACTGAATTCCCGTCAGCACTTTCTTTGTGTACAACGGAAAATCAGCATTCTGAATCCAGCCGTAATAACCCAGATCTTTCTGGAAAACGTCTTTAACACGATGTCCCTTGTATTTTCCGAAACTGAAAATTTCTTTTTCTTCTTCATCAAAAGCAATAAATCCTGCCAGATCGGCAAATTTGTGGTGATGCGAAAATTCGCTCAGTCCTGCGATTTCATTCGGAAGTTCCTCATAATGTCCAACCTGCGCATCCAGTACTTCAAAAGTCGCTAAAACGTCAGCTTCAGCGGAATGAGCATTCTCCAGATCTTTTTTGCAGTAAAATTTATATGCGGCGGTTAAATTTCTCGGTTCCATTTTATGGAAAATCGTTTGTGCATCAATAAGTTTGAATTTGCTTAAATCGAAATCGAGTCCGGCACGAAGAAGTTCTTCCGCAAGAAGCGGAACATCAAAACGGTTCGAATTGAAGCCGCCTAAATCTGTTCCGGCGATCATTTCCATGACTTTCGAGGCGATTTCACTGAATTTCGGAGCGTCTTTTACATCGTCGTCGCTGATGCCGTGAACGGCGGTGGATTCTTTCGGAATGTACATATCGGGATTCACGAGCCACGTTTTGCTTTCGCGGGATGCATCCGGATTCACTTTCAGAATACTGATTTCCACGATTCGGTCTTTCGCAACATTCGTTCCGGTTGTTTCGAGGTCAAAGATACAGAGCGGTTTATAGAGTTTGAGATTCATTTATTTGATTTGAAAATGCGGTAATTTAAGAATGAGGTGTTTATTATTTAAGCTGTTTCTGGAATATTAATGACACTAAAATATAGTATAATATGACCAGCGGAATTCCAACGATTCCGAAAATAATCAAAATCAAAATGGCGCCCACGAGTAAAGCAATTTTAGGGTAATTGTCTTCCAGTTTCATCGATTTGAATTTCATCGCGATCATTTTAATGGGACTCACCAGAATCCAAGAAGAAACAATCACAAGCAAGATCAACAAAGCTGAACTTTCAACCAGAACTCTAAAACTTCCGTTTTCCTGAAAAGCATAAAAAAGTCCGAAAATCAATATCGTGTTTGAAGGGGTGTTCAGACCTTTGAAATAGTACGTCTGTTCATCATCAAGATTAAAGATGGCCAATCTCAAACAGGAAAAAACGGTGATGAAAAGTCCGAGATATTTGATTTCAAAAGACATTTCCATTCCGAAAACTTGGTTTCCGAAAGGTTCCAGCGCTTTAAACATGACAATTCCCGGTAAAAGGCCGAAACTCACCATATCGGCCAGCGAATCGAGCTGCGCGCCCAGATTTGAGTCCGATTTCATCGCGCGGGCAATAAATCCGTCAAAGAAATCCAGCACCAGCGACAGAATAATGCACACCGCGGTGATTTTATAGTTTCCGCTGAGGAGGTGAATCACGCCGATGCTTCCCGAAAAAAGGTTCGCGAGCGTAAAGGCGTTGGCCAGGTTATTTTTGATAAAATTCATGATTCTTCTGTAAGTTTCAAATTTAGTTTTCTTAATTGAAAAAGCCATCCAAAAAGAGAAAAAACTGCAGTTATTAATGTAAATAGAAGAGAGGCAGAAACCGAAACTGCAGGTTCAAAACTGAAATAGTGAGACGCCTGCAAAAAAAGCATTTCCCGCACTCCGATTCCTGCAAATGAAATTAAACTGAGCACGGAACTGGCCAGGAAAACAATCGAATAAATGATATAATGACCTGCGATGCCTAAACTTTTAAGGAGAAATACAAAACAAAGGATCTGCAGGATCTGTATGAATAGCGAAATAACAAATCCTTTAAAAAATACCGGCTGAAAAGTAGAAAAAAACCGTTTCGTAATGAAAAAAGTCAACAAAATTCCTGCGAAGGCTGCGACTAAAAATAAAACGCTCCATTGTATTTCAAAAAGAGTGGCGGAGAAAAGAAGAATCAATACGCAGATGGCCAAAAGCCCGCTTAGGCGGTCATTGAAAAGGGCAGAAGTGAGTGTTTTGGCACTCCAACCGAACTTTTTATGCAGCAGGTAAATTTTATATGCGTCGCCGCCGATACCGCCCGGAATAAAGAAGTTATAAAACATTCCGAGAAAATAAAGTTGGAGATTGCTGCGGAAACTCAGATGGAATTCCCTGGTTTTCAGGAAAAATTCAAGTCTTTTTGCCGATAAAACCTGTGAAGCCAAAAAAAATACGGCAGCCAGAATCAGCCAGAAAACATGGACTTTCTTCAGAATTTCACCTACTTCCGAAAAGGGGATTTTTTTGAAAACAAAATACAGAAGCGCCAGACTTACCCCAATTTTTACAGCATTGAGGAGGATCTTTTTAAGCCGGGACTTTTCCAAAACTTGTTATTTTTCTGATGTTGAAAGGCCTTTTGCTTTGCGATTCGTAATAGGTTTTCATGAGCATGTCGATCACAATTCCGGTCGTGAAAAACTGAATCCCGATGAATACGAGCAGAACGCCTAAAATCAGTAGCGGTCTTCCGCCGATATCATTCCCCAGTAATTTTACGACTAATAAGTAAGCGTTTATGGTCATTCCGAGTAAAAAGGCCGCCAAACCGATGTTTCCGAAAAGGTAAATCGGTTTCGAAAGATATTTCTGGTTAAAAAGCACCAAAAGAAGATCGTTAATGACTTTAAAAGTCCGGTTCATCCCGTATTTGGAAACGCCAAACTGTCTCGCATGATGTTTTACAGGCATTTCAGCAATTCTGGCGCCGTTCAGATGGGCCATTAAACTGATGAAACGGTGGTTTTCGCCATACAGATTCAGGTCTTTGGCGGTTTCGTGGGTAAAGACTTTCAGCGCGCAACCCTGGTCTGAGATATTGAGTTTTGTAGATTTCTTGATGATGAAATTTGCAATTCTGGAAGGAATGGTGCGGACCGAAGAATCCTGTCTTTTCTGTCTTTTCCCGACCACGAGGTCGTAATCGCCTTTTTCCAGAAGATCAACCATCGCGGGAATATCCGACGGATCGTTCTGCAGATCGCCGTCGAGCGTAATGATATAGTCTCCTGTTGCAAAATCGAAACCCGCCATCATGGCCGAACTTTGTCCGTAATTTTTTTTAAGTTCAATCAGCACAACAGTCGGATCGTTTTTCTCTTTGATCTCCCTAACGGTTCGGTCCGACGAATGATCATCGATCAGGATTAATTCATATTGAAAATCCTGCATGGATTCCCGGATCCGGTCGATCAGGATTCCGGCATTTCCCTCTTCGTTATACATCGGGATCACCAAAGAGTAGAATTTATTATAATCCATTCGTATGTGTTGATTTATTAAATTTGCAGCAGAACTTCTGCAAAAATACAAAAACTAATTTTCTGATGACTCAAAATCAACTGCTTTCCAAGAGACAAATATTTCTTCTGTTTGTGGGGTTTTCGGTGGTGTATATTTCCGGACTGTTCATTCCTTTGATGGAAAACGATTCTGCCCAGCATGCAACCATGGCCATGAAAATGGTGCTGAATAATGATTTCCTGAACATCTTCAAAGGCGAAAATCCTTATCTGGATAAACCGCATCTGCATTTCTGGCTTTCAGCATTTTCGATGAAAATATTTGGAATCAGTCACATTGCGTACAGAATTCCTGCGCTTCTATGTCTTGCTCTGGCATGTTTTTCAACCAAGAAACTGGCGGATCTGCTGTATAACAATGAAAACCTGAGTTATCTGGCGTCGCTCATCTTTCTGTCGGCTCAAACCATTATTCTGTCGGCACATGATGTGCGGACTGATGCGGTGTTAACGGGTTTTATTATGTTTTCGGTGTGGCAGTTTGTGAAATTCATCAAAACCCAAAATACAGTTGCGGTGTTGTTGGCAGGATTTGGAACAGCGATGGCTTTTTCGTCGAAAGGTCAGATGGCCATCGTCATCATTGGTTTTTGTATTCTCGCATATCTGCTGTATTCAAGGGAATGGAAAAGATTTTTTAATCTGAAAATTATGCTTGCCGCACTCGCTTTTATCGTTGGGATTCTGCCGGTTTTATATGCGTATCATCATCAGTTCGGAAAGGAAGGGATTGAATTTATCCTCTTCAACCAAAGTGTAAACCGCCTGAACGGGACCGGATTCGAGGAAACCAGCCCGGATTATTTTTTCTTTTTTCACACTTTGCTGTGGGCGTTTCTGCCTTTTTCTCTGGCTTTTTATGTAGGAGTTTTTCAGAAATCCGCGTTTTTGATTAAAAACAGGTTCAGGAAAATCGCCGGAGTTGAATTTCTCACGCTCGGCGGATTTTGGCTCGTGATGCTTCTTTTCAGTGCTTCGAAGTTTAAACTTCCGCACTACCTGAACGGACTGATCGGGGTTTTGGCAGTTTTTACAGCAGCTTATCTTTTTGAAATATACAGAAGAAATCAGGTCAGGAAAATAAAAGTTTTATATGTCATTCAGCTTGTAGTGATTTTTGGGAGTATTGCCGGGATAGGCCTGCTCATTCATTATTTTACAGGAATTCCGAATAAAGTGATGTATGTATTGACTGCTTTGATTTTCGCTTTTTTGCTTTTCATGATTTTTGTAAAAGAGAATCCTTTCAGAAAATATGTTTTTATTTCCCTGCTTTTTGCAGTTGCGGTGAATTTATTCCTCAACACGCAGTTCTATCCGGTGCTCACGCAATATCAGGGTGGCCTGAAGCTGGCCGGATTTGTAAATGAAAACCATCTCTACAAAGAAAAAATTCTGATGCTGAAAGGCAACGAAACCTGGTCTTTCGATTTTTACACCGGTAGAAATACGCCACGGGTGGAAGAAACTAACCTGAAAAAAGATGATATGCTCGTTATTTCAAGGGAAGAGCTTGGAAAACTCAAAAAGAATTACCTCATCATCAATACCCAAAATCATTTCAGGATCACGCGGCTTTCCCTTAAATTTCTCAATCCTGAAAAAAGAGCAGGCCAACTGGATCAGATGTTTTTAGTGCAAATTTTAAACTGACGCGTTATTCATTTTAAATAAGTCGCATAATTTTGCTTCAGTTGATGAATTTAATTTGACGTTTAACTTTTTTTAATTACTTTTATCCAACCTTAAATTAAAAATTTACAAAATGAAGAAAATAGTTTTCGCTTTTGTTGCCTTATTTTTCGCAACATTGTCTTATGCCCAAATCGAAGGAAAATGGAAAACCATCGATGATGAAACCGGAAAACCGAAGTCAATCGTGGAGATCACGAAAAAAGCGGATGGTAAATATTATGGAAAAATCATACAATTGCTTATTAAGCCAGATAACAATACTTGTGTAGATTGTACAGATGATAGAAAAAATAAGCCTTTACTAGGTTTAGAAATTATTCGTGGATTGAAGAAAAACGGGAATGAATTTTCTGGCGGAACCATAGTTAATCCCAAAGGCGGAAAAGAATATAGTTGTAAAATTACCAGAAGTGGCAATAAATTAAATGTAAAAGGAAGTTTAAAATCTTTTTCATTTATCGGTAAAACACAAACCTGGCATTTGGTTAAATAATCCTAAAACAAAAATAAAAAGAGCAAGTTCGAAAGAGTTGCTCTTTTTTTGTAGCGTATTGCATAAAAAATTTGTAAAAAATCTCTACTTTTGTACTCTAAATTTTCTATGAACATGAAGGAATATACTTTTCGGGAAGTGATTTGTCAGGCCATGAGTGAAGAAATGCGCAAAGATGAATCCATTTATTTAATGGGTGAGGAAGTTGCGGAATACAATGGGGCCTACAAAGCTTCGAAAGGCATGCTGGATGAATTTGGTGCCAAAAGAGTGATTGATACGCCTATTGCCGAACTCGGTTTCACAGGAATCGCAGTAGGATCTGCCATGAACGGTAACCGTCCGATTGTGGAATATATGACCTTCAATTTCGCGTTGGTAGGAATCGATCAGATCATCAACAATGCAGCAAAAATCCGTCAGATGAGCGGCGGACAGTGGAATTGCCCGATTGTATTCAGAGGTCCAACTGCTTCTGCAGGACAGCTCGGAGCCACCCATTCTCAGGCTTTTGAATCATGGTTTGCGAATACGCCGGGCCTGAAGGTGGTCGTGCCTTCAAATCCTTATGATGCAAAAGGCTTGCTGAAAACTGCCATTCAGGACAATGATCCTGTAATTTTCATGGAATCAGAGCAGATGTATGGCGATAAAATGGAAATTCCTGAGGAAGAGTATTACATCCCTATCGGGAAAGCTGATATCAAAAAAGAAGGAAAAGATGTGACGTTGGTATCTTTTGGTAAAATCATGAAACTGGCGATGCAGGCTGCAGACGACATGGAAAAAGAAGGAATCTCCGTAGAAGTGATCGACCTCAGAACCGTTCGACCTCTCGACTTCGATACCGTTCTGGAATCCGTAAAGAAAACAAACCGACTTGTGATTCTGGAAGAAGCGTGGCCTTTCGGCTCTGTATCTTCAGAAATCGCGTATATGGTTCAGCAGAAAGCATTCGATTATCTCGACGCCCCGATCAAGAGAATCACAACACCCGACGCGCCGGCTCCGTATTCGGCAGCACTGTTCGCAGAGTGGTTCCCAAAACTGGAAAAGGTAAAAGAAGAAATTAAAAAAGCCATGTATCTGAAAGCATAACTAAACTCCCGAAAGGGCGTTTTTTGGTTTAAGAAAATAAATATATAAAAACGGCCGACCAACTGCTTTTTAATATAAATTTGCAGAAATTTTATAAGAAGATGGCTCAGCATTTAGATATTAAAAAATTATCTGCAGTAGGTGTTCTGGTTTCTCTGGGTATTGTATTCGGAGATATCGGTACCTCTCCGCTTTATGTAATGAAGGCCATTGTAAATGCACGGCAAGCGGGCGCAACAATGCCCTTCGATGAGTATATTGAAGGAGCCCTTTCCTGTATTATCTGGACCCTCACGCTGCAAACCACCATCAAATATGTAATAATCGCCTTAAGAGCCGACAATAAAGGGGAAGGAGGAATCCTGTCTCTGTATTCCCTGGTGAAGAGGCTTAAAAAGAAATGGCTGTATGTCGTCGCGATCATTGGAGCAGCCACATTGGTTGCAGACAGTGTCATCACGCCGTCTCTTACCGTGATGTCGGCCATTGAAGGGTTAAAGATCTACAATCCTGAAACACCTGTCGTGCTGATTACCTGTGCTATTTTATTTATCGTTTTTGTGGTGCAGCAGTTCGGTACGGCATCTATCGGAAAATTCTTCGGTCCGGTGATGGTGATCTGGTTTCTTACTCTTGGTGGCTTCGGAGCCATGCATATCTTTGACCATCTGGAAATACTGAAAGCGTTTAATCCTTATTACGCTTATAATCTGATAACGCATTCCCCAAGTGCGATCATTATTATGGGGGCTGTTTTCCTCTGTACAACAGGCGCAGAAGCGCTGTATTCTGACTTAGGACATTGCGGTAAGAAAAACATACAGGTGAGCTGGATCTTTGTAAAAGTCATGCTTATTTTAAATTATCTTGGTCAGGGTGCATGGCTTTTGGATAATTACAAGGAAGTGTTCACAGGAACCAATCCTTTTTTCGGCATTTTGCCGGAATGGGCCATTCTTCCTGGAGTAATTCTTGCAACCGCCGCAGCTATTATTGCCAGTCAGGCGGTGATTACCGGATCCTTTACCATGTTTTCTGAAGCCATGTCTACTTCCTTCTGGCCCAATCAGCAGATTGATTATCCTTCCGGGATAAAAGGACAGATGTATATTCCGAGAATCAACTGGGGCCTTATGGTTTTATGTTTCGTTGTGGTCATCTATTTCCAGGAGTCGGAAAAAATGGAGGCTGCTTACGGACTTACCATCACCATCACCATGCTCATGACGACTATTCTGTTATTGTTTTGGCTCAGCAGGACCAAGATCAACAGAATTTTTATCATCGGCTTTGCCATGACCTACCTGTTCATTGAATTGGGCTTTTTCTATGCCAATGTCATTAAGTTCTTCGACGGAGGATGGCTCACCATGGTGCTCGGCGGATTTATTGCGGTGTGTATGTATGCCTGGTATAACGGCAGAGCGATTAAAGCGAAATTCATCAAATTTGTTAAACTCGATAAATATGTATCGATTATCAAAGAACTGAAGCTGGACGAAACTATTCCGAAGTATTCTACCAACCTTGCCTTTTTAAGCCGTGCAAAAAGAGATGATGAGATTGAAGCGAAAATCATCTATTCCATCCTGCGGAAACAGCCCAAAAGGGCAGACCACTATTTCATCCTCAATATCGTGAATCAGGAAGATCCTTTCACCTTTAAATACACCGTGGATGAAATTATGCCCGGAACCATTTACAGGATCAATTTCCTTCTAGGGTTCAAGATCGACCGCCGGATCAATGATTATTTCGACCAGGTGTTGGCAGACATGATGGAGGATGATACCATTCCTTCACGCAGCAGCCATCCGTCTTTGCGGTCCCACAATATTCCTCCAGATTTGAAATATGTGATCATCGACAATACCTATATCAACGATGCGCTTCTGACGGTAAAAGAAAAAATCATTCTGAATATCTATAATTTTGTAAAATACATCGGCAGTGATGATTTCAAGGCATGGGGGGTTTCACCACACAATGTAGTGGTAGAGTCGGCTCCGCTGCTTGATCAGAAAGTAGTAACGAAAAAAATACAACAGGTGGGATTCCGGCATTTTCATTCCTAATCGGATTAGCCAAGTGCAATGCAGTTTCTGTCGGCAACTGCTATTAATAAAAAAACAATAAATTTGTATATAATTTATTTGAATGAATGCAAAGCAGAGGGACCTCAACATAACAACAATCAAGGAAGTTTTAAGGCAATACCTTCAGGAGAAGGGTTTCCGAAATACTCCTGAAAGATATACGATTCTGGAGGAAATCTACATGATGGAGCATCACTTCAATGTAGATGACCTGTACCTGCTTATGATGCAGAAGAAATATCATGTTTCCAAAGCCACGATTTACAACACCATCGAGATTTTTCTGGATGCAGGGCTTATCCGCAAACACCAGTTCGGGGAAAAGACCTTAACCTCTTCTTCCTACGAAAAATCCTATTTCGACAAGCAGCATGATCACCTCGTGGTCTACAGAACCGGATCCGACAAGGAGATCGAAGAGATCATCGAGTTTTGTGACCCGAGAATCCAGGGCATCAAAGAATCCATCGAGAATGCGTTCGGGGTGACCATCGATTCCCATTCGCTGTACTTTTACGGAACCAAAAAAAATTAATGAAAAAGCTTCTCGTTCTTTTTCTTTTCATCAACATCAGTGCTTTTGCACAGATCATTACCCAGCCGCAGGAACCCGTGGTGAAAGATCCTTTTTTCACTTCCCAGAATCCTCCGCAGCAGGGTGAGAAAGTGAAGCTCATCCATTCCGATTTCTTTCAGAAGACGCCGGAAAAATACGCCGGAAATCCCTTTTTCTCCGGAAACGTCCAGTTCAACCATCAGGGTTCAGTGCTTACTGCCGATGTCGTGATTCTGTATCAGGACCAGAATTTTGTTAAAGCCATTGGCAATGTGAAACTGCAGAATGCTGACGGTTCCGTAATCACCGCGGGAGAAATGGAATACGACGGCAATTCCCAGAAAGGCATTGCGCGCAAAAATGTGGTACTCACCGATCCGAAACAGACCATTAAAACTGAAACGCTGTACTACGACAGACTTTCGAACCAGGCGTATTTCAATACCGGCGGAACGATTTCCGATGCTACAAACGTGATGTACACGAAATCGGCGAATTATAATCTCAATACAAAGATGATCGACTTTACCGGTAATGTAAAAATCAACAATCCGGAATACATTGTAGAAGGCAGCAATATCAAGCAGAACCAGAATACAAATACCGCTGAGTTCTTCGGACCTACGACCATCACGAACAGGCAGAACCCCGCCAACTATGTTTATACCGAACTCGGAACCTACCAGATGAACTCGAAAGAGGTGTATCTGAACAAAAACTCCCGCATCCATTACAACGGCAAGATCCTTACAGGCGACAAAATGTACTACAACCAGTTCACGGGTTTTGGTAAAGGTACCGGCAATGTAACGCTCCGCGACCCGAAGGAAAACCGTTACATCAAAGGCGGCTACGGCGAAATTTATGAGAAGAAGGATTCTGCGATGATGAAAGAGAAACCCTATGCCGTAAAAATCCTCGAAAAAGATTCGATGTATTTCTCGGCAGACAGGATCCTGGCCTACCAGAAAGCTGGAGATAGTGCTGCTGCGGAAAAGAAAAGTTTTCTGCGCGCGTACCGCAAAGCCCGCATGTTCAAATCTAATATCCAGCTCCGCGCCGATTCCCTGACCTTTAATGAAACCGACGGCGTGATGCACCTCTTCGGTACTCCGATTGCCTGGAGCGGCGCCAAGCAGGTTACCGGGGACAAGATTGAAGCCTATTTCGATACCGAAAACGAATACATCGATTCCCTGAAGGTGATCGGCAACGCCTTTGCGATCAGCAAGGCCGATTCCCTGAACCTGAAAGATGAATTCAACCAGGTGAAAGGCAAACTCATGACCGTGTATTACGAAAATAACGAAGTGCGCCTCGCCAAAGTCATCGGCAACGCACAGGCCATTACGTATGCCGATGATCAGAACGAAAAAACCAAAAAAGTGGAGCGCATCGGCGTATCGCTTTCAACGTGTGGAACTATCGAAGCGGCATTCGAAGAAAACAAAGTTCAGATCATCTCCTGCAACATCGGTGCGAACACCGACATCTATCCGATGAGCAAGATCTCGCGTGAGAAACGCTTCTTCCCTGATTTCAACTGGAACACAAAAGACCGTCTCCGGAAGTGGGAAGACATCTTTGTGGATACCCCCAACTATGAAGAAATAAAATACGAAGCCAGCAATCCGCTCTTTGATGCCGCCCAAACGGAAGCCGAAAAGGCGAGGGCTGCGGAAGAAGCGAAGAAACCGAAACGGGTGCGGAGATAGTACGAATTTCGACTTAGGAAGTCCGAATTTAGAAGTGCGAAATCCGAAATTTAATTACGCATTTGAATAGCTGAGGATTGTTATCAATACTGATGTTTGGTGATTTTATAACGGCCGAAGACCCCTTTATAAATTCTGCGTTCCGTAGGAACGCTATACGTGTAAAAAAATAATGGCGGGTATTTTTGGCGTTCCGGAGGAACGCTATTGGGGGAAAAAGGTTGGCGAAAACGGCGGCGGTCTTTTTTATTTTTTTACCAACGTTTTGTATTTTCCCTTTTTTATTGGCATGGGTTCAGATATAAAATATGCTGTAATTTCCAATCTTACTAATTTAAATTGATTGTCTATTTTCTCGTAATAATCCTCGCTTTTAACATCAACCTTGCCTTTAATTATTTCTCCTTCTTCACGTTTTGGATTATTTACTAGTGTTGCTTTTTCATATTTGCTAGGAACAAATAACCCGAATGTCGGAATATCATTTTTTTTCAACTTAAAAATTTCTTTGGTAGATTCTACTTCACTTCGAATCATGCAAGTATCTTTTGATAGTACTAAAACAAATCCGAATCCTTCGTCTACTCCCGCAAACCCTGTAACTGTAGCAATCCCGTTTTCAAATCTTGTGAATGCAAGAGCACTTGTTTTATTACTTTCCTTTAATATATTATTTTCATATCGATTATATTCTATTATACAATTGTAATGTTGGTTAGAATCGGATAATTTATTTTCAATCTCCGTGTTTAATTCACCAGTATTTAACTCTGAAGAAATTTTTTGTTCTTGAGAATTTCCACAAGAGCAAAGGCATAAGGTTAAAAAAAGAAGATACAACTGTTTCATACTCATATCAAATTATACTAAATTGTAGGTAACTATTTATCTGTCTTACCAACTTCACCTTGTTTGTAGGAATATAAATGAATTGTTACCGTTTGTAGCAAATATAGAAAAATGCTTACAAATCTTCCCAGGAAAATTAATAGTACGGATGAAGAATTGAATTTCCAACCACACAAAAGCCGCCCTCAGGCGGCCTTTTTATTGAGTTTCCTCTGGTTGTGAAGGGGTTTTGCCCTGACGCCTGGCCAGGACCACGTCCCCGAAATACTTTCTGCCGTTGTTCAGTACAGCGAACAGTTCCCTGTAAAATGCATCGTTGCGCACGTTGGCGAGGGTGGTCACATAATTTGCCATCTGGCGGTAATCGTCCAGAAGGGTTTGCCGGAGGGCTTTCACATCATAGGTGATTTTTTGGGAAGTGTGGAAAGAGCGGTTCGCAAACAGGTCGTTGAAAGCCGAATTGGAATCCGCAAGACGGTTCACAAACTTCACCGCGCCCAGTGAGGCGAGGTGCGCGCTGAGGTCGGCCGATAGCAGCGTGTCGGTAAGGGTGTTGATGCGGTTCGTTTCCTCCTCGAAAGAAGAATCCTCCACGTCGCGGTATTCATTCAGGATGATCTTCACAGCGGTGTAGGCATCGCGCTCTGCCTGTAGTGAGGAGTTGCGGAAGGGTTTAATGCAGTCTCTCAACGCCTGGATGTCGCGGTCGCGCACCGCATCGGCTTCGGCGATTTTTCCCGACTCCGCGCTGGCGCGGATTTGGTCCAGGGCGCTGTTGTAGGTCGGCAGCTGCGCCTGAAGGGTGTCGAACATGGTTTTGAAATCGGGATCGGTATCTGCCCGAAGTGTAGTTTTCCCGAAATCTTCAAAAAACCTTACGATAAGCTGGCCGAATTCGGCGTGGCGCAGTCCGGGATAATGGAGGGGCGCCAGTTTTAACTTTTCCATCATCATGAATATTTAAATGTTGATATCCGTTATCATATGCGAGACGGCGGCATTATTCAGGTTCATGTGGTCTCGGATGCGAGACGGGGCTATCCTGTTCAGGATCATGGTTTCTCGCATGCGAGAAATGGCAAACCAGTTTGGGTTCATCCTTTCTCGTTTGCGAGACGGAACCATCCTGTTTGGGTTTAAGGTTTCTCGCAGGCGAGACGGCGCCATCCTGTTTTTTGGCACCGGAACAATATGTTTTACCTCCGATCTTGCCAATCAAAGTTATAAAAAAAGATAATACGCTGAAGGTTAAAGTGTTAATTTTTATGAAAATCATACAAATAAAGCACTTCATCAGGATGTGCCTACCCCCAAATCTGATACGTAAAGGGACAATGCCTGCCAAACGGTAAGCCGGGCAGGCAGTTTAGGCTAAAGAATCATACTCAGCTGCACCCGCTTCCTCGCCTCATCTACTTCCGTCACCTTTACCTGAACATGTTGATGGAGCTTCACCACTTCGTTCACATCAGACACAAATCCTTCCTTCAGCTGCGAGATATGCACGAGCCCGCTCTCCTTGATGCCGAGATCCACAAAACAGCCGAACGCGGTAATGTTGTTGACGATGCCGGGAAGGATCATGCCGGTTCTGAGGTCTTTAATGCTCTTCACGGTAGGGTCGAACTCAAAAACCTTGGCGGCTTTTCTTGGATCGAGCCCGGGTTTTTCAAGTTCTTTCAGGATATCTTTAATTCCCAAGATCCCGATGGTTTCGGTCACGTATTTTTCCGGACTGATCAGGGCAATCTTTTCTTTATTTGCGATGAGGTCAATGGTTTTAAGATCGAGATCTTTTGCCATTTTTTCCACAACAGGGTAGGCTTCAGGATGAACGGCAGAATTGTCGAGCGGATTCTTACCGTTCGCGATCCGTACAAACGCTGCGGCCTGCTGAAAGGCTTTTTCACCAAGCCGCGGAACCTTTTTGAGTTGTTTACGGTCTTCGAATGCGCCGTTTTCGGTTCGGTAATTCACAATATTTTCCGCCATCTTCTCCCCGATTCCGGAGACATAACTCAAGAGCGGTTTGCTCGCTGTATTCAGGTTGATGCCTACGGAGTTCACACATTTCATCACGGTGGAATCGAGTTCGTTTTTCAGTTGCGTCTGATCCACATCGTGCTGGTACTGTCCGACCCCAATCGATTTTGCATCGATCTTCACGAGTTCCGCCAGCGGATCAGAAAGTCTTCTGCCGATCGAAATCGCGCCACGCACGGTCACATCGTAAGATGGAAACTCCTCTCTTGCAATTTTACTCGCAGAATACACCGACGCTCCGGCTTCCGACACCACAAAAACCTGCGGCGGCGTATCGAAGGCGATTTTCTTGATGAAGAATTCCGTTTCGCGGCTTGCGGTTCCGTTCCCGATCGAGATCGCCTGAATCTTATAGGAATTGACCATCGAGCGGATTTTCTTCATCGCCATGCCGGTTTCGTTTTGCGGCGCGTGCGGATAAACGGTTTCGTTGTGGAGCAGATCACCTTTTTCGTCGAGGCAGACGATCTTGCAGCCGCTGCGATAACCGGGATCGATGGCCAGAATCCTTTTCTCGCCCAAAGGCGGTGCTAAAAGCAGTTGTCTAAGATTATCGGAGAAAATGGAAATGGCTTTTTCGTCGGCCTTTTCTTTGGCTTCCTGCAGGGTTTCATTGGAAATGGCAGGTTCGAGCAGTCTTTTGTAACTGTCTTTCACGGCCAGAGAAATATGTTCTGCGCATTCATTTCTGGATTTCAGAACCGCCTGTTCGATGAGGTCGATGGCTTCCTCTTTGTCGATTTCAATTTTGGTTTTCACAAAACCTTCGGCTTCCGCTCTGAGCATGGCCAAAAGGCGGTGCGACGGAATCCTGTTCAGGCTTTCTTCCCATTCGAAATACTGCACATATTTCTGCGCAACTTCTTCCTCTTTTTTGGCTTTCACCACTTTCGAAGTGAAAAGTGCTGTCCGCTGGAACAGGCGTCTGAGATTTTTGCGGACGTACATGTTTTCATTGATCCATTCCGCCATAATGTCTCTGGCGCCTTGAAGTGCATCTTCAACAGAAGCAACATCATCATTCAGGTATTTCGATGCCAAATGCTGAAGATCATTTGAATTTTGGCTCATGATGATTTTCGCCAACGGTTCCAGGCCTTTTTCTTTCGCAGCATCGGCTTTTGTTTTCCGCTTTTTTTTGAAAGGCAGATACAGGTCTTCCAGTTCCTGAAGATCGAAACTGTCTTCGATTCTTTTTTTCAGTTCGGGAGTCAGGGCGTTCTGTTCATCAATGGATTTCAGGATGCTCTCTTTTCTTTTGATAATTTCTTCAAACTGGGTATTGAGTTTAGCGATCTGTTCGATCTGCACTTCATCGAGATTTCCGGTCGCATCCTTCCGATAGCGGGAAATAAAAGGAATGGTGCAGTCTTCAGAGAGCAGTTTCAGCGTAGCGCTGATGCTTTTATCGGAAACAGAAAGGGATTTTTGAATAAAACCTGTAGGAGTCATTAGCTTTTTTTGGAAGTGCTAAAATAGCAAGTTTAAAAGAAATAAAAATTCTTTGTTTTCATTTAAAATTGAAAAAAGAAACGTTTCCCGGGTATCCGGAAATGATAAGGAATATCTCATAAAGTCCTCATAGACAAAATAAATGAACGTTCATTCTTTTTTAGAGCTACCTTTGTCTTATCAAAAAAAGAAAGTAAAATGAGGGTCATATTTTGGGTAATCGTAAGTATTCTTTTAGCAGTTTTAATGATGGTTTCCGGGGTTTATCATTTGTGGAATCCGGAATTTTATCTCCCGATTGTTCCGTCCTTTTTGCCTTTTCCGCTCGCAACCGTTTATCTGTCAGGAATTGTGGAGCTCCTTTTGGGTATTGTTACCTTATTCCTCAATCAAAAATACACGAAATACGGAGTGTTCGGCATTTATGTGTTGATGGTGATTTTCCTTCCGCTTCATGTTACGGATGCGCTCAGAGACCAACCGGTGATCGGAAGTCCTACGGCCGCTTATATAAGATTGGTTTTTCAGTTCCTGTTGATTTGGCTGTCCTGGAAATCGTACAAATTTACGTCGCTTGCAAAAGTAAAAATGAACCATGAGTAAAAAAGAAAAAATAACCGACAAAAGAGCCGCGCTTCTGAATGCCACGCTGACTTTGGTGAATAACCACGGCTTTCATAATGCGCCCATGTCGAAAATTGCGATTCTTGCAGGTGTTGCTCCGGCTACGATCTATCTTTATTTCGAAAACAAACAAGATCTTATCAACCAACTGTATCTGGAAGTGAAAAAATCCTTCAGTAGCTGTGCTTTTCAGGGATACAGCGGCGAACTTTCTGTAAAAGATGGTTTCGAACTCATTTGGTTCAATATCGCCAATTATAAGTTAAATCAGATCAAAGAAGCGAATTTTTTATCCCAGTGTGATAACAGTCCGATGGTTGAGGAAGAAATCAGGGTGGAAGGCTTGAGACATTTGCAGCCTCTTCTGGATTTATGGGAAAGAGGAAAAAAGGAAGAGGTGATAAAGCCGCTTTCCGACTATGTTTTATACGCTTTCAGCATTTATCCTTTGTCATTTTTACTCGAAATGCAGGAAAGACAAACCTTTACTTTAAATGAAGAATTAAAAGCTCAAACTTTTCTGGCAGCGTGGGATGCCATAAGCTTATAAGAAGCATGTAATCATTATAGAAATTAAATAAAAAATCAGGAATATGAATAATTTTAAGTACAGAAATCCAACAAAAATACTGTTTGGTAAAGGTCAGATTGAAAATCTCTCCACAGAAATTCCGGCCAACTCAAAAATTTTAATGCTGTACGGCGGTGGAAGCATCAAGAAAAACGGCATTTATGAGGAGGTGAAAAAAGCATTATCAGGTTATGAAGTCCTGGAATTTGGCGGCATTCCCGCAAATCCTGAATACAGCATTTTATTGGATGCCTTGAAAGTCATTAAAGAAGAAAACATCACTTATCTTTTAGCAGTTGGTGGCGGTTCAGTAATCGACGGAACTAAATTTTTATCCGCCGCAGCTTTATACGAGGGCGAAACGCCGTGGGATTTACTGACGAATAAAAAACCGGTGACCGAAGGATTGCCTTTTGCAACTGTGTTGACACTTCCTGCGACCGGTTCTGAAATGAATTCCGGATCCGTAATTACGAGAGCGGAAACCAAAGAAAAATTGGCTTTCGGCGGACCGGGAATGTTCCCGCAGTTTTCTGTTTTGGATCCGGGAGCCATTAAATCGATTCCACAGCGTCAGTTGGCCAACGGAATTGCAGATGCATTCACCCATGTGATGGAACAGTACATGACGTATCCCATTGGCGCAAAACTGCAGGACCGTTTTGCCGAAAGCATTATGCAGACTTTAATTGAAGTGGCGCCTGCCATTATGAAAGATCCTGCAGATGAGGAGGCAGCGTCCGATTTTATGTGGAGCTGTACCATGGCGTTGAACGGATTGATTCAGCAGGGCGTTCCCGGAGACTGGGCAATCCACTCCATGGGACACGAATTAACAGCGATGTACGGAATTGATCACGCACGGACTTTGGCTATTTTAGCCGGAAATCATTACCGCTACAATTTTGAGACTAAAAAAGAGAAATTAGCGCAGTACGCAGAACGCGTCTGGAAGATTACAGAAGGAACTTTAGAGGAAAAAGCTCACGCGGGAATTAACAGAACCGATGAATTCTTTAAATCTTTGGGTATTGATATTCAGTTATCAGCGTACACGAAAGACTATTCAGAAACCGGAACTGCTGTTGCAAAACGTTTTACAGAAAGGGGTTGGTTGGGACTTGGAGAACACAAATCGCTCGCACCTGCAGATGTTCAGAAAATCATCGAAATGAGTTACTAGAAGGAAAAGTCCTTAAAAATTAATAAATAAAAAAACACTTATGAAAATACTGTTTGTCCTTACTTCCCACTCAGAATTGGGAAACACCGGCGAAAAAACCGGATTCTGGATCGAAGAATTTGCAAGTCCATATTACTATTTGGTAGATAAAGGCGTGGAAGTGATTCTGGCTTCTCCAAATGGCGGTCAGCCACCGATTGATCCCACCAGCGATAAACCTGAAAATCAAACGGAATCTACGGTCAGATTTAAAGCGGACGCTGAACTTCAGGAAAAATTAGGCAAAACCCACAAACTGTCAGATGTATCCGCTAAAGATTACGACGCTGTGTTTTATCCCGGCGGACACGGACCTCTTTGGGATTTGGCCGAAAGCGCAGATTCCGCAAAACTGATCGAAAGTTTTTACAACAGCAATAAACCCGTAGCTTTTGTCTGTCATGCTCCTGCCGCTTTGAAACATGTGAAAAACACTTCAGGTGAACCATTGGTAAAAGGCAAGAAAGTAACAGGATTTACGAACACCGAAGAAGCTTTGGTAAAACTGACTGACGTAGTTCCGTTTTTGGTGGAAGATATGCTGAAAGAAAACGGCGGAATCTACAGTAAAGCAGGCGATTTTGAAACGTATGCTTTGGAAGACGGTTTGTTGATCACGGGTCAGAACCCCGGGTCTTCCGAAAAAGTAGCAGAACTATTACTGAATCAGCTTCAGAAATAAAACCGGTTTAGATTCGGTCGATGAATAAATGTTCCAAAGTGATTTTCGCTTTGGAACTTTTTTTTGAAAGGTAAAAATCAGTTTTCCTCTCTATAATCACCGCGACCTGCAATGCGCGAAACCGAAGTGGCAACCTAATTTAAAAAGTTATCATATACCAACATTCATTTTTATCGTGTCTTATATTTTAAACCTGAGTGAGATATATCATTTTTGATCATCAATATGGGTTGTAATTTTACTGGTGAAAATAAAGTATTTCAGAAATAATCAATTTTTAAAATAATATTACCATGAAAAAGCTTGTACTTTTTTTGACAATGACGATTCTAGGATTATCATGCACTATTTATGGACAGGGTACCTGGACTCTGCAGACCAAC
This sequence comes from Kaistella sp., assembly GCA_019459085.1. Lineage (GTDB taxonomy): Bacteria > Bacteroidota > Bacteroidia > Flavobacteriales > Weeksellaceae > Kaistella. The sequence goes on from JAIBEW010000009.1 coordinate 43,144, forward strand.
CCGACTACAGCTCCCGGTCAGTCCATGCAGTTTGTGAGTGTAACAGAAGGGTGGATTAATTTAGATACGAATCAACTCTTACATACAACCAATGGCGGTACGGTGTGGAATATTGTGACACCAAACACTACTGATGTTACATGGGGTGCGGACGCACCGGGTTCCCGACTCAGTTTTATAAATGCCTCTACTGGATGGGTTCTCAAAAATTTTGGAGACATCGACTCCCCTTCACTCGGCGCTGTTTTATATAAAACCACCAATGGCGGCACGACCTGGACCAGAACGGTTCTTTCTACTACCCTCGGGGATGTAGGTATTCAGGTACAGTTTATCGATGCCAATACCGGTTGGATTCTTTTGTATAATATGAATACCGGTACCCCAATCTTTTTGAAAACGACCAACGGGGGAGCCACTTGGGTGCCTACCAATGGTGGAGGTATTTTTTACTATCTGAATGCAACTACTGGTTATGCATTTTCTGCAGGTCCGAGTTTACCGCCTCCTTACACGATCTCTAAAACGACCGACGGCGGAGCAAGCTGGACTACCATTTATACCGATACTCTTCCGGGCGCGCTTACTGCAATACAGTTTATAGATGCTAATCAGGGTTGGGTAGTTGGTGACAATGGAAAAATACTGAAAACAATAAACGGGGGCACCACCTGGACACCCATTACGCCTCCCTCTTCTACAAATTATACCGATCTGTTGGTAAACTTTGTGGACATTAATACCGGTTGGATTGCTGCCCGGGACAATAATCAGTTTTTCATGCTGCATACTACAAATGGCGGAAATACCTGGACTCAACAAATGCTTCCTTTCGGCGCAAAAGTATACAGCGCTTATTTTTGGGATGCCAACAATGGATGGGCTGCATCAGACTGGAATTCAACTTCACCGGCTCAAATTGCACGCTACACCAATACAGGACTTGGCGTAATTGAGGTTGGCGACTCAAAAAATGACCTCGTACTCTATCCTAATCCAAATAATGGTACTTTCAGATTCAATCTTGAAAGTGTGAAAGAGTCATTGCAGGTTGAAATTTATGATACCGCCGGAAACAGAGTATTTGAAAATAAGATGGAAAAAGGTGAGAATCTGGTTGAGTTTAAACCTCAAAACAGCGGGCTTTATTTCGTAGCTATCAAAGTCGGAGAAAAAATATACTACAAAAAAATTATCGTTAAAAAGGAATAAGAGGCATTGCAGTTTCCTGTTCCGGCCACCGTGGTGTTTTACGAAAATGCCGCGGTTTTCTTTTATCTTAATATGAAAGACCGTTTCGCATGCTTTTAAATCCGCGGAGAGAATTCTATTTAGTATTTTTTTTGATGAAATTATGAGTTTCTGTAAATCGGTTGCTCCAGGGCCAGAAATACTGCAGGATCATTGGGATATGGCTTTTATTGATCATCACAGGTTGTACGTCCGGTTGAAATTCGTGCAGCTTTTTCAGAAAACGCTTATTCGCCGTTTTAATAGAAGGATAGGTTTTGGAACCGACATAGATGAGAAAGGGCGGCGAATGCTCCGTCAGAAAATAAACAGGGGAGGCTTCATGCCATTTTTGCGGATCCCTGCTCCAGGTCTTCACATAATCGTTATGGTTCTTGGGTGGATTTCTTTCCAGATAGTATTTCATATCGATTCCGGCGGCATCATTTAAAATAATCCCTGAGATGGAATGGTTGGGAATCCCGAATTTTGGATTCAAAACCGCCGATGCGATTAACTGTCCGCCTGCCGAATGTCCGGTGACAAAAAGCTGGGTTTTATCGCCGTGAAACGTTTCGATATTTTCCTGTACCCATTGGATGGCCGCGGCCATCTCAGTGGTCATTTGATCCACATTGGCTTCCGGACTTAAAGTATATTCCGGAATTACCGTCACCACGTCTTTCTTTGCGAAATTCCGCCCGAAAAAGCCGTAGGTGTTTTTGTTGCCGGAGTTCCAGTTTCCGCCGTGAACAAAGATCAGTACGGGGAGTTTCTTATTTTCGGAATGATTCGGAACAAAAATATTGAGTTTAAGATCTTTCTTTTGTGCAGACTGACCATAAACCACATCTTTATGTTTTACAGATTGGCAACCGATTAAGAATAAAAAGCCGAAACAGAGGTAATAGATTTTGCGCATGTCTAAAAATACGGGAAATCTCTGAATTTGGTTTTATTAGCGGGGAAACGAAAACGCCCACGAAGCGATCCGTCCTTTAGAATTGCGGCTTGCGGCCTTAACCGTGACTTTAACTTGGATAAACCGGTTGGTGTAAAAGTAATTTTTAGAAGTGCTGAAATAGGAAGAATTTAAAGGGCGATGCGATCACCTCAATTAATTTTTTTTTTGTTGAAAAAATTTAAAAAGCCTAAAAGGTTTTTGCACCTTCATTTAGTAAGGTTGAAGTAGTAGATTTCGTCTGCAATGATTGTTTCTTTTTTGAAAATTCGTGTTTGGTATCCAAATCTTTCCAAATTAAATTTTCTTCTGCATCCCGGTTCGCTTTTACGCCAAACGAACAAGTGCAACCAAAACCTTCGCAGGTGCAGTTTTCGTGCGGTAATATGTTCATATGCAGGAAGTCCTTTAAGGCGATGCATCTGCCTTGATCATTCATGCAAACAGCACAAGAATCTTTAGCGGTAATAATTACAACATTCATATCAAGCGCGTGATTGTGATTTAGCATAAGTTCATAAGACTGTTTCTTCGCCTCTACCGATTGTTTCTTTAATTCAAAAACGCCTTTCCCATTCTCATATTTAAATCGGAAAATTGCCATTTCGAAGTAAGTTCTTGACTGAGCGTCAAAATTACTTTCCTGCCTTAAAATATGCTTATTGAACTGAGACCAAACAAAGTCGAGAAGTGCCCTTAAGTTGAATTTTGCCACATTGTAATCGCCAAAGTCCAGTTCAAGTTCGTCATTGGGAACACCTAACTGTTGTAATTTGAGAAAGGTTGCTTTTTTTATCTGGTTAAACTCTTTCTCTAATTTTTTTTGATCATCCATAATATGTTTATTTTAATTCAGACCTTAATCATCATGCATTTTTCTGCTTAAGCGAAACCACATCGTTGCAGTGGGAATCCTGACAAAAGTGCTGTACTCACCACCACTAGTAAAAATGTTGGAGATACAGATGAGGTTATGATGCAAGTTTTAAAGATAAACAATTTACAGAATTCCGCAAATTCGATCTGACCGTTCCGAACAAAGGTCGAAGATCGGAGCCAAAAAACGCCCCGCAATTTGCGGGGCGTTTCACTCTTTATTTCAAACGCTTATAAATTCATAAAAAGTTTCGGATTCACCGGCCTGTTATTTTTATGCACTTCGTAATGAAGATGCGGCCCTGTTGATCGCCCTGAATTTCCGGATCTGGCAATGACCTGGTTTACTTTGATCACATCATTGGTCTTCACCAGAAGTTCAGAAAGATGTCCGTAAAGGGTAGCGAGACCGTTTCCGTGTGACACAATCACGCAGTTTCCGTAGCCGCCTTTTGTTCCGGCAAAGATTACGGTTCCCGACGCGGCGCATCTTACATCAGAACCGTACGGAACTGCAATGTCGAGACCTTTGTGAAACTGCATCTGGTCGGGTTCCGCCGGTGCATTGTCTGCAGTTTGTACCACCGATTTGCTGGAAACGGTGGCTGCATTGGTGCTTTTTACCACCGTCACTTCTTTAATGACTTTCCCGAGGCTGTCTTTAATCTGAACCACTTCAGTAACAGGTTTTACATCGGTATTTGCTAAAGGAACAGTTGGTTTTACCGAAGCCAGCATTACTTTTTTAAAAGGAATCGGATTCTTTCGGGTGCCGAAATTGGAAGAAATGTAGCCGTCGGTCGGCAAACCCAGCGGAACCTGCTGCAGTTTGTTCTGAAGGTCTACTAAATATTGGCTATAACGGTTGCTCTGTTTGGCAAGATACACCGAGTTTGAAATGCTGTCCTGCGCAAGAATCGCGATTTTTCCGTCGGTAATATTTTTGGAAGCGAGAAAGGAATTCAGCTCCCGTACGGTATTGTCGACCAACGAAAGGTCGGTCTTTATTTTCTGATAATCTACACTGTCTTTCTGGGTATTGATCTGCACGAGGTTCACTTCGTAGGACTTGTCATTTTTTTTGGAAAATAGTTTTGCCAGAAGCAATCCCTGTATAAAAACCACGGCTAAAAGTCCGCCCAAAATCAGATTGATGTTCTTTTTATTCTTTAAATAACTTTTCATTTCTTGTTTTTAGCGTTACGGTAAGTTTGAGGCTGCAAAAATAATCAAAATGTTGAAAACCGAAACACAGGTTCAATAAAACGCAGATTTTGACTTAAAATTACCGTGTTCAGCGTTAAATTTTTCATAAAAAAAGGTGACGCAGCCATTTCAATATGAAAAGGTTTTTTTCACCGTAACACTTTTGTATATTTGTATTTCAAGGAAATATTATGACAAAAAAGGGTGACCAGAAAGTAGGGGTAGTAGGGAGCGGAAGTTTTGCCACAGCCATTGTAAAAATGCTTTTGGAAAACTGCAAAACGGTGCACTGGTGCGTTCGGAATGAATTTGTGAAAGGCGCCATCCAGCTCAGAGGCCACAATCCAACCTACCTCACTTCGGTAAGTTTCAATGTCAAAAATCTGGTGCTCACGACCGATATCAACGAACTGGTTTCTGAGTGTGATATTATAGTTCTGGCAACGCCTTCGATTTACCTTTCGGATACGCTCGACAAAATGACCTGCGATTACACCAATAAAATCTTCGTTTCGGCCATCAAAGGAATTGTGCCGAAAGTGAACGATGTAGTCGCGCATTATCTTCGCGATGAGTTCAAGATTGGGTTCCGCAGTCAGGCCGTTATTGCAGGACCGTGTCATGCAGAAGAGGTCGCGATGGAAAGACTTTCTTACCTCACCATTGCCACGGTTGAGGAAAATCAGAAGATGCTGAACAGCATGTTTTCGTCCCATTTTATTAAAGTGAATTCAAGTGTGGACATTCTCGGAAACGAGTACAGCGCAATCCTTAAAAATATTTACGCCATTGGTGCCGGAATTGCGAGCGGACTCGGGTACGGCGATAACTTTACGGCGGTTTTTGTTTCCAATGCCATCCGCGAAATGGAGGTTTTTCTTGAAAGTATTTATGAAGCTCCGCGCGATGTGAATGAAAGTGCTTATGTGGGCGACCTTTTGGTTACTGCGTATTCACTTTTTTCGAGAAACCGGAGTTTAGGCAACCTGATCGGTAAAGGATATACGGTGAAATCCGCTATCCAGTCGATGAACATGATTGCAGAAGGTTATTATGCGGCAGATTCCATTTACTGCACGGCGAAAAGCAAGAAAATGAAGACTCCCATCATCAACACGATTTATGAGATTCTTTATGAAGAGAAAAGTGCAGAAAAACTCTTTCAGAAACTCACCGCGAAACTGAATTAACCGGAGTTTAAAATCCGGGCTCATCATCATCCATCACCATCATGGAAACCGTTACCAAACCAAAAATTGCAGAAGAAATTCTGGAAGCCCTTCGGACTCAGGTAGAGGAGGAGAAGCAGGTCATTGTGCACTGCTGTTTTCCGGCGACTCCTTTTTTTGGAAATCTGATCAGGATTTGGCGTTCAACCGTGCTGATTGACCGTAACTCCGGCCACCGTTCCCATCTCATCCACACCGAAAATATTGCTGTTTTTCCTGATTGGACGGAAGTTCCGGTAATGAAGGATTACTGGTTTACGCTCATTTTCTCGGGTCTTCCACGTGACTGCAAAAATTTTGATCTGAAAGAAGAAATTCCGGAAGAAGACGGCTTCTATGTTCCCGATATCAAGAGAAACGCAACAGATATTTACAGAATTATAGTCAGTTAAAATACGTAATCCCATGAAAAAACTCACCGTCTTATTTCTGCTGATGAGCGTTTTCGCATTTTCACAATCCGCGAAAAAACATCTTTCAGACATTCAAAAATTTCAGGTTGAACTTAACCGCGAATATAAAGATGCTGAGGAATCACCTCTGCGCGGAGACAGTTTTAGGGATTTTAAAGGGCTTCCGTTCTTTCCTGTCAATTTGAAGTACCGCGTAACTGCAAAATTCATCAAAACAGAAAATGCAGTGCCATTTCAAATCCAGACTTCCTCAGGCAAGACAAAGCCATACAGAGAATACGGAAAAGCGACCTTCAAGCTAGACAGTAAGGAATATACACTAACTCTTTTCCAAAGTTTGGGGCTTATTACACAGAAAGGGTATGAGGATTATCTTTTTCTGCCTTTCCGCGATGCTACCAACGGCAAAGAAACATACGGCGGCGGAAAATATATGGATCTAAGGATCCCGAAAGGGAAGGAAATTATTCTGGATTTCAATAAATCCTATCAGCCCTTCTGCGCGTATAATGCTTATGATTACAGCTGTCCCGTTGTGCCGGAAGAAAATACTTTACCGGTAAAGATAGAAGCTGGCGTGATGTATAACGATGTATATCACCATTAGCATCACTCAAAAATCTGCTGGACAATTTCAAGAGAATCCGGGGTTCTGAAATCGGTGTAATGATAGTGATAGTAAACCAAAATGCTTTCGAGAAGGTCCTTGCGGGCAGAAGTATTCAGCATCACGAGATAAGGATCTTCAGCTGAAATTAAAGTTTTCCAAAGGTCTGAAATCTCAGTGCCGAAAACAGGATGCAGCTGTTCGCTGAAAAAACTTCCGGTCTCCGGATCCAGGTAATTTTCCGGAGTGACTAAAGGCAAAAGTCCCTGAATTTTCAGGATTTTAATTAAAAAGATGAGATGCGAGCGGTAATTCTTTTTCTCCAGCTCATCCAAAAACCTTAGAATTTCATTGTAAATATTCTGCTGCTGGTTTTCGTTCCGCAAAACCTGATTCAGAAAATCAGCGACAAAAAAAACCATCATATTGGCCTTTACGTCATTGTAAAATTCAGGATTTTCAAGCAGTTCAATCTTCGAAACCGTTTGAATGGACCCATTCCGGTGCGGACTGAACGTAAAATTGAGCTCGTTTAAGGGCAGGAGATACGCTTTCTTTTTGTTTTTTGATGAGTAGATTCCGCGGGCAAAATAACTCTGAAATCCTTTTTCTCTTGTAAAACAGTGCAGAACAGCATCGTTGTCGCCATATTTAATGTACGAAAGCAAAAATCCGTTCTGGGAATCCATCAGTTCACAACCGCGATTTTCGCAGTGGCCTTGTCGGTTCCGTCTTCATTCGTCATCAGGACAAAATAAATGCCTGAAGCCACCCGTTTTCCTTTTTGATTGTTCAGATCCCAGTTATAAAAACCACCTCTTGCCACTGCCTGATGAACCAGATTTCCGGCAGCATCGGTAATGCGGATATTGGTCTTCATCGCCAGTCCTCTTATAGTAACATTTCCTTTGTAATTGGCATACACAACAGGATTTGGATACACCAAGACGTTTCCGAAATTGGAGTTAACATCAACCACATCACTTTGGTATGTGACAATTCCGTCTAAAGTAACGAAATACACTTTTCCGGTTTTTGGATCTACTTTTATGTCGGTAATACTGTTGGTGGGAATCGGGGAATTTTCTTTCGTGAAATGTTTGATGGTCTGCTCTCCGTTCGGACTGAGCATATAAGCACCACCGCCGTCAACAGAAACCCATTTGTGATTCCCGGAGTCCACTTCAATCTGGAGAATAGTGCTGTCTCTGAATACTTCTTCGGCAACACCGTTCTGTTCGATAACAATGGCCTCCGTTTGCGGTGACACATCGGAAACAACACTGGAAGGATCTGAAATCACTCTTAAACCAACCCTGGTTCCGATCCAGATATCATCATTCTGATCTATGGCCACCGAAACGGTTCCGTTTGCCGGTAAATTGTTTTCAGTTCGCAATATCTTAAAAGGAGCTGCGGTATTAGCGGGATTGCCGTCGTATTTCTTGATGATTAAGCCGCCGTCTCCAAAAAATGGACTGGGAATATAAAGGAAGCCGTCTTTTGTTAGCGGTTTTAATGCGCCCCCTGAATTAACGATCTTTATAAGGGAAAAATCATCTGCAGTGTTGTTATACAGATAATATCCAACAGTCGCTGCTGAATTTTCAAGTACACTCACGGTTACGAACATATTATTATCCTCGTCGAAAGTAATTCCGCCCGGTCGGTTATAAAACTGATTGGAATCGCTGTTTTTGTAGACCTTTTTAAAAACACCGTTTTCCATTTTATAAATTCCTTTCTCATTAGCCAAAAATGAATAGTTGGTAAAATATACCAGCGCCGGATTTGCGGGATTGGGAACTACATCAAGAACATTGAAATTGATGGGATTATTTAAAAAGTAATCCGGGTAATTCCATTTGGAACCGTCAAAATGGTAATATCCAAGATCCCGGTAAATTGCACCACTATAGGCATCCAGGCCACCTGTGGAAACCCATATCTGATCATTCAGTAAAGAAATTTTATAGGATTCATTTTTATAAGGTCCGTCCGGACGGAAAGCTTCATTATTAGTGTTTTTAATGCCTGAAAGTTTGGTCCCGCCGTAAACTGTTCCACCGGCCAGAATGCCTGTGTTGCAGTCTTCGTTAATCGTAGAAGTATTCTGAAGTTGGCCTGTGGTGCTGAAGGTGTAGATTTTCTGAACATCAGTCACCATGATGTTCTGGCTCGTTACCACTACATCACCAATATTGGCAAATGCTTGGGGAATCGGGGAAAAAATCCCACCGTTTTCGTAATAAACCGCCGTAGCAGAAGATGCGGAAACATTTGTTTCGGAATCAACATGAATGAAATTTCCTGCAACGGTAGTTGTCCATGTGGAATATACCGGAAATGTAACGTTGATATCGTGGCTTTTCAATCCGGCGTCTGTAGCCGAATATACTTTATCTCCTTTTATAGTCGCTTCATTGGAGGCCGTAAAAACTCCCGCGCTGATAAAAAAAGCTGACTGTGCAAATTCCTTCGTGTTCAGATTAAATATAGAAACTCCGTAATTAACGGAAATCACCGCTCTGTCGCCGGAAATGGAAATATGGTTGATTCTTTTGTCGCCATTGTATCCTGTTGCGATCGGAATATCTACCACATATGTTATTCCTTCGGGAGTAATAACATCCATGGAGCCGTTTCGGTAGCCCACCAAGCCTATTTTCGTATCCGGATTGTAATCAAAAGCCGAAATCTTCACTTCATGAAGTCCGTTGGCTTTAGAAAGTTTGGTAATTTCGCCTGAAGAAGGGGTATAAAAGAATATTCCGTTCTCAGTAGCGGCAATAATTCTGCCGTGATCTTCTTTCATGGCCAGAACATTGTTGTAAGAGAAAAGGTCGGTCCATCTTTTTGAAGAAATGGATTGAGCAGAGATTAAGCTGATGCCTGCGAACAGGACAAAAAACAGAGTTGTATTTTTCATTTTAAACGGTGATGCTTTCATCAATAACTTGATTGTTCCACGAAATATTTTTCACGTTTTTATTTTCATCCAGATAAAAATCAATCCTCCCCAAAAGCAGGCCGGCCCAGCCTACCTGATTCACAAGAACATTTTTCCCTTTTCTGTTCATGAAAGTCTGCGGTTCCGGTAAAAAAGTGTGGGTATGACCACCTAAGATTAAATCGATTCCATCGGTATTTGCCGCCAGAACTTTATCCGAAATTTTCGTTTTATTGTCTTTATAATCATAACCGAGGTGGGAAAGGCAGATGACCAGATCACATTTTTTATCGTTTCTCAGCTCTTCAGAATACTGCTGCGCAATTTCTATGGGATTTAAATATAGCGTTTCGCCATAACTTTTTTTGCCCACCAAACCCTCAAGTTCAATTCCAACGCCGAAAATCCCGACTCTGATGCCGTTTTTATTGAAAATTTTATAAGGTTGGGTGTCTCCGTCAAGAATTGTATTTTTAAAATCATAGTTGGAGCAGATGAACGGGAATTTCGCATTTGGAAGCACTTTTTTAAAGCCTTCCAAACCATTATCAAAATCATGGTTTCCCATTGTTGAAGCATCATAACCCATCATCGACATGAGTCTGAACTCCAGTTCACCGCCAAAAAAGTTGAAATAAGGCGTTCCCTGAAAAGTATCTCCGGAATCCAGCAAAAGAAGATTTTTTTCCTCTTTCCTGATGTTCTGAATTAAAGCCGCTCTTCTTGCAAAACCGCCTTGGTTGGGATTTCTGCTATAGGTGGAATCAAAAGGTTCGATCCGGCTGTGCTGGTCGTTCGTATGGAGAATGGTGATTTTGTGCTGAGTGATTTTATCGGAAAACTGGTGGTTCTCTGCAAAAAACAGATTTGGCATCAGGCTCATTGCCAAAGTTCCGCCGCCTACCGTTTTAATAAATTCTTTCCTATTCATTGGAGTTGTTTTTCTTGTTCCTGAAAATTAAACGGATATCTTTCGGCACATCGATCTGAGGATTCTGCCTGAATTTTTCCAGAAAAAGATCGCGCATCTTGATTCCGGTTGCCATCATTTCGCCTTTCCCGAAAAAACTCATATTGTCACCACCCAGAGCCAGATAATCGGAGGTCGCAATGTAATAATCGCGGTTCATTTCAATCTGTTTTCCGTTGATGGACTGGTTTAATACCGTTCCGTTATCGGTTTCAATCGTAAGGCGGGAAACAGGATTGTTTTTCTGGTTTTTTGCGTAATAGTCAAAAAGTCCCTGCACATCAGTTCCTTTCATTTTTACAATCACGATTTCGTTTTCAAACGGCATTACTTCGTAAATGTGTTTCGTGAGGATGTCGCCTTTCCCAATCGTGGAGCGGATTCCGCCCACGTTGATGACTGCTGCGTCAATACTGGGTTTTTTGTTTTTCTGCGCCCATTCCTGAGCGCCTTCCAGCGTGTAGTCGGCTAAAAGATTTCCGAGATTGCTGTTGTCGCCCTGTTTGTTAAGATCTACGGCAGTGTAGGATAATTTTGTATTCATTTTCCCCTCCAATTCAGCTTTGTACGGAGCAATGACTGAAGCGAAAGCTTTGTCTTCCGGCAAATCGGCGGAGATTGATATGTTTTTTTCGGCGGAGATATTTGATACGCTCAACGCCGTTTTACACGAACTGAGCGACAAAAATGCCACACCGATATAAAAAAATTTGTTTTTCATGCAGTGGTAACTTCTCAGCAAATATAAAGATATGAATAGAAACTTATGGTTTTTTAACATTTTTTCTCGCATTAAATTTAGTAAATTTGAACTTTAATTTTAAGGATTATGACGAATTTAAAAGGAGTAGGTGTTGCACTGATAACGCCGTTTAATGAAGATTTATCGGTGGATTTTGACGGCCTAACCAAACTTATTGATTTCAATATTGAAAACGGTGTGAGTTATCTCGTGGCGTTGGGTACAACGGCTGAAGCGGCAACCCTTTCCGAAGATGAAAAAAAGCAGGTAATACAGCACATCATTAAAATCAACAACAGCAGAGTTCCGTTGGTTTTAGGAATTGGCGGAAACAACACGCTGGAAGTAAAAAAACAGATCGAAAGCACTGATTTATCCGCTTTTGAAGCGGTTCTTTCGGTTTCGCCTTATTACAACAGGCCGAATCAGGAAGGGCTTTATCAGCATTATAAAATGTTGGCTTCAACCGGAAAAAAAATCATCATCTATAATGTTCCGTCCAGAACAGGACAGAATATTGAAGCTTCAACCACCTTGCGTTTGGCTGAAGAATTCCCCAACTTAATCATGATTAAAGAAGCTGCGCCGAATATTCTGCAGTATTTCGATATCTTGAGAAAAAAACCGGAACATTTCAGCTTGGTGTCTGGCGACGATGAATTTACGCTACCCGTAACGCTGGCCGGCGGAAGTGGGGTGATTTCTGTAATAGGACAGGCTTATCCAAAAGAATTTTCAACAATGGTTCAGCTGGCTTTTGACGGAAAAGTAAAGGAAGCGTATGAAATCCATAACCGACTGGTTGAAATAACGCGTTTGATTTTTGCTGAAGGTAATCCTGGCGGAATTAAAACAGTTCTGGCTGAAAAAGGGATGATAAAAAATTATTTGCGTCTGCCATTAGTACCGTCGAGTGAAGGTTTGCAGGGCCAAATTCGCGATGAAATGAATAAAATTTAATTTCAGGTTTTTAATATTTTAACTCCGGAGATTTTCGGAGTTTTTTCTTGCATTTTATGATTCAATTTAAAAAAGCGGTAAAAAACGACATTCCACTTTTCCAGAAACTGGCGGAAGCCTCCTGGCTCAACGCCTATGGTGAAATTCTTTCTTCAGAGCAGATCAATTATATGCTCGACACGATGTATTCTGAAGAAGAGATTTTCGTGCACCTTCAAAATCCAAATTATCAATATTTTTTGATTGATGACGGTGCAGATGATGTTGGTTTTCTGGGTTTTGAAACCCATTATGAAAAACATACCACAAAACTTCACCGCATTTATTTAATTCCGGAAGCAAAAGGCAAAGGCATCGGTAAGAAAACAATGGATTTTTTGAAAACAGCCGTCCTGAATCATGGCGACACGAGAATTATCCTGGCGGTAAACAAAGCAAACTCTGCAAAAGTTTTCTACGAATCCCAAGGTTTCAGCGTATATGAAGAAGGGGTCTTTGATATTGGGAGCGGATTCGTAATGGATGATTTTTTGATGGAATACCGCTTTTGAATTTTGATTCAGGCTTAAAAAATGATATTTTTGCTAATTATTCCGCAATTACTGCAGTGGGTTTTTCATTTTTCAGAAATTTGAATTTCTCCCTTAAATGCTGATAAACTAAGATTCTATAAAAGTATTTTATATCACATATCGTTTTATAGATTTTTTAATCGATTTGCATTATTTTAATTAAAAAATTAATAAAAACCGCTAAAAAGGTTTTTAATATAAAATAATATAAAAATAAATATTAATTCCATAAGAAATTTCATTAATAATTTGGTGTACCTTTGACGCCGGTAATTTTTTTAACATTCATAGGTGAAAATATTTGTAAAGTTCGATTTCAATTCCGTTTGCAAAAAGGTGCTCGAAGATCAGCTAAATTCTTTGGACCTTAAATACAGGTCTTCGAGTTTTGGGGAAGTTGAATTTTTGGATCCCGTTTCGAAAGAGCAGATCGAAATGCTCAAAAGCAGTCTTAGTGAATATGGCATTGAGATTCTTGAAAATCAAAAATCGGCACTCGTTCAGAGAATTAAAGATGTAATTACCGAAATGGTATTTTCGGAAGTTGATGTTAACGTTAAAGCCTCCGTTTATCTGGCTGATAAACTCAACCACAGTTACGGCTATCTTTCCAATTTATTCTCCGAAGTCACCTATACCTCCATTGAGAATTTTATTATTTTACAGAAAATAGAACACGCAAAAAACCTTATCATAAACAGTGAACTGACGCTGACGGAAATTGCCTACCGCCTAAGTTATTCCAGTGTAGCGCATCTCAGTACCCAATTCAAAAACACAACAGGCTTTACTCCCTCGCAATTTCAGAAACTGATTGCGAAAAGACGGGAACTGGCCAATAAAAAATAGAAATACGCTTTTTATACCTCTCTTAGAATATCATGAACAAAGAATATATCCACATTATTTTAGCAGATGATGATGAAGATGACCGACACTTTTTCACCGATGCTTTCAATGAACTTAAAATGTCGACAAAAGTGCAGACCTTTAAAGACGGCGTGGAACTTCTTGACTATCTGAACGCAAAAGATTCCATCCTCCCGCAACTCCTTTTTTTGGATCTGAACATGCCGAAAAAAAACGGGATGCAATGCCTTAAAGAAATAAAGTCAAATCCCAGATTCAGTAATATCGCTATCGCCATTTATTCCACTTCTTCTACAGAAGAGCATATTGAAGAAACGTTTTTGCAAGGCGCCAATATTTACATCAAGAAACCCAACGATTTCAAAATTTTAAAAAAAATACTTGCTGATGTAGTTACGATCAACTGGCAGTATCATACTTCCGGCCTTAATAAGGATAATTTTTTATTAAGATATAACGGATGAGAATTTGGAATTTCAAAAAATCCTCTTTTTATCTTATTTTAATCTTTGTTGCATCTGCAGCATTGATTTTCTTTTTAATGGGTTTAACCTACAAACAACTTGAAAAACTTTCCCACAATACCAATTACGTAAACAGCTCCTATGAAGTTTCTCTGACGCTGGAGAGAATTTACACCCATGTAAAGGATGTAGAAATGCTGAGGAGAGAATACATCCTTACTCATGATGCTGCTATAAAAACGCAGATTGACTTAACGAATGTAGATATTGAAACCGGTTTTAGACAATTGAGAAGGGAAATTAAGAATAATCCTAAACAGAAACGGAATGCAGAGATCTTATATGCATATGTACAGGAGAAATATGTAATTGTGCATAAAGTTTTCCAAACAGATTTCAGCAAGGATGATCCGTATAAACTGAAGCGGGATCTTTTGGCAGGAAATTATGTGATGGCGGACATCAGAGGTAAGATCATTGAAATGCTCGCGATTGAAAATAGTCTTTTAAAAAAGAGGAAAAATGAATTCAATATTACCCAGCAGTCAACTCCTCTTTTCATCTATTTAATTTCCCTGTTGGCATTAGGCCTTCTGGCGTTTGCGTTCTTTAGAATTTTTACCGATGTCCAGGAGCAGGAAAAGGCAAACAGCAGGCTCCAAATCGCTTTGAATGCATCAAATCTTGCAGAGATAGTCGGTGGTTTTGGCGTTTGGATTCTTAATCTGGAAAATCAGACCTATCAGTTTTCCGATAATCAGTACCGCCTTTTGGGTTATCAGCCGCAGGAATTCAGGGCTAATTTTGAGTTTTTACTCAAACATGTTCATCCTGAAGATCAGGAGGAAATGCGACAAAAAATGAAGACACTTACGGGGCAGCCAGATTCAACCCCTTTTGTATTCAGAGTTCATAAAAAAGACGGGTCGCTGCGCTATTTTCAGACAACCGGGCGAATCGTCAACCTAAAAACCGGTGAGAAAGTTTTTCTCGGAATCACTGCTGATATTACCCATGAAATTGATTCTACGCTAAGGCTCGAGGAGCAGAACCGCACTCTGGAGGCCAACAATCAGGAGTTAATGGCTTTCAATTATGTGGCAAGCCACGATTTGCAGGAACCACTGCGAAAAATTGAGACCTTTATTTCAAGACTCAAAGAAAAAGACGGTACAAATCTGTCCGAATCCGGGAAGAATTTTCTAGAGAAAATGCACAGTTCCGCTGGAAGAATGCGCACGCTTATTGAAGATCTCCTTCTGTTTTCACGAACCACCCGGGCGGAAAAGGTTTTTGAAAATACAGATCTCAACAGTCTGATGCATCATGCGCAGGAAGAACTTCAGCAAATGATCGAAGAAAAAAAGGCCGTGATCTCTGTTGAAAAGCTTCCGGTTATGGAGGTAATTCCTTTTCAGGTTCAGCAGCTTTTTATTAATCTTCTGAACAATTCACTCAAATACTGCAAGGAGGAAGTTCCGACCTTTATTGGGGTAAAACACGAAGTCGTGAACAGCAAGGATGAGGTTGTGCTTCCTAATAATAACCAAACATATCATAAATTTGTTTTTTCAGATAACGGAATTGGTTTCGAACAACAGTATGCCGAGAAAATCTTTGATGTTTTCAACCGTCTGCACAGCCGAGACGATTATGACGGCACCGGAATTGGGCTGGCGGTGTGTAAGAAAATTGTGGAAAATCACAAAGGGTATATTTTTGCCAGAAGTGAGCCGCTTTGCGGAGCTGTATTCACCGTTTATCTACCCGAAAAGCGTTGATGTTTTTTGCAGGTAATCAATAATTTTTGCTAATTTAGTATAATGAATTTTACAGCCTGCCACGAAGAGGAAATCCACATTCCTGGCCACATACAGAGCTTTGGCTTTCTACTCGGTTTGGATGCGGCCACGAAGACTGTGAAATTTTACAGTGAAAATTTACGCTTGCTGTTCAATCTGCAGGAAGAAATCTTCGGGAAAACCATCGAAGAGCTTGCCGGTACTTTCCCACAGCTTATCGATTCTGGAGTCCTTGCAAAAATCAACGAGAACACTGGTGAAGAATATGACTGGAATATCTTTAAAATCAGCGTCAAGTGGGATTTTTTTCACTGTATCATGTACAGGATTGGAGAAAATATATTTATAGAATTCGAAAAAATTATCGAACACCTGACCGTTAGAAGTTACATTTTTTCGAAATACGGAAAGGTAGGAACACCGGACAGTTCACAGAAGATCTGGAATAAACTCCTGGATTCGGTAGTAGAATTGGTAGATTATGACCGCGTGATGGTGTATAAGTTTCTTCCCGACGGCAGTGGCAAAGTGGTTGCCGAAAAAATCAAGGACGGTATGGAAAGTTATCTGCACCTTCATTATCCGGAATCTGATATCCCAAGACAAGCACGCGAACTGTATCTCATGAAGAAAAATCGGCTTTTCTGCAATGTTTATGAAGAACCTGTACGGATTCTCTCCAACACCGAAAAAAAAATTGATCTCACTTATTGTTCAGTACGGGCCATGTCGCCGATTCACGGACAATATCTTAAGAATATGGGGGTATCATCCAGCTTCAGCACCTCTATTATCGTTGAAAATAAACTTTGGGGATTAATATCCTGCCTAAACAAAGAACCAAAACATATTGATATGGTGAACAGGGTGCGTGCGGAAGTTCTCACTTTTATGACGGCGAATAATTATTACGCCTTCAAAATAGAACAAAAACACAAGGACAGTATTGATCTCAGCAACAGAACTGCGGAACTGAAAACAGAGTTTTTAAAATATGACAATTTAAAGGACTCACTCTTTAACAATATCGAACTGATTAAAAATACGGTCAGTTCTGATGGTTTGGCCATCATTACCGGTGGCGATTTAAAAACTTTCGGCGATGTTCCTGATGCGGAAACTGTTTACCGAATCAGCGAGTGGGTGATTTCCCATTCAGATGAGAATATTTATTCAAACTCCTCATTTCTAAAACAGCACAAAATAGATTTGGGTCTCGGCGAAAATGCTGCTGGAATTTTAGCCGCAAAATGGTACACTGCCAACAACGAAATGCTGATTTGGTTTCGCAAGGAGTACGATGAGCACGTTAAATGGGCAGGCTATGAACATAAGCAAGCCGAAAAAGTAAATTACTATGGCGACGAGCGCCTGATGTTCTCTCCGAGAAAATCCTTTGAGGTTTTTCTGGAAGAAATAAAAGGAAAATCCAAACTGTGGCAGGACAAAGATCTTGTGGCAGCAGAAAGAGTTTTGTCGTTTATCCTAGAGACCTCCTACAATCAAACCGTTAAGGTTAAAGAACTCAATGAGACCCTCAAAAATCTGAATAAGGAACTGGAGAGCTATTCCTTCACCATTTCCCACGATCTTGCAACACCGCTTTCCCTTATTAAAATGAATGCACAGATGCTGAGCAATGCCTATCCCGAAGATCCCAGGATTAAGGATCAAATGCTTAAGATTACTCGGGAAATTGACGGAATGGAAGTGATGATGCGCAATATTCTGGAACTGAGCCGCGTGAAAAATGCTGATCTGAAACTGGAAAGGGTTCCAACAGAACAAATTCTCCGGAAAATTTCCTACGACGCTAAGCTGAGCTTCAAAAGCGAGCATGCTGACGTGATTTTCAATAGCTTTCCTGATGTTTTGGCCGATAAAACCATGCTCTATCAGGTTTTTCTGAACATCATCAATAATGCGGTAAAGTACTCGTCGCACGGGGAAAAGCCACAGATTACAATCACCGGAACGGAAGAAAATGACCGCGTGGTGTATGCAGTATCGGATAACGGTATCGGCATCAGCGAAGAAGACAGTGAAAAAATGTTCAAAGTTTTCAGCAGAATGGATAATGCAAAGGTTTTCGAAGGCAGTGGAGTCGGGCTTTCAATCGTTGATAGAACAATGAAAAGATTGGGCGGCAGTGTGACCTACGAAAGCAGAATTAATGAGGGTTCCACCTTTTACCTGACCTTCCAGAAACCTTCCATAAATGATATCAGAACTTCTTAAAACGGAAACCAAAGACCTGCACGACCGTGTGGAAGCGAAATTCAAATCTCATAAAATTTTTACCGGAACTTTTAGTGAAGATGATTACAGAACTTTGCTGTATTCCAACTACCTTCTTCATGATCACTTTGAGAACAAGGTGTTCAGCCTGCTTTCTCCAAATTTTTCCGATAAACTTCAACTCCCGAAGCGTGCAAAGCTAAAATTAATCGAAGCGGATTTAAAATTTCTGAATTTTCCTGTACAAAGTCCGAACATTTCAGTTTCCATTGAAAACGAAGCGCAGGCAATGGGTATTCTTTATGTAATGGAAGGCTCCACTTTGGGAGGAAATGTGATTGCGAAACAGTTGACCAAACTCCCGCAGTTCGTGTCGGTTCAGTTCAATTATTTCGGCGTATACAAAGATCAAACAGGTTCCCGCTGGAAAGAATTTAAATCGGTTTTAGATTCCGAATTTTCGGGAGAATATCCCGATGTTCTGAAAGGCGTTCAGACAGCCTATTTGCTGCTGCTGCAGAGCTAAATACCTGAGGTGAACTGTAATTGTGTAATTTTATGTATAAATTATATAAAACGTTCCCGCAAAATTTATACATCTTTGTCCTGAATTGCACCATCTTGAATAAATTTGATTTTTTAATCATTTCGTATTAAGTGTTTGGAAAGCGCAGTGTTCTTTAAAAGTATTTCTCAGATAAATAGAAACTCTACGATACAAGTACTAAATGCTGTAATACGGATATCGGCTTGATTCGGAATTCTAGCAGCGCATATGTATACCGGTTATGAATACTCGAATTTATTACTGCCTGTCAGTTTTTTTTCTGTTAATTTGGTTTTTGGGATACATTTTTTTTGATCTCGGAGGTTCAATTCATTACGTTTTTCTCATTGGAGTTTTATTTATCATTTTTAAACTGGGGAAGGATCATAAAAGCTGAAGTACAAATAATACAATAAATATTAAGAAATGACAAAATTTAAATTGAAATTAGAAACATTCGCAATCTGTTTGCTTGCAGTTTTTTTCGGAGTTAGAACTTTTGCCCAGGAAAGCACCCCTGACTTAAAGGTTGATGTTGATGTAGACAAAGGTGGTGATGCAATGGGAGGCGACTGGATGAGCAGCCCGCTGGTTTGGGTAATCGGCGCGTTGGTATTGATTTTAATTATTGCTTTGGTAGCCCGCGGTAATAACAACAAATAATCATCATTCTCACTTAAATAGCAAGCACAGGAAATTTTTTCTGTGTTTTTTTTATGCTCGGAATAATGGATAAAATTGTACTTTGGTAAAATGAAAAAAATACTGCCCTTCATTACATTGCTGGTTGGACTTTATGCCTGTGCACAGGTTAAAGGCGTAACCGAGGACGGAAATGATGTGATTCTGTTTGATGACGGAACCTGGAAATTTGTTAATGAAAGCGATGCGCAGACTTTGGAAAAAATTGATGAAAACCCCGCAGTTTTTGGGAAAAGTAAGGACCAGTCTGCTCTGCTAAAAAGCAGCAGGCTCGATGCAGGACTCTATTACAATCCTAAAAAATGGAGAATCTCTTCGCAGGCAGTCGGTTCGCATATCGAATATTTTTTAAGAGATAAGAATGCCGAGAATCCACTGTTCGGATTCATGACCACGGAAAAACTGCAGATTACCGATCTTAAAAGTTTAAAAAACCTGATGTTGGCAAACATCCAGAGAAATGTTGATTTTTTTCGTCTCAAACAATCAGAGTACCGCACAGTAAACGGTCTTAAAGTTCTTTATTTACGATATGCAGCCAATGTTAAAGGTTTGGATTTTGAATATGGAACGTATTATTATCTCACCAATTCCGGTTATTGTGCGGTAGTTTTTTACAGTGCACAAAGTGAATTTGAAAAAAATTCTGCAGCAGCCGAACAGTTTTTAAATGGCATCGTAAAAGCAGAAAAACAGAAACCAACCGAAGTTATTTATACTTCCCCGCCGCCGCCAATGCGACCGAATTAACGCTAAGAAATCCGGCCCCATTTGTTTTTACCTTTATAATGCCTGATGTAATAATCCCTTAATGGAAAATTTTCGGGGCTTTGAAGATGGGGATCGGTTTTCAGCAGATCCTCCACCGTTTTTTTAGCTGCTTTTATAATATTTCCGTCGGTAATCAGATCCAGTTTCTTGAAATCAACCACGCCGCTTTGCTGGGTTCCGAGGATATCACCTGGGCCGCGCAGTTGCATATCGACTTCAGAAATTTTAAAACCGTCGTTCGTTTCCGTCATGGTTTTAATGCGCGTCCGGCTTTCTTTCGTGAGTTTGTCGGAAGTCATCAGAATGCAGTAGCTCTGTTCCGCACCACGACCCACTCTTCCGCGAAGCTGATGCAGCTGCGAAAGACCGAATCTTTCCGCACTTTCAATCACCATTACTGAAGCATTCGGGACATTTACCCCGACTTCAATTACGGTTGTAGCCACCATAATTTCTGCTTTTCCGGAAGCAAAATATTGCATCGCCGCCTCTTTTTCGGCAGGTTTCATACGCCCGTGAAGCATCGTCACGTTTTTTCCTTCAAAAAATTCGGTAATATGCACGAAATTTTCCATTAAATTCTTGTAGTCGAGGGTTTCAGATTCCTCAATCAACGGATAGACAAAATATATCTGACGTCCTTTTTCGATTTCATCCTTTGCAAAACGGAAGACAGAAAGGCGGTCTTTTTCCCGCCGGTGCGCGGTAATAATGGATTTCCGACCGACCGGCATTTCATCGATGACAGAGACGTCCAGATCGCTGTAAAAACTCATCGCGAGCGTTCTCGGGATTGGTGTCGCCGTCATCACGAGAATATGAGGCGGAATTTTATTTTTTCCCCAAAGTTTAGCGCGCTGAGCAACGCCGAAACGGTGCTGTTCATCGATAATGGCAAGTCCGAGGTTGCGGAACTGCACAATATCTTCTAAAACCGCGTGTGTTCCGACAAGAATTGAAAGTTCACCGGTCAGCAGTTCCTCGTGAATGATTTTCCTTTCTGAGGTTTTTGCAGAACCGGTTAAGAGCCTGACTTTGATATTGGTGTTCGCTAAAAGCTCATTTATTGAATTGAAATGCTGCTGCGCCAGAATTTCCGTTGGAGCCATCATGCAGCTCTGGAAGCCGTTGTCCATCGCAATCAGCATGGCCAGAAGCGCCACCATTGTTTTGCCGGAGCCTACGTCACCCTGAAGCAGACGGTTCATCTGGATCGGTTTTTTCATGTCCGTCCGGATTTCCTTCAGCACCCGTTTCTGGGCGTTGGTGAGATCGAACGGAAGGGTGTGTTCATAAAAATGTTTGAAATTTTCACCTATTTTGAGGAAAGGATTCCCAACAACCGATGTTTTCTGATGCTGCTTCTTCAAACCATATCCCAACTGAAAGAAAAAAGCTTCTTCAAACTTCACCCTTCGGTTGGCATGTTCAAAATGATGAAAATCTTTCGGGAAATGGATGTGGTAAAAAGCAGGAATCCGTCCGATCAGTTTTAGTTTTTTCATTAAAGCATCCGGAATGTTTTCCTGCATCAGCAAAGGCAGATTCTTTGTAATTTCTGCCAGTACCGTCTGGAAAAACTTATTGTTGATACCTCTTTTCGAGAGTTTTTCGCTTCCCGGATAAATGGGTAAAAGTGAGCCGGAAAGTGCTTTCTTCTCATCCAGTTCAATTTCAGGATGTGGCATGGAGAAGTTTCCGCTAAACAGATTGATCTTCCCGAAAATAAAAATGTCACGGTTCAGTGGAATCTGTTCCTTCATCCATTTCGAATACCGGAACCAGACCAGTTCCAGAGTGCCGGTTTCGTCGCGGAATTTTGCCGAAAGTCTTTTCTGGCCGCTTCCGTAACCGACTTCCTGAATGTCGGTAATTTTTCCTTTGAGCTGAATTTCGGCGTCGGGTTCCTCTTTCAGATCACCGATTTTATGAATTTTGCTTTTATCGATATATCGTAAAGGATAAAAGGTGAGAAAATCTTCCACCGTTGTAAATCCCAAGACATTTTTAATGAATTTGGCGCGTTCAGGACCGATTCCTTTTAAGAATTCTATGGAGGTTTCTAAGGTCAAGGGAGAATAACTGACTTTACTTGATTGTCGCCAGCGAGCGAATTTCGTGAAAATAAAAAAGACTTCCAAAAAATAATGGAAGTCTATTTATATGTTTCGGACCGCGCGAAATTCGAAAATGCAGAACTAAAGATAGGCTTAGTCTTTTATCGAAGATTTAAATTTCTTCTGGTAGTCTGCCCATTCTTCGCGGCTGTTGATTTTTTTATATTCATCGGCGGAAATAAGAATGAGGTAGGGTTCAAGCTCGTTTGCCGTGAGTGCCCCCTGAAGAATGGTGATGGGCATGCTTTGCTCATCGAGAAAAACCAGAGAAGGAACGGCATTCACATTCATGAATTTCGTGAATTCGTGCATGGAATTTTTTCTTTTTCCTTCAACAAACCCGGCATTGGCAAAAGTCCTTCCAAATACCGTGAGTTTATCGTTCTGTTCGGCATCAAATTTAACGGCGTAATAATTCTGGTTGATGAATTCAGCAATTACAGGATGTCCGTAAGTGTTTTTATCCATGATTTTACACGGTCCGCACCAGTCTGCGTAAAAATCGATGAGGATTTTTTTTGGGGTTTCTTTCTGCGCTTCCACTGCATCTTCCAACGTCATCCAACGGACCTGAGAATAGGCAAAAGACACTAAAAACAGACAAATAATAAGGGTAATTTTTTTCATCAGGGGTTTGATTGTTAAAAGAAGGGTTTGTTAAACGATTACCGTACTTCCTGCATAAGTTTTTTTACAAACTGCGAGATCAAAATGAGCACGAGACCGGCAATTACCGCATAAATCCCGAGTTGTTTATAACCTTCGGTATAAGCAAGAAGCGCATCCATATTGGAGGAACCCTCTTTTGCGGTCGCCATATTGGCTCCGATAATACCTGCAACGTACTGCCCGTAAGCCGATGCCAAAAACCACATTCCCATCATCATTCCCTGCATTTTTTCCGTCGAAAGCTTCGTCATAATCGATAAACCGATAGGAGAGAGGCACAGTTCACCAAACGTAATGACCAGCAACGCGATGGTGAAAATATTTAAAGAAGTGATCCCTTGTAAATCGGCGAAAAATCTTGTGGCGAAAAGCACGTAATAGCCCAAGCCCAGAAAAATAAATCCAAGCCCGAATTTTATAAAAGTATTCGGTTCGAGTCTTCTTTTGCTCAGCCAGATCCATAATAAACCAACCACTGGTGCAAGGAAAATAATGAAAAATGCTCCACCGGAATTGTTCACGCCGTTCGGATCGAGCCCCAATAAATCTTTGTTCAGATTATTGGCGGCGAAAATGCTCAGTGAGCCGCCGGACTGCTCATAAATTCCCCAGAAAATAATCGAGAACATAATGAAGACAAGCGCTGCCCAAAGTTTTTTCCTTTCACCAAGATTCACTTTGCTCATTTCATAAAACAGGTAAATAAGCGTTAGCGGCCCAACCGTCCACATAAAATAATCCGTGTACTGCGGTACGGAAACCATTTTCATGATTAAAGGCACAAAAACCAGTGTTAAAATGTAAACCCCATAAATTTTCCATTTTTCCATGGGAATTACAGTTCCGTCGGCGAGGATTCTCTGCGGCATCAGACCGATAGGACCGAGACGTCGTTGTGTAAAGACAAAATTGATGAGACTGATGACCATTACGACCGCAGCCAGACCGAAGGCTACGTTCCATCTTTTATCTTCCGGAATTAAAGAGGAGAACATTTCTCCTTTTCCGATTGCGATACACAGATATCCGCCGAGTAACGCACCAAGATTGATTCCGGCATAAAACAGCGAAAATCCTGCATCGGTTCTGGTGTCGCCGGATTTGTACAGTTTCCCTACCATCGTGGAAATATTCGGTTTAAAAAAGCCGGTTCCGACCACGGTAAACGAGATGCCGAGAAAGAAAAAATCGTGTGGATTGGTCGCCAGAATCAGACTTCCGACGATCATCAGCAATCCGCCCCAGAAAAGCGATTTCCGGAAACCGAGGATTTTATCGGCGAACAGACCGCCCACAAACGTGAACGCATATACGAACGCCTGAGTGGCGCCGTACTGAAGATTGGCTTTCTCTCCGTCGAATTTCAATTCAGAAATCATAAAGAAAACAAGCATTCCACGCATTCCGTAGAAGCAGAAACGTTCCCACATTTCGGAGAAAAAGAGCGACCAGATCTGTTTCGGATATTTTCCTTTGAAATCCTGTATTTGTTCGAGGGTAAGATTCATAATGATTTTTTGGGGACTTTAATAATGAAAAGCCAGATTAAGCGTTACGAAAATAAAAAAAACCACCGAATAAACGGTGGTTTAATGAGATTTATATCGTCATGTATTTTAGTTCACTCCGTGCATTTTCTTTTCCAACCATCGGCTCATTGCAAACAGTATCAATGCTGCCGCACCACACATTACAATAAATACCAGGAAGAAATCAAACAGGTTGGTAATTTCGAAGCCTAGAAAGTAGGTAATTTTTGCTCCCTGACCATCTTCTCCGCTTCCCGGGATCAGTGCAGACAATGTTCCTGCGAATTTATTCGCCGCAGCATTTGCCAAAAACCAGGTTCCCATCAAAAGAGAAGAGAATCTTACCGGTGAAAGTTTTGAAACCATTGATAATCCGATTGGCGAAAGGCAAAGTTCACCCATCGTATGAATCACATAAAGTGCAATTAACCAGAACATGGAAACTTTATCCATAATTCCAAGCCCATAAACAGCAAATGCAATTACCACATAACCCAATGAAACCAAAGCAAGACCAAGTGCCATTTTTTTAGGCGAAGAAGGTTCGCGGTTACGGTTTCCTAAGTTGAGCCATAAAGATGAAAATAATGGCGCCAAAAGAATAATCGCCAATGGATTTACCGACTGAAAGTAACTTGCAGGCATTTCCCAACCAAACAGATTTCTGTCGGTTTGTCTGTCTGCAAAGATGGTTAACGAAGCTCCGGCCTGCTCAAAGGCACCCCAGAAGAAAATAACGAAGAATGCAAGAATAATGATGACGAGAATTCTTTCACGCTCCTGTTTCGAAAGGGATTTATCTGTTAAAATAATCAGCGGCATTACAATCATTGCTCCGAAAATAAGGTAGCTATTGATATCGAAACTGCTGTTAAACATCGTTTTGAAATTCATCAGGAAGAAAATCACTCCAATGGAACCTAAAACAAGCGCAATCTGGGCAATTCCAAATTTATTGGTAGGCATTCCGATCGGTTGGTTTTCCGCATCGATCAGTAATTTGTTTTTCTGAAGCATGAAGGTGATCAATCCGATGATCATTCCTATTCCGGCTGCAAAGAATCCCCATTTGTAATCTACCTTTTCAGCAAGAGTTCCGCAGATGAGCGGTGCAAAAAACGCCCCCAAGTTGATACCCATATAAAAAATAGTAAAGGCAGAATCTACCCGACGGTCCCCTTTTGGGTAAAGTTGGCCCACCATCGTGGAAATATTCGGTTTAAAGAAACCGTTCCCGATGATCAGCATTGTTAAACCAATCCACATTAAGGTTATGGCAGCAGGACCGGTTGTAGAAGCACTGAAAAACATAATGAACTGACCTAGTGCCATCAAAACACCACCAATCTCTATACTTCTTCTGTTTCCTAAATAACGGTCGGCAAGATAGCCTCCCAAAAGTGGCGTCAGATATACCAAACCGGTATAGCTTCCGTAAATTTCGGATGCTTCCGCATCACCCATTAAGAGCATTTTCGTCATATACAAAACGAAAATCGCACGCATTCCGTAATAAGAGAAACGTTCCCACATTTCCGTCATGAACAAAAGATAGAGTCCTTTCGGATGCCCTTTCTGCACTGCTGTATCCATATTTTTTAAGTGTTAAATATTTGTTAAGAGGCAAATATAGTTTTTTTTCCTTTTTCTGTGCAGATTATTTTAATTTTAAAAAGAAAAGGTGCTGAATTTCTTCAGCACCTTTTAAATCATGAGGAATGGATTTAGTTCACTCCTTTTTCTTTCATGATGATATTGAGTTTTTTCAGGATCGATAAACCAAGGAGCGTTGCGAGTAGCAGCAAACCAAAATTCACGATAAAGAAATTGGCTTTATTCTCATAATCGTACCAGAAACTGGCCAGAACCCCCGAAAGTTTGTTCCCGATGGAAGTGGAAAGGAAAAATCCTCCCATCATCAACGCAGTAAGCCGAGGCGGTGAAAGTTTTGAAACCAGGGATAATCCCATCGGCGACAGACACAATTCCCCAACGGTAATCACGCCATAAGCCGCAATGAGCCAAAGCGCCGAAACTTTAAACATGCCGTTGTCGCCCGCATAAACGGCTCCCACCATCACAAGACAGGAGAGTGCAGAGATGAAAAGACCGAGAACAATTTTGCTAGGCGTGGTAGGTTCTTTGCCTTTTCGGCGAAGGAACATGAAAAATCCTACCACCACCGGTGTGAGAACAATCACCCAAAACGGATTAACCGACTGGAAGAGTTCGGTATTATAGAGATAGATTTTATTCTCAGGATTGGCTTCCATTACTGCTTTTTTCTCCGGAAGTTCGTTTCGGAAATAAATATCCTTGCCCTGTTCTTTTACCGGATTTCCGGCTTCATCTTTCTGCGCCTGATATTGATCATCATAAACACTTACTTCCGCGGTTTGATAATCTTTTGAATCAACCAGATAAATGGCTTCGAGTGGTTTTTCGGCTACAGTGGGAACACTTCTGTCGGTATAATAATTGGCCCATCGCGTCAGCGCGGTTCCGTTCTGTTTAAAAACTGCCCAGAACATCAGACTCACCGCAAAAATGGCGAGTAAGGCACCGATCGGCCTTTTGTCCTGTGCATTTGCTTTAACATACAGCATCACATAAAAATAAACGACAGGTAGACATGCAAAAATAAACGCATCAGTGGAATCGCTTCCGAAAATACTCCCGGGAATTACCCATCCAATGATCCCCGCAACTACTGCAGGCAAAAATACCTTCACCAAAA
The DNA here is from genome assembly GCA_019459085.1 of Kaistella sp. Taxonomy (GTDB): domain Bacteria; phylum Bacteroidota; class Bacteroidia; order Flavobacteriales; family Weeksellaceae; genus Kaistella. The sequence goes on from JAIBEW010000009.1 coordinate 70,306, forward strand.
CATCAGAAATTTTGGTATCGCCTTCCTGAACAGGTTTCATGATATTGGCTTTTAAAATATGCTGTCTTCCGATGGTGAATATAATCAGACCGATAAACATTCCGACACCGGCCGTGATAAAGGCTTCGCCCCAACCGAATTTATTCCGCATAAAAGCAGCGATAATGTTACAAGCAAAGGCTCCGATATTGATTCCCATGTAGAAAATATTGTAACCTGCATCTTTATTGGCTTTATAAGGTTCTTCTTCATAAAGATTTCCTAAAAGGGTAGAAATGCTCGGTTTAAAAAATCCGTTTCCTAAAATAATCAGTCCCATGGAAACATAAAACATGGATAAATCCTGAAAAACACCCAATCCGATATAACCAAGACCCATCAAAGCGCCGCCAATATAAATGGCTTTAACATATCCCAGAACCCGGTCGGCTAAAAATCCGCCCAGGAATGGGGTCAGATAGGTAAGGGCAATGAAAGTCCCGAAAATATCATCGGCATTTTTATCGTTGAAAGCCAGTCCGCCGGTGTCCTTAGGATCAATCATGTAAAGAACGAAAATTCCGAGGATGAGGTAATACCCGAACCTTTCCCACATTTCCGTAAAAAAGAGATAAGGTAACCCTTTTGGATGTTTACTGTTGCTTGTCGCCATATGTTATATTTGAGTGATTTATAAATTTTTAAGGATGAAATCCGTCATTTTCTGATAGAGCTGAGGTCTTGTCTGGCCACCGAAGATGCCGTGGTTTTTGTCGGGATAAGCCATGAATTCAAACTGTTTTTTGTTCTGAATCAAAGCCTCCGAAAATTCCATGGAATTCTGGAAATGAACATTGTCGTCTGCAGTTCCGTGAATCAGCAGGAAGTTGCCCTTCAGTAGTTGTGCATATTCAGTGGGTGAATTTTCATCATAACCTGCAGGGTTTTCCTGTGGAGTTCTTAAGAATCTTTCCGTATAAACGGTGTCATAGTATCTCCAGTTCGTTACCGGTGCGACCGCAATTCCGGTTTTGAAAACGTCGGCGCCTTTTGTCAGTGCTAAACTTGCCATATAACCGCCGTAACTCCATCCGAAGATCCCAATTCTGGACTTGTCGATATAACTTTGGTTTCCAAACCATTTCGCAGCTGTGATCTGGTCTTCAATTTCGTATTTACCGAGGTTGAGATAGGTTGATTTTTTGTATTTTGTTCCTTTGTAACCTGTTCCTCGCCCGTCAACACAAGCAACAATATAGCCCTGCTGAACCAAATGGTTGAACCATAATCCATTCCCCTGATCCCAGGAATTGGACACTGATTGGGAACCCGGACCGGAATACTGGAACATGAAAAGCGGATATTTCTTGTTTTTGTCAAAATTTTTCGGCTTCATAACCCACGCATTCATTTGGTCGCCGGCTTCATTCGGAATGGTGAAAAATTCCTTCGTCACCATATTATCCGCCTGCAGTTTCTGAAGTTGGTCATTATTGTTCTGCAGTTCTTTTACCGTTTTACCGTTGCCGTCTTTCAGCACAAAGGTGTAAGGTTTTGAGGCGGAAGATGAAGTCTCGATGAAATAATTGTAATTTCCGCTGAAACTGGCGCTGTTGTTGCCTTCTGCATTTGAAATAAGTGTAGATTTCCCGTTTTCAATATTCACTTTTGAAACCACTTTGTTGATGCTGCCTTTTTCGGTGGTCTGAATCAGGACTTCTTTTGTTTTCGGATTGAATCCGTAATAATCGGTCACCTCCCAATTGCCTTTTGTAATCTGTTTTTTCAGTTTTCCGTTCTGGTCATACCAGTAAAGATGGCGGTTGCCGTCGCGTTCAGAACCCCAGATAAATGAATTGTCATCCAGGAATTCAAGCGTTACATTGTCGGTATCCACCCATTTTTCGTCCGTTTCTGTAAACAATTTCTGAACAGCGCCGGTTTTGGTGTTTACCTTTAAAACATCGGATGCATTTTGTGTTCTTTCGGAAGTGATCAGAATAATTTCATCTGCTTTTGCAGTTTGGTAAACATTCGGAATGTAGTAATTTTTAAAACCCGAGAGGTTCAGAGGAATTGTTTTGCCTGAATCCAAACGGTACAGCTGCGCCGAAACTACTGAATTCTTTTCGCCCGCTTTTGGATATTTGAAACGCATTTCCGACGGATACAACTGCTTTCCGTACACCGGAATATACATTTCCGGCACTTCCGTTTCATTGGATTTTACAAAAACAATGGCATCGGAGTTTTTAGTCCATTGATATTGCTGTGCATGCCCGAATTCTTCTTCATATACCCAATCTGCAAGTCCGTTCAGAATCGAATTTTTCTTGCCGTCAGTCGTGATTTGGATGATTTTTCCGGAATTCAAGTCCTGGAAAAAAAGGTTATTTTCTGAAATAAAAGCCACTTTGCTGCCGTCCGGAGAAAAAGAAGGTTCCTGAACCGGATTTCCGTTGTTCAGGTTTAAGACTTTTCCCGATTTCAGATCTTTCACATCGAATTTCCCGAGGAAAGAGTGCCGGTAGATGGGTTGGCTTTCCTTCAGTAGTAAAATTTTAGATTCATCATCGCTGAAGGTATATGATTCAAAACTTCCGTCTACAACATTTCCTTCTTTTTGAGAAGTTTTGTAGGAATATTTTGCAATTCCTGTTTGTTCAATAACTGCGTAATTCTCACCGTTTTTTAAGGAAGCAATTCCTGCAATCCCTTTTCCGCGGTAGTAGCCAGAGTAAATTTTATCAAGGGTAATTTCCTGTCCAAAAACCGTGAACGAAGCGATGAGGGAAAGCGATATAAGTATTTTTTTCATGAATTGAATTTGATAAGATTTCAAAGATAACAAATTTCTTAAAAAACAGCGTTAAAAGTTGATTTTCACCCCCTGTTGGCCAAATAATTGGACTCAGTTTCAAAATAAAATCAGCGTTATGGAAACTTTTAATTCAGAAAAGTTAAGCATTTACCGATTGAATGATCAGAAAATTGCGACAGGGTTTGCAAAATTTGCAGACGCAGAACGTTATGCAGAAAAATTCGGAGGACAAGTGGTTGAAATAGGTTTTAAAGATGGAAACGACAATCCTGAAATCACGAATGAAGGCGGACTGATTGAAAAAAAACTCCATTTTTTTGTAGAAGCCGGGCCGGATTATAAATTTATTCATTCTTCTGATCCCGGTTTCCGGCATTATGCGGATGACCTTCAGAAAATGAAATCCAGAGCCGACCGCTTAAGTCCGGAAGAAAAATACATTTCAAATGCCGAAATAGAAATTGCCGAAGATCCCATTGTGGTGCTGAAAAATGATCGTTTTGAATCGGTCACTTCCCGGGAAAGATGCAAATATCTGAAGCAGGCAAAAGTGTATGAAATTGCAGTGGTAAAACCTTAATCCTAAGAAAAATCCGGGAAATATTCCCGGATTATATTAACTTACAATTATTGTTGGTTAAGAATAAATCTGTTTGTAGTATTCATCCGCCATGCGGTCGCTGTTGAACTGTTTTTTTACATCGTCCATCGCAGTTTGCTGGATTTTTCTCCATTCATCCGGACGGTCATAATACATTGGCAGGATTTCATTTTCCAGAATACTGTAAATGTTTTCGAGATCGAAATGATCCTGATCGTAAACGCTCGTGTTGTCGTAATCAGCCTGTGGCGCTACGAATCCGTTCACGCCGTGTTTCGCGAATTCCGGAATCCAGCCGTCATCTGTCGATAGATTTACGGAAGCATTCATAGAAGCCGTCATTCCTGAAGTTCCTGAAGCTTCTCTCGGAACTCTTGGATTATTCAGCCATAAATCAGATCCCTGTTTCAGGGACTTACTTAAAGCCAGTTCGTAGCCAGTAAGAACCGCCATATTTTTGAAATACTTGCTTTCCTCCACCAGTGTATTGAACATGGAGATGGCGGTGTAATCCATTGGATAAGGTTTTCCTGCCCAAATGATCTGAACCGGATATTTGGGATTGTTCAGCAGCTTTTCGAATCTGACTTTATCATGAAGCAGCAAATCTGCTCTTTTGTAGCCTGCAAAACGTCGTGCCCACACAATTGTAAAAATATTCGGGTCGAAAAGGTTTCCGGTTTGGTCGGCAACAATTTTAAACATTCTTTTTTTCAGATGCTTTTTCCTGAAATCGAAAAGCATTTTATCGTCTTCATCCTTTGCCTCATAAAGCGGCTTGTCGGCCCAATATTTAAATTCCTGGGCATTGGTGATCGCTTTAATTTCACAGATTCCGGGATATTTGCTCCACATTTTCCGGGAAACTTCGCCGTGAAGCTGTGAAACTCCGTTTGCAATTCTGGCCATTTTTAAAGCGCAGAGCGAGTGGTTGAAACGCCCGTCCTGAATTCCTCCGATTGTTTTGACCTCTTCTATCGTAAGTCCTGAAAAATAAGACATATCATGACAAAGATAAATGTCGTGTTTTTCGTTTCCTGCTTCTTCGGGAGTGTGGGTTGTGAAAACCAATTTTTCTTTCACTTTTGCCAGATCGCCGCCGAATTTCTTCAATAAATAAAATGCTGCAGGCAAGCCGTGTGCTTCGTTTAAATGGTAAACTTCTCTTTCCAGGTTCAACTCATCCAGTAATTTTGCGCCTCCCTTGCCGAGTAACACATACTGTGCGATTTTCGTTGATTCGTTGGCGTCGTATAAACGGTGGCAAATTGTTTTGGAGATATGGTCGTTTTCCGGAACATCAGTGGAAAGTAAAAACATCGGAGCGGTATGAAAAGTTTCCGGATTCAGATAGTATACTTTAACCCAAACCGGGGCTGAGTGAATTTCGATCTGAAATTTAATTCCGGTATCTTCAAGAAACGAATACATTTTTTTGGTCCAGGTGGGCTGTAAGGTCTGATCGTGATTTCGGGCCTGATCGTAGTAACCGAATTTCCAGAGAATGCCGATCCCTACCAAATCCTGTTTCAGATTGAAGGCGCTTTTCATGTGTGAGCCGGCAAGAAATCCGAGGCCTCCGGAATATATTTTTAACGCCTGATCCACGGCAAATTCCATTGAAAAATAGGCAATTTTTTTAGAGTATTCAGGGTTAATGCTGTAAGGCATCGTGAAGTTTTTAAAATCCATGTTTCGCTGTTCGTTACGGTTAAGAGGCAAAGATATTGATTTTAAAAACGGTGTGAACTTCTAATAGGAATTTAGAACAGATATTTTTTTAACCTACCAGTCCTGTAATAATGTTGTTATATCCATACCTGCAAACGCCGATGAATAAAATTACGAGAATCCCAAAAATTAGGTATAAAAAAGAAAGCAAATAAGACAAAAACATGGACCACATTGACCGGAAGATTACATTTCGCTTCATTCGGTCATTAAAGAGCTGAATGAGTGATACAGTAATCATTGCCCATGAAATCAAATAGAACAGGCTGTTGTTGATTCCTGCAAAATGGTTCAGGAAAATGAACAACATATACACCGCTAAAGATTGGCCTGTTAAAAACAACATAATAATTAGCCACTCCGGATAATTGTAGCGGTATTTCCGGAATCCCAGATAGAATCCGAAAGCCGCGACCGGAATCATAAGCAGCACTGTGAATGCAAAATGATTTCCGAGCCACTCGGAGATTTCTTTAAGGTAAGTAATGAAGCCTTTGAAATCAATATATTTTGATGCCTCAGATTGAGATAAATTTACAGAAAGGTTTTCACTGGGATCGGCAATCTTCTTTTTCCCCTTTAAAAAATACTGAAATAAAGCGCAAACGGAACCCAGAATCAATACCAGCATTAACGGTTTAAAATGCTGCTGCCTTTTTCCCGCAATATATTCGCGCAAGGTGTGGCCTGGACGGGTAAACAGTTCTTGCAGGGTGTAGAGAATTCCGCCGTCTACATGAAAGATGCCGTGCTGGATTTCATGGACCAAAAAATGAAAATTAATGCGGTGTGTGGCGGTTTTCTGGCCGCATTCGTGACAGAATTTCTGATGCATAAGCAGGTGCTGGCTGCAGTTTTTACATCGCTTGTCCGGCTGATTCATCGTTTTAGTTTTACCAAAATTATAAATTCAATATTAATTGTATTTAAATTTTTGAAAAAATTTTCATCTGTATTGTTTTTTTAAGTACTTTTATTTCATAAAATATTGATTTTCAAAAACTTTGGATGATGAAAAAAGTATTTTCAGAAGAGGATTTAATAAAAAATCTATCGTTGTACTACCTGAACCGGCATTTAATAAAAAAGCCAATGGCGCGCTATCACCGCGAAATTGACGGTTCCGGACTGCACGACCGCGAGAAATATCGGAAAAAATCGGAGATTTTACTCTTGAATTCTTTTCTTCACCATTTTCCGAATGTAATTTTCGAAAATCTTATCTGCGAAAGCCCTGATTTTATCGCCACCATCAATAATAAGAAGATTGGGATCGAATTAACGGAAGTCATCAACCATCTTGAAATCAAAAAAATAGAAAGTCAACTCAATAAAATATTCCGCCAGTCTGAAATATTGATGGAAAACGAAGACACTGCGGAATTCCGCGGTGTTTATTTTTTGGAATTCCGTCATCTTTCGAAAATTGATCTGCTGGAAAAACAGGAAGAAATTGTGCAGAACATCTGCAACTCCATCAGAAAAAACAAGGCCTATGGCTGCGTGAAAAAAATCCGGAAATCGCCGCACCGGCGGAATGTTTTTATTACACACGACTTCAATCTGGGACTTTTTGATGAACTGAGTTCAGAGAAAATCATTGAACTCATCGAAAAGAAAAATGAAAAATTCCCGTATTACGACAGAAATGTTGATGAATGCTGGCTCGTGATCGTTTCAGATATGAATTCGATCGCCTCGCGCTACACTTTTATCCGGGATAAGGAAAACCTGAAACATATAAAATCACCATTCCACAAAATTTTCCATCTCGAAAACATGTACGGAAGTATGACGAACATTAAGTAAAAGTTTTTCTAGTTGAAAACTTCGGTGTTTTTGAAATAATCTGAAAGATGAACGATTTTGCCTGATTCTGAAAACTGCACAACAGTAGCGATATTGTTTTTATAAAAACCTTTTCCGGAAAGAAATCCCTGGGAAACCGTTTCATAAAAAAACTTATGATTTCCCAAATCATGAACGGTGGAAATTTCCCACACAATGTTCTCGTAGCGTCGGAATATGGCTCTGAAAAGCGCTAAAATCCTGTTTGCACCTGAAATTTCTTTGGAAGGCGGAATCCAGATCTGACTCTCATCATTGAACCATTTTTTTAGATTATCGGTATTTTTAGTATTAAGATCCTGCATAAAAGCAGTTATTTTGCAGTCCATATTGGGTTTTTACTTATTTACGATAAAATATTAAAAAAGGTTTTTTAATATCATTTCAGTAAACAATTTCTTTTAGTTGTTAAGGTTAGTCGCTCAAATGTTTTGCAAGTTACGTAAAATCAGATAGCTTCCCGTTTTTTAGCTTAAATTTTTGAAATCCTTATCTTTGCAGATCAAAATCCGTTATTAAAGTGAATTTATTTCCCAAAAAGACCGCCGCATTCCACACGCTCGGCTGCAAACTGAATTTTGCCGAAACTTCTACCATTGCCCGTCAGTTGACTGATGCGGGTTATGAAAAAGTGAGTTTTGACCTTCCGGCTGATATTTACGTCATCAACACCTGTTCGGTGACCGAAAATGCAGACCGTGAATGTAAATTACACGTGAAGCGCGCGATGAAAGCCAATCCTGAAGGTTTGGTGGTAATTTTAGGATGCTACGCACAGCTGAAACCGGAAGAGATTTCAGCAATTGAAGGCGTGGATCTGGTTTTGGGTGCGAAGGAAAAGTTCAATATCCTGAGTTATCTTGAAGATCTTCAGAAAACACGTACTCACGGAATTATTCACTCATGCGAGATCGAGGAAATCGACTTTTTTATCGGAAGTTATTCGATTGGAGACCGAACGCGGGCTTTTTTAAAAGTTCAGGACGGCTGCGATTATAAATGTACCTACTGCACCATTCCGCTGGCGCGCGGAATTTCCCGCTCCGATACGATTGAGAGTGTCGTGCAGAATGCGAGAGAAATCGCTTCAAAAGGAATCAAAGAAATCGTATTGACGGGCGTGAACATCGGTGATTACGGCAAAGGTGAATTTGGTAATAAAAAGCATAAACATACTTTTCTTGACCTGATTGCGGAACTTAATACGGTTGAGGGTATTGAAAGGATCAGGATTTCCTCCATTGAGCCAAATCTTCTGAAAGACGAAAGCATAGAACTCGTTTCAAAAAGCAAAAGTTTTGTTCCGCATTTTCATATTCCACTCCAAAGCGGAAGCGATGAAATACTCAAGAAAATGAAACGCCGTTACCTGACCGGTTTATACCTGGAACGCGTTTCAAAAATCCATGAAGTGATGCCTGATGCGTGTATCGGCGTTGATGTGATTGTTGGTTTCCCTGGAGAAACTGAGGAAAAATTTATGGAAACTTACCATTTCCTGAACAGCCTGCCGCTGAGTTATCTGCATGTTTTCACCTATTCTGAAAGAGAGCATACCGAAGCTGCAGCGATGGAGGGAATTGTACCGATTCCGGAAAGGAAGAGACGCAATAAAATGCTCAGAATTCTTTCCGAAAAAAAGAAAATGGCATTTTACCAAACCCAAATCGGCAAAACACTTCCCGTTCTTTGGGAACATGAGAACAAAAACGGAGTGATGTACGGTTTTACCGAGAATTATGTGCGTGTTCAGAAACCGTATGATGCAAATTCCGTCAATCAGATTGAATTTCTAAAACTCAACCGTATCGAGGAGGATGGAGCGGTTTCGGTGGAGCCGGTTTTTGAAGAATTTCTGGCAAGAATCTAGTCCTGAACCGGCTGAACGTTGCCCGTATTCATCCCCTCGAACAGATCGGGAAAGAATGCAATGATGATGAAATAGAAAATAATCATCAACACGATAACAGCAATAGCAGTGATTACAAGCGGGCCGGGTGTATTTTTTTTGGAAGGTTCCATATTGTTTTTGTTTTAATAAAATTACACTTTTTTATTAGAATTCGCTCGTAGGTCTTTCAGAAGTCTTGTAGATCTGAAAATTGAAGATAAAACTCCGGTCGTTGAATTTGTAAGCACTAGAATCGAAATAGTTTGGATTTCTGGCGTAAGCTGCTCTGGACGGAACGATAATCACTCCCTGAAGATTGTAACTCGCCGAATCATCTAAATCATAACTTTTAAAATGCTGTAATGCCTCACGGAATCCTTCAATTTCAAAATATTCACGAGGCTGGTTTCTGGTGGTGCGAAATGAAGACTTCGCATAATAGAAAAAAGGGTCAACATCTGGAACTCCGGTACTTGCAATCGTATTAAAAATAGGAAACTGAGATGTAAATGAGATGGTGTTTTCAGTATTCGTCGCAACATAACTTACGGTTTTGTGCATCAGTTTCAGAATATCTGCAGTTCCGATTGTTTTCCCCGGATTTGGCTGTGCGCTGTTGCGGATAATATAAACCACTCCCGAAGGAAGAGTTACCGGGTTGAGGTCTTTCAGTTTCGTATAGTTATCATCTGCTGCATCGGTACTGCTGAATGGAGTAACATTTCCCTGAGTGTCTAAGTAATTTTCCCCAAGATATTTTTGAATCGCCTGATCATCGTACGTATTCTGCGTTTCGATGCTTACCTGCTCAATTACAGTTTCATCGTCATCGCTCTTGCAGGAATTGATGAATGGCAAACTCAGGACAGTGATATAAAAAAAGATTTTCTTCATTTTGGATTTTATAATTAAATTGCTGAAAATTAATTCAGGCAAAAGTAAAAATAAATTATGAGAATCGATAAGTTTTTGTGGAGTATTCGTTTTTATAAAACGCGCAACATCGCTTCAGAAGAAATAAAAAAAAACAGAGTCTCGATTGGGGAGAACCCGGTAAAGTCATCGAAAGAAGTAAAAGAAGGAGATATCATCAAGATCAAAAAAAATCAGATTGTTTACCGCATCAAGGTGCTGCAGATTCCTAAAAGCAGGATCGGCGCGAAACTCGTTCAGCTTCATGTGACGGATATGACGGAGAAAGAACAGTACGAAATACTGAACCTCCGAAAACAGGAGCAAAGCTATTACCGCATAAAAGGGGAGGGAAGACCCACTAAAAAAGACCGCCGCGAGATCACTGATTTTCTGGTGGAAGGCAATGATGACGATGAAAGTCTGACTGAAGAAAGCTGGGATCTGTTTTTTAAAAAGGAAGATGATGAATAATCTCTTCAGCGATTTCCTCCGGTGTTTTACCGTCGATATCTACTGTGAACTGCGCTTTTGAATAAAAGGCGTTTCTCTCGAATAAATGCTTGGCAATAAACTCGGGCAGATCTTCGTCATTTATTTTCGCGATTAACGGACGCGTATTTTTTTGTTTTAAAAGCCTTTGCGACAGGGTGTTGACGGAGCCGCGTAAAAAAAAACTGAAGGAATTTTGGTTGATGACTTCCATATTGTTGTAATACGCCGGTGTTCCACCGCCCAAACTTAAAACCACATCGTTTTTTGAGGCTAAATACTCTTCAAGCAACTCTCTTTCCTGTTTTCTAAAGTATATTTCGCCGCTCATCTTGAAGATTTCGGCAACCGAGCGGTTGTTTTTAAGTATTATTTGTTTGTCGAGGTCAATAAATTCAAAATTAAGTTTTTGGCTCAATAATCTCGCAATGTGAGATTTACCACTCCCCATGTACCCCAGTAAAGCAATTACCATGATTTTATTTTCTACAAATCTCCAAAAAAATTTTGAGTAACTAAAAAAAGTTTTATCTTTGCACCACTTTTGAAACGAACATTATCCGTTGCAAAATGACCGACTCGGTAGCTCAGCTGGTAGAGCAATACACTTTTAATGTATGGGTCCTGGGTTCGAATCCCAGCCGGGTCACAAAGCAGGAAAACCCGTATTTTTTTACGGTTTTTTTTTTGCCTGCGTGGTGAAATTGGTAGACACGCCATCTTGAGGGGGTGGTTTCCTACGGATGTGCTGGTTCGAGTCCAGTCGCAGGCACAAACTCAGCAATGAGTAACATTTTTTATGGCAGTTTTTAATATTGCCAAATACTTTAATTTTCAAGACCGACTCGGTAGCTCAGCTGGTAGAGCAATACACTTTTAATGTATGGGTCCTGGGTTCGAATCCCAGCCGGGTCACTATTTACTTTTGCGAGTAAATTTTTTTCATATTAATATTTTGTGATTTGGTGTTCAAAAGCCTTCCTTAGGGGAGGCTTTTGATGTTTTAAGACTAATCAAGATGAAGGTTATCGATAAGTCTTACGTCGCTTACATTAACCACGATAAAAGCGCGGTAGTTCCGGTCTTTATAAAAGAAATCGGTTTCCTTTAATGTCTCTTCGTCTGCAATCTTAAAATATTCCATTGTCATTCCGGGTTCATTTGCGAAAATATCCGAGACTCTTTTCTGGATTTCAGGAATGGTGATCACGCGGAACCAGCTGTTTACTTTCTGAAGCGTTTCATAAATGATTTTTGCAGCCTCTCTTTCGGGTGGGCTCAATCTTTCGTTTCTGGAACTCATGGCCAATCCGTTTTCTTCCCGATAAATTTCCACTCCATGAATCTTAACAGGAAGTTTGAGTTGCGCAGCAAGATTCCGGATGATCGCAAGCTGCTGGAAATCTTTTTCTCCAAAATAAGCATTGTTGGGTTTTACCTGCCGGAAGAGAGTTTCAACCACCGTTCCGACCCCGTCGAAATGTCCCGGTCTCGCAGCGCCTTCCATCTCATTTTCAAGCCCATCAAATTGATAGGGTTTGCTTTCGGTTTTTTCGGGATAAAGGTCTGTAACTTCCGGAATGTACACGGCATCCACCCAGCCTGAATTTTGGAGAAAATCCAGGTCTTTCTGAATGTTGCGCGGGTATTTCTCCAGGTCAAGGGAGTTGTTGAACTGCGTTGGATTTACAAATATCGAGGAGATCACCAGATCGTTTTCCTTTCTTGCTGCTTCATAAAGAGAAAGATGGCCTTTGTGCAGGGCTCCCATTGTGGGCGCAAAACCGATTCTTTTTCCCATCTCTTTCTGCCTTTCCACATAATCTTCAAGGGTTTTTTTACTTTTCAGGATCTCCATAGTTTATTTTTTGAAAATCAAATTTAACAAAAATATGTTTCCGATAATCTCTTTTATAGCCGCGTCTGGTCCGTAATTGATAAAAAAATGTTAATTAAAACTAATTACATTAAATTTTTGTAATTTTGCAGCCAAGTATTATACTTTAATTGAATGAAAATATAAATTTATGCCGAATCAGAAGATTTTATACATTACCACAGAAATGCATCCGTACCAGGAAGAAAGCAACATGGCTGCGATGGTAAGTAAAATGGCACTCAAAATGCACAGTGAAGGCAATGATGTTCGGGTATTCATGCCCAGGTTTGGCCAGATCAGTGAGCGGAAATTTCAGCTTCATGAAGTCATCCGTCTATCCGGGATGAATATTATCATCAACGATATTGATCAGCCCCTCATTATTAAAGTAGCTTCATTACCCGGAGAAAGGCTTCAGGTTTATTTTATAGATAACGACGAATATTTTAAAAGAAAGCAGTACTATTTTGATGATGAAGGAAAAGCTTTTGATGATAACGATGAAAGAGCGATCTTTTTTGCCAGAGGCGTTATTGAAACCATTAAGAAACTGAACTGGGTTCCCGATGTCATTCATATCAATGGCTGGATGTCTTCTTTCGTTCCCATTTATCTGAAAACTTTCTATAAAACCGATTCTTATTTCAAAGATGCGAAACTGATCATGTCTCTTTACAATGAAAAAGATGCTGAACTGAGCGCAACAATCAATGAAAAACTTCAGTTCGACAATATTTCTGAATTCAAACACCTTAAAAAGCCCACCTTCAACAGTTTTGTTACTGAAAGCATGAAGTTTGTAGACGTGGTCATTAAAGGAGACGAATTTCTGGAAGAGGAACTGGACAAAGAATTCAAAAAAACAAAAACTGAAAAATTTGAATATTTGGATGTTGATGCAATTAACAAAATATATTAAAAAGAATTTAAATGGTTAAAAATATTAAGAAATTATTCAATATTTCTTTGGTAGTGTTAGGGAGTATTTTATTGTTGAACTGTGAACCGGAAGCTGATAATCTTGGTGAGCAGTTATTTTTAGACGGTGCAGCACAGAGCAATGAAGAGTTTTTCGATTTGATTGCCTATAACATCAACAACGGCGACAAGGTGAGAAGCGATGCGGCCCGCCTTCAGAATAATGCCGTTCTAGGTGCTTTCACCGAGCCGGTTTTCGGAAAACAGAAAGCCAGTTACATCACTCAGCTCAGAATGCAGACTTATAATCCTGATTTCGGTACCAATCCGGTTGTGGATTCTGTAGTTCTCGTCTTGAGACCTGTATATGCTACGGACTCAGTTACCACAACAACTAATGACGGCTTTGTTTATCCGGATGGAGATGTAGCGGCAAAACTGGATAAAAACACTTATCCCGTAAGAAAATACGGAAAAACAAAAATAAACGGTAAAACCATTTTCAATATCAGGGTTCATGAAGTAAACGATTTCTTGAAAAGTACTGTAGATTCTGTTTATTCCGATGCCACTTATAATTATACGACACTTTTGGGTTCAAAAGTATTTGACGGGACGGTATCTTCAGTAAAGATCACAAAAGATTCCGATAATTCGGAGATTCTCACCCGTGATGCCAGTATCAGAATAAAATTGGATAACAGTTTTTTCAAAACGAAAATAATCGATAAGCAGGGATCCATGGATCTGAAAGATGCTGCAGGATTTATCCGCTATTTCAAAGGAATAAGAATCTCTGTTGATGAGAATGACGGTTATTTATTTGGATTTACTCCGAATTCAGGTGAAATTGTGATGTACTATAAAAACGATAAAACCGAGAACGGCGTTACCACACGCCCGCAAACATCTTTCAAATTGACGATGGGAAGCGATAATGTACATATTGGTCAGTACGAATATGACAGAGCTGGTACCGCTTTGCAAGCTGCGTTGGCAACAAGTAATGAAAATACCGGCGATCCTAAACTTTTTGCCCAGGGAATGGGTGGACCCGGAATCGGAATTAAGATTTCACCTGCTGATGTTGCAAAACTGAAAGATCGTTATCAAAACAAAAAAGCCGGTATCATCAGCGCAAAAATAAGGCTGTACAGCGATACTGAATTATGGGATAATAGTTATGATAAGCCATCTATTTTTACAATGCTTCAGAAAAATGTGAATGCTTTTCTACCGGAAATGACTGTTTTAGGTCAGGCGAATGGTTTCAGCCTCGTAAAAGGTTACGATTTGGATAAAAATCCTGCCTATTATGATTTCACCATAACAAAAACGCTTAAAGACCTTATAGAAACAGAAGCCCCTAAGAACGATTATATCATCAATATTGGCAGTTTCACTTTAGATCCGAATTCTACGACAGGTGCATTAGCAGGATATAATTTTACTTCCAACGCATTTACCCCCACCAGAATTGTATTGGTAGGAACCAATACCGATAATACAAACAGAGCCCGGTTACGGGTAACTTATGGGACAAAATAAAAAAACTAAAAACTAAATTTAATTAAATATGTGTGGAATTGTTGGCTATACAGGATTTCAGGACGCTTATGAGATAGTAATCAATGGGCTCCGGAGATTGGAATACAGAGGTTATGACAGTGCCGGAATTGTTCTTGAGAAAAAAAACGGCAGTTTTGCGGTTGAAAAAACCAAAGGTAAGGTTGATGACTTGGTAGCAATATCCCAGCATTTAAAAAACACAGCACATGTCGGAATGGGACATACACGATGGGCAACCCACGGCGTTCCCAGCGACAGAAATTCTCATCCGCATCTTTCCAACAACGGTAAAATAGCGTTGGTGCATAACGGGATCATTGAAAATTATGATACCATTAAAACCATGCTCAAAGAGAAGGGCTTTAGCTTCAAGTCGGAAACAGATACAGAAGTGCTGGTCAACCTGATCCAGTATTTCATGGATACCACTCCTGATATCGATTTTCCAACTGCGGTAAGATTTGCCCTGAATGAAGTGTACGGCGCTTATGCGATCACGGTAATGCATGAAGACCATCCCGGAGTTTTGGTAGTTGGAAGACTCGGTTCTCCTTTGGCCATTGGTTTGGGCGAAAATGAATATTTTATTGCTTCCGACGCTTCTCCTTTTGTAGAATTTACCAAAGAAGCCATTTATCTGGAAGAAGGACACATGGCGACGATCTCTTTAGAAAAAGGCGTTGACATCAGAACAATCATCGATAA
Organism: Kaistella sp.; assembly: GCA_019459085.1. Classification (GTDB taxonomy): domain Bacteria; phylum Bacteroidota; class Bacteroidia; order Flavobacteriales; family Weeksellaceae; genus Kaistella. Next base: position 85,652 of record JAIBEW010000009.1, read on the forward strand.
TTCGAAGATCGAACCTGCGGTACAGCAACTGAAATTGAGTCTGGAGCAAATTGAAAAAGGCGGATATGAACACTTCATGCTTAAGGAAATCTTTGAACAGCCAAAATCCATTCACGATACACTCCGAGGCCGACTTTTAGTTGAAGAAGGAATTATAAAAATGGCCGGAATCTGGGACCATCTTGAGAAATTCACCAACGCACAGAAAATCACGATCATTGCCTGCGGAACTTCATGGCACGCCGGATTAATCGGCGAATATCTTATTGAAGAATTTGCGAGAATCCCTGTTGAGGTGGAATATGCCTCCGAATTCAGATACAGAAACCCCATCATTAACGAAAAAGATGTGGTAATTGCCATCTCCCAGTCAGGTGAGACTGCAGATACGATGGCTGCCCTCAAACTAGCGAAAGAAAGAGGCGCTTTCATCTATGGAATCTGCAATGTCGTGGATTCTTCTATTTCCAGAATTACCGATGCCGGTTCATACACCCATGCGGGTCCTGAAATTGGCGTGGCTTCAACAAAAGCATTTACGGCACAACTCACAATCCTAGCACTTATAGCCCTCAAATTGGGCAAGCATAACGGTAATCTCGGAAACGCTGAGTTTATGAGTCTGATCTCAGAACTCAATGCCATCCCTAAAAAAATCGAAGAAGTTTTAGCTACTACCCACGATTTGATCAAAGAAATGGCAAAAGATTTCACAAACACGCATAATTTCCTATATTTGGGAAGAGGTTATAACTATCCTGCTGCTTTGGAGGGTGCCCTTAAACTGAAGGAGATCTCCTACATTCACGCCGAAGGTTATCCTGCAGCTGAAATGAAGCACGGACCTATTGCTTTGATTGATGAAAATATGCCGATCGTGATCATTGCTCCGAAAAGAGGCCATTACGATAAAATTGTAAGTAATGTTCAGGAAATAAAGGCCAGAAAAGGACAGGTGATCGCCGTTGTAAATAAAGGCGATGTTCAGGTTGCAGAAATGGCTGATTATGTGATAGAAATACCGGATACTTCAGAATGTTTCTCTCCAATAGTCGCTTCTGTACCTTTGCAGTTGCTCGCATATTATATCGCCGTGTACAGGGGCGCAAACGTAGATCAGCCCAGGAATCTTGCGAAATCCGTCACGGTAGAGTAAAAAAAATGCCTAAAACAAAATAATTTAAGATTTTTTTCGTTTTTGAAAAAAAATCTTAAAAGTTTCTTAAAAAAATTATATATTTACCGCATAATTATAAAAATTAACATGAAAAGGATATTTCTTTTATTATTATCTGCATCTGTAGTTGTATCGTGTTCTGGAGGTGGAAGATCTTCCACCGGAAAACCGGGAACAAAAGGAGAATTGATACCTAGAGAAAAATCGAAAACTTTTGTAGCTCAAAGACCTTACGGGATGGTGGCTATTCCCGCAGGTTCGTTTGTAGCTGGTCTTGCAGACCAGGATTTCACAAATATGGCGGAAAAAACACCACTGAAAACTGTTACAGTTCCTTCATTCTTTATGGATGAAGCTGAAACGACAAACGGCGAATACAGGGTGTTTATCAACTACGTTAGGGACTCAATTGCCAGAACGCTTTTAGCAGAAGCTGCAGGGGAAGGAGGAGATGGTTCCGGAAGGGGAGAAAGCATTAGTGATTATGCATATCTTGCCGCTCAGGAAGAAGATCTTACTCCATATCAGGAATATCTTGAATCTCAAGGTGAACGTGGAGACGGTTATGATGCTACTAAAAAATTAGACTGGGATATTCCTTTGCATTGGTCAACCTCCGCATATCCGGATGTTGAATACGCCGAAGTTTTGGAATCGATGTATCTTCCTGCTTCTTCAAGAGTAAGAAACGAAAGAGTTATTGATGCCAGCAAGCTTTCCTATTCTTACGTTTGGGAAGACACAAATTCTGCAATCAGCAACAACGATAGTGGTGCTGCTTATCTTAAAAAAGAAAGTATTGCTGTATATCCTGATACAACAGTTTGGGTGAAAGATTTCCATTATGCTTATAACGAGCCATTGTTCGAACAGTATTTCTGGCACAATGCTTATAAAGATTATCCTGTAGTAGGGGTAACCTGGGATCAGGCACGAGCTTACTGTGACTTCAGATCTAAATTGAAATCTGACTATAACGAAAGCTTAAGAAAAAAGAAACAAAGACCTATGCTTTTCCGTCTTCCAACTGAAATCGAGTGGGAATATGCGGCTAGAGGTGGAATGGAAAATGCAACTTATCCTTGGGGCGGACCTTATTTAATGGACGACAGAGGATGTTACCTTGCGAATTTCAAACCGAAAAGAGGTAACTATATGGAAGATGATATAAAAGGAACCTACATCTATACTGCTCCTGTGAAAAAATTCAGAAAGAATGGATTCGGACTGTTTGATATGGCAGGAAACGTTGCAGAGTGGACGGAATCTCAGTACAACAACTCTTCTTACGGCTTCTCTTCTACATTAAGCCCATCAACTAAAGACCAGACAGACCCTAAGAAATCTGTAAGAGGTGGTTCTTGGAAAGATGTGGGATATATGTTGATGACCGGTGCAAGAGACTGGGAAAGAAAAGATTCTGCCAGAAGTTATATCGGTTTCAGAACCGTTCAGGATATTCCTGAAGCTTCTGTAAAGGCAAAAAGAAGAACAAACTAATCAAATCTAAAAATTAAAAAAACTACACAATATGTTTAAGACAAAAGAGGCTTGGATGAATTTCTTTTATTCAATCGGCGCTGCAATCGTAATTATCGGGGCTCTATTCAAAATCACCCACTTCAGTATCGGACCAATTACTGGTAACGTTGCCCTGACAGTAGGATTAGTTGCTGAGGCAATTATTTTTACCATTTTTGCCTTTGATCCTCCTAAATCTGAAGAATCTTATGCGTGGGAAAATGTATATCCTGAGCTTTTAGACAGACATGCAAAACCAAATCCATTGCACTCTAATATTACAGACGGTAAAAACAACCTAATGTTGGAATTGGAAAATTCCCTTTCTAATAAATTGGATAAAATGTTGGAAGATGCTAAACTTGATGTTGGTTTATTCGAAAGACTGAGAACAGGCATCGATAAATTTTCAAATTCAGTTGACCAGATCAACCAAACAGTTGATGTTTCATCTTCTACTCATAAATACAATGATCAGCTGAATAAAGCAGCGCAACATATGGAAAGCATGAATGCACTATATGAGCTTCAGCTTGAAAACGGTCACAGACAGTCGGAATATGCTAAAAAATATGTTGCAGATATGGAAAGATCAGCTGCCCATTCTGAAAAATTCAACGAAGAATTATCCGGATTAACATCTAACTTAAATAATCTTAACAGAGTTTACGGCGGTATGCTGACTGCAATGAAGTCTTAATTTCCCATCATTTCTAAACTAATTTAATTTAAAAACAAGAAAAGAGAATGGCACAAGGAAAACAGACTCCACGTCAGAAAATGATCAACTTGATGTACCTCGTGTTTATTGCTATGTTGGCGATGAACATCGATCAGGAAATCATACGGTCATATTATGACTCTACCGAATCTTTAAAGGAAACAAGGCTCCTGACCGAGCAAAAAAATACGGGAATTTTCGAGCAGACTTTAGAAACTAAGGCGCAGAATGTTCCGGACACCTATGCACAGCCGTGGGAACAGTACAAGGTTCTTAAAACAAAGATCGATGCATTGGTTTCTCATGTTGATGATGTGAAGAAAAAACTTCTAAAAGATTCTGAGTTTAACGAAACTCCTGGAATCGACATGAACGAGAATTTTGCAGCTTTGAATAACAGTGAAGCAGTTACCAATTACTTTTTCACTGATGGTGACGAAACCAAGCCATCACCGAAAGCGAATGAATTGAAAGCCAAAATTGATGATGTCAGAAATTACATCAGTCAGACTTTTAAAAATAATCAGCAGCTTGCAGAATTGGTGGCAAGATCTGACAAAGCCTTGAAAACTGAATTTCCTGGCGGAAAAAAGCAAAATAACAAAAACTGGCTACAGTACAAATTTTACAATCAGCCATTAATTGCTGCTAAATCTAATCTTGAAATTCTGCAGAACGACGCCAGAAATGTGCAGTCAGATGCATTGGCAATGATGCTTCAGGAAAAAGTGGATGCGAGCATTAAGTTCAATATGTATGATGCAATTGTAAAAGCACCTACGGATGTTATAATGGGTACTAACGCAGAAGCAACAGTATATTTGGCTTCGTACTCAAACAGCAATAAGATCAATATTCAGGGCGTTCAGAGACAGGAAAACGGTAAAGGATTTATCAATCTGAATACAGGAAGTTTAGGTCCGAAAACATTTAATGGTAATATTACCGTATTAATGGCCGACGGAAAGAACCAAACGATTCCTTACACCCACACTTACAACGTAATTGCAGGTCCTCAGGAAGTGAAATTTGAAACAGGAGCTTTATTGTCTCCGGATAAAATGAACGTGGTATACCGTGGTTTGGAAAATCCAATCTCAGGATCAATCCTGGGAGTGGACAATTCAAGACTCTCCCTTTCTGCTCCTGGAGCATCTGTTAAAGGAAGTTCAGGTAAATGGACGGTAACTCCAACTACAGGTAATACCCTTAAATTAACGATTTCAGGAACAGGACCAAGAGGGGGAACCTCCAAAACTTTCGAATTCAGAATTAAAAATGTTCCGCCTCCACAAGGGCAGATCAGAGGAAAAGCCATCAATTCAATGCCTGCGACTTCGATTCCAAACCAGAATGTAGCAGCAGCTTTACCTGATTTTGATTTCCCGGTTACGTTTACGGTGAACAGCTTTATGTTTAAAGCTCCCGGAAGAGCAGCAATGCTGATTCAGGGGAATTCTCTAAGCGGTGTTGAAGGCCTTACTAAAAATTTACGGGCAGGTGATGTGGTGTATATCTTCGATATCAAAACTACAGCAAGTGGTTTAGGAAATCAGCAAATCAAGAATGTTTCGCCGGTTGTTATTAATGTTCAATAAGAAAAATAGAAAAATTATAATATTTTCAATATGAAAAAATATATAAGCAGTTTGATCGTGTTGGTTTCAGGGATGGTATTTTCCCAGACCATTCTTAACGCTTCTTCTCCGGAAGAATTCAGACAGATGCGTGCAGAGAACAAGCAGAAAATTGGTGATTCACTGGTTGATAATACAGTTACTCCTTTAGAATACGGTTTTATTGAAGATAAAGATGTCCTCAAGAGTGTTTTTGTTTGGGAAGTGATTGACATGAACGATAAGGTTAACCAGCCTTTTTATTATAACAATACGAGTGGGTTATCTTCTTCTGAAAACAAATCACTGTACCAGTTGCTTTTGGATGCAGCCATGAACGGCGATATTGAGGAGGTTTATGATGACGAAAATTTCGAAACTAAAATTTCTCCGGATGGAATCAAGGCAAGACTTGAAAGTACAAGACTTGACGATTCTGCAATTGATATCCTCAATTCAGGAAGACAGCTTACAGAGCAGGAAAGAATCGAACTTACCGACAGAATTCAGACCACTTCAGATAAAGTAAAGGTTCTCAAGATTATGGGAATGTGGTATGTAGACAGAAGAGACGGAATGATGAAGTACAGACCTTTGGGAATAGCTGCTTTAGGTCCAGATCCTGCAATTCAGGGACGAGTAGGTCCTGATGGACAGTTAATGGCTGGCGCAGATGAACTCATCGACCTTTTCTGGGTGTATTATCCAAGTGCCAGAAAGATTTTGGCAAACAGTGCGGTATTCAACAGAAAAAACACTTCAGCAGATCTGACTTTTGATGATTTAATCAACGCGAGAAGATTCACTTCAATTATTTATAAATCATCTTTAGGCTTAGGCGACGGTACCATCAAGGACTATATCCCGAGAAATGCAGATGAGCAGCTTGAAGAAAGCGATAAAATCAAAGAGCAGATCCTGCAAATGGAAAATGAAATGTGGAATTATTAAGATTCACATTGTTTAGATAAAAAAACCTGAGTACATTTACTCAGGTTTTTTTTATGATGAAAAATGTAGATTATATTATAGTTGGAGACGGTTATGCGGCTCTTTTTTTTGCCCATCAGCTGGTGATGAACGGGAAATCCTTTCTTCTTTTTTCGGATGGATGTAAAGGAGCTTCCCGGGTTTCTGCAGGAATTGTTAATCCTCTTGTACTCAAAAAATTTACAACATTCTGGCTTGCCCAGGAACAGATTGAGTTTTTCAGGAAGACCTTGACCGAAATTAAGACGTATACCGGAAATGATTATTTGATTGATGAGCAGATTCACCGCATTTTTCATGATGAAAGTGAAAGAAACCTTTGGCTCAGCAAATCTGAGACTGAAGAACTCGGAAATTTCCTAGACCCGGAAATTAAATTTTTGGAAACCATTAAAAACCCTTTCGGTACAGGCCGGGTCAATTTATCTGCACGGCTGAATGTAGAAGCTTTTTTTACGGATTTTTTCGATTATTTTAAAAAGAATGATTCCTTGGCGGAAGAAAAATTTGAATATGAGCGTATTTCCGGCAGTAGTTACGGAGACATTAACTTCAAACACATTGTTTTCTGCGAAGGAATGGGTGTCAGGCAGAATCCTTTTTTCTCCCATATTCCTGTTATTCCCAATAAAGGCCATCACTTAAAAGTAAAACTTTCGGTAAAGCTTAATCACAAGCTTACTTTAAAAAAGAAGCATTTCCTTTTTCCTCTCGATGATGAATTATATTACTACGGTGGCACCTATGATCCAAATGAAAGACCGGATGCAATAGATGACTTTGCGGAAGTTCAGCTCCGGGATGGGCTTTCTGAGTTTTATCCTCATGAATTTGAAGTTGCAGAAGTGAAATATGGCTTTCGACCGACCGTTAAAGACCGCCGGCCCATCTTAGGGAATCAGCCTGGCCATGAAAATTTCTATGTTTTTAACGGACTTGGCGCACGCGGAGTTTTGAGCGGGTGCTATTTTTCAAAAGAACTTTTTGATCATATTGAAAATGGGAAACCTCTCATGCCTGAAGTTGATGTGAAGCGATTTTGAATGTAATTGTAGAAATCTCATAAATATTCTCGTTTCGGGCGATATCTTAAAATAATGTAAATATTTCAATTTCTTGTGTAATTGTGGATCTGAATATTTTTAATATTTGGCATTATCCTTAATGATATTTTTTTATATTTAAGATTTTTCTATTAATAATTTAATATAATATTGTTTATTCGATTTAAAGATTACCTTTGTTATGCTGAAATAATAAAATTTCAGCTTTAATCACCAAATCATGAATAAATTTTTACTTTTATTGGCTACGTTTGCCATTATCTGTTTTTCCCCGCTGACCTATGGTCAGATAAGTTTGGGAACAGCTGCTAACTTTGCACTTTTTACTACAACTGGGGCTGTTACCAATGTAGGAACTTCCCAAATTACAGGAGATGTAGGCTCAAACAATGGAGCGGTTACAAACTTCGGTAATGTAGATGGTGTTATGCATAATGCTGACGGAGCAACTGCGAGTGCTGCAGCCGATCTTACGATTGCTGCTAACCTTATCGACGCAACTCCTAATACCGGGGCTCTTGCACCGCTTTTAGGAAACGGACAAACTATTACTCCCGGTGTTTATTCTATCGGGTCAGCTGCAACAATGACCGGAATATTGACTCTTGACGGTGCGGGAAATACAAACCCCCTTTTTATTATCAAAGTTCAGGGAGGTTTATCCGCGGCTGCAAACACACAAGTTCTCCTGACTAATGGGGCGGTTGCCTGTAATATATTCTGGAAAGTTGAAGGTCTTGTTGACCTTGCAGCAAACACTATTATGAGAGGAAATGTAATTGCAAATAACGCGGCAATTGTTCTCCAAACAGGTGTTACCATTGAAGGTCGTGCTCTTTCTACTACAGGCGCAATAACGGTAACAAATGGTTCGGTTCGCAAACCTTTAGGTTGTGGAGTTCCACAGCTTACAGGTCCGGCTGCACCAACATTAAACACTGTTGCCTGTTATACTATATTTTCCGGAAACGGTGCGGTTACCAATACCGGTACTACTTTCGTTACAGGTGATGTTGGAACCAATGTTGGTCTGACTACAGGTTTCCAGGCAAGTAATGTTACAGGAACCATTCACCCGAGTCCTGATACTTCCACCGCTCAGGCGGCAGTAGATCTGGCAGGTGTTTATACCTATCTTAATGGGCTTCCTCATGATATCCAATTGCTTTTCCCGGCAACGTTTGGTAATGGACTTATCCTTACACCGCATACCTATCTTTTGAATGCTGCTACTGTACATACAGGAACCGTATTTTTGGATGCACAAAATAATGCTAATGCAGTATTTGTAATCAAGATCGTAGGTGCATTGTCCACAGGTACTGCTGCTAATGTAGTTTTACTGAATAGCGCACAGGCTAAAAACGTTTTCTGGTTAGTTGATGGTGCTACCAACCTGGGTACTAATGCAGTTCTAAAAGGAACCCTGATTGGAAATAATGGAGCTATCATTGTGAATACAGGAGCGTCAATTGAAGGTCGTGTTTTAAGTACAAGTGGTGGAATCTCTACTTTTGCAATTAATGCACAAATGACCCCCGGTTGTACAAATTTAGGGACAGAGTCCAGTGTTTTGATAACGAAATCAGCTCAACTTTATCCAAATCCTTTCTCCTCTGTATTAAATGTAAATATTGAAGGACTGGGAAGCGGTGCGAATCTTACGATTTACAGTGCTATCGGTACTAAAGTATTATCAAAAGTTCTTTCTAAAAAAACAACTGAATTGCAGATGAACCTTCCTGTAGGTGTTTATTATTACCAGCTTACCGGTAAAAACGGCGTACAGCAGGGTGGCAAACTTATTTCTAAATAAGAATCTTCTTTATTATATTAAACCCCGTCTAATGGCGGGGTTTTTTGTTTGAAATTTTAGAATGAAAAATAATCTTGAACAAAATGGATTATTTTTCATCTTCAGTATTCGGAACGTTACAAAAGAGTGCGGTTTCTGGTTACAAATTTCAATAATAGTTTATGAACAGATTAATTTGTAATGCCGCAAAAATCTTTTATTTAAGGAGGTGAAACGCTCATTAAAGGCAGTTTATTCTTAACTTTACTGTACGGAAATACGATCAGCAGCATATTAAATTCTGGATTTACTAAAAACTACAGAAATGATCACAATCGACAATTACTTAGACAGTCACTACATCCACAGGAGTAATTGGCTGAGAGCGGCCGTTCTAGGCGCGAATGACGGTATCATATCCATTTCCAGTCTCGCAATCGGAGTAGCTGCGGCCAGTACTGCCCGCGAGCCTATAATTCTGGCCACAGTTGCCGGACTTGTCGCAGGAGCATTATCCATGGCTGCAGGCGAATATGTTTCGGTAAGTTCCCAAACCGACACCGAAAAAGCAGATATCGAAAGGGAAACGCATGAACTGAAAGAAATGCCGGAACAGGAACTGAAAATCCTCGCGCAAATCTATGAACGGAGAGGACTGAAAAAAGAAACTGCAATGCAGGTCGCAATGGAATTTACTGCAAAAGACGCTTTAAGTGCACACATCAGAGATGAATTGGGAATCAACGAGATCAGTCAGGCAAACCCAATTCAGGCAGCACTGGCTTCAGGCACCGCATTTACAATAGGTGGCGTTTTGCCGCTTCTCGCGATACTTTTTGCACCTTTAAAGGGTATTGAGTATTGGCTTTACGGCTTCACCATCGTTTTTCTGATTGCTTTAGGAATAATTGCAGCAAAAACAGGAGGTTCAAGTGTCAAAAAAGCTATTATCCGAATAACAGTTTGGGGGACACTGGCAATGGGCATCTCTGCAGGCGTGGGTTATATTTTCGGCGTTAAACTGTAAAATTCACGGATTTTGGTGAGAAAGAAAAAAACCTACTGAAAATCAGTAGGTTTTTTGGGATTTAGTAGAGAGGATGGGATTCGAACCCACGATACAGTTGCCCGTATACTAGCTTTCCAGGCTAGCTCCTTCAACCACTCGGACACCTCTCTAATTGAAGACTGCAAAAGTAAAGTTTTTTGTCTAAAGTTCAAAGGGTTTTCTTTGGCATTTGAATTTTAAAGACAGCAGAAATTGTGATTAAGCTGTAAAATTCACATCTCAGGAGTCAAAAGTCACTTCGCCACAGAGGTTTTTATTGAAATTTTCGGCAAAACTCCCTTCGTAATTTGGATTTTCCAGAAGATGCATGGCTTTGGAGATGGCACTTTCTGCCGTCATATCGTGTCCGCTGATGGCTCCGATTTTAGTAAAAATATTGGAATTGGAATATTTTCCGAAACTGATTCCGCCCGAAACACATTGGGAGACCACGACGATTTCGGTTCCTCGGTTTCGCAGCAGCTGCAGGGTTTGCTGAGTTTTTTCGGTGTTGAAAATAGTTCCGGATCCGAAAACCTGTAATATCAGGACTTTCATATTCGGAATTTCAGAAAAATGTTCCAGATGCATTCCCGGGAAAATCCGCCAGAACAGGACGTCCTGAGAAATGTGACTGTCGACCGTAAATTTCTCATCAGTTTTCGGTCTCCATAAAAAATCTCTTTCCACATTCAAATGCACTCCCGACTGTCCCAGCAAATGATAATTCGGGGTTTGGTAGGCATCAAAATATTCTGCAGAGTATTTCAGGGTACGGTTTCCGCGTAAAAGTTTGTACTCAAAATAAACGGCTACTTCCTGAATTACTGCTTCATCGTTTTCGTATAAACTCGCATAATAAAGACTCGTGAGTAAATTTTCCTTTGCATCGGTACGCAGGTCACCAATCGGAAGCTGAGAGCCCGTAAGAATAACGGGTTTCCGGAGGTTTTTCAACATGAAACTGAGTGCTGATGCTGTATATGACATGGTATCGGTTCCGTGCAGAATCAGGAAACCGTCGTATTTTTCATAATTTTTACCGATATAGTTGGCGATGATTTTCCATTCCTTCGGCCCGACATCCGAAGAGTCCAACGGTTCTGAAAAAGGATGGACGGATACTTCGCACTCCAGCAGATTCATTTCCGGGATTTTTCTGAAAATATTCCCAAAGTCGAAGGCGTTCAGGCTTCCCGTTTTATAATCTTTTTCCATACCGATGGTTCCGCCGGTGTAAATAAGGAGTACTTTTCGTTTCATGGATTCAAAATTACATTTTTTAGTACAGATTCTGAATTTTTGGGCGCCTTTTCCGTCTTCCACTCCCGCTTTTTTGCTTTGCAAAAAGAGCTCCGTTCAAGCCGGGGCGCGGTTTGAGTCTTCGAAATCAGATTTGAAAAAAAATCACTTTTTTGCATTAAACAAAACCATTCTACACTTTTCGGCGCTCGCTTCGCTCGCGCCCCAGCCGCGCCTTCCCAAAAAAACATTATTTTTGAAACATGAAAGACAAGCAAACCTTCGAATACCTCAAACAGTTCCTGAGTGATGAACGACTCCGGAAAATTGAGCATTATGCGCAGGAAAGTTCCGATTTTGTACTGCCGGTGATGGAAGATATCTTTCAGTTCCGGAATGCGGCGGCGATCGTGCGTTCGGTGGAGGCGTGCGGATTTCATAAAATCGTGGCAATGGAAAGCGAAAACATCTTCAATCCGAATCTTCGCGTGACAAAAGGCGCCGAAACCTGGGTGGAAGTTGAAAAAATGCCGCACAATCTCGATTCTCTCCAGGAAATTAAAAACCGCGGCTATAAAATTCTCGCGGTTTCTCCTGAAAAAAATGTCGTCATGCTTCCGGATTATGATCTGAAAGAACCTGTCGCTTTGGTTTTCGGGACGGAAAAAGAGGGCGTTACAGAAGAAATCCTGGATTTTGCTGATGAAACTTTGGCCATTCCGATGTATGGTTTTACAAAAAGTTTCAACGTTTCGGTGGCGGCGGCGATCTGTTTTTATGAAATGAAGCAGAAGCTGATCAAATCAGGATTCGATTATAAACTTTCTGAAGAAAAATTATGGGAGATGAAAGTCCGCTGGACGGTGAATTCCATACAAAGTGGGGAGCAGATTTTAGCCAAATATTTGAGAGAACAGGCTAAATCATCTTGAAATAATTCCAAGCGGCAATAAAAATTCCAGCTGTTTCTGTTCGAAGTCGCTGATTTCCGAGCGATACGGCTTTAATTCCTTTTTCTGCTAAAATCAAAATCTCTTTATCTGAAAAATCTCCTTCCGGACCGATCAAAAAAGTAATGTTGTGCTGTGGTTGTATATCTTTAAGGTCAATTCGTTCCAGATTTTCATTGCAGTGTGCGACAAAAGTGGTTGCCGGATCTAAAGTTTTTATAAATTCTGAAAATTTGGTCACGTCGTTCACTTTCGGAAAATGAAAGCGTAAACTCTGTTTGGAGGCTGCAACACTCTGTTTCCTGAGTTTCTCGATGTTCAGGTTTTTTCTTTCGGTTTTTTCGGTCTGAAGCAAAGTGACTTCCGAAACGGCCATTTCTGTAGCTTTTTCAAGAAAAAACTCGATCCTGTCGATGTTTTTTGTCGGCGCAATGGCAATATGAAGGCGGGTGGAAAAATCCGGAAGGTTTTCTTTGATATCCTGAATAGCCAGCGAAACCTTTTTCCCTTCAAAAATAAGATTTCCGGTCGCCAAGTTGCCTTTGCCGTCTGTAACCGAAATTTCGTCGCCTTCGCGCATCCTTAGAACTTTTACGATGTGCTGCTGCTCCTCTTCATTAATTTCTGTCTTGCCGTTTTCGATAGTGCCGTAAAATAATTTCATGGTTTTTTAAAGCTTTCTTCGATGTCATATCTCGCAGTCGCAGAAACCGAGAGGTCTGCAAATTCTCCTCTTTGAAATTTAAGCTGCGCCACCATGGCAATCATCGCGGCATTGTCGGTGGTGTACTCAAATTTTGGGATATAGATCTTCCAGCCTAATTTTTCTGCATTGCTCTGCATCGCTGCCCTCAATGCGGAATTGGCGGAAACGCCGCCTGCAATCGCCACTTCATTAATATTCAGATCTTTTGATGCTTTTTCTAATTTATCCATTAAAATTTCAACAATGGACCGCTGAACCGAGGCGCATAAATCATCAATATTTTCCCTGATGAAATCCGGATTTTTTTTGATTTCCTTCTGAATGAAATACAGTACCGAAGTTTTGATTCCGCTGAATGAATAATCGTAGTTTTCCAGACGCGGCTTATTGAACTGAAACGAATTTTCGTTTCCGTTTTTGGCCAGTTTGTCGATGATGGGTCCTGCAGGATAATCGAGACCGAATATTTTCCCGATTTTGTCGAAGGCTTCGCCGGCTGCATCATCAGTCGTTCTGCCGATGATTTCCATATCAAAATAGTCTTTTACAAGCACAATCATCGTGTGGCCGCCGGAAACGGTGAGGCATAAAAAAGGAAATTTCGGGGGCATTATATTTGCATCCTCGATGAAGTGTGCTAAAATGTGTGCCTGAAGATGATTGACCTCAATTAAAGGAACTCCAAGACTCATGGCCAAAGATTTCGCGAATGAAGTGCCGACCAGAAGTGAACCTAAAAGACCGGGTCCGCGCGTGAAACCGACAGCCGAAATGTCTTTTTGTTGTATATTTGCTTGACTGACGGATTTTTCAACGACGGGGATGATATTTTGCTGATGGGCACGTGAAGCCAGTTCCGGAACCACACCACCGTAATCGTTGTGGATTTCCTGATTGGCAGCAATATTGGAGAGGATTTTATTTCCCCGGATAACAGCAGCAGAAGTATCGTCACACGAAGATTCAATCCCTAAAATTATTGAGTTATTCATTACAATGGCAAATTTAAATAATAATAACGATAACGAAAATAAAAAATCTGTTGCTGAAAACATCGGCGATCAGATCCAGAACACTGCCGAAAATGTTGGCGAAAAAGTTCAGGAAACCGTTAAAGACGCCACACAGCTGGCTTCAGATGCCATTACCCATCCTGTAGAAACTGCCAAAGAATTCGGACAGCAGGCTGCCAAAGATGTTACAGATTATCATTGGTGGGCCAGACTTCTTTTAATTTTATTCTGGAGCATTCTCGGTTTAGTTGCCGCGGTTTTAATAGCTGTAAATCTTAATGTAACGAAAAGATGGGCGGCTCAGCAGGCTCTACAGGTGCTGAATCAGGATTTTAAAGCTGAAATGACTACGGAGAGCATTTCGGTAGATTATTTCGGCGACGTTCTGATCAAAGGGCTTAAGATAAAGGATTACAAAGGCATGGAATTCATCAAAGCACGGGAGTTCCGGGCAAATTCCGACTGGATTTCTCTTGCCAAAAACGCCATTTCCGGAAACAGCAATTCCTTAAGTTTCAATGCGCTGTCTTTGACGAATGCAAATATTAAAGTGGTGACCTATAAAGGCGACAGTATTTCAAATTTCATTCGCTACACCCAGCTTTTCGACAGCGGGAAAAAAGCGGATCCCAATAAACCGCCATTTCAACTGGATTCGAGAGTTGATATTATCGATTCCCGCGTTACGATCATCAATCAGAACAGTGAAGGTGAAGCCGGAAAATGGCTGAACGCTACAAGATTCAATCTTCGGGCCCCAAAAGTGAAGGTGAACGGCGGCGATGTTTTTGCGCAGATCAACAACATGACTTTTTACACCGAAAGATGGGGAAAACAGCATTTTGTAGATACATTTTCCACCGACCTTTCCATGACCGATGATTTTCTTACTCTGAAAGATCTGACTTTAAATACCGATAATTCTCTGCTTCAGGGAGATCTGAAATTCGCTTTGAATAACGGTTCATGGGCAGATTTTGCCGACCGTGTGCGCTGGGATATGAAAATGAAACAGGGAAGCCAGATCAGTGGATATGACATCAGTTATTTCGTGACAGACTGGGATAATTACAAGCCGATCAATATTTCAGGGAAAATGACGGGGCCTCTGAACCGTTTTTATCTGGAAAATTTCCTGATCCGAAATCCGCAGGTGAACATCAAAACCACTACAATGAAGGTTTCAAATCTCATGGATGGCAACTTCCAGATTGAAACCAATTCGCTTTCCACCGACTTTACTTATAAAGACCTTAAGGCAATGATGCCTACTTTCATTTCTTCGAAAATGAAAAATTTCGCTGATGATTTTGGCAGACTGAAATTCAACGGCGCGGTACGCGTAAATCCGAAACAGGTTTTTGTACCGAATGCAAGACTTATCACAGGAATCGGTCAGGCAAAACTCTCTAATTTTTATCTGGATGACTACAGTTCTGCTCTGCCCAGATACCGCGGTTATGCGGAAATCAATGATCTGAACACTTCGGTGATTACCAAAAACAAACAGGTCGGGTTAATTTCCGGAAAATTCAATGTGGAAGGACAAAGTTTCGATGTGAATACGATGCGGCTTAAAACCGTTTCACGGATTTCAAAAATCGAGATTTTGGATAAGGAAATCAACAATCTTTACCTGAACGGAATCCTGGATCACAAAACGTATAACGGAATCGTGACGGTAAACGATGAACAGGCAAAGGCCGATATCAAAGGTCTTATTGATTTCCGTACTTCGCGCATTATGGCAGATATTACTGCTGATGTCAGGTATCTCAACATCGATTATTTTACAGGAGCGAAAGGAAACCAGATCGTAAGCGGCTTTGTTGACGGAAAAATTGCGATGACGAACCTCAATGACCTGAATCTGGATGCAGATCTTAGAAATGTAAATTTTACCACTGCAACTCAGAAATTCGTGATTCCAAACGCGAAAGTAAAAGCTTTCTTCGAAAACGGAAACCGCGTTGTTTCTGTAGACGCTCCGGGAGCTGTGAACGGTAGAATTGCCGGAAAATTTAATCTGGGCGACCTCGCAGCTATGTTCCAGAACGGAATCGGCAAAATTCTGGTAGGACCGCCGCCCCGAAAACTGTACCGCGGTCAGCATTTCGATATGGAATTTGATGTGAAACAGGGGCTCGTCAGCTATTTTATGCCGAATCTTCAGATTCCGGCCGGAGCCAGTGTGAACGGTTCCTATGACGGAAATTCCAATAATCTGGTCCTGAATGCAGATGTTGCGTCCATGAAATATATCATGACCAAAAAACAGGAAATTACGGATGCTGATATGGCATTAGCGAAAGCAAATCCTGCATATCAGATCAACGAAAGGGAAAAAATTACCCGCGACAGCGCTATGGTGGATAATTTGGTGCTGAGAATCAATACCGCAAACCTTGATGAGCAGATTTATGCGAAAATCGACCGTGCCGTTTACAATAAAAATGTAGTCAGAGATTTTGTCCTGAGCGGCAAAAACGAAAATAATGAGCTTCTGCATATTGCCACAACTTTCAGACACGGATCACCTGCAGATGAAATGGCTGGCGAATTAAAAGAGTATGCCATTAACATCAATCAGTCAACCGATGCGGCGGGCGATTATGTCTTCAGGTTTGAACCTACAGAACTGAAATTAAACAACGTTGCCTGGAGTATCGATACTTCGCCTTTGCTTAACCATTCCATAACATACCGAAAAAAAACCGCCGATTTCTTCGTTCAGAATTTACGCGTTTTCTCGGATGAAAGTGAGATTCTGGTTAACAGTGCTGTATTTAAGTCTGCCAAAGATTTTGATGTAGATGCCGAAGTTAAAAATCTGCAGATTGCGAAACTCCTGATGATGCAGGGAGGCGGAAACGATATGGATATTCAGGGTGTTGCGAACGGTTCCATTAAAATCAAGATGAACCAAAATAATCTGGAACCGATCATTGACATGTCCATCAACCGCATTCTGATGAATAAGCAGGATTTGGGGAATATCGTGATCACTGCAAAAAATAGCTCAGTTCCGAATGTTTTTGATGTGGATGCCAGAGTAGTTTCAGCAGGAATAATCGGCGACAATAACCTTCACGTGAGCGGAACCATCAACAACAACACCAGTTCACCCACGCTTGATATTAAAGCGGATATGAACGACTTCAACCTTGCTTTTGCCAACCAGTTTGTGAAAGGCGTTTTCAGCAATCTGCGCGGTAAAGCAACCGGAATTCTGAGTATTTCCGGAACCTTAAAAGATATTGATTACAGCGGGGATATCGCGCTTAAAGAACTCGGTCTTAAACTCAATTTCACGGGAGTCGATTATTCCTTTGAGGATACAGTCATTCCGCTCAGTAAAGGTTTGGCGGTACTCAATAATATTGGGGTGACGGACGGAAGAGCCAATTCAAAAGGAACAATTTCCGGAGCGATTCAGTTCGAAACGCTGGCTTCAATGGGAATTAACCTTATCATGCGAGCCGATAATCTGCTGCTGCTGAATACGCAACAGAAAGATTACGATCTTTTCTGGGGACGGGTTTACGGTCAGGGCGATTTGTTTGTTTCGGGCCCGGTATCGAGTCTTGATATTTCTACTCCTAATATGAAGGCGCTCAACAATTCGGTGTTTACCTTTAATTCAAATTCCACTTCGAATGTTGAAGAATTTAAAATGCTGCGTTTCCTGAAAGAGGATAAAGCAGGCGTCATCAGTTTGGAGGAAAAGAAAAAAACCGGAGCAAACATGAACATCGATTTCAATCTTGATATTGATAAAGGCACAACGGTAAACGTTTTGGTGGGCGATGATGTCGGCGATATTTCAGTGCGTGGAAATGTCGATGATTTAAGGTTCAGAATGTCGCGAAACGGAAATATCTCCATGAACGGAAGTTATTTTGTGGAAACCGGAACATTTATTTCGAAAGCCATTCTGAACAGGACTTTTCAGATTGCGAAAGGAAGTAATATTCAGTGGGACGGTGATGCAATGTCTCCAACTCTTGATATTTCTGCTAATTACGTGAGAGCAGTTTCAAATGCGGGCGATTATCTGAATATGGGTTCTATACAGCTGAATGTAATGCTTCAGGCAAAAATCACCCAAACGTTGAACAATCCGAAGATCGAACTGGGCGTTTACGGGATGGATGCATCTTCTCAGTTAAAAGAAACCCTGGCTGCGAAAATGAGTCAGGAAGATGAAAAAGTCATACAGTTTGGATCTATTTTATTGCTGAACAGGTTTAATGTGACCAATTCCGGCGGCTTCAATCTTGATAATCTTGCCGCCAATTCCGGTTACAATTTACTGTTTAAACAATTGGGTTCCGTGTTAAATACCATCAGCAGTGAATTTCAGGTGGATCTGAATTATGTGGGCGGCGATGCCGGTTCAAATTCCGGTGACCGTGCGAATGCAGGTGTTACAGTTGCCCTTTCACCGAGGATTAAGGTCAAAACAGGACTCGGAATTCCACTTTCCAAAACAGCGAACGCAGATTCCAATTACCTTTCAGGTGAAGGGACTGTTGAATATGATGTTTCCAAAAAAAATGACGGAACGCTTGTTTTGCGGGCCTATTCGAAACCGATGAATATCGGGATGTCAACCACTTCTTCAAACGGAGCTGCGAACCAGACGTATGGAGCGGGTGTTGCATGGAGCAAAAGTTTTAACACAATCTTTAAAAGAAAGAAAAAAGATGGTAAAAGCACAACGAAAAATCCGGAGGTAAAGAGTGATACCATTAAAAATTAAGGTTATAAAATATGAATTTCGGTCTTAAATGGTAATTTGCAGTTAAAATTCGTTAATATTTACGCAAATTTTTTACTTATAGTATTTTGTTGTAAATTTGCACTTAATACAAACGAATTATAAATAAAACGATGAATTATCAACTTGATGATATTGACAAAAAGATTCTGGATTTCTTAGTAGAAAACACCAGAATGCCATTTACAGAAATTGCAAAACAAATGGAAGTTTCTGCAGGAACGATCCATGTAAGAGTGAAGAAAATGGAAGATGCGGGAATTATTTTAGGCTCTTCTCTGAATATAGATTACGGTAAACTCGATTATCATTTTACCGCTTTTATCGGTATCCTTCTTACAAAATCAAACAGAACGCACGAGGTACTGAAAGAACTTTCAACCATTCCAAATGTTGTGGAAGCCAGTGTGATCTCCGGAAAATACAATATTTTCTGCAAAGTGAGAGCGAAGAATACGGAAGATGCCAAAAGAATCATATATCAGATCGATGACATTCAGGATGTCATGAGAACTGAAAGTATGATCTCTATGGAAGAATATCTTTCCGATAAAAACAGACTGATTGATGCGGTTTCCATTTAACCGGAAACATTCAGCTTTAAAAACAGAAACTTTTGAATTATCTTCAAAAGTTTTTTTAATTTTACACCATGAATAAAGACTTCGCCAACGAATCGCCGAAAAAAGATATGCCCTTTTATCTGGTCCTTATTATCCTGCTCGTATTTTCGTTCATGGGTTTTGGGATTGATTATGATGAGTTCACGCAGAAAACCGACATCAATATTCCGGGAGGATATTTTTACATGATCTTTTTTGTAGATTTTCTGATGATTGTGGGTTTAACGCTGATCTTTTTTTATAAAAAAGCCGGAATCATTTTGTTTCCGCTGGCTCTTCTTACGCATTTTTTCATGCACAGCTTTTTCTTATCGACCTTTCTGTACACAGATGTAACAAACCTTTTTGTTTTTATTACATTCGGTTTACTGGCCTTTATCCCGAAATGGCAGTTTTTCAGATAAAATAAAATCCGCTTCAAACTAAATTGAAACGGATTTTTTATATATTTTCAAAAAATTATCTTTCCATAATTCTTTTCACGGCTTCCTTCACGGCAGCTGCATCGATCTTGTATTTTTTCATCAGTTCAGCTGGCGTCGCAGATTCCCCGAAAGTATCGTTTACCGCGACGTATTCCTGAACGGTCGGTCTTTTTCTCGAAAGCATTCCGGCAACGGATTCTCCCAAACCTCCGATATAATTGTGTTCTTCGGCGGTTACAATTCTTCCGGTTTTTTCCACAGATTTCAGAATGATCTCTTCATCCAAA
Source organism: Kaistella sp. (assembly GCA_019459085.1). Taxonomy (GTDB): domain Bacteria; phylum Bacteroidota; class Bacteroidia; order Flavobacteriales; family Weeksellaceae; genus Kaistella. The sequence goes on from JAIBEW010000009.1 coordinate 105,610, forward strand.
GGTTTAATCGTGTGAATGTTGATGACTTCACAAGAAATTCCTTCTTTTTCCAGTTCATCGGCAGCAAGCAGAGATTCCCAAACCAAATGTCCGGTCGCAACGATGGTCACGTCTTTCCCTTCCTGCAGCAGGATTCCTTTTCCGATTTCAAACGGCATGTCTTCCGGAATGAAAACGGGAACTACAGGCCGACCGAATCTTAAATAAACCGGACCTTCGAAATCAGCTATCGCCAAAGTGGCGGCTTTTGACTGGTTGTAATCACAGGTGTTGATGACCGTCATTCCCGGAAGCATTTTCATCATTCCGATGTCTTCCAGAACCTGATGTGTTGCGCCGTCTTCACCCAAAGTCAAGCCTGCGTGGGAAGCACATATTTTTACATTTTTATTCGAATAAGCAATCGACTGGCGGATCTGATCATACACCCTGGAAGTCGAAAAGTTGGCGAAAGTTCCTGTGAAAGGGATTTTCCCGTTAATCGTTAAACCTGCGGCGATTCCCATCATATTGGCTTCTGCAATCCCGATCTGGTAAAAACGTTCCGGCGCTTTTTCAATGAATTTTTCCATTTTCAAAGAACCGATGAGGTCGGCGCAAAGTGCTACTACATTAGGGTTGGTATCGGCAAGTTCAGCGAGTCCGGCTCCGAAACCGCTTCTTGTATCTTTATTGTCTAAAACTGTGTATTTCATATTACGCTGTAAGCTGTAGGCAATAGGCATTAAGCTATTGCTGCTGCTTGAAATTTAATGTTAATATTGTTTTGTGAATGTTGCATTTGGCTTTTTAGTAATCGGCGGCAGCTTCAAGATACAACTGTTTGAAAGCGGTGTCGAGTTGCGCATCATTTGGCGCTTTTCCGTGCCACGAATGGGTTCCCATCATATAATCTACGCCAAAGCCCATTTCGGTATGAAGGATGATCACCACCGGTTTTCCGTTTCCGGTTTCCGATTTGGCTCTTTCCAAAATTGAAACTACCGTTTCCAGATCGTTTCCGTTTTTTTCATTCAGCACTTTCCAGCCGAAAGCTTCCAGTTTTGCGTGCAGATCTCCTAAACTTAAGACATCATCGGTATCGCCGTCAATCTGTCTACCGTTGTAATCGATGGTTGCAATGAGATTGTCTACTTTTTTTGCGGCTGCAAACATCAAAGCCTCCCAGATCTGACCTTCCTGAAGTTCGCCGTCTCCGTGAAGCGTGTACACCAAAGATTGATCACCGTCGAGCTTTTTGCCTAAAGCAGCGCCAATCGCTACCGAAAGACCCTGACCGAGCGAACCTGAAGCAATACGGATTCCCGGAAGACCTTCATGCGTCGTCGGGTGACCCTGAAGTCTGGAGTTCAGTTTTCTGAAAGTTTTGAGTTCTTCGACCGGAAAAAATCCGAATCTAGCAAGAGTGGAGTAGAACACCGGCGAAATGTGCCCGTTCGAAAGGAAGAAAAGATCTTCATTTTTGCCTTCCATCGTGAAGGGAAGTTTGTAGTTCATCACTTTCCCGTAGAGTGCGGTGAAGTATTCGGTACAGCCCAGACTTCCGCCGGGGTGGCCGGAATTCACGGCGTGAACCATTCTTAAAATGTCTCTTCTGATCTGTGTTGTAAGAGATTTCAGCTCTTCAATACTTTTACTCATTATTTTGATTTATTTGCCTGCAAATTTACAATTTTCTTGCGGTTTGGGAAAATGAAAAATCCCGCGGATGTCGCAGGATATAATTATGATACTGAGAGGAATTCTTTCCCCAGCCGGTGAAAACCCTCAACTATTTTTTGCCTTTGAGCCAGTCTGGGGTTTCTGTATCCGGAAACATAATGACCCAGCTGCCTTTCATTGATCCCTGTGATTCTCGCCAAAGCTGCTCTTGTTAGAATTTTATCAAACCGATGGAGTAGAGCCTGCGCTGTCAGTTCAAATTCCAGTTCATAATTGCCTGCAAATTCTGTAGGAATCTCCTCTTTTTTGAGACCTTCCAAATGATAAATTACTGCAGAATTATAATTTTCTTTAACCTCTTCAAACGTTTTTCCTGTAGCTACGCAGCCGGGAAGCAACTCTGAAACCGCTCCAAAATTCTCGTCCCAATCTATAAAAACTTTAATCTTTTCCATTTTTAATTATTTCCAGCCCGCCTGTTTAAAGATACTGTTTAGAAGCATCTGAGATAAAACTTCACTTGGCTTACCGTTTACGGTAACTGCACCTTTTCTTAACGGATGCCTGAACTGCCGGTGACTGCCTTTTTGCCGGTCGAGATACCAACCGTCTTTCTGAAGCATTCTAATGATCTCGTTTACTTTTATTCTTTTCATAACCACAAACGGTCATCCAAAGATAGTAAAAATACTAACATTAACAAAGATATCTTCTAATCGTATGTTTTTTCTGAGCAGCCTCCAACCTTGACAAGGTTGCTTTTGCAAATTTTTTTGAGGTTTGGGAAAATGAAAAATCCGGGTTTGCAGCCCGGAAATTTATTGTAAATGGCTCAACTTGAAGAAAACCCATATGCTTAGTAAAGTGTAAGAAATTAGATTTGCAGTAAACACTCCTAGTAGAAGTTCCTTCTTTTTAAATTTGTCAAAAATAATATTTCTTTTAAATGCATGGTATTCCATAAAAATGGAAATTAAGAATGTTATGATAAGACTCAGAACTAAATCAAAAATAATTTCCGCTGTGATTTTGGTATTTACCGGATAACCCACGTTGCTGAAAATAATAGCAAGAACTGGAAATTTAGAATAATTGTCAAATTGAGTAAAAAACGTAATTCCTAATATTAGCCTGATAAAACCCTGAGCTAAAAAGCCACCCAAGGTTGAAAAAATATTCATATTTAAAACCTCTATCCAAAGTATTTTAAAACTGGTATTAAATATTTTTGATAAGATGAAGGTTTCAATAATTACCACAAAAATTAAAGCCATTAAAATATACCACCATTCGTATAGAAAAAGTGGTAACGCAGCATTGAAAAGTCTGTTGTTTAAATTTTTCAAATATTCGTTTTATTTCTTCCTGATCAGCCACAATCCAATAAAAGTCAGCAGTCCGTTGATAATCAACAGTTCCAGACCGATTTTAAAGTCACCGAACATGTTTTCCTGAAACTTATCGATGAAATAAGAAATTACGGGCGCTGCAATACACACGTACGGAACCAGTTTGTCCTGAACCTTGTATTTCGTGAAAATTCCAAATGCGAATAGACCCAAAAGCGGACCGTAAGTAAATCCGGCGAGTTTCAGGATCAGCCCGATCATCGAATTGTCATTGATGAGTTTAAAGATAATCACCATCACCAAAAACGCGAAGGCTACAATCAGGTGAATCCTTTTTCTGAATTTTTCCTGTTCTTTCTGGGAAATTTTCTTTTCCTTCAGGCCGAAAATATCAATACAAAGCGATGAAGTTAAGGCCGTCATGGCGCCGTCAGCACTCGGAAACAGTGCCGAAATAAGAGCGATAATAAAAATAATGGAAATAAAAGGCGGTAAATGGTTGAGCGCAATATCCGGGAAAAGCTGGTCGCCGGAACTCACTACATTTTCAGTAGCGCCGTAAAGATGCAGAAGTCCGCCCATAAACAGAAACAGAGAAATAACGCCGACCAATACGAATCCCAAAGTCACCATGTTTTTCTGCGAATCTTTCAGACGCGTTACCGACAGGGATTTCTGCATCATTTCCTGATCAATTCCCGTCATGGTAATGGTGATGAATGCTCCGGCCAGAATCTGTTTGAAAAAGAACGCCTTGCTGTCGACATCCGTATTGAAAACTTCCGTATAACCCAGCCTGTCCATCGCGGTAAGACTTTCAAAAAAACCTAAATCAAGATGATTCAGCATATACACGGAACAGATAATGAGTCCCAAAAGCATACAGGTTGTCTGCAAAGTATCGGTCCAGACAATGGTTTTCACGCCGCCTTCATACGTATAGAGAATAATCATGGCCAGAATCACGAGCGTTGTCACGATAAACGGAACCCCTAAACTGTCGAGAATCGAAAACTGAAGAATGTTCACCACCAAATAAAGCCTTGCTGTCGCACCAACCAGACGCGAAACGATGAAAATCCACGCACCGGATTTATAAGAAACCTGGCCCATTCTTTCCTGAAGATAACCGTAAATGGAAGTGAGTTTCAACCGGTAATATAGCGGAAGAAGCACATAAGCAATGATAATGTAACCGATCAGATACCCAATTGTGATCTGCAGATAATGAAATTTATCTGCGCCAACAGCACCAGGAACTGAGACAAAAGTGACGCCCGAAAGCGAAGTTCCGATCATCCCGAACGCCACAAGCATCCAGTTGCTTTTGCGGTTTCCAATAAAAAAACTCTCGTTGTTACTGCCTTTTCCGGTTCGGTAAGCGACCCAAAGGAGGATTGCGAAATAAGCGATAATAATACTCAGCAGCACATACGGATTCATACAGTTCTTTTTTAAGTTGCACAAATATAGTTTTTTTGCGGAATTCAGGCGGCGGTTTTAGTGTGGTTCGGGTAATTTATTCTTTTTTTATGGGCGCCTTTTCCGCCCTCCGTTCCCGCTTTTTTATTTTTGATAGGGGGGGGGGGGGGGGGGGG
>JAIBEW010000024.1 GCA_019459085.1 Kaistella sp.
CCCCCCCCCCCCAAAAAAAAGGATTTACGCTTCAATCGGGGCTGGAAAAACGTTTTCTTCTTTATTACTAAAAATAAATTGAACTTCGAAAGTCATTAACAAATCACTTATCCCGGATTTTCCTCTTCCTCTATTTCATTATTTTCCTGCAGTACCTCTTCTGCGGCTTCAAAATCCCTTTCACTCACCAGCAGGAAATAATTTTGCGAAATTGGGAAAACGGCAACATTGTTTACGTATTCGTTTTTTACATAGCTTGGAATCTCCCTTGAGGCGAGCTTGGTTTTGGCAAGTTCGATTTCGTAGAGGTAAGACGATTGGAATATGGGAACTAATTCAGACATTATAATTTTTATGAAAAATAGCGTAATTTTTCTAACTCAGGGCAAGCGGAATAGAAAGTTTGTTCATGAGTCATCCGTAAAAACGTTCGGGCCCCGTCTGCGACGGGGCCCGAACAATAAATGAAAACCATTCGAATTTATTTGATTGAAATTTACTGCACTGTTTTCTTTCTGCTGATGAACCAGTAAACCGGTAACCCAATTAATATCAGAATAAAGCCCGGCCAGGTGTACTGTGGCTTGAACCAGATCAGCAAACCGCAGAATGCCGTCCCGATAAGCAGATAAATAATCGGCGTAATGGGATAAAGCCAGGCTTTATAAGATCTCTCCAATTCCGGTTTTTTGATTCTTAAATAAATCACTCCAAAAACGGTAATCATATAGAATAAAACAATTACGAAAGAAATCATATCCAGAAGATCACCGTACTGCCCGCTCAGTGCGAGAACTGAAGCCCAGATTCCCTGCATCCACAGAGATCTTTCGGGAACGCTGTGCCCGTTGTTAACAATCGCTGATTTAAAAAACAAGCCGTCTTTCGCCATCGTCTGGAACACTCTTGCTCCTGCCAAAACCAGTCCGTTGATGCAGCCAAATGTAGAAATCATCACTAAAATTGCCATGATGACAGTTCCTACATTTCCGAAAATCACTTCCGAAGCATCAACAGCAGGGCGGTTTTTATCGGCAAAGGCAATTCCGTCGCGGTCAAGTGCGTTCAAATAAACGAAATTAACAAGAAGATATAAAACCATGACCACCGTGGTTCCCAAAACCATTGATTTTACGACATTTTTTTTAGGATTTTCGATTTCTCCGGAAACAAAAGTCACATTTTCCCACGCAACCGAACTGAAAACCGAACCTACCATTGCGGCAGCGATTCCACCCAGAAGGGTTAGGCTTCCGATCGATTTCCAGCCGGTTGGAAATAAATCGTTGCCAACTTCTCTACCAAAATCCTGAAATGCATTCCATCCAAAACTCATATTTCCGGACCACTGCGAATTCTTCACCAATAAAAATCCGAAAATGATAATTCCGAGCAATGCCAGTATTTTGGAAGCCGTAAAAAGATTCTGCAATATTTTTCCGTTTTTAACGCCTTTGGTGTTGATAAATGTAAGCACAAGGATTACAAAAATTGCTAAAATCTGGATCCAGGTAATTTTGAAATTTCCATTTTGAAAAAGTGGCGCAGAATCATTCAGCCATGGCACAAGATAAGCCGTAAAGTTCCCGAAAGCTACCGCAACCGCCGCAATGGTACCCGTCTGAATTACGGTGAAAAGACCCCAACCGTACAGAAATCCCGTCATTTTTCCGAAAATTTCGGTCATGTACGTGTACTGTCCTCCAGCTTTTGGGAACATTGAGGAAAGTTCTCCATACGAAATTGCAGCTGCCACCGTCATGATTCCGGTGATGATCCAAACAGCGATCAGCCAGTAACCGGATCCGAGATTCCGCATCATATCAGAACTAACGATAAATATTCCGCTGCCGATCATGGAACCCATGACGAGCATTGTGGCATCCCACAGTTTGAGTTTTTTCTGCATTTTTAAGGTTTCAGGTTATCAGTCTAAATTTAATTGAAGTAAATATAGAAATTTTTCCAAAAAACGGAATCGCATATTAAAAAATAAGGTTTAAAAGCCAGATTATCATTAAACCAAGGCAGCTTTCATTTTTAAATTGTTAATTTCGCAAAAAAATTTATCAAATGAAAAAATTAGCACTTCTATTTACTCTGTTACTTTCCACTGCGATCTTCGCTCAGGAAACTACCGCAAAAAAATTCAGTCCGCCTGCCGGAAACGCGTCAGTTGGTGATGTATACGGAGCGAAAGTCTCTGCAAACGCAGAAACTACAGCGATCTCTCCAAAAAAACTGGATAAAAAATTAAAGAAAAGCAAGAAGATCGAAAATATCGCTGTCACAGGGAAAGTTACTGAAGTTTGCGATAAAAAAGGATGTTGGTTAACTGTAGAAACAGCAAACAACGAGAAATTCTTTGTTAAAATGAAAGATTATGCGTTCTTCGTTCCGACCGCTTTGGAAGGGAAAACCATCGTTATGGAAGGAAATGCTGAAACCAAAATTATTTCTGTTGATGAACAGAAACATTATGCAGAGGATGCGAAAAAATCTCAGAAGGAAATCGATGCGATTACACAGCCTCAGGAAGAAATCAGATTTGTAGCGAACGGGATTAAAGTAATCAAGTAGATTACCAACTCTTATAAAAATAAAAGCGAAGTCAGTGACTTCGCTTTTTTTATTCAATCCTGAAGTCCACCTCTGCTTCAAGTTTCGGAAATCTTTTTTCTGAGACAAAGGTTTTTCCGGTACAGTCGATTTCTTTCCAGCCTTTCTTGTTTCCGATGTCACCGACCTCAGCTACAATGGGAGTAAAAGAAATTTCATCATCGCCATTCACAATTTCTTCCCTGAACTGCACGGCAATATCCAATATACACTCGAAGTCAGTATTCAATTTAACATTCCGGTAAATGATATCGTAATGAGTGTCCCTATTTTCAGGAATTTCCAAATACTTTTCCCAATTTTCGGAAGTGCCGTTTAACACCGACATTGCTTTCAAACCTTCATACAATGCGTGCGTGTAATACTTTCTGGTTACCTGCCTCATATAATCTTCGGGGAAATGTCCGCCTTCAAATAAAATCGTCGGAATTCCCATCTTCGTGAAGTTATCGCCTGTTGATGTGGGATAAAATTCATCTGAATACCGCGCGATATGCTGAGGAATTTCCTTGTTCAGTTCGTCAAAAATCATTGAAATTACGGCCATTGCTTTTTTCCGGACAGGAGTAATATCTCTTTCATGGTTTACAGATGGCGCCAGAAATGAAAGCGTAGCAGGATTTTCTCCATCAGTGGTAAAAATTGTCCTTTGCTCATGCAGATTCAGCGCGTATTTGTAGTTGCCTTTTTCAACAGTATTTTTCAGGATGCGGAATTCTTTGCTCGAAAGTTTAAAAAAGTCCCGGTTCATATCTATATCCAGCGCATTTCTCCGATTCCAGGTTTCAGAACCGTCAGGATTCAGCATAAAAATAAAATCCAGAGTAATTTTCGAAAACAATTCCTTTTTCAGCAATGGCTGATGTTTAAAGATCTCCAGTAAATCCAGCATTGCAAGGGTAGCATTCGCTTCATTGCCGTGCATTTGCGACCATGCGAGCACTTTTATTTTGCCTGTTCCAAGCGTCATCATGTAAATGGGCTTTTCCAAATAAGAACTTCCGACTTCAGAAATACAGTCGCTGAAATTCGTCTGCAGGTAAATAAATAATTTTTCCGGGGAAATATAGCGGTTAGGGAAATCAGGGTTTTTACGGTAAACAAAATTTTCAGGCATCAATCACATTTTACAATTCTCAAATTTAATTTTTTTTTCCGGGATTTTAAAATTTACTTTTGTAATTCAGTTAAACAACCCTGAATGCCACTTTGTCTGTTGATAAAATTGTGGATTGAATAATTTTTATTTTAAAATTATAAAGGGCTATAAATCAATTACTAAAATAAATCACCTAAATAATATTTTCAATTATACTTTAACTCAGCATTGATGTGGAAAACTTCGATTGTAGGTTAAAAAAACAAACAGATTAAATGTCGTGTTCATCCTATTAACACTCAGCTGTTATATTTGTAAATTTAGAACGAAGCGATAAATTCTGTACATTTGCGCTTATTAGTGATATGGCAAACGAAACTATTTTTTTACTGGCTTTTGTATTATTTATCTTCTTCATTCTGGCTCTTGATTTGGGGCTGCTGAAGAAGAAAGCCGATACAATTTCCATGAGACAGGCGGGAATGATGAGCTTTTTTGTGATTTCCCTAGCCATGTGTTTTTACTTTTTCCTGATTACATACGGTCACCTACTCCATGGGATCAACAGTATGGAAAAACTTCAAAGCGTTATTTCATCCCACCGCCATCCGGTAGAAATTATTCCCAATGATCTCGAACACAGCATACAGCTGTACAACCAAAACCTGGGACTGGAATACTTAACCGGTTACGTTGTAGAGTACGCGCTGTCTGTCGACAATATCTTCGTAATGGTCTTAATTTTCACGGCTTTTGGGGTAGCGCAGAAAAACTATCACCGGGTGCTGTTCTGGGGAATACTCGGCGCAATAGTGATGCGCTTTATCTTTATATTTCTAGGTGCTGCGCTGATCGAGAAATTCAGCTGGATAATGTATATTTTTGGTGCATTTCTGGTGTTTACCGGGATAAAAATGTTTTTTCAAAAAGATGGTAGTGACACTATTGATACCCAAAATCATCCGGTTGTTAAGTTTGCCAACCGGTTCTTCCAGGTTCATAACCACTTCGTAGGCAACAAATTTTTTGTCACCATAGACGGAATAAAAAAGATTACGCCATTATTCCTTGTTTTATTGATTATAGAAGCCACCGACCTTATCTTTGCAGTCGACAGTATTCCGGCTATTTTCTCGGTCACCAAGGATCCTTATATTGTCTTCTTTTCCAATATTTTTGCAATCATCGGTCTTCGTTCCATGTTCTTCCTGTTGGCGGGAATTATTGATAAGTTCAGGTTTCTAAAAGTAGGTCTGTCGGCACTGCTGACCTTTATCGGTCTTAAGATGCTTTTCCATAATTATCTTGAAAACTGGGGCTTCTCCACGACGCATTCTTTAATCGTTATCGTAAGTATTTTAGGAGTCAGCATCCTGTTCTCCCTATTGTTTCCTGAAATTAAGAAGGAAAGAAAACTTAAATTTGATCCGGAAAATGATGAGCATTTACGACATTAATTTAATTCTGTAAATACATTTTAATATTATAAACCAGCGCTTTACGCGTTGGTTTTACTTTTGTAAACCTTTATAATTTATCATAGTATACATTTGTGTTTTATAGATGTAAAATATTTATTTACATTTGTAACTATGAATCTGAACGAAAGAATCTCTAAAATCATTGAATATTCCAAATTGTCCTCATCGGAATTTGCTGATGAGATTGAGGTACAGCGATCCAATATTTCCCATATCACGTCGGGAAGGAATAAGCCTTCCCTCGATT